>NZ_MSZZ01000033.1 GCF_002093975.1 Thermoactinospora rubra
GGGCGGCCCCCCTTTCCTGTGTTAGGGGGGCTACCCGGAGGGGGCGGCCCCCTTTTTTTTCTGTGTGAGGGGGGCTACCCGGAGGGGTGGCCCCCTTTTTGTTGTGTCTGGACCCTGTCCGGCAGAAGGAAAGGTCCACGGATGAGCGGCGGTCCCTCGTCTGCGTTTCGGGCCTAAAAGGTGTTGACGTGCCCAGCCGTACCGGAATTCGGGAAGCTGGGAACGCTCCCGCCAACGGCGTTCCCAGCCCAGCCTCAGCCTTGCCCAGGCGACAATGGCAGAGGGCGCTGCGAGCGCGCTGGTGGCCGCTGTCCCGCCCCGCGCGTCGCCTCTATCCACACCTGGTCTTCAAGAGGAGATATCCACAGGAGGCAGTCGGCGTGTGCGAGGCTTCCCGCCAGCTCAGTAGGGTTGGTTACGTGGACTTTCGTGCTGTCGAGCGCGCCATCATGGAGCGCGGTGTCGAGTGGGACTTCGAGCCGACCCTCGACCGGATCAAGGTGTTGCTCGAACTACTCGGCGAGCCGCAGCGCGCCTACCCGATCATTCACATCGCGGGCACGAACGGCAAAACCAGCACCGCCCGGCTCACCGAGGCGCTGCTGAGGGAGCGCAACCTGCGAGTGGGCCGCTACACCAGCCCTCACCTGGTGACGATGCGCGAGCGGATCGTCGTGGACGGCAAGCCGCTGAGCGAGGAGCGCTTCGCCGAGCTGTATGAAGAGATCATCCCGTATGTCGAGATGACCGACGCCGGTGGCCGCCGGATCCAGTTCTTCGAGCTCCTCACGGCCATGGCGTATGCCGGTTTCGCCGACGCTCCCGTGGACGTCGCGGTGATCGAGACGGGCATGGGCGGCTCCTGGGACGCGACGAACGCCGCCGACGGCACCGTGGCCGTCATCACGCCCATCTCGCTCGACCACACCGACCGGCTGGGCAAGGACATCGCGTCCATCGCCGGGGAGAAGGCGGGGATCATCAAGCCCGGCGCGACGGCCATCTTGGCCCAGCAGGAGCTGGAGGCCGCGGAGGTGCTGATGCGCCGGGTGGCCGAGACCGGCGCCGTGGTCGCGCGAGAGGGGCTGGAGTTCGGCGTGATGAGCCGCGAGGTCGCCATGGGCGGCCAGCTCCTCACCCTGCGCGGGCTCAAAGGCGTCTACGAGGAGGTCTACCTGCCGCTGTATGGGGCCCACCAGGCGAGCAACGCCGTGTGCGCGCTGGCCGCCGTGGAGGCGCTGACGGGCGGTGATGAGCCTCTCGACGTGGATCTGGTACGGCAGGCGTTCGCCACGGCCTCGTCGCCCGGACGGCTGGAGGTGGTACGGCGAGGCCCGACAGTCGTGATCGACGCCGCGCACAACCCCGGCGGCATGCAGGCGACGCTGGAGGGGCTGCACGAGTCGTTCGACTTCACGAAGGTGATCGGGGTCGTCGCCGTCATGCGGGACAAGGACGTCGAGACGCTTCTGGAGCTGCTGGAGCCGGTGCTGGCGGAGATCGTGGTGACGACGAACTCCTCGCCGCGGTCGATGCCCGCCGAGGAGCTGGGCGGGCTGGCCGAGGGGTTCTTCGGGGAGGAGCGCGTCCACGTGGTACCGCGGCTGGACGATGCCCTGGACAGGGGGATCGCGATCGCCGATGCGGAGGGCGAGTTCAGCGGCACCGGTGTGCTCGTGACCGGGTCCGTGGTGACTGCCGGGGATGCCAGGCTCTTGCTCAAGAAGGGCGAAGAGTGATGGCGTCGGCGTGGAGTAGCGGGGTGCGCAGACCGCGGCGCGTGTGAGGCCATTGCGCGGCGCGTGAGGTCATCGTGTCGTGCGTAGGGTCATGCCCCGTGTCTGGTATGCAGTTGGGCGCGTGCCGTCACGTGCGTACCACCGTGTGGCGTGCCTGCGGAGGGCCGGTCATCGTGAGCGCGTGTTGATTGCGACCCGCCCGTCGGACGGCGGTGCGCCGGGCGTGAGAGTGGCGATCACTCAGGTGAGCCGTGAGCGGCTGTGGCGAGTGGGCCAGAGCGTTCCCGAGCCCAGAGCAACCCCAAGCCGATGGCAACCGGGGATGAGCCGTGGCCCCATCCAGGCGAGCAGGACGAAGAGCCGCGGCTCGTGAACCGCGGGGTCACCACGAACCGCGGGACCACGGGACGGAACACCAACGGGACGCCGATGAGATGGGGCGCTATCGGGACGGACAGGGGTCGGGGCCTGGCGCGACGACGGGAGTGGCAGGAGAGCGGGAGAGGATGGAGGTTGGCGGCTCGGTCAGCCGGCCCAACCGGTCCGGCTGGCCAACCGGTTCAACCGGTTCAGCCGGTTCAGCCAGCTCAGCCAGCCAGGCCAGAGCAGGGACCAGCTAAGCCAGAGCACGTGGCAGCCACGTCAGAACGGGGATCTGCTAAGCCAACGCAGGTGCCGGCCAAGCCAGAGCAGGCGCCAACTAAGCCAGAGCAGGTGCCAAGCCAGGCCAGCCCAATGGATCGACCAGACCAGAGCACAGATCAGCCAGACCAGAGCAAGGGCCGCGCGAGCGGCACAATGAGGGCAGCCGCCTACAGGCGGCACCAAGCGGACGGCAAGCGGACGACATGGGTGGAAAGCTATGAAGTTCCAGGTCACACCGGGAATGCGGAGGCTGTGTGCGACCGTCCTCGGCATGGAGGCGATCGTGGCAGGCCTCGTCACCCCGGTGGCCATCACGGTCAACAAGGTCGCGCCGCCGCTCGCCGTGGCGGCGGGCGTAGGCGTCGCCGTGCTCTGCGTCGTGGTCGCGGGACTGCTCAAACGCCCATGGGCTTACGTCGCCGGCAGCCTCCTCCAGGTGGTCGCCATCGCGACAGGGTTGATCGTCCCCGCCATGTACTTCCTGGGGACGATCTTCGCAGCCCTGTGGATAACCGCGATTATCGTCGCTCGCCGTGTCGAGGGCGTGACTTCCCGCTAAAGTCGGCCTACATGGCCGTCCCCCCGATTCAGCGGTCCCAGCAGGCGGCTGCCGCGGGACCCGGTGCCCGGTCCGCCTGGCACGCCTCGTCCGCGCTGTTCGACGTCGTCATCGCGCTGCTCGTCCTGGCCGTGCTGCCGCTGGCGATCCTCGCCATCCCCAACACCGTCTCCGTGGTCGCCGACCTGCTGCCGCCGGACGTCGACCGGGTGGGGCTCATGCGCGCGCACGGCCTGTCCGTGCCCGCCACGATGCTGACGGTGCCGCTGGCCGCCGTCGCCCTGCGCCGGTTGAAGGTGGCGCACGTCCTGGTCGGCGGTCTGGCGTTGCTGGCCGCGGCCGACGCGCTGGGAGGGTTCGCCGGGTCGACGTGGATGGTCGCCGTGCTGCGCGTGGTGCACGGCGTCGGCGCCGGGCTGCTGGTGCCCGCGACGCTCGTGGCCGTGTGGGACCGCGGGCCGTACCTGCGGGCGCTGTGGGCGGGCGTGCTCGCCGCGAGCCTCCTCACCGCGCAGGCGCTGGCCCTGTGGCCGCTCGACGGCGCCAAGAGCTGGCAGATCACGCTGCAGCCGTACCCGCTGCTGACCGGCGTCGCGCTGGCCATGGCGGCCGCCTACCTGGTCCTGTGGGTCCTGCGCGGCGAGAGCGCCGCGCCCCGGCCGCGAGGCGTCGAGCGCAGCCGCCTGTCCCTGTCGGCCGTCCCCGCCGCGGGCATCGCCGCCCTGGCCATCGGCACCACCTACAGCGACTGGAGCGAGGGCCTGGTCGTGGTCGCCGCCCTCCTGTCCGTCGGGGCGCTGCTGGCGCTGGCCTCGATCGGCAACCGGGAGGGTCGCACGCTGGCGTACTCCACCGTCGCGGTCGGCGTGGTGCTGCTGCCGAGCGCCGCGCAGACGACCTACGTGGAGATGGGCGGGCTCGGCGGGCCGGGGCTGCGTGGCCTGTGGCAGCCGTTCCTGATCGCCGCCGTGCTCGCCGTGGCCGCCGCGATCCTGGTCGGGCGGTACGGCGCGGCCGACGCCAGATGGCCGGCCCCGCTGGGGCTGCTGGCCGTCGTGGCGGGGTTGTGCGTCGTCCGCATGGTGGTGCCGTCGCCTGCCGGCTGGCTGCTGGCCGTGCCGTTCGGGCTGCTGGCGGTGGGCGCGGCCGTGGCGTTGTCGGGTGCGATCAAGCAGGCCGGCGTCGGCGCCGCGCTGTTCGCGTTGACGCTGTGCTTCCCGGGGGTGCTGGCCGGGTACCTGCTCGGCACCGGCGTGCAGGTGAGCATGCTGCGCGCGGCGAGGGACGCCCAGCAGCTGGTCGACGGCTTCGTGGCCGCGCTCCACTCCTGGGCGCTGGTCGGCGGGTTCCTGGTCGTGGTGGTGATCGTCCTGTCGGCGCTGACCGCCCGCCGTTCCGAACGGGCGAAGCCGGACGGGGAGCCTCCGAAGGCCGGAGACGTGGAGGTCCAGGAGGCGTCGCGGACCGTGGAGAAGGAGGAGGCTCCTGTTCTCGCGGTGGCCGCCGTCGCGGGCGAGGCCCATCGCCCCGCGCAACCGCGGACCGACCAGAAGCCGGCCCACGAGCCAGCCCACGAGCCGATCCACCAGCCGGCCCGGGAGCCGGACCAGGAAACCTCCGGAGCAGTACGGCACGGCGTCTCGGATGGCGTCCCAGGTGGCGTCTTGGACGATGTCCCGGCGGAGGGCGTGAGCTCCGCGGCTGCCGGAGGCGACCCGTCGCCGAGCCGGCACCCAGGCGGGAAAGCGCCAGGGTCGGAGGCTCCCGACGCGCCGGCGGACCCTCAAGCCCCCGCGAAGCCGGCCGGCTTCCAGGATCCCGGCGAACCCGCCGCTCCCGAACCCGCCATCCCTGCACCTGCCATACCAGAACCCGCCACCGCCTCGCCGTACCGGGAAACCGTCCGGCGGGAGGGCGGCGGCCCGGGTGAGGAGGAGGACGACGCCCCCACCGGAGAGGTGCCCAGGATCCCGGCTTCGGAGGACGGCGAGGCCGGCACCGGACCGGTTCCCGTCGTGCCGCCCCCGTCCCCCTCCCCCGAGGACAGGGCGTAGTCGCTCGAAACCGGGAATCCGCCGCGTGACGGTAAGCTTTCGGCGACGTCCCCGCGAGTTCTGTCGCGACCATGATCTGTCGAAGGAGAATCTCTCGTGTCCGAGCGCACTCTTGTCCTGATCAAGCCCGACGGGGTGAAGCGTGGGCTCATCGGTGACGTGATCGCCCGCGTGGAGCGCAAGGGCCTGAAGATCGTCGCGATGGACCTGCGCACCCTCGACGTCGAGACCGCCAAGGCCCACTACGCCGAGCACGCCGAGAAGCCGTTTTTCGGCGAGCTCGTCGAGTTCATCACCTCCGGCCCGCTGGTCGCGATGGTCCTGGAGGGGCCGCGCGCCGTCGAGGCCTTCCGCGCGCTGGCCGGCGCCACCGACCCGGTGAAGTCCGCGCCCGGCACGATCCGCGGCGACCACGCCCTGGAGATCGGCGAGAACGTCGTCCACGGCTCCGACTCGCCGGAGTCCGCGGCCCGCGAGATCAAGATCTTCTTCCCGGACCGCTTCTAGCCCGCGAAGGCCCGCGGACGCCCCGCGGCAGCCGAAAGCCCGCGACCCGCGGAAGATCCGCAACCGCAACAGGCGAAAGCCCCACCTCCGACCGGCTGGACCCGACCGTGGTCCAGCCGGTCGGTCGTCTGACCGCAAAGCGGTCACACCAGAGAAACGCCAAGATTTTTCTAGCGCCCTGGTGCTCATCGTCCTCACGGGTGGGTACGTCACGTTACGATTCGAATGCGATCCGTATTCATTCGCGGACGACGTGACGGAAGGCCTCTTTCCCCATGGGCAGCAAGCTCGCCTTTCTCGGCCGTGACATGGCGGTCGACCTCGGCACCGCCAACACGCTGGTGTACGTGCGCGGCCGCGGCATCGTGCTGAACGAACCGTCCGTGGTCGCCATCAACACGGTGACCGGGAAGATCGTCGCGGTGGGCATCGAGGCCAAACGCATGATCGGCCGCACGCCCGGCAACGTCGTGGCGGTGCGCCCGCTGAAGGACGGCGTGATCGCCGACTTCGACGTCACCGAGCGAATGCTGCGGTATTTCATCCAGCGCGTCCACAAGCGCCGCCACTTCGCCAAGCCGCGCATCATCATCGCCGTCCCCAGCGGCATCACCGGGGTGGAGCAGCGGGCCGTCAAGGAGGCCGGCTATCAGGCGGGCGCCAGGAAGGTGTACATCATCGAGGAGCCCATGGCCGCGGCGCTGGGCGCCGGCCTGCCGGTGCACGAGCCGACGGGCAACATGGTCGTCGACATCGGCGGCGGCACCACCGAGGTGGCGATCATCTCGATGGGCGGGGTGGTGACGAGCCAGTCGATCAGGGTCGGCGGCGACGAGCTCGACCAGGCAGTGATCGCCTACGCCAAGAAGGAGTTCTCGCTCATGCTGGGCGAGCGCACGGCCGAGGAGATCAAGATGGCGATCGGCTCGGCGTGCGAGACCGGTGAGGACTGCCACGCCGAGATCCGGGGCCGTGACCTGGTGAGCGGCCTGCCGAAGACGATCGTGGTGTCGGCCGAGGAGATACGCAAGGCCACCGAGGAGCCGGTCAACGCCATCGTCGACGCCGTCAAGACCACGCTCGACAAGTGCCCGCCCGAGCTGTCCGGCGACCTCATGGACCGCGGCATCGCGCTGACCGGCGGCGGCGCGCTGCTGAAGGGCATGGACGAGCGGCTGAAGATGGAGACGGGCATGCCCGTCCACCTCGTCGACAACGCGCTCGACTCGGTCGCGCTGGGCTCGGGCCGGTGCGTGGAGGAGTTCGAGGCGTTGCAGCAGGTCCTGGTTCCGGAGTCGCGCACCTCATGAGGGACACGCGCCGCGCCCGGCTGATCCTCGGACTGCTGCTGACGGCGGCGCTCGTGATCCTGACCGTCGACCACCGCACGGGCGTCGGCTCGCCGCTGGAGCCCCTGCGCGCGGGCGGGTCCTGGCTGTTCGGTACGGCGGAGCGGTTCGGCGCGTCGGTGGTGCGCCCCGTGGGCGAGTTCTTCGGCATGCTGGCCGACGCCCCGCGGGCGCACGAGCAGATCAAGCGGCTGGAGGCCGACAACGCCCGGCTGCGGCGCGACCTGGTGACCAGCCAGCTCGACCGGAGGCGGTCCACGCAGCTGGAGAGGATGCTGGGGCTGGCGAGCCTGGGCCGCTACACCGTGGTGCCGGCGAACGTGGTGGCCCGCCGCGGCCATCCGGGGTTCGAGGACGCCGTGGAGATCGACGCGGGCGCCGACGACGGCGTTCGCAGGGACATGACGGTCCTCAACGGCCAGGGCCTGGTGGGCCGGGTCGTGCAGGTGTCGGCGACGACCTCCACGGTGGTACTGCTCAGCGATCCGGCCTCCGCCGCCGGGGCCCGGCTGGTGGACGGCGACGAGATCGGCGTGGTCAACGGCGTGGGTGACGGGGGGCGCCTGGTGCGCTTCCGGCTGCTGGACTCCACCGCGTCGCTGTCGCCGGGGTTGCGGCTGGTGAGCTTCGGCTCGCACAAGGGCACGCCGTACGTGCCGGGGGTGCCGATCGGGGTGATCGAGCGGGTCGAGGCCACGCCCGGCGAGCTCACCAGGATCGCGTACGCCAGGCCGTACGCCGACCTGACGGCCCTGGACGTGGTGGGCGTGGTGGTGGGCGGGCCCAGGCGGGACCCGCGCGGCGCGCTGCTGCCCGACGAGGCGAGGACGCAGCCGTGATCGCGGCGCTGACCGTGGTGGCGGCCATCCTGCTCCAGGTGACGGTCGTCAACCGGGTGCCGCTGCCGGGGGGCGGCGGGCCGGATCTGGTCCTGCTGGCGGTGGTGGGGCTGGCGCTGACGCGCGGCCCCGTGACGGGCGCGGTGATCGGGTTCTGCGCCGGGCTGCTGACCGATCTGGCGCCGCCGACCGCGCACGTGGCGGGGCAGTATGCGTTCGTCTTCGCCGCCGTCGGCTTCCTGGCGGGGCGGGGCGTGCGCGGCATGGTGCCGACCGTGGTCGTCTGTGTGCTGGTGGCGCCCCTGCTGGCCGCGGCCATCGGCGGCCTGATCGGCGACCCGCGCGTCACGCCGGACGTGCTGGTCAGGTCCCTGCCGGCGAGCGCCGTCTACACCCTCCTGCTGGCGCCGCCGACCGTGTGGCTGGTCACCCGGGTCCATCGGAGGTACAGGGCGTGAACCGGGTGCGTACTCGCCTGATGGTGCTGCACGTGATGGTCGTCGTCATGCTGGTGGCGCTGGGCGTGCGGCTGTGGCAGGTGCAGGTGGTGCAGGGCGAGGAGTTCGTCTCGGCCGCGGCCGAGACGCGCACGCGCAACGTCGTGGTGCCCGCCGTGCGCGGCCAGATCCTCGACTCCTCCGGCGTCCCGCTGGTGCGCAACCGCACGGCGCTGGTCGTGTCCGTCGACCGCAACCAGGCCCTGAAGGATCCCGGCGTGCTGCGCCGGCTGGCCGCGGTGCTGGACCGGCCGCTGGGGCAGCTGGAGAAGCGGATCCGGCTGTGCGGGCCCGGCGTGACCAGGCCGTGCTGGCCCGGCTCGCCGTACCAGCCGATCCCCATCGACGAGAAGGCCACCACCCGCGAGGCGCTGGCGATCCTGGAGCGGCAGGAGGAGTTCCCGGGCGTCACGGCTGAGATCCAGGCGGTGCGGGAGTATCCGGGCGGCAGGTCGGGCGCCCAGATGCTCGGCTACCTCCAGCCCGTCACCCAGGAGGAGCTCGAGAGGCGCGACGGGCTCAAGGCGGCCTTCTCCGGCGTCGACGTGGTCGGCCGCGACGGCCTGGAGGCGGTCTACGACGAGGCGCTGCGGGGCCGGCCGGGCCTGCGCAAGGTCCAGGTCGACCGGCTCGGCAAGGCGCTGGGCGTGGAGCAGCAGGTGGCGCCCGTCCCCGGCGACCATCTCATCACCAGCATCGACTCGCGCATCCAGAGGCTCGTCGAGCAGGCGCTGAAGAACGCCATGAAGAAGGCGCCCCGCGCGGACGGCGCGGCCGGGGTGGTGCTCGACCCGCGCACCGGCCGGGTCCTGGCGCTGGCCAGCGCCCCCGGCTACGACCCTGCGGTGTGGACGGACGGCATCTCGGAGGAGGAGTACCAGCGGCTGCTGTCGGAGAAGACGGGCAAGCCGCTGGTGTCGCGGGCGATCAACGGGCAGTTCGCGCCCGGCTCCACCTTCAAGGTCTCCTCGGTGGCGGCGATGCTGCGCGCCGGCTACCCGCTCAACGGCCGCTACCCGTGCCCCGGCGCCTACATGGTCGGCAACCGCGCCTTCCACAACTTCCGCGGCATCGGCCTGGGCACGCTGACGCTCCACATGGCGCTGGTGCGCTCGTGCGACACGATCTTCTACCGGGCGGCCTACGAGGAGTACCTGCGCGACGGCGGGCTCCACCCCAAGAAGCCGCCCCAGGAACGCTTCGCCAACACCGCCCGGGCCTTCGGCTTCGGCCGGCCCACCGGGATCGACCTGCCCGGCGAGTCCGCCGGCCGCATCCCCGACCGGGCCTGGAAGAAGAGCCTGTGGGCGCAGACCAGCGCCGACTCCTGCCGCCGCGCCCGCACCGGCTATCCCGAGGTCAAGAGCGCCTCCCGCGCGGCCTTCCTCAAGCGGCTGGCGTATGAGAACTGCGCCGAGGGCTACCTGCTGCGGCCCGGCGACGCGGCCAACTTCTCCATCGGCCAGGGCGACGTGCTGGTGACGCCGCTGCAGCTGGCCAGGGCGTACGCGGCGCTGGTCAGCGACGGCAGACTGCGCAGCCCGCGGATCGGCTGGGCGCTGGTGCGGCCCGACGGCAGGCTGGTCAGGAGGATCGACCCGCCGGTGGTGGGCAGGCTGCCCCTCACCGAGAAGGAGCGTGCCTACATCAAGAACGCCCTCAGCCAGGTGGCCTCCGACGGCACCGCGGCCGGGGCGTTCGCCGGCTTCCCCATGGACCTGGTGCGCGTGGGCGGCAAGACCGGCACGGCCGAGGTCTACGGCAAGGAGGACACCTCGTGGTTCGCCTCCTTCGCTCCCACGCGCAATCCCCGCTACGTGGTCGTCGTGATGGTGTCGCAGGGCGGCATGGGCGGGCAGACGGCGGCGCCCGCCGTACGGGAGATCTACGAGGGCATCTACGGGCTGACGGGCGAGGACCCGATCAAGCCCGCCACCAGGCTGCCGGTGATCGCCAGTGATGGGACGGTGCGCCGATGACCGATCGCACGCTGATGGTGGCCCCGCGCCGGAGCCTCGCCAGGCTCACGGCGCAGTCGGCGATGCGGCGGCTGGACGGGGTGCTGCTGGTCGCGGTGGGCGCGTTGTGCGTGATCGGCACGCTGCTGGTGTGGTCCTCCACCCGGACGTGGGCGCCCGGCTCGACCGGCCTGGTCAAGAAACACATGCTGAACCTGGCCGTCGGCGCGGTGCTGTCGAGCGCGGTGGCCATGCTGGACTACCGGCACGTGCGGATCTACGCGCCGTTCGTCTACGTGGTCACGCTGGCCGGCCTGGTGCTGGTCATCACGCCGGCGGGCACGGCGGTCAACGGGTCACATTCGTGGATCATGCTGGGCGGCGGCTTCGCCCTGCAGCCCTCCGAGCTGGCCAAGCTGGGCCTGGTGCTCATGCTCGCGACGCTGCTGGCCAAGCCGGCCAAGGACGGCGACCGGCCGCGAGCGCTGGACGTGCTGCTGTCGCTGCTGGCGGCGGGGGTGGCGATCGGCCTGGTGATGGCGCAGCCGGACATGGGCACCGCCCTGGTGCTGGCGGTCATCACCGTGGGCGCGCTGGTCCTCGCGGGCATGCGCAAGCGGTGGATCCTGGCGCTGGCCCTGACCGCGGCCGGGGCCGGCGCGGCCGTGTGGTGGCTGGAGCTGCTGGAGCCGTACCAGGTCGCGCGCTTCGCCGCCTTCCTCGACCCGAGCGTCGACCCGCGGGGCGTGGGCTACAACAGCACCCAGTCGCTGATCGCCATCGGGTCCGGCGGGCTGTACGGCAAGGGCCTGTTCGAAGGCGGCCAGACGACCGGGCGGTTCGTCCCCGAGCAGCACACCGACTTCATCTTCACCGTGGCGGGGGAGGAGTTCGGGTTCGTGGGGGCGCTGGCGGTGGTGATCCTGCTGGGCGTGGTGCTGCTGCGGGGCCTGCGCATCGCCCGGCAGTGCGGCGACCGCTTCGGCGCGCTGGTGGCGGGGACGATCGTGTGCTGGCTGGCGTTCCAGATCATGATCAACGTCGGGATGACCGTGGGGATCATGCCGATCACTGGACTGCCGTTGCCGTTCGTTTCCTATGGCGGGACCGCAACATTTGCGAATCTCATGGCTGTTGGTGTGTTGCAGGCCATCAGAATGCGCGATCGAGCGTTTAATTGATTTATGTTCCTGGTGTACTGCGCCGAGTGCGAGGAGCGGATGCTGCTCCCCGTGCGTCACGTGCAGGGCCTGCACAACCTGGCCGGCGGCGTGATCGCGGTGGAGCTGACCTGCTACGAGGGGCATCGCGTGATCGTGCTCACCGGCAGCGGCATAGACATCCCCGGCCCGGCCACGGTCTGAGCGCGGCTACGCTTGGACTATGCCTGTCGAGTCGATTTTCCCGCGCCTGGAGCCGCTGCTGCCCCTGGTGCAGAAGCCGATCCAGTATGTCGGTGGTGAGCTCAACTCGACCGTGAAGGACTGGGACGCCGCCGATGTCCGCTGGGCGCTGATGTATCCCGACGCCTACGAGGTGGGCCTGCCCAACCAGGGCGTCGCGATCCTCTACGAGATCCTCAACGAGCTGCCCGGCACGCTCGCCGAGCGCACCTACTCGGTCTGGCCCGACCTCGAGGCGCTGATGCGCGAGCACGGCGTGCCGCAGTTCACCGTCGACGGGCACCGGCCCGTGCGGGCCTTCGATGTGCTCGGGGTGTCGTTCGCCACCGAGCTGGGCTACACCAACCTGCTGACCGCCCTCGACCTGGCGGGCATCCCGCTGGAGGCCAAGGACCGCGGGCTGGAGGACCCGATCGTGATCGCGGGCGGCCACGCCGCGTTCAACCCCGAGCCGATCGCCGACTTCGTCGACGCCGCCGTGCTGGGCGACGGCGAGCAGATCAGCATCGCCATCACCGAGGTCGTCCGCGAGTGGAAGGCCGAGGGCCGGCCTGGCGGGCGCGACGAGCTGCTCATGCGGCTGGCCGAGTCGGGCGGCGTGTACGTGCCGAAGTTCTACGACGTCGAGTACCACCCCGACGGCCGCATCCGCCGCGTGGCGCCCAACCGGCCCGGCGTGCCGTGGCGCGTCCACAAGCACACCGTCATGGACCTCGACCAGTGGCCCTACCCGAAGAAGCCGCTGGTGCCGCTGGCCGAGACGGTCCACGAGCGGTTCAGCGTGGAGATCTTCCGCGGCTGCACGCGCGGCTGCCGCTTCTGCCAGGCCGGCATGATCACCCGCCCGGTGCGCGAGCGGTCGATCACCACCATCGGCGCCATGGTCGACAACGGCGTCAAGGAGTCCGGTTTCAACGAGGTGGGCCTGCTGTCGCTGTCGTCGGCCGACCACTCCGAGATCGGCGACATCGCCAAGGGCCTGGCCGACCGCTACGAGGGCAGCAACGTCTCGCTGTCGCTGCCCTCCACCCGCGTCGACGCCTTCAACATCGACCTGGCCAACGAGTTCTCGCGCAACGGCCGCCGCTCCGGCCTGACCTTCGCCCCCGAGGGCGGCTCCGAGCGCATGCGCAAGGTCATCAACAAGATGGTCACGGAGGAGGACCTGATCCGGACCGTGACCACCGCGTACTCCCAGGGCTGGCGGCAGGTCAAGCTCTACTTCATGTGCGGGCTGCCCACCGAGACCGACGAGGACGTGCTGGGCATCGCCGACCTGGCCAAGAAGGTCATCAAGGCGGGCCGCGAGGTCACCGGGTCGCGCGACATCCGCTGCACGGTGTCCATCGGCGGCTTCGTGCCCAAGCCGCACACGCCCTTCCAGTGGGCCGCCCAGGCCGACCACGAGACGGTCGACAGCCGGCTGCAGAAGCTGAAGGAGGCGCTGCGCTCCGACAAGGAGTACGGCAGGGCCATCGGCTACCGCTACCACGACGGCAAGCCCTCGATCGTGGAGGGCCTGCTGTCGCGCGGCGACCGGCGGGTCGGCAAGGTCATCCGCGCGGTGTGGGAGGACGGCGGGCGCTTCGACGGCTGGAGCGAGCACTTCTCCTTCGAGCGGTGGATGGCGTGCGCCGAGAAGGCCGGCGTCGACGTCGACTGGTACACCACGCGCGAGCGCGAGGAGAACGAGGTCCTGCCGTGGGACCACCTCGATGCCGGGCTCGACCGCGAGTGGCTGTGGCGCGACTGGCAGGACGCGCTCAACGAGGCCGAGGTCGAGGACTGCCGCTGGACTCCCTGCTACGACTGCGGCGTCTGCCCCACCATGGGCACCGAGATCCAGATCGGCCCCACCGGGCGGAAGCTGCTGCCGCTGACCGTCGTGTGAGTCGCCGCCCTGCAGGCGGAAGGCGGCCGTCAGGCCGTGCTCATCCTGGCCCAGTAGGCGCGCAGGTCCTCGCCCCGGTCGAAGAGGCCGGCCAGGGCGGGGACGCACGGCTCGATCACCCAGGGGTCGGTGATCCTGCGGGCGCCGGTGTGCCGTCCTGTGGCGTCGTAGAGCACCTCATACTGCAGCGTCGAGCTGAACAGGACCAGCTCCGGGACGGGCCCGTCGAGCTCGTAGGGGCGCACCGCGGAGGCCGGGACCACCCTGCTGTTCTCGCCCTCCTCGGCCCGCACCGCCAGCAGGGCCAGCTCCCAGCGCAGGTAGGGCGTGAACGGCTCCTCCACCACGCGGATGCGCCGGAAGTCGATCCGGTCGGGGTGGTCGGCGCGAAAGCCCGGGCGCATCTCCTCCACCAGCGCCATCGCCCGGTCCCAGTCGCCCGCGAGCATCGCCTGGTAGCTGGGCAGGTCCCGCTCGTCGAAGGCCTGGGCGCGCTCGAGCTTCCAGACGACTCCGCCGGCGACGTCGAACTCCCTGGTGAAGTCGGCCTGGTACGCGGCCGCGTCCATCGTCTTGCCGGGCGCGGAACGCACGCGCGTCAGAACATCACTCATGGGACCCGCCCTGCTCCCGCGTCAGTTGGAGTTGCCCCCGCTGGGCTGCACCACCGTCGCGGTCTCGGTCTTGCCCAGCCGGCGGATCACGATCTTCTTGCGCGGCTTCCGCTCCTGCCAGGGCTCAGGCGCAGGGGTGCTGCTCATGACACTCCTTACCGATCGTGTGGGGAACGGCCAGCCGTCAAAGTATGATCTCTCCAGTTTTTCATCAAGGACAGAATTCGCAGCCGGGCCGCGACGGATGGCGGGCGTAGACGTGCGCGTCGGGGTCGAGCAGGGTCAGCCCGTGGAAGTAGCCGGGAGGGACCGGCGTCAGGCCCGTGACCAGGGCGAGCACGTCGTTGGCCACCAGCTGCCCGGACAGCCCCGCCGACGGGCCCGTCACGCCGGGCCAGGCGTAGCCGGCCCCCGGCTGGGCCGGGATGCCGGCGCGGACGCACTCGAAGCACGGCCCGCCGGGGCCGAAGACCCCCACGCTCACCAGCGGGCCGTCGTACCCGCCGCTCACCCACGGGATCCCGCCCCTCGCGCAGGCGCGGCTGGCCCAGGTCCTGATCCCGTACGGCTCCCGCGGCCGGTCCGCGCACAGCGCCAGCACGTCGAAGCCGTCAAGGAGGCGGGCCAGGTCCCGCGGGCTCGTGACGGCGGCCCGCTCGGCGGTGACGTCGATCGCGGAGTTGAGGCGGCGTAGCCGCGCGGCGGCGACGTCGGCCTTGGGGCGGCCGAGGTCCGCCTCGGTGTAGAGGACCTGCCGGTTGAGGTTGGACAACTCGACCACGTCGGGATCCACCAGGTGCAGGCGCCCCACGCCGGCGGCGGCCAGCGACCAGGCCGCGTGGCTGCCGGTGCCGCCCAGGCCGAGGACCAGGACCCGGGCGCCCTTGAGTGCGAGCTGCGGCTCCCAGCCGTGGTCGCGCGGGGTGAGGTCGATCCAGCGGAAGTAGTCGCGGCTGCGGCTGTAGCGCTCCTTCTCCCGCGCGTCCAGCTCCTCGCACGGTCCCGGGGCGGCGTCCTCCACGTGGCCGGAGTCCAGCAGGACGGCGACGATGTCGTCCGCCTCCTCGCGGGTGAGGCCGATAAAGCGCGTTCGCAGCGCGGCGGCGACCTGGCCGGGGGAGCGGGTGCCGTCCATGAGCGTCAGCGCGGCCCACGCCCAGCCCTCGGGATCGGGGATCTCCGAGGCCACGCCGTACAGGACGCCGCCGAGCCTGACGGTGCCGTCGCCGAGGCGGTGAGGGGCGTGTTCCGGCTTCACGCGAGGGCGGCGCATCCGTCGATCGTCGGCAAATGCCGCATTTCCCGTCAAGATCCCACAAGTCGTGCGGAGCCGTACGACAAGATCTCGGAGGTCAGGACGGGGATGGCGGCTCTCGCATGGCCTTATTCTGAGGAGAAGGAAACGTGGAGGGGACGTCTCGTGTGCGGCGGGACCGACCCGACCGAGAAAGGAAGACATCGCTCTGAAACCTGTTCCCGACGGGCCCGCTCCCGCGCCGACGGTGCAGCGCCTGAGAGTGCGTTATGCCAAGCGTGGCCGCCTGCGCTTCGCCAGCCATCGCGACATCTCGCGGGCGGTGGAGCGGGCGGTGCGCCGCGCCGGCATCCCGGTGGCGTTCAGCGCGGGCTTCTCCCCGCATCCGAAGATCTCCTACGCGGGCGCCGCGCCCACCGGCGTGGCCAGCGAGGCCGAATACCTCGAGATCGCCGTCACCGAACGGTGCGACCCCGAGCGGGTGCGCGCCGACCTCGACGGGTCGCTGCCGCCTGGCCTCGACGTCCTGGAGGTCGTCGAGGCGCGATCGTCCGGCTTCGCCGAGCGGCTGGAGGCTTCGGTGTGGGAGCTACGGCTGCCCGGCGCGCAGGAGCCGGCCGCGCGGGCCGCGGCGGAGAAGTTCCTCGCCGCGGACATCGTGGAGGTGGAGCGCCTGACCAAGAAGGGCATCCGCCGGTTCGACGCCCGCGAGGCGGTGCTCGACCTCGCCGTGGCCGCCGCAGCGGAGGGAACAGCCAGAACCGCAGCTCAGGTGCCCGGGCAGTCGTGTGTCATACTGCGCATGGTTGTTCGGCACGTGACTCCTGCCGTTCGACCCGACGACGTGCTCGCAGGCTTGCGTCAGGTGGCCGACTTCGCGCCGCCGGTCCCCCCCGAGGTGACCAGGCTGGCGCAGGGACCGCTCGGCGCTGCCCGTACGCCTGCCGACCCGTTCGACCTTGACCGCGATACGACGCGCGGCGGCGAAGCGGGGCCGGCCGGCGAGCACGGCGGCGAGTAGGCGGGGCCACACGGCTCCGCCGATGACAGGACTTGGCGCCCGTGCCGCCCCTCCGGGCGGCGCAGGCGGACAACGAAACACGAGAGCTCCTGCGCGGCGCAGAGTCTGCGCCCGGGAGCTGACGGGAGAACGCCCGCATGCTCGAGAACGAGCCCGGCAACGGTGCCGCCGGCACCGACGGGGACACAACTGAACAGCAGTCCACCAGACGCCGCGGCGCCGCCAGCCGGCCCGCCGGCCCGCCTCCTCTGGACGACACCCCCAGCGTGATCGTCGCGGCCCCGGCCGAGTCCCCCGCCGGGGAGGCCAAGCCCAAGAAGGCCGTGACGCGCCGCCGTACCACCAAGAAGGCCGAGCAGGAGGCCGCGGAGACGCCGGTCGCCAAGGTCGTGGAGGTCGACCCCGAGACGGCCGCCGCGGTCAAGCCCGGCGGCAGGAGAGCCACCAGGGCTCCCGGCCCGCCCGCCTTCGACGAGCCCGAGGAGATCACGGTCGCCGCCGCTCCCGCGCCGCTCAGCGAGGCGGCCGTGGGGCGCATCGTCGTGCCCGCGCCCGAGGAGCTCGCGGTCAACGGCCGCACCAGGAAGGCCACCAGGCCGCCTGGACCGCCGCGCGTCGAGGACGAGACCGAGGCCGCCGCTGCTTCCGCGCCCGCCAAGCCGCGGCGCACGCGCAAGAAGGCCGAGACCGCCAAGGCTGAGGAGACGGCAGCCGCCGAGGCGGGGGCCGCTGCCCCGATCGCCGACGCCCCGGGCGAGGTACGGGACGCCGTGGGAGAGATCCCGCAGGCGTCGGCCGAGGCGGCCGAGAGCGTCGCCGAGCGAGCCGACGCCGAGGCGGAGGCACGGACGGAAGCCCAGGCTGAGGCGCAGGCCGGGGCGGAGGCGCAGCCTGCCGCTCGCACGGCGCGCGGCAGGGCCCGCACGACCCGCACGGCCACGGGGTCGACGCGGTCGCGGGCCAGGACGCGCGCCTCCTCCCAGGAGGCCGACGAGCCTGAAGCGGGCGCGCCCAGCGGCGACGCCAACGTGTCCGAGCGCATCGGCGCCGGCACGCCCGCCGCCGCCGAGGCGAGCGCCCAGGCCGTCGACACGACCGCTCAGCCGGCCGCGGGAGCGGGGGAAGCCGTCGGCTCCGGCGTCTCCGGAGGCGTCGGCGAGGGTGCTCCGGTCGCCGACGTCCTCGGCACGGGAGCCGCGATCGGCGGGGGCGTGGGCGAGGGCGCGCCGACCGGCGCCGCCCAGGCCGCCGCCACGCAGGCCGCCGCCGCACAGACCGGCACGGCCGCGGAGGCCGTGTCTCAGGCCGGTACGGCTGCCGCCGGTGTGGCGCGGGACGACGCCGAGGGCGCGGACGTCGACGAGGAGCTGCTGGAGGAGCTGCCCGAGGACGAGCCGCTGGACGACGAGCCGGCCGGCGAGGACCTCGACGAGGAGCCGATCAGCCGTCCCGGCCTGCTGGCCGACCCGTTCGGGTTCGCCGCGCGCCGCGAGGACCAGCCCGACGTCACCTTCCAGCGGCCCGCCACCATCTTCACGCCGCTGTTCCAGGCGCCCGACCCCAGCCAGGCCGTCCCCGCGCGCATCCAGGTCAACGCGCCGATCATCGGCGACGACGAGGTCGAGCTCGAAGAGCCCGACGACACCGCCGAGGAGGAGGCCGAGGACGCCGAGCGCGAGGACGGCGGCGGCCGCCGCAGGCGCCGCCGTCGCGGCGGGCGCGGGCGCGGCAAGTCACGCGAGCGCGACGAGGGCGACGAGGGCGACGAGGCCGAGGACGGCGCCGAGGAGGAGCAGTCCGAGGAGCAGCCGCAACAGGAGGAGGCAGAGGAGGAGGAGACGCAGGCCTCCACCTCGCGCAGGCGCCGCCGTCGCCGCCGTCGCAGCGGGGACGAGGACGCGGCCGAGCCGCTGAGCGACGACCCGCCCAACACGGTCGTCCGCATCCGCGCGCCGCGCGCCGGGCGGACCGGCTCGCTGCTGGAGGTGGCCGCCGACGGCGTGCAGAGCGTCAAGGGCTCCACCCGCCTGGAGGCCAAGAAGCAGCGCCGCCGCGAGGGGCGGGAGCTCGGCCGCAGGCGTCCGCCGATCATCACCGAGGCCGAGTTCCTGGCCCGGCGCGAGTCGGTCGACCGCATGATGGTGGTCCGCCGGACGGGCGACCGTACCCAGATCGCGGTCCTCGAGGACGGCATCCTCGTCGAGCACTACGTCAACCGCGAGGCCAGCCAGTCCTACGTGGGCAACGTCTACCTCGGCAAGGTGCAGAACGTCCTGCCCTCCATGGAGGCGGCGTTCGTCGACATCGGCAAGGGCCGCAACGCGGTCCTCTACGCCGGCGAGGTCAACTTCGACACCGCCGGGCTGGAGGGCCAGCCCAAGCGGATCGAGACCGCCCTGAAGTCCGGGCAGTCGGTGCTGGTGCAGGTCACCAAGGACCCGATCGGGCACAAGGGCGCGCGGCTGACCTCGCAGATCTCGCTGCCCGGCCGCTACCTGGTCTACGTGCCCGACGGCTCGATGACCGGCATCAGCCGCAAGCTGCCCGACAAGGAGCGCGCGCGGCTGAAGAGCATCCTGAAGAAGGTCATGCCGGACAACGCCGGGGTGATCGTCAGGACCGCAGCCGAGGGCGCCTCGGAGGAGGAGCTCGCACGCGACGTGGCCCGGCTGTCGGCGCAGTGGGAGAACATCCAGAAGCGCGCCAAGTCGGCCAGCCCGCCCGAGCTGCTGTCGGCCGAGCCCGACCTGACCATCCGGGTCGTGCGCGACGTGTTCAACGAGGACTTCTCCTCGCTGGTCGTGCAGGGCCAGGAGGCCTGGGAGACGGTCGAGGAGTACGTCAAGTACGTCGCCCCGCACCTGGCCGACCGCCTGTCGTACTGGCAGGAGGACACCGACGTCTTCGAGGCGCACCGCATCGACGAGCAGCTGGCCAAGGCGCTGGAACGCAAGGTCTGGCTGCCCAGCGGCGGCTCGCTGGTGATCGACAGGACCGAGGCCATGACCGTGGTCGACGTCAACACCGGCAAGTTCACCGGCCAGGGCGGCAACCTGGAGGAGACCGTCACGCGCAACAACCTGGAGGCGGCCGAGGAGATCGTCCGCCAGCTGCGGCTGCGCGACATCGGCGGCATCATCGTGATCGACTTCATCGACATGGTGCTGGAGTCCAACCGCGACCTGGTGCTGCGGCGGCTCCTGGAGTGCCTGGCCCGCGACCGCACCAAGCACCAGGTGGCCGAGGTCACCTCGCTGGGCCTGGTGCAGATGACGCGCAAGCGGGTCGGCCAGGGCCTGCTGGAGGCCTTCTCCACGCCGTGCGAGTGCTGCAACGGCCGCGGCCTGATCGTCTCCACCGAGCCGGTCGAGGCCAAGTCCGATGCGCGCGGCACGCAGGGCAAGATGGCCGTCGAGAAGGCGGTGGCGGAGAAGGTCTCCGCGGCCAAGGAGTCCGCCGGGCGTGATACTGTGACCGGTGCGCTTGATGACGTCCCCTCTGCCGACCAGGCGGGGGACGACCAGGCGAACCAGACTTCCGGCCGGGGGCGGCGACGCTCCCGCCGAGCCAAGTCCGCCGACTCCTGACGGCGGACGGCCGACGATCCGTCCGGTTCGACGAGGGTGCCGGTTATCCGGTACCCTGGTCAATCGGTGCGCCCGGCGGTGCGCCCAGTTCGCGCGCCTGACTGGCTCGTCGGTTCCAGACGGAGACGAGTGCAGGGCGCAGCATTCGGCAGTCAGCGGTCGCCCCTGTCCGGGGTCGGCCGAGGATCGCAACAGTAGACAGCAGAAGGGTTCCGCGGTGTACGCGATCGTTCGTTGCGGCGGCAGGCAGCAGAAGGTCTCCGTCGGTGACGTCCTTGAGATTGACAAGGTCGCCGGCGAGGTCGGGTCGACGGTTTCGCTGCCGACGGTGCTCGTCGTCAACGAAGGCGATGTGACCACCGAGGCCGGTAAGTTCACGGTCACCGCCGAGGTTCTCGGCGAGACCAAGGGCCCGAAGATCCGCATCCTGAAGTACAAGAACAAGACCGGTTACAAGAAGCGCCAGGGTCACCGCCAGCGGTACACCCAGGTGAAGGTCACCGGCATCGATCAGGCGTGATGGGGAGTTTGAGCAATGGCACACAAGAAGGGCGCATCGTCCACCCGGAACGGCCGTGACTCCAACGCCAAGCGCCTGGGCGTCAAGCGTTTCGGCGGCCAGCTGGTCAACGCCGGTGAGATCATCGTCCGCCAGCGTGGCACCCACTTCCACCCGGGCGAGAACGTCGGCCGCGGCGGCGACGACACGCTGTTCGCGCTGAAGGCCGGCCACGTGCAGTTCGGCTTCAAGGCCGGGCGTCGCGCCGTGAGCATCGTCCCGGTCGCGGAGTAAGCGGAGTAACCCGCCGCCTTCTGGCGTTGTATGAGGGGTGGATCGTCGCCGGTCCACCCCTCGTTCGCGTTTCGGCGCGCTTCCGTCCCAGCCGGCGCGCCACGTGCGGCGCCCGGCCCGGTGACCCGGGACGCGGCCGACAAGACGCGCGTCACGGCGGTCGGCCACGCACGCTCGCCGGCCGTCTCCCTGGACGGAGCCCGGCCACGTGCGGCGGTTGGGCCTCACCCGGCCCCGCCGTACACCATAAGGAAAGAAAAGAGGAGGCAGAATGCCGGACTTCGTGGATCAGGTGGTGCTGCACATCACCGCCGGCGACGGGGGCAACGGCTGCGCCTCCGTCCATCGCGAGAAGTTCAAACCGCTCGGCGGCCCGGACGGGGGCAACGGCGGCCGCGGCGGCGACGTGATCCTCGAGGTGGACCCCAGCACGGCGACGCTGCTGGACTACCACCGCCGCCCGCACCGCAAGGCCGAGAACGGCAAGCAGGGCCAGGGCGGGCACCGCGACGGCGCCAACGGGGCCGACGTCGTCCTCCCGGTCCCCAATGGGACGGTGGTCAAGGACGCCAGGACCGGCGAGGTGCTGGTCGACCTGGTGGGCGTCGGCACCCGCTACGTGATCGCGAAGGGCGGCCAGGGTGGGCTGGGCAACGCCGCGCTCGCCTCGCCCAGGCGCAAGGCGCCGGGGTTCGCGCTGCTGGGCGAGCCGGGCGAGTCGCTGGATGTGATCCTGGAGCTCAAGAGCGTCGCGGACGTGGCGCTGGTCGGCTTCCCGAGCGCGGGGAAGTCCTCGCTCATCGCGGCCATCTCGGCCGCGCGCCCGAAGATCGCCGACTATCCGTTCACGACGCTGGTGCCCAACCTGGGCGTGGTGACCGCGGGCGACACGGTGTTCACGGTGGCCGACGTGCCGGGGCTGATCCCGGGCGCGTCGCAGGGCAAGGGGCTGGGGCACGAGTTCCTGCGCCACGTGGAGCGCTGCGACATGCTCGTGCACGTCATCGACTGCGCCACCATGGAGCCGGGCCGCGACCCGATCACCGACTACGAGGTCATCGAGGCCGAGCTGCACGCATACGGCAAGCTGGAGGACCGGCCCCGGATGGTCGTGCTGAACAAGGCCGACGTGCCCGACGCGCGGGAGCTGGCCGAGATCGTCACGCCCGACTTCGAGGCCCGCGGACTGCGCGTGTTCACGATCTCGGCGGCCTCGCACGAGGGCCTGCGGGAGTTCGTGTACGCCATGGGCGAGTGGGTGGCCGCGGCGCGTGCCGCCAGGCCGGTCGAGGAGCCCACGCGGCTGGTCATCCGGCCCAGGCAGCTGGGCGATGCCGGGTTCACCGTGCGGCAGGTGGGCGAGAACACCTTCCAGGTCACCGGCGAGAAGCCCGAGCGCTGGATCAGGCAGACCGACTTCGCCAACGACGAGGCGGTGGGATACCTGGCCGACCGGCTGGAGCGCCTGGGCGTGGAGGAGGAGCTGGTCAAGGCCGGGGCGACCGCCGGGGCCGAGGTCATCATCGGCTCGCTGGAGGACGGCTACGTCTTCGACTGGCAGCCCACGCTGAGCGCCGAGTCGGTACGGCTGGGCCCGCGCGGCACCGACTCGCGGCTCGGCTGAGGCCCGTCTCGCCTGGCGGACACCGGGCCGGGCGGACTCGCGGACTCGGATAAGGTTCTGGACGTGCGGGAACAGCTCAGCGCGGCGCAGAGAGTGGTCGTCAAGGTCGGATCCTCCTCGCTGACCACGCCGCAGGGCACGATCGACGTCGACCGGGTCGACGCGCTCGTCGACGTGCTGGCGGCGCGCCGCAACCAAGGCACCCAGCTGGTCCTGGTCTCCTCCGGAGCCATCGCGGCGGGCCTGGGCCCGCTCGGCCTCACCTCGCGGCCGCGCGACCTGGCCACCCAGCAGGCGGCCGCCTCCGTCGGCCAGGGCGTGCTGGTCGCGCGCTACACCTCGTCCTTCGCCCGGTACGGCCTGCGCGTCGGCCAGGTGCTGCTGACGGCCGACGACATGATGCGCCGCTCCCACCACGTCAACGCCCAGCGGACCCTCAACCGCCTGCTGGAGCTGGGCATCGTGCCGGTGGTCAACGAGAACGACACGGTGGCCACCGACGAGATCCGCTTCGGCGACAACGACCGGCTGGCCGCGCTGGTGGCCCACCTGATCAGGGCCGACGCGCTGGTGCTGCTGTCGGACGTCGACGCGCTCTACGACGGGCCGCCCTCGCGGCCGGGCGCCCGGCGGCTGGCGGAGGTGCGCACTTCGGAGGACCTGGCCGGGGTGGAGCTCGGCACCTCCGGGCGCGTTGGCACCGGCGGCATGGTGACCAAGGTCCAGGCGGCCAGGATCGCGACCGGCGCGGGCATCCCGGTGGTGCTCACCGCCGCCGCGCACGCCGCGCAGGCTCTGGCCGGGGCCGACGTCGGCACGTTCTTCCACCCCGGAGGCCGGCATCCGGGCACGCGCCTGCTGTGGCTGGCCCACGCCACCACCGGGCGCGGGCGGCTCCACCTCGACGAGGGCGCGGTCGAGGCGGTCGTGGCCAGGCGCAAGTCGCTGCTGCCCGCGGGGGTCGTCTCCGTCGAGGGCGACTTCGCCGCCGGCGACCCCGTCGACCTGTGCGGGCCGCGGGGCGGCGTGGTGGCGCGCGGGCTGGTGAACTTCGACGCCGAGGAGATCCCCGGCCTGCTCGGGCGCTCGACCAGGGAGCTGGCCAGCGAGCTCGGCCCGGAGTACGAGCGCGAGCTGATCCACCGCGACGACATCGTCATACTGGAGACCCACGCTTAGTCATCGAGTCATCGGGCCGCGCGCTGAGCAGTCGCGCCGAAGGCGCGACCATAAACACGGAGTGAGGCAATGAGCACAGAATTCCTGAAGGTCGCCCGCGCGGCGCGAGAGGCCGCCGCCGAGCTGGCCCCGCTGCCGAGGGCGCCGAAGGATCGGGCGTTGCGCGCCATCGCCGACGCGCTCGTCGCCCACGCCGGCGAGATCGTGGAGGCCAACGCGCTGGATGTGGCCAAGGCGCGCGAGTCGGGCACCTCGGCGGCGATGATCGACCGGCTCCGGCTCGACGCCGGGCGCGTGGAGGCCATCGCCGAGGCCGTCCGCCAGATCGCCGACCTGCCCGACCCGGTCGGCGAGGTCGTGCGCGGCAGTACGCTGCCCAACGGGCTGGAGCTGCGCCAGATCCGCGTGCCGCTGGGCGTGATCGGCATCATCTACGAGGGCCGCCCCAACGTGACGGTCGACGCCGCCGCGCTGTGCCTCAAGAGCGGCAACGCCGTCCTGCTCAGGGGCTCCAGCAGCGCGTATGAGTCCAACACGGCGCTGGTGCGCGTCATGCGGCAGGCGCTGGAGGGTACCGAGGTGCCCGCCGACGCCGTCCAGCTCGTCCCCGGCGTGACCCGCGAGTCGGTCAAGGACCTCATGCGGGCCCGCGGCCTGGTTGACGTGCTGATCCCGCGCGGCGGCGCGTCGCTGATCAACTCGGTGGTGGAGGAGTCGACGGTCCCGGTGATCGAGACCGGCGTGGGCAACTGCCACGTCTACGTCGACAAGGACGCCGACCTGGACCAGGCGCTGGCGATCCTGCTCAACGCCAAGACCCAGCGCCCGTCGGTGTGCAACGCGGCCGAGACGCTGCTGGTCCACGCCGAGGTGGCCGAGGCGTTCCTGCCCAGGGCGCTGGCCGCGCTGGCGGAGGCGGGCGTGACCGTGCACGGCGACGCCCGGGTGGCCGCCTACGGCCAGACCGTCCCGGCGACCGAGGACGACTTCTACGCCGAGTACCTCTCGCTCGACATCGCCGCCGCCGTCGTCGACTCGCTCGAGGACGCCGTCACGCACATCAGGAAGTACGGCTCGGCCCACACCGACGCCATCGTCACCCGCTCCCAGCAGGCCGCGCGCCGGTTCGTCGCGCTGGTCGACTCGGCGGCCGTCGCGGTCAACGCCTCCACGCGCTTCACCGACGGCGGGGAGTTCGGCTTCGGGGCCGAGATCGGCATCTCCACCCAGAAGCTCCACGCCCGCGGCCCGATGGGCCTGCCCGAGCTGACCTCCACCAAGTGGGTCTACACCGGCGAAGGACATCTGCGGGGATAAGCGGAAATGCTGGTGCGGGCCCCGTGGACGGCGGGGCCCGCCCTCTTTCCGGCCCGGCGTGTCCCCGTGACCGGGCGGGGTCCGGCCCACTTGACTGGGCGCATGGAGATCGTGATCGCCCTCGCCTTCTCTGCCGCCGTGCTGCTGGCCGCGGACCGGTTGCTGCTGTGGCTGGAGAGCCGCGGCCACGTCAACTGGCGTCGCAAGGGCCGCAGGAGGCTCACCGAGGAGCCCACCGCCGAACTCGACAGCCTGCTGTCCAACAACCGGTAGTGTCGGCGCGCCTTCCGTCAAGGGCGGTGCCGGCGGCGTTAAAGTTGTGCCCTTATGGGCGCAGGGGAGGGACGGTGAGCAAGCTCGGCAAGGTCGGGCCCTACACCCTTCTCGAAAGGCTCGGCCGAGGCGGGATGGGCGAGGTCTATCTCGCTGTCAGCCGCCGTGGCGAGCGGGTCGCCATCAAGGTGCTGCGCGACCTCGTTGAGAATGATTCGTCGAGGATTCGGCTGGATCGCGAGGTCCGGGCGTTGCGGCGGGTCGAGAGCCCCTACGTCGCCCGGGTCCTCGACGCGGACCTCGACTGCGCCCGGCCGTATGTGGTCATGGAGTACATCGACGGGGACACCCTCCTGCACCGCGTACGGCGCAGCGGCCCCCTGTTCGGCGTCGAGCTGCTCGAAGTGGCCCACGGCATCGCCGCCGCGCTCGCGATCGTCCACGCGGCCGGGATCGTCCACCGCGACCTCAAGCCCGCCAACGTGCTGATGAGCCCCGACGGGCCGGTCCTCATCGACTTCGGGATCGCGCAGGTGCGTGACGCGACGCGGCTGACGCTGACCGGCACGTTCCTGGGCACGCCCGGCTACGCCCCGCCGGAGCTGTTCGCCGACGAGCAGGTGGCCGAGCCCGCCGACGTCTACGCCTGGGCGGCCACGGTGGCCTTCGCGGCGACCGGCCGGCCCACCTTCGGGCGGGGGACGGCCGAGGCGCAGATGTACAACGTGCTCAACGGGCAGGCCGACCTCAAGGGCGTCCCGGCCGGGCTGCTGCCGCTGGTGCGGGCCTCGCTGAACCGCGAACCCGCCAAGCGGCCCACCGCCGCCATGCTCGCCGACCGGCTGGCGCGGCTGCTCAAGGCCGCCGCCGAGGCGCCGCCCCGGCCCCGGCAGCCCTCGGAGGCCGGGCGGCCGGGACGGGCGGCCAGGACGGGGGAGCAGGACAAGGTGCCGCCGCCGCGCGGACGCTCGACGGGGGACGGGCGCGGATCGGGCCGCCCCTCGCTGGAGGGGCGGGGCGGCGCCGCCCTGGCCCGCTCGCTCGCGGAGGGCAGGGGCTCCGCCCCGCCCAAGGGAGTGCCCGGCAAGGGCGCCTCGGGGTCGGCGTCCGGCAGGGGCGCGCCGGGGTCCGGGAAGGCGGTTCCGGCGGCCGGTGGCAGGGGCGCGGTGGCCGGCCGGCCGCCGGCGGGGGCCGCCGCCGCTCTGGCGCGCTCGTTCGCCGAGGGGCGTGCCGCCCGTTCCCCGGAGGAGCGCAAGGCGGCGCGGAGCCGTACCGGCCAGGAGGGGAAGGCGCGGGTAGCCAGGAGCGCGGCGCGGGCGGCGGACGAGGCGCCCGCCATGGCTCTCCCCGCGGGCAACATGGCGCTGCTCGCGCTGGCGATCCTGGCGGTGCCGGGCGTGGTCGCCACGGTGATCTGGCCGGTGGCGACCTTCGGCATCACGGCCACGCTGGTGATCCTGACCAGGACGTTGTGGTTCGGGCACCGCGTGGTGCACAAATACGCCTCGCGGAAGGCGCGGATCGTGCTGCGGGTGCTGACGTTCCCGTTCGTCGTGGTCGCGGCGGCCGTCACCGTGGTCGTCTGGCCGGGGCTGCCCGCGGGCGCCGTCGCGGCGGTGACCGTCTGGGTGGTCGCGGGCGGGCAGCTGGGGCCGGACTGGTGGCAGCAGACCGCGCCGATCATCGCCGCCGGCGTGGTGTTCGGCGTGGTTTGCGGCGCGATCCTGGGCCGCGAGATCGAACGGGTCGGCGCGCGGCTGCCGGACCTGCGCCGCGACGGGCTGCGGGCGCTGGCGGTGCTGGGCGGCTTCGTCGCCCTGTGCGCGGCGGCCGTGCGGGGGATAGCACTGCTGCTGTGAGTCCGATTCCGGTGAGTCCGAGGTGGGCGCGGGGTCCCCACGCCCGCCCCGGGAGCGCCGTTCAGCCCTCGCGGCGGGCGAAACGGTTGAAGATGCGCTCGCCGGCGCTCACCGCGCCTTCGGCCACGTCGCGCAGCACGCCGATGAACGGGTCCTGCGACTCCGACCACGAGCGGCGGTAGGACTCGGCGGCGGCCCTGACCTCCTCGGTGACGCGCGCGTTGGCGTCGTCCTCGCGGCGCGGGTAGTCCCCCGCCAGGATGCGCTCGTACTCGCCGCTGCGCTGCCACTTGTCCAGCTCCGCCACGCGCACGACCGCGAACGGGTGGGTGGTGCCGAGCAGGTTGAGCACCTTCAGGAAGCCGTCGCGCAGGTCGCCGGCGGTGTCGTACTCGGCGTACTGGGCGAGGAAGGCCTCGATGTTCATCTCGTGGGTGTAGTCGCCGCCGGCGAGCTTCATCAGCGCACGCTTGGCCGCCTCCGGGTCCTGCCCGGTCAGCAGGCCGCCCCGGTCGCTGGACAGCTCCGACTTGCGGTACCACTCCTCCAGGCCCGCCACGATCGCGCGCAGGCCGATGTAGCCGAGCGGGATCCACGCCACGCGGGTGGCCAGGCGGGTGAGGATGTCGAGCATGGTCCGGTAGACCGCGTGACCCGACAGGATGTGGGCCGTCTCGTGGCCGACGACGAAGCGCTGCTCCTCCTCGTTCATGAGGTTGAGCAGGCCCGTCGTCACGACGATGAACGGGTCGTCGAAGCCGATGGCCTTGGCGTTGACCGAGGGGTCCTGCTGCACGTAGATCTCGGGGACCCGGTGCAGGTCGAGGATGTACGCGGCGTCGCGGCCCATGTCGTAGAGGGAGCGGAACTGGGTCTCGCTCACGCGCACGGCCGAGGCCAGGTACATCAGGCGCAGCCGGCGCTCGCTGATCAAGCCGGACATCTGCTTGAGCACCGTGTCGAACCCGCTCAGCTTGCGCAGAGCGACCAGCGCGGACCGGTCCGCGGGGTGTTCGTAGGCACGAGACGAGATGCCGGGCAGTTGTACTCGGTTGCGATCCGGGGTGGTCGTCATGCGGGCATGCTACGTCCGTGGCGAAGGCAATGCGCGCTTTTGTGGAGGGGGTGGTGTGAACGCCGGCGGATGTTTGCGCGTATGGTCCGTTCCATGATGAACGCGCCACGTGGGGAGGGTAAGCGCCGTTTGGGCGTTATGGGCGGCACCTTCGACCCGATCCACCACGGTCACCTGGTGGCGGCCAGCGAGGTGGCCCACCACTTCGACCTCGACGAGGTCGTCTTCGTGCCGACCGGCCGGCCGTACCAGAAGGACGAGCGGCAGGTGTCGGCGGCGGAGGACCGGTACCTCATGACGGTCATCGCCACGGCGTCCAACCCCCGCTTCTCCGTCTCCCGCGTGGATGTGGACAGACCGGGTCCGACCTTCACCATCGACACGTTGCGTGATATTTCAGCCATTTACGGGCCGGACACGGATATCTACTTCATCACCGGCGCCGACGCCCTGGCCGCCATCCTGCACTGGCGCAACGCGGACGAGCTGTTCGAGCTGGCCCACTTCGTCGGCTGCACCCGCCCCGGGCACCACCTCCACGACCCGGGCCTGCCGGAGGGCAAGGTGAGCCTCATCGAGGTGCCGGCGCTGGCGATCTCGTCGTCGGAGTGCCGCGAGCGCGTGGCCGCCGGGGAGCCGATCTGGTACCTCGTGCCCGACGGCATCGTGCAGTACATCAACAAGCGGGGGCTGTACCGCAAGACGGACTCCTGACCAGCCACGGAACTACTCGCCTTCATGATCAGGGCACAGCGAGGGCACATCCCTGGACATGGCCTCCATCGCCACGCGGACTCTCGTGCCGGCGTCCGGCCACAGGTGGGAGGAGGTGTTCAAGGTCGTGCCGGCCGAGCTGTGCCCAAGGAGGTGCCGGACGGCCTTGACGCTCTCGCCGTGCCTGATCAGAGCGGACACGGCACGGCCTTCAGCCGGACCACCGGCTCGGTGAGGCGATAAACCCGTCTAAGGCACGTTCGAGACGATCTCGCAGCGGGTCGCGATGTCGATCCCCGCCTCGCCGTCGCAGTCGTCCGGAGCCCCCCGGCCGCCGTCAAGGAAGTCGTTGCGGGGCCCGGCCCGGAGAGTGTCGACACCGTCGCCGCCGTCGAGGCGGTCATTGCCGCCTGCCGTTCCGACAGTCATGGTGACGTCGAAGTCGGTGTTGTCACCGAACAGCGTGTCGTTTCCCCCTCCGCCGGAGATCACATCGTTCGCCGCGCTCGTGACGGCGGCATTCACGACGGCGCTGTCCCCGACCAGGAAGTCGTCCGCGGTGCCGCCGACAATGAGGTCGCTGCCGGAACCGGTGGCGCTTCCCCCCGCGGGGTCATTGATGTTGTGGTCTCCGAGCGCGGCGAATCCGCCGTCGGTGCCCAAGTTCAGGGAGTCGTTCCCGTCGTTTCCGCTCGCGTTCCGGGCGGCGTTGCTGTCACCGATCAGGAGTTCGCTACCGGGTCCGCCCAGGAGAATGTCGTTCCCCGCGCCAGAGGCGTCACCGGCGGTCGAGCCGGAGTCTCCGACCAGGTGTTCGTCGCCGGTGCCGCCATCGGCGCCGCCGACCAGCAGATCCTTGCCGCCACCGGATGCGGTGAGCCCGCGGCTGTCGCCGGTCATGAGGTCGTCACCGTCGCCACCGAACAGCTGGTCTCGGCCCCCGCCCGTGGCGGTACCGCTGGGGGCGAAGCTGTCACCGTTCATGAGGTCGCCGCCGTCGCCGCCGAAAAGGCGGTCGTTCCCACCGCCTGACGCGTTTCCCGTCTGGCGGAAGATGTCGCCGTGCACGCCGTCATCACCGGCGCCGCCGTCGATCTGGTCGTCCCCGAGCCCGCCGGCGATGACGTCGTTTCCCGCCAGGCCGCAGATCAGGTCGTCGCCCTGCAGGCCGTCGATGACGTCTGGACCCGCGGTTCCGATGATCACGTCTCGGCCCGCGGTTCCGCTCGTGGGCGTGTTGGGCGTCGCGATGATCGTGGCCGGCGATCCAAAGCACGTCGGCGGCTGCGCCATGGCGTCGGCGACCTCGGACCAGACCATCATCCCTGCCATGAGGACGCCGGCAAGCCCTGCTGCGACGATCGGCCTGCTGGCTTTCCTCGAGCCGGTGGATCCCGCTGCCTCCGCTCGGTCACGGGTCTCCACGTGGTGGTGCGCGGATCTCGCTTTCCATGTAATCACGATGAGTAGTCTTATCAGGACTAAGAGTGATGAGTGCTCCACGCCACACCGATGGAGACCGGTGAGAGCCTGGGGTGGGTGCTCATGGTCCAGACCACTGCTCATGGAAGGACGCCGAGAGGCGGACATGTGTCCCGGCCAAGGGTTCCGGAGGAAGGCCAGGGCCAAGGTTGCAGCGTTCGCGCTACGTCAACAAGCGGAGCTGTACGGTAAGGCGGACGCTTGACCGGCGTGCGGCGGCAGGAAGGCGGAGGCTCATGGCGGACGAGCAGATCCCGACCATCGGCAGGTGCTATTCGTGCAAGCGAGCCTTCCACTACAGGCTCGCGAGCGTCGTGACGGTCGCGATCGACCCCGAGACCGGCCTGCCGCCCGGCATGACCGTGCTGGGCACCTTCCGCGAGCCGGCGCCGGAGGCCGAGGCCAGGGCGGTCAGGGAGCCGATCTGCCCGGCCTGCGTGGACAGGGCGAGGCGGTTCGAGGAGTCCACGCAGCCCTCCGCCCTCCGGCTGGACCCCTGACCGAAGGACCCGCGGGACCGTGACCGGCCGTCATGACGGCGGCTATGACGGCGGTGTCGTGCTCTGGGCCATCGCCGCCTCCACCGACGGGTAGCAGACGAAGCGGCCGGCCAGCCCGGCCGCGCGGAGCACGCGGTCGAAGACGGGTTGCGAGCAGGCCAGCCGCAGCGTCCCGCCCACGGTCGTCGCGTACAGGTCCAGGCCGATCAGCGACGACAGCCCCGCCGCGCCGATGAACGACAGGCGCGACAGGTCCACGACCGCGTTCACGGAGTCGCGGTCGAGCGATTCCACGACGAATTCGCGGAATGTGGCGTCGGTGGCGATGTCGAGATCCCCTTCGACCTCGATGACGACGAACCCGTCCGCCAGGCGCCGACGCAGTTCCAACGGCATGGCCCTCTTTCCCGCTGCGCGTCGGATGGCGGGATTTTCTTGCGGCACGCCGTACGGCGGGCGAGGCGATCGGGAATCGACGCGCGGCATTGGGTCCGGGCGGGCAAGGGTGACCCGCGCTCACGGCTGCGGAGTGTACTCCGGCCGGACGGCGCCCACCATAAAAGCATCAAGGACGTTGCCATCAGCAAACGGACTTTTATCGGGCTTAATCGCGATATGACCGGAATGCTGCCGGATACTGTCGGATATTTCCGAATGCTGACATCTGGACACGTTGCGCGCACGGGCCTACCGTTGCGGCGGAAGAGCTGTCGGGCGGCCCAGGGCAGCGCATAGTGGCCGCCCGCAGTCCCTCCTGCCACATGCGTGCCCGCCGGGCCCGGTACTTTGGCCGCGGAAGGGTAACCTGGAGGGTAGTTCCGTCAATCTGGAGGACAGACCCGCATCGTGACCGCATCCGACAGAGCCGTCCAGCTGGTCAGGATCGCCGCCGAGGCCGCGGCGGACAAGCTGGCCGATGACATCCTCGCCTACGACGTCAGTGAGCAGCTCGTCATCACCGACGCCTTCCTTCTCTGCTCCGCCTCCAACGATCGCCAGGTCCGCGCCATCGTCGACGAGATCGAGGAACGGATGCGGGTGGAGGCCGACGCCAAGCCCGTGCGCCGCGAGGGCGAGCGCGAAGGCCGCTGGGTGCTCCTCGACTACCTCGACATCGTCGTGCACGTCCAGCACGAGGAGGACCGCACCTTCTACGCCCTGGAGCGGCTGTGGAAGGACTGCCCGGCCATCGCCCTGCCCGAGAGCGTCGTGCAGGCCAACATCCAGCGGGCCAGGGCGTGAGCCGGAGGATCGTCTGCCTCCGGCATGGGCAGACCCTCTGGAACGTCGAGAAGCGCTTCCAAGGCCACACCGACATCCCGCTCGACGAGACCGGCATCGCGCAGGCCGCGAGGGCCGCCTCGCTCCTGGCCGCGCTGCGCCCGTCGCTCATCGTCTCCTCCGACCTGCAGCGCGCCCACGACACCGCCCTGGCGCTCGCCCGCCTGGTCAACCTCGACGTGGCCGTCGACAAGGACTTCCGCGAGCGCGGCGGCGGCCTGTGGGAGGGCCTGACGCGCGAGGAGATCGCCGAGCGGTGGCCGGAGGAGTACCTCGCCTGGGAGGCCCCCGAGGGTGAGGACGTCGCCGTCGTGGCCGAGCGTGTCTCGGCGGCCATGCGCCGCTGGGCGGCCAGGCTCGACGACGGCGGCCTGCTCGTGATCGCCTCGCACGGCGCGGCGCTCCGGCTCGGCATCTGCGCGCTCCTCGGGCTGCCGCAGGAGCTGTGGTCGGCCATCGGCGGGCTCGGCAACTGCTCGTGGTCGGTGCTGGAGGAAGGGCGCAAGGGCTGGCGGCTGCTGGAGCACAACGCCGGCACCCTGCCCGAGCCGGTGCACAGCGACGACCGGCCGGAGGCCGAGGGCTAGGAGCCTGTACGGCTCGTGCCGTACAGGCTTCGATTAGGCGAATGCCCCGGAGAACCGATATGCTCTCCGAGCGCCGCAACGGGTGAGCTCGAAGCGGTGACCAGGGGCTATGGCGCAGTTGGTAGCGCGCCTCCATGGCATGGAGGAGGCCTGGGGTTCGAGTCCCCATAGCTCCACCACTGGGCGCTCTGTGTGAGGATGAGCGCAATGGAGTCTTACGTCGAGCGTGCGCCGTTGCCGGAGCTGGCCGGGGTGGTGCGCACGGTCTGGCTCCAACGCACCGGCGAGGCGCCGTACGTGCAGCGGCACCTGCCCACGGGCGGGGTCGAGATCCACTTTCCGATCGGCGGCGCTCCCCGGCTGCTGGGTCCGCTGACCGGTCCGGAGATCGAGGTCATTCCGGCGCACACCACGATCGTGGGCGTGCGGTTCCAGCCCGGGGCCGCGCCGCCCCTGCCCACGGTGCTGGACGACCTGGTGGACCAGTGCCCGGACTTGACGGAGCTGTGGGGAAGCTCGGCGGACCGCCTCGTGGAGGCGATGGGCCGGGCCGGGTCGCCCGAGCGGGCGCTCATGGTCTTGCAGGCCCACCTCGTGCGGGAGTTCCGCGGTGGGGCCCGCGTGGATCCACTGGTGGGCGAGGCTGTGCGGGCGCTGATGCCCTGGCACCCGGTCAGCATCGACGCCCTGGCCGACCACCTCGCGCTGTCTCCGAGCCAACTGCGCCGCCGCTGCCTGCACGGGTTGGGCGTGAGTCCCAAGGTGCTCCAGCGGACGTTGCGGTTCCAGGGATTCCTCGCGCTCGCCCAGGCCGGCGCGACTGCCACCGGCCGGCGTGGCTCGGACGGCATGGCGGGGCTGGCGGTCGACGTGGGGTACGCCGATCAGGCACACCTCAGCCGGGAATGCCTCCGGCTGACCGGCCTCACCCCGAGCCGGCTACTCGGCGGAGAGCTCGACCGGTGCGCCTGCGGCCATGATCACTCCGCCTCGTACAGGCCCTTCCTCGCCACCCGTGGCAGACCGCCGCTACGGCGCTGAATCCGCGCGTTTTGTTCAAGACTCGTCGTCAGGCCGCTCGTAGTCTCGGCTCGTGACCGAGTTCCGCGATGCACTCGACGGCGAGTCGTTCAGCCCCGGATCACCGGGCTATGAGGCGATCCGCCGCCCGGCCGACCCCGCCTACCGGGAGGTGCGCCCCCGGCTCGTGGTGCTGTGTCGCTCGGTCTCCGACGTCCGCCGAGCCATCGCTCACGCGGCGGCCACCGGTGACCGCCTCGTTCCCCGCGGCGGAGGGCACTGCTTCGCGGGCCGATCGTCGACGGACGGGATCGTGCTCGACCTGTCCGGCCTCGACGGCATCTCCGTGACGGGCCGGGTCGCCACGATCGGCGCCGGCGCCCGCCTGGGGCAGGTGTATGCGGCATTGCACGCCCACGGCCGCACCTTGCCGGCCGGGTGCGGTCCCACCGTCGGCGTCGCCGGCCTCACTCTCGGCGGCGGGATCGGTCTGCTCGGGCGCGAGCACGGGCTGACCTGCGATCACCTCGTCGGCGCGCAGGTCGTGCTCGCCGACGGCCGTGTCGTGGACTGCGACCACGACCACGAACCGGATCTGTTCTGGGCGCTGCGCGGCGCGGGCGGCGGCCAGTTCGGCGTGGTCACGTCGCTGCGGTTCGCCACGGTGCCGGAACCGACGACCACCCGCGTCGAGGCGCACTGGCCGGACACCGCGATCGAGGACCTGGTCGCCGCCTGGCAGGCCTGGGCGCCGGACGCCCCAGACGAGCTCACGGCGAACCTCACCGTCGTGTCCGACCCCGGCGCACCCATCCGAGCCACCCTGTTCGGCGCCGCCACCCTCGACGAGGAACAGACACGGGAACTGCTGCGGGACTTCACCGACCAGGCGATCGAGTTGCGGGCCGGCATGCCCTACTCGGACCTGAAGCGCACCTTCGCCGACATGGACCCGCGGGACCTGCCCGCACGCGCCCTGCGGATCCGGTCGGAGTTCTTCTCCCACGCGATGCCCGGCCGCACCATCGCATCGCTGCTGACCCAGCTCGGCGAACCCCGGCCCGCGGGCCGGCGACAGCTCACGTTCACCGCGATGGGCGGGGCCTACAACCGGGTCGCCGAGGACGCCACCGCCTTCGCCCACCGCGGCGAGCGTTTCTTACTCGAACACGTCGCCGGCTCGACCGACCCGTGGGTCGATCGCTCCTGGGCGACCGCCCACGCCCACGGATCGGGGCGCGTCTACCCCAACTTCCCCGACCTCGCGCTCGACGACTGGGCCGAGGCCTACCACGCGGGCAACCACGCCCGGCTGGCCGCGGTCAAGAACACCTACGACCCGCACCGGTTCTTCGACTTCCCGCAAGCCATCTGATCGACAGCGAAGGAAAGAATCCTATGATCCTCGTCACCGGCGGGCTGGGCATGATCGGTGCCCACACCGCCCGCGCGCTCGTCGACCTCGGCCATGAGGTCGTCGTCACCGCCCACCGCCGGGCCGAGGTCCCGTCGTTCCTCTCCGGCCGGGTCGCCGTGGAAAACCTCGACGTCACCGACCGGGACGCCTTCCTCGCTCTGGCCGATCGCCACGACATCGGCGACATCGTCCACCTCGCCGGCACCATCCCCGACGAGGACCCGGTCGCCTTCTTCCGCACGGACACCACCGGTCTGCTCAACGCGCTGGAGGCCGCCCGCACCTGGGGCGTGCGCAAGTTCGCCGTCGCCGGCAGTCTCGGCGTCTACATCGGCCGGAGCGAGAACCCGTGGCACGAGGAGCTCGCACTGCCCACCGTGGACCTGCCGCACCTGATCGTCGCGTTCAAGAAGGCCGTCGAGCCGCTCACCACCCACAGCCTCCAGGGCAGTGGCGTCCAGCCGGTCGTGCTCCGGATCGGAAGCGTCTGGGGACCGCTGATGGATCCGGAATCACCGTTCAACCACATCCCGCCGTACATCAGTGCCGTGCTCCGCGGCGACGAGCCGCCGCCGCTGCACGCCGACGACGGCGGCGACAGCTGCTACGCACCCGATGCCGGGCGAGCGATCGCGCTGCTGACGACCGCGGAAACGCTGCGGCACACCACCTACAACGTGTCCAGGGGCCGGCCGTTCACCAACCGGGAGCTCGCGGACGCCCTGCGGGCGATCACGCCCGGACTGGAACTCGATCTGCTGCCCGGGCGGCGGAGCGGCCCCGGATCCGGCGCCGACCCCTACCTCGACATCACCCGGCTCACCCGTGACACCGGCTTCGCGCCGGACTTCGACATCGCCACGGCGGTCGCCGACTACGTCGCCTGGCGCGCCGGCAACCCTCGCTGAAGGAGCTCACATGCTCGACCCCAACGTGCGCCGCGTACTCGACGGCACGTCGATCGCCCACCTCGCCACCGTCCTCCCGGACGGTTCGCCCCACACCACTCCTGTTTATGTCGGCGCCCACGGCGACCGCATCGTCTTCTTCACCGGTCCGGGCATGCGCAAGGCACGCAACCTGCGCCGCGACCCTCGGTGCGCGCTGTCCATCGCGCCCGTCGACAACCCGTTCCAGCCCGTCGTCATCCGTGGCCGGGTCGTCGAATGGCTCGACGGCGACGCGGCGTGGGAGATCGTCGACCGGCTGGCCATGAAGTACACCGGCACGCCCTACCCCCGAGGAGACGAGCGCATCGTGGCCGTGATCGAGCCCGAACGGCAAAGCGTCGGCGTCGGTTGAGAAAGGATCGCGGACGTGCGGGACGCGGCGGCGCCCGTCACGCATGGGAGGCGACGAAGCGGTCCATGATGCGTTCCGCGTTCGCCGTGATCGTCAGCGACGGGTTCGCCAGGCACGTCGAGCCCGGCAGGACCGATCCGTCCACGCAGTAGAGGTTCGGATACCCCAGGACCCGCCCGTCGAAGTCGGTGGCCCGGCCGTGCACCATGCCGCCCAGCGGATGCCACGTGTTCGCCGCGCCCAGGCCCGGCCCGCTGCCCTCGTCGTAGTCCGGCAGGCCGTTGAACAGGTGCCCGTGCCTGCCCTCGGTCTGCCACCACAGCCGCGTGACCAGGTCGCGGCCCGCCCGCTCGCCCTTGGTCTCCATCAGCCCGTAGGGCCACCACACCCGCCCCGCTCCCGTGGACGGGTCGTAGCGGATCTCTCCCCGCTCGGGGGTCAGCGTGGTGACCAGGTGCGCGGTGGTGCGCGGCAGCCAGGCGGGCACCGGCGCCGCCTCCCAGGCCATGGACGCCCGGCAGTAGGGGTTGGCGTCGTCGAAGAACTTCGTGTCGCCGGGCCCGCCCTGGGCGTACCCGACGTCCTTGCGCAGAGTCGAGCGGGCCACGAGGAAGTCGCCGTTGTTGCCCCAGCCCTTGCCGGCCGTGTCCGGCAGGCGGCCCAGCCACCCGTGGTGGCGCGCGACGAGGAGCAGCGAGGTGGTGTGGACCGAGCCGGCGGCCAGGAAGAGGAAGTCGGCGGCGAACGTCCTGGTCTCCAGCACCGTCCCGTCGACGTCGATGTTGCGCGCCCTGACCTCGAAGCGCTCGCCGGCCTCCCGGATCTCCGTGACGACGTGGAGGGGCAGGATCGAGCAGTTCCCGGTGGCGGCGGCCCAGGCGAGGTAGTTCTTGTCGACGCTGTTCTTGGCGCCGGAGTTGCTGCCGTGCGGCCCCTCCCCGATCGTGTGGCATCTTGGCGCCTGCCCGGCCAGCTCCGCGCGGATGACGTCCCAGTCCACCGCGAAGGGGATCTTGACCGGCGTGCTCCCGAACTCCGCCTGGTACTCCAGCCACGCCCGCGCGCCCCTGTACTGCGGATGCGCCAGGATGTCGTCGGGCACCGGGGTGACGCCCAGGTTCCGCCGGGCGCGCGGCCAGTAGACCGTGTCGAAGTCCGTGTACGGCAGAGCCGCCGGATAGACCTGCTCCCAGTCGGCCCTGCGCGGCTGCGGCATGAACATGCCGATCACCAGCGAGCCGCCGCCCACGCCGGTCCCCGACAGCACGTCGATGCCCTCGCCGTGGTGCTTGGCGACGAGCCCGGCGCGCTTGCCGATCGGCGTCGCGCCCGGCAGCAGGCCCAGGTGCGGCCGGTCGCTGAACCAGGCGGCCCGCCAGTCGGGCCGCGTGATCGTGCAGAAGGTGTCGCCGGCGGGGGAGACGTCCCAGCGGCGGCCGCGTTCGAGGACCGTCACGCGCATCCCGGCCTGGGCGAGCCGGCAGGCGGCGACGGCCCCACCGAAGCCGCTGCCGACGACCAGCGCGGTCCTCCCTTGGAGGGCGGGCACCGGGCCGTAGGCGGCCAGGGCGCGTTCGCGGCCCATGACGCCGGAGGCGACGGCGGCCCCGGCGCCGATCGCGGTGACGCGGAGGAAGCTGCGGCGGGTGGGGTGGGTCATGGCGAGGCTCCCGAAGCGGACGTGCTCGGCCTCGCGCCTGGCCGGACCAAGAAGAGGGGCGGTCCCCGATGGTCCCCGATGCGAGGAGCATCGCTCCCAGGGCCTCCGATGTCAAGCAAGCGCTTGGCCTAATCGACCGGGGCTACCGTAGGCAGAGTGCGCGTGGCGACATGGAACGTGAACTCCGTCAAGCAGCGGATCCCCCGCCTGCTGCCCTGGCTCGACCAGCGGCGGCCCGACGTCGTGTGCCTCCAGGAGACCAAGCTCGCCGACGACGCCTTCACCCGGCTGCTCGGCGAGCAGCTGGCCGAGCGGGGCTACGAGGCGGCCCCGCACGGCGAGCCGCGGTGGAACGGCGTGGCCATCCTGTCCAGGGTGGGCCTGGAGGACGTGGTCGCCGGCCTGCCCGGCGCGCCCGGCTTCCCCCACCAGGAGGCGCGGGCGGTCGCGGCCACCTGCGGCGGGATCCGCGTCCACTCGGTGTACGTGCCGAACGGGCGCGCGCCCGGCTCGGACCACTACCACTACAAGCTCGCCTGGCTGGAAGCCCTGCGCGCGGCGGTCGCGGCGGGGCCGGAGGCCCTCATGGTCTGCGGCGACATGAACATCGCGCCCGCCGACGAGGACGTCTTCGACCCCGGCGCCTACGTCGGCCAGACCCACGTCACGCCGCCCGAGCGGGCGGCGCTGGCCCGGCTGCGGGAGCTGGGCCTGCGCGACGTGGTGCGCGACCGCTGGCCGGGCGAGCGCGTGTTCACCTACTGGGACTACCGCGCCGGGATGTTCCACCGGGACCTGGGCATGCGCATCGACCTGATCCTGGCCTCGGCGCCGGTGGCCGGGCGGGTGCGGGCCGCGTGGGTGGACCGGCAGGCCCGCAAGGGGACCGGGCCCAGCGACCACGCCCCGGTGATCGTGGACCTGGACGAGGCGCCGGACGGGGACATCGGTCCCGTGGTGCCGCCCCCGTCCGCGCCCGCCCTCGGGAAGGGAACGGCGAAGCTGCCTCAGGCACCGTCGTGAGCCGGTCGTCGTGAGCCGGTCGCCGTGAGCGGATCGCCGTGGGCCGGTCGTCGTGGAGCCGGCCGCGGGTCGGCGACGCCGTACCCCTCGCGAACCCCGAGGAGCGAACCCGCCAGCACCCATGCCGATGGCTGAACGGGCGGATTTGTCGGGCGGATCCTCGTCCGGTCTGCTACCTATGTCCGATGTGATGATCCGCGCCTTCGCGGCCGGCGACGAGGCGTCCCTCGTGACGGCCTGGAACCACAGCCTGCCCGCCGACCCGACGACCGCCCAGTGGCTGCGCGACCGGGTGCTGCTCGACCCCAACTTCGACCCCGAGGGCCTGCGCGTGGCCGTGGTGGACGGCGAGGTGGCGGGCTGCGCCTACGCCGTCCGCAGGCTGGTGCCCCTGGGAACGTCGCTGGAGCCCGAGACCGGGTGGATCCCGTTCTTCTTCGTCGCGCCCGGGCACCGGGGGAGAGGGCTGGGGCGGCGCCTGGTGGAGGAGGCCCTGGCGTTCCTGACGGCTCATGGCCGTACACGGGTGGACTTCGCCGGATACACGCCGAACTACGTGCTGCCGGGCGTCGATCCCGAGGCCTACCCCTCGGCGCTGCGGCTGCTGACCGGGCTGGGCTTCGCGCCGGTCGCCACGGCGGTGGCCATGGACCGCCGCCTCGTCGGCTACGTCACGCCGCCGGAGGTGCGCGAGCTGCTGCGGCGCCGCGTCGCCGAGGGCTACGAGTTCCGCGCTCCGTCCGACGGGGAGCTGCCGGAGCTCGTCCGTTTCGCCACGGAGCAGTTCTCTCCGGACTGGGGCCAGCTGATCCGGAAATTTCCGGACAACAGGCGGCTGGTCATCGCGCGGCGCGACCGGATCACCGGCTTCGCGGCCTACGGCGCCTACCCCGGCACGCCCGACCGGTTCGGCCCCCTCGGCGTCGACGCCCGCGAGCGCGGCACCGGCCTGGGCAAGATCCTGCTGCACCAGGCCATGACCGCCATGCGCGCCGAGGGCCTGCACGCGGCGTGGTTCCTGTGGACCGGCGAGGACAGCCCCGCCGCCCGCCTGTACGGCGGCGCCGGCTACGCCGTCACCCGGCGCTTCCACGTCATGCGCTGGACCCGGGAGCAGGCCCGGGAGCAGGCCCGGGAGCAGGCCCGGGAACGGTAGGCCGCCGCCGGGCTCAGGAGCGATAGGCCGCCGCGACGGCCTCGGCCGCGGCGGCGATCCCGGCCCGCAGCTCCGCCGGGGCCAGCACCTCCACCTCCGGGCCCAGCCGCAGGAACTCGCTCACCGCGTGCTCGACGCCCTCGATCGGCACCACCGCCGTCACCCACCCCTCGGCGTCCGGCTCCCCGGCCGTCTCGCGGGCCGCGCGTGCCATGCCGGGCGTCATCATGTTCTCCATGCGCCGCATGCCGCGCGGCGACAGCCGTACCGTGGCCTCGCCCTGACGCAGCCGCGCCTCGAAGGCGGTCAGGTACTCGCGCCAGTAGGCGGCCAGGTCGAAGCCGCCGGGCCGGTCGAAGGACTCCTCCAGCGGCTGCAGCTCCTGGATCTCCCAGACGCGGTAGGTGCGCACGTGCTCCCCGCTGCGGGCCACCACGTACCACCGGCCCGCCTTGACCACCAGCCCGTACGGCTCCAGCCGCCGGGTCACCAGGTGGGGCGCCTCCCAGCGGCGGTAGCGCACCCGTATCGCGCGCTGGTGCCAGACGGCGTCGGCCACCGCGGGCAGGTAGGGGAGCGGGTCGCGGTCGCGGTACCAGGCCGGGGCGTCGAGCAGGAAGCGCTCCTGGATGCGCCCGGCCCGGTCGCGCAGCTCCTCGGGCAGCGCGGCTTTGAGCTTGAGCTGGGCGGCGGCCATGACCGAGCCCAGGCCGAGCTCGGCGGCCGGGCCCGGCAGTCCCGCCAGGAAGATCGACTCGGCCTCGTCGGCCGTCAGCCCGGTCAGGCGGGTGCGGTAGCCGTCCAGCAGCCGGTAGCCGCCCGAGGGCCCGGCGTCGCCGTACAGCGGGACCCCGGCGGCGTGCAGCGACTCCATGTCGCGGTAGATCGTGCGCACCGACACCTCCAGCCGCTCGGCCAGCTCCCTGGCCGTCATCCGGCCCCGGGTCTGCAGCAGCAGGAGGATCGACAGCAGGCGGGAGGCGCGCATACCGCTGACAATAGGTGTCAGCGACGACGGTTTAGCGTGCCCGCATGAACGACTTCGACTTCCTCGAGGGCACCTGGACCTCCACGCACCGCTACCTGAGCAAGCGGCTGGCGGGATGCGACGAATGGGAGGAGTTCACCGGCCGCACGGTGGCCACGCGGCACTGGAACGGCATGGCCAGCGTGGACGAGATCTTCTTCCCGGAAAGGGGCGACCACGGGCTGACCATCCGGATCTACGACAAGGACACCGATCTCTGGTCGATCTACTGGGCGAGCAGCAAGACCGGCAAGCTGGACCCGATCCCGGTGGTCGGCCGGTTCGAGGGCAACCGTGGTGAGTTCTACTCCGACGAGGTCTTCGAGGGCACGCCGATTCGGTGCCGCTTCGTCTGGACCGTCCTGGACAAGGATCACCTGCGCTGGGAGCAGGCGTTCTCCGCCGACGGGGAGCGCACGTGGGAGACCAACTGGGTGACGGACTTCACGCGCGCGTAGCCCACAGCACGATGCCGATCGAGATCGCGGCCACCAGAAGCAGCAGCCCGCCGACGAGGACCACCCACCACCACGCGGACCGGGGCGGCTTGGCCTCGACCTGTGGCACGTCGGGGAACATGTCGGGGGTGTACGGCAGGCGCTGCGTCCGTGGCGGATCCGGGATCGGCGGCTGCGGCGTGACCGCCTGGCCGGGGGTGGGCCAGCGGTGCCGGATGGTGCGATCTGGATCAGTCATGGCTTCTCCCACTATAGCCCGATGATCTATGGCGGGCCCGGCCGTGCGCCACGGGGCGCGGACGCCCTCGGGTCCCGCCTGGCGATCAGCGGGGCGGGGGACCGGGGTAGTGGCCTGGGTGGGGCCCCGGGTACGGCGCGGGCGCCGTGCGCGGCGTGACGACCCCGGCCACGAGCAGGCCCACCCCGGCCACGAACAGCAGCGTGTGGAGCAGGCTCGTCAGCATGAACAGGGAGGTCGTGGCCTGGAACCCGAAGGCCTCGATGATCACCCTGGCGAACAGGGAGGGCAGGAGGCTAACGATCACCCCCAGGAGGAGGACGACGCAGCCGGTCGCCCCCAGCACGGCCGCGCGCCCATGGGAGCGCCTGGCCCGCAGGGTTAACACGATTCCCGTGACCAGCGCCGCGAGCTGCAGGAGGAATCCGACGCCTGCGACGCCCATGCTTACGATGCTCATGATCCGAGACCTTACGCGAGCCGCTCGCCGATGTGGCAGGCCGTACCGGCCGATGGACGTCGGAGGGTGCGGCGGGGACCTTTCGCGAATTGCCGGGCCCCTTCCCGTAACCGCGCCTTGCCGCGTCTTTTCGTGACTTTCCGGACTTGAGGGGAAATTTCGGGAAATTCGCGGTTTCGGGGTGGCGGACTCGCGGGCGGAGCGGAAAGTTGTCGGTGGAGCCGGATAGCTTTGGCGGCGTCATGGACGTTTCCAGAGTCGGCGACGGGCTCATCGGCAGAGACCACCCTGCCGCGCTGCTGCGCGCCGAGATCAGCCGGACCGTGGCCAGCCACGGCGGGCTCGTGCTGGTCACCGGCGAGCCCGGCATCGGCAAGACCACGCTGCTGACCAGCGCCGCCGAGGAGGCGCGGCGGCAGGGCGCGCTGGTGCTCAGCGGCTCGTGCTGGGATTCCGAGGCCGCGCCCGGCTACTGGCCGTGGGTGCAGGTCATGCGCGCCCTGCGGCGCAGCGACGAGGGGGCGCTGGCCGAGCAGGCCGTCGGCACGCGCCTGGCCTCGCTGATCGGCGAGGAGACCGACGCCTTCCAGGTCTACGACTCGGTCACCACCGCGCTCGTCACCGTCTCCCAGCGCCGGCCCGTGATGGTCGTGCTCGACGACCTGCACTGGGCCGATCCCGCCTCGCTCAGGCTGCTGGAGTTCGTGGCGCAGCACGCCTGGTTCGAGCGGCTGCTGCTCGTGGGGGCCTACCGCGACGCCGAGGCCGAGCCGATCCCGCTGCTGTCCAGGGCCACCACGATCGGCCTGGCCGGGCTGGAGCGCGCCGACGTGGGGCGGCTGATGGCGCGCATCACCGGCCTGGAGCCGCCCGAGGAGCTGGTCGCCGAGGTCCACGCGCGCACGGGCGGCAACCCGTTCTTCGTCGAGCAGACCGCGCGGCTGTGGCACGGCGGCGGCTCGGCCACCGCCGTCCCGCCCGGCATCCGCGACGCCGTGCGCCGCCGCCTCGACCTGCTTCCCGCCCCCGTGGCGGACCTGCTGGGCCAAGCCTGCGTGCTCGGCCGCCAGTTCCACCGCCGCGTCCTGGCCGTGCTGGCCGGCCAGCCCGTCCCCCTCACCGACCGCCTGCTCGACCAGGCCGTCGCCGCCCGCCTCCTGACCGTCCAGGGCGGCGGCGTCTTCGCCTTCGCGCACGACCTGGTCCGGGAGACGCTCTACGACTCCCTCCCCGACGCGCGGGAGCGCCACGCGCGGCTGGTCGAGGCGCTGGACCTCGACCCCGACCTGACCTCCCACGTCCTGCCCGCCGACCTGGCCCACCACGCCCACCTCGCGGGCGACCTGCTGCCCTCCTCGCGCGTGGTCGAGCTGTTGCTCGCCGCCGCCCAGGACGCCGCCGCCCGGCTGGCCCGCGAGGAGGCCGCCGCGCACTACCGCCGCGCCCTGGAGGCCGCCTCCGGCTCGCCGCCGCAGCGCCGGGTGGGCATCATGCTCGACCTGGCCGGCACCCTGGCCCACCTCGGCGACGACGAGGGGGCGCGGCGGCACTTCGACGACGCGCTCGCGGTCGCGCGGGAGAGCGGCGACGCGGCGCTGCTGGCCCGGGTCGCGCTGTCGGCCCGCAACCCGGCGCACACCGCGTACGGCCCGCGCGACGATGTGCTGCGGGAGGCCTACGCGAAGCTCGTCGGCGACCCGGCTCCGGCTGTTGCGGGTACGGAGGGCGACCTGGGGGCGGTGGGCGACGACGGCCCGGGATCTCCGGCGGGCCACGACGCCGCGTCCACCGACCTGCTGGCGAAGGAGCTGGCCATCCACCTGGCCGTGACCGCGAGGGACGACCACGACGACGACGCGCTGGCCCTGAGCCTGTGGGCCTACCACGACGTGATCTGGGGCCCGGGCACCGCCGCGCAGCGCGTCGCGCTCACCGACGAGCTGATCTCGCTCTACCGGCGCACCGGCGACCTCCACGCCGAGCACTTCGCCACCGCCCTGCGCTGGGTCGCGCTGCTGGAGGACGGCGACCCCCGCTTCCCGCAGTCGTTCCACGCCTACGTCACCGCGGGCGAACGCAGCGACATGCCGATGCTCAAGATCAGCACCGCGGTCGACAGGAGCATCGTCGCCGCCCTCACGGGCCGCTTCAACGAGGCGTGGGCGCTGCTCGACGACCCGAGCGTGGCCGAGCACGCCCGCGATCACTCCTTCTTCTGCCACATGCTCGACCACCACCGCTGGACGCTGAGCCTCCTGCAGGGCCGCACCGGCTCCCTGGAGGAGATCCACCGCGCCCTGCGCGCCGGCACGCATCCCTGCCCGGTGCTCCTGGAGGCCATCACGGCCGTCCACCTCGGCGACGTCGACGCCGCGTTCCGCCACCTCGCCGAGGCCACCGCGCGCGGCGAGGGCAGCATCCGCATGGCCGAGCCGCTCCGCCTCCGGCTCCAGGCCCAGCTCGCCTCGGCCACCGGCGACCCCGAGCTCTGCTCCCGCGCCCGCGCCTCCCTCACGCCGCACCGCGGCCGTTGGGCCGTCTCCCTCTACGGCTGGGACGTCAGCGGCCCGTTCGACTACTGGCTGGGGCTGGTGGAGCTGGCCGACGGCCGCCGCCGGGCCGCCGTCGAGGCCTTCACCGCCGCCCGCCGCGCCGCCGACCAGCTGGGCGCGCGCCCCTGGTCCACCCTGGCCTCACTCGGCCTGGCCCAGGCGCTCGCCGCCTCCGGCTCCGCCGAGGAGGCGAGCAGGACGCGGATCCGCGGCGGGGCGCTCGGCATCGCGGGGGAGCCCGGTGAATCCCCGCATCGTGAAGCGGCGACGGGAGCCCTGCCAGGGCGGGAACCGGACGCCATGGGCGCGGCGGATGCCGCGTCGGGGCCCGGCGCGGTGGACGAGGACGCTGTGCCGGGGTCCGGCGGCGGGGGCGTTGATGCCGAACCGGCTCTGCAGGGGCGGCCTTTCGCCGGCGGGCACTCCCAGCTCGACGCGCTCTCCTCGGCGGACGGGGTGGGCGTGGCCGACGGCCGGCAGGTGCTGAACCTGGTCCGGCTGGTCCGGCGCGAGGCGGTGGCGCTGGGCATGGGGCACGTGGCCGAGCAGGCCGAGCAGCTGGTCCGGGATGCCGGGCGCGGGCGGCCGGCCGTACCGGCGGGAGACGACGACACGGACGGCGGCACCGACGATGAGGCGATTGGCGGCGCGGACGACGGTGCGACCGATGGCGCGAACGACGGCGCGACGGTGTCCAGGAGCGCTTCGCCGTACACCGATCATGAAGAACGGCGGAGCGTCCCCGAGTGGCACAGCGGCGAGTTCCGGCGCGACGGTCCCGTGTGGCGGCTCGGGTTCGGCGGTCGCGTCGTGCACATGCCGGACGCCAAGGGGCTGCGCGACCTCCACACGCTGCTGGCCCGGCCCGGCGTGGAGGTCGCGGCGACGAGGCTGCTCAACCCGGACGGCGGCGACCTCGTGGTCGCGGCGAGCCGCCTGGGCGGTGACGCGGTCCTCGACGAGGAGGCCAAGGCGCGCTACCGGCGTCGCCTCGAGCGCCTCGACGAGGAGATCGACCGGGCGACCCAGCTGGGGGACGACCGGAGGGCCGCCGAGTACGACCGCGAGCGTGCCGCCCTGCTCGACGAGCTGCGTGCCGCCGCCGGCCTGGGCGGACGCCCGCGACGGCTCGGTGACGAGGCCGAACGCGCCAGGAAGACGGTCACCGCGCGGATCCGCGACGTGCTCCGCCGGCTCGACCGCGTCCATCCCGAGCTCGCGCTGCACCTGAGAACGAGCGTCGTGACGGGTTCGAGCTGCCGGTACCAGCCGGAGCAGGAGGTGGCCTGGCGCCTGTGACGGCCCCGCGCCGCGGTCCCCTGGTCCCTGGTCCTCGGTACTTCACGCGGACCTGCGGCTCCGCTCGCGCTCAGTGCCGCGTGTGCCCCGCCATGGCGCGGCTTCTCTCTCCGCATGGCAAAGCCCCCGCTCTCCTCGGCGGCGAGGGCTCCTTTCGAGGTCGCGGGTTCCGCTAGTCGGTTACGCGACGTAGGGCGTCTTTTCCACCTGGAGTTTGGGAACCTCACGTCGGCCTTGGATGCCGATTGGGAACTGTGCGCGCAGCTGCTGCGCATCAGCATCGGTGACCTGGTATCGGGACAGGATCTTCTCCAGTCCCCAGGAGCGGGACAGGCCGATTACCTCGATCCCGATCAGGCGTCCGTCTTCGGTTTCGTCGACGAAGGTAAGGTCCTCGATCTCTCGGGTAGCCGCCACTGGCTCATCGAGCAACGTCACGTATAGGGCGTCGGCGTCTAGGTCGTAGTCGATTCGCACGGCCATCTCCTATTCTCCGAGCCAGAACGCGGTCACGATCACCGTCTCATCGACGGTCAGCACCACTTGTAGTATGCGTTGCCCCCTGGCGTATCCCAAGACTTTCACCTTGCCGGGGTCTGCCGGCCTGGGCGGTGGGATCCGGCGGCGAAGCGCGTTTCTGATGTCCTCTTCAGTGATGCCGCGCTGCTCACAGCGTTGTTTGACGTGATAGGTAAGGGTCGGTTCGTCCATCACGCCTGTCCTTGTGGAGGCGTGGGGATGGCTCTCAGATCGAGGTCATGCACACGCTCGTCGTCGATGACGAGCGTGAGGGAGTAGTCGCCGTACTTAGGGATCGGGAGCGTCAGCGGTATCGCGATGCCCAAGCCGGTCTTCCAGTGCAGAGGAACAGACTCGATCTTCGGCGGGGCCTTCAGTGTGGCACGGATGGTGAGGAGGTTGCCGTCTTCCCCGGTGAACTCAAGTCGAAGCCGGTGAGCTTGGCCCGGGGTGTCGGTCGAGTCAAAGGTAATCCGGATGGCAAGGCCCAGAGGGTGAGACGTCGGCACGACCGGTGCGTGGATAGTGTCGACTCCAGCACCGAGGATGTCCAAGACCCCTGGCAGCTGCCGAACGAACTGCGCTGGGATCATGAAGTCGAGCTTGGGCATGGATGCGCTCTCCGATAAGTCGGTCTGAGCGACTCACCGTACACGTACAACTACTGTGCGGTGGGGCGTTTCCATACTTGAGACTCAGACAGCTCAAGCGCTGTAAGCGCTGGCGTGGTGGGTAGCCTGGGGCCGGTGCCCGGCTGTGGAGAAGCGGCCGGGCACCCGTGCGTACGGCTGCGCTTAGGAAGCGCGGTCAACCGGCCTTCCGATCTTGAGAGTCAGCGCCGGGTCATGGACCACGCACCGTCCGCCGTGACGGTGGCGTAGCGGGTCCCGGCCGGGAGGATGACACGCCCCCTGTAATCGCCGATCTCGTTGACGAGCAGACGCAGGTACCTGCCGCGGTTGTCGAGCGCCCACACGATGAAGTTCCCCTCGCCGCTGTGGCGCAGCGTCAGGCGGCGCAGGCCTTGCTCGGCGAGGCGAGGCTCTTCGTGCATGTTGACAAGGAATCGACGGCCTATGCGACATGGCAACCGGGCGCGGGAGGCCATGATGCCTCCTTCGCGCCCGGTTCGGCTGAGGTGTCCAGCGCCCTAGCGGAGATCGTTAACGACGTTTACCCAGCTAGAGGCGATAGGTCGTCACTTGCGGTTGTAGAGCCGCATCGTCAGCGTGCCGAAGATCGCGATGCAGACGGCGGCGGCGATGAGGACCCAGGCGATCTCGCCCGAGTCCGTCGTCCCGCCCATGAGGGACCGCACGGCCGAGACCAGGTGCGTGATCGGGTTGACGTTCACGAAGGCCTGCAGCCAGCCCGGCATCGTGGACGGGTCGACGTAGACGTTGCTGAGGAACGTGAGCGGGAACAGCACGAGCATGCTGACCCCCATGACGGACTTCTCGCTGCGCAGCAGGAGCCCGAACATGGTCCACACCCACGAGAAGGCGAAGGAGAAGCCCACCAGCAGCGCGATCCCGGCGACGACGCCCACGACCCCGCCCGGCGGGCGGAAGCCCAGGATCAGGCCGACGACGAGGATCACGGTCGAGGCCATGGTGTAGCGGAAGGCGTCGCCCAGCAGGTAGCCGACCATGGGCGCCGGGCGCCACATGGGCAGGCTGCGGAAGCGGTCGAAGACGCCGCGTTCGATGTCCTTGTTGACCTCCACGCCGGTGTACATGGTGATCATGACGACGCTGGAGACCATGATGCCCGGCAGGACGAACTGGATGTACTGGCTGGGGGAGCCGGCCAGCGCGCCGCCGAACAGGTACGTGAACATCAACGTCATCATGATCGGGAAGGCGGTGACGTCGAAGAGCTGCTCGGGGACGTGCTTGATCTTGAGCATGGCGCGCCAGCCGAAGGTGAGGGACGCCGACCAGGCGCTGGGCCGGGGCGGGCGCGACTGGCGCGACAGGACGGCGCCGACGGTCTCGGCGACGGGGGTGTAGGTCTCGGTCGTGGTCATGGTGTCTCCGTAGGGGCGTCAGGCGGCGGGCTTGTCGGTGAGGGCGAGGAACACCTCGTCGAGGCTGGGCTGGCCGAGGGAGAAGTCGTCGACGACGATCCCGGCGCGCGACAGCTCCATCAGGGCACGGGAGGCCTGCTCGGCGGCGGCCTCGTCGCGGCCGTTGCCGATGATGCGCGCCGTGAGCGCCACCGGGTCGGCGTCGATGTAGACGGGGGCGCCGAGCGCCTCGGCGAGCAGGCGCTCTGCCTCGGGCCGCCGGTGCGGGTCGCGCAGCCGTACGTGCACCGAACCCGCGCCGATCGAGGACTTCAGCTGCCCCGGCGTGCCCTCCGCGATCACCTTGCCGTGGTCGATCACCGCGATGCGGCTCGCCAGCCGGTCGGCCTCCTCCAGGTACTGGGTCGTGAGCAGCACCGTGGTGCCGTGGGCGACGACGATCCTGACGATGTCCCACACCTGGTTGCGGCTGCGCGGGTCCAGGCCGGTGGTCGGCTCGTCGAGGAAGAGCAGGTCGGGGGTGTTGAGGATGCTGGCGGCGATGTCGATGCGCCGCCGCATGCCGCCGGAGTAGTTCTTGACCTGCCGGTCGGCGGCGTCGGTGAGCCCGAACGCCTCCAGCAGCTCGCGGGCCCGGTCGGCCGCGGCGGCCTTCCTGTGCCCGAGCAGGCGGCCCAGCAGCACGAGGTTCTCCATGCCGGTCAGGTCCTCGTCCACCGAGGCGTACTGCCCGGTCAGGCTCACCCGGCCGCGTACGGCGTCCGCCTCGCGCACCACGTCGTGGCCGAACACCCGCGCCTGGCCCCCGTCCGGGCGCAGCAGCGTGGCCAGCATCCTGACCGCGGTCGTCTTCCCGGCGCCGTTGGGCCCGAGGACCCCGTACACCGCACCCGCGGGGACGGCCAGGTCCAGGCCGTCGACCGCGCGGTTGTCGCCGAAGACCTTCACCAGTCCCGACGTCTCAATGGCAAGATCGCTCATCTGTTTCTCCTAGGACACGTACGGCCGGGCGGCCCGGGCCTCGCGCAGCGCGAGCGCCCACCACGTGAGCTGGTCGAGCATGGCCTCGGCCGCCCGCAGGTGCTCGTCCCGCGCGCGCGTGCAGGTCATCAGGTCGATGCCGACACCGTCGCGCACGGTCATGGCGTGAAGCTCGGTGAACACCGTGCGCAGCTGCTCGACGGCGAAGACGCCGTCGGACCCGCTGCCGTAGGAGACGAATCCCACGGGCTTGGCCCGCCACTCGTCGTAGGCACAGTCGATCGCCTGCTTGAGCGAGGCGGGGAAGCTGCGGTTGTACTCCGGCGTGACGACCACGAACGCGTCGGCCCGCCCCACGGCCGCGGCGAACTCGCGCATCACCGGGTCCGGGCAGCGGGGGTAGCGTGCGGGGAAGGCGTAGTCGGCCAGGTCGACGACGGTGACCTCGAGCTCGGGCCGCCCGCTCGCGTGGTCGGCGAACCAGCGGGCGACGGTGTCGCCCACTCGTCCCTCGCGGGTGCTGCCGACGATGACGGCCACGCGCAGCGGTTCGGTGCTCACATCCCTAAGGCGCGAGATCTCCGCTAGATCGGATCTAGCGGAGATCTCTTTCGCCGTACGGCTGCCGCGTGGCCGTCAGAGCGTGTCAGGAGAGCGTGACGGACAGGCGTGCCTCAGCGCGTGACCGTGAGGAAGGTGCGGGCCGTACCGCCGTCCTGGCAGGAGACGACCACCGCGTGCCTGCCCGGCCTGGCGGCGGTGAGCGCCGGGGTCCAGACCGCGGCCGGCGCGGCGGCCTCGTGGCGGCGCGGCGTGAAGGCGGCGGACGTCACGGCCCGCACGCGACCGGTGCCGCAGACGGCCGTGACGGTGACCTGGCCACCCGCCCGGACGGTGACCGGGCGGACGCCCGCGCCGGCGTCCACGTGCGACAGGGCGACGGGCGGGGCGGTGGCGGTCGGCGTCGGGGTCGGAGCCGGGGAGGTCGGGGAGGCCGAGGGCGTGGGGGACGTGGGGGACGCGGTGGGAGCGGGCGTCGGGGAGGTCCCGCCGGAGCCGAACACCACGTCCGAGCAGGAGTAGAACGCCTCCGGGCTGTCGCTGCGCTGCCAGATCGCGTAGATGAGGTGGCGGCCGGTCCTGACGGGCAGGGTCGCCTCCATGACGTAGGAGCCGTTGGCCATCGAGGGGTCCTGCTGCCGGTGGAACGGCTTGGCCTCCAGGTCCGACCACTTCAGCGGCTTGGCGGGATCGTAGCCGGGCTTGGTGAGGTAGAGCTCGAAGCTGCCCCTGTGCGGAGCCGTACCGCGGAAGGTGAAGGTGAACCTTCCGCCGGAGGGCAGCGCGGCGGCGGGCCAGTCGGCGCGGGCCTGGTCGAGACCGCGGTACTTGTCGCGCCCGGCGCTGCACAGCCTGCCGTCGGGGATGAGCTCGCGGTGCCGTCCGGCCGCGTTGGCGAGGTTGACCTCGTTCCAGTCGTAGAGCGGCTGGGTGCCGCCGAGCGCCACGGCCTGCTTGCAGGCGGCGGACCTGGGGCTCTCGGGGCCTTCCAGGTAGCAGACCATGGCCCGGCTCGGCGGGTTGTTCATGGTGCCGTGGGCGTGGGCGGCGCCGGGGGTCAGGGTGAGCGCGACGGGAACGGTCAGGAGTGCGGCGAGGAGGGCTTTGCGTGTGATCTGCATGCGAGCCACCTTGGACCGCGCGAAAGGCGGACATAGGGCTCTTGAGCCGGCGTTAAGGACGCCTTAGCCGCCTCTTCAGCCCGCTCGCGGGGCGCGTGCGCAGCCACAGCCCGATCTGGGCGCCGCCCAGCGACGAGCGGTCGACCTTGATCCAGCCGCCGGTCGACTCGGCCAGCCGCCGCGCGATGTCCAGCCCCAGGCCCGTCGAGCCGGCGCCGCTGGCGCCGCGCTCCAGCGCGGTCTCGGGGTCGCGGATGCCGGGCCCCGCGTCGGCGACGAGGATGCCCACCGCGTCGGCGCCTTCGTGCAGCGTCACGCTGAAGGCCGTCCCCTCGGGCGTGTGGCGGAAGACGTTGCCGAGCAGCGCGTCCACGGCGGCGGTCAGCTCGCTCGCCGCGACCGGCACCCGCACCGGCAGCTCCGCGCCGATCAGGTCCCACGGCCGCCCCTGGTCCTCGGCCAGCGCCGACCAGAACGTCAGCCGCTCGCGCAGCACCTCGGCGGCGTCGCAGGCGGTGGCCCGCGACGGCCGCCTGGCCGTGGAGATGACCGCGTCGACCTCGCCCTCCAGCCGGGCCAGCGCCTCCCGGCTCGGCTCGGCGTCGGGGCCGAGCTGGTCCAGGCTCAGCCGCAGCGCGGTCAGGGGCGTGCGCAGCCGGTGCGACAGGTCGGCGACCAGTTCCCGCTCGGCGGCCAGCAGCCGGGTGATCTGGTTGGCCATGGAGTTGAACGCCTGCCCCGCCGCGACCAGCTCCGGCGGCCCCTCGGGGTGGATGCGCACGCCGAGGTCGCCCTTCCCGAGCGCGGCGGCGGCCGAGCCGAGCTGCCGCGTGGCCCGCACGACCCGCGCGCCCAGCCGGTCGCCCACGATCACCGAGCCCAGCACGAGCACGGCGGCCAGCACGGCCAGCACGGCCCACGCCGTGCCGACGCCGCGCGTCAGCTCGTCCGACGGGACGAACACCTCGATCACCGCGCTCCTGCCCTCCTCCAGCGCCACCGGGCGCAGCAGCACCACGCCGGAGTCCAGTTCGAGGGTCGTCGCCCGGGTCTGCGCCGAGGCGGCGGCCACCTCGGCGGCCGGCGCGTGACCGGCGCCCGTGGTCCTGCCGTCGACGTGGATGGCCAGCAGGCCGCGCCGCCCGGCCTCGGTGCTGGCCATGGCGTGGCCCAGGTCGGCGTCCGCGGTGGTCAGGGCCAGCACCGGCACCAGGGCCGCGGCCTGCCGTTCCGCGTCGCCGAGCGCCCCGCCGTACGCCGCCTCCTTCACGATCAGCCCGAGCGGGACCAGGAAGGCCAGCGCCACCATCGAGGTGACGGCGACGACCAGGAGAGCGAGCGTGGCCCTCATCGCGGGCCCCTACCGGGGAGCGCAGAGCATGACGCCCACGCCGCGCACGGTGTGCAGGTACCGCGGCCGGGCGGCGCTCTCGCCCAGCTTGCGGCGCAGCCACGACAGGTGCACGTCGATGGTCTGGTCGTCGCCGTAGGACTGCCGCCACACCTCGGCCAGCAGCTCCCGGCGGCTCACCACCCGGTCGGCCCGCGCGGCCAGGTAGGCGAGCAGGTCGAACTCGCGCCTGGTCAGCGCCAGCGCCTGCCCGTCGAGCGTCGCCTCCCGCCTGCCGACGTCCACGGTCAGCCCGCCCACGTGGAGGATCTGGGGAGGTACGGCGGAGCGGGCCCGCCGCAGCACGGCGTCCAGCCTGGCCCCGAGGTGGTCGGCGGAGAAGGGCTTGACCAGGTAGTCGTCGGCCCCGGCGCGCAGCAGCCTGACGATCTCGGCCTCGTCGTCGCGCGCGGTGGCCACGATGACCGGCACGTCGGAGATGCCGCGCACCATCCGCAGCGCCTCGGAGCCGTCGAGGTCGGGCAGCCCCAGGTCGAGGATGACCACGTCCGGCGGGCGTTGCGCGATCTCCCGCAGCGCGTCCAGGGCGCATCCCGCGCTGCGCACGGCGTGGTCGCGCCTGCCGAGCTCCTGGATCATGGCCGAGCGGACGAAGTCGTCGTCCTCCACCACCAGAACCGTCGCCATGCGCCCCAACGGTAGCCGCCGTTACTGTAGGGGAGTGCGGCGAGTCGTGAGATTTGTGGTGATCTGGTGTGGAGCCACCGCGATCGCCGTCTTCATCTCCTGGTTCGCCGTGCGCGACGTGCTGCGCGTGGAGTTCGTGGACGACGTACGGCTGGACGCGATGCGCGCCCAGACCTTCCCGGAGCGGGACCCCACGGCGCCCCCGACCCGGACCGCGCTGCCGACCCCGGTCAGGACGGCCTCGCCGGCCCCGATGCGGACCGCGAGGCCCAGCCCGGCGCCCCGCCGTACCACAGAAAAGCCGCCCAGCCGGGCACCCGAGGACGTCAGGGTGGTGCGGGTGAAGCGCGGCGAGGTGGCGTTCGGCCTGGGCGCCTCCGGCTGCCGCCTGGTCTCGGCGACCCCGGCGGCCGGTCACACGGCCAAGGTCACCGAGCACCCCGACTGGGTCAGGGTCGACCTCGTCGCCGACGACGGCCACGGCACCGCGGTGTTCTGCGTCAGCCGGGAGCGCCGCACCGACACCTGGGACTACTGACGCACCGACACCTGGGACTGCCGGACCGCTGAGCCGCCGGACCTTCCGGCGTCCCGGAACCCCTGGCAGCCGGGACCCTGGCAGCCGGGACCCCTGACGGCTCCCGCCGCCCCGGAGGCCCCCTACGCCGAGCGGCGTACCCGCCCCGCCTCCCGCGGGGCGATTCGCCGCGCCCCTCCCGATGACACCGTGACGGGTATGGACCGCCTCACCAAGACGCTCGGCTGGCTCTCGCTGCTGTACGCGCCGGCCTTCCTCGCCGGCGCCCTGCTGCACGCCGGGGTACGGCTCGGCCCGCTGAGCACACCGCCGGTGCCGCCCGCCGTGGTCGTCGAGACGCTGTGCGGGCTCGCGATGCTGGCCGCCGGGTACGGCGTGCTGACCGGCAGGCCGTGGGCGCGCGAGGGGGTCGCCTACGCGCACGCGGGCACCCTGGCGGGCGTGCTGCTCGGCATCGTCGCGACCGCGCTCGTGCCCGGCTCCGACACCCCGCTGACCTCGTGGTACCACAGCGTCATGGCCGCCGCGCTGGCGCTCGGGCTGGGCGTGGTCCTCTACTCCTCCAGGGCGCGCAGGTAGGCCGCGGCCTCGCCGATCCGGTCCTCGCTGAACACGCGGATGCCGTGGAGCTCCAGCAGCGCGGTCGTCACCCCCCGGCCCGGGGTGCGACGGCCGCGGAAGGTGCCGTCGTAGACGGTGAGCGAGCCGCACGAGGGGCTGCCCTCCTTGAGCACGGCCAGCCGTACCCCAAAAGACTGCGCCACGGCGAGCGCGGCCTGCGCTCCGGACAGGAAGGCGGCGGTCACGTCCTCGCCGGAGGCGGTGAGCACGCGGGCCGCCCCGGCCAGCACCGCGGACCCGTCCGCGCCGCCCTCGATCTCGGCGGCGGGACGCGGTACGGGCAGCCCGCCCTCGACCTCGGGGCAGAACGGCACCAGCCGCCCCTCCTCGCGCCAGGCGGCCAGGTGCTCGTCGGCGCTGGTCTTGGCGCCGCCGTCGTAGCGCACGCGGCGGCCCACGAGGCACGCGCTGACCAGGATCCGCTCCACAGACCACAGGCTAGCCCCGCTAGCCTTCTGCTCATGTCCCAGACCGTCGCGACCGGCGTGATCGCCCTGGCGCTGCTGCTGGCCGTGGTGGCCCTGATCGTGGCCATCCGCGACCGGGCGATGGGCATGGTCCTGCTGATCGGCTTCGCCCTGCTGGAGATCGCGGTGCTCGTGCAGGCCGGGCTGGCGGTCGCCGCGCTGGCCGGCGGCCACGAGCCGAAGGAGAAGGTCACCTTCGTCGCCTACCTGGCGGGCACGGCGCTGATCCCGCCCGCCGGGGTGTTCCTGGCGCTGGCCGAGCGCAGCCGGTGGGGCTCGGCGATCCTCGTGGTGGCCGGGTTCGCTGTCGCCGTCATGACCGGGCGGCTGCTGCAGCTGTGGGCGGGCGCGTGAGCACGCCGATCGGCACGGGCCCGGGCCGGGCGCTGCTGGCCGTCTACGGGCTGTTCTCGGTGGCCGCGGGGTCGCGGGCGACCGTGCAGATCCTCCAGCGGTTCGACGAGGCGCCGCTGGCGTACTCGCTGTCGGCCTTCGCCGCGGCCGTCTACGTCGTGCTCACGGTCGCCCTGGCCCGCGGCGCCCGCCGGCTCGCGCTGTGGGCGCTGGCCATCGAGCTGGCCGGAGTGCTGGTGATCGGTACGGCGAGCGTCGTGCGTCCCGCGGCGTTCCCCGACGAGACGGTCTGGTCGGTCTACGGAAAGGGTTACCTCTTCATCCCGCTCGTGCTGCCGATCGTGGGTTTGTACTGGCTCCTCCGCAGGAGGCGTTAAGCGCCCGGGAGCCCGGGCAGGGGCAGGCTCATGAGCACGATCGAACACTCCGTAGACGTCAACGTCCCGATCCGGACGGCCTACAACCAGTGGACGCAGTTCGAGACCTTCCCCGAGTTCATGGAGGGCGTGGAGTCGGTCAAGCAGCTCACCGACACCCGCACCGCATGGGTGGCGGAGATCGCCGGCGTCCGCCGCGAGTTCGAGGCCGAGATCACCGAACAGCACCCCGACGAGCGCGTCGCCTGGCGCACGCTCGACAGGCCGCACCATGCCGGTGTGGTCACCTTCCACCGCGTCGGCGACGACACCACGCGCGTCACGCTCCAGATGGAGTACGACCCCGAGGGGTTCGTCGAGCAGGCGGGGGACTGGCTCCAGCTGGTGCGCATGCGGGTACGCGGCGACCTGGAGCGCTTCAAGAACTTCATCGAGTCGCGCGGCGGCGAGACCGGCGCCTGGCGCGGCGACGTCCCCGGGCCGCACCAGAAGGGCTCCACCTACGGCACGGGCACCGAGCCGATGCCGCCCGGCACCATCGGCGGCGACGACCTGCCGCCGTCGCCCGACCTGCCCCCGCCCGGCCCCGGACCGGTCCGGCCGCAGGAGCCGCCGACGCCCCCGCGGCCGATGCTGTGACCGCGAGTTCCCCAGGCCCCTTCCCGACTCGGGAAGGGGCCTTCGCTTGGGGTCAGGAATAAACCCCACTTTTGGGCCTGTTAGGCTAAAGGTCCCATCATTGGATGAGTGGAGGTTTTGCCCTGTCATGAGTGTGCTGACCGAGTCCAGGACCGAAAGCAGGAACGGATCGCTCGTCTGGCTGCTCGTGGTGGGGATCGTCCTCGCGGCGCTCAACCTCCGCACCGCCGTCACCAGCGTAGGCCCCCTGCTGGACCAGCTGGCCCGCGGGCTCGGCATGACCAGCGCGGGCACCGGCCTGCTCACCACGCTGCCCGTGCTGGCCTTCGCCACCGTCGGCGCCGTCACCCCGGCGCTGGCCAGGCGGATCGGCGAGCACCGGCTCCTGCTGGGGGCGCTGGTCCTGCTCGGCACCGGCATGCTCGCCCGGGCGGCGGTGGACAGCGCGCCGATCTTCCTGGCCGGCAGCGCGGTCGCGCTGTCCGGCGGCGCGATCGGCAACGTGCTGATCCCCACGCTCATCAAGCGGCACTTCCCCCGCCGCGCCGGGGCGATGACCACCGTCTACACCACCGCCCTGGCCGTGGGCACCATGCTCGCCGCCGCGGCCACCGTCCCGATCGAGCGCGCCGCCGGCGGCGACTGGCACATCGCGCTCGGCGTCTGGGCCGCCCTCGCCGCCGTCGCCGCCATTCCGTGGCTTGCGCTCCTCCGCGTGGACCGCAGTGAGCCGGAGCGGGACGCCGCCGGGGCCCCGGCCGGGCTCAGGCACCTGGCCAGGAGCAGGCTGGCCTGGTCCGTCGCCCTCTACTTCGGCACCCAGTCGATGATCGCCTACATCATGTTCGGCTGGCTCGCCAAGATGCTCACCGACGCCGGCTACAGCACCGGCCAGGCCGGGGTCGTCCTGGGCGTCTTCACCGCGCTGAGCATCCCCGTCTCGCTGGCCGTCCCGGCCGTGGCGGGCCGCTTCCACGACCAGCGCCCGGTCGTGGCCGGGCTGGTCGCCTTCTACGCGGTCGGCTTCGCGGGCATGTGGCTGGCGCCCCACTGGGTCTGGACCGTCTTCATCGGCATCGGCATGGGCTCCTTCCCGCTCGCGCTGACCATGCTGGCGCTGCGCACCCGCACGCCCGAGCACACCGCCGCGCTGTCGGCCTTCGGGCAGAGCGTGGGCTACCTGGTCGCCGGGGCCGGTCCGCTCCTGGTCGGCCTGCTGCACGAGGCGACGGGCGGGTGGGGCCTGCCGTACGCGCTCATCGCCGTGGTGCTCCTCCTGCAGCTGGCGACGGGCCTGTACGCCGGGGGCAACCGGTACCTGGAAGACGAGAGGATGGCGGGGTGAGAACCACCCACGTCACCTTCCCCCACGGCCAGGTCTCCGGCCGCTCCACCGTGGTCGCCACCGTCCCGGCGGACGGCCGGCACGGCGTGGTCGTCGCCGAGACCCCGTTCCACCCGCTCGACCACACCTGGCCCGACCAGCCCGCCGACCGCGGCACCCTGGACGGCTCGCCGGTCCTCGACTGCGTGACCGGCGCGGCCCGCGACGGGCAGGTCCTGCTCGGGTCCGACATCCCGGTACGGCGGGGCGACGACGGCTGGGCGTGGCTCGTCGTCCACGTCCTCGACAGGCCCGTCCCGGTCGGCGCGGAGGTCGAGCTGGAGGCCGATCCCGCCTACCGCGCGGCGCTGTCGGCCGGGCACACCGGCTGCCACCTGGCCGCGCTCGCCCTGAACGGCGTGCTGGCCGGTCGCTGGCGCAAGGAGGTCGCGCCCGACTCGCTCGGCCATCCCGACTTCGACCAGGCCGCGATCACCTCCTCGCGGATCGTCGAGCACGGCAGCCTCGACGTCTACCGCCTGGGCAAGTCGCTGCGCAGGAAGGGCTTCTCGGCCGACGGGCTCGACCCGGTGGAGATCGCCGACCAGGTCAACGAGGTGCTCAAGGGCTGGGTGGCCGCCGACGCGCCGGTCTGGGTGGACGCGCCGGGGCCGGAGCTGACGGCCCGCCGTACGTGGAACTGCGACCTGCCCGTCGGGCGGGCCACGATTCCCTGCGGCGGCACCCACGTCACCCGCACCGGCGAGCTGGGCGGGGTCCGCGTCGAGCTCTCGCTGGAGGAGGCGGCGCTGACCATGCGGACCACGGTCGGGCCGTAAGGCGCCGCCTCCTCCGAGCGAGCGGTTACCGGGCGTTACCGGGTGAACGTCCAGCCGGGCAGGCCGGGCAGCGGCCCGGCGATCGGCGGGCGGGCCTGCCGCGCCGACACCTCGGCGGGCGGTACGGCCGGGCACCGGGCGCCGCGCGCGGGCAGGGCGAGCGAGACCAGGTAGCGGTCGACGGCCGTGGTGGCGCACTCCCCGTTGCCGTAGATGCCGTGGCCCCAGCCCTCGTGGGTGAGCAGCCGCGCCTCACGGCCGATCTGCAGCGCCGTGCTCACCGCCCAGGGGTAACCCGTGGCCGGGTCGTGCAGCGTGTTGCCGACCAGCAGCGTGGGCGTGCCGTCGACCCGGAGGCGGTGCTGCGGGTTGGGGATCGGCGCCCGCTGCCCGAGGCACGCGGCGAGCATCGACGCCGCGAGCGGGCTGTAGCGCATGTCCGGCGCGATCAGGGCCGAGCGGCGCAGGTGCCGGGCGTACTCGCGGTAGTCGCGGACCGGCAGCAGGTAGTCCAGGCAGAACACCTGGGCCGGGTAGGGGACGACCTCCTCGCCGGCCTGGCGGGCCAGCGGGCGCAGCGCGGAGTCGGCGGTCCCGGCGCCCGTGTCGAGGGCGAGGAGGAACTCCGCCAGGCCCGCCCAGTCGGGTCCGTAGAAGGCGCCGAGGGCGTTGTAGACGAGCAGCAGCGGGGTGATCTTGACGTCCGGCTCGCCGGGGAGGTGCAGCTCGCCCCGCTCGGCGCGCTCCAGCAGCCGGGCCCACACGGCGCGCACGTCCTGGCCGTGCAGGGCGCACTGGGCGGACCTGCCGCACCAGGCGGCGAACTCGTTGAAGGAGTCCTGCGCGGTCCAGGCCTCGGTGTCCAGGAAGGCCGCGGTGCCCAGGCTGTGGTCCATGTTGCTGTCGAGCGCCAGGGCGCGCACCCTGCCGGGGAAGCGCTCGGCGTAGAGCTGGCCGATCAGCGTGCCGTACGAGATGCCGTAGTAGGTGAGCTTGTCCTCGCCGAGCGCCGCGCGCAGGGCGTCGAGGTCGCGCACCACGCTGCCGGTGTCGACGTGGTCGAACAGGGGCCCGGTCCGCGCCCGGCAGTCCTGGCGGAGCCGCTCGTTGTAGGCGAGCATCGCGTCGAAGTCCGCCTGGCTCTTCATGATCGGGTCGGGGGAGCGGCCGAGGAGCTCGCGGGAGCAGACCACCGGATGGCTGCGGCCCACGCCGCGGGGGTCGAAGCCCACGACGTCGAAGCGGCGGGTGAGCTCGGGGGTGAAGGGCAGCCAGTTCCGCACCACGGCGTCCACGCCGGAGCCGCCGGGGCCGCCGGGGTTGATCACCAGGGAGCCGATCCTGGCACCCGGGTCGGTGGCCTTGCGGCGCGCCAGCGCCAGCTCGAAGGTGCCGGCTGCGGGGTTGTCCCAGTCGACGGGTACGGCCAGCGTTCCGCACTCGGCGGTGGGGTCCTCCTCGCACGGCGCCCAGGAGATCGCGGCGGGGCTCGCCGCCGCCGGCGCGGTGGGGAGGAGAAGGGGGACGATGAGGGCGAGGAGAGGAACGAGGAGCAGCTGTGGTCTTCGCACGTCCGGTCCAATCGTCGGGGACTTGATCGTCCATCATGTGGACCGGGCGATCATCCGACTTGAGGACGAAAGTCGGGATCATACCCGAGGCTTGTCAGCATGGGCTGACAAGACGACACGTGTCAGCATATGCTGACAGTGTGGCCGACATGAGCGACAAGACCGACACGGGCGACACGGGCCTCGGCGAGCTCGCCGAGGCGGCCGCCGGCCCCGACCCGGGAGTGGGCCTGGCGGCGGTGGCGGCGCTCCGGGCCGTCCTGGAGGAGCTGGAGGCGGTCCACGTCACCAACGCGCGGGCGCAGGGCTGGTCGTGGGAGCAGATCGCGGACGCCCTGGGCGTCAGGCGGCAGACCGCGCATCGCAAGCACGCGCGCAGGATCGGAAGGTAGCGGGATGCCGGGAGGTAGCGGGATGTTCGACAGGTTCACCGAGGAGGCGCGGCAGGCCTTCGTGCGCGCGGGCGTCATCGCCGTGGACGCCGGGCTGCCCGCCCTGGGCACCGACGCGCTGCTCGTGGCGCTGGCCGAGCGGCGGCCCTTCGGCCGCGGCCTGCCCGCCTTCACCGCCTCGCCCGAGGAGCTGGCCGCCCACCTGGACCTCGGCCGCTCCCGCGAGCTGCTGGCGGCGCTCGGCATCGACCTCGACGAGGTGCGCAGGCGGGCCAGGCGGGGCGCCGACGACCCGGCCCGGTGGCGGCTCACCCGCTCGCGGATCCGTCCCCTGCGCGTCACGCTCGACGGCCCGCTCGGCCGCCTCCCGCTGACCATGCACCTGCGCAAGGCCGTCGAGGTCGCCCTGTGGCGGCCGGGACCGGTCACCGGCGAGCGGCTGCTGTGGGGCCTGCTGGCCGACTGGCGCAACGGCGCGGCCGCCCGGCTCAAGGCGGCTGGCGTCGACCTCGCGGCGCTCACCGCCGAGGCCGGGATCCCCGGCCGGCGGGCCTCAGCGTAGGCGGGCCAGCTTGTCGGGGTTGGCGATCAGGTAGACGGTCTCCACCCGCCCGTCGGCCACGACGAGCGAGATCACCGTGACGACGCGCCCGCCGGCGCGGAACACGACGGCGGGAGCCCCGTTGACCTCCTCGACGCCGGCCGCGAAGTCGGCGGCGCCCGCCAGGCCCACCGAGGCCAGGAACTTCTCGATCCCCGACGGGGTGGCGGCCGAGGCGAGGAAGCGGACCACGGCGTCCACGCCGGCCAGCGCCCGCAGCGGCGAGCGCGCCTTGCCGCCGCCGTCGCTGACCAGGGTGACCTCGCTCGACAGCAGCTCGCGCAGCCCGTCGAGATCACCCTCGGCCGCGGCGTTGACGAACCGCTCGGTGATCTTCCTGCGCTGCTCCATGTCCACGTCGAACCTGCGCCGCCGCTCCTGCACGTGCTCGCGTGCCCGCTTGGCCAGCTGCCTGGTGGCGGCCTCCGACCGGCCGATCGTCTCGGCGATCTCCGAGAAGGGCAGGTCGAACGCCTCCCGCAGCACGAACACCGCGCGCTCCAGCGGCGACAGCGTCTCCAGCACCACCAGCAGCGCGAGCTCCACGCTGTCCCTCAGCTCGGCGTCGTCGGCCACGTCGGGCGACAGGCTGATCGGCTCGGGCAGCCACGGCCCCACGTAGGACTCGCGCCGGGATTCGGCCCACTTCAGCCGGTCGACCGCCAGCCGCGAGACCACCCGGATGAGGTACGCCCTGGGCTCCTCGACCTTGTCCTGGTCCACGCCCGACCAGCGCAGCCACGCCTCCTGGACCACGTCCTCGGCGTCGGCCATGCTCCCGAGGATGCGATAGGCCACGCCGGTCAGCAGGTCGCGATGCCGCTGGAAGACGTCGTCGGTCATCCGGTCACACCTCTCGGTCGCTTCCGCTAGACTAACGGTCGAATCTTGAGGGGCTATAGCGCAGCTGGTAGCGCACCTCCATGGCATGGAGGGGGTCAGGGGTTCGAGTCCCCTTAGCTCCACCCGAGTGCCGTTACTCGCACACGGCTCGCTGAGAGCGGTGGCGAGTAGCGGGGACGTTCCGCCAGCGGCGGTGCCGGTCAAGGCGCCGCCGCTGTTGTGCGCAGCCCCGCGGAAGGCCTGCCGGCGAGTCGGTTCCGGCGGGTGGAGCGAGCCTCCGTCGCTTACGGAGGGTAATTGTCTCAATGTCTCATCTCGGCAGGCTGTCGTCCCGTACCGCACAGGCGTGCGCGAGGTGTTGAGACGATCGCAGAGAGTGATGGGTTCGGCTGAGGGGCTTGCCGTAGCACGACGTGGTACATCGGGGTACAGTGGCGCCATGGACGCTTCGAGGCTTCGTCCGACCGAGGTGAGCGTGCGCCAGTTCGTAAATGACTCTGGCAGCATCACGCGCGGCCTGCGGGAGGGGAAGCGGTACATTCTGACGATCAACGGTGAGCCGCTCGCCGAAGTAAAACCGATCAAGCGTCGCCGGTTTGTTCCCACGACCGAGGCGCAGGCCGTCTTCGCTACCGCCCCGGCCATTGACTGGAGCGAGGTTCGGGCCGACCTGGACACGGTGATCGATGACGAGCTACGCGATCCGTTCGAGGGGACCGGGCTGTGACTCGGTATGAACGGGGGGTCCTGGACACCACCATCGTGGCGGCGTTCAAGCTCTTCGATCCCACCGAGCTGCCCGCGGAGTCGGCGATCACCGCCGTCACGCTCGGGGAGCTGTCGCGCGGCCCGTACGCCACCGATGATCCGGTCAAACGCGCGGGAAGGGTCGCGGTGCTCCAGTACGCCGAAGCCGCGTTCGGTGATCCGCTGCCGTACGACGCCGAGGCGGCCCGCTTGTTCGGGCAGATCTGCGCCATCGTCTATTCCCAAGGCCGACAGCCACGAAGCCGGACCGCCGACCTGATGATCGCGGCAACGGCGGCCAGCAACGAGTTGCCGTTGTTCACCGCGAATCCCAAGGACTTCGACGGCTTGGAACGGCTGGTGAACGTGGTCACCGTGACACGGCCCCACAGCGCTACGGGCTGATCCGGACACTCCAGAGTCGTCTGGTTCGGGCTGCGGAGCAGGTGCCTGGGGCGGCCCAGCCGCGCGCCTGTCCGAGCTGGGCGGGCGAGTGGGGCGGGCTGACGGTTGTGGGGCTTTCGGGTGAGGAGAGCGCGTGTCGCCCCACACATCACCGATGGCGCGGCGTATAGGGCTCCAGAGCGGCGACGTCGATGTCCGCGTCGGGCCAGCGGCGGCGTAGCGCCTCGGCCAGGCGCTGACACAGGCCTGCCAGCTGCGGCAGGGCATGATGCTCCCGGGCGGCGCAAGCGGCCGCCTCCAAGGTGGAGACGAGCTGGGCACGGCTCGCGTCACCTGCCGCACGCCTGTCCAACGTCTGCAGACGCCAAAGCCGGACGAACGCGAACGCCATACACGCCGCCGCCAAAGCCCTCCCGTAGAGCCGCTCGTCCTCGGCCTGCGGTACCCCGGCCGCCAGAGCACGCCGGTAGACCTCGCCAACCCGCGGCAGAGGAGCCGAACCCGCACAGCGCGCCGTCAGATCCACCCGCATCCACGCCGGACCCGGAACGTGCAGGCAGACGGCATCGTGCAGGGCATGGGTGAAGCCGGCGAACTCGAAGTCGATCAGACGCGCATCGGGCGGCCCGTCCGCGCGAACCAGGACATTGTTGCTTTCCGGATCGCCGTTGCTCAGGGCCAGGAACGGCCCCGGATCGGCCAGCTCCGCCAACGCGAGGGCGAACTCGCGCTCCACCGCCCCGGTGACCGGCACCCCCAGCAGCCCGGCCTGCGACAGCCCTTCCCGGCGCAACCGGGCGACGTGACCGAGCCGATCGGCCTCCGCGTCAACCGGTCCCAGGCGCTCCCGCCGCCGATAGTACCGCTCCGCCTGTCCGGCGGTGACCGCGCCAAGCTCGCCGCGGGCGCGAGCGAAGGCCTCCAGGCGTTCGGCGTGCGCGGCGACGCCATCCCTGCGTAACAGCCCATCCAGCGCGACCCGCGGTGCCAGATCCTCGAGAATGACGCGCCCCGCGAGAAGGTCCTCCGCCAGCACGCGCGGTGCCAGATCGACTCGGAGATCCTCCGACAGGAACCGCAGCGCGGACACCTCTGTACGTAACCGCCACGCCTCGGTGTGCCTGCCGTCGACATGAGGGCCCGCCCACTTGACGATCACGGACTCCCCGCGGTCGGTGCGAGCGCGGGCGACCCGCCACGGCTCCAACCTGGTCCACTCCACCACGTTGATCACCGCTACAGCCTAGGACGGCACAGGCGAATACGGCCCGGCCTGCATTCCGGCTGGGGCCTTCCCGGCCCCGTGTGTCGTCGAGATGTCCCAAGGGCCGCTTGTCTGGAAAGACCGTCCCGGTCAACGTCGTCGGCCGGCCTGCGGAGGGCGGACCGTGAGCATCGGGCGTCATCCCTCTGTCCCAGAGGTCTTCTCCTACTATCGGGAGCTCCTGAAAGAAGAGGCACGGCTTGAGGCGGCCGTCTGCTGGACGGTCGTCGTTCCTCATGCTCCCGGGCCGGTCTCCGTCTCCGACATCGGAGCGCGAGTCAGCGGCGGGACCCGGTACGCCGTGCACGAGGCCGCGCCGCTGGAAGTCTTCCCCGACGGCGGGGAGCTGCCGATGCACGTCGGAGTGGAGGACGGAGCCGTTGTGCTGTTCGAGAACAACGGCTTCCTGGGAAGCCTGCCCGACGTCCTGCGGCGGCTGAGCCGCGGCGGCCGGGATAGTCGGGATAGTGCTGTGCGGTCGGCGGCGGTGGCGCGGGGGCATCCGACAGACCCGGGGCGGTTCAATCATCGCTGACCCGGAACAGCGCAGCGCCGTTCCCGACGAGATCGGCGCTCAGCGGAGCGGCACCATTGATCACGGATCTCTTCCAGGTAGCCCTCATCCGTGAACCCGGGCAGATGCCGTGCGGGGAGCGAGGGGCAAGGACTGCTCGGTCCAGATACACTTGCCGGTAGGGGTGTAACGGGTGCCCCAGCGGTCAGAGAGGGCAGCCACCAGTTGCAGTCCGCGTCCTCCCTCGTCGGTCTCCGAGGCGCGGCGGATCCGGGGTGTGGTGAGGCTCCCGTCGGAGACTTCGCAGATGAGCGTGTCGCTGCGGAGGAGACGCAGCCCGATAGGGCCCTTGGCATGCCGGATGACGTTGCCCACCAGTTCACTGGCCAGCAATTCGGTGCTCATCACCAGGTCCTCCAGGCGCCAGGTGGCGAGCTGGGCCCGGACGTGTTCGCGAGCTTGACGCGCAGCCTGGGCGGCTTCTGGTAGCGACCACGCGGCGATGTCGTCGTCCGGCATCGCGCGTGTGCGGACGACGAGCACAGCGGCGTCGTCCGTCATTCCCGGCCGGGCGGGCAGGGCGGTTGTGGTCAAGCGCTCGCACAGGTCTTCGAGGAACTCGACGTCGCCTCGCCGCGTCGTCTCGGGCGCCTTCGACTGCCCCGCCCCGCTGGCGAAGGTCTGGGCAAGGACGTCGGCAAGATTGGCCATGCCACGGTCGATGTTCAAGGTGGCGGATTCCACCAAGCCATCGGTATACAGCAGGAGGACAGTGCCTTCGGGCAGTTCCATCTCGACCGTGTCGAAGGGCGGGGTGGCGGCGCCGAGGGGCGGGTTGACGCCGGTGGTAAGGAAGTGAACGGTGCTGTCGGGGTAGACGATGGCCGGCGGGGGATGGCCGGCGCTGGCCAGGACGCAGCGGCGGTCTGTGGGGTCATAGACGATGTACTGGCAGGTGGCGTAGAAGTCCTCGCCGAGGTCGCAGACGAGATCGTTGAGGTGCGTGATGATCTCGTCGGGCGGTAGTTCAAGATCGGCGAGAGTGCGCACGGCGGTGCGCAGGCGTCCCATGGTGGCCGCCTCGGAGACACCGTGACCCATGACGTCGCCGATGACGAACGCCACCCGGGCCGCCGACAGGGGGATGACGTCGTACCAGTCGCCGCCGACCTCCATGTCCTTGCTGGCAGGAACGTAGCGCGCCGCGGTGGTGACGAACGGGAGCCTGGGCAGGGTGCGGGGAAGCAACTCTCGCTGCAGTGCCTGGGCGCGGGTACGCTGGGCGTCGTACAGCCGGGCCCGTTCCAGGGCCTGTGCGACCAGTCCGCTAAGCGTGGTGAGCAGGTTGCGTTCCTCACCGGTGAACTGCCGCGGCTCGTCGAAAGCGATCACGGAGATTCCCACGGTGCGGCCCGAAGCCGCCAGCGGCAGGAATGCCCAGGCCTGTTTGCCGCCCGCCGCCATAAGGTCTGCCGTATCGGGGTAGCGGCTGATGTACTCCTCCGCCGTGGAGAGAAACGTTGGGACACGATCGTTGATGACCGCCATGACCGCTAGGTTGCTCACGGGAGTCTTCTCACTGATGCGCTTGATGAACTCCTTCGGGTAGCCCGCGAACGCCACCGGCCGCCAGTGGTCGCCCTCAACGAAACCGAGCGTTAGCCCGCTGGCGCCGAACAGGGGCCGAATCTGATCGGCGACGGCGGCCGCCACATCCTGTACGGTGATCGCTTCAGCCAGGGTCCTGATCAGTTGTCTGACGTGGAAGCCTCGCCGGAGGCCAACCTGCGTTGCGATGTGCCTCGTGTGCTCCTTCGGATTCTCGGTGAGGACATCGAAGACGACGTGCGTTTCCGTGGTGTCCGTTAGCGTGCCGATCATGTGCGCCGGTCTGCCGTTCGTGTCGAAGAGCAGCAGGCCGCGGGCCTGTACCCAAGCCGGTTCTCCGCCGGGGCGACACACCCGATATTCGGCACGGTACGCCCTGCGATCGCGGATCGTATTGTGAATTTCGGCGAGCACCCAGGGCTGGTCGTCGGGGTGGATACGGCTCGTCCAGCTTTCTATCCGTCCGTCGAAGGCGTCGGGATCGAGGCCGAATATCAGGAGCATTGTGTCATTCCATACGACCTCACCGGTTCGGATGTCCCAATCCCACGCGCCGACCGTTTGGAGGGTCTGCTGCAGACGCCAGTTGACGGCCTGCTCCTGCCACCACGCAGGGCTCTGGCGGGGCGGCACGTCGGCGGGCCTGTGCATGTGGTCGTAAACCCACCGGGTGATCTCGTGGAGAAACGCCTGGTGTTCGGCGGATGGCTCGTCGGGCGAGGTCGTCAGTACCGACAACGCGCCGACGGGCCGGTGAGGACCAAGGAGCGGTACGGCTGTAATGGCGGTCTTGACTGCGGCGTCCGATGCACCGGATGTGAACTCTTGCGCAGACCGGGACGCATGATGCTCGTGGGGTGAGATGGCGACATCCGAAGACGGCGACCACACCAAAGCGTTCCTGCGAATTGCGCGGGCAGGAGCGATCGCGTCCTCCTCATCGATCTTCTCCCACGCCCGCGTGAGCGCGGGGGGCAATCCACTGGCCACAATCAAGCGAAGGTCACCGCCGGGAGAAGGACCGGTAAGGTGCGCCATACCACCGAGGCCACCGAGGAAGGCCACCGCCTGATCAACCGCGAATCGCAGGAGCTCGACGCCGTGCAGGTCGTCGTCGGCGGCCGCCAGCATTCGCATCCGCCCCTCGGCGTCTGGGATGCCGGGAGCAATGTGTGGACGTTGCGCGTCTCGCTTTTCCATCCGCATCCCCCTTGCCCGCCTGCTGCGGTACTCAGGGGCAACCTTGGGGGAGGGCACCTGGCAAGCGGTCGGCAGCTTGCGCATTCACGAATTGCCGTTCATAGGGGGATGCGGGCAAGTATATCTGCACGAGGCCGCGCCGTTGGAAGCTCTCCTCGACGGCGCGGAGCTGCCGATGCACGTCGAAGTGGAGGACGGAGCCGTTGTGCTGTTCGAGAACAACGGCTTCCTGGGAAGCCTGCCCGACGTCCTCCGGCGGCTCAGCCGCGGCGGCCGGGCATGCAGCGTCTACTGGAATGTGGAAGACGGCAACAGGCTGAGCTATGCGGCTGATGGAGAGCTGCTGTTCGCGGTGGACGCGACGTTTCCCGAAGAGTGGGGCGACCGTGACTTCGCCGTGCTGAGGCAGGAGCTCCACGCCGTGACGGAGTCGCTGTCCGAGCATCCTGACGATTGGCAGGCGGCGGCCATGGCGGTGGTGGAGTCGGCCACCGGGATCCGGCTGACCCGCGAATGGCTGAGGCAGGCGTGGTCGCCGTCCTGGCGGGACGGCGGCTCGGCACGGTGGCGGGCGTCCTGGCCGTTCCGGTCGTGGCGGTGGTCGCGCTTGACTGGCTGTTCCTCGCGATCTCCTACTTCCTGGTGCTCGACTGCGCGGGCTGGGAGGGAAGGCTCCCATGGCTGCTGTGGCAGCTGGTGCCGGTGTTCGGGTACGGCGGCGCGATCGTGCTGCTGATCGCGGGAATTCGTGCCCGCCGGCGGGTTTCGTAGGATTCCCGCGTGATCAGAAATTGGGCGGGCAACGTCACCTACCGCGCCGGGCGGCTGCACAGGCCGGAGAGCATCGAGGAGCTCAGAGCCCTCGTCGCCCGGACGTCGAAGATCAGGGCCATGGGCACCGGGCACTCGTTCAACACCCTGGCCGACTCGCCTGGCGAGCTGGTGTCCCTGGAGCGCCTGCCGTACCAGGTGGAGATCGACTCGGCGGCGCGCAAGGCGAGGGTCGGCGGCGGGATGACGTACGCGCAGGTGTGCCCCCGGCTGCACGAGCACGGGTTCGCGCTGCGCAACCTGGCGTCGCTGCCGCACATCGGCATCGCCGGCGCGGTCGCGACCGGCACCCACGGGTCCGGCGCCGGCAACAGGTGCCTGGCGGCCGAGGTGGCCGGGCTCGAACTGGTCACCGCCGACGGCGACGTGGTCGAGCTGTCCAGGGGCGAGCCCGGCTTCGACGGGGCGGTCGTGTCGCTGGGCGCGCTCGGCGTCGTCACCGCGCTCACCCTCGACCTGGTCCCGGCCTACGAGCTGCGGCAGTACGTCTTCGAGGACGCCTCCCCCGAGGACTACGCCGTCGACGGCTACAGCGTGAGCGTCTTCACCGACTGGAACGTCTCCCGGCTGTGGGTGAAGGACGCCGGCGAGCCGCGCGTCGACGCGCCGCCCGCCGACGGCCCGCGCCACCCGATCCCCGGCATGTCGCCCGAGCACTGCACCCGGCAGCTCGGCGTGCCGGGACCGTGGCACGAGCGGCTGCCGCACTTCCGGGCCGAGTTCACCCCGAGCGCGGGCGAGGAGCTGCAGTCGGAGTTCATGCTGCCCAGGAACCGGGCTGATGAGGCGCTCCGGGCCCTCGCCGAGATCGGCGACCGCGTCAGGCCCGTGCTGCACATCTCCGAGATCCGCACGATCGCGGCCGACGAGCTGTGGCTGAGCCCGTGCCGCGGGCGTGACACCGTGGCCGTGCACTTCACCTGGGTCAAGGCGCCCGAGCGGGTGCTGCCGGTGATCGAGCTGGTGGAGGAGGTGCTGCGGCCGTTCGACCCGCGCCCGCACTGGGGGAAGGTCTTCACCCGCTTCCCCGAGCCCGAGCCGCGCTTCCGCGAGCTGGCCGACCGGTTCGACCCGCGCGGCAAGTTCCGCAACGACCTGCTGACCGGCGTGCTGGGATGACCGTCGCCTCGGTCGTGTTCGACCTGGACGGCACGCTCGTGGACACCATGGGGTCGGTGCCCAGGGCGTACGCGGCCGCGATCCGGGCGCTGGGCGGGCCGGAGGTGACGCCGGACCAGGTCGTCGAGGTCTGGCACATGGGCCCGACGCCGGTCGTGCTGGCCCACTTCCTCGGGCGGGAGGCCACCGAGGACGACCTGGAGTGCTATTTCCGGCACGCCGCCACGGACGTGCGGGTCTTCCCCGGCGTGGCCGACATGCTCCGGGCGCTGGCCCGGACCGGCGTACGGCTCGGCGTCTACACCACCGCCACCCGCCGCGCCGCCGCGAGGGTCCTGGCCTCGACCGGCCTGGCCGGGTACTTCTCCGCGGTCGTCGCGGGCGACGAGGTGGCCAGGCCCAAGCCCGCGCCGGAGGGCCTGGAGCTGGCGTGCGAGCTGCTCGGCGTGCGGGCAGCCGAGGCGGCCTACGTCGGCAACGAGGAGGTGGACCTGCGGTGCGCCGAGGCCGCGGGCTCGCTGGGCGTCCACGCCGCCTGGGACGCGCCCGCCCGGTCCGTGCCTCCAGTGCCTCGCGTGCCGCTGGTCGCCGCCCGCCCGCTCGACGTCGTGACCCTGCTCGGGCTTCCCGGGGAGGAGTAGGCCCGCCTGACCGGTACCTGACGGCGGTTGACAGGTATCGCCCCTAGCGTCGGCCGCATGACCGCCAAAGGCACCTTCGACGTCCACGACTGGACCCCTCAGCCGCCCCTCGCCGACCACGACGGGATCTCCGTCGCCCACGTGACGCTGCGCAAGACCTTCCACGGCGACCTGACGGGCAGCAGCGTCGTGCACATGACCATCGCCACGACGCCCGTCGAGGACTCCCGCTCCTACGTGGCCGTCGAGCGCGTCACCGGCACGCTCGACGGCCGCGAGGGCACGTTCCTGCTCCAGCACAGCGCCGCCATGGACCGCGGCGAGCAGACGCTCCGCATCAGCGTCGTCCCCGACTCGGGCACCGGCGAGCTCGCGGGTCTGCGCGGCGTGATGGACATCCACATCGCGCCGGACGGCGGCCACTCCTACACCTTCGACCACAACCTTGAGGGCTAGCCGGAGCGCCCGGCCAGGTCGGTAACCGCCGCGATCAGCTGGGGGCCGTCGAGGAGCGCCCGGTCGTTGTGCCCGGCGTCCTTCACCTCCACCACCGTGGCGCCGGCCGCCTCGGCGACGCGGCGGCTCATCTCCGGCGGGATGATCGTGTCGCGCGTGCCGTACACCACGGTCGTCGGCACCCGCACCGAGGCCAGGTGCTCGGTCAGCGGGAAGCGGTCGCGCAGCAGCAGCCGCACCGGCAGGAACGGGTAGTTGTGGTTGCCCGCGTCGGCCAGCGAGGTGAAGGGGGAGCGCAGCAGCAAGGCGTGCGGCGGCTGCTCGGCGGCCAGCGCGGCCGCCACGGCCGCGCCCAGGCTCTCGCCGAAGTAGATCACCTTGCCGGACAGGAAGGCGCGGGCCGCGCGTGCGTCCTCCAGCAGGCCCTCCTCGGTCGGCGTGCCGGGATTGCCGCCGTAGCCGCGATAGTCCACGAGCAGCACCGACAGGCCCTCGCGCGCCAGCGCGCGGGCCAGCGGCGCCCGATACAGACGGTTGCCCGCGTTGCCGCCCGTCACCAGCACGGTCACCTCCGAGCGGCCCGGGACGTGCCAGGCGCCCAGCCGCAGCCCGTCCCGGGTCACCAGGGTGACGTCGCGGGCGCCGTCGATCACCGACCCGGCGGGCGGCACGGCACGCGGGTCCGGCAGGTAGATGAGCCGCCGCTGGAACACCCACAGCAGCGCCAGCACCACCGCCACCGCGACCAGCAAGCCGACGACCGCCCTCATGCCGGCCCGGCCGCCTGGGCCATCACCGGCACTCCGAGGCAGTGCTCAGTGTGCGATAGGTCACACTCTTGATGATCTCCCCGGTCTCGTGCGGTAACAAGGGGAGATGGAAAGTTGGTGGGCCTGGGGCCCCGAGCCCGGCCACGACGAGCTGCGCGCCACCGCCCGGCTGATCCGCGAGGCCACGGGGCTCGGCTCGCCGGAGTGGGAGCCGCCCGTCCCCTTCGAGCAGGTACGGCTGCCGCCCCCGCGCGTGCCGGTGCCCGCCGAGCTGGCCGGGTTCTGCACGGCCGAGCCGTACGGCAGGGCCACCCACACCTACGGCCGGGCCTTCCGCGACCTCCTGCGCGCCTACCGTGGCGACTTCCGCACCGCGCCCGACCTGGTGGCCGTGCCCCGCACCGAGGAGGAGGTCACGCGCACGCTGGAGTGGGCGGCCCACGCCGGGGTGGCCGTCATCCCGCGCGGCGGCGGCACGAGCGTGGTCGGCGGCGTGGAGGCCCGCTTCGACGGCCCCGCGCTCGCGCTGGACCTGCGGCGCATGGACCGGGTCCTGGAGGTGGACGCCGCCTCGCGCGCCGCGCTGATCGAGGCGGGCGCATCGGGGCCGGTCCTCAACGCGCAGCTGCCCGGCGAGCTGCGGCTGCGCTTCTACCCGCAGTCCTATGAGTTCTCCACGCTCGGCGGCTGGCTGGCCACCCGCGCGGGCGGCCACTACGCCACCGGCGACACGCACATCGACGACCTGGTGGAGGCGATCAGGGCGATCACCCCGGCGGGCGTGTGGGAGTCGCGGCGGCTGCCCGCGAGCGGCGCGGGCCCCTCGCCGGACCGCCTGCTGCTGGGCTCGGAGGGCACGCTCGGCGTGATCATCCGGGCGTGGGTGCGGCTGCAGCCCCGCCCGGCGGCCCGCGTCTCGGCGCCGGTGCTGTTCGAGGAGTGGGAGGCCGCCGTGGCCGCCGTCCACGAGCTGTCCCAGTCGGGGCTGCGTCCCTCGAACTGCCGCCTGCTGGACGCCCGCGAGGCCGCGCTCGCCGCCCGGGGCGACGGCAGGCACGCCGTGCTCATCGTGGGGTTCGAGTCGGGCCCGGTCGACGCCCTGCTGGCCGCGGCGCTGGAGATCGCCTCGCGGCATCGCGGTCGTGCCGGCGAGGTGCGCCAGGACCGGGACTGGAAGGGGTCGTTCGTGCGCATGCCGTACCTGCGCAATGCGTTCCCGGGCATGGGCGTGCTGGTGGAGACCGTGGAGACGGCCGTCACGTGGGACCGCTTCCCCCGCCTGCACGCCGAGGTGACGGCCCTGGGCGGCGTCACGTGCCGCTTCGCGTTCGTCTACCCCGACGGGCCGGCGCCGTACTACACCGTCATGGCTCCCGGCCGGGAGGTCGCCGAGTGGGACGCGCTCAAGGAGCGGGTCTCGGAGGTCATCCTGCGCGAGGGCGGGACGATCACCCATCACCACGCCGTGGGGCGCGACCACCGGCCCTGGTACGACCGGCAGCGGCCGGAGCCGTTCGCGCTGGCGCTGAAGGCCGCCAAGGCCGCGCTGGACCCCGCCGGGATTCTCAATCCCGGGGTGCTCGTCTAACCTACCGACCAACCGGTATGGGAGGTCGTGACGTGTGGGAGCCTGAACTCGCGGAGCTGCGCCGCCGCAAGGAGCTGGCCCGGCGGATGGGCGGCGCGGAGCGCGTGGCCCGCCAGCACGCCGGCGGCCGCCTGACCGTGCGGGAGCGCATCGCCGCGCTGGCCGACTCCTGGACCGAGGTCGGGGCGCTCACCGGGCGCGCCGCCTACGACGCGGACGGTGCCCTGAAGGACTTCACCCCGGCCAACGTCGTCGTCGGGCGGGCGGTCGTCGGCGGGCGCAAGGTCGTGGTCGTGGGCGACGACTTCACCGTGCGCGGCGGCGCGGCCGACGCGGCCATCCACGACAAGCAGGTGCTCGCCGAGCGCATGGCGGGGGAGATGCGGGTGCCCCTCGTGCGGCTGATCGACGGCACCGGGGGCGGCGGGAGCGTCAGGCAGCTGGAGGAGTACGGGCGCACCTACGTGCCCTTCAACCCCGGGTGGGACCAGGTGGTGGCCAACCTCGGGCGGATCCCGGTGGTGGCGCTCGCGCTGGGACCGGTCGCCGGGCTGGGCGCGGCCCGGCTGGTCACCTCCCACGTCTCGATCATGGTCAAGGAGCTGTCGCAGGTGTTCATCGCCGGGCCCGCCGTGGTCGAGGCGGGCATGGGCGAGCGCGTCGGCAAGGAGGAGCTGGGCGGCTGGCGGGCCGTCTCGGCCGCCGGGACCGTGGACCTGGTGGCCGCCTCCGAGCGGGAGGCGTTCGAGCTGACCCGCCGCGTGCTGTCCTACCTGCCGCAGAGCGCCTGGCAGCGGCCGCCGGTCGGGTCCGGAGGCGAGGCGCCCGACCAGGCGCCGCTGCGGGAGATCGTGCCCAGGGACCGGCGCAAGCCGTACGACATGCGCGCGATCCTCTCGCTGGTGTTCGACCCCGGCAGCGTGCTGGAGCTGGGGCGCCGGTTCGCGCCTTCGTCGATCACCGCGCTGGCCCGGCTCGACGGGCATCCGGTGGCCGTGCTCGCGAGCGACCCCCGCTTCTACGGCGGCGGGATGACGGCGGCCGGCGCCGACAAGATCGCCAGGTTCGTGGACCTCGCCGAGACCTTCAGCCTGCCCGTCGTCCACCTGGTCGACCAGCCCGGCTTCGTCATCGGCACCGCCTCCGAGCGGGCCGGGACCATCCGCCGCGGCGCCCGCGCGCTGGCCGCCGTCTACCAGTCCACCGTGCCCTGGGCCTCGGTCCTGGTCCGCCGCGTCTTCGGCGTGGCCGGGGCCGCCCACCGGCCGCATCACCGGTACGGCCTGCGCATCGCCTGGCCGTCGGGCGACTGGGGGTCGCTGCCCGTCGAGGGCGGGCTGGAGGTGGCCTTCAAGCGCATGCTGGCCGAGGCGGGCGAGGACGCCGAGCGGCTGAAGGCGGAGATCGCGGCGCGGCTGGAGGCGGTGCGCTCGCCGTTCCGCACGGCGGAGGCCTTCCTCGTGGAGGACGTCGTCGACCCGGCGGAGACCAGGCCGCTGCTGGTGGACTGGGTGCGCGACGCCTACGCCGTGCTGGAGCCCGGTCCCCGGCCGGCGACGCGGCCCTGACGATCAGCGCGCCGCGTGCGTGAACGAGCGGCGGTAGGCCGAGGGCGAGGTGCGCATGGCCTGGCTGAAGTGGTGGCGGAAGGTCACCGGGCTGTCGAAGCCGACCGTGGCGCCGATCTCCTCCACGGGCGCCGCGCTGGATTCCAGCAGGGGCAGGCTGGCCGCGATGCGCTGCGAGATCACCCAGCGCAGCGGCGAGGTCCCGGTCCGCTGCTTGAAGCGCCTGATGAACGTCCGCTCCGCCATGTGCGCCCGCCGCGCCAGGCCGGCGACGGTCAGGGGGGTGGCCAGGTTGTCCAGCGCCCAGGCCATGGCGGCGGCCACGCCGTCGGTCTCCTCCTCGACGGGAGCCACCGCGGCCTGGATGAACTGCGCCTGCCCGCCCTCCCGGTGCGGCGGCACGACCAGGCGGCGCGCCACGCTGTTGGCCACGCTCGGGCCGTGGTCCTTGCGCACGAGGTGGATCAGCAGGTCGAGCCCGGCGGCGCTGCCCGCGCTGGTCAGCACGTCGCCGTGGTCGACGTAGAGCACGTCGGGGTTGACCTTCACCTGGGGGAAGCGCCGGGCCAGCAGGTCCGCGTAGCGCCAGTGCGTGGTGGCCTCCCGCCCGTCCAGCACGCCGGCCGCGGCCAGCGCGAACGCCCCGGAGCAGATCGACACCAGCCGCGCGCCGCGACCGTGAGCCCGCCGCAGCGCGCCGGCCAGCGCGGGCGAGACCTCCCCGCGCACGTCGGCCACGCCGGGGACGATCACGGTGTCCGCCGCCGCCAGCTCCTCCAGCCCGTGATCGGTGCGCAGGGTGAAGCCGCCGACCGCGCGCAGCGGGGCGGCGGTCTCCGCGCACACCTTCAGCTCGTACCAGGGCACGTCCAGCTCGGGCCGGGGCAGGCCGAAGACCTCCACGACGCAGCCCAGCTCGAAGGGCGCCATGCCGTCGAAGGCCAGGACGGCGACGGTCGGCAGCCCCGGGGCCCTGACGGGCGGCGGCACGGGCCTGCCGGGCATTGCGGGCTTGTCGGGCGTCCCAGGCTGATCGGGCGTCCCAGCCTGGTCAGGCGGCAGCGGCATGGCGCGATGGTATCGGTCAGCCGGATCCGGCCACCGACCGGGCGTAGGCCGCCGGCGGCACGCCCACCGCGGCGGTGAAGTCGCGCGTCAGGTGCGCCTGGTCGGCGTAGCCGAGCTCGGCGGCCAGCTCGGCCACCTCCAGCCCGTCGGCCAGCCGCGCCGCCGCCTCGTGCAGCCGGAAGCGGCGGATCACCCACTTGGGGCCCACGCCCACGTACTCGTGGAAGAGCCGCTGCAGCGACCGCACCGACCGGCCGGCCAGCGCCGCCAGCCGGTCGACCCGCGTCAGCGCGGGATCGGACTCCGCCATTGCCACCAGGGCGGCCACCTCGTCCACGAGAGGGTCCGGCTCCGGCTCCCGATCGAGCACGAACCGCTCCATGAGGCGCATGGCCTCCTCGTCGTCCGCGCGCAGGACCCGGCGCACCAGCTCGGCCCCGGCCGCGCCGTACATCTCCTGGATCGGCACGAACCGGCCGGTCAGCTCGGACACCGGGCGGCGCAGCAGCGGGCGGAAGCCGCCCGGGCGGAAGCGCAGCCCCACCACCCGGCCCCGGCCGCTGAGCCGCTGGGCGAACCCGTCGCGGACGACCCCGGCCACCCTGGCGAAGTCCTCGCTGATCGTCATGTTGACGTTGGGATGGGTGACGAGCCTTTGCGTGTACGGCTCCACCAGGTCCCACGTGATGACCCAGAAGTGCATGGCGAAGGGGGCGACGGGCGCGGAGCAGGCGTAGGCCGTGTAGGCGAGGGGCGCCTTGTCCGGCTCGACCCAGCCGCGCCGTCGCGTTTGTACAAGCGGCCGAGTCGCTCCTTCCGGGACACTGGCGCCCATGCACGACATCATGACACGTCAGGCGGAGCGCACGGTCGCCCTGGTCGAGGCGGTGCGGGAGGACCAGCTGGGCCTGCGCACGCCCTGCCAGGACTTCGACGTCAAGGCGCTGATCAACCATCTGGAGTGGGTGGCGGCCATCTTCGAGTCCTTCGCGGGCAAGGGGCCGATGCCGCCGCAGGAGCCGTACGCCGGGGACCTCCGCGCCCGCATGGACCGCACGCTGGCCGCCTGGGGCAAGCCCGAGGCGTGGGAGGGAGCGCTGCCCGGCCTGGGGCTGCCCATGGCGGACGTGGCGAGGATGTTCGTGTGCGACCTCGTCGTCCACGGCTGGGACGTCGCGGTGGCCACCGGGCAGGGCTACAAGCCGGTGCCGGAGGCGGTGGCCGAGGCCCTGGACTTCGCCGCGCGGATGGCGCCCATGGGCCGGCAGCAGGGCGCGTTCGGCGAGCCGGTCCCGGTGCCCGAGGACGCCCCGGCCCTGGACCGGCTGCTGGGGCTCACCGGCCGGGATCCGGCCTGGCGACCGTGACGGGCTCCAGGCCCTCCGGCTCCTTGCCCGGGTACACCCCGGTCAGCAGCGTGCTGACGGTGTAGAGGTGCCAGGCCAGGGCGGGCTTGGCGACGACCGGGCCGGCGAACAGGGCGCGCACCTCGTCGGGGTTCACGATCGGCTCCAGCGCGTCGAGGCTGCCGAGCACCTGCTCGCGCAGGATGGCCGACAGCTCGGGGCCGGGCGAGGTGCGCCAGGACCAGCCGCCGCCCGTGGCGACCGTGGGCATGGGCGGCGGCGGGACGTGCTGCCCTGTCAGCCAGTGGGGCCACCGCTTGCGCAGCCCCTGCGTGAACCGCCACGGCTTCCCCTCGATCGGGACATCCCGCAGCTTCGGAGCGAATCGCAGAATAAGGCGATAAATCACCTCTTCTGAGAGCCGCCAGCCCTGGTCGAGGCCCAACGCGGCCCGCACGACCCGGTTGTCCAGGAACGGCCGCACCGGATCGCCCCGGCGCAGCGAGCCGGCCCTGGCGCTGGCCTGCCACCGGCCCACCTTGTACCAGATGTAGATGTGGTCCAGCGCCTCCAGCCGGTCGGGCCGCTCCCGCCACGGCCTGGCCAGCTCGCGGGCGTGCTCGTTGGCCGCCGCGCTGAAGAGCCCGGCGTCCTTGACGAAGGTCGTGTCGATGCGCTTGAGCAGGGCCTTGTCGCTCAGGTCGGTCTGCAGCAGGTTGAGGCTGCCCGCCCGCAGCGTCTCGCCGCTCTGCCCGGACATCGTCGGCTTGCCGGAGTACGGCAGGTAGCTCACGATCGACTCGTACGCCGAGGTCATCCCCTCGCAGGTGCGCAGCGTCTCCCACGCTCTGGCCAGGGGGTGCTCGACCACGACCGCGTCCTTGCTCGCGGTCTGCTGCGGCGGGATGACCGTGTGCTCCACCCCGAGCCGGGCGGCGATCCGCCCCGCCAGGATGACGTCCGGATGGGTGTCCAGGCCGTTGGTCGTCACGCGGAACGGCACCCGCGCGGCGTGCAGCAGCGCGGCCAGGATCCGCGTGTCCCGCCCGCCGGTCAGCGCCAGGTTCACCGGCTCGCCGGCGTCCCTGAGCGGCTCCACCGTGGCCAGCAGCGCCTCGGCCAGCTCGTCGATCGCCTTCCGCTTGAGCCGCGCCGACGCGGGCGGGGGCGCCGCCTCCGGCAGCGGAGTCTCGGTGATGGTACGGCGGCCGCCCCGGATGTCGATGCGCGAGCTCGGACGCAGGGCCGTGACCCCGAGGTAGGGCGTCTCGTCCGACAGGAAGAAGCCCTGCCGGGCCATGGACTGCAGGGCCAGGACGTCGAAGGCGATCCGGTCGTCCTCCCGCGCCACCAGGTGCACCAGCAGCGCCCGGCTGCCGATCACGTGCAGGCCGGGGGTCTCGGCGTAGAAGACCGGGCACACGCGGTTGATCGCGGTGGCGGCGCTCAGCTCGCCCTCGCGCGCCACCCAGGCCGAGAAGCAGCCGCCGACCGAGTCGTCGGGCAGCCTGACGACGTCGCGCGGATCCGCGAGATGCCCGTTCACGCCGACCACCCGGTCGCCCACGGGGTGCAGCAGCGTCGGCCGCCGGGAGTCGTCCGGCTCGTTCGTCCAGGCCAGCAGCGAGACGCCGGGGCGGTGCCACTCCCGTCCTCTGATCACCTCCGGGGGCACCGGGAAGGCGGTCTCGATCACGGAACGGGCCCTGGCCAGGACACGATCCGGAATATCGCCCGCCTTCGCGGCCAGGCCCAAGTAGACGCGCATGGTTCACATGCGTACCGGATGTCCCCGGTTCATCACAACCGATCCAATCTTCGCCACGGTTTGCACTCGCTTGCGTAACGGGCCCGTCCAGGAGCGTCCGGGTTCCGTCGTAGGCGGGTGGAGGTGCATGCCATGAAAACCCGCCCCCTCGTTGTCGTGGTCTTAGCCGCCCTGCTGGGCCTGTCCGCCTGCGGCGGGCCCGGCGGGAGCCAGAGCGGCGCCCACGACCGGGCTCCCCAGCCGGCCCAGGCCGAGTCCAAGACCCAGTCACAGGACGAGTCGCAGGCCAGCGCCGCGCCCGAGGAGGACTCCGCCGCGGCGCAGATCTCCACCTTCGCGCTCGACGTGGACACCGCGTCCTACTCCTACGCCCGCCGTACCCTCACAGAAGGCGGCCGCTGGCCCGAGCCCGCGTCGATCCGGCCGGAGGAGTTCGTCAACTCCTTCCGGCAGGACTACCCCGAGCCGCCGGGCGACGGCTTCGCGGTGCGCGTCGACGGCGCCCGGCTGCCCGGCCAGGAGGACGCCGCGATCGTCCGGGTCGGGCTGCGCACCCGCGCCACCGAGCAGGCCGAGCGCGGCCCGGCGAACCTGACCTTCGTCGTGGACGTCTCCGGGTCCATGGGCGAGGCGGGCCGGCTGGACCTGGTCCAGCACGCCCTCCGCAGGCTGCTGGACCAGCTGGCGCCCGGCGACCAGGTGGCCATCGTGTCCTTCAGCGAGGACGCCCGGGTGCTGGCGGGCATGACGCCCCTGAGCGCCAGGGACGAGCTGCGCGCCGCGGTCGACGGGCTGAGCGTCGGAGGCGGCACCAACGTCGCCGCCGGGCTCGTCAAGGGCTACGAGATCGCGGCCGGCGGCTACCGGCCCGCGGCCACCAACCGCGTCATCCTGCTGTCCGACGGGCTGGCCAACCAGGGCGACACCACCTGGCAGGGCATCCTCGAGCGGGTCAAGGAGCACGCCGGGCGGCGGATCACGCTGCTCACGGTCGGCGTCGGGCGCGAGTACGGCGACGAGCTGATGGAGCAGCTGGCCGACAACGGCGACGGGCACGCCATCTACGTCAGCACCCAGGAGGAGGCCGACAAGGCCTTCGTCGAGCAGCTTCCGGCGACCCTGGAGCTGCGGGCCCGCGACGCCAAGGCGCAGGTGGCGTTCAACCCGTCGGTGGTGGAGGGCTACCAGCTGGTCGGCTACGACAACAGGCGGCTGGCCGCCGAGGAGTTCCGCGACGACTCCCGCGACGGCGGCGAGGTCGGGCCCGGGCACTCCGTGACGGCTCTCTACACGGTACGGCTCAAGCCGGGCGCCTCCGGGCAGATCGCCACGGCCACCGTCCGCTGGCAGGACCCGGACACCAGGCAGCCGGCCGAGGCCAGCGCGACCGTCGCCTCGGCGCAGCTGGCCGAGCGGCTGTGGGCGGACGCCTCGCCGCGGCTGCAGGTGGACGTGGTGGCGGCGGCCTTCGCCCTGTACATGCGCGACCGCGAGGCCTTCGGGATGGACCTCGGGACGCTGGCGGAGCAGGCGCGCCGGCTCGCCGGCGAGGTGGAGGACCCGATGGTGGCCGAGCTGGCCGGGCTCATCGACACCGCCAGGTCGGTCGGCTGACCCGAGGCCGGGGAGCGGGCCCGGGTCAGCGGCGGCCGAAGATCGGCACGTCCGCCCCGGGCCCCGTCCCGAAGTGGTACTCGTAGAGGGCCTGCGCGAACTCGTCCTTGGACAGCAGGCCGTCGAGGTAGCCGTCGCCGTTCATGTCGCTGGAGTCGAAGGCGTAGCCCGCGTTGCGCGCGTGCCGGTTCGTCCCTCGCCCGTCACCCGTCAGTGGGAGGGCTTCCACATGGGTCATGTAACGGAAGGTATCAACTCGGACACCCACTGTGCCGGTGCTTGCGGATGTCCGAGGCACTGGTCGAAGTCCTATAGACTTGCGAGGTGCCGTTCGCGGCAGCGGGGCTATGGCGCAGTTGGTAGCGCGCCTCCATGGCATGGAGGAGGTCTGGGGTTCGAATCCCCATAGCTCCACCCGGTCCTGTGAAGAGGCGGCCGAGCTTTCCGGCTCGGCCGCCTCTTCACTTTCATGACAGCAGCTGGCGCACCTCGTCCATGGAGAAGCAGCGCAACGTCTCCGTCGTGGCGTTGCCGCGGCCGGCGATGAGGAAGGCCAGCTTGGCCATGGTCTCGTCGTCGGGCGCCTCCCCGAGGGCGACCTGGTCGTACTGCCCCATCGTGACGAAGACGCCCAGCAGCCTGCCTCCCATCTCCTCGAAGCGCTGCTTGACCTGCTCCACCCTGTCCGGCAGGGTGGCGACGTCGCGACGGCCCTGGTCGGTCCACCGCAGCAGGGTGACGTAGGTCGGCATGGTTCCCCCGATCCCGCGGCGGCCTCAGCGCCGCTTGGCGTAGTCGCCGAATTCGCCGAAGTCCAGCATGACGCACTGGTCCGAGCCCACGACCTCGGCGTCGTGGTTGGGCGGAATGGTGAATACGTCGCCGGGCCCCACCTCGTGCTCGGTGCCGTCCTGCATGAAGATCCGCATGCGTCCGGACAGGACGTAGCCGAGGTGCGAGACCTCGCACAGCTCGGTGCCGGCGATGGGCTTGACGTTTCGCGACCACCGCCAGCCGGGCTCGAAGGTGCCGCGCCCGACCGTCCGGTCGCCCAGCGTCACCACGTCGGCCCTGCCGTTGCCCTCGAACGGGCGTGTCTCGTCGGGCTTGTCGAAGTTCTTGACCTGCATCTGTGCCACCGTCGTTCCCCCCGTCAATGGCGATTCGTGGGGGTCCTACCCGGCCCGCGTCGCCCGACACGGGGCGCGGACCGCCTGACCCGCTAGGAGGCCCGGAACGTCTGCCGGTAGGCCAGCGGCGAGACCCCCACCACGGCGTTCAGGTGCTGACGCAGCGAGACGGCGCTGCCGAACCCCGAGCGCCGCGCCACCTGGTCCACGGTCAGGTCCGAGGTCTCCAGCAGGTGCCGCGCCAGCTCCACCCGCTGCCTGATCAGCCACTGCGCGGGCGACAGCCCGGTCTCCTGGCGGAAGCGCCGGGTGAAGGTCCGCACGCTCATGCGGGCGTGCCCGGCGAGGGTGGCGAGGTCGAGCGGCTGGTCCAGGCGCTCCAGCGCCCACGCCCGGGTGGCCGCGGTGCCCGTCCCGGAGGCGGGCGGGAGCGGCCGTTCGATGTACTGCGCCTGCCCGCCCTCGCGCCAGGGCGGCATGACGCAGCGGCGGGCCGTACGGTTGGCCACCTCGCTGCCGTGGTCGCGGCGGACCACGTGCAGGCACAGGTCCAGCCCGGCGGCGACGCCGGCGGAGGTCAGCACGTCGCCGTCGTCGACGAACAGCACGTCGGGGTCGAGCCTCACCCGCGGGAACAGGCGGCGGAAGCGCTCGGCGTCGCGCCAGTGGGTGGTGGCCGGGCGGCCGTCGAGGAGCCCGGCGGCGGCCAGGACGAAGGCGCCGGTGCAGATCGACATGACCCGGGGCCTGCCCCGCAGGGCCTCGCGCAGGACGTCCGGGATGGTCCCGTCGCGCACCACCTCGCCGCCGTGGACGCCCGGGACGACGACGGTGTCGGCCCCCTCCAGGGCCTCCAGGCCGTGGTCGGGCAGCACGCTGTAGCCGACGTGCGAGCGCACCGGGCCGCCGTCGACCGAGCACGTGACCACCTCGTAGAGGTGCTCCCCGTCGGCCGTGCGGGCGGCCCAGAAGATCTGCCCGGGCGCGCCGAGGTCCAGCGGGGCGAACTTGTCCAGCACCAGGACCGCTACACGATGCACCATGGCCGGATTCTTGCACACATTGGCTTTCCGGCCACTCGCCGGGCGGCGCCGGGAGCCAGAAGGATCGGGGCCATGCACCGCGCCTGGTTCGTCGCCGCCGTCGCCTTCGTCGCCATCCTGGGAGCAGCGGGCTTCCGCGCCACGCCCGGAGTGATGATCACCCCGCTGCACGAGGAGTTCGGCTGGAGCACCGCCACGATCTCGCTCGCCGTCTCGGTCAACCTCGTCCTGTACGGCCTGACCGCGCCGTTCGCCGCCGCGCTCATGGACAGGTTCGGCATGCGGCGCGTGGTCTCGCTCGCGCTGCTGCTGGTGGCGGCTGGCAGCGGCCTGACGGTCGTCATGACGGCGAGCTGGCACCTGCTGCTCCTGTGGGGCGTGCTGGTGGGCCTGGGCACCGGCTCGATGGCGCTGGTGTTCGTGGCCACGGTGACCGACCGCTGGTTCGTCCGGCACCGCGGCCTGGTCACCGGCGTGCTCACCGCCGCGGGCGCCACCGGCCAGCTGATCTTCCTGCCCGTCCTGGCCCACCTGGCGGGCGGGCCCGGCTGGCGGACGGCCTCCCTCACCGTGGCGGGCGCGGCGCTGGCCGTCGTGCCGCTGGTCTGGTGGCTGCTCCGCGACCGTCCCGAGGACGTCGGCACCACCGCGCTGGGCGCCGAACCCGGCGCCCGCCGTACGGAACCGGTGCGGGCCAACGCGGCGGTCAGGGCCGTCACGGTCCTCGGGCGGGCGGCGCGGACCCGGCCGTTCTGGCTGCTGGCCTGCGGCTTCGCCATCTGCGGCGCGAGCACCAACGGCCTGGTGGGCACCCACTTCATCCCGGCGGCCCACGACCACGGCATGCCGCAGCCGACCGCCGCCGGGCTGCTCGCGCTGATCGGGATCTTCGACATCGCCGGGACCGTCGTGTCGGGCTGGCTGAGCGACAGGATCGACCCCAGGCTGCTGCTCGGCGTCTACTACGGCCTGCGCGGGCTGAGCCTGATGGTCCTGCCCGGCCTGTTCGCGGCCACCGCCGAGCCGAGCATGCTGGTGTTCGTCGTCTTCTACGGGCTGGACTGGGTGGCGACCGTCCCGCCCACCGTGGCGCTGTGCCGCAGGATCTACGGGGCCGACGGGGCCGTGGTGTTCGGCTGGGTGTTCGGCTCCCACCAGGTCGGCGCGGCCGTCGCCGCCGTGGCGGCGGGCCTGACCCGCGACCAGCTGGGCGCCTACGATCTGGCCTGGTACGGCGCCGGCGCGCTGTGCCTGCTGGCGGCGGGAATGTCGCTGGCCGTCGGGCGCGTTGGAAGGCGGCGTGATGATGGTTCTCCCGCTGGTGGTCAGGATCGAGCGAGCCAGCCCGCCGGAGCGCACGGACGCGCTTGAGGCCGCGGCCATGGCCGTGCTGAGCATGCTGGCCGACCCGGGGGAGTGGGCCGGCGAGATCGACGCCTGGGAGGCCAGTGGCAGGATCCGCAAGGTGGTGCGCCGGGCGCGCGGCGCGGAATGGCGCCGGGCCGTCGCGCTGCCGGGCCGCACGATCGAGCACCGCACGGCCGAGGTGCGCGTGCACCCGCCCGTCCCGCTCGACGACTGGCCGCGCGACCTGGCCAGGCTCCAGGTCTCGGGCACCGAGCTGACCGACACCCAGGCGTACGGCGAGCCGCGGCCGCCCGTGCTGTGGGAGAACCCGGCGCTGGGCATGTCCGCGGGCAAGGCGATGGCCCAGGCCGGTCACGCGGCGCAGCTGGCCTGGTGGTCCGCCTCGGCCGAGGACCGGGAGGCCTGGCGCGCCAAGGGCCTGGAGGTGGCCGTGCGCACGGCGGCGCAGGAGCGGTTCGACCGGCTGGCGGCCTCCGGGCGGCCCGTGGTGCGCGACGCCGGGTTCACGGAGATCGCTCCGGGATCGTGCACGTTCGTCGCCGACGTGCCCTGGGTCACCCCAGTGCGATGACGTCGGCGTAGACGCCCTCGGGCGTCAGCCGGTCGGGACACGGGCTGTCGTAGACCACCAGGAGCCCGCCGCCGGGCAGCACGGCCACGCCCTCGGGACGGTCGCAGCCCACCCCGTGCGGCAGCTCCGCCACGACCTCCACCTCGTGCTCGACCGTCCTGCCCGGGTCCGGCCGCCAGCGCGCCAGCCGTACCGGCCCGTCCAGGTCCATGCTGGGCCCGGCGAGCAGCAGCAGGTCCTCGCCGTAGGGGCACATGTCCCGCACGCCCAGGCCGCCCAGGTTCAGGAAGTGCTTGCGGTACGGCTCCCGCATCCGCAGCCGCGCGCCGTCCGCCTCCACCCGCAGGCTCAGCACGCACGCCCAGCCGCGCAGCACCGGGCCGCGCAGCCCCACGTACACCCGGCCGCCGGCCACCGCGATGCCCTCGATGTCCAGGCCGTTGTCCTTGCCGGGAAGCGCCAGGAACGGTCCGAGGTGCGGGTCGTCACGGAGATGGGCGGCCAGGTTGCCGGCTCCCGCCATGATGGCGCCCTTGGCCGGCACGCCGTCGCGCAGCGGCAGCCGTACCAGGACGAACCGGTTCTCCTCCCGCACCACGGTGGCCAGGCGCCGCTCGGGGTCCTTCGAGGTCGGCTTGACGCGGCGGCGCTTGAGGCTGTGCGAGCCGATCGCCCACAGGTGCCCCTCGTGCAGGGCCAGGCCCTCGATGTCGGCCTCGTCGTCGGGACCGGCCGGCAGGTCGACGTAGTCGCCGAGCCGGAAGCTGCGCTGGCCGGCGTACATCTCGCCGGTCCACGTGAGGTGTTCCACCGTGGCGGTCTCGTCGCCCGCGACCCACAGCCCGCCAGAGTCGCCGCGCACGGCGGACAGGTTGGTGTGCGTGCGCGCCGCCCGCGACACCTCGTCAAAGCGCAGTTCGACCCGGTTCACCCCGACATGATGACACTTCGGCCACGACGTGGGCGTGAGGGGCGCGGATGCCGTACGCTCCCGATCGTGCTCGATGGGGAAGGTGAGACCGTGGGTCCTCGAGTCGTGACTTCCCCTCCCAAGCGGTCCCTCATCGGCGATCTGCGGATGAAGGTGGTCTACCGGGGGCTGGCCGTGGCGGCCGTCGTGCTCGGCGCGCTGGCCTGGCTGGTGCCCTCGCTTGGGCAGGGAGCGCCGGAGGAGGGGTCGGCACGGCCGGTCGCCGCGCCATCGGCGGTGCCGTCCTCGTCCGGCTCCGCCGTGCCGTCCGTGGAGCCGTCCGTGGCCGCGGGCGCGTCGCCGCCGCCCAGCGCCTCGCCGACGCCCGGCGCGAGGCCGGCGCCGACCAAGGGGGCCAGGCTCGCGCCCGGCTACACCGCCATGGAGGCCCTGCAGGCCGACCCCCGCGTCCCCGGCCTGCCCGAACGCCTCCCGCTCAAGGCCGCCGCCCGGCTGAAGGTCCCCTCCGTCAAGGACAGCCGCTCGGGACTGCTCCTGCCGCGCCTGGGCAGGCCGTGGAGCCGGTACGGCTCGGGCCCGTTCGAGACCAGGCAGGTCATCCGCGGGACGAAGGCCATGTTCGTCACCGCGCCCGTGCCCATCGAGCCGCAGCGCGAGATCCGCGACACCGCCCTGCTGACCGCCCGCTGGACGCTCAACCACCACCCCAAGGGCGCCAGGATCAGGTGGGTCGCCTCCCAGCGCGTCTCCAAGGGCTGGCTGCTGGTCTACCGCGTCGTGTACGGCAGGCGCTCCTCGCTCGCCGCGGTCGCCGTGGTCGACGGCGGCGGGGCCAAGCCCGGCATGGCGTTCGTCACCGTCCCCGACTCGCGCAAGAGCCAATGGCGGCACGTGGCCCGCATCGCGGGCGCCGTGCGTGCCATAGGCTCGAAGTGAGTGATCGCAAGGGGGAGGTGGCCGTGGAGCGCTCTGGCCCGCCGGCACAGGAACAGGACAAGGACAAGCCGAAGCCGTGGCGGGCCGAAGGCCTCCCCGGCACGCCGGGCGGACGCCCGAAGATCAACTGGATGCGGTTCGCGCTGACGCTGCTGGCGGTCTACGCGGTCTTCTTCCTGATCTCGTCCTTCTTCGACGCCGACGCACCGGAGACGATCTCCTACACCCAGTTCACCACGCAGGTGAACGCCGGGAACGTCAAGGAGGTCTACGCGACCGGCTACTCGGTCGAGGGCGTGCTGAAGCAGCCGGCCACCGACCCCGACGACAACCGCGCCTACACCAAGTTCGTCACCGAGATCCCCGTCTTCGCCAGCGACGAGCAGCTCTACCAGAGCCTCGTCGGCAAGGGCGTGCAGATCGTCGCCGAGTCGCCCACGCAGGGCCGCGGCCTGTTCTGGAACCTGGTGCTGTCGCTGCTGCCCGTGCTGCTGCTGGTCGGCCTGTGGGTGTGGATCATGCGACGCGGCGCCAGCCTCATGGGCGGCGGCGGGCTGGCCGGGCTCGGCAAGTCCAAGGCGGCCAAACCGGTCGAGGCCGGGAAGGTGCGCGTCAACTTCGACGACGTCGCGGGCATCGACGAGGTCGAGGCCGAGCTGGTCGAGATCGTCGACTACCTCAAGGACCCGGCCAAGTACCGCCGGCTGGGGGCCAAGCTGCCCAAGGGCATCCTGCTCGCCGGCCCGCCCGGCACCGGCAAGACGCTGCTGGCCCGCGCGGTCGCCGGAGAGGCCAATGTGCCGTTCTTCTCCGCCAGCGCCTCGGAGTTCATCGAGATGATCGTCGGCGTCGGCGCCTCGCGGGTGCGCGACCTGTTCGAGGAGGCGCGCAAGGTCGCGCCGTCGATCATCTTCATCGACGAGATCGACGCCATCGGCCGCGCCCGCGGCGGCGCCAGCGGCATCGGCGGCCACGACGAGCGGGAGCAGACGCTCAACCAGATCCTCACCGAGATGGACGGCTTCTCCGGCGCCGAGGGCGTCATCGTGATCGGCGCGACGAACCGCCCCGAGGTGCTGGATCCCGCCCTGCTGCGTCCCGGGCGCTTCGACCGCACCGTGGTGGTCTCCCCGCCCGACGCCAAGGGACGCGCCGAGATCCTCAAGGTCCACACGCGCGGGGTGCCACTGGACGCCGACGTCTCCCTGGAGCAGCTCGCCAAGACCTCGCCCGGGATGACCGGCGCCGACCTGGCCAACCTCGTCAACGAGGCCGCCCTCCTGGCCGCCAAGCGGGGCAAGGAGAAGGTCTCCATGGCCGACTTCGCCGACGCGCTGGAGAAGCTCCAGCTCGGCGCGGCCCGCAGCATCGTCATGCCGGAGGAGGAGCGCAGGCGGACCGCCTACCACGAGGCGGGCCACGCCCTGCTCGGCATGCTTCAGCCGGGCGCCGACCCGGTGCGGAAGATCTCGATCATCCCCCGCGGGCGGGCGCTCGGGGTGACCCTGTCGACGCCCGACACGGACCGGTACAACTACGACTACGACTACCTCCGGGGCCGCATCATCGGCGCGCTGGGCGGGATGGCCGCCGAGGAGGTCGTCTACGGCGTGATCACCACGGGGTCGGAGAGCGACCTGGAGCAGGTCACGATGATCGCCCGCGGCATGGTCGGGCGCTGGGGGATGTCGGAGAAGATCGGGCCGCTGACGATCCTGCCGAGCGAGGGCCAGCCGCAGGCCGCGCCCGCGACGCTGGCGGCGGTGGACGACGAGGTCCGGCGGATCGTGGACGAGTGCTACGAGCAGGCCGTGCGGCTGCTGAAGGAGAACCGGGAGCGGCTGGACGCGATCGTCGAGGCCCTGCTGGAGCACGAGACGCTGGACGAGGAGGCGGCCTACGCCGCGGCGGGGCTGCCCAGGAAGACGGAGTAGGCGTCCCGCCCTTGGCGTAATTTGGCGATCACCGGTAGGTCCCTCGATCAATCCCCGGGGACGCTCCACCAGAGCGACGATCGGGGGACTGCCGTGACACTCAACGACGAGCTCCTTGAGCAGCTGGGCCAGTCCGGCCTAGAGCAGATCGCCGGCCTCCTCGGCACCGACCTGGCCATGGCGCGCCAGGTGATCGAGGCGGCGACCGGCGCCATCGTCGGTGGCATGGCCCGCAACGCCCGGGAGCTCGAAGGCGCGCACGCCCTGCTCAGCGCCCTCGACGAGCACGCTCAGCGCAACCCCTTCACCGCCGACGTCCACGCGCTGAGCAGGGACGGGCAGGGCATCCTCGACCACGTCCTGGGCGAGCAGGGGATCATGCGGGTGGCCGCCGGCATCTCCAAGTTCGCCGGGATCGACAGGAGGGCCATCATGAGGCTGCTGCCCCTGATCGCTCCGATGGTGATGTCCCTGCTGGCGGACCGCGTGCGGCGGCAGGACATGGACGCGGGCCAGGTGGCCGGGGAGCTCAGGCGGGAGACCTCGGCGATCTCCAACGCGCTGGGCGGGCTGCTGAACGCCGTGCTGGGCGGATTCGGCGACGGGCCCCGGCCGTATCCGGACGAGACGCAGTAGCGCGGGCCGTACGCGGAGGGGATGCGGGAGGGCAGGCCGTACCCGGAAGGGGACACGGGGCCGCCGGGCGGGCCGTGGACCGTTGGTAGGCTGGGGCGATGATCGTCCTGGCCTCGGCTTCCAGTGCCCGGCTGGCGCTCCTGCGCGGCGCGGGCATAGATCCCAAGGTGATCGTCAGCGGTGTCGACGAGGAGGCGATCACCGCGCCCACGCCCGCCCAGCTCGCGCTCCGCCTCGCCCAGGAGAAGGCGCGCAAGGTCGCCGCCGGGCTGTCGGAGGGCGTGGTGATCGGCTGCGACTCGGTCCTGGAGCTCGACGGCAGGCCGTACGGCAAGCCGGGCACCGCCGAGGTGGCCGTCGAGCGGTGGCGGATGATGCGCGGCCGGACCGGGCGGCTGATCACCGGGCACTGCCTGATCGACGTGGCCGCGGGGCGGGAGGTCGCGGCCGAGGCGGCGACCGTCGTGCGGTTCGGGACGCCGTCGGAGGAGGAGATCGCGGCCTACGTGGCGACCGGCGAGCCGCTGGGCCTGGCCGGGGGTTTCTCGCTGGACGGCTACGGCGGGTGGTTCGTGGAGCGCATCGACGGCGACCACGGGAACGTGCTGGGCCTCTCGCTGCCGCTGGTGCGCTCGCTGCTGGAGGATCTCGGGTACGCGGTGACCGACTTCTGGCGCTAGGTTTCTGGCCATGCGTGAGTTCTTCGGCGGGGTCGGGTGCTTCTTCCAGGGGCTCGGCTGGGTGGCCAGGAACGGTCGGTGGTGGCTGTTCGGGCTGATCCCGGCGGTGATCGCGTTCGCGGTGTATGTGGCCGCGCTGGTGCTGCTGGGGATCTACGCCTTCGACATCGCCGACGCCCTCACGCCCTTCGCCGACTCGTGGAGCTGGCGCGATGCGTTCCGCACGGCGCTGGGCTTCGTCATCTTCCTGGGCGGGCTGGCGCTGGCGGTGATCACGTTCGCGGCGCTGACCCTGGCGATCGGGGAGCCGTTCTACGAGCGGCTGTCGGGGGAGGTGGACCCGGTGCCGGGGCACGAGGAGCAGCCCTGGTGGCGGACCCTGCCGCGGTCCATCCGTGACAGCCTGGTGACGTTGTTCTATGTGCTGCTGTTCACGGTTCCGTTGTTCGTGCTGGGGTTCGTTCCGGTCGTCGGGCAGACGGTGGTGCCGGTGATCGGGGCCGCCATTTCCGGATTTTTCCTGACAGTGGAGCTCACGACGCTGGCCATGGAGCGCCGCGGGCTGGCCCGCAAGGCGCGCTTCGCCCTGCTCAGGAAGAACCTGCCGCTGGCCCTGGGGTTCGGCGTGCCGGTCTTCCTGCTGTTCCTGATCCCGCTGCTCGCGGTGCTCGTCATGCCGGCCGCCGTCGCGGGCGCGGCCCTGCTGGTGCGCAACCGGCTGGCGCCGCGGGCCGTGTGACGGCGGGGCGGCGGCAGTCCCCGGCGGGCGGACCACAGCATCGCTGTCGCCCCAGCGGGCGGACGACGGCCTCGCGGTCTGCCGCAGCGGGCGGACGGCGTCGCCGTTATCCCCAGCGGCGGGCGACGGCCTCGCGGTTATCCCCAGAGCGGCTTTCGGCGGCCGGGCCGCCGTCCCGATCCGGCACCCTCATGGCCCATGACCACCGACGCCGCCGAGGCCCCGCTCAGCCTCACCAGCCCGTTCGACATCCTGGCCGCTGTGCCCTACCTTCTGGGGTTCCACCCCGCCGACAGCCTCATCGTCCTGGGGCTGGTCCACACGCGCCTGCAGTTCACGGCCCGATGGGGCCTCCCGCTCCCCGACGACGCCCTCGCGCCGCTCGGCGGGCTCGTCCGGCGTGAGGGCATCACGCACCTCATCGCCGTCGGCTACGGCCCCGGCCCCCTGGTCACTCCGGCGACCGACGAGCTGAGACGGGTCGCGGCCGGGCACGGCACTCCCGTCACCGAGGCGCTGCGAGCCGAGGGCGGCCGGTTCTGGTCGTATACCTGCGACCTCCCCGGCTGCTGCCCGCCCGACGGCACGCCGTACGACTCGACGACCACCGAGGTCGCCGCCCGCGCCACCCTCAAGGGCATGGTCGCGCATCCCGACCGGGAGAGCCTGGAGCGCGTCGTCGCCCCCTCGACCGGCCCGGTACGGCTGGCCATGCGCCGCGCGACCGCCGAGGCCGCCGCCTGTCTGGCCACCCGGATGTCCGCGTGCCGCGACCCCGACACCCTCGCCAAGGAGCTCGTCGCCGAGGGCCTGGCGCGGGTCCACGAAAGCCTCGCCCTCGCCGCGGCGGGCGGGCGGCTCGACGACCGGCAGGCCGCCCGCCTGGGCTTCGACCTGGCCGTGGTGCGGGTGCGCGACGAGGCCTGGACCCTGTCCACCGAGTCCCATCTCGCCCTCTGGAAGGACCTCACGCGGCGAATGGAGCCTCGCTTCGTCCCGCCGGCCGCCTCGCTCCTCGCCATGGCGTCCTGGCGCACGGGCGACTGCGTCCTGGCCTCCATCGCGCTGGAGCGCGCCCTGGCGATCGACCCTGACTACTCCATGGCGGTGCTGCTCCGGCACGCCCTGGACAATCTGCTGGCGCCCCGGCTGCTGACGGAGCGCATGCCGACGCCGTCGGAGCTCGACGCGACCATGGGCACGCCCACCGCGGCCTGGCTGATTCCCATGCTGGAGCTGCTCGACGACGCCGGCCCGACCGCGCGAGGGCAACGCCGCTCCATTGCGCGCCACGCCGACGACCCGCCTTACCCATGACCGGAATTCTCTTGCCGTCGCCGATCCGTACTCGCGAGCTGAGCAGCGCGTTCGTCAAACGCCGTGGCGGGAGGACACGGAAATTCGCCATGCGGCGCGACGCCGTACTCCTGTCGCGTTTCGAAAGTTTCGAAAAACGGCCGGCTCAGGTCTCTTCGCGACGGCGGCGCTCGTTGTACGCGCGCATGCGGGCCGGATATCCGGTGAGGTTCACGTCATACACGGGGAGGCCCAGACCATGGGCGACCTTGCGGATGACCGCGGGGGAACCGACGCGCCGCCGGGTCCATTCGCCGTCGTCGGCCACGGCGACGGCGGTGGTGTCGGTCGCGAACGTCTCGGGTTCGACGTAGAACTCGACGCCGCGCCTGGATTTGGCGAAGGCGATGAGCGCTTCGATGTCGGAGTCGGTCGCCTCGCGGTCGAACCTCGCGACCTTCGGTCCACGCAGGCGCCGGAGTCCATAGCGGTCACGCCATCTCATGACTCCTTTTTATATCGTCATGCAGCCCGGCGCGTCGGGGCTTATTAGGGGACACTTCGGGGTTCGCCCCGATGTCTGAAACTCCGGCGGGAGGCACGATGGGAGGACAACGCTCGATCTGAAGGGAACGGCATGGCTCGCATGGCAGGGGCGCCCACACCACCTCCGATGCCGGGACAGGTGCCCATGGAGCAGCTGCGCGTCGGCAACCAGGATCGCGAGAACGTGGTGGAGCACGTCAAGGCCGCCTACGCGGAGGGCCGGTTCGACAAGCTCGAGTTCGACGACCGGCTCGAGCGCGCGATGACGGCCAGGACGCATGCCGACCTCATGCCCATCATGCAGGAGCTGTACGGCACGCGCCCGGCTCCGATGGTCAGGCCCGCGCCCGTGGCGATGCACCGCCCGTCCGGCCACACGGAAAGCAACGAGCGCCTGGGCGCGGCGGTGTCACACTGGCTCGCCGCGGTCGGCCTCCCCATCGTGGGCCCGCTGATCCTGCTGCTGACCGCGGGCAAGACGTCGCCCTATGTCCGCGCCCACGCGGTGGAGTCCTTGAACTTCCAGATCACGGTGCTCGGCGCCACGATCCTGCTGCCCATCACGGTCGTCGGCGTCGTGCTCGTCCCGGTCGTGTTGGTGGCGGCGTTCGTCCTGGCGGTCGCGGGCGGCATCTCGGCACTGTCGGAGAGCAATTTCCGCTACCCGATGACTTTGCGCCTGGTGAGGTAGGGGGTTCTGCCGCTCGGGGCCTTGTGACGCGGCGACCTGCCGTCGACCTGCCCGACCTGCCCGACCTGCGGTCGATTGGCCGCCTCAAGATGCGGCCGCACGCCTCAGCTCGCTGCCTGGTCCCGGTGCCTGGTCCCGCTGCTTGATCTCGGTGTCCGGCCTCGGTGCCTGGCCGAGTTCGCAGCTGTGCCGAGTTCGCAGACGTGTGACCGACCGCGTGACGGGCCGTGTGTGACCAGCCATGTGTGGTCTAACCCCGGTGAACCATGACCGGCTCCGGCACCGCCATTGCCTCGACCGCTGCCAGGCCGCCCTGACCAGCGGTCGAACGACGAGCGGTCGGCCACTCGCCAGCGGCCGACCCGATGAGCCCTCATCACTTAGCCCTCATCACTTAGCCCTCATCACTTAGCCCTCATCACTGAGCGCTCATCACTGAAGGAGCGGCATGCCGGTACGGTCCATCCGCACAAAGGTGGGCGTGGGGGTGGCTCAGGGCGAGCGCTGGGGCGTTCCCGCACACGGAAGGTGACGGGAGGCCCCAACGCTGGGCATGGCCTGGCTCAGCGTGCCAGGACCTCGTACTTCACCCGCATGACCCCGGAGCCGAGGTTCCCGATGGCGTCGAAGGCGGCCCTGGACAGGTCGAGGCAGCGGCCCCCGACGTACGGGCCACGGTCGTTGATGCGCACGACCACCGAGTCGCCGTTCGACGGGTTCGTCACCCTGACCTTGCTGCCCATGGGCAGGGTCTTGTGGGCTGCCGTCATCGCGGAGGGGTTGAAGCGCTCGCCGCTGGCGGTCATCTGGCCTTCGGCGTAGTAGGAGGCGCCGCAGGCGCCGGAGGCGATGACCCGCTTGCGGGGCTTCGCCTTCGCGGGGGTCGCCTTGGCGGGCAGCGGCTTGGCGAGGGCGCCCTTGTTCGACGACGGGGAGGCGGTCGCCGCGGGGGTACGCGGGGCGGCGGGGCGCGCGGCCGAGTTCGGCTGCCGCGCCGGGGAGGAGGTGGGAAGCGGCGTGGTCGAGGCCGTCGTGGAGGGCGCCGCGTCGAGGGGCTGGCGGAGGGAGGCGCTGCTCGACGGCGCGCCCGCGGTGGTCTTCATGGCGCTGGCCGCCGGTGCCTCGTCGCGGGCCACGGTGGCCCAGGCGGCGGTGGAGGCGGCGGCGAGCACCGCGGCACCGGCCGCGACGGCGGTCCAGCCGCGCTTGACGGGGGTGAACTGACGAGACGGCTTGCTGGAATGCTGGCCCAAGGAGAACCACGGTCCTAGATCGGGGACAAGGACAAGGACCTGGCCGGAAGGAACGTCAGCCAAGTCCCATGGGCGGGCAAAGCGAAACCCGCAACGGGGTCGAACCTATGCGGAGTGAACCAGCCAATGGCAAATTAAACGGACAAAACGTGATATTTATCACTTATGGGGCAATCTTGATTGCAAGGTCATCGAGGGCCACAAAGGCTCCGGCGGGCTCCTGGTCCGGACCGTGCCGCGGGTGCGGTGGCGGGCCGCCAGCCGTGGCATAACAGCAGTTCAAGACCGTGAATGGCGTGGTGGTCAGGACCTGGCAATGAGCTGAGACGAGCCGATGCGCCCTCTTGCGCCGGGGTCAACGTGAAGTGCCGGGGCAGAGCAGACGGACGCGAGCCGTTCAGGACAGCGGCCACCAGGACAGCAGTCGCGGAGCGCTGCAGCCGCCGCCAGGACGGCGCCCGTTCAGCGGCGTCTAGCGAGGAACCTCGGGCGTTTACGCCGGGAGGAGTCGCTCCCCCGAACCTGGGGTTTTGTGTCCGGACGCCTCTGGTTTCCGATGTACTCTTTGATGATCGACAGGGGCGCCGCCGCGGGAGACGGCGAGGTAGGAGGGGGGCCAGAGGTGGCCGCCCCACAGATATTTGCCGATATGACCGGGGTATTCCTTGCTCAGCAGCCTGGATGAGACGCCCTTGAGGCTGTTGACCAGAACCGGCAAGGCGACCTTGGGCGGGTAGTGGACCAGCAGATGGACATGGTCGTGCTCGCCGTTGAACTCCACCAGGGCGGTGCCGAAGCTGTCACACCTCGATCGTGATGTCCCCGCAGCGGCGCAGGATCTCGTCGATGAACACCTTCCGCCGATACATGGGTGTGAAGGCCAAGGGGGCGTCCAGGCGGTAGACCATGCTGCGGCCTCGTTGGATATCGGGGTTCGGTTCCCACCGCGGCGACGTGGACCGAACGATAGTGTGTTCGATTGTGAGGCTGGTGGTGCAGGTGAAGCCATTGCCGACGCCCGAGCAGGCGGCGGCGTTGGAGGCCACCCTGCATACCGTCAACCGGGCCGCGACACTGGTCGCCCGCATCGCCCACCAGCAGCGCTGCTTCCGCAACTTCGACCTGCGCAAACACGCCTACGCGCGGATCAAGGCGGAGTTCGGGCTGGCCGCCCAGGCCGCCCAGCATGTGATCAAGAAGGTTGCCGACGCCTACCGGACGCTGCACGCCAACCTGGCGGTCGGCAACCTCGGCAAGCCCGGCTCGCGGCGGCGACGGGCGGCAGAGACCCGGCCGATCGTCTTTCGCTCCCGCGCTGCCCAGCCCTACGATGACCGCTGCCTGTCCTGGCAGCACGCCACCCGGACGGTGTCGATCTGGACGGTGGCCGGGCGGCTGAAAGCCGTCGCCTTCACGGGCTCGGCCCGGCAACTCGCCCTGCTCGCCGAGCATCGGCGTGGCGAGTCGGACCTGATCTGGCGGGAGGGGGCCTGGTATCTGTACGCCACCGTGGAGGTGCCCGATCGCCCCGTGGCCGCCCCCGACGGCTTCGCCGGGGTGGATCTGGGCATCGCCAACATCGCCACGACCAGCGACGGCATCCGACACAGCGGCAAGCACCTGAACGCCTTGCGCCACCGCCACCGCGAACTGCGCCGCCGCCTGCAGGCCAAGAAGACCAAGTCGGCCAAGCGGCTACTCAAGCGGCGGCGCCGTAAGGAAGCGCGGCTCGCCGCGCAGGTCGACCACGCCATCGCCAAGCAGATCGTGACCGAGGCAGAACGCACCGGACGCGGGATCGCTCTGGAAGATCTGGGCGGTATCCGCGAGCGGGTACGGCTTCGCAAGCCCCAGCGGGTCACCCTGCACTCGTGGAGTTTCCATCAACTGGGAGCCTTCATCACCTCCAAGGCCGCCAGGGCCGGGGTGGCCGTGATCTTCGTGAAGGCGGCCTACACCTCCCAGGAATGCTCCGCCTGCCATCACATCGATAAACGCAACCGGCCCGACCAGGCCACCTTCTCGTGTACGTCGTGCGGCTTCGCTGAGCACGCCGACGTCAACGCAGCCCGCACCATCGCCTCACGCGGTGAGACGGGCTGGGCAGTGAGTCACGCTGCCTGACGCGGACCAGACCGTGCACTCCATGTACGGCGAGGAGCTGCAAGCTCGGTCGTTTACGGCCGAGAAGCTGACAACATCAACGACCTGACGGTCTCCACCGTGTCCGCGTCCTCCGGCCGCTTGTCCGGCCGATACCGCAACACCCGGGCGAACCGCAGAGCCATCCCCCCGGGATAGCGCGGCGAATGCTGCACCCCGTCGAACGCGATCTCCACCACCAGCTCGGGCCGTACCTTCACCACCCACGAGTCGGTCGGCCCGTCCGCGATCTCCAGGAACCGCTCCGTCTGCCACGTCAGCAGCTCGTCCGTCAGCCCCTTGAACGTCTTGCCGAGCATCACGAACCCGCCCGTGTCGGGGTCTCGGGCGCCCAGGTGCAGGTTGGACAGCCAGCCCTCGCGCCGCCCGTGCCCCCACTCGGCGGCCAGCACCACCAGGTCGAGCGTGTGCCGGGGCTTGACCTTGATCCATCCCGATCCGCGCCGTCCGGCCGCGTAGACGGAGGCCGGCGACTTGACCACCAGCCCCTCGTGCCCCGCCCTGACCGCGTCGGCGAACCACTTCTCGGCCTCCGCCACGTCCTGCGTGACCAGCCGCGGAGTGATCAGTTCGGCGGGGACGACCCGCGCGAGCGCCTCCTGGCGCACGGAGTACGGCTCGTCCAGCAGATCCCGCCCGTCCAGCCGCAGCAGGTCGAAGAAGAACACGCTCAGCGGCGTCGTCTCCCGCAGCCGCGCCACGTCGTTCTTGGTGGTCGCCCGGCTCGCCGTGACCTGGAACGGGTGCGGGCGGCCGTCGGGACGCAGCGCGATGACCTCGCCGTCGAGGACGATGTCGGCGGCCGGGAGGGCGAGGACCGCCTCGACGAGCTCGGGGACCTGGCGGGTGATCTGGTCGAGCGTGCGGGTGAAGACCTTGACCTCCTGGCCGGAGCGGTGCGTCTGGACGCGGATGCCGTCGAGCTTCCACTCCAGCGCCGCCGTGCCGCCGACCTTCTCCAGGGCGGCCGCGACGTTGGGCGCGCTGCCCGCGAGCATCGGCGCGACCGCCCGCCCCACCTCCAGCTTGACCGCCCGCAGCGCTGCCACGCCGCCCGACAGCGCGGCGGCGCCCACCGCGGGCAGCCAGCCGCGCAGCGTGAGCGCCCGGCGGACCTCGGCGGCCGGCGCGCCGGAGGCCTTGGCGACGGCCTCGATCATGACCCCTTCGAGCGCGCCCTGGCGCAGCTCGCCGCTCAGCAGCCGGACCAGGAACGCCTGCTCCTGCGTGGTGAGCCCGGCGAACAGCTCGTCGACCAGCGCCTTGCGCATGGCCTGCGAGCCCGGCCCGGCGACCGCCTTGATCCGGCTGAGCAGCGCGTCGACGTCGGTGAGCGTCGCCGTGGCCACGAGCTTGGGCGGCGGCAGCTCCTGCAGGGCGCGCCAGCCGACGCCGACCTGCCGCTGCGGCAGCTCGCCGGACAGGTAGGAGATCGCGATCTCCGCCTCCTCGGGCGGCACGCGGCTCAGCAGCTCGGCCAGGTGGCCGATCTTGCCCAGCCGGGCCGACGTCCGAGTGACCGCCTCCGACACCCGCACCACGTCGATGAACAGCACACCGCTATCGTGCCCTACCCGGACGACAAACGCCCCTCCGCTTCGGGGCCGACGCGCTCCAGCACCACCACCGGGATCTCGTGCCGCGCCGCCGCCTCGTAACGCCGGTAGATCGGGGCCCGGCCGAGCATCATCCGCCACAGGCGCTCGCGTTCGGCGCCGCCCGCCGTACGCGCGCGGACCCTGAACCGCTCGGCCTTGACCTGCACCTCGGCCTCAGGCGTGGCGACCAGGTTGAGATACCAGTCGGGCAGCCGCTCGCGTCCCGGGACCGAGCCCGAGGCCACCAGGACGTAGCGGTCGCCGTCCCGGCCGAAGAACAGCCCGGTACGGCGCGGCCGCCCGCTGACGCGGCCGACGGTGGTGAGGACCAGGTTCGTCGTGCCGCCCTCGAGGTAGCCGTCCGCGCCGCCGGTGCGCAGGTAGCGCTGCACGTGCTCGGCCACCGACGGGTCGGCGCTGTCGGTCGCGTGGTCCCAGGCCGATCCGGAAGCGTGGGAAGGAGCCTCGTCAGTCATGCGCCCATGACGCCACGGCGGCCTTCGGCTTTCCTTCGGATCTGCCTCGGGCGTAGGCGTCGGCGAACCGCCGTTCGCCCAGCGCCGCCCGCGCGGTCGCGCCGATGCGGTTCACGTCCCCGCGCTCCGCCGCGGGCAGCGGCGCCCCGACCGACTCCCGCAGCGCCGCGGCTACGCCCAGCAGCCGCGCGGCCTCCTCGGCGGCGCCCGCCGCCGCCTCCACCCCCGCCAGGCCCTCGAAGGCCAGCGCGAGCGCACGCGGGTCACCGGTCTTGCGCGCCGCCTCCAGCCCTTCCTCGTGCAGCGTCCGCGCCGCCTCCAGGTCGCCGCGCTGCTCGGCGACGAAGCCCAGCTCGGCCAGGATCAGGGCCAGCGCGATGGCCGAGCCGAGCCGCCGGTCCCAGTCCAGCCACTCGCGCAGGTGCGCCTCCGCCTCGTCGAGCCGCCCCTGCCGCCGCGCGCTCAGCGCCAGCCCGAGGGCCGCGTACTCCTGCCCGATCGTGTACCCCTGCTCGGCCGCCAGCTTCCCGGCCCGCCGGTGCAGCTCGTCGGCCTGCGCGTGGTCGCCGGTCAGCAGGGCGATCCGGCCCAGCTCGGACAGCGCGTCGCTGACCTCGGTCCACAGCCCCAGTTCCTCGGCCATGCGCAGCCCTTCGCGGTGCAGGCGGGCGGCACGCCGGTAGTCGCCGGTGATCTGGGCGTGCCAGCCGAGGGCGACGGTGGCGTGCAGCCTGCCCCACTGGTCTCCGAGCTCGGTGAACAGCGCCCGGCTGCGCTCGCCGTACTCCCGCATCGAGGCCAGGTCGCTGCGCAGCAGAGCCCGCCGCGCGGACGTGCTGAGGGCGGCGGCGATGCCCCACTGGTCCCCGATCGCTCGGAAGACGGCGAGCGTCGGCTCGATGTCGGCGGGCTCGCCGATGCCGAGCATGGCGAAGGCGAGGTACCACTGGGCGCGCGTACGGCCTGCCAGGTCGTCGAGGTCCCGGTGCGGTACGGCGGGCGGAACCGGCTCGGCGGGGCCGGGCGGCTCGCCCATGCGCAGGGCGAAGGCGCTCCGCCAGAGTCTCGCGGTGACGGCGGCCGGGCTCTGCCCGTCGAGCGCGAGGGCGGCCTCCAGCGACCTGCGCCCCTCGCCGAGCCGGCCGCGCAGCACCCAGTACCAGGCCAGCGAGGTGGCCAGGCGCAGCGCGGTGTCGCCGTCGCCGTGCCGTACCGCGTCGTCGAGGGCGGCGCGCAGGTTGGCCGCCTCGGCGTCGAGCCGCCGCAGCCACTCGCGCTGCGCCGGGCCGCGCAGGTGCACGTCGGCCGTGGCGGCGAAGGCCGCGTAGTGGCGGCGGACGCGCCGGTGGACCTCCTCCCACTCGCCCGCCTCGCGCAGCCGCTCCTGGCAGTAGGCGGCCACCGACTCCAGCAGCCGGTACCGGGGCAGGCCGCCGTGCTCGGCGAACACCACCAGGGAGCGGTCGACCAGCCCCGCCAGCAGGTCGAGCACGTCCAGGCCCGGCTCGCCGCACGTGGCCTCCGCGGCCTCCAGCGTGCAGCCGTCGGCGTGGACGGCCAGGCGGCGCAGCACGGTCCGCTCCTGCTCGCCGAGGAGCTCCCAGCTCCAGTCGATCATCGCGCGGAGGGTGCGCTGCCGGGCGGGCGCGTCGGCGTGGCCGCCGGTCAGCACCCGGAAGCGGTCCTCCAGCCGGGCGCGCAGCCCGCTCAGGCCGAGCGTGCGCACGCGCGTGGCGGCCAGCTCGACGGCCAGCGGGATGCCGTCGAGGCGGCGGCAGACGGCGGCGACCGTCTCGGCGTTGCCTGAGTCGAGCGTGAAGCCGGGCGCGGCGCGTGCCGCGAACAGGCGCACCGCCTCCTCCTCGGTCAGCGGCGGCACCCGCCACAGCGTCTCGCCGGCCACCCCGAGCGGGCGCTGGCCGGTCGCCAGGACGCGCAGGCCCGGTACGGCCCGCAGCAGCCGCGACACGAGGCGCGCGGCGGCGTCGGCCACGTGCTCGCAGTTGTCCAGGACGAGCAGCATCCGCCTGTCGCGCAGGGCGTCGGCGAGCCGTTCCACGGGTTCGCGGGCGGCCTGCCCGCTCTCGTCGCGGATCAGCAGCGTGGCCGCGACCGTCTCCGCGACCGCCCGGTCGGCGTCCCCCGGCCGCGCGGGAATCGCCGCCAGCTCCACCAGCCACACGCCGTCGTCGAAGGCGCCGGCCAGCCGGCGCGCCGCCTCCACCGCCAGGCGTGTCTTGCCCACCCCGCCCGGTCCCGTGAGCGTGACGAGGCGGGCGTCGCCCAGCAGGCCCGCGATGAGCTCCAGGGCGCCGTCGCGCCCGATGAGGTCGCTGACCGGAGCCGGCAGGTTGGTCGCGGCGGGCCGGGCGGAGGCGGCGCGGAGGGCGGGGTCGCGCCGCAGGATGGCCCGGTGCAGCGCGACGAGCTCCGGTCCCGGGTCCAGGCCCAGCTCCTCGGCCAGCCGCTCCCGCAGGTCCCGGTACGCCTCCAGCGCCTCCCGCTGCCGTCCGGCCAGGTAGAGCGCCCGCAGGTGGGCCGCGCGCAGCCGCTCGCGGAACGGGTGCCGCGCCACCAGGTCGCCCAGCTCGTCGGCCAGCAAGGCGTGCTCACCCAGGTCCAGCCGGGCCTCGGCCAGCTCCTCCTGCGCCGTGAGCCGCAGCTCGGCCAGCCGTGCCGCCTCGGTCCTGGCGAACTCCTCGTCGGCGAAGTCGACGAGCGCCGGCCCCCGCCACAGCGAGAGGGCCTCGCCGAGCAGGTCCGCCCGGGCCCGCGGAGACCCGGCTGAGCGGGCGCGGGCCAGCAGGTCCTCGAAGCGGCGGACGTCCACCGCGCCCGGCGGGACGTCGAGCACGTAACCGGGGGAGTGGGAGCGGACCAGCGCACGCCCGCCGGGCTCGGCGTCCTCCAGGGCCCGCCGCAGCTGGGAGACCCGGCTCTGCAGCGCGGCGGCGGGGTTGGCGGGCAGGCGGGCGGGCCACAGGTGGTCGATCAGCCGATCGGCGGGCACCACCCGACCCGCGTCGATCACCAGCTCGGCCAGCAGCGCGCGGACTTTGACCTCGGGAATCCGCACCGGCCTGCCGTCGGAGGTCCACACCGCGAGCGGACCCAGCACCCCGAAGCGCATGGTCGCCACGGTACCCAATGCCGATCTGAAGGATTTCCGAAGCCCCTCCCCGCACGGTGGGCGGCATGGAGCGGATCCGAGTGGCGATCATCGCCGACCGCGCCGGGCCCGGCCGCGCTCTGGCCGACCGGCTGGCCGACCTCGCGTGCGAGCGGGGCGACCTCGAGGCCGACCTCCTCGACCTCGCGGTCGCGTGCCTGCCGTGCGAGGGCGAGGGCGGCGGCCCCTGCGAGGACACCCCGCCGCAGGTGCGCGACCTCTCGCCGTGGCTCGCGGCGGCCGACGCGTACGTGCTGGTCATCCCCGAGCTGGCGTGGTTCGCCCGGGAACTGGCCGGCAAGCCCGTCGTCCTGGCCGCCCCGGAGGCGGCGGATCTCCTCTTCGACGACCTGATCGGCAAGCTGAGGAAGGACCATTCATGACCGTCGAGACCCGGGCCGGAGCCAGGCAGTGGCTCGGCCTGGCCGTGCTGCTCTTGCCCACCGTGCTGCTGTTCCTGGCCATGACCGTGCTGTTCCTGGCCACCCCGAAGATCGCGGCGGACCTGCGGCCCAGCGCGGCCGAGCTGCTGTGGATCAACGACGTCTACGGCTTCATGATGGCCGGGCTGCTGGTGGCCATGGGCACCGTCGGCGACAGGATCGGCCGGCGCAGGGTGCTGCTGTTCGGCGCGATCGCGTTCGGCGCGGGCTCCGCGGCGGCGGCGTTCGCCCCGAATGCCGCGGTGCTGATCGCCGCCCGCGCCGTCATGGGGGTCGGCGCGTCGGCCATCATGCCCTCCACGCTCTCGCTCATCGGCGTCCTGTTTGAGGACCCGCGCCAGCGGGGCACCGCGATCGGCATGTGGGCGGCGTCGGTGTCGGTCGGCGTGGCCGTCGGGCCTCTGGTCGGTGGGCTGCTGCTGGAGTCCTTCTGGTGGGGTGCGGCCCTGCTGGCGGGCGTGCCGGTGATGGCGCTCGTGGTGGTGGGCGCGCCGCTGCTGGTGCCGGAGTACCGCGACGCGCGGGCCGGCACGCCCGACCTGCCCAGCGTCGCGCTGTCGATGGCGGCGCTGCTGCCGTTCGTCTACGGCGTCAAGGAGCTGGCCAGGGCGGGGCTCACCCTCACCGCGGTCGCGACGATCGCGCTCGGCTCGCTGCTCGCGGCGGCGTTCGTGCGGCGGCAGCTCACCCTGGCCACCCCGCTGCTGGACGTCAGGCTCTTCCGCGACCGCGTCTTCAGCGGCTCTCTGGGCGTCTTCATGCTGAGCGCGATCGCCCTGGGCGGGGTGTACCTGCTGTTCACCCAGTACCTCCAGCTCGTGGCGGGCCTGTCGCCCCTGGAGGCCGGCCTGTGGATCCTGCCCGCGGCGCTGGCTCTCGTCGCCGTCTCCACGCTGGCCCCGGCCGTCGCGCGGCGCGTGCGCCCGGCCTACGTCGTGGCCGCCGGGACCGCGCTGTCGGTGGCCGGCTATCTGGTGCTCACCCAGGTCGGCAGCGTGGGCGGGCTGCCGCTGCTCATCACCGGGTTCTACCTGCTGTATCCGGGCATGGCGCCGACGATGGCCCTCACCACGAACCTGGTGATCGGCTCGGCCCCGCCGGAGAAGGCGGGCGCCGCCTCGGCGGTCAACACCACGGCCAGCGACCTGGGCGTCTCGCTCGGCATCGCGATCCTGGGCAGTGTCGGCGCGGCCGTCTACCGCGCCCAGCTGCCGGCCTCCGCGCCGCCCGAGGCGGTGGAGAGCCTGGCGGGCGCGCTCGGCGACCCCGCCCTGGAGGCGACGGCACGCGCCGCCTTCGCCGGCGGGCTCAACGTGGCGAGCGGTGTCGCGGCGCTGCTGGCGCTCGCGGCCGTGATCCTGTCGGTGACGCTCCTGCGCCGCGTCCCCGCCGCGGGCCGGGCGTCCGAGGAGGAGGCGGCGCCGGAGCCGGTCGCCGCCTGAGGGTTGCGGCACCGCGGGGGAAGAGGACGCCGCGGCGGTGCCGTACAGCGGGAAGGGGCGGGCCCGGACGTCGGGCCCGCCCCTTCCCGAGGCGTCGCGCTCAGCGCACGCCGAGCAGGTCCACCATGAAGATGAGCGTCTCGCCGGGCTTGATGACGTTGCCCGCGCCCATGTTGCCGTAGCCGAGGTGCGGCGGGATGACCAGCTTGCGCCGGCCGCCGACCTTCATGCCGGCCACGCCCTGGTCCCAGCCGGCGATGACCCGTCCCCCGCCCAGCGGGAACTCGAACGGCGTCCCCCGGTTCCAGGAGGCGTCGAACTCCTCGCCCGTCGAGAAGGCCACGCCGACGTAGTGGACGCTGACGGTGTGACCGGGCTTGGCCTCGGGGCCGTCGCCCTCGACGACGTCGACGATCTGCAGGTCGGCGGGCGGTGCGCCGTCCGGGAAGTCGATCTCCGGCTTCTCCAGTGCCACGTGCTACTCCTTGTTCTGCGCGAAATCCTGACGCTACCAGCTCTGGTGGAGCGGCATGCCCTCGCTGTAGCCGGAGAAGCTCTGGATGCCGACGATCGCCCGCTCGTGGAACTCCTCGAGGTTCGACGCGCCCGCGTACGTGCACGCCGAGCGCAGCCCGGCCACGATCGCGTCGATCTGGTCCTCCACGCTGGGCCGCTGAGGGTCCAGGTACATCCGCGAGGTGGAGATGCCCTCCTCGAACAGCGCCTTGCGGGCCCGCTCGAAGGGGGTGTCCTCGGCGGTGCGCAGGCGGACGGCGCGGGCCGAGGCCATGCCGAAGTTCTCCTTGTAGCGGCGGCCGTCGGCGTCGGTGCGCGCGTCGCCGGGCGACTCGTACGTGCCCGCGAACCAGGAGCCGATCATCACGTTGGACGCGCCCGCGGCCAGCGCCAGCGCTACGTCGCGCGGGTGGCGCACGCCGCCGTCGGCCCACACGTGGCGGCCGAGCCGCCTGGCCTCGGCCGCGCACTCCAGCACGGCGGAGAACTGCGGCCGGCCGACGCCGGTCATCATGCGGGTGGTGCACATCGCGCCGGGGCCGACGCCGACCTTGACGATGTCCGCGCCCGCCTCGACCAGGTCTCGCACGCCGCCGGCCGTCACCACGTTGCCGGCGGCGACCGGCACGGAGGGGTTCAGCGCCCGTACGGCCCGCAGCGCGGACAGCATCTTCTCCTGGTGCCCGTGCGCGGTGTCGACCACCAGGCAGTCGATGCCCGCGTCGAGCAGTTCCTTGGCCTTGGCCGCCACGTCGCCGTTGACGCCCACGGCGGCGGCGACCCGCAGCCTGCCCCGCGCGTCGACCGCGGGCTGGTAGAGCGTGGCGCGCAGCGCGCCCGTGCGCGTCAGGATGCCCACCAGGCGGCCGCCGGCGTCGACGATGGGGGCCAGGCGGTGGCGTCCCTCGTGCAGCCGGTCGAAGGCCTCGCGCGGGTCCAGCCCGGCCGGCAGGGTCAGCAGTTCGGCGGACATGACCTGTTCGAGCTGCGTGAACATGTCCACGCCCTGGCAGTCGGCCTCGGTCACCACGCCGATCGGCCGCTCGTCCCCGTCGACGACGATCACCGCGCCGTGGGCGCGCTTGGGCAGCAGGTTGAGCGCCTCGCCGACGGTGGCGTGCGCGGTGAGGGTCAGCGGGGTGTCGTGGACCAGGTCGCGCTGCTTGACCCAGTCCACCACCTCGGCGACCACGTCGATGGGGATGTCCTGGGGGATCACGGCGATGCCGCCCCGGCGGGCCACGGTCTCGGCCATCCGGCGGCCGGCCACGGCGGTCATGTTGGCCACCACGATGGGAATGGTGGTGCCGGTGCCGTCGCTGGTCGCCAGGTCGACGGCCAGCCGGGAGCCGACGGCCGAGCGCGAGGGGACCATGAAGACGTCGCTGTAGGTCAGGTCGTACGCCGGTTCGATCCCGTTGAGAAATTTCACGTTCGTCTACCTTATGCGGTGATGGGTCATGCCTCGAGCTTTCCCCCGTTCACCAGGCGTTATGATCTGCTGCCATGGACGTCATCGAGCGGGACGAGCTGCTTGTCGTTGGCTTCGCCGTACGCACGACGAACGCCGAGGAGGCCGATCCCGCTCGGGCCCGGCTGCCGCGGCTGTGGCAGCGTGCCGCGCAGCCGGGGGCGTTCGCGCACGTGCCGGGGCGTGTCGACGAGAACCTCTACGCCGTGCTGACCGACTACGAGAGCGACCACCACGGGCCTTACACGCAGGTCGTGGGCGTCGCCGTCCGCGCGGTGCCCAAGCTGCCCGAGGGCATGGTGGCCGTGCGGGTGCCCGCCGGGGCGTGCCTGAAGGTGGAGGCGCGCGGGCCGATGCCGGGCGCGCTGATCGAGGCCTGGCAGCGGCTGTGGAAGCACACCGAGTCCGGCGGCCAGCCGGCGCGCTCGTTCGCTACCGACCTGGAAGTGCACCACCCGGGCGGGGTCGACCTCTACGTAGCGGTCTGAAGACCGCGTACGCGGCGCCCACGCACGCCACGGGCATCGCCGGGAGCATGTAGCGGTGGTCGAAGTCCATCGCGGCGATCGGCCCCAGGTAGAGGAAGACCGCGGTGGCCCACGGCAGCGACGGCCGCGCCAGCCCTGCCGCGAGCATGACCAGGAACAGCGGCCCGTGCAGGACATAGGGGTACGGCAGGGCCGCGGCGAGGATCGGCGCGTACGGCTCGACCGAGCGCAGCCCGGCGATGTCGCGGTCGTACTCCTTCCTGACCTTGCCGATGAGCGCGTGCTGCTCGGGCAGGTCCCAGGAGCCGATCGGGAACCCGGTCTTCTGCGGGATGCGCTTGGGATGGGCGACCGGCGTGAGCGACCACGGCAGCGAGGCGTCCCTGGCCACGTCGGCCAGGTAGTCCAGGGGCTGGGCGAGGATGGCCTTGACGGCGAAGCGCCTGGCCAGGTCGTTGTGGCTGAAGCGGTCGCCGCCGAGCCGGTTGAGGGAGGCGCCCGGCGCCCACACGTACTCCGAGGCCGCGTCCACCACGGTGCCGTTGGGGCACAGCCTGGCCAGGTCGGGGCCGGGCTTGATGATCGAGCAGTCGGCGAAGGTCATCGTGCGCGCCCACAGCGACACCCCGTCGGCGCCGCTGAGCGCGAAGCGGCCGTGGTGCTGCTGGAACCACGCGGCGTAGCCGGCCAGCGGCAGCCCGCCTGCGAGGAGGAGCGCCACGACGGGCCGCCAGCCGGCCCGCCTGACGACCAGGGACAGGACGAAGATCCCGAGCAGCGGCACCGCCGCGGTCCTGACCAGCCCCGCGCAGCCGATGAGCAGGCCCGCCAGCGCCGGGCGCCGCCACGTCATCGCGGCGAGCGCGCCGACGATCAGCAGCATGAGCAGCGTCTCCGACAGGATGGCGTGCTCGATGCGGAAGAACGCCGGGTTGAGCAGCACCGGCACCGTGGCCAGGGCGGCGGCCCACCCCGGCAGCCCCTTGCGGCGCAGGATCGCGTAGATCAGCACGCCGATGCCCAGCCCCATGACGTGCTGCACGCCGGCGACCAGCCGGACGCTGTGGAAGGGCGACAGCAGCCACAGGAAGGCCGAGTACCCGGCCGGATGGAAGGCTCCCGACGGCTTCATGTGGAGGGCGGTGTCCAGGTAGGTGAACGAGTCGTACCAGTACACCTGGGCGGTGTTGTAACCCAGCATCATGAGCACGCGCAGCGCCGCGGCCACCGCCAGCACGGCGGCGAAGACTCCGTGGCCGGTACGGCGTGCCCTCCGGACGGGCGTGCTGAGGACGGGACGGGTCAAGAGCATGGCTCAGGAGTCCACGCGAAGATCCATAACCCGGGTGTTACGGAAAGTGGTTACGCTCGCGTTACACCGCAGGGCTGACAATCCGGGGGATGTGGTGCGGATACTGATCGCGGAGGACGAGCAGATGCTCGCCGACTCGCTGGCCGAGGGATTACGGGCGGAGGCGCACGCGGTCGACGTGGCCTACGACGGCGAGGCGGCGCTGGAACGGCTGGCCGTACACGGCTACGACGTGCTGATCCTCGACCGGGACCTGCCCAAGGTGCACGGCGACGAGGTGTGCAGGCAGGTGGCGGGCGGGCTGGTGCGCATCCTCATGCTGACCGCCTCGGGCGACGTGCGCTCGCGGGTGGCGGGCCTCACCCTGGGGGCCGACGACTACCTGCCCAAGCCGTTCGCCTTCGAGGAGCTGCTGGCCCGGGTCCACGCGCTGGGCCGGCGGGCGCGTCCGGCCGACCCGCCGGTGCTGGAGTTCAAGGGCGTGACGCTGGACCGCGGCCACCGGCAGGTCTTCCGCGAGGGCCGCTACGTCCCGCTGGCGCGCAAGGAGTTCGGCGTGCTGTACGAGCTCATGCGGGCCAGGGGCGCGGTGGTCTCCAGCGAGGAGCTGCTGGAGAAGGTCTGGGACGAGCACATCGACCCGTTCACCAACACCGTGCGCACCACGATGGTCAAGCTGCGCAAGAAGCTGGGCGACCCGCCGATCATCGAGACCGTCCCGGGAGTGGGGTACCGCATCGCATGACGATCAGGGCCAGGTTCGCGTTCGCCTGCGGCGCGGTTTTCCTCATCCTGGGCACGCTGCTCATACTGGGCATCTACCTCCTCGTCCGGTCCCAGCTGGAGCCGGTGCCCGGCTGGCGCAACCCGGAGTACGTGAGGATCGACGGCTGGCAGTTCTGGCCGGGCGAGGCCGGCTACGAGGTGGCCAACATGCGGGGCATCCAGATCCGCCGCCTCTACCAGCAGCACACCCTCGAGGCCGTCCGCAACGTCGGCGTCCTCGCCGTCGCCGCCGGCACGGCCCTGGCGGCCTTCCTCGGCTGGCGCTTCTCCCACCTGGTCTTCCGCCCGCTCCAGGACGTCACGGTGACGGCCCGCCGCGTGGCCCAGGCCTACGACCTGAGCGAGCGCATCGACTACCGAGGCCCGTCGGATGAGCTCAAGGAGCTGGCCGACACCTTCGACACGCTGCTGGCCAGGCTGGCGCGGGTCTTCGAGGGGCAGCGCCGCTTCGTCGCCAACGCCTCGCACGAGCTGCGCACCCCGCTGGCCATCAACCGCACGCTGGTGGACGTGGCCGTCCGGCGGCCGGACGCGGGCGAGGACCTCAAGCGCCTGGGGGAGTCGCTGCTGGTGGTCAACGAGCGGCACGAACGGCTCATCAACGGCCTGCTGGCGCTGGCCGAGGGCGAGCAGGCGATGCTCGACCGGCGCGACTTCGACCTGTCCGACGTGGTGGAGCACGCCCTCGACCAGGCGGCGGGGGAGGCGGAGGAGCGGAAGGTCACCCAGCACCGGCTGCTCGACGCCGCCCCGGTGCAGGGCGATCCGGTGCTCCTCGAACGGCTGGTGCAGAACCTCGTGGAGAACGGCATCCGGCACAACGAGCTGGGCGGGGAGCTGTGGGTCACCACCCGGCAGCGCGAGGACCGGGTGGAGCTGGTGGTGGCCAACACCGGGCTGCCGGTCCAGCCGTACGAGGTGGAGACGATCTTCCAGCCGTTCCGCCGGCTCCACGGCGACCGGCTCAACTCCGACCGCGGCACCGGCCTGGGCATGTCGATCGTCAAGACCATCGCCGACGCCCACGGCGGCACCGTGTCGGCCCGCCCTCGCGAGGAGGGCGGCCTGATCGTGACGGTGGAGCTACCGCTCCAGGCCTAGCTCCAGCACGATCGGGAAGGACGTCACGCCGCGCACGAAGGCGTTGCGCATGATCCGCGGGCCGGTGTCGTCTGCCCAGCGCGCCGAGCCGACCCGGCGCACCCACTCCTCGAAGAAGATCCGCAGCTCCAGCCTGGCCAGGGCCGCGCCCAGGCAGAAGTGGGTGCCCAGGCCGAAGGCGATGTGGCCGCCCGGCTTCCTCGTCACGTCGAAGACGTCCGGGTCGTCGAACACCTCCGGGTCGCGGTTGGCCGAGCCGTACATCAGCAGCACCTGCTGCCCCCGCCGGATCCGCTCGCCGTGCAGGACCGTGTCGCGCGTGGCCGAGCGGCACATGTTGAGGACGGGCGTGGTCCAGCGGACGAACTCCTCCACCGCGTTCTCGATCAGGCCGGGGTCCTCGCGCAGGAGCCGCCACTGGGCGGGGTGGCGGATGAGCGCGTCGATGGCCGTGGCGATGACCGTGCGGGTGGTCTCCGCGCCGCCGTCGAGCAGCAGCAGCGCCTCGTTGGCCAGGTGCTCGTCGTCGTAGCCGGGCTGGCACGCCCACAGCGACAGCAGGTCGTCGCGCGGCTCGCGGCGCCGCTCGGCGGCCAGGGCCAGGACGGCCTGGCCGTACTCGGCCGCGGCCATCGCCGCCTCGTGGGTGACGTACCGCAGGCCGCCGCCGGCCGGGATGGTGGTCTGCGACCAGTGCACCAGCCGGGGCCAGTCCTCCTCGGGGAAGCCCAGCAGCCAGCCGATCATGCGGGCGGGCAGCGGGGCGGCCAGCGCGGGCACCGCGTCCACCGTGCCCTCCTCCAGCGCGCGGTCGATCAGCTCGACGACCACGGCGCGGATGCGGCCGGCGTATTCGGCGTGGACATGGCGGGGCGTGAAGCGGCGGTAGACCAGGCGGCGGCGCTCGGCGTGCTCGGGGTCGTCCATGCCGATCATGGACGGGTCGGAGGGCAGCTGCGGGCGGTAGCCGCCGGTGCTGGTCCACAGCTTGGAGTCGCGTTCGATCGCGCTGATGTCGGCGTGCCGGGAGACGCCCCACAGGCCGTTGGCCGCGTCCCAGTAGGCGGGGGCGTGCTCGCGCAGCCAGGCGTAGACGGGGCCGGGGTCGCCCGCGTACAGGTCGCCGTCGAGCAGGTCGATGTCAGGCATGTGCGCTCCGTGTCGTGAGGTTGTCGCGGAGCCGCACGATCGCTCGCGCCTTCGATCGGGCGGTGAGCCGGGCAAGGGGGTTAGGCCATCACCCCCAGGGAGCGGAGCTTGGCCGCTTCCTCGGCCGGGATGCCCCACTCGGTCAGGTCCTCCAGCCGGGTGGCGGGGGACAGGTCGGGGTCCGGCGCGCCCAGCAGCCGGGGCGCGGGCCGCGGCTGGCTGACGCCGCCGACGTCCACGAACGTGCCGCGCGCCACGTTGTGCGGGTGCCGTACGGCCTCGCCCATCGACAGCACGGGCGACACGCATGCGTCGGAGCCCTCGAAGAGGGCCTCCCACTCGGCGCGTGTCTTCTTGCTGAACTCCTCGGCCAGGCGGGCCTTCAGCGCGGGCCACTGGGCGCGGTCGTCGCGGTCGGGCAGGTCCGCCAGCCCCATGAGCCGCACCATCTCGGCCCAGAACTGCGGCTCCAGCGAGCCGACCGCGACGTACCGCCCGTCGGCCGTCTCGTAGGTGTCGTACATCGGCGCGCCCGTGTCGAGCAGGTTGGTGCCGCGCTCGCCCCACAACCCGCTCTGGACCGCCTGGTAGAACATCGCGAACAGCAGCGCCGCGCCGTCGACCATGGCCGCGTCGATCACCCGCCCACGCCCGGTCCGCTCCCGCTCGATCAGCGCGAGCAGCACGCCGTACGCGAGCATGAGGCCGCCGCCGGCGAAGTCGCCGAGGATGTTGATCGGCGGCGTCGGCTTGTCCCCGGCGCGGCCCAGCATGGACAGCACGCCGGAGATCGCGATGTAGTCGATGTCGTGCCCCGCGGTGGGCGCCAGCGGGCCGTCCTGGCCCCAGCCGGTCATGCGCCCGTAGACCAGCCGCGGGTTGACGGCGTGCAGGTCTTCGGGACCGATGCCGAGCCGCTCGGCCACGCCCGGCCGGAACACCTCGATCACCACGTCGGCGTGCCCCGCCAGCTGCTTGAAGGCGGCCATGCCCTCGGGGGACTTCAGGTCCAGGCCGATCGTGCGCTTGCCGCGGTCCATCACGTCCCGGCGCGGCTTGTCGGTCACGGCGGCCACCCGGTCCACGCGAAGCACCTCGGCGCCGTGGTCGGCCAGCATCATCCCGGCGAACGGCCCGGGGGCCAGCCCGGCCAGCTCCAGCACGCGCACTCCGGCCAAGGGTCCACTCATGACCATCACTCTAGAAGATTGTTCTCCTCTCGTGCCAGGACCGCTGCCGGGGGATCTTTCGAGCCCGCCCGAATGGCGTCCGCGCCCGCTGAGCGTGTGGGAAACTCTTCCCTTGTTGCGGAGGTTGAGATGGTTGGACGGCTTATCGCCCGGCGCTACCTGTTGAGGAGCGAGCTCGGCCGAGGCGGCATGGGAGTGGTGTGGCAGGGCCACGACACCCTCCTCAACCGGCCCATCGCGGTGAAGGAGGTCCTGCTCCCCGCCGGGCTGCCGGAGCTGGACCGCGAGCGCCAGCTCCTGCGCACCACCCGCGAGGCGCGCAACGCCGCCAAGATCAACCATCCGTCGGTCGTCGCCGTCTACGACGTCGTCGAGGAGGACGGCCGTCCCTGGATCATCATGGAGCTCGTCCAGGGCCGCTCCGTCGAGGAGGTCGTCGCCACCTCCGGCGCCCTGCCCATCCGGCAGGCGGCCGACGTCGGCCGCCAGGTCCTGTCGGCCCTGCGGACCGCCCACGAGCTGGGCATCCTCCACCGCGACGTGAAGCCCAGCAACATCCTGCTCACCCAGGAGGGCCGGGCCGTCCTGACCGACTTCGGCATCGCCACCGCCGAGGGCGACTCCTCGCTCACCTCCACCGGCATGGTCACCGGCTCGCCCGCGTTCATGGCCCCCGAGCGGGTGCGCGGCGAGGAGGCCGGGCCCGCCTCCGACCTGTGGTCGCTCGGCGCGACCCTCTACGCGGCCCTGCTCGGCCGCTCGCCGTTCGAGCGCGGCGAGCCCATGGCCACGCTCACCGCGCTGCTGACGGAGGAGCCCGACTACCGGCGCATCCCGCCCGCGATGCACCCGGTGCTGCAGGGCCTGCTCACCAAGGACCCCGCGCAGCGCGCCGACGCCGAGGCCGCCGACCGCATGCTGGCCGCCATCGGCTCGCCCGCCCCGGCCCGGGCACGTGAGCGTACGGCGGGCCGTACCCCGTGGATCCTCACCGCGGCGGTCGTCGCGGCGGCGGCCGGGGTCGCGTTCGCGCTGCTGCGGCCCACGGGGGAGGCGGTTGTGCCGGTCGCGCAGCGGGCCAGCACCTCTCCGCTGCCGAGCCTGACCCAGCCGGTCGCGGCCACCCCCACGCCGAGCCCCACGCCCACGCCGACGCGCAGCCGCCCGCCGCTGGTGCGCGCGTGGACCTCGCCGGCGGGCTGGTCGGTCAAGCGCCCGGCCGGGTGGCGGGGGAGCCGCAAGGACGCCTACACCGAGTGGATCAAGCCTGATAGGGGCGGACATTTCAGCATTCAGGAGCACTACTCCACCCAGGACCTCACCACCATCATGAACGGCGAGGCGGCGCTGCTGCCCGGCGGCGTGCTGCGCACCCGCAGGCCGGGCCCCGGCATGCTGGAGTGGGAGGCCCGCTGGACGGCTCCCGTCCCCTCGGCCGCCTGGGCGGTCCCCGGTGTGACCTACCGCCAGCTCAGCCGCGCGATCCTCGGCGGCGACACGGTCTACGTGCTGTCCTGGACGGCTCGCGAGGCGGACTGGGGCAAGAGCGCGAAGCTGGGCCGCAGGGTGATCGCCAGCTTCGTCCCGCCGGAGCGGCCCGGCCAGGACACGGAACAAGGCGACCAGAAGCCGGTGCAGCCGAGCCAGGAGCCTGGACAACCCAGCCAGGACCCCGGCCAGCCCGACCGGTAGGCGGGCCGGCGGCCCGATCGGCAGGCGGGTCGTGAGCCCGAGCCGGTGCGCTGATCGCGGTATCGGCAGGCGGGTCGTGAGCCGGTGCGCGGATCGCGGTTTCTGCCAGGATCGCCCCATGACGCCGTGGAACATCCTCGCCCTCCCGCCCCTGCCCCTGGAGGTCCTGCGCGCCATCCTCGCGCCGCTCGGCGACCGGGTCGCCGTGTCGGTCCCGCGCTCCCGCGACCGCGCCGCCGTCCTCGACGCGCTCCCTGAGGCCGAGATCGTCATCGGGGACTGGAGCGGCGAGCTCACGCTGGACGCCGAGGCCGTCAAGGCCGCGCCCAGGCTCGCCTTCGTCCAGCAGCCCAGCGTCGGCGTCGACGGCCTGGACCTGGACGCCCTGGCCGCGGCCGGGGTGCCGGCGGCCAACACCGCCGGGGTGAACGCCGTGTCGGTCGCCGAATGGTGCCTGGCCGCCGCCCTGGCGCTGAGCCGCAAGCTGGTCCAGGCCGACGCCGCCGTCCGCGCGGGCGAGTGGCCGCAGCAGACGCTCGGCCCGCGCGAGCTGTCCGGCGCCAAGGTCGGCATCGTCGGCTACGGCGCGATCGGGCAGGAGTGCGCCCGCCTGTTCGGCGCGCTGGGCTGCCAGGTGACCTACTGGACCAGGACGCCCCGCGAGGACCCGGCGTACGTGCCGCTGGAGACCCTGCTGGCCACCAGCGACGTGGTGGTCGTGGTCATCGCCCTGTCGGAGCGGACCCGCGGCCTGGTCGACCCGCGGGCGATGAAGCCGGGCGCCCTGCTGGTCAACGCCGCGCGCGGCGGGATCGTGGCCGAGACCGGCCTGGACCACCTGGGCGGGGTCGCGTTCGACGTGTTCGAGACCGAGCCGCCGCCGGCCGGGCACCCGCTGCGCGAGCTGCCCCATGCGCTGCTGTCGCCGCACGTCGCCGGGGTGACCGCGCAGTCGGCGGCCCGGCTGGTGGAGGCGGTGGTCGCCAACGTGACGGCCGCGGTGGAGGGACGCCCCGTGTCGCATGTGGTCAACGGCGTCGCGCCCACGATCGCAAGACGCTGACGCGGTGTTTCCCCACGTTTAACGACCCCGGTCTGGCCGAGGGCATGCCTGAGAGATAACGTCGTACGGACGATCTCTTGGGGGTGGAGGTAGGCCTATGACGAGCATGGCGACACACCAGAGGGCCGTTGAGCAGATCAGGCAGTCCTACACCGAGCTCCCTGACGGCGCGGCGCCGCGGCTGGCCAAGCCGACCTCCAACCTGTTCCGGTTCCGGGACCCGGGCAGGTCGGCCAAGCTCTCGGCCCGCGACCTCGACGAGGTCATCTCGGTCGACCCGGTCTCCATGACCGCCGAGGTCCAGGGGATGACCACCTACGAGCACCTGGTGGACGCCACGCTGCCGCACGGGCTGATGCCATACGTGGTGCCGCAGCTGAAGACCATCACCATCGGCGGCGCGGTCACCGGCCTCGGGATCGAGTCGACCAGCTTCCGCGACGGCCTGCCGCACGAGTCGGTGGAGGAGATGGAGATCCTCACCGGCGACGGCCGCATCGTCGTGGCCCGCGACGAGGGCGAGCACCGCGACCTGTTCCGCGCCTTCCCCAACTCCTACGGCACGCTCGGCTACGCGCTGCGCCTGCGGATCAAGCTGAGGCCGGTCCAGCCGTACGTCCACCTGACCCACGTGCGCTTCTCCGACGCCCACAAGTGCATGCTGGCCATGCAGGAGATCTGCGACGCGATGGAGCACGACGGCGAGCCGGTCGACTTCGTCGACGGGGTCTTCTTCTCGCCTGCCGAGATGTACATCACGGTCGGCCGCTTCGCCGAGCGCGCGCCGTACGTCTCGGACTACACAGGCATGCGCATCTACTACCAGTCGATCCGCACCCGCCAGCGCGACTGGCTGACGATCCGCGACTACCTGTGGCGGTGGGACACCGACTGGTTCTGGTGCTCGCGCGCCTTCGGCGTGCAGCATCCGGTGGTCCGTTCGCTGGTGCCGCGGCGCTGGCTGCGTTCCGACGTCTACCGCAGGCTCGTCGCCCTCGACAGGAAGTACGGCGTCACGGCGCGGCTCGACCGCTGGCGCGGCAGGCCGGTCAGCGAGTCGGTCATCCAGGACATCGAGGTGCCGGTCGAGAAGGGCGCGGACTTCCTGGAGTTCTTCCACGACAGGGTCGGCATGACGCCGGTGTGGATGTGCCCGCTGCGCTCGCAGTCCGAGTGGCCGCTGTACCCGCTGCGGACCGGCCGGCTGTACGTCAACTTCGGCTTCTGGGGCATGGTCCCGCTGCCGCGCGGCCAGTTCGACGGCTACTACAACCGGCTCATCGAGAAGGCCGTCCACGACCTGGACGGGCACAAGTCGCTCTACTCGACCTCCTTCTACAGCCGGGATCAGTTCTGGCGGCTGTACAACGGCGACGCCTACTGGCCGGTCAAGCGGGCCTACGACCCGGGAGGTCGCCTGCTTGACCTGTATGACAAGTGTGTACGGGGAAGGTGAGCAGATGGCACTGGCGTCCATCTTCGAGAAGATCGTCGGTCCGGACACCGGCGTCGCGTTCGCGGCCTACGACGGCAGCAAGGCGGGCCCGGACGACGCGGACATCCGCATCGAGGTGAAGTCGCCGATCGCGGTGGCCTACCTGGCGCAGTCGCCCGGCGAGCTGGGCCTGGCCAGGGCGTACGTGTCCGGGCACCTCGACGTGCAGGGCGACATGTACACGCTGCTCGACCGCATGTGGACCATCACCACCGACGACCTGACGCTCGCCGGGAAGCTGGAGGCCGTCCGCTCCCTCGGCCTCAAGCCGCTGCTCATGCGCATCCCCCCGCCTCCCCAGGAGGTACGGCAGAGCACGCTGGCCAAGCTCGGCTCCCGCCACGCCAAGCAGCGCGACGCCGAGGCCATCCACCACCACTACGACGTCTCCAACCGCTTCTACGAGTGGGTGCTCGGCCCGTCCATGGCCTACACCTGCGCCTGCTTCCCGCGCGAGGACGCCTCGCTGGAGGAGGCCCAGTTCGCCAAGTTCGACCTGGTCGCCAGGAAGCTCGACCTCAAGCCCGGCATGCGGCTGCTGGACGTCGGCTGCGGCTGGGGCGGCATGGTCATGCACGCGGCCAGGGAGTACGGCGTCAAGGCCCTGGGCGTGACGCTGTCCAGGCAGCAGGCCGAGTGGGCACAGAACGCGATCAAGGAGGCCGGCCTGGAGGGCCTGGCCGAGGTCCGGCACATGGACTACCGCGACGTCGCCGAGACCGGCTTCGACGCGGTCAGCTCCATCGGCCTGACCGAGCACATCGGCAAGGCCAACGTGCCGTCCTACTTCAGCTTCCTGTACGGCAAGCTCAAGCCGGGCGGCCGGCTGCTCAACCACTGCATCACCCGGCCCACCGGCAAGGAGAAGACCTTCAACAAGGGCGGCTTCATCAACCGCTACGTCTTCCCCGACGGGGAGCTGGAGTCGGTCGGCTGGCTCATCCGGCGCATGGAGGACCTCGGCTTCGAGATCCGCCACGAGGAGAACCTGCGCGAGCACTACGCCAAGACGCTGCGCTTTTGGTGCGACAACCTCGACGCCCATTGGGAGGAGGCCGTGCAGGAGGTCGGCCAGGGCACCGCGCGGGTGTGGCGGCTGTACATGGCCGGTTGCATCGTCGGCTTCGAGCGCAACAAGGTCCAGCTGCACCAGGTGCTGGCCGTCAAGCTGGACGAGCACGGCCGCTCGGGCGTCCCGCTGCGCCCGCACCGCGACTGGCCGTGAGCCGAGAGCGAAAGACCGCGGGTCGATACGATCCGTCAATGAGCGAGATGACCGAAACCACGCCCGCCTGGCTGTCCCCCGAGCAGCTGGAGTCCGTCCGCGCGCAGATGCCGGTCCTGTACGTCGACGCCGTGCCGGTCCGGGTCGACGAGGCGGGCGCGGTCACGCACGTCGGTCTGCTGCTGCGGATCGGGAAGGACGGGACGGTCAGCCGGGCCCTGGTCTCCGGCCGGGTGCTGCACCAGGAGCGGGTGCGCGACGCGTTGCTGCGCCACCTGGAGAAGGACCTCGGCCCGGCGGCGCTGCCGCGCGTCCCCGCCTCCCTGCAGCCCTTCGCGGTCGCCGAGTACTTCCCGACGCAGGGCGTCACGCCGTACCACGACCCGCGCCAGCACGCGGTGTCGCTGGCCTACGTCGTGCCGGTCGCGGGCGACTGCCGGCCCCGGCAGGACGCGCTGGACCTGGTCTGGTTCACGCCCGAGGAGGCCGCCTCGCCCATGGTGCAGCAGGAGATGACCGGCGGGCAGGGCGTGCTGCTCAAGCAGGCCCTCGCGCACGTCGGCTGCCTGCCCTGAGCCTCACCCCCACCTGCTGATCTGTTCGAACGCGGGCCGCCAGTCCCGGGCGTAGGTCTCCCGCAGATGCTCCGGGAAGCGCCCCAGGATGGCGGCCCTGCGCTCCTCGTCCATGCCGTCGAGCACCCAGGGCAGGTAGCCCCGCGCGTCGGGCCCGACGCGCCTGCTGTGCTCCTGCCCGAACTCCGTCCACTCCCGCTCGCCCAGCGTCGCGCCGATCAGCGGCAGGGCGTCGGTCTCCTCGTGCTTCAGATGCCCGGTCAGGTCGGTCGTGAGCTGGTCGACCAGGCCGCCGAGCCGTTCGTGCCCGGAGTCGGCGTCGGCCACCGCCGCGTCGATCGCCGCCAGCAGGGGGTCGATCACCGCGTGCTCGGCCTCCATGGCGTCGAGCAGCGCCAGGTCGTCGGGCCTGCCGGCCACCGCCCGCCGCATCGCGGGCCACAGCTTGTCGTCCTCCGAGGTGTGGTGGACGTGCAGGTAGCCCTTGAACAGCTCCCATCCCACGGCCGCCGCCAGCAGGCGGCGGGGGTCGTCGCCGGTCCGCGAGGTGATCCGGGCCAGGTGCGTCAGCTCGCGCCGGAGCGCGTCGTGCACCGCGAACATCATCGTCATGTCGAGCCTGGAATTCGTCATGTCACGACCTTAACCATCAATCCCATTAACCGTCAACATCTTAACTATCAACGATGGATAGGATGCCGCACGTGGCGGACGACCTGCTGGAGCGATCGCTCGGACACCTGCTGCGCCGCGCGTACCTGCTGTTCACGGCGGCGGACTCGCGCGAGTTCGTGGTGCTCGACGCGCTCGCCGACCAGGGCGGCTGCTCCCAGCAGGACCTGGCGGAACGGCTCGGCATCAACAGGACGATCATGGTCGGGCTCGTCGACCGGCTCCAGGCCGCCGGCTACGTGACGCGGGAGCGCAACCCGGCCAACCGCCGCGCCTACCTGCTCTCGCTGACCGATGCGGGCCGCCGGGCGCTCGGCGAGATGCGGGAGGAGGTGGCCGGCCACGATCTCAGCGTCACCGCCCACCTGACGCCCGCCGAGCGGCGACGGCTGAACGAGTTGCTGAGCCGGCTGCTCCCCGAGCCCGGCGACGCGGCCGTGCGGAGCACCGGCCACCTGGTCGCCCAGGCGCACCACCGGCTGCGCCGTATCGGCGACGGCCAGCTTGCGGAGCTCGGGCTGCGCACCCGCCACCTCGGCGCGCTGCTGACGCTCCAGCGCCTGGCCCCCTGCCCCCAGCAGGAGCTGGCGCGCCGGCTGGACATCACCGAACCCGGCGTCGCGCAGATCGTCGACGAGCTGGTGCGGGCCGGGCTCGTCGTCCGTGGCCGGGATCCGGACGACCGCCGCCGCTACGCGCTCGACCTGACCGGCCTGGGCCGCGAGCGGCTGGCCGAGGTTCGCCGTGCCATGGCGCGGATCCAGGCGGAGGTCCGCGGCATCCTGGGCGACGAGGCCGACGACGAGCTCCGGGCGCTGCTGCGCAAGCTCCTGGCGGGCTGAAACCCTGGCGACATTGGTCCGGATCTGACGCTATCGTGCCTGCGTGACCCCGATCTTCCAGTTGTGCGACGAGTACGTTTTCAAGGCAGCCCAGCTCGATCCCGTCGACGCCGTCTACAACGGCATCAAGGGCGACTTCGGCGTGGCGACCGACTACAGCCCCGATGGCCACGCGGCCAGGGAGGCGCTGATCCGCGACACCCTGTCCCGGCTCGCCGCCCTCGACCCCACCTGCGAGGCCGACCGGCAGGCCGCCGCCCACCTGCGCGAGCGGCTGGAGGCCATGGCCGCCTGGCACGAGACCGGCGAGCCGTACCGCGACCTCAGCGCGCCCTTCGGCCTGGTCTCCGGCGTCAGGGACAGCATCGACCTGCTCCCGCACGGCGACGACGAGCAGTGGCGCAAGGTCGCCGCCCACCTGGCCGCCGTTCCCGGCATGCTGGCGGGCTGGCGCCGGTCCCTGGAGGAGGGGCTGCGGCGCGGGCTGCCGGCCGCCCGCCGCCAGGCCCTGGGGGCGGCCGAGCAGGCCGAGCGTTACGTGGGCACCCACGACGACCTCGTCGCCTCCTACGGCGACGGCCCGGTGGCCGGCGAGCTGGCCGAGGCCGCCGGGGCCGCGCACGCGGGCTACGCCGAGATCGCGCGCTACCTGCGCGAGGAGTACGCGCCGCGCGCCGCCGAGCGCGACGCCGTCGGCCCCGAGCGCTACGCCGTCGCCGCGCGCCTGTCCCTGGGCGACGACATCGACCTGCGCGAGGCCTACGCCTGGGGCTGGGCCGAACTCGACCGCATCCAGGCCGAGATGGAGCGCGAGGCCGAGGCCGTCCTGCCCGGCGCCACGGTCGACGAGGCCATCGCCCACCTCGACGAGACCCAGGTCGTGACCGGGCCCGACGCCTTCCACGCCTGGCTGAAGGAGCAGCATGAGCGGGCGATCGAGGAGCTCGACGGGGTCGTCTTCGACATCCCCGAGCCGCTTCGCAAGATCGACGTGGTGCTGAACCCGGGCTCCACGTCGGGCGCGCCGTACTACACGCCGCCGAGCGAGGACCTGTCGCGGCCGGGCCGTACCTGGTGGCCGCTGGGCGGGCGCGAGAGGTTCACGGTCTGGAACGAGCTGACGACCGTCTTCCACGAGGGCGTCCCCGGCCACCACCTGCAGCTCGGCGCCGCCGTCGTGGCGGGCGAGAAGCTGTCGCGCTACTCCAGGTTGTCGTTCGTGAGCGGCCACGGCGAGGGCTGGGCGCTGTACGCCGAGCGGCTGGCCGACGAGCTGGGCTGGTTCACCGCCCCCGGCACCCGGCTCGGCATGCTGGCCGCCTCCGCGCTGCGCGCCGCCCGCGTCGTCATCGACATCGGCGTCCACCTGGAGCTGCCGCTGCCCGACGGGAGCGCGTGGACGTTCGAGAAGGCGTGCGAGGTGCTGCGCCACCGCGGACGCGGCGAGCCGCACGTGATCGAGCCCGAGGTGCTGCGCTACTTCGGCTGGCCGGCCCAGGCGATCTCCTACAAGCTGGGCGAGCGCGCCTGGCTGGAGGCGCGGGCCGAGGCGTCGGCCAAGCCGGGCTTCGACCTCAAGCGCTGGCACACCGCCGCGCTCGCGCTGGGCCCCATCGGGCTGGGCGGCCTGCGGGAGGCCCTGGCGCGGCTGTCCTGACCGTCTGGATGGGGCGGGCTGGATGGGGCGGGCTGGATGGGGCGGGTCAGCACCGCCCCATCCACCACCACCGCTCCGACAGCCGGATCTCGGGGCAGATGAGCATGCCGTACCCGTCGTACGGCCCGCTGTCCACCTCCCCGGCGAAGTAGGCGTATCCCTGGGAGTCGTCGGGGATGCCGAGCCGGTCGGGCACGTAGAGCACGTCCGGTCCGAAGGACGTGACGTGGCAGTTCGCCGAGACGAAGCACAGCGGGCCGGGCAGCCGCGCGCCGAGGTAGCCGTCCGCCGCGGGCAGCCGGTCCTCCCGCCACAGCGCGGCCACCGCCTCGAAGGCCGGGCGTTCGACGGCGAACCGCACCGCTACCCGGGCCTCCGGCCACGCCAGCAGCGCCACCGGGCCGAGCAGGCCCAGCGCCGCCAGTGCCATGCCCGTCCAGAACGCGGGGCGGCCCGCTCGCCGCGCGAGCGCCGCGAGCGCCGTCCCGTAGACGGACAGCGCGGCGAGGAGGGCCGCGGCGCCGAGGGGGAGGGCGAGCAGCCCGTACTGTGTCACCAGCCAGCCGACGTGCAGGGCGAGGGCGAGCAGGCCCGCGGTCACGACGCCGACGAGCCTGACGGGAAGGGGGACGCTCACCCGGCACACCGTAGGCGCCGCATGTGCAGGAAGCGTGGAGACAGGGGGAGACCCGCGTAGAGGAACGGTCGAGATCGGACGGCGCCCTCACGCCGGGCGGTCCGCGGCGGGCGTCCACGACACGGACGCCCGCCGTACCGGCCGCTAGCGCAGCTCCCGCTTGAGGATCTTGCCGGTGGCCGTCATCGGCAGCGAGTCGCGGAACTCCACGATGCGCGGGTACTTGTAGGCCGCCATGTTCTCCTTGCACCACGCGATGAGCTCGTCCTCGGTAATGGTCGCGCCCGGCGTGCGGATGACGTACGCCTTGACCTCCTCGCCGTGCGACTCGTGCGGCACGCCGACGACCGCCGCGAGCGAGACCGCCGGGTGCGTCATCAGCACCTCCTCCAGCTCGCGCGGATACACGTTGAACCCGCCACGGATGATCATGTCCTTGGCGCGGTCGATGATCGCGTAGTAGCCGTCGGCGTCGCGGGTGGCGATGTCGCCGGTGCGGAACCAGCCGTCGCGCATGACCTCGGCCGTGGCCTCGGGCCGGTTGTAGTAGCCCTTCATGACGTTGTGCCCGCGCACGGCGATCTCGCCGGGGCCCTCGCCCTCGATGGTCTTCCAGTCGCCGTCGATGAGCTTCATCTCCACGCCCCAGATCGGCGTGCCGATGGTCCCGGGCTTGGTGGGCCGGCCCGGCTGGTTGAAGCACGCCACCGGCGAGGTCTCCGACAGGCCGTAGCCCTCCAGGATGCCGACGCCGAAGGTCTGCTCGAAGTCCTTGAGCACCTCCACGGGCGCCGAGGCGCCGCCGGCGACCGCGACCTTCAGCGTGGTGGGCACCTCCGCGCCCTCGGCGTGGATCTTGCTCAGCATGCCCCAGTACATGGTCGGCACGCCCGCGAAGAAGGTGACGCCCTCCTTGCGCATGAGCTCCAGCGCGTCGCCCGGCTCGAAGCGGGGCAGCAGCACGAGCGTCCCGCGGCGGCGCAGGCCGACGTTCATGACGCAGGTCTGGCCGAAGGAGTGGAACAGCGGCAGCACCGCCAGGAACACGTCGCCGTCGGGGCTCTTGGGGAACATGTCGTCGCTGACCATGCAGTTCAGCAGCATGTTCTGGTGGCTCAGCTCGGCGCCCTTGGGCTGGCCGGTGGTGCCGGAGGTGTAGAGGATGACCGCGGTGTCGTCGGGCCCGGTCTGCACGGTCTCGAACTCGCCCGGCATGCCGGACAGGGCGGCCCAGATCGACTCGCCGTAGGGCGACTCGGTGGCCAGCGGCGTGGCGGGCAGCACGAAGAAGTGCTCGCAGCCCGGGGCCGCCTCGAAGCCCTCCTTGCCGCGCTCGCCCAGCGGCAGCTCCGCCGTACCCTCGAAGCAGAACAGCGTCTTGGCCTCGCTGTCCTGCAGGTGGTAGGCGATCTCCCTGGCCTGCAGCAGCACGTTCAGCGGCACGACCGTGGCCCCGGTCTTGAGGATGCCGAAGTAGACGAACGGGAAGTACGGCAGGTTCGGGCAGGCCAGCGCCACCTTGTCGCCCTTGCCGATGCCGCGCGACACCAGCAGGTTGGCGACCTGGTTGGCGAAAGTGTTGATCATCGAGTACGGCAGGCGCAGGTCCCCGAAGACCACCGCCGTGCGGTCGGGGACGTTGCGCGCGCTGTCCTCCAGGACGACCGACAGGTTGAGCATGGGACGCCTCTCCTCATGACGGGGTTCTGCGGCCCATCCTGGCAGCACGGCCATACCAACTGGTAGGTAACAAAGGTTACGAATCCATATGGACGGCGGGGCGCGGCGGGAGTATGCAAGGAGCTAGCCGCTTGCCTCCAGGAGGAGCCGATGGAGTTCGACTACGTGGTCGTTGGCGCGGGATCGGCCGGCTGCGTCCTGGCCAACAGGCTCTCCGCGGACCCGGAGGTGTCCGTGGCGCTCGTCGAGGCCGGCGGGAAGGACGACAAGCTGGAGATCCGCATCCCCGCCGGGTTCCCCAAGCTGTTCAAGACCGAGTACGACTGGAACTACAGCACCGCCAAGCAGCCGGAGATGGCCGGGCGCGAGCTGTACTGGCCGCGCGGCAAGGTCGTCGGCGGCTCCTCCAGCCTCAACGCCCAGATGTGGGTGCGCGGCCACCGCCTCGACTACGACCAGTGGGACGTCCCCGGCTGGGGCTATGAGGACGTCCTGCCGTACTTCCGCAAGGCCGAGCGGCGCGTCGGCAGCAACAGGGGCGGCGTGTACGGCGAGGCCGGCCCGCTGGTCGTCTCCGAGCTGCGCAGCCCCAACGTCACGACCAAGGCGTTCCTCAAGGCGTGCGAGGAGATGGGCTTCACCCGGCTGGAGGAGCTCAACGGCCCCTCCAACGAGGGCTACAGCCCCACGCCGGTCACGCAGAGCCGCGGGCGGCGCTGGAGCGCGGCCGACGCCTACCTGCGGCCCGCGCTCAAGCGCCCCAACCTCCGCCTGGTCACCGGCTCGACCGTGCGCCGGGTGGTGTTCGAGGGCAACCGCGCGGTGGGCGTCGAGCGCGAGGGCGGCGGCCAGATCAGGGCGCGCCGCGAGGTGATCCTGTCGGCCGGGGCGATCGGCTCGCCGTGGATCCTGCTGCGCAGCGGCGTCGGGCCCGCCGACGAGCTGCGCGACGAGGGCGTCGAGGTGGTGCGCGACCTGCCGGAGGTCGGCAGGAACCTCCAGGACCACCTGGCCACCGGCGTCTACGTCGAGTGCAAGCAGCCGGTCACGCTCGTCAAGGCCGACACCCTGGTCAACCTCCTGCGGTACGTGATCTTCCGGTCCGGGCCGTTCACCACGAACGTCGGCGAGGCGGTGGCCTTCATCCGCACCTCGCCGGCCGAGCCCGCCCCGGACGTCGAGCTCGTCTTCGCCCCAGGGCCGTTCATCAACCACGGCCTGGACAAGCCGGAGGACCACGGCCTGACCGTCGGCGTGATCCTCCTGCAGCCGGAGAGCCGGGGGCGGATCACGCTGAGCGGCGGCCAGCCGGTGATCGACCCGGCCTACCTGACCAGCGAGGCCGACGTCCGGCGGCTGGTGGAGGGGCTGAAGGTGGCCAAGCAGGTCTTCGCCACCTCGGCGATGAGGCCGTACGCGGGCGGGCCGCTCGCGCCCTACCGCGACCCGGAGAGCGACGAGGAGCTGGCCCAGTGGGTGCGGGAGAGGGGCGAGACCCTCTATCACCCGGTCGGGACGTGCCGGATGGGCACCGACCCCGGCTCGGTCGTCGACCCGTCGCTGCGCGTGCGCGGGCTGGAGAGGCTGCGGGTCGTCGACGTGTCGATCATGCCGACGCTCAACCGCGGGCACACCCACGCGCCCGCGATCATGATCGGGGAGAAGGCCGCGGACCTCATCCTGGCGCCTTGACGTAAGTGAGCACTTGCTCAACTCTGGGGGCATGGACGTCGACCTCTCCCAGATCCCGTTCTGGGCCCTGCCCCAGCACGAGCGGATGGCCGCCTTCCGCGAGCTGCGCCGGCTGGACCGGCCGGTGTTCGTGCGGGAGAACCACGTGCCCTTCGTCGGCGGCGGCCCCGGCTACTACGCGCTGGTACGGCACGCGGACGTGGTGGAGGCCAGCCGCCATCCGGCGATCTTCAGCAGCGAGCCGTGCTCCAACAGCATCCCGGACATGCCCAGGTGGCTGGCTGTGTACTTCGGGTCGATGATCAACATGGACGATCCGCGGCACGCCCGGCTGCGCAGGATCGTCTCGCGCGCCTTCACGCCGCGCATCCTCGGGCAGATGGAGGAGGACCTGGCCAAGGCCGCGGCGCAGATCGTGGACGAGGCGATGCGGGAGGGGCCGGGGGACTTCGTCGCGCAGATCGCGGCCCGGCTGCCGGTGCGCGTCATCTGCGACATGATGGGGATTCCCCCGAAATTTCATGATCTGGTGCTTCGCCGTACCAACGTGATCCTCGGCAACGCGGACCCCGAATACACGGGCATCCAGCCGGACTTCTCCCGCTGGAACGTCGCCCGCGGCCTCGCCAAGCTCCTCCACGCCGGCCACTCGCTCAACCGCCTGGCCGCCCGCCTGGGCGCCGAGCGCCGCAGGAACCCCACCGGCGACCTGGTCAGCCTGCTGGTCAACGGCGAGGAGTCGCTGACCCCGCAGGAGCTCGGCTCGTTCTTCATCCTGCTGGTCGTGGCCGGCAGCGAGACCACGCGCAACGCGATCGCCTACGGGCTGAAGCTGTTCACCGACCACTCCGAGCAGCGCGAGCTGCTGCTGAGCGACTTCGACAAGCACATCGGCAGGGCCTGCGAGGAGATCGTCCGCTACGCCACCCCGGTGATCCAGTTCCGCCGCACGCTCACCCGGGACCACGGCATCTTCAGGAAAGGCGACAAGGTCCTGCTGTTCTACAACTCCGCCAACCGCGACGAGACGGTCTTCGACGACCCCGACGCCTTCGACATCACGCGCGACCCCAACCCCCACGTCGGCTTCGGCGGCCCCGGCCCGCACTACTGCCTGGGCGCCCACCTCGCGCGCCGCGAGATGACCGTGATGTTCCGCGAGCTGTTCACCCGGATGCCCGCCATCCGCTCGGTCGGCGAGCCCGACTTCCTGCTGTCGAACTTCATCAACGGGATCAAGCATCTACGCTACGAATGGTGATCCACTTACCGGCCGCACGCGCCGACGTGCACGTCTCCTATCACCAGCTTCTCCTGTCCGAGCCGGGGGCCACGATCCGGCCCCACGTCCCCAACGGCCTGGTCGCCGGCGACGTCGGCGGCGCGGTGATCCTGACCGGCATCCACACCGGCGTCGTCGACGTGACCGTACGGCTCGCCGACGCGCCGCCGCCGCTCCCGCCGCCGGCGCGCGGGGTCGCCCTCACGCGCGATCACCGCCTCCGCATCGTCAACCCCTACCAGGACGTCGCGACGCAGCCCGCGCTCCCGGAGGGGCTGGTCGCCGCGTCGCCGGACTGCGTGGTCATCCGGACCGAGAAGAGATCCGGAGATATCGGCATCTGGGTATCGGCGTCTGGGTGAATTGGCGGCACGAGCGCCCGCCCCAACAGCACACGAGCTGGGAGGAGGTGGAAGAGATCGAGTTCGTGACCACCACGGGGATCATGCAGCTGGCCGGCTTCCACGCCGACGCGCAGCCCAACCTCACCTTCCAGGGAGCCGGGCGCTACGGCCTGCGGGTCCACGGCAGGCGCCCCCGCGCCGCCCGGCCCAACGACCCGAGGGAGGGCTACCTGCTCGTCGTCTGGCCCATCGCGCTGGGGGCTCCGTCCGGCGCGGCGCGGTGCTAGGTTCCCCGCTATGGAGATCAGGACGATCCATGCCAACGGCGTGGAGTTCGCATACCTGGCACTGGGTGACGGGCCGCTGGCGATGTGCCTGCACGGGTTCCCCGACACCGCGCACACCTGGCGCCACCTGATGCCGGCGCTGGCCGAGCGCGGATATCGCGCCGTCGCGCCCTTCATGCGGGGGTACGCGCCCACCGAGGTGCCGTCCTCCTTCGAGGTGGGCGCGCTCGTCGCCGACGTCAACGCGCTGCACGAGGAGCTGGGCGGCGACTCCGACGCGGTGGTGATCGGGCACGACTGGGGCGCCTACCCGGTCTACGGCACCACCGAGCGGTTCCGGCGGTCCGTGGCGCTGGCCGCGCCGCCCGTCGAGGCGCTGCTGTCGGGATTCTTCGGCTACGAGCAGCTGAAGAGGTCCTTCTACATCTTCCTCTTCCAGACCGGCCTGGCCGAGACCGCCGCGGCGTCCCCCGGCTTCCTGGAGGGCCTGTGGGCCGACTGGTCGCCCGGCTACGACGCCACCCGCGACCTGGAGTTCGTCCGGCGCAGCCTCGGCGACCCCGCCAACCTCGCCGCGGCCGTCGGCTACTACCGCGCCATGCTCGGCACCACCCCGCCCTCCGGCCGCCACCCCGAGCCGCCCAAGCCCTCCAGGCCCGTGCTGTACCTGCACGGCGAGCGGGACGGCTGCATCGGGGCCGACCTGGTCAAGGACGTGACGGCTCACCTGCCGGAGGGCTCGCGCGCCGAGGTCGTCCCCGGCGCGGGCCACTTCCTGCACCTGGAGCGCCCCGACGAGGTCAACGCCCTCATCCTCGACTGGCTACGGTGATCACCGGGTGCCGGCCGAACAGGCTCACGGGGATCTCGCGAGTCACGCGCAGGCCGTACTTCTCGGGCAGCGCGGGCTCGTGCAGCAGCGCCACCACGCGGCCCGCGCCGGTCAGCACCCTGTCCACCTCCCGCCACAGCAGGCCGGGATCCCCGGCGAGCACGCCGAGGCCGCGCACCTGCCGGTCCCACGGCGGGTTGACCAGCACGCGGTCGACCGATCCGTCAGCCAGCGGCAGCCGCCCGCCGTCGGCCACCGCCCACGTGATGCCGCGTCCGGCGGCGTTGCGTGCGGCGATCCGCACGGCCTCCGAGCTGGCGTCCGTGCCGAGGTAGCGGGCGCCGGGCGCGACGGCGTGCGCCTCGACGAGCGTCGTGCCCGCGCCGCAGCAGGGGTCCAGGACGAGCCCGCACGGCCCGGCCAGCCGGGCCATCGCCGCGGCCAGCGGCGGGTGCAGCGTGCCGGGCACCGAGCCGACCTTGTACGGCCTGCGGTGCAGGGGCCGCTCGGCCGGCCGCATCGCGATCGCCGCCTCCTCGCCCTCGATCGTCACGCGCCAGGCCATCGTGCCGGGCGGCGGCGCCGTACCCGCTCGGCGCGAGTGGTACGGCAGGCGCAACCGGCGGGCGAGCGCCTCGCCGACCGTGTCCTCGATGTCGTAGCGCGTGTAGGAGCGGCGGCCGAGGAAGGAGGCCGACACGTCCAGGCCGGTCCACCTCCCGGCGCCGGGCAGGGGCGCCTCCAGGACGGCCCGCGCGAGCCGCCGCAGCGCCGTACGCCCCGGGTGGACGCCGCGCGCCACGGCCACCAGCGCCAGCACGTCGTCGGCCAGCCGCAGCCGCGGGGGAGCGGCCGCGTCGAACCACACCTCGCGGTGGCGCACGCGGCGCACGCCCCCGCCGATCTCCTGACACACCAGAGATTCGATGCCCCGGATGGTCCGGGCAAGCAGAAGCACCTGTTCTTCCCCACGTCGAGACCCGGGACGGCGGACAGCCGTCCCGCATCGCCGGCGGTGGGTCGGGCCGCGGCCCGCCGGCGGGTCGTCAACGCAGGTGGAAGAAGGTCACGCGGTGAGGATAGCGAGCGATCTTCCGGACCCGCCACGCATTTTGTGACTTACGCCGTAAGCCATTGACGTAAGTGGCCGCTTTTAGAACGATGTTCTTATGAGCGTGATCGACTTCGACCTGTCGGCGCCTGAGTTCTGGGCGCGGCCCATGGCCGAGCGCGAGGAGGCCTTCCGGCGGCTGCGCGAGCTCGACAAGCCGGCCTTCTTCGAGGAGATGGAGATCTCCTTCGCGCCCAAGGGCCCGGGCTACCACGCTCTGGTACGGCACGCGGACATCTTGGAGGCCAGTCGCAACCCCGAGCTGTTCTGCTCGGGCGACGGCGGCGCGACGAACATCCCGGACATGCCGGCCGAGTTCGCCGAGTACTTCGGCTCGATGATCAACATGGACGATCCCCGGCACGCCAGGCTCCGCCGCATCGTCTCGCGCGCCTTCACGCCGCGCATGATCAAGCAGTTCGAGGCCGACGTCGAGGCCGCCGCCGCCCGGATCGTCGACGACCTCATCGCCCGTGGCCCCGGCTGCGACTTCGTCACCGAGGTCGCCGCCCGCCTGCCGTTGAAGATCATCTGCGACATGATGGGCATCCCGCCCGGCGACTACCGGTTCGTCTTCGAGCGCTCCAACAGGATCCTGGGCGGCTTCGACCCCGAGTACACCGATCTGGACAACGTCGCCACGCAGCTGCTCACCGCCGGGCACGAGCTGCAGCAGCTGGTGCAGGAGCTGGCCGCGCACCGCGCCGAGCACCCCACCGACGACCTGACCTCCGCGCTGGTCAACGCCAACATCGACGGCGAGCGCCTGACCATGCAGGAGCTCGGCTCGTTCTTCATCCTGCTCGTGGTCGCCGGCAACGAGACCACGCGCAACGCCATCTCCTACGGCCTGCGCCTGCTCACCAAGAACCCCGATCAGCGCGCCCTGCTGCTGGAGGATCTACCGGGGCGCCTGCCCGGCGCGGTGGAGGAGATCGTCCGCCTGGCCTCGCCGGTGAACTTCATGCGCCGCAAGGTCACCCGCGACTGCGAGATGAACGGCAACGCCTACCGCAAGGGCGAGAAGGTCGTGCTGTACTACTGGTCCGCCAACCGCGACGAGCGGGTCTTCGACGACCCGCTGCGCTTCGACATCACGCGCGACCCGAACCCCCACGTCGGCTTCGGCGGCCCGGGTCCGCACTTCTGCCTGGGCGCCCACCTGGCCCGCCGCGAGATCACGCTGATGTTCCGCGAGCTGCTCACCCGCCTGCCGCACATCGAGGGCGGCAGGCCCGACCGGCTGCACTCCCACTTCATCAACGGGATCAAGCACATGGAGTGCACCTTCTAGCCGGACCCGGGTCGACAAACCTACAAATCGAGTTTAAACTTTTCTGTAGGTGGATATAGAGGTATTGAGAGCGACCATCTGGTCTCGGAGGTGGTGAGATGCTGCTGACGTCGTTCGACCCGATCCTGAAGGAGCTGGAGCAGCTGACCCGCCACGTCCTGCATGGAACCGCCGGGATGGTGCCGATGGACGGCATCAGGCGGCCCGGCGAGGTCGTCCTCCGCTTCGACGTGCCGGGCATCGACCCCGGCTCCATCGAGGTGACCGTCGACCGCGGGATCCTCACGGTGAGCGGCAAGCGGGAGGAGACCTACGACGACGGCGAGCGGCTGTTCGTCGACGAGCGGCCCAAGGGCGCCTTCATGCGCCGGGTCTACCTGCCTGAGCACCTTGACGCCGACGGCATCCAGGCCGCCTGCAACAACGGCGTGCTCGTCGTCCGCATCCCGGTCCTGGAGCAGGCCCAGCCGCGCAAGGTGGAGATCGCCAAGGGCGAAACCCCGTTCCTCACTAAGTGAGGTGCGCCCCGGTCGCGCCGGACCCCGGTTTCCGCGTTGGGAGTGAGGAGGACCCACGATGATCGAGACGGCTCCGGCCGTCGGGTGGGCGGGGGTCGGCGACCGTCCCGTCGTCGGCTCCTACGACACCTACGACCAGGCCCAGAAGGCGGTCGCGTTCCTGGCGGAGAACGGCTTCCCGATCCAGCGGGCCGGCATCGTCGGCTCCGGCCTGAGGACCGCCGAGACGGTCCTGGGCCGCCTGACCGTGACGCGCTCCGCGGGGATGGGCGCGGCCACCGGCGCGCGGTTCGGCCTCATGGCGGGCCTGCTGGTGGGGCTGTTCGCGGCGAGCGGGCCGGTGCTCGCGCTGGTGCTCAGCGGGGTGGCGGACGGCGCGCTCTTCGGCGCGGCCTTCGGACTGGCCGCGCACTTCACCATGCGCGGCCGCCGCGACTTCGTCTCCCGCCACGCGATCGTGGCCGCGCGCTACGACATCGTCGCCGACGTCGCGGTGGCGGACGACGCGCGCAACCTTCTGATCAAGTACGGCTGGCGCACCGGCTGAACCCGCCGGGCGGACGCCCCGAGCCCGCCCCTCGGCGGACGTCGGCGGGCGGGGCGGTGGGGCAAGGGACGTCGGCGAAGGGCACCCTCAGGGGTGGGCACGCCAAGGACGAGAAGTGCCGCGCCCGCGAGGTCAGCCGGCCGTGTTGAGCTTGATGGACTTGAACACCGTGTTGACGTCGGGCAGCAAAGCCTTGCTGTCGCCCGGCACCGCCATGTACACGATCGCGGGCACGTCGCCGCCCGTGTTGACGGCCGCGACGACGACCGTCGCCGTGAAATCCCCCGCCTTGAGCGAGTAGGCGTTGACCTGGCCGCCGACCTTGAGCTTCTCCCGGGCGGCGGTCTTCACCGTGTTCGGCACCGGGAAGAAGCGCTTGCGCGCGTCCACCACGACCTTCCTGATCACCTGCTCCAGGCTGTCCGGGCCCGTGTAGGCCGCGGCGAGCTTGGCGGGGAGCGGCCCGGTCAGCACCTGGGCGAAGACCGGCTTGCCCGTCGCGTCCAGGCCCGTCTGGACGTACTGCCGCGTGCGGTAGCCGTACGTGGACTGCACCAGGGGACGCTGGTCCAGCAGCCACTTGCCGCCCAGCCTCGGGATGTTGATCCCGGCGGCGGCGTCGGTCAGCCGCCCCATCACGGGGGAGGCCTCGCCCGGGTACTTGGGGAGCCGGGGGATCCTGCTGGTCGCGGGCGCGGACTTGCTCGGCGTGGCGGGCGACTTGGCCGGCTGGCTCGCGGCGGTGCTCGGCTTCTCGCTCGCCAGCGGACCGGCCAGGAACGCCCACACCAGGCCGATGACGAGCGCGACGGCCACCGAGCCGGACAGCGCGTAGATCCAGACCGGCTTGCCGGGCTCGTCGAAGGAGTCCTCCTGGTCGGCGTCGGAGAAGACGGCGTTCCAGAGCTCCTGCTGGCGGTCGGGCGGCGGGGTGCGCGAGCCGCTGATCTGGCCCGCGGTCACGAAGGGCCGGTCGGGGTCGGACGGGTCGCGGCCGAGGTTGCCGCCGGGCCGCCCGCTGTCGCCTGCCCGTCCGTCCTGGCCCGGCTGCCCGCCCTGGCCGAGCTGTCCAGGCTGCCCGTTCTGGCCGGGCTGTACGGCATGGCCGCCCCGGCCGGTGTCGCCCGGGACGGAGGAGCCGCCGGGCCGGGTGTGGTCGGCCGGGGGCGGGGTGGTGTACGCCACGGTCCGCTCCAGCGGGTCGCCGGAGGGCGCTGAGCGCCCGGTCGCCTCGGGCATGGGCCGCCCGGTCGCGTCGGGCATGGGCCGCCCGGTCGCCTCGGGCGCGGGACGCCCGGTCGCGTCGTGCGCCTGGACGGTGGCCTCCTGCGGCCAGGCGGGAGGCGGCGGAGCCGCGGCCGGTTCCTGCGCCGCCCACGCGGGCAGCGGCGGGTTCTCCTGGTGACCGCCACCGGACGCCGACGAGTGCGGACCCGTGGGCGGCTGCTGCGCCGTCCCGGCCGCCCCCAGGCGCTGCCCGAACGGGTCGGGGTTCAGCGGGGCGAACGGGTCGGCCGGCGGCTGCCGGTCCGCGGACGGCTGCGGGGGCCAGGTGCCCTGCTGCGGCGTGTCGCGTGGCGGCCACGGCGCGGGCGTGTTGAGGTTCGACCACGCCGACTGGCCGCCGTCGCCCGCCTTGGGCGGCTCCGCCCAGGCCGGAACGGGGTCCTGGCGGGGCGCCTCCGGCCAGCTGGTGGGGACCTCCTGCGGTGGCAGCTCTGGCCAGGCCGGTGGCAGGTGGGATGCTTCGGACTTCTCCGACGCCATTGCTGCCGTACCTCCCGAGGTTATGTCCGAATTTGCCGCATCGGGCATGATCTCATGCGGGGCGGGGGGTTCCGCAGGGAAACGCGCGAAGCCGTGGTGAATCCGCACGCCGAAAGGGTCGGTGGGCGGGTCCTGTAGCGGCAGGTCCTCCCCCGGCTCTTCGGAGGGGAGCGGATCGGTCACGGCGACGAGAGTAATGTAATAGGACAGAAGAGGTCACAACGGAAACATCACCATCAGATCTCGCCAGATCTGAAGCGTCCATTGTGCCGGGCCGTATCCCCCGAGGACCGGCATTCCCGTGAAGAGGTGCGCTACTCTTGGTATATGCGTCCCGGGACCCTGCTTCTTAGCGGGCCGCGACGGCCGTAGGACTCTCGCCGTCGCGGCTGCCCCTCGTTGTGTGCACGAGGGGTTTTCTTATGGGTCCCGAGCCAATGGGTCTTCAGCCAACCGAAGGACACCGCCGTGAGTGAGTACGACCCGCAGGCGCTGCAGGCCAAGTGGCAGCAGCGCTGGGAGGAGATGGAACCGTTCCGCGCCAGCGAGGATCCCGCCGACCCCCGCGAGCGGCGCTACATGCTGGACATGTTCCCCTACCCCTCCGGCGACCTCCACATGGGCCACGGCGAGGCCTTCGGGCTGGGCGACGTGGTGGCGCGCTACTGGTTCCAGCGGGGCTACAACGTCCTGCACCCGATCGGCTGGGATTCCTTCGGCCTGCCGGCGGAGAACGCGGCGATCAAGCGCAACGCCCACCCGGCCGAGTGGACCTACGCCAACATCGAGACGCAGGCCGCCTCCTTCAGGCGTTATGCGGTCTCCTTCGACTGGTCGCGCCGTCTGCACACCAGCGACCCCGAGTACTACAAGTGGAACCAGTGGCTGTTCATCCGCTTCTTCGAGCGGGGGCTGGCCTACCGCAAGGGCGGCCTGGTCAACTGGTGCCCCAACGACCAGACCGTGCTGGCCAACGAGCAGGTCATCGCCGGTCACTGCGAGCGCTGCGGCGCCGAGGTGATCAGGCGTGAGCTGACCCAGTGGTACTTCAAGATCACCGACTACGCGCAGCGGCTGCTGGACGACATGGAGCAGCTGGAGGGCGGCTGGCCGGAGCGCGTGCTGACCATGCAGCGCAACTGGATCGGCCGCTCCGAGGGCGCCGACGTCCAGTTCTACATCGAGGGCCGCGAGGAGCCGGTCACGGTCTTCACCACCCGTCCCGACACGCTGTTCGGCGCCACCTTCTTCGTGGTCGCCGTCGACGCGCCGCTGGCCGACGAGATCTGCGCGCCGGAGCGGCGCGAGTCGTTCGAGGCCTACCGCAGCGCGGTGGCCAAGCTGAGCGACATCGAGCGGCTGTCCACCGAGAAGGAGAAGACCGGCGTCTTCCTGGGCCGCTATGCGATCAACCCGGTCAACGGCGAGCGCATCCCGGTCTGGGCGGCCGACTACGTGCTGTCCGACTACGGCCACGGCGCGATCATGGCCGTGCCCGCGCACGACCAGCGCGACCTGGACTTCGCGCGCAAGTTCGGCCTGCCGGTGCGCGTCGTGGTCGAAACCGGGCTGCCCGACCCGGCCGAGAGCGGCGTGGCGACCCCCGGCGAGGGCGTCCTGGTCAACTCCGGCCCGCTGGACGGCCTGCCCAAGGCCGAGGCCATCCGCCGGATCATCGACATCCTGGAGGCCGACGGCAAGGGCCGGGCCACGGTGAACTTCCGCCTGCGCGACTGGCTGCTGTCGCGCCAGCGGTTCTGGGGCACGCCGATCCCGATCATCCACTGCGGCGACTGCGGCGAGGTCCCGGTGCCCGACGAGCAGCTGCCGGTCACCCTGCCCGACCTGCGCGGCGAGGCGCTGGCCCCCAAGGGCGTCTCCCCGCTGGCCGCCGCGACCGACTGGGTCGACGTCGAGTGCCCCAAGTGCGGCGGGCGCGCCAAGCGCGACACCGACACCATGGACACCTTCGTCGACTCCTCGTGGTACTTCCTGCGCTACTGCTCGCCGGGGTATGAGGACGGGCCGTTCGACGTGGAGCAGGTCCGCAAGTGGGGCCCGATCGACCAGTACGTCGGCGGCGTCGAGCACGCGGTGCTGCACCTGCTGTACTCCCGGTTCTTCACCAAGGTCCTGCACGACATGGGCATGCTGGACTTCACCGAGCCGTTCGTGCGCCTGCTGAACCAGGGCCAGGTGATCAACCAGGGCAAGGCCATGTCCAAGTCGCTGGGCAACGGCGTGGACCTGGGCGAGCAGATCGACGCCTACGGGGTCGACGCGGTCCGCCTGACGATGGTGTTCGCCGGTCCGCCGGAGGACGACATCGACTGGGCCGACGTCTCGCCGGCCGCCTCGCAGAAGTTCCTGGCCAGGGCCTTCCGGGTGTTCACCGACGTGGCCAGCGAGCCCGGCGTGCCGTACGACCAGGGCGACCTGGAGCTGCGCCGCGTCACGCACCGGACCGTCGACGAGGTCACCAAGCTGATCGAGTCCTACCGGTTCAACGTCGCGGTGGCGCGCATGATGGAGCTGACCACGGCCGCGCGCAAGGCCATCGACAGCGGCCCGGGGCCCGCCGACCCGGCCGTCCGGGAGGCCGCCGAGGTGCTGGCGATCATGCTGTCGCTGGTCGCGCCGTACACCGCCGAGGAGGGCTGGGAACGGCTGGGCCACACCGGCACCGTCGCGCTGGCGGGCTGGCCGCAGGCCGACCCGGTGCTGCTGGTCCAGGAGTCGGTCACCTGCGTCGTGCAGGTGGCGGGCAAGGTCCGCGACCGGCTGGAGGTCTCGCCGGACATCTCCGAGGAGGAGCTGCGCGCGCTGGCGCTGGCCTCGGAGAAGGTCCAGGGCTACCTGTCGGGCGAGCCGCGCAAGGTCATCGTCCGCGCGCCCAAGCTGGTCAACATCGTTCCCTGAGCCAGGCCGCGCATCGCCCGGACCCCAGTGCGGGGTCCGGGCGTTTCGCTGTGGGCCGCGTTTATCGGCGGGCGGCGTGCCGGTGATCCGAATTAGGGTGCGCTTGTGACAAATGGCGCATACCTCAGACATCCACATCTCCACGGGGAGCTCATCACGTTCGTCGCCGACGACGACGTGTGGGTGGCTCCGCTCGACGGGGGCCGGGCCTGGCGCTTCACCGCCGACCGGGTTCCCGTCTCCTTCCCGCGCTTCTCGCCCGACGGCGGCCGGATCGCCTGGACGAGCACCCGGGAGGGCGCGCCGGAGGTGCTGGCCGCCGACCTCGACGGACCGGCCGGCGAGCGCCTCACCCACTGGGCCGACCCGCTGACCGCCGTGCGCGGCTGGACCGCCGACGGGCGCGTGTTAGCCGTGACGTCCGCCGCGCAGGCCTCCCGCTCCCGGACCTGGGCGCACGCCGTCCCCCTCGACGGCGGGCCCGCCGAGCGCCTGCCGTACGGGTGGGTGAGCGAGGCGGCGGTCAGCGGCGGGAAGGTGGCGACGGTCTCGTCGTACTGGCGCGAGCCGTGGCAGTGGAAGCGCTACCGCGGCGGCACGGCGGGCAAGATCTGGGTCGACGCGACCGGCGACGGCGAGTTCACCAGGCTGTTCGCCGACAACCCGGCCCAGCACTCCTGCGTCATGTGGGTGGGGGAGCGCCTGGCCTTCCTGGCCGACACCGACGGCACCTCGAACCTGTACTCCTGCCTGCCCGACGGCTCGGACCTGCGGCGGCACACCTCGCACACCGGCTTCTACGCCCGCAACGCCGCCACCGACGGCCGCCGCGTCGTCTACGGCGCCGGCGGCGACCTGTGGCTGCTGGAGAGCCTGGAGGCCGAGCCGTCCAGGCTGGAGATCAGGCTCGGCGGGCCGCGACCGGCGAGGGCGCCGCGGCCCGCGCCCACCCGCGTCGGCTCCTTCTCGCCGGACCGCACCGGCCGGGCCAGCGTGGTGGAGATCCGCGGCACCGCCCACTGGGTGACCCACCGTGACGGGCCCGCGGGTGTGCTGCGGGCCGAGCCGGGCGTCCGGGTACGGCTGCCGCGCACGCTCGGCGGCGACGGCCGGGCCGTGTGGGTGTCGGACGCCACGGGAGAGGACGCGCTGGAGGTCGGCACGCCGGGCGGCGAGCTGCGCACGCTGGCCGCCGGGCAGCTCGGCAGGGTGATCGACCTGGCCACCGCGCCGGACGGCAGGCACGCCGCCGTGGCCGCCCACGACGGCCGGGTCCTGGTGGTGGACCTGGAGACGGGCACGGTCCGCGAGCTGGACCGCACCACGCAGGGCAACGCCGACGACCTGGCCTTCTCCCCGGACTCGGCGTGGCTGGCGTGGACCCACCCGTACGCGCCCTGGCGCGGCCACGTCAAGATGGGACGGGTCGACGGCAGCCAGACCGTGGCGGTGACGCAGCCGCGGTTCCGCGACTTCAACCCGGTCTTCACGCCGGACGGCAAGCACCTGGCGTTCCTGTCGGTGCGCACCTTCGACCCGGCCTACGACGCGCATGTCTTCGACCTGTCCTTCCAGGGCGCGTGCCGCCCCTACCTGGTGCCGCTCAAGGCGACCACGCCCTCGCCCTTCGACCCGTCGCTGCGGGGGCGGGGCTTCAACGGCGAGGACTCCGACGACTCGCCCAGCAAGGCTGGCAAATCCTCTAAATCCGATAAATCGAATGAAGGCGACAAGCGGCCGCCGGTCACGGAGGTCGACCTGGAGGGTCTCGGCGCCCGGATCGTCCCGGTACCGGTGCCCTCGGGCGAGTACGGCAACCTGCGCGCCGCCAAGGACGCCCTGCTGTGGCTGCGCTACCCCCAGGCGGGCACGCTCGGCGACGGCAGCGAGCGGGAGGAGCCCGTGCTGGAGCGCTACGACCTGGCCAAGCGGTCCAAGGGCGAGCTCGGCAAGGAGTACCGGGCCTTCGAGGTCAGCGGCGACGGCACGCGGCTGGTGATCAGCGGCAAGCACGGCCTGCAGACCCGCGCCGCCGAGGAGGGCGACGAGGTCGTCACCATCGACCTGGACCGCGTGCGCGTCACGCTCGACCCGGTGGCCGAGTGGCGCCAGGAGTTCCACGAGGCCGGCCGCCTCATGCGCGACCACTTCTGGCGCGCCGACATGAACGGCGTCGACTGGCAGGGCGTGCTCGACCGCTACGCGCCGCTGGTCGAGCGGATCGGCGCCTACTCGGAGCTGATCGACCTGCTGTGGGAGGTGCAGGGCGAGCTGGCCACCTCCCACGCCTACGCCCGCCCCAACGGCTCGCCGGCCGACCCCCGGCGCCGCCAGGGCCTGCTGGGCGCCGACCTGGTCCGCGACGAGGAGGGCGTCTGGCGGGTCGCCCGCATCCTGCCCGGCGAGTCCTCCGACCACGAGGCCCGCTCGCCGCTGCTGGCCCCCGGCGTGGCCGTCCGGGAGGGCGACGCGATCGTGGCGGTCGCCGGCCGCCCGGTCGACCCCGTCCGCGGCCCGCTGGCCTCCCTGGCCGGTATGGCGGGGCGGCCCGTGGAGCTGACCGTCCGGCCCGCGGCGGGCGGCGAGACGCGCCGGGTCGTCGTCACGCCCATCCGGGACGAGACGCCGCTGCGGTACCACGCCTGGGTCGAGGACCGCCGCGCCTTCGTCCGCGAGCTGTCCGGCGGGCGGCTGGGCTACCTCCACGTGCCCGACATGGCCGCCGTCGGCTGGGCGCAGTTCCACCGCGACCTGCACACCGAGATGGGCTTCGACGGGCTCGTCGTCGACGTGCGCGACAACGGCGGAGGCCACGTGTCTGAGCTGGTGCTGGAGAAGCTCGGCCGCCGCGTCACCGGCTGGGCCCTGGCCCGCGGCTACGAGCCCATGCGCTACCCCGAGGACTCCCCCCGCGGGCCGATCGTCGCGGTGACGGACGAGTTCGCCGGCTCCGACGGGGACATCGTCAGCGCGGGCATCAAGAACCGGGGCATCGGCCCGCTCGTGGGCACCCGCACGTGGGGCGGGGTCATCGGCATCGACTCGGCCTACTCCCTGGTCGACGGCACCGTGGTGACCCAGCCCCGGTACGCCATCTGGATCGAGGGGCCCGGCTGGGGCATCGAGAACCACGGCGTCGACCCGGACGTCGAGGTCGTCGTCACGCCGCAGGACCGGGTCGCCGGGCGCGACCCCCAGCTGGAGAAGGCGGTCGAGCTGGCCCTGGCCGCCCTGGCCGAGCGTCCCCCGGCCACGCCTCCGGAGCTGCCGCCGCTGCCGTGATCCGTGCGGGGGTACGGCCCGGCCGCACCCCCGCACGCCGGGTCAGGCGTGATCGCGGATCCGGCGCAGGACCTCCTCCAGGATGGGACGGGAGGTGGCGAAGTTCAGCCGGGCGAAGGTCTCGCCGCCGGGGCCGAAGTGCTCCCCGCCGCTGAGCAGCACGCCCGCCTCCCGCTCCAGTCGCTCGGCCGTGCCGGGCCGCCCGAAGTCCAGCCAGGCCAGGTAGGTGGCCTGCGGGAGCCGGTAGCCGACCCCCTCGGGCAGCGCCTCGGCGATCATGCGGCGGTTGCGGTCGAGCAACGCCATGATCTCCTCCAGCCAGGCGTCGCCGTGCCGCCACGCCGCGATGGTCGCCTCCACGCCGAACAGGTTCGCCTCGCCGTACAGGAACCTGGGCATCGACCAGACCGCCTTGCGGGTGGGGGCGTGGCCGAAGTGCGCGACGCTGCAGCGGACGCCGCCGAGGTTGAACGCCTTGGACGCGGACGTGAGCGTGATCGTCCGCTCGGGGAGGATCGTGGCGAAGGGGATGTGCCGGTGCGGGGCGTAGACCAGGTCGGCGTGGATCTCGTCGGAGATCACCAGCAGGTCGTGGCGCTCGGCGGCCTCGGCCAGCTCGGTCAGCTCCTCGCGGGTGAGCACCCTGCCGGTGGGGTTGTGGGGGTTGACCAGGAGCAGGACCCGGCAGCCGGACAGGTCGGGCAGCTCGAAGCGCCAGCCGTCGCCGTCGGAAAGCGCCGGGATGGGCAGGATGGGGCGGTTCATCTCCGTCAGCGAGGCGACGAAGGCGTTGTAGGCGGGGGTGTGGAGGGCCACCTTGTCGCCGGGCTCGGTGACGAGGTGCAGGATCACCTGGAGCGCCTGGTTGAGGTCGGTGAACGACCGCGCCATGCCGGGCTCGGGCCGCCAGCCGTACCTGGTCTCCATCCGCTCGGTGAAGGCGTCGATGAGCGGCGGCGGGGCGCTGTGCTCGTCCCAGGTCGGGTAGCCGAGGTCGGTGACGATCCGTCGCTGGAGCGACTCGCGGATGACGGGGGCGACGGGGAAGTCCATGTCCGCGACCCAGGCGGGGATCACTCCCGGACCCGCTTTGGACCACTTCACTCCGTCTCGTAGCGCCTTCAGCTCTTCTGCCCGGAAAGTGTCATTCACCGGGCCAGTCTAAGAGCGGGCACGGCACGATGGCCGAGCGGCCCGGAGCCCGCGCGGCGCGGACTCCGGGCTCTCCTGACGACGCGGGGCGCGGGAGGGTCAGAGCTTGCGCAGCACCGCCACGACCTTGCCCAGGACGCTCGCCTCGTCGCCCGGGATCGGGTCGTAGTTGGGGTTGTGCGGGACCAGCCACACGTGCCCGTCCTTGCGCTTGAACGTCTTGACGGTCGCCTCGCCGTCGATCATGGCGGCCACGATGTCGCCGCTCTCGGCGACGGGCTGCTGGCGGACCACCACCCAGTCGCCGTCGGCGATCGCCGCCTCGATCATCGAGTCGCCGGTGACCTGGAGCAGGAACAGCGTGCCCTCGCCGACGAGCTGCTTGGGCAGGGCGAAGACGTCCTCCACGCTCTCCTCGGCCAGGATCGGGCCACCGGCGGCGATGCGGCCGACCAGCGGCACATACGCGGCCGTCGGCCGGTTGACCGTGGGCTCCACGTCTTCGGCGTCGGGGTCGACCCACAGCACCGGCTCGCCCGGCAGGCGCACCTCGAGCGCGCGCGGCCGGTGCGGGTCGCGGCGCAGGTAGCCCTTGCGCTGCAACGCGGTCAGCTGGTGAGACACGCTGGACGTGCTGGTGAGCTGCACCGCCTCGCCGATCTCGCGCATCGACGGCGGGTAGCCGCGCTGCTGGACGGAATCGCGGATCACTTCAAGGATCTTGCGCTGCCTGGGAGTGAGTCCCAGGGAGTCACGCCTGCGCACCGCGAGGTCGGTGACCCCGTTGTCGTCATCGCGCTCGGTCATGCCCCTCTACCTCCTCACCGGCGGACCTTCCGGTCCGTGGTCCTCATGTCGCTCACAGCGACGATATCGCCGTCGAAGATCAATCTCAAACAGGTGTTCGAGTCTTCCTCGAAATTGTCGTCTCGCTGTGGTACACCATCGTACGGGAGTTCGATCGACATCGTGTTCGATTCGCCGATCTTTTGTTCGGCCGGTTTCGGACGCGAGGGGGCGGGAGGCCATTCATGCCGACGACCAGAATCCCGGACCAGCCAGGCGAAAACGACGCGAACCTCACCCTTCTGGCCGACCTCACGCGCGAACCCCGGCATTCGAACGGCCGGGCGCGTGCGGCGTCCGCCGCCCGCCGCCGCGCGGACGGCCCGGCGCTGTGGCTGGTTCCCCCGCCGCGTCCCGGCACGGTGATCACCGGCGGGGCCGACGGCTCCCGTACGGCTCGCGGCGGGCGAGACCGTGAGGGCGTCCGGAGCGATCCGGGCGACACCCGTGAGTGCCAGGCCGGCGCGACGCGCGAGACGCCGGGGCGGGGAGCCTTTCCGGGTCGCGGACGGCCGGCGCGGGGGCGGCGTTTCAGGGTGACGACACACCAGGCCGCGACCTTGCGTATCACGACACCCCAGGGGAGAGGCGTCGGACGCGGTCCGACCGAGCAGGGAACGGGCGGGCCGGGGCGCGGCCCGGCTATGGAAGGCGTGGCGGCCGAGCGCGGCGGGCGGGATCGCGAAAAGCTCGCGTCTTCGCGTCGAGAAAGGCCCGTGCCTCCTGGCGAAAAGCTCGCGTCTTCGCGCCGGGAAAAGCTCGGGCCGCGTCGCGATGGGTCCGCGTCTTCCCGCCGCGAAAGGCTCGCGCTGCGTCGCGAAAGGCCCGTGTCTTCGCGCCCTGAAAGGTCCACGCCGCGTCGCGATGGGCCCGTGTCTTCGCACCGGGAAAGGTCTGTATCTTCGCGCCTCGAAAGGCCCGCGCCGCTGCGCCTGACCAGGCGGGGCAGGGCCGCCGTGGTGACCCTGGTCGCGGCCGTGGCGCTGGGCGGATTCTGGCTCGGGACGAGGGCGGCCGGATTCGCCGCCGAGGCCGCCGGGATTCCCGCGACCGCCGGCCTGCCGTGGGTCGTCGTGGAAAAGGGCGACACGCTGTGGAGCATCGCGGACGCGGTGACGGCGGAAGGCCGCGACGTCGATGCGACGGTCGAGGAAATCATGCGGTTAAACCGTCTGGACAATTCCCTGATCCGCCCGGGAACGCGGCTTTACGTCCCCGGCGGATGAACAGCTGCACAGGGACCCGCCCACCGGATAGGCGATAGCCGTACGAGATCGCAGAAAGGGCGCCCCCGGCGGCTCGGGCGGCCGGGGGCGCCCTGCTGCCGTGGGTCTCCCACGAGCCGTGTCATGAGCGTAGAATGGATACGGTGCTGACAGTTTCGCGGGAGGATCTGGAGGGCTCGCGCGACACGCCCGGGCGTCACGCCGGCGTGGGTGCTGACCAGCGACTTCGGTGCGACCTCCCGCGGCGAGTTGCGAACCGGCCCGCGCAGTCCTACGTTTGGACCACAACATCTAGTAGTTACACCGATGTAGTTCACCACAACTTGTGTTTCGTGACCGCGCCGTGGCGGGCCGTGGCGTCGGCGTGAGCGTACGGGGACGAGCCTTTGACTCGTGTTGGGAGGCCATGGTGCACTGTCCGTTCTGTCGCCATCCCGACACGAGAGTCATCGACAGCCGGTCCACCGACGACGGGGCGGCGATCAGGCGCCGGCGGACGTGTCCCGACTGCGGGCGCCGGTTCACCACGCAGGAGACGGTCCTGCTCATGGTGAGCAAGCGCAGCGGGGTGACCGAGCCGTTCTCCCGGGACAAGGTGGTCGCGGGTGTGCGCAGGGCCTGCCAGGGCAGGCCGGTGAGCGAAGACTCGCTGGCCCAGCTGGGGCAGCGGGTCGAGGAGGCCATCAGGGCCAAGGGCGTCGCCGAGATCCCCTCCAACGAGGTGGGCCTGGCGATCCTGGGGCCTCTGCGCGACCTGGACGAGGTGGCCTACCTGCGGTTCGCATCGGTATACCGCGGCTTCGAGAGCCTGGCGGACTTCGAGGCCGAGATCCAACAGTTGAAGGCGGAAAAGGGGGAGCGATGACGGAGACGGTCAGCGGTTCAGTGTCGCGCAAGCGCAAGGGGCTGAAGATGAAGCGCATCTTCACCCGGCCCGGCGTGCACCCGTATGACGAGATCACCTGGGAGCGCCGCGACGTCGTCATGACGAACTGGCGCGACGGCTCGATCAACTTCGAGCAGCGTGGTGTCGAGTTCCCCGATTTCTGGTCGGTCAACGCCACCAACATCGTCACAACCAAATACTTCCGCGGCGCCGTCGGCACGCCGCAGCGTGAGTGGTCGCTGAAGCAGCTCGTGGACCGCGTGGTCGGCATGTACACCAAGACCGGCCTGGAGCACGGCTACTTCGCCACCCCCGAGGACGCCGAGATCTTCGACCACGAGCTGAAGTACGCGCTGACCCACCAGATCTTCGCCTTCAACTCGCCGGTCTGGTTCAACGTCGGCACCAAGTCGCCGCAGCAGGTCAGCGCCTGCTTCATCCTGTCGGTCGACGACACCATGGAGTCGATCCTCGACTGGTACAAGGAAGAGGGCGTGATCTTCAAGGGCGGGTCCGGCTCGGGCGTCAACCTGTCGCGGATCCGCTCCTCCAAGGAGCTGCTGTCCAGCGGCGGCACGGCCAGCGGCCCGGTGTCGTTCATGCGCGGCGCCGACGCCTCGGCCGGCACGATCAAGTCCGGCGGCGCCACCCGCCGCGCGGCCAAGATGGTCGTGCTCGACGTCGACCACCCCGACATCGAGGAGTTCATCGAGACCAAGGCGCGCGAGGAGGACAAGATCCGCGCGCTGCGCGACGCCGGGTTCGACATGGACCTGGGCGGCAAGGACATCGTCAGCGTGCAGTACCAGAACGCCAACAACTCCGTGCGCGTGTCGGACGAGTTCATGCGCGCGGTGGAGAAGGGCGAGAAGTTCGGGCTGCGCGCCCGCCTGTCCGGCGAGGTCATCGAGACCGTCGACGCCCGTGACCTGTTCAGGAAGATGGCCCAGGCCGCGTGGGAGTGCGCCGACCCGGGCGTGCAGTACGACGACACGATCAACGACTGGCACACCTGCCCCGAGACCGGCCGGATCACCGCCTCCAACCCCTGCAGCGAGTACGTCCACCTCGACAACTCCTCCTGCAACCTGGCCAGCATCAACCTGCTGAAGTTCCTCAAGGACGACAACACCTTCGACGTCGCCACCTTCGTCAAGCTGACCGAGCTGATCATCACGGCGATGGACATCTCCATCACCTTCGCCGACTTCCCGACCGAGAAGATCGGCGAGACCACGCGGGCCTACCGCCAGCTCGGCATCGGCTACGCCAACCTCGGCGCGCTGCTCATGGCCACCGGCCACGCCTACGACTCCGACGGCGGCCGGGCGGTCGCCGCCGCGATCACCAGCCTCATGACCGCCACCTCCTACCGGCGCAGCGCCGAGCTGGCCGCCGTGGTCGGGCCGTACGACGGCTATGCGCGCAACGCCGAGGCGCACAAGCGGGTCATGCGCAAGCACGCCGCCGCCAACGACAACCTGCGCACGGTCGGCGCCATGGACGCCAAGATCCACACCGAGGCGTCCAAGCAGTGGTCGGAATGCCTCAAGCTGGGCGAGAAGAGCGGCTACCGCAACGCCCAGGCCTCGCTGCTGGCGCCCACCGGCTGCCTCACCGGCGACACGCTGGTGACCACCGACCGCGGCCTGATGCGCCTGTCGGAGATCGGCGACGTGTACGGCGACCGCTGGCAGGACCTCGACATGACGGTCTCCACCGACGAGGGCCCGCGCCGGGCGACCAAGTTCTTCGTCAACGGTGAGGAACCGACCCGCCTGATCCGGACGGAAGGCGGCTACCAGGTCCAGGGCACGCTCACCCACCGGATCAAGGTGGTCGACTCCGCGACCGGCGCGTGGGAGTGGAAGCGACTGGCCGACATCGAGCCGGGCGACCTGGTCCCGATGCAGATGCGCACCCTTGTGGGTGAGCCGCGGCGGGTACCGCTGCCCGTCCTTGACCAGGCCCACTATGCGGGCGACCGCGGCGTCGTGGTCCCCGATGCGGTGACGCCCGAACTGGCCGAGCTGGTCGGCTACTTCATGGGCGACGGCAGCCTGCACGCCAAGGGTATCCGCCTGTGCGTCGCCGACGCCGACCTCGACGTGGTCGAGCGTATCCGCATCCTCGCCAAGGGTCTGTTCGACCTGGAGCCCGTCGTGACCGCGCAGGAGGGCTACCACGAGGTCACGCTCCAGTCGGTACGGCTGGCGCGCTGGTGGCAGGCGGCCGGCTTCGCCAAGGACCTGCCCGGTGTCGACCATGTCGGCAAGGGCTGGACGCCGCGCGTGCCGTCGGCGATCCTCGAGTCCAACGACCCGCAGGTCTACACCGCCTTCCTCCGCGGCCTCTTCGAGGCCGACGGCACCGTCACCGAGGGCGTGCCCAGCCTCTCCACCGCGTCGGCGTCCTTCGCCGGCGAGGTGCGCACGCTCCTGCTCGTCCTCGGCATGGTCAGCACCACGCGGCAGACCGTCAGCGGCTTCGGCGGGCCGATCTTCCAGGTACGGCTGCGCAACGTCGACCACGCGCTCCTCTTCGACGAGCTGGTCGGTTTCATGGGCGACCGCAAGAACCGGCTCGTCGCCGAGCTGGAGCCGGAGCGCTCGGCCAGGAAGGACTACGTCGTCCTGCCGCGTGAGGTGTGGGAGTCGCTGGTTCCCGCCGGCCACCCGTCGCGTGAGGCGGTTCTGCAGTCCGTCCGCAAGCACGGCGGCGTCGTCCGGATGCTCGCCAGGACCTTGTTCGAGGAGACCCGTGACGAGCGGCTGGGTCACGCGCTGACCTACGCCTTCGAGCGGGTCGAGGCCAACGACGACGGCGGAGTCCAGCCGACGTATGACCTGTCGGTTCCTGAGAACGTCACCTACGTGGCCAACGGCATGGTCAGCCACAACACCATCGGCCTGATGATGGACTGCGACACCACCGGCATCGAGCCGGACCTGTCGCTGGTGAAGTTCAAGAAGCTCGTCGGCGGCGGCTCCATGCAGATCGTCAACCAGACGATCCCGCGGGCCCTGAAGACCCTTGGCTACCAGCAGGAGCAGATCGAGGCCATCGTCGAGTACATCGCCGAGCACGGCCACGTCGTCGACGCCCCCGGCCTGCGCAAGGAGCACTACGAGGTGTTCGACTGCGCGATGGGCGAGCGGGCGATCGCGCCCATGGGCCACGTGCGCATGATGGCCGCGGTCCAGCCGTTCCTGTCCGGCGCCATCTCCAAGACCGTCAACCTGCCCGAGTCGGCCACGGTCGAGGACATCGAGCAGGTCTACATGGAGGGCTGGCGGCTGGGCCTGAAGGCGCTGGCCGTCTACCGCGACAACTGCAAGGTCGGCCAGCCGCTGTCCAACGCCAGGAAGAAGGACGAGGACAAGGCAGAGGACAAGGCCGAGCCGCAGGTCAAGGTCGTCGAGATCAACCGGCCGAGGCGGCGCCGCCTGCCCAACTCGCGGCCCAGCACCACCACCCGCTTCACGGTGGGCGGCGCCAAGGGCTACATGACGGCCTCCTGCTACCCCGACGACGGGCTGGGCGAGGTCTTCCTGAAGATGTCCAAGCAGGGCTCCACGCTGGCCGGGGTCATGGACGCCTTCTCGGTGGCGATCTCGATCGGCCTGCAGTACGGCGTGCCGCTCGAGACGTACGTGAGCAAGTTCGTCAACATGCGCTTCGAGCCCGCCGGGATGACCGACGACCCCGACGTGCGCATGGCGACCTCGGTGATGGACTACATCTTCCGCCGCCTGGCCCTGGACCACCTGCCGTACGAGGAGCGCGCCGCGCTCGGCATCTTCTCCGCCGCCGAGCGTGCCGCCCAGCAGCGCGGCGAGGACCCGGCGGCCCTGGTGGAGCCGCCCGTCGACCGCGACGCGCTGGCCCAGTCCGCGCCCATCGAGGTCAAGCCGCCGGCGCCGCAGCCGGAGGACAAGCCGGCCAGGGAGCAGCTGACGCTGGAGAGCCACCAGCGCTTCACGGCCGACGCGCCGCTGTGCATGACGTGCGGCACGAAGATGCGCCCGGCCGGCAGCTGCTACGTCTGCGAGGGCTGCGGCTCGACCAGCGGCTGCAGCTGAAACCCGGGCCGGCCCGCGCGGTCGCCGGAAGTGACGTCGAGCCGTCCGGGGGTTGAGCCCCGGACGGCTCGACAAGGTCGCGGCGTGCCTGATCGATGCGGCCGCGCTGCCTGGCCGCCGTGCCGTGCGGCCGGGCCGCGCCGAGCGGGATCACCGTTCCAGCTGGGCGGCCAGGCCCTCGGTGTCGGACACGACCCAGTACTCCGCGATCTTGCCGTCGGACACGCGCACGATGTCGTGCCCGCTGAAGGCGACGCGGCGGCCATCGCGCGTCCCGCTGAAGGTCCAGCGGGCGGCCACGAGGTCGCCGTCCACGATCGGCCCCACGTCGAGCGTGACCGAGACGTCGGTGAAGGGGGCGTGGCCCTGCCGTACGATCGCGGCCAGCTCGTCCGGGCCGTGCACGTCCAGGCGCGGCCAGTGGCCGGTGAAGTCGGGCGTGACGAGCTCCCCGGCGAGGCCGACGTCGCCGTTCCAGAGCTCCAGGAGCCATCTGCGGTACAGGTCGCGAACATCCATGCCATCGACGATGCCCCGCTGGAGGCGGCCGATGCGCCTGGGGCGGTCGGGTCGGCCGGAAAGCGCTGTAGGTTGTCGCTTCATGAATGTGGCGATAACGGGCGGATATGTGGTGCCCGTCGACGGCGACCCCATCGACGGCGGCACGGTTCTCATCCAGGACGGCAAGATCACCGCGGTCGGGGCGGACGTGACGATCCCCGACGGCGTGGAGCGGGTCGACGCGGCGGGCCGGTGGGTGCTGCCCGGGTTCGTGGAGGCGCACGGGCACGTGGGCGTGCACGAGGAGGCCGAGGGCTGGGCCGGTCAGGACACCAACGAGATGACCGACCCGAACGGCGCCCGGCTGCGCGCCCTTGACGCGATCAACCCGGCCGACCTGGGCTTCGCCGACGCGCTGGCGGGCGGGGTGACCACCGTCGTGATCAAGCCGGGCTCCGGCAACCCCATCGGCGGGCAGACGGTGGCGGTCAAGTGCTGGGGCAGGACCGTGGACGAGATGCTGGTCCGCGAGCCGGTGAGCGTGAAGAGCGCGCTGGGGGAGAACCCCAAGCGGGTGTACGGCGACCAGAAGAAGCTGCCCTCCACCCGGCAGGGCGTGGCCGCGGTGATCCGCGACGCCTTCCGCGCGGCGCAGGACTACGCGGCCAGGCGGGCGCGCGCGGAGGCGGAGGGCAAGCCGTTCGACCGGGACTCGACGCTGGAGGTGCTGGCCAGGGTGCTGGACGGCGAGCTGCCGTGGTGCCAGCACGCCCACCGGGCCGACGACATCGCCACCGCGTTGCGGCTGGCCGAGGAGTTCGGCTACCGGCTGGTGGTCAACCACGGCACCGAGGGGCACCTGCTGGCCGACCTGCTCGCCGAGCGCGGCGTCCCCGTCATCATCGGCCCGCTGTTCACCAGCCGGTCCAAGGTCGAGCTGCGGCAGCGGTCGCTGCGCAACCCCGGCATCCTGGCCCGCGCGGGCGTCGAGATCGCGATCACCACGGACCATCCGGTCGTGCCGATCCACTTCCTGGTCCACCAGGTGACGCTGGCCGTCAAGGAGGGCCTGGACCGGCGGACGGCCCTGCGCTCCATCACGGTGAACCCGGCGCGGATCATGGGGCTGGACCACCGGGTCGGCGCGCTGAAGCCGGGCCTGGACGGTGACGTGGTGATCTGGTCGGGCGATCCGCTGGACGTCATGAGCCGCGCGCTGCGGGTCTTCGTCGGCGGCCGGGAGGTCTACGGCTACGGGGAGGACGGCGGCACGGTCGCCGACCCCTTCTACCGCGAGAGTCGCTGACGCTTCCACCGCGCGAGCCGCTGAGGCTTCTCCCGCGAGAGCCAATGACGGCGGGCTCCTCCCTCGGGTATCAATAGCGCTCGAAGGGCACTCGAGAAAGGCACGCCGTTGAGCACCGTCGGACACCGCCGCCCGCCCGCCCTGCGCCCGCGCCCGGCCAGGGGCCTGATCGCCGCCCTGGTGATCTCCAGCGTGTGCGTCCTGCTCACGCTGGGCGCGTTCCTGCTGAGCGGCGGCGTCCTCGGCTTCGGGCTGTCCCTGCTCATGGCGGTCGCGCCGCTGCCGCTGCTGCTGGCCGGGGTGCTGGCGCTGGACCGGCTGGAGCCCGAGCCCGGGCTCAACCTGGCCTACGCCTTCGCCTGGGGCGGCGGCGTGGCCGTCGTGCTCACCCTGGTGATCCACGGCCTGGGCGAGGCGGCCGTCCTGCACGCGGGCGTCGGGCGGCGGGCCGCCGACCAGCTCGGCGCGGTGGTGTTCGCGCCGGTCATCGAGGAGGCGCTGAAGGGCCTGGTGCTGGTGCCGCTGCTGCTGCGGCGGCGCAGGGAGATCCACGGGCTGACCGACGGCGTCATCTACGCCTCGATGTCCGCGCTGGGCTTCGCCGCGGTCGAGAACGTCGGCTACTACCTGATGGTCTACTCCGAGGAGGGGGTGGGCGGCGCGGTGGGGCTGTTCGTCGTCCGCGGCCTCATCGCACCGCTCGGCCATCCGATCTACACCTCGCTGATCGGGCTCGGCGTGGCCTACGCCGCGACCCGGCGCGGGGCCTTCCGGTTCGCGGCCATCCCGCTCGGCTACCTCGGCGCGATCACGCTGCACGGCCTGTGGAACGCCATGGCCACCTTCGGCGGGCTGCCCGGCCTCGCCGTGGCCTACCTCGTCATCATGCTGGTGCTGGTCGCGCTCATCGCCGTGACGGTGCGGGAGCGGCGCAGCCTGGCCGCGCGGGTCCGGCCGTACCTGTCGAAGTACGTGCACACCGGGCTCGTCACGCCCCAGGACCTCGACATGCTCGCCTCGCTGCCGGCCCGGCGGGCGGCCCGCAAGTGGGCCGGGGCGCGCGGCCTGGGCCGGGCCATGGGGGAGTACCAGCAGGCCGCCACCGAGCTGGTCATGCTGCACGAGCGCGCCGACCGCGAGGGCATGGACCCTGGGGCGTTCGCGGCCGAGCGCGACGCCCTGCTGGGGATGATGGCCGCCGTCCGCCGCTGGTGAGGTCGTCCGTATAGTTCGGGGTAGATCCCTGGACGAGAGGATTCCTCATGACGTGGGCGGAAGTCACCTCAGAGCAGGAACTGCGCGAGATCCTCGGAGAGGTCATGCCGCGGGCCGCCGCCAAGGACCGGCCCAAGCTGCACGAACGCGACCGGGAGTGGCTGGCCGCCTCGCCGTTCTGCCTGATCGCCACCAGCGCCGCGGACGGCACCTGCGACGTCTCGCCCAAGGGCGACCCGCCGGGCTTCACCCACGTCATCGACGACACCACGATCGCGATCCCCGACCGGCCCGGCAACCGCCGGGCCGACGGCTGGCGGAACGTCCTGTCCAACCCGCACGTCGGGCTGATCTACCTCATCCCTGGGCGCAACGAGACGCTGCGCGTCAACGGCCGGGCCCGGCTCCTGCGCGACGCGCCCTTCTTCGACGAGATGGTGGTCAAGGGACACCGGCCGCGCCTGGCCCTCGTGGTGGAGATCGAGCAGATCTTCTTCCACTGCGCCAAGGCGTTCCTGCGCTCGCGGCTGTGGCAGCCCGAGACCTGGCTGCCGGACGCGCTGCCCTCGCACGCGGCCCTCGTCAAGGAGGTGCAGACGACCCGGGAGACGCTGGAGGAGCTGGAGCGCTACTACTCGCCCGAGAACTACAACGCCAAGCTCTACGCGGGCTGAGCGCTAGGCCGCCGGCGTGGGGCCGCCGGGGAAGCGGATGACGTTGCGCCCGCTGTAGGCGCGCAGGTCGACGACCTTGGCGTCGGCCGGGGACGGCCTACGGCGGGCGGCCGACCGGATGTCGCGGACCTTGTGGCGAGCGACACGTGGCGGCACCACCACAAGCCTCTTCATGCTCGAACCCCCCGACAGGACTCACGTGTAACAGGAGTCTGTTTACACAAATCCCCGTAAGTTTCGCGTAAGCCTCAGTACGGCAGGCGCCGGCCGGACGGCGACCGCAGGTCGAGGTCGGCGGGCCTGCTCGGCCTCCGCTTGGTGGACTTGACGATCCTCGTCCGTCTCATCGGTCTGCCCCCCTTCTCGGCTTACCGGTCCGAGTCCTGCTTGTGGGCGAATGTATGCAACCTAGTCAGCCCGCGCGCCGGGCTCAATGCATTTCTCCACATTGTGAGACAGCTTGTGAGACAGCTTGTGAGACGGCGCCCTGGCGGCGAGGAGGTCGGCGATCGCGCGGACGGCGGGCGTGGCCGCGTTCCCGCGCCGGGTGGCCACGTGCGTCAGGCGGCTCAGGCGCGTCCCGGCGATCGGCAGGAGCCGCACGCCGGGCGGCACGCCGTACTGCGCGGCCGGCTCGGGGACCAGCGCGGCGCCCAGCCCGTGGCCCACCATGCGCAGCACCACCGCGTAGTCGTCGGCGGTGTGCGTGATGCGCGGCCGGAACCCCGCCAGCGCGCAGGCCCGCTCGGCCAGCTCGTGGTCGGCCGAGCCGCGCGATCCGGCGATCCACTCCTCCTCGCGCAGCAGCCGCAGGTCCACCTCCGCCCCGGCGGCGGGATGGACGGCGGGATGGACGGCGGGATGGGCGGCGGGCAGCGCGACGAGCACGGCCTCGGCGCCGGCCGGCTCCAGCAGCACGCCGGGCGGGGGCTGCTCGGGGAGCAGGTCGTAGGAGTAGACGAGGGCGACGTCGCAGCGCCCGTCGCGCAGCTCCTCGATCGCCTCCCCGGGTTCGAGCTCGTGGACGATGACGTGCAGGTCCGGGTGGCGCGAGCGCGCCGCGGCGATGGCGGGCAGCAGCCGGGCCACGATCGCCGTGGCGAAGCTCGCCACCCGCACGGGGCCGCGCGGCGTGCCGGCGGCCCGCAGGTCGGCCTCGGCCGCGTCCAGGGCGTCGAGGACGGCCTGCGCGTGCCGTACCAGCCGCTCTCCCTCGGCGGTGAGCCGCACCCGCCGCCCGGCCCGCTCCAGCAGCCGCACTCTCGCCTCGCGCTCCAGCGTGGCGAGCTGCTGGGACACGGCCGAGGAGGTCATGCCGCAGGCCGCCCCGGCGGCGGTCATGGTGCCGCGGCGCGCGAGCTCGCACAGCAGGCGCAGCCGTACCGGATCCAACATCCAGTTTTCCTTAGCGGTCAGTGAAGGAAATCGAAGTGGACCTTCGCATTTGAGCACACGAGACTGGCCGGGAGCCATCTGAGGGAGGCGTGGTCGATGCGTGACGTGACGGTCGTCGAGGTGGGGCAGACGCTGGGGTCGTCCTCTCGGACCAGGGACCGGCTGGCCGACGGGGCCGCCCGGCTGGCCGCGCTGGTTCCAGGCGCCGAGCGGGTGCGGGTGGCGGTGGAGGAGACCTTGGCCGGTACGGCCCGGCGCACCCGCGAGGCGCTGGAGGCGGCGCGGGGACGCCTCGTCGTCACCGTGGGCGGCGACTGCGGCGTGGAGCTGGAGCCGATCGCGGCGGCGGCGCGCAGGCACGGCGACCGGCTGGCCGTGGTGTGGTTCGACGCCCACGGCGACCTCAACACCCCGGCCACCTCGCCGTCCGGGGCCTTCCACGGCATGGTGCTCCGCACGCTGCTGGGGGAGGGTCCGGCCGGCCTGGTGCCCTCCCCGGCGCTCAAGCCGTCGCAGGTGGCGCTGGCCGGGGTGCGGGCGCTGGACCCGGACGAGGCGGAGTACGTCGGGCGGGCCGGCATGGGCGATGAGGCGGCCCTCCCGGCGGACGCGGCGGTGTACGTCCACGTCGACCTGGACGTGCTGGATGAGGCGTGCTTCCGCTCGGTGGGTTTCCCCACGCCCGGCGGGCTGCGGCCGGAGGAGCTGCTCGACCACGTCGCGGCGCTCGCCGAGCGGCACGAGGTCGTCGGCCTGGGGATCACCGAGTACGAGCCCGCCCGGCCGCAGGACGAGGAGCTGCTGGCCCGGCTGGTGCCCGAGCTGGTACGGCTGTGCGCGGCCTCCGGCCCCCTCCAGATCGAACGGCGTGCCGCCCGCGCCTGGCCCGCCGAGGTGGCCGAGACCCGCGGCGGCTGGCTCCTGCGGCACACGCGGGGCGCCGACCGGCGGCGCTGCAACTCCGCGCTGCCGCCGCTGCGCGGGGCGGCCGTGGAGGAGGCCGAGGCGTTCTACCGCGAGCGCGGGCGGGAGGCGAGCGTCCAGGTGACCCCCGCGAACCACCAGCGGGCGCTGGACGGGGAGCTGGCGGACCGCGGGTACCGCGCGCACACGCCGGTGGCCGTGCTGGTCGCGCCCACCGCCGAGGTGATCTCGCGAGCGGTTCCCCGCCTGCCCGTGGAGACGGTGGCGGACCGCGGCACGTGGGCGGAGATCTTCACCCGTCTCGACGGCCGCGCGGGCACCCGCGAGATCGTCTCCCGCATCGCCACTCCCGCCGCGTTCCTCGCCGCCGAGGGCGGGACCGGGACGGGGCTGGTCGTGGCCGACTCGGGCTGGGCAGGGGTCTTCTGCATGGCCACCGAGCCCGGCCACCGCCGCCGGGGTGTGGCGACCGCGATCCTGGGACAGGGCGCCCGCTGGGCGGCCCTCCAGGGCGCCGAGCGCATGTACCTCCAGGTGGAGGCGCGCAACGAGGCCGCGATCGCGCTCTACTCGCGGCTGGGCTTCACGTTCTCGCACGACTACCACTACCGTTCCCGCCCCTGACCCCGCCTTCCTCCCAGGGGCGGAAGGGGTGCGCCCCCGACCCCGCGCCGCCTTCCCAGGGGTGGAAAGGGGCACGGCCCGCAGCCTCTGTTCCCTCTCCCTCGCCCCGCAGGGTGGGAAGTGGCGGTACGGCGGGGCGCGGTGACGGCGAGCGGCGCCTCCGGGCCCCGGCACCACACAGGGGGCGTGAGGGAAGATCGGACGCATGCCGTTGATCGTGGTGTGCGCCGCATGGGGCGTCTTCTGGGGCTCGTGGGCCGCGCTGCTGCCGGCGGTCAAGGACCAGCTCGGCACCTCCACCGCCGGTCTCGGCCTGGCGCTGTTCACGGTGCCCGTCGGCGCGATCCCCGCGATGGCCCTGACCGGGCGGCTCGCCCGCGGCCGGGAGCGCACGGCCCTCGCCCTGTCCACGGCCGCGTTCGCGCTGAGCATCCTGGCCGCCGCCCCCGCCTCGACCCCCCTCACGCTCGGCCTCGCCCTCCTGCTCGTCGGCGCGTGCAGCGGAGCGCTCGACGTGGCGCTCAACATGGCGACCGGCAGGGCCGAGCGGGAGAGCGGGCGCCGGCTGTTCCAGCCGGTCCACGCGGCCTTCCCGGTGGCGGTCATCGTGGCCGCCCCCGCCACCGGCCTGGTCAGGGAGCTCGGCCTGGGCATCCCGGCCGTGCTGGGCGCGATCAGCGTCCTCGTCCTGGCCGCCGCCCTGTCCCTGGCCCGCTTGCCGATGGGAGCGGAGCCGCCGCCGCCCCCGCCGCCCGGCAAAGCCGCCCGCCGGCGGGACGGCCTGGCGCTCGGCGCCCTCGCCGCCTGCGTGCTCATCATTGAGAACGCCGTCGAGCAATGGTCGGTGCTGCTGCTGGAGGAGCATCGCGGGGCCGGGACCGTGCTGGCCGGTACGGCTCCCGCCGCCTACATGCTCTCCCTCACCGCCGGACGGCTCATCGTCCAGGCGGCGCCCCGGATCACCGCGGCCACCCTCCACCTGGTCGCCGCGCTCGGGGGAGGGGGCGGCATCGCGCTCGCCGGCCTGGCGCCCACGTCCTGGCTGTCCCTCGCGGGCTTCTCGCTCACCGGCCTGGCGCTGGGCCCGCTGGTGCCCGCCATGCTCAGCCGCGCCGCCGCGGCCGACCCGCAGGGCAGGCTGGTCTCGGCCGTCTCGACCGTCTCCTACACCGGCTTCGTCGTCAGCCCCCTGCTCGTCGCCGCGCTGTCCGCCTGGCTCACGCTGCCCTGGGCCCTGGCCGCCCTGGGGCTGCTGGCCGTACCCCTCCTGATCCCCCTGATCGGCCGCTCCCGCTAGCCAGACGCACGACAGGCGGAAAGATGGCGCTCCGTTGGCCGGAAGGGGAGACGCGGCCGGGTATCCCCTCCAGCCAGAGGAGGGACAAGATGGCCGTCTGTGAAACCTGTGGCAACGACTACGACCTGAGCTTCGAGGTGCACGCCCAAGGCGCGGTGCACACCTTCGACTCCTTCCAGTGCGCGATCCACGCCATGGCGCCGATCTGCGAGCACTGCGGCGTCAAGGTGATCGGGCACGGCGTGCAGGCGGGGCGCAACTGGTACTGCTGCGCCCACTGCGCCCGCGAGGAGGGGGCGACGGACATCGTGGACCGCGTCCCGGAAGGCGCGTCCGCCTAGGGATCCGGTCGTCCGAAAAATAAGGAAAACTCCCTACGAGTGTGGAGCGAAAGGTAACTACGCTCCTGTCCCGTGCAAGGTACTCCCGTGGGGCGTTGGCTGCCCGCCTTCCTCCTGCTCGCGCTGATCTGGGGAAACAGCTTGCTGTCTAGTCGCTAAACACAACTCTTTTCGCCTAGGCTCGCCGCATGACCCCCAAGAGCCAGCAGATGATCGGGCTGCTCTACGCGCGCAAGTCCACCTATCGGGCACGCCGTGGAAGCTTCGAGCAGGGCCGATCCGTCCGCGAGCAACTGGACGAAGAGCGTGCCTGGTGCGCGGCCAACGATGTCGTCGTAGGTGGAGAGTACGTTGACGACGACCGGTCCGCCTCACGATTCGCGACCAGGGCGCGCGAGGAGTTCGAGCGGCTGATCGCCGACATCGAGGCGCGCAAGGGCCACATCGTCGTCTGCTGGGAGTCCTCTCGCATGCAGCGCGACCTGGCCGTGTATGTCCGCCTCCGGGATGCGTGCTGGCGATCTGGGGTGCTGTGGTGCTACAACGGGCGCGTCTACGACCTGTCCAAACGGGACGACCGGCGGGTGACGGCCTACGACGCGATCCGCGACGAGGACCAGTCGGAAGCGATCTCCGAGCAGGTGCAACGGGCGATGCGGGCCAACGCCCGGGCCGGCCGCCCGCACGGCAGGCCGCTGTTCGGGTACCGCCGCATGCACGACACGGCGACCGGGAATCTGGCCAGCGTGGTCGTCGACCATCTGCCGCGGACGTCATTCAAGCTGGCCTGTGTCCAGCGCCATGCGTTCGTGGAGATTGGCACCTACACGCGTGCCTGGATCGTGGGAGAGATCTTCGCGCGCATCGCAGCACGGAAGTCGATCAACTCGACCGTCAAGTGGCTCAACAACTCCGGCATCGTGACGCACATGCGCAGCTTGTGGGCGCACGCAACGATCCGCGGCATGGTGACCAACCCCGCCTACATCGGCAAACGCAGCTATAAGGGCCAGCTCATCGGAGATGCGATCTGGCCGCCGCTCGTCGAGGAGGCCGTGTTCTACACCGCCAACGAGGTCCTGGCGAGTCCCGAGCGGCGCACGAACCGGGACGGGTCGATCAAGCACCTCATCAGCATGATCGCCGAGTGTGCGATCTGTCGCGCGCCGGCCGCGACCGGCAAGCATCGCGGCAACTATCGCGGCTACGTCTGTTCCACCCATCGCCACTTCTTCTGCCGCACAGACATGGTCGACCGCTACATCGAGGCGGCGTTGGTCAGACGGCTTGCCGAGCCGGACGCGGTCGAATTCTTCGCCCCCGAGGTACCCGGCGATCGGGTGGCGGAGGAGCGCGCCAAGATCGACCGGTGGAACGCCGAGCTCGCGCAAGGCGAAAAGCTCGTCGAGGACGGCGAGATGTCGATGGAGTTGCTGGCCAGGATGGAGCGGCGGCTGCGGCCGTTGATCGAGGCCGCCGAGGCCCGCATCCGTGCCGCGTCGACGCATCCGTTGCTCGCGTCGCTGATCCGCCCGGACGTGGAGGAGGTCTGGGCGGAGTGGCGGCGTCTCGACATCGCACAGCGGCGGTCGGTGATCCGGGCGACCATGGCGTACATCCGCCTGTCGCCGGTCGGCCAGGGCCGCCGCAACGTCCCACCATCGGAGTATGTCGACTACAAGTGGCGGCGGCCCTAGTCGAGCAGGCAGGCGTCGACGTCGGCGAGCGGGTCGAGCGGGACGCGTAGGTGGATGCCGCCACATGCCGCCGGGGCTGGCTGCTCCGGCGTGGTGGCCGCCGGCGGTCCGGGATCCCGGATGGGGGTCGTGTCGGCCGGGGCGTCGTCACCGGGCGAGCTCGTGGCCGGCGTCGCGGGTTGGGTGGTCTCCGGCGCGTCGTCGGGTGTGCGCTCGCGGGGTGTGCGGTCCGGCTCGTCGTCCGGTCCGGGCCGCTCCACGGAATCGTTTACCTCCTGGCGCCGGTCAACGCGGCTGTCGTCGCGGTCCTGCCGTGGTGTCGCCCGGGGCCGCTCGGCGCGTGGTGAGCGTGAGCGGGTCGTCGTTGGCTCGGGCCTGGCACTGGTCGTGGGAGAGGGCTGAGCGGTCACGACGACGGGCGGCGGCGCGGCGCCGCGCTGAGGCTGATCGCCCTCGGTGAGCTGTACCACGGCCGCCGCTCCTAAGGCGGTCACAGCGGCGGCCATGACGGCGGCGCCGGCGGGTGTCCGAGCCTTCTTGCCGACCCATCCGGCGGCGGCGACGACGACGGGGAGCGGCAGCCAGGCGTGGTATTCGCGCCGTAGGGCTGCGCGTGCGGCGCGGCGGGCGGTCCGCTGCTCCTCCTCGGTGAGGCTCTCGTTGATGAGGATGGTCACCTCGTCGTCCGCCCGGTGAAGAGTCCAGTCCTGCCCCTCGGGGAGCGGCGCGGTGATGACGCGGGGCATGCGCGAGATCATGATTCCCCCCTTCGCTGCCGGATCTCCCGCACGACCGTGACGAGCTGCTGCCAGTCCCGCATCTCGCGCAGCGGGTCCGGGTCGGTGGGCCGGTCGCGCCGTAGGCCGATCGTCCATGGCTCTCCGTCGATCTCGACGGTCACGGCGCGGTACGGCTCCCGCTGTGGGGTGCGGACCGCGGTGACGTACTCGCGAGGCGGCATCAGGTCGGGATCCAGGCCGGCGGTGCGGGCCTCTCGGCGGCGCCAGAAGGTCAGCTCCTGCTGCGCGAGAGCGAGCTCGGCTCGGACGGCGGCCAGCTCTGTCTGAAGCTCGGCGGCGCGTTCCGTGGAGCGGGATGCCCAGAAGCTCAGCGCGGTGACGCGCTTGACGCGTTGCTGGACGCTGTCGAGGAGGCGCTGGGCGTCGTCGAGGAGTTCCTCGTCGGGCTGGGGATGCTGCTGGGAGTGCGGCATGGAGATCGTCCATCTGTAGTGCTGTTTGCGCTTCCCAGGCGTATCTTCTATGGCACGTTCCCCATTGGGAGATTTCTACCGCTTTAAGATCCTCGTGACCAAGTCGTTACTTTCTGTCACCCTGTCTCGCGGGTCTCCTGGTACGGCTGCTCAACGACGGGCGCGGCGGGGGACTCGCTGATCATGTCCTCCAGCAGGCGGACGACCGCTCGGCGTTGCCACTCGACGGTTTGAGGCCAGAGCTCAAGCAGACGCCGCATGTATGGATCGACAGCCTTGACCTCCGGCTCTGAAATGCGCGCTGCTCGTCGGATCAGCTCGCGGAGGACCGCAGCCGCCCGCTCATGTCCAGCTTCGGCTAGTTGTTCGGGGATGACGCCTGCGGTCAGCGCGACGCGAGCCACCACATTCGCCCGGCTGGGATCTTCGGCCCGCGCAGCCTCGATGGATGGCGAGCCCGACGCAACGTCCCGCCACTCCTCTTCCGTCACACCTGCGATCTCTGTAGCTTCCCGCTCGGTAAGGTGCCGTCGCTCCAGGCCGTCGGCGATGAGCTCCGCCGCCGTAGGGAATTGAAAGCCGGAAGCTCGACCTGCGGCTATGTCCTCAAGGGCGCCGCCCACCCATCCCAGAGCCTTTTCGATCTTTCCGCGCGTGGCCGCCTGTGGCCACCGCTCTCCCGACTCAAGGTTGTAAATCGTCTTCACGTCAACACCCGCTCGCGCCGCGAGTTGCTGCTGCGTGAGACCAAGCTCGCCGCGCCTTGCGATCACAAACTGGGCGGCTCGTGCGCGGTCTCGGCTCATGGTGACCATCATGCCGGGAACAACTGGGAACATCCACACGCCCCGAGGCCCAAAGACGTGCTTGGTTACGAGAACCTGGCAAGCAGGTCAAGCCCAAAATCGGGAAGCTCTAGAGATCATCTTGCTGTTTCTTCCCTACTCTTCCACGTTCCCATCTTGAGATATTCCCTGTTGTTCCCTAGTCTTGCCGGTATGGCAGGCAGTGAAGAGCTGGACCCCGAGGCCGTGCGCATCGGTGCCACCATCCGAGCGCTGCGCGACGCGCTGGGCTGGACGGTCGGCGAGCTAGCGAAGGCGGTCGACAAGAGCCACGCGTACCTCTCGAACATCGAGCACGGACGCAAGAAATGCCCGCCCAAGCTGTGCCGAGAGATCGCCGCCGCTCTGGGTGTCCCGCCTGCTGCGATCGTCAGCCCCGCCTATGACGTGGAGAGCCTCACGGCTGAGGCGAGGTCGGCATGACGATCACCAACGCTCCGCACCCGAAGAAGAAGCCCAAGCAGCAGTGGTGGATGTGCATGCACTGCAAGACCAAGAACGATCCCGACTTCCACCCCAACAAGTGCCGCGGGTGCGGGAGGGACCGATGAGCAGCTTCGCGGAGCTGTGGCAGTCCCTGCCCGCGTGCTCCCGCGAGGCGATCGAGGCATCGGTCGCCGACGCGCCGCCCTTCACGACCGACGCCGCCCGCACACTGCGCCGCGTCTTCGCCGGCGCCGGCGACCGGATCGCACAGCGGCGCGCCACCCGAGACGTCCACTCCATCCGGGGGGCGGCATGAACGCGCCCGGTAGGCAGGGCGTGTCGCGCCGCGTCACGGCTAGGCACGGCAGGGAACGGCGGGGCTTGGTGCGGCATGGTGCGGCAGTCGAGGCGCGGCCGGTCAGGGAGTGGCTAGTCCGGGCTGGGCAACGCATGGCAGGCGCGGCATCGCAAGGCGCGTCAGGGCTCGTCCCCGCGAGGCTCGGTGGGGCTGGGCCAGGTTCGGCAGTCGGGGCATGGCAGGTCAAGGCCAGGCGCGGCTCGGCTTGGCTCGGCGAGGCAGGGCCAGGCGAGGCAGGTCTTGGCGCGGTCGGGCAAGGCTCGGTCGGGCAGGCGTGGCGAGTCTGGGCGAGTTCCGGCAGGTCACCGCTTGGCCCGGCATGGCAGGCGCGGTTCGGCTCGGCACGTCTAGGCGCGTCCCGGTGCGTCCAGGTGTGGCATGCCCCGGCCACTTCCGCCTTCAACGAGAGAGGTCCAGCCATCTCGCGACGGCTGGACCTCAGCAACCAATCGAAAGGCTAGCAATGGCAGCGAAGAAAAGCGATGACGCCACGGTCGAGATCGACCGCATCGCCGCGGAAACCATCCGCGTGCCGATCGTCGGCACGACGCCGCTGATCATGCACAAGTTCAGCGAGAAGGCCAAGCGGCAGATGCTCGACAACATGCAGGGGCGCAAGTCCCCGAAGGAGCCGAAGGATCCGCTGGCCGAATACGAGGCCGCGTTCTATCGGCTCAAGGACGGCAGCCCTGGCTTCCCGTCGATCGCGTTCAAGGCGGCCACGGTCGGCGGTGCCCGCTTTTACTCGGGCGTCACCATGACCGCGCTCAAGCAGTTCATCTTCTTCCGTGGCGAAGTCGGTGATGACGGCCGGGCGCTCACCCGTATCGAGGGCGAAGCGCAGATGCGCGAGGACGTCGTCACCGTCGGCCGCGGCGGAACCGACCTTCGCTACCGGCCCGAGTTCCGGGAATGGCGGGCCGTTCTGGAGGTCACCTACGTCACCTCCGCCCTCACTCGCGGCTCGGTGCTCTCGCTGATCGACGCCGGCGGCATGGGTGTCGGGGTCGGCGAGTGGCGGCCCGAGCGGGATGGCGACTTCGGCTGCTACCAAGTCGACCCGACCAAGGAAGTCGAGGTCATCAGGTGAGTCAGGCGTCTCCCGGCATGGTTTGGCAAGTCGTGGTCCGGCAAGGCTCGGTCCGGCTCGGCATGGCAGGTGCGGCATGAGCCTCCGCGACCATATGCAGGCGATCTACGACCAGTACGGGAAGCTCACGCCCGAGCTGGTGGTCGAGGTGGCGAAGGAGCCGGACCACCCGCTGCACGACCGGTTCGAGTGGGACGACTCCGTCGCCGCCGAGGCGTGGCGGCGCGAGCAGGCGCACCGGCTGATCCAGAAGTGCAAGGTCGTCTACCGCGAGGCCGACGACAAGAACCCCGAGCAGAGCGTCCGTGCCTTCCACGCGGTGCGCAGCGAGAAGGGGCACGTGTACGAGCCCGTGGAGCGCGTCACGGCCGACCCCTTCATGGCTCAGCTCGTGCTCCAGGACATGGAGCGCGAGTGGAAGGCGCTCAAGCGCCGCTACGAGCACTTCAGCGAGTTCTACGCGATGGTCCGCCGCGACCTCGACAAGGACGCGGCGTGACCGGCAGGCGTGACGTGGCTCGTCCCGGCGCGGCTTGGCCCGGCAGGGCTAGGCGGGGTCCGGCTGGCGAGGCCCGGCACGGCAGGCATGGCATGGCATCCCAGGTAACCCAACGGACGGTCCTCCGTCCCCAACCAAGAAAGATCACTCGATGAAGAAGATCGTCCTCACGCTCGTCGGCGGCATCGCCGCCTTGGGCCTGTCCTTCGGCGTCACCGCCGCATCGGCCGACGAGCAGGGCACCGGTCTCCAGATCGTCCGCGTCGACTACAACGTCAAGGGCGTCGACACGAGCGCCAACGCCTACCAGGAGTCGGTGCGCGTCCAGAACAAGGGCGCGACGCCCGCCTCCCTCGCGGGCTGCACCCTGGAGGACCTGACCGGCCACACCTACCACTTCCCGGCCAGCTTCAGCCTGGCGCCCGGCGCGTACGTCAACGTCCGGACCGGCAAGAGCCCCTCGACCGACCCGGCGAACTGGTGGAACAGCCCGGTCAACCTCTACTGGAACCGCACCAGCCACATGTACGGCAACTCCTCGGACTCCGTGACCTTGGAGTGCGGCGGCTCCCGCCTGGACCGGGTGGCCTGGAACGACTTCGCCATCCGCCCGTAGCCGAGCAATCAAAGGGCCCGGGCTGCACCACCAGCCCGGGCCGCGCCGGAGGGACCCCCGGCGTGTCCAACCCTACTCCCACTGGAGGGACCACCCCTATGAGCACCAAGAACTTCGACGCCGAGCCGCTGCTCACCCCCGCCGAGGTCGCGACCATGTTCCGCGTCGACCCGAAAACTGTCACCCGCTGGGCGAAGGCGGGCAGGCTCACCTCGATCCGGACGCTCGGCGGGCACCGCCGCTACAGGGAGTCCGAGGTCCGGGCGCTGCTGAAGGGCGACGACCCGAAGGCGAGCGCGTAGCCATGGCCGTCAACGCGCTCCTCCTCCGCGCCACGCTGGCGCACATCGAGGCACATCCGGAGACCTGGAACCAGAAGGTCTACCGCTGCAAGAGCGGCATGTGCTTCGCCGGGTGGGCCGCCGAGCTCGCGGGCGGCCGGTGGATCACTCAGGACCCGACTGCGCCGTTCTCGTTGTATCTCGCGGCGGACCGCGACGACGACCCCGACTACGTGCGCGAGTTCCCGCTGGTGGGCCGGGTCATCGACGTGGATGACCGCGCCAGGCAGGTGCTGGGTCTCGATGACGACCAGGCCGACGAGCTGTTCAGCGCCGACAACGGCATCGACGACATCCGTCGGATCGTCGGCGAGCTGATCAACACGGTGCACCACGTGACGATCCGGCTCGTCCCGGACGACCAGCGCGGTGTCGACGAGGTCGTGGACGGCCGTGCCCCGCTGGAGATCCTGGAGCGTCACCCCGACCGGGCCCCGGTGATCCACGGCACCGAGCTGGGCATCCCGCGCGAGCAGCTGCGCGACCGGGCCCGCGCGACGGCTGACCGGCTCGGCGTGCCGTACATCGACCCGATCGACCTCGCCGCCCTGGCCCTGCTGCCAGTGGAGGTGACGGTCTGATGGTCAACACCACGCTGCTCAGGCAGACCCTGGCGCACATCCTTCGTCATCCCGAGGGCTGGCGGCAGTCCACCTGGCGGTGCGGCACCACCGCATGCTTCGCCGGGTGGGCCGCGATCCTGGCCGGCGGCCGGTGGCTCCTGGAGGTGGACGACGGCACGCCCGCCGCCCTCTACTTGGTGGCCGCCGAGGAGGAGATCCGCGAGGGCCTGGCCCTGGAGCACGTCCTCCCGGGCGGCGACATCGGCCGCGGCGTCTTCGTGGCCGACCGCGCCCAGCGCGTCCTTGGGCTCACCGCCGACCAGCGCACGCGGCTGTTCGCCAGCACCAACGACCTCTCGCGGCTGCATGTGATCGTCAGCCAGCTGTGCGAGGAGGCGGCGGCATGATGCAGCTCACGACCACCGTCTTCCTCGGCGAGTTCGAGGCGTACACCGTCGAGCATGTCGCCCGCCGCCCCGGCGGCGACCTCGACGCCGTGGTGTCGGCCACGCCGTACGACCACCGTCCCCGCGCCTACCTGCCGTTCCGCCGCTGCGAGGGCCAGTGGCGGCCGCTGGCCGGCCGGGCGCACGACCTGGAGTCCGCTGTCCGCCTGGCGGAGCACGAGCTGCGCTACGCCGGGTGGGACAGCCCTGAGCTGGCCGCCGTGCTGGCCACCCTGGAGGTGGCGTAGATGGCGCCCAACCTCGTCGACATGATGCGCGAAGTCACGCGCGAGCTGCCCACTGACTACCTCGTGAGCCAGCGGCGGCGCGGGATCGCCTACGACTGGGCGACCCCGTTCGGATCGGAAGTGCGGCAGGCGATCGAGTCCACGCTCGCCGAGCGCGGCATCCCCTTGGAGGACTCCTGATGGCCGTACCCACCTTCGAGATGGGCGAGGTCGCCCCGCACGAGGTGCGGCACGTCCTGGATGACATCTGGTCCACGCTTCTCATCGGCAGGCGGAAGTTCACGGCCCGCCGTGACGACCTGGAGCAGATCCGCGAGGCGCGCGAGCTCGCCCAGGCCATCGCCGCGCAGGCCGCCTTCTGGGAGAAGGACCTGGCCGCCATCGAGGCCGCGCTCACCCAGACCCCGGACCCCGACGAGCCGTTCGGCGGCGACGACCCCGAGCTGGACGCCGCCGTCGCCCGCGTCGCCGAGCTCGCCGAGGCCAACCGCGACGACGTGGAGCGTGCCATCGAGGAAGGAGAGCAGCCGTGACCGGCCGCCACCGCCGCACGGGCGAGCTGACCGAGCCGATGCCCGTCGTCCGGCCGACCGCGCCGCCGATCGACCCCGAGCCGGAGACCGCGACCATGCCCGCCCTCACCCCGGCCGACGTCGCCGAGTGGGAACGCCTCCGCAAGGAGATCACCGACCCGGACGAGTGGCTGGCACCCCTCCGCACGGGCGGGACCCGGGTCGAGCACCGCATGCGGCAGACCATGCGCGAGCGCGGGCTGCTGCTGGCCAAGCGGGTCAGCCGCCGTGCCCGCCGCCTCCGCGCGGCCCTCTGGAAGGGAGAGCGGGGATGACGTACCGCCCGCTGTGGCCCGAGTGGAGCTCCAAGACCCGCGACGTGATCGACCAGTTCATGGAAGCCCTGAACGACGAAGGCCGCGCGGCCGTCGGCGGCCTGGCCGACTTTGTCGGCGAGCAGATCCGCCAGGAATTCCCCGACCTCGATCACGGCATCGTCGGCTGGATCACCATGCGCGCGTGCTCCCACCTCGGCGCACTCGCCAACCAGTCATCCGCCATCGACGCCGAGACCCTCGCCATGGTCGGCCTCCTCGCCGGCCAGAGCATCGAGGCGGGTGAGGCGTGATGACCGAGCGCACGTACGAGCCCGGCGAGATCGTCGACATCCACATCGAGGACGCCCGCGTCGTCGAGTGCAAGGGCGGCTCCCTCGCCTTCGAGTACGCCGTGATCCGTAGCGAGGGAGGAGTGAACGCTCGGTCGCAGGTCCAGCACGATGCGGACAACGTCAGGATCACTCGTCTGCTGCCCGCCATCGCGCCCAAGAACGGCGAGCTGTGGCGAGACGCGACTGGCCGCCACTGGCTCGCCGCCGCCGTCGACGACCCCACCAGCACCTTCCACGGCCAGGTGCGACTCTTCAGACCTGGCTGCGGAGCGGCCGGAGTCGCCGTATCCCACGTCCACCAGCACGACGGACCGCTCACACCTGTGTACCGGGACGGCGAATCATGAGCACGGATCTGCTGACCCCGACCGCGCGCCTGCTCGCACCGTCCGGCCTGTCACGCGACGAGTGGCTCAAGGTCCGGCGGCAGGGAATCGGCGGCTCCGACGTGGCCGCCATCCTCGGCATGGACCGACGCCGCGGACCACTGGAGGTCTACCTCGACAAGCGCGGCGAGCTGGAGCAGCAGCGCGACGTCCAGCTGGAGCGCTCCGCGCGACGCGGGGACCGGCTCGAAGGGCTGGTCGCCGAGTTCTTCGGCGAGGAGACCGGCCGCTGGGTCGTCGACTCGCCCGGCACGCTCCAGCACGCCGAACGGCCATACATGCTGGCCAACCCCGACCGGTTCAGCTTCCTCGCCGACGGCGACGACCTGTCCGACCCCGCCGTGCTGGAATGCAAGACCCGCACCTGGCGATCCGCCCGACGCGAGGACTGGCACGGCGAGGAACCACCAGACGGCCCCGCCCTCCAGGCCTACTGGTACTGCGCCGTCACCGGCTACACCAAGGCCCACGTCGCCGGCCTGGTCGACGACGACTTCATCTACTTCGAGCTCGCGCACGACGCCGAGCTCATCGACCACCTGGTCAAGGTCGTCAGCGACTTCTGGCACAACCACGTCGTGGCCGGCGTGCCGCCCGAGCCGGGCGACCTGGAGTCCACCGGCGAACTGCTGAACCACCTGTGGGACGTCAGCGCCGACTCGGTGAAGCTCTTCACCCCCGAGGAGGTCGCCGAAGCCGACAAGCTGCTGGCCCGCCGCGAGGAGATCATCCGCGAGCGGAAGAAGCTGAAGCGCGAGCTCGGCGCCGTCGAGAACAAGCTCAAGGCACGCCTCGGCGACGCGGAGATCGCGCTCGCCCCCGGCCGCGAGCTCTACAGCTGGCGCCGCAACGGCAACTTCGCACCCAAGCGCTTCCGCGAGGCACACCCTGACCTCGCCGCCGCCCATCGGCGCCAGGTCGACGCCCTCGACATCGAGGCCATCAAGACCCACCACCCCGACGAGTATCGGGCCCACCGCGCCCGCGTGCTCCGCGTCCCCGGGAGTACCTCATGACGCTCAAGGACAGAGTCGCCCAGCGCGCCACCGGCCAGACCGGCGGCCAGGCCGTCGAGCTCCGCCGACAGAAGGTGGCCACGGCCCGGCAGTTGTTCCAGCAGATGAAGCCGCAGTTCGCTGCCGCGCTGCCTAAGCACGTCGGCGTGGACCGGTTCCTGCGCATGGCGCTGACCTGCGTGCAGAAGAACGAGAAGCTTCTCGACTGCACCCAGGAGTCGATCCTCGCCGCGCTCCTGGAGTCGGCGCGGCTCGGGCTGGAGCCCGGCACGAAGCAGGCCGCGATCGTGCCGATGGGCCGTGAGGCCACCTTCATCGCGCAGTGGCAGGGCCTGGTGGAGCTCATGTACCGCTCGGGCCAGGTCACCTCGGTGGTCGCCGAGTTCATCCACGAGAACGACCCGTGGGAGTACAAGATCGGCGACGGGGGCGGGTTCTGGCACCGTCCGAACCTCCTGGCCTCGCCCGAGGAGCGTGGCCCGATCGTGCTCGTCTACGCCTTCGCTGAGATCAAGGGCGGCGGCCGCTCGAAGATCGTCACCCTGAACCGCCAGCAGGCCATCGAGATCCGCGACAAGTACAGCAAGAACTACGCCCGCGCCGAAGCCAACGGCAAGCGCAACTCCACCTGGCACACCGAGTTCGACGCCATGTGGCGCAAGTCCGCCGTGCGGCGCCTGGCCGACTGGGTCCCCCAGAGCCCCGAACTCCGCGAGCTCCTTCAGCGCGAGAACGAAGCGGGCGAGAGCGAGCTGCCCGAGGTCGACTTCGTTGAGGGCGAGGTCCTGTCCGACTCCGATGAGGCCGTCGACGAGAGCCCGAGCGCGGGCGACGACTGGCCGCAGGCCACGAAGCCAGGGGAGGGCGCGTGATGGCCGACGACCGCTACGACCTGATCGAGCAGGCCACCCGCCTCGCCGAGGACATCGCCCGCGAGGTCCGAGAGGAGAAGGCCGGCGTACGGCGCATCACCCCGGCCGACAGCAAGCAGGCGGGAGGCAAGAAGAAGTGACCGAGATCGGGCGCCTCCTGTGCGTCATCGCCGCGTGGGCCGTGTGGACCCTCCTCGTGGTCGCCGCGCTCAAGGCCGCGGGCCGGGCCGCCTGGTGGGCCGTGCGCCGCGTCCGCGGCTGGCGGGACCTCCGTCGGCTTCGGCCGCTCGCCGCCCGCACGTGGCCGGATCGCGAGTACGAACCGACCGGGGGTGACTCGTGACCCACAAGGAGATCGTCGCCCGCCTGCGCAGGCTCGCCGCCCAGAAGCCGACCGACGTTTACCGCGCCGTGCTGGCCCTGGCCGACGAGATCGAGCGCGCGCCCGAGCCGGACGGCGAGCCCGCGCAGGTGCCGCTCGCCGACGACGACATCGAGGCCCTCGTGCGCGCCACCCAGCCGCCCGCCAGGCCGTGGGCGCCGCTCATCCCCAGGGGACGCGGCGCCACTCGCCCCGGCCGTGGCCTCGTGCTCCCGTTCCGGAGGCGACGATGAGGACGCTCCTGACCCGCGTCGGCCGGTGGATGGACGCCACCAGCCCGGGGCACGCCGCCGCCGTCCTGACGCTGATCTGGCTGCTCACGATAGTCGTCTCCTGGCTCACCGGGAGGGCCGCATGAGGCAGACCCTCACGATCACCTTCGGCCTCGACACCGACAAGAGCGTCGAGCAGGCCATCCAGCTCATCGAGCGGTGGCTTGCTGATGAGCTCGCCGTCGAGCAGTGGCTGAGGCCGCTCAAGGTCTCCAGCGTCATGTTCGAGGCCGAAGGGCTGCCCATCCCCGACAGCGGCCTGAAGCTCGCCCGCCGCCGCAAGGCACTCCACCTCACGCAGGCTGAGCTCGCCGAGCGCGCCGGCATCTCACGCCGTGCCCTCTCCAAGGTCGAGCGCGGCGAGCTGACTCTCGCGAGCGACAGCGCCATCCGCATCCGCCGCGCCCTCACCGAGCTGGAGGCCGGACGATGACCAGACCCGCCGCCGCCGTCGAGCCGACCTTTTCCTTTCGGGGTCGCGAGCTCCGGCCGCGGCGTGCCCACGGACTGCTTCTCGCGGAGCCGGTCGCGTGGGCCATGCCAGGCGACGGAGTGGTAGCCGTCGCCGGGCATGCGCCGGGCGAGACCTTCCCCTCACCCGGCCGCCCGCCTCGCCCCACTTGGGGGGTGGGGGCGAGGCGGGCCACCACACGTCCGGGCCCCGCGGGACCGGGGGGACCCCGCCGGGCCCGGACATCCACCGCCCGGCCCTGGGCTGCCGCGTCGCCCAGGGCCGGGCACCCCTGGAGGGACGCCATGCACTCACGCGACCGTTACGGGGCCTGGGGCCTCGACACCCCGCACGCCGACGACTGGCGCGAGCTCGCGGCCTGCCGCGACCACCCCGACCCTGACCTGTGGTTCCCAGCGATCGGCCCGGGCGGCCCCGATACGGCCCAACGGGAACGGCGCGCCTACGCGCCGGCCCGCCGCGTCTGCCGCGACTGCCCCGTGTGGCGGGACTGCCTCGACTACGCGCTCACGCGGGGCGAGCGGTGGGGCATGTACGGCGGGCTGACGCCCCGGGAGCGCAAGAGCACGCGCCTCCTCAAGAAGGCCGGGGTCGCGTGATGCCCATCCGACCCGAGGAGCGCGCCAGGTACCCGAAGGACTGGCCGATGGTCAGCTGGCACATCAGGTTCGAGCGCGCCGCCGGCCAGTGCGAGTGCCTCGGCGAGTGCGGCCATGACCACGGCGGCCGATGCGCCGCCCGCCACGGCGAACCGCACCCGGTGACCGGCTCCAAGGTCGTGCTCACCACTGCGCACCGCGACCACACGCCGGAGCACTGCGCGTACGACAACCTATTCGCCGCGTGCCAGAGGTGTCACCTGGCTTATGACGCCGACCGTCACCGCGAGAACGCGGCCCGCACCCGCGCCGCTCGAAGACGGGCTGGTCTGACGTGATGATCCGGCTCGCGACAAGGAGGTACTGCGCTCATGGACTCGCCCGACCCGGCTACCGGGTCACGAGAGACGGACTGCGCCTGGTGACGTGGTTCAAGGTAGACGACTCGTTCTACGACCACCCCAAGGTCTTCGATGCGCCCGACTGCGCCGTGGCGTTGTGGGTCCGCGCCGGCGCTTGGTCAGCACGCAACCTGACAGACGGTTTCGTGCCCGCCAAGCTGCCCGCCCGGATGTGCGACGACCCCGAGACCGCAGTGCGGGAACTCGTGGATCGCGGGCTGTGGCGGCGAACGAGGGGTGGCTACCAGTTCCACGACTGGACCACGTACCAGCCGTCAGCGGAGAAGGTCCGAGACCTGAGGAGGAAGCGCGCTGAGGCGGGACGGAAGGGAGGTCAGGCCAAGGCCGCGAACCAAACGGCTGACAACCGGCTAGCAAATGCTAGCGGCGTTGCTAAGCAAAATCCTGCCCCGTCCCGTCCCGACCCGAAGGGTCGAACCCCTACGGGGTTCGACCCAAGGGGAGGTACTCAGTCGTCGTCTCTTACGGACCGTAACGCGCGTGCGACCCAGGACGACGACGACTCGAAGATCGACCACAGGATCATCGAGCTGCTACGCGAGCTGACCGGCCGCACCGTCACGCCCGCCCACGCAGCGACGATCCGACGGCAAATCCTCGACGGCCGCGCCGTCGACAAGCCGCTCAACTACGTCAGCCGGGCCATCCGCGAGCGACCGCGGGACTTCCTGCCCGCCGACGCCCCGCGCGAGACGTGCCCCATCCACCTGCTCGAACAGCCCTGCCGCAGCTGTGCGGCCGACCTGAAGGCGGGATCATGACCGACCCCTTCGACCGCGACGCGGGCCGCCTGGAAGCCGCGATCGCCCGCTGGCTCACCGACCACGACGTGTCCGACCCGGCCGCCGGCGCCGCCGAGCTCCTGCTCATGGTCCGCGGCCACGGCTGGCGGCCGGTCGAGGCGCTGCAGCCGCCGACCGTCGACCAGCGGCCGTCCGCGCCGACCGAGGAGTTCCGCCGCGCCAAGGCGGCGCTCGCCGCCCGCGCCGAGAGGAGCTCCTGATGCCCCACCTCGTGTTCCTGGACACCGAGACGACTTCGCTGGATGACACCCGCGGCGAGGTGTGGGAGATCGCCGCCATCGTGCGCCGCGACGGCCACGACGACGTCGAGTACCTGTGGCAGATCCGGCCCAACCTATCCACGGCAGACCCCATGTCGCTACGGATCAGCCGCTACTACGAACGGCGGGTGCTCGGTATCCACGCGCCCGGCGAGGCGGTCGCGCTCATCGACCCCGACGAGGATAGCCGCCGCTTCACCGGCGCCGCGGCCGTCGCGAACAAACTCGCCCAGCTGCTCGAAGGGGCGCACGTCGTTGGTGCCGTGCCGGACTTCGACTTCCGGTTCCTGCGGCGCTTCCTCGCCAGGTACGGCGAGTGCTGGACAGCCCACTACCACCTGATCAACGTCGAGGCCCTCGCGGTCGGCTACCTGTACGGGGTGGTGGCTGGCCACCACGACTACGCCACAGACGGCCCGGACGGCACGCGGCAGCCCGAAGGTTCGGAGTTCCACCCGGCGAACAGCCTGCCGTCGCTGCCCTGGAAGTCCCTGGACCTGTACCGGGCCGTCGGCGTCGACCCAGCTCGGCACGAGGAGCACACCGCTCTCGGCGACGCCCGGCTCGTGCGCGCCGTCTACGACGCGATCACCGGAGGTGCCTGATGCCCCGGGTCATCGTCGCCATCGAATACGTCGCCGGCGCCCGCAAGCAGGCCGCCTGCCGTACCGGCTCCTGTGGCTGGCGCGGCACGAGGCACATCGTCCTGGCCGATGCCGAGGAGGAGGCCCGCGCCCATCGGCAGTGGCACCGCGCCCAGCAGCCCGTCCCGGACGTGGAGGCCAGCGCATGACGCTCGCGATCGTGCGGGGCGATGCTCGGGCACTCCCACTGGCGGACTTGTCTGTCGACCTGGTCGTGACGAGCCCGCCCTACTGGGGGCTGCGCGACTACCGCGACGGCGACGCCAGCCTGGCTGGGCAGATCGGGAACGAGCCCACGCCCTGGGAGTACCTGGAGGCGCTATGGGACTGCACCCGAGAGTGGATGCGCGTACTCAAGCCGACCGGCTCGCTGTGGTTGAACCTCGGGGATGCCTACAACTCGACCAGCCGCCAGACACGCGTTCCGCCTGTCGGCAGGACCGCCCAGGTCGGCCACACGAAGGCTGGCATGCAGGGCCAGTCCTACACCCCCGACCTGAAGGTCAAGAGCCTGCTCGGACTCCCGTGGCGGTATGCGCTCGGCTGCATCGACCAGCTCGGGCTCATCCTGCGGGCCGAGGTGATCTGGGGCAAGCCGAATGGTCTGCCGGAGAGCGTCACCGACCGGGTGCGCCGAAGTCACGAACACTGGTTCCACTTCACGCTCCAGCTCCGCTACTACTCGGCGGTTGACGAGATCCGGGAGCCTGCCAGCGACTACGCACGTCGGCCGGGCGTACGGCGGGAGACGCCTCCGGGCCAGCGGCGTCGGGCGATGGCCGACACGGTGAACCCGCTCGGTGCGCTGCCGGGCAGCGTGTGGGAGGTCGCCACCCAGCCGCTCAACGTTCCCGACCATCTCGGCGTCGACCACTACGCCGCGTTTCCGATGGAGTTCCCGCGGCGGATCATCCGCGGCTGGTCCCCGCCCGGCATCTGCACCGCGTGTGGTGAAGGTCGGCGGCCTGTGGTCCACAAAGCCACCCTCGGTCAAGACAACTCCTACGACCGAGCAGGCGGCCGGAACACCGCCCGCCCAAAGGCGTGGCTCGCGCTCAAGGCCGCCAACCCTGATCGCATCGTCGGCTACGCCTGCGCCTGCTCCGAGCCGACTGCCCCCGTACGGCCAGCTGTGGTGCTCGACCCGTTCGGCGGGACCGGCACCACTGCCCTCGTCGCCTCCGTCCTCGGCCGTATCGGCATCAGCGTCGACAGGTCCGCCGACTACTGCCGCATCGCCCAGTGGCGCACCACCGACCCCGGCGAGCGGGCCAGGGCCATGCAGGTACCCAAGCCACCGCTCCCGCCTGAAGGGCAGCCCAGCCTGTTCGAGGAGATCGCATGACGCGCGCCACCCGGCTCGCCGTCGCGAGCCTCACCCGGATTTGCCGCCTGGTCGCCGACGGCGATCGGCTGTTCACCCTGGCCACCGGCACAGACGGCCATCGATTCGCCGCCTGGCCGTACGGCTGCATCCAGCTGCCCCGCGACCTCGTGCGCTCCTGGGGGACGCCGATCGACGGCACCTACCGCCTGTACGGCAGCGGCACCATCGAGGCCGCGGAGCTGAAGGGCTTCGGGCCCGAGCTGGTCGTCGCCGAGATGCTGCCGCGCCTGGCCCTGCTCACCCGGCACACGGTGACGGCGACGCCGTGGATGTACGAGCGCGACGGGTACGTGCGGCGGCTCCTCGTCCGCGACGACGGCGAGCAGGCGATCGTCGACCAGGAGCTGTGGCGGGCGTGGTCCAGCGTGCTGGACCTCCCGGCCTACCAGGTCGGCTCCAAGCACGGCATGGTCGTCTGGGCGCCAGCGGTGGACGTGACTGCGGTGGCCGGGCTGCTGCCGGTCTACTCGCCCGTCGCCCTGGCCCCACCCGAGGCGGCGATCGCATGACGGCCTGGACCGATGTGCACGCCGCCGTCCCGACGCTCATCGAGGCGCTCGCCTCGTGCGACGGCGCGACCATGGAATGCCTGGCCGCCTACCTCGCCGAGGTGATCGCCGCGGGCGGTGACCTGCTGTGGCAGTGGCCCGGCGGCGACCTGCCCGCCTCCGCCCTCGCGCTCGGTGAATCCGGCCGCGCGGCGGCAACGCCGCTGGAGGTGGCGCAAGCCTGCGCGCTCGGCATCGCCGTGCTGGCGTATGCGCCGGGCGGGGTCACGGTGGCCGGTCAGCACTGGTGTACGGCCCGCCACCGCGGCTGCCGGGGCAACGCGCTGTTCGGCGACCTCGACACTGACATCGCCCCCGGCGAAGGATCGGTGTACACCCCGATCTGGCTGGCGTTCGAAGTGGCGTCCCGGCCGCTGGCAGCCGCAACCTGGCGGCCCGGCCCGCTGCAGACCGACGACACGCAGGCGTGGCGCCGCCGTCCCGACCCCAAGCCGGTTGCGTGGTCGCTGCGCGCGAGACGCCGTAGGCGCCTGGCTCAAGCTCCGCTGGAGGCGTCATGACGCCCCCGCTGCTCACCATCACCGTCGTCGGCACGCCGGCCCCGCAGGGCAGCAAGCGGCATGTCGGCCGGGGCGTCATGGTCGAGTCCAGCAAGGCGGTCCGGCCGTGGCGTGAGGCGGTCAAGTGGGCGGCGCTGGCCCGCGTCAGCCGGTCGGGGCCGCCGCTGGATGAGCCGCTCGCCGTGGAGATGTGCTTCACCCTCGCCCGGCCCAAGAGCGCGCCCAAGCGCCGCCGTCACCCGGACCGCATGCCGGATCTGAGCAAGTTGGTCCGCTCGACCGAGGACGCGCTGACCGACGCGGGCGTGTGGGCCGACGACGCCCGGGTTGTCGCCTGCCGTGCCCGCAAGGTCTACGCCGGTTCGCCGGACCCCGACGCCCTGCCCGTGCCGGGCGCCGTCATCAAGATCTGGCCCATCACCGAAGGAGCCGCATGACCGCCGTCAAGCTCGACTCGAAGATCACCACGTACGTGGAGAAGGCCCTGGAGGGCTGGGCCGCGGAGATGTTCGCCAAGCGCGGCGGCCACTGGCCCGCCGTCATCGAGCTGGCCCACGTCGAGCGTGCCGAGCCGGCAGAGACCGAGGACAAGCAGGAGACCGTCAAGCTCCGCATTACCCAGCTTGAGGTCCCGGGTCCTGACCACCAGGAGAAGATCCGCGAAGTCCTCAAGGCGCTCTACACGGTGCGCACCGCCGAGGGCACCCTCGACGACGAGAACATCACCGGCTACGGCATCCACCGCGACAACCTCCGCCGCGCCGCCGACGACCTCATCTGGCCGCCCCGCCCCGGCGACCTCTGGCGCGACGACGAGGGCCGCCCCTGGTTCGCCGTCGAGACCGACGACTACATCGTCCGCCTCGTCGACGAGGCCGGCCGCCAGGAGAACCCCGAGGTGCTGGTGGGCACGCGGCGGCTCAAGCTCGTCTCCCGCGTCCGCAAGACCAACGAGAACGACCGCCAGGGGAGCCTGATCTGATGGGACTCAACATCAGCCCAGGCGGCGCGAGCTGGAGCTACTCCGGCTTTAACCGCTTCCGTGAGCGTCTCGCCGTGGCCGAAGGGTTTGCCCTCGACGAGATGGAGGGCTTCAAGCCTTTCGATGCGCCTGACACCTGGGTCGGCAAGCGGTGGGACGAGGTGCAGACCTCGTTGAAGCCGCTGCTCGACCACTCCGACTGTGGCGGCTACCTCCTCGCACGGGAATGCGAGGAGGTCCTCCCGCGACTCCGGGAGATCGTCGCCACCTGGCCAGAGACCGACTACGACCGGCGCGCCGCCGAGGCGCTCATCGCAGGCATGGAGCACTGCGTCGAGCACGGCTGCGCGATGGTCTTCCACTGAGGGGGTGTGATGGGGTACGTCAGCTACCTATCCGGCGAGATCATCATCGAGCCGCCCATCCCATGGCGCGAGCTCCAGCACAGCCCCTTCGTCCGCACCCCCGAGCGGAAGGAGTGGGAACGGCTCACCTGGCTCCGCGTCGTCGAGGAGACCAAGGAGACCGACGAGGGCACGCTGACCCGCCGGGAAGCCGTCGCCATCCGCCCCTCCCAGGCCGACGAGCTCCGCGCCCACAGCCTGGTCACCGACGTCCAGGCCATCGTCGACGCGCACGGCGCCGGCCGTACGTTCACCGGCTTCATCCTCGTGCGCGGCGAGGAATCGCCTGACATCTGGCGCGTGGCCATCGAGAACGGCCGCGCCGTCGAGGTGCGTCCCCGCATCGTCTGGCCCGATGGCACCGAGGAGGAGGCGTGATCCGCTTCCTCGGCGCCGTCGGCTTCGCCGCCATCGCCATCCTGATCCGGGCTGAGAACCCCGACGCCAGCACCTACGCCGCGCTCGTCGCCGTCGTGCTCCTGTTCTGGCTCGCCAGCGCCAACGACTGGTGGACCGACGCCCTCCGGCCGCCCCGCCGCGTCGACGGCATCCCCGCCACCAAGTCCATGCGACGCGTCCTCACCGTCCTGCTGTCCGACGCGCCCGGCCTGTCCGGACTCCGCATCGCCGACCTCGGCAAGGTCGGCTACGGCAACGTCTACATCTGCCTCGACCGGCTGGAGATGGCGGGCTGGATCCGCGGCGAGTGGGAGCCTGAGCGCGCTCTCGGGCCACGCCGCCGCTTCTACCGGCTCACCCCGGCCGGCCGTGCCCACGCGCTCGAGCTCCTCCAGCTCGGCGAGCGGAAGGAGCACGCCCCATGATCCCCGAACCTGACCCAATCATCGTCTACCTCACCAAACGCCGCCGCGACCTCGGGCTCAGCCGCGAGGCCCTGGCCCGCAAGACCGGCATCAGCCCCAACACCCTCCGTCTGTGGGAGACCGGCCTGCGCAGCCCTCGCCTGTCGAACCTCCGCATCCTCGAGGCCGCTCTCGGCTGCGAGATCTGGACCAGGGTCGCATTCCCGGGAGGAGGCCAGCGTGCACGAACTCGCGCCGCTCGACGGGCCTGAGCCCGCGCCGAAGCGCAACGAACGGAGGCGTGATGGCTGAGAACCCGCTCGCCTACGAGAACCTCGTCCTGCGCGAGGTGTGCGACCGCCAGCGGAAAGCGCTGGAGGAGATCGCCCGCCGCACCATCCAGCGCGACCTCAACCGGCTCGCCCACGCCGCGCTCGGACACCAGCCCAACCCGTCCACCCAACTGCTGATGGACGAGATCAACCACGAGCGGAGGCCGGATGCCTGAGCACCCGCTGGCCGCCGTCTACATCCTCGGCGTCTACGCCTCCCTCGCCCTCGTCGGCATCCCGCTCACCCTCCGGCCATGGACCGTCGACCTGCTCGCCCGCGAAGCCAGGGTGTCACGCCGCACCTTCGTCGTCGTCGTGGCCGTGGCCTACACCATGCTGTGGCCCATCACCTGGACGATCGCCCTCGCCATGCTGCTCGCCGAACGAAAGGACCGAGATGGCTGACGCCACCCCCCGCATCCGTATCGATATCGACGCCCACCGCGCCTGGATCGGCGACCAATCACTCAAGCTCACCCCCAAAGAATTCGCCGTCCTCGCCTACCTCGCCAGCAACGTCGGCAAGGCCGTCAGGCGCGAGGAACTCATGGGCGAGGTCTGGGGAAGCCGGTACGGCGACAGCAAGACCCTCGACATGCACATCGCCTGGCTGCGACGCAAGCTCGGCGACGACCCCAAGCAGCCCCGCTACGTCACCACCATCCGCAGCGTCGGCTTCCGCCTCGAACCCGGCACCCTCGCCGAGGACACCGAGACCGTCACCGTCCAGCCCACCCGCGTCCTGCTCGTCCGGCCCGGCGACGCCCTCATCATCGGCAACGTCGGCACCATCCCCGAACGAGTCGCCGCCACCGCCGCCGCCCTCCGAGACCAGCTCCAGCTCTCCGCCGTCGTCCTCTTCGCCGGCGACATCGACATGGCCGCCGTCTCCAAAGGTGCGCTATGACCAGCATCATCGACCAGCAGAAGACCGCGGACGCCGAGTACCTGCGCACCGTCATGCCGGTCCTCAAGGACTACGTCAAGACCATCGTGGACGGCGCCGAGCTCGACCGGCTCAAGGCCGTCGCCGAGCGGACCGGCGCGGTCGCCGAGCTGCCGCTGATCAACGCGCTGATCGCCGTGCGCGACGCCGTGACGCGCAAGCCTGCGGCCACAGCCCCGCCCGAGCACACCCAGGCCGGGCCCGCGTTCGTCGCCGTCTACCGCGTGCGGCTCCAGATCATCGACAAGCTGGTGGGCGGCGTGCCCAGCTCGCCCAGCGTCATCAAGTCCTGGCTCAAGACGCGCCTGGAGCTGGGCGACCGCGACCTTCAGGAGCTCGCCGAGGCGACGCTGCGCGAGCGTTTCCCGGACCGGCAGCCGTCCGCCGACGAGCTGGCGCAGGCCGTCCTGGAGTCCGGCGAGGCGGAGGTCAGCGTCAACGGGTTCAAGCGCGCGTCTGACGGCGAGCTGGTCTTCGAGGGCCGCTGCGTGAAGGCGGCGCTCAAGGAGTGGTCCAACTCCGCCTACCCCGGCGTCGACTTCCCCAGCAAGAAGAAGATCGCGAACGGGTTCAGGAAGGGGCTGATGGCCACGCTCGCCGAGCGGGTCTTCGTCCCGGAGATCTACATCGGCCTCGGCGTGTTCGAGCCGACCGGGGTCGAGGAGCGGATCAAGCACGTCAAGACCCCGCAGGGGCCGAGGTCCAGCATCAACCGCGTGGAGTACGTCGAGCGTCCGATCCTGGAGTTCACCGTGCGGGTCCACGACGACTTCCTCAGCGCCGAGGAGTGGGGCCGCATCTGGGAGCGGGGTGAGGACATCGGCCTCGGCGCCGACCGGGGCCGCTCGGACGGGAAGTTCGAGCTGCTCGCCTTCGACCGCCAGTGAGCCAGGCCGGGGCCGTCGCGCCCCGGCCACCCGCGACGCCGTGATCGAGATACGGCTAGCCACCCCAAGCCGACCGGTCAGCCCCAGTCCAGCCGCGCCGCGCCGACATGCCACGCCGCACCGCGCCGTGCCAGGTCTTGCCACGCCGACAAGCCAGTCCCCGCCTCGCCCGCACCGACCAGCCGAGCCAATCCTCGCCCAGCCCGCCCCCCACGACATGCCGAACCGACCCCCGCCTCCCCCGCACCGACTAGCCCTGCCGCGCCGTACCCGCACCGACCAACCGCGCCGTGCCCGACCTGCCCACCCTGGCCAAGCCACGCCGGCCCACAGAAGAGCCAACGAAAGGAGGGACCTTGACGCCCGCCCAGGAAGTCGGCCAGCTGGCCGCCGAACTCAAACCACTCCTGGCCCGACTAGCCGAGCTGCTGCCAGAATCCGTGGCCGACCCCACCAGGGGCACCACGGGTCACCACAAGGTCAGCGGCTCACCCGCACCCTGGCACCCCGAGGCCGGCCCCGTCCTCATGACCATCCACGCTGGCGTCCGCGACCTGGAGCGGCTGCTGCGCTACCAGATCACCGGCCACTCGGGAGAGGACCGCGGCGGCTCGGACGGCAACACCATGGCCGCCCTCGACTCGATTATCCGCCTCGTGCACGGTGTGCCCGACGAGCTCGCCCGCCACGCCGTGCGCGAGCTCAACCGGTGGATCGAGCAGACCCGGCAGATCCGCGACATCGGTGAAAGCGAGCGGTGGATCCCCATCCACGTCCCCAAGGGCCAGCTGCCGCCCGAGTGCCCCTACTGCCGCACCTACTCGCTCCGCGTCGCCCAGGAGTCCGGCCGCGTCCGCTGCACCAACCCCAAGTGCGAGGACGGAAACGGCGAGCGGCCACGAGCCCACATCGAGAAGAATCGGCTCGACGGCAGCGCCGTGCTGGTCTGGGGGGACGGACGCTCCCAGTACTACTACGGGGAGGCATCGTGAAGCGCAGGACTGGCGAGGTCCCAGGAGTGAAGTGGCCAGAGCCCCGAGCGCCGTTGCCCGCTTCCTCCCAGATCATCGAGCCCACTCCCAAAGAACCTGAGCGGTGCGCGAACTGCGGAAAGTGCCCGAGGTGCGGCCGATGAGCACCCACGGCACCTACCTCTGGCTGGAAGTTGTCCAGGGCGTCCCCGGTGACGAAGACCTGCCCGGCTGGATCGACATAGCCTCGGACATCGGCGTCGACCAGTGCGTCCGCATCACCGTCGGCGAGGGCGACCCCAAGACCACGCACGGCCACGAGATCCACCTCAACCCGGACCAGGCCGAAGACGTCGCCAACGCCATCCTCAAGCTCGTCGCCGTACAGCGCCGGCTCGGCAACGACGGAGATTGGGCGGCAAGGACTGTACGTCGGGAGAAGCGCGATGGATGAGCTCGTGGACTTCGAGCTGGAGCTGGAGGACCTGGGTCGGCCGCCGCATCACCGTGTCGGCCGTCAGCAGCGGCGCCGCCGAGCTTACGGTCTACGACGACGACGAGAAGCCCATGACGATCGCCAGCGCGCTCATCGCACCCGAGAACGCGCAAGCACTGGCCGACGCCGTACGGAGGGCTTGCCGTGGATGACCTGACCGCTTTCGTCCGCGCCCGCCTCGACGAGGACGAGCGTGCGGCACGCAGGGCCGCAGAGGTGTGCGGCTGCCACCCACCGGCATCGTCGTGGATCTTCGACGACGAGGCGACAGACGGGAGGATCCTCGTGGTTGACGATCCACATCCTGACGTGAAGCGCAAGCTAGGTCGGCGCTGGAACGGGACATACAACGGGCTGTTCACCGCCGAGCACATCGCCCGCCACGACCCGGCCCGCGTGCTGCGCGAGGTGGAGGCCAGGCGGCGGCTCGTCGGCCTTACCGAGTACATGGGCGGCTGGAACACCGAGCACGACACCCAGGTCACCGAGCACGAGATCCACAGCATGCGCCAGGCCGCCCACGAGATGCTGCGCAACCTGGCCGCGCCGTACGCCGATCACCCCGACTACCAGGAGGAGTGGCGAAGTTAGGGGATTGACGTGCTCCCCGGCATGAATGCCGGGGATTCAGCCTGTGCC
>NZ_MSZZ01000034.1 GCF_002093975.1 Thermoactinospora rubra
GCCCCGACTTGACAACACGCGGTGGGCCTTAACTACCCGGCATTGACCCTAGCCCCGCCCGGCCGCCTGGCGGGCGCGTGTTCACCCACAGCATTTTATAACCCTGTGGAAATATAACCGGTAGGCTATTTTGGTGGGGTGACGCACCCGTTCGACGTCCTGGCCGACCCGGCCCGCCGGCGCATCCTGGACCTGCTGCTGGTACGGCCCCGCCTGGTCGGCGAACTGACCGCCCACCTGGGCCTGAGCCAGCCGGGCACCTCCAAGCACCTGCGCGTGCTGCGCGAGGCCGGCCTGGTCACCGTCCGCAAGGACGCCCAGCGCCGCTGGTATGAGCTGCGTCCGGAGCCGCTGGCCGAGATCGACGCCTGGCTGGCCCCCTACCGGCGGCTGTGGAGCGACAGCCTGGACGCCCTGCAGGCGCACCTGGACGCCCTGCAGGCGCACCTGGACACCATGGAAGGACCACCCGGATGAACCCCGACATGAGCCCCGACATGAACGGCGGCGCGGACAACGGCATGAACGGCGGCATGAACGGCGGGATGGCTCAGGGGACAGGCGGCGAGGCGGGCGGCGAGATGCGCGAGGACCGCCTGACCGGCACCGCCCCCGCCCAGCTCCACATGCGCCGCCGCCTGCCCCACCCGCCGGACAAGGTCTGGCGCGCCCTCACCGAGCCCGAGCACCTGGCCGCCTGGTTCCCCGCCGAGGTCGCCATCGACGGCAACCGCATCCGCTTCTCCTTCGGCCCCGACGGCGTCATCACCGACCGCGACCCGCCCCGCCTGTTCGCCTTCACCTGGGGCGAGGACCACCTGCGCTGGGAGATCCTCCCCGACGGCGAGGGCAGCGTGCTGCTGCTCACCCACACCTTCGCCGACCGCTACGGCGCCGCCAGCTTCGCCTCCGGCTGGCACATCTGCCTGGCCGCCCTCAAGACCCACCTGGCGGGCCGCCCCCAGCCCACCGACCAGCCCACCAGCCAGGCCGTACCGGACCACACCGCCCTGCATGAGCACTACGTGCACCAGTTCGGCCTGCACCGGCCCGAGACAGCCGGCGGCCTGACCCGCGTGGAACGCCAGCTCACCGCACCCGCCGACCTGGCCTGGCAAGCCTGGGGCGGCCCGCGGGCCGCCCCAGGCGAGCCGCCGCCCGCGCCCTTCACCATCCCGCCGGTCACGCCCGGCCCCGTCACCCGTGCGGAGCCCGCCAAACTCCTGGAGTACGGCACCGCCCACGGCAGCGTCCGCTGGGAGCTGACCGAAGGCACCGGCCACGGCGCGCGCCTCATCCTCACCAGCGCCGACGGCGATCCGCAGGACTGGGCCGACCACGTCGACCGGCTCGCCACCGCCCTGGCCACCCACCGTTGACCCGCAGCACAGCCGGCCGGACGTGACCCACGGCAGCCGGCCGGCTGTGCTGCGGCTAGTCCAGGCCCAGCCCGGCGGCGGCCACCCGGCGGGCCAGCTGGGGCCGTACCAGCACCTCGCTGGCCTCCCCTAGCTGGTCCACACACCCCACCTCGGGCAACGCCCGCACGGCCGGGTCGGTCACCCGCGCCAGCAGCGCCTGGGCGAACCGCTCCCCGCCGATCACCCGGAACGGCCGGTCGTGAAAGGCGCGCACCCGCCCCTGCAGCGGCTCGGTCAGTCCCAGGCGGTTGTGCCAGCCGGCCAGCAGCTCATAGGCGGCGCACAACCCGGCCTCCCGATTCGGCCAGGATCGGGCCGCGAGCGCCGCCGCCAGCGCCTCACCCAGCTCCAGCGACCCCGGCACCCGCCGCAACGCGCTGCCCAGCCACTTGGCATAGGGCGGATAGCGGCGGCGCATCAGCAACGCCAGCCGCATCGCCTCTCGCACCAGCCGCGCCGTCACCACCGCCGAGCCCAGCTCATCGCCCACCTCGGCGCACCGGCCCGGAAACGATTCCTCCGCCGCCAGCCGCCGCCACTGGCAGGCCAGCACATACCGCCACACATCAGCCGGATACCAGCGCAACGCCGCCCGCACCGCCTCCAGCTCCCCCAGCCCGTCGTGGAACACCTCGCCCGCGGTCACCTCCGCCAGCCGCTGCCAGGGAACCGCCAGCCAGTCCGCCACCCCCACCCCCTCGCGCGGGTCGAACCCCAGCACCCCGCTCAGCCACGGCCCCAGCTCACTCACCGTCGCCCCCGGGCCCAGCACCCCGCGATAGGCGAACACCGTCCGATACCCGCCAAAGCGCTCCGGCAGCTCAGCCGCCACCCGCCCCCGCACCCGCTCGGCCGCGCCCGGCTCGACGAACACCAGCACCCGCGGCCCCCAGTCGTGATCCACCGACCGCGCGGTGTCGAAGGCCAGCACCTCCGACCCCGGCCCGATCAACGCCGCGCTGTGCCGTACATCCCGCAACAGCGGCGCCACCACCTGGGCGTAGAAGGCCCGCGACAGCTCCAGCCCGGGCACGAATCCGCTCATCACCCCGTCAACTGTGCCTGACAGAATCGAGGGATTCATCCGATTTAGCGCCCACCCACTGTCACCTCCGCGCCGCCCCTCACATGACCCGCCAACGTGACGGCAAGACGATAGGACAAGGAGGGGGAGAATGTCCCCGGTGGGCGACGCGCCGGCCAGGCAAAGGGGTTCCAGACGTCGGCGCGCACGCGGCACACCCGCACCGGAGAAACGGCCACAGGCACAGCGAGCCCGTCAGGCGGCCAGGGCGGCGGCCGCGATCCGGCGCCGCGTAAACCCCAGCCGCCCATACACCCGCAAAGCCGCCGCATTGTCGTCATCGACCATCAGCGCCGCCCGCCCATAGCGGGCCACCAGCTCACCCGCCACCCACCGGCACACCCGCTCGGCCAGCCCGCGCCCCCGATACGCCGCCACGGTCGCCACCCCCGCCACCAGCCCCACCGACGGCGCGCTCCACGCCTCGGCCGCCACCGAGGCCAGCTCGCCGCCCACCCGCACACCGGCCCAGCGCGCCACCCCCGCCATCCCCGGCACCGCATACGACTGCGGCGCATGCCGGGCCAGCAGCGCGGCCACCTCCCCTTCCGCCTGCGGCGGCAGCCACCCCACCCCGCCGGTCGCCCCGCCAGCCGGCGCCCGCGCCAGGCTCATCCACGAAAACGCCCCCGCCACCACCAGGCCCGCCACCTTCGAGGCCACCGCGGCGACCAGATCGGCCTCCCCCAGCGGCCGAAACGACGGCCCCAGCTCGCCCAGCGCGTGCTCCACCAGCCGCGCCGCACCCGCCGCATCGCCCCACACCGCCATCCGGTCCCGCCGCGCCAACCCCGGGCAGGCCGCCACCACAGCATCCCCCGCATCCCCCGCATCCCCGCACGCCCACACCCGGCCGCGCGACAGGTCCTGCGCCGCCCACATCACCAGGTCGTCATCCCCGCACGCGGCCGCCACCTGCGCCAGGGTGCGCAACCGGCGGATCACAAGATGGCGCCGGGCCGGTAGGCCGCCGCCTCCGGATGGGCCGCCACCACCTCGCCCACCCGCCGCGAGACCGCCTCCACCTGGTCGGAGGCCGCCCCCGTGAACGACACCCGATCCGCCAGCAGCCCCTCCAAAGCCGCCCGGTCCAGCGGGAACCGCTCATCGCCCGCCAGCCGCTCCACCAGCGTGTTGGCCGCCCCCCGCTGCCGCATCGCCAGCGCCGCCGCCACCGCATGCTCCTTGATCAGCTCGTGCGCCCGCTCGCGGCCCATCCCCGCCCGCACCGCCGCCATCAGCATCTTCGTCGTCGCCAGGAACGGCAGATAGCGGTCCAGCTCCGCCGCGATCACCGCCGGGAACGCGCCGAACTCATCCAGCACCGTCAGCATCGTCTCCACCAGCCCGTCGAAGGCGAAGAACGCATCCGGCAACGCCACCCGCCGCACCACGCTGCAGGAGACATCCCCCTCATTCCACTGGCCTCCCGCCAGCTCCCCGGCCATGGAGGCATAGCCGCGCAGCACCACCATCAGCCCGTTGACCCGCTCACACGAGCGGGTGTTCATCTTGTGCGGCATCGCCGAGGACCCCACCTGCCCCTGTGCGAACCCCTCGGTCACCAGCTCATGCCCCGCCATCAGCCGGATCGTCACCGCCAGCGACGACGGCGCCGCCGCCAACTGCACCAGCGCCGAGACCACCTCATAGTCCAGCGACCGCGGATACACCTGCCCCACGCTGGTCAGCCGCCGCGCGAACCCCAGATGCGCCGCCACCCGATCCTCCAGCTCGGCCAGCTTGGCACGATCCCCGCCCAGCAGATCCAGCATGTCCTGCGCGGTGCCCACCGGCCCTTTGAGACCCCGCAGCGGATAACGCGCCAGCAGCTCCTCCAACCGGCCGAAGGCCACCAGCAGCTCATCGGCCGCCGTGGCAAACCGCTTGCCCAGCGTGGTGGCCTGCGCCGCCACATTGTGCGAACGGCCCGCCACCACGCTCGCCTCATGCTCCTGCGCCAGCGACGCCAGCCGCCCCAGCAGCGCCACCACCCGGTCACGCACCAGCAGCAGGCTGTCGCGGATCTGCAGCTGCTCGACGTTCTCGGTCAGATCGCGCGAGGTCATGCCCTTGTGCACATGCTCATGCCCCGCCAGGGCGTTGAACTCCTCGATGCGGGCCTTCACATCGTGCCTGCTCACCCGCTCCCGCTCGGCGATGGAGGCCAGATCGACCTGCTCGACCACCTTCTCGTAGTCGGCCAGCACCCCCTCGGGCACCGCCACCCCCAGCTCGGCCTGCGCCCGCAGCACCGCCAGCCACAGCCGCCGCTCGGCGACCACCTTGGCTTCGGGAGACCAGATACGGGCCAGCTCCGGCGAGGCATAGCGGGCGGCCAGGACGTTGGGGATAAGCGGCTTCACGTTGCCCCAGCCTATCGCCGCCACCCGCCCACAACCCATCAGGGGGTACGGCCCCGCCGTACCCCCGGCCTACCCCGCGCTCACCCGACCGGCTGCAACTCCCCGGCCGGCGCCTGCCGCCGCGGCCCGCCCCGCCGCGGCCCGCCCCGCCGCAGCCGCTCCTTGGCCCGCTCCACCAGAACGTAGAGCGTCGGCACCAGCACCAGCGTCAGCAGCGTCGAGGACACCAGCCCCCCGATCACCACGATCGCCAGCGGCCGGGAGATGAACCCGCCCGACCCGGTCACCCCCAACGCCATCGGCGTCAGCGCGCAGATCGTCGCCACCGCCGTCATCAGGATCGGCCGCAACCGGCGCCGGCCACCCTCCACCACGGCCTCGACGATCCCCATGCCCTGCGCCCGATACTGGTTGACCAGATCGATCAGCACGATCGCGTTGGTCACCACGATGCCGATCAGCATCAGCATGCCGATCAACGCCGGCACCCCCAACGGCGTGCCGGTCGCCACCAGCAGCCCCACCGCCCCCGTCGCCGCGAACGGCACCGACACCAGCAAGATCAGCGGCTGCACCAGGCTGCGGAACGTCGCCACCATGATCAAAAACACGATCGCGATCGCCGCCAGCATCGCCATCCCCAAATCGGCGAACGCCTCCGCCTGATCGGCCGACACCCCGCCCATCTCATACTCCACCCCGAGCGCGTCCAGCTTGGCCGTCAGCTCCCGGCTCACCGCACCCAGATCACTGCCCACCACCTTGGCCGACACCGTCGCCGACCGCTCCCCGTCGATCCGCGTGATCTGCGCAGGCCCCGCCACCTGCTCCACCTCGGCCACCGACGACAACCGCACCAGCCCCGACGAGGTGGCCAGCTGCAGCCGCTCCAGCGCCTCCACATCCCCAGGCGCCTCACCGACCCGCAACACCACCCGGCTGGCACGCCCCTCCAACGTCAGCTCACCCAACGGCGCCCCACGGAACGCCTGCGCCACCAACTGCCCGATCTGCGCCTCCGACAGCCCCCGCGCCGCCGCCTTCTCCCGGTCCACCCGCACCACCACCCGCGGCGCGCTGTTTTCCAGGTTGGAGGTCACATCCCGCAGCCCCGGCAGCTCCTTCATCGCCGCCGCCACCGCATCGGCCGACGCCTGCAGATCCGCACCCCGCACGATCACCTGCACCTGATCGCTCGCCAGCCCGCCACCCCCGCCGCCGGCGGCGCCGACCGTGACCTCCCCCACACCGGCCAGGCCCGCGACCCGCCGCCGCAGCCGCTCCTCCAGCGCCGGCGTGTCGGTCCCCTCCGCCACGGTGATCGAATAGGTGACCCGGTCCGCCGAACCGCCCACCCCGCCCATCATCTGATTGCCGCCGCCCACCGTCACCTGATAGGACGCCACCCCCTCCAGATCGGCCAGCTCGGCCTCCACCTTCTTGGCCGCCGCATCGGAGGTGGCCAGATCCGTGCCCGCCGGCATCCGCTGCGTCATCGTGATCGTGTCCTGCCCCGAGGAGTCCAAAAAGTTGGTCTCCAACCGGCCCGCCAGGCCCATCGTCACCACGAAGACCACCAGCCCCGCCGCCAGCGTCACCAGCCGCCGCCGCGTCGCGAACCGCAACACCGGCACATACGCCCGCTGCAACGGGCTGCGCAGCTCCCGCTCCTGCACCGCCCGCGCCTGCTCCGGCGACAGCGGCGAAGCCTTCAAAAACCACAACGCCAGCACCGGGATCACCGTCAGCGACACCACCAGCGAAGCCAGCAACGCCACCGTCACCGTGATCGCGAACGGCGCGAACAGCTCACCCACCATGCCGCCCACGAACGCGATCGGCGCGAACACCGCCACCGTCGTCAGCGTCGAGGCCGTCACCGCCCCCGCCACCTCACGCACCGCCGCGACGATCGCCTCACGCTTGGCCTCGCCGTACCCCAGATGCCGCTTGATGTTCTCCAGCACCACGATCGAGTCGTCCACCACCCGGCCCACCGCGATCGTCAGCGCCCCCAGCGTCAGCATGTTCAGCGAGTAGTCACCCGCCCACAACGCGATCAACGCGATCACCACCGACAGCGGAATCGACACCGCCGTCACCAGCGTCGAACGCACCGACAACAAGAACACCAAGATCACCAAAACGGCGAACGCCAGCCCCAGCAACCCCTCGGTCGTCAGATCCTCAATCGACCGCTCCACATACGGCGCCTGATCGAACACCACACTCACCGCCGTGTCCGACGAATCCCCCAGCGCCCGCGTGAACTCCGAAAGCTTCCCCCGTACGGCATGCGAAATGCTCACCGCGTTCCCGTCCGGCGCCATCGTGATCGACACACCCAGGCTCGGCTTGCCGTCCGTCCGCGTCACCGTCGTCGCCTCGGCCAACCCCTGCTCGACCGTGGCCACATCACCCAGCCTCACCGGCTTGAGCTGCTGCCCCTGCGGAAGCCGACCCTGCTGCTGCCCCGAAGACGGCGGAACCTGAACCTGCCGCTGCGGCTGAACGGGCGTCAAAAACAGCCCCCTCAACTCCTCCAGCGAATCGACCCGCTCACCCACCTGCACCGTCAACGACCGGCCATCCTGCGCCAACGCCCCCGCCGGCACCGGCGTGCCATTGGCCCGCAACACCTCCGCGACCTGCGCCGGCGACACCCCCGCCAGCGCCATCCTCCCCAGATCCGGCCGGATCACCACCGTCTCATCCCGCACCCCGGTGACCGCGACCTCCCGCACCCCCTCGATGCCCCGCAGCTCCGGCAACACGATCCGCCGCAGCTTCTCGGCCATCGCCCGCGGATCACCCCCATCCCCCACCGCCAGCACCATCACCGGAATGTCATCGGTGTTGCCCGCCACCACCTGAGGCTCCACCGCCTCCGGCAAGGTCGCCCGCGAGATCGCCTGCTGCATCCGGCTCACCGACGCCTCGATGTCGGTGCCGTAAGCGAAGGCCAGCTGAACCTGCGAGACCCCCTCCCGCGAGGCCGACCGCACCTCCTCCACACCCTCAAGCCCCTTGAGCGCATCCTCGATCGGCTCGGTGACCTGCTCCTCCACGATCTCCGGCGACGCCCCCGGATACGCCGCCACCACGAACGCGCCCGGAAACGCCAGCGACGGAAACAACTGCTGCTTCAACTGCGGGATCGCGAACACACCGAAAGCGCTGAGCACCAGCGCGATCAACACCACCAGGCTGCGGTTCGCCAGACTCAGACGGGCCAGGGCAGTCATGCGCCCCAGGCTAACACTTCGCCTTGGGCGAATATTTAACGCCGCTGAACGTTCCTGATAACCTTCTCAGGAAACAAGGGGTGAGGGTGACCGACGAACGCGACGAACTGATCAAACGCATCAGCGAAACCCAACGCCACCTCAACCGCCTGTTCCTCCAGCACCGCTCCCCCCTGTTCACCAGCAACCTCACCGTGCGCCAGCTGCACGTCGTCATCATGCTCGCCGAGTACGGCACCGCCTCCGGCCAAGACCTCGCCCAACGCCTCGGCGTCAGCCTCGGCACCGTCACCGGCATCGTCGACAGGCTCATCGCCCACAACCTCGTCAACCGCTACGAAGACCCACGCGACCGGCGCGTACGCCGCATCGAGCTCACCGACACCGGCCGCGCCCTCGTCCGGGAGATCACCGACGCCGGCCTGGCCCGCTACCGGCAGATCATGCAGCGCCTCGACCTCGAGACGCTGCGCGCCCTCGACCACGTCACCACGAAGATCCGCGAGATCGCCGAAGACCTGTGACCTCGTTGCTAAAGGGTTTACGAGAGTGAGTCTGAGTGTTCTCCTATCCCCTTGGCTTTACATTGTAGATTCACAGTCGCGGAGCACGTCCGGCAGCTCCCTGTCGTAGGCGACGGTCAGCCGCCGCGTCGCCCTGGTCACCGCCACATACAGATCCCGCGCCCCCTGCGGCTGGGCCAGGATCCCGGCCGGGTCGACCACCACCACCGCGTCGAACTCCAGCCCCTTGGCCTGCGTCACGGTCAGCACCGCCACCGGCGCGTCCACGTCGTCGGCGCCCGGGAACAGCTTCAGCACCGCCGGATGCGCCGCATCCGAGCACACCACGCCCACGCGGCCCTCCTCGATCGCCGCCGCCTCCCCGGCCACCAGAGCGGGCAGGTCCTCCACCGCGCAGCGCACCGCCCGCGGCCGATCGCCGCCCGACCGCACCGACTCCGGCGGCTCCAGCGCCGGATCCACCAGGGCCAGCACCCGCCGCGCCACCTCCATGATCTCCACCGGCGTGCGATAGTTGATCAGCAGCCGCTCCTCCCGCCAGCGGCCCGCCAGGTAGGGGTCCAGCACCTCCCCCCACGAACGGGCCCCCGCGGCCGAACCGGTCTGGGCGACGTCGCCCACCACCGTCAGCGACCGCGCCGGCACCCGCCGCATGATCATCCGCCAGGCCATCGGCGACAGCTCCTGCGCCTCATCGACGATCACGTGCCCGTAGGCCCAGGTGCGGTCCGCCTTGGCCCGCTCGGCCGTGCTCAGCGCCGGACCGGCGTCCCGGTGCCGCTCGGCCAGCATGTCGGCCCGCATCTCCCGCAGCCCCTCGGCCGCCACGCCGGAGACCTCCAGCACCTCCCGCGCATACAGCTCGGCCTCCTCGCGCTCCTTGGCGGCCCGCCGCTCGGCCGCCCGCCGCGCCGAATCGTCCTCCCCCAGCAGCTCGGCCGCCTCATCCAGCAGCGGCACGTCCCCGACCGTCCACGGCCCGTCGGGGGTGCCGTGCCGCAGCAGGGCCTCCCAGTCCAGATCGGCGGGGGCCAGCCGGCCCGGATCGGCCAGCAGGCCGGCCACCAGCTGCTGCGGCGTCAGCTCCGGCCACAGCTCCTCGATCGCCGCCCGCACCTGCGGATAGCCCCACAGCGTCTCGGCCGCATAGGCCAGGTCGGCCTCGGTATCCTCCTCCTCCAGCACCGGCGGGGCCTCCTCGGCCAGCCGCCGCTCCAGCTCGGCCGCCTCGCGCTCGGAGAAGAAGTTCGTCAGCGCCGTCGCCTCCTCAAACAGCCGCGCCTGCGCCCTGGCCAGCTCCCGCAGCATCTCGGTGACGAACAGCTTGCGCGCCATGTTGTGCGGCAGCCGTACGGCACGCGCCCGATCCCTGATCCGCTCGCACACCGCGTGCTCCACGCGCAGGACCTCGCCCTCCACCTCGACCTCCAGGTCGCCGTCGGGCACCCGCTGCCGATCGGCCACCGCCGCGGCCACCAGCTCGGCCATGCGCGGATCGCCCTTGACCACCGCGGTGCGCGGCGGGTCCTGCTCGGTGGCCCTCACGCCCGGGAACAGCTCGCCCACCGTGGCCAGCACCACCTGCGTCTCGCCCAGCGACGGCAGCACCTGGCTGATGTAGCGCAGGAACATCGCGTTGGGCCCCACCACCAGCACCCCGCGCCGCTCCAGCGTGTCGCGATGGGTGTAGAGCAGGTAGGCCGCCCGGTGCAGCGCCGCCACCGTCTTGCCGGTGCCCGGCCCGCCCTGCACCACCAGCGCCCCGGCCAGGCCCGAGCGGATCACCCGGTCCTGCTCGCGCTGGATGGTGGCCACCACGTCGCTCATCCGCCCGGTGCGGCCCCGGCGCAGCGCCGCCAGCAGCGCGGCCTCGCCCACCAGCGTGCGCCGGTCCTCCTCGGCCATCCGCTCCAGGTCGAACACCTCATCGTCCAGGCCCACCACGGTCCGCTCGCGGGTGTGGATGTGGCGGCGGCGCACCAGCGACCCCGGGTCGCTCGGCGTGGCCAGGTAGAAGGGGCGGGCGGCCGGGGCGCGCCAGTCGATGAGGACCGACTCGTGGTCATCGTCGCGCAGGCCGATCCGTCCGATGTAGACGCTTTCGCCGTCGGCGTGGTCGATCCGGCCGAAGACCAGGCCCTCCTCGACGGCCTGCAGCTGGGCCAGGCGGCGGGCCTGCTCGGCGGCGGCCGCCTCGCGCTCGACCCGCTCGCGCGCCAGCACCGCATGGGAGCCGGAGGCATAGGCCTGACGCAGGGCCGAGGCGGCGCGTTCGCGTGCCGCGTCCAGCCAGCCGTACAGGAAGGTCACGCGGGCCTGTTCGAGCTTGACAGCTTGACGCATCGCCATTCCGTTGGTACTCTCCTTCTGAGAGGTTTGAAGACCTCTGTTTGGTGTGCGCGAGTTTCCCAATCGTAGCAGGGATCGTGTGCCTCCGCACATCCGCGCTATCGTTCCAGCTCGTGTCGGACTACCTGCGCGACCTGTTCTCCCTCCACGGCCGCCGCGCCCTCGTCACCGGCGGCAGCTCCGGCATCGGCTACGCCATCGCCGAGGCCCTCGGCCGCGCCGGCGCCGACCTCCTCCTCGTCGCCCGCCGCGAACAGGCCCTACGCCAGGCCTGCGACCGCCTGGCCCGCCACGGCGTGCGAGCCGGATGGATCAGCGCCGACATGGGCGACCGCACCGACCTCCGGCGGGTGTGCCGGCAGGCCGGCGACATCGACATCCTCGTCAACGACGCCGCCACCAACATCCGCAAACCCCTCGACCAGCTCACCGTCGAGGACTACGAGCAGACCATCGCCGTCAACCTCACCGCCCCCTACCTGCTCGGCCAGCACTTCGGCCCCGCCATGGCCCGCCGCGGCTGGGGCAGGATCATCAACATCGGCTCCCAGCAGTCCATCAGCGCCTTCGGCCACAGCGGCGCCTACGGCGTGTCCAAGGCAGGCCTGGCCGGGCTGACCCGCTCCCAGGCCGAGGCGTGGTCCTCCCGCGGCGTGTGCGTCAACACCATCGTCCCCGGCTTCGTCCTCACCCCCCTCACCGAACCCGCCCAGGCCATCCCCGGACGTGTCGACCAGCTCGCCGCCCGCCACATGACCGGCCGCAACGGCCTCCCCGAGGACTTCGCCGGCGCCGCGGTGTTCCTCGCCTCACCGGCTTCGGCCTTCGTCACCGGCCAGATGCTGTTCGTCGACGGCGGCTTCTCGGTCCACTGACCGCTCCCACGTCGGCCCGCGCCGGGGTTGCGGCCCGCCCGCCCGAATTCGACGAGGCCGAACAGGCCTTCCAGCGGCTGGTACGGCTACTCGCCGTCCGCGAGACCGGCGAAGAGGAGATCGTCCACACCTACGCCCGGCGCGCCATCGACGGCGGCGACACGGTGGTCGACGCGGTGGCCGACGACCACCGCGCGCCGAGTGGCGCTCAGGAGAGCGGAACACCCGTACGGTCCGCCAGCGCCTCGAGGAGCCGGGCCTGGAAGTCCGCCCGGCCCGCCGCCGGGTGCGGTGCCTGGATGCGCCGGTGGTACCAGTAGCCGCCGGTCGGCGGGATGACGTCGTCGCCGGTGGCGAGCCAGGCCTGGGTCCGGTGCCCGGCGATCAGGTCGTCGGGCGCGCCGCGGCCGCCCATGCGGGTGGGGACCCAGCCGGGGTCCACCGCGTGGCTGACAGTCCCGGCCCATCGGGACGCGCAGGCGAACGCGAGGGCGGTGACCCACAGTTTGGTGTCGGCGTAGGAGGCGGTGCCGAAGGCCAGCCGCCGCAGGTCGGTGGAACCGGTCCGGTGCATGGAGCTGCTGAGGTAGATGAGCCTGGCCGGCTTGGCCATCAACGCGGTGAGCGTGTACGGCGCGAGGATGTTGACGGTGATCACGTCGGGCGAGTCCAGGACGCCGGCGTTGTGGATGACGGCGTCGAAGCGGCCGAACGCGGCGGCCTGGCGGGCGACGTCGCGGATCTCGTCGATCTCGGCGAGATCGCCGAAGAGGGCGCCTTTCCACCGGGAGGCGTCGGTGAGGCGGCCCTGGTTGCGGACGTGGACAACCACGTCGTGCCCGTCGTCGGCGAGCGCGTGCGCCGTGTCGTGGCCGAGGCCGCTGGCCGCGCCGGTTACCAGGATCAGTGCCATATCGGTTCCCTTGTCGTACGGCAGGCGCGACAGACGATCGCCAGCCGATGATCATGGATCTGTCAGGGCGACGGTGACGTACCCGCCCTGGAGCCTGTCCAGCTGTTCGGTGGAGGCCCGGTAGGTGCCCAGGTGGATCACCTGGGCGGAGTGGCCGATGCCGGCGCTGTTGTAGTAGAAGCCGATGTTGCCCCACGGCACGAAGTAGATGAGATCGCCGTCTTCCGGGTCCGATCCCGGCGAGCCGGTGGTGTCCAGCCTGCGCGGAAGGTATCCGATCTTCTCGCGACCGCTGAACTCCTCCAACGTCAGGGTCAGCGGGAGCATCGACAGGAAGTCGCGGGTGGTGGCGTTGTCGGCGCCGAGGACCACGTCCACGGAGACACCGGCGCGGTGAAACGCACGACGCTGCCTTCGATCTGACGCGGGAGCGAGGCGGTGGCCGAAGACGTCGGGGCCGCAGTGGCGTTCGGCGTGCCCGCCGTACCGGCAGACGGGGGCGGGGACGCCGGAACGTTCGCTGAGGTAGCGGGTGCCGGCCGGTGGCGGCGGCGCAGCCGGCAAGAGCGAGCAGCATCGCGAGTGACCCGACGATGAGGGTCTAACGCCGGCGTCCAGATCCCGCCCAGCGACGCCGCCGACGAGGCCGTCGAGGTCTTCGACCGGGTCACCGCCGTCAACCTGCGCGGCGTCTGGGCCTCCATGAAGCACGAGCTGCGGCACATGCGCGCCCAGGGCAGCGGCGCCATCGTCAACTGCTCCTCCCTCGGCGGCCTGGCCGGCATCCCCGGCCGCGCCTCCTACCACACCTCCAAGCACGGCGTCATCGGGCTCACCACCAGCGCCGCCCTCGAGTACGTGCCGCGCGGCATCCGGATCAACGCCATCTGCCCCGGCACGATCGACACCCCGATGGTCACCGGCATGATCGCCAAAGGGGAGCTCGACCTCGCCGAGGCCGAGGCGAACCAGCCCATCAACCGGCTCGGCACCGCCGAGGAGATCGCCCAGGCCGTGCTGTGGCTGTGCAGCCCGGGAGCGAGCTTCGCCATCGGCGTCGCCCTGCCCGTCGACGGCGGCTACGTAGCCCGCTGACCGTGGCGGCTCAGCGTGTCGCCGCTAATCCCGCATCCGCAGCTCCTCCACCGGATGCGGCCCCTCGGTCTCCAGCCGGTACTCCCGGCCAGACTTGTCCCGGTTGTCCGCGATGACCTGCTCGCTCGGCGGCTCCTCACCACCATGCAGCTGCTCCTGCATCCGCTCGAACCGCTCATGGGCCTCCCGCACATACCCCGTGCCGAGCGTCGTGTAGTCGATCTGCGTGGCGATCAGCTCCCGCAGATAGCCCTTGTTCGGCTCGAACGTCACCGGCTGCGGCAGCCGAGGCGCCACCACCTGCTCCACCTCACGGCCGTCGTGCCTGCGAAACAGCTCCACCGCCAGCCGCAGGTGCTCCAGCTCCATGTTCAGATGCAGCTCCCAGATCGCCTTGACCTTGGGATCGGACTCGGTCTGCAGGAAGGAGTAGTACAGGTAGCACTCGTTGTACTCGTGGTTGACCAGCTGCTCCCACCACGTCTCGCCCGGATCCACCAGCGACTCGTAGTGCGTGACGTGCTCCTCCTCGATCAGCCCGATCTCCTGGTAGAGCTGACGCGCGATCGGCTCCATGTACTGCGGGCCGACGTTCATGTAGAAGTTCATGGTCTGCTGCTCCGCCGACATGATCGTCAGAGCGTGCAGCTTGGACAGCGGATCGGCGGCGGTCTTGTCGTACGGCTCGCGCACGTTGTCGATCGGATGCCGGTGGTGACGGATCGTCGGCCGGCCGGGCATCACCTCGGTCAGCTGGTCGACGACCTTCTCGGCCTTGCGATGCTCGATCATCTCGAACAGGTTGGCGTACCGGTACAGGTGGTCGAAGTCCTCCAGCACCCCGAACTCATAGGCCTGCTTGAGATACGGATCCGGCTCCATCCGCGCCACCCACGCCGTCAGGTCCACCGCGACCTGCTCATAGGCGAGCGTCGTCTCCAGCACCGAGGCCAGGCCCGGCAACAGCCAGTTGACCGCCTTCTGCTGCTGGGCCTCGATGTAGCGGGTCTGCGCGAGCTGCCGCTTGACCTCCGGGTCGGGGCAGTGCCGCGCGAACTGGTGGCTGAACAGGATCGCCTCGACCTCGATGCCGTTCATCGCGATCACCCGGCAGCGGGTGTAGGGATCGGCGTGGTCGGGGTCGAGCGGCGTCACGTTCAGCTCACGCCAGGTGCGCACCTGCCTGTCCAGCGGAATGCCTCTCTCCTGCAGGGGATTGAAGGTCATCGGTCCGTGCTCCCTCCGGATCGGCTGAGCTGGAGCCCTCCCGCTACCCCTCGACCCGGGCAGCCAACACCCGCCCTATCGCGCCGGCGCGCGATCCCCTGCTCCCTCGGCGCTTTCTGCTGTGTTTCATGTGGATAGGCACACAAAACCCGGCGCCTTTACATTGTAGATTACTTACGGCGGATCCGCTCCACCCCGCGCCCCGGATGCCAGCTGTCGATCACCAGCTCGTCGCCCTCCACCCGGGTCCACACGACCTCCTCCACCTCCACGCGGAACAGGTGCGGCCCCTCCCCGGGCATCTCGAAGCGCCGCAGGACCTCCGGATCGGTGACCTCCTGCGCCCGGCCCGCCAGCTTGGCGTCGCCCGCCCAGGCGGACGGATCGCGCTCGTCGGGGTCGGGCGAGGTGACGTGGAGCGCCATGCGCGGGTCGCGCCGCAGGTCCAGCGCCTTGACCGCGCCCGGCATCGAGCCGAGCCACAGCTCGCCGTCCCTGATCTCGCACTCGGTGCCGCTGACCCGCGGCGAGCCGTCCTTGCGGAGTGTGGCCAGCACCTTGTGCCGGTGCCTGCCCATCAGCTCCCGCACGGTCGCGGCGAGCTGCGGCGCGTCCTTCTCGAACTCGGCCCATGAACTCATGGCGCCCATCCTGCCGGGCGCCACCGACACTTCCGCCCTCGCCCGCGGCTCACCCCCGCGCCGCGCGGCGCGCCCGGTAGGCGCTCGCCTTGGCCCGGTTCTGGCAGGCCAGGCTGCAAAACCGGCGCGAGGCGTTGCGCGTGGTGTCGAAGAACACCGCCTCGCATCCCCCGGCCGAGCAGGAGCTCAGCCGCGCCGCCTGGCCCACCCCGATCACCATCGCCAGCGCGGTCGCGCAGTCGGCGGCGACGGCTTCCACCACGTCGCTGCCCTCCCGGTGGAAGGCCAGCACGGGCCCCTCCCCGTGCAGGTTGGGCACCGCGCCGTGCCGTACCAGCACCTCGTTCAACCCCGCCGCCACCCGCAGCAGGTCCTCGCCGGCGCAGAAGACCGGGCGCAGCTCCGCCGCCACCCCGGCCAGGCGGTCGGCGTCGCGGGCGGTCAGCCCCTCCCACGGCCGCCGCCCCGCCCCCTCCAGCGCCCCCTCCAGGGCCGCCAGCCGCGCCGGCCCGTCGGCGGGCGGCGCCGCGGTACGGCCCCGCACCCGCGTGATCGCCAGCGTGTTGACCAGGACGACGGCGAGCTCCACCCACCGATTCACATAACTGTCTATTTGGGGTTGACCAGTGATGCGCCAGGCGTCTATCGTCACTGTCATATCGTACCTAGACGGTGAACTTGAGGCAGTGAGAACCCCATGAGCCTGGCCCGCCGGATCTGGCACCACACCGAACCCATCCACGCCACCCTCTACTACGCGCCCCAGGCCTTCGAGGAGGCCGCCGCCCTCGGCTACGCCGTCGGCGAGCGCTGGCCCAGCTACTTCGCCTGGCGCGCCGCCCCGCTGGGCCCGGCCGGGCCGCGCCTGGTCACGGCCGCCTTCTACAGCTTCAGCCCCGCCATGGTCGCCCGCCACATCCCCTCCGCCTGGCAGGTCGCCACCCCAGGAGACGTGCTGGAGGCCCGGCTGCGCGCCATGGACCGAGCCCTGCGCCACCTGCTGGAAGACAATCAGGGGGACAAGCAGGGGGGCAAGGTCGCCACGCCCGAGCTGGCCGAGGCCGCCGAGCTGGCCAGGCGCGCCGCCGAGAGCGCCGAGGTCTCCGGCCGCCCGCTGGCCGCCGCCAATTTGGACCTGCCCTGGCCCACCGAGCCGCACCTGGTGCTGTGGCAGGCGCTGACCGTGCTGCGCGAGCACCGCGGCGACGGGCACCTGAGCGCCCTGGCCGCCGCCGAGCTGGACGGCTGCGAGGCGCTGGTCAGCTTCGCCGCGGTGGGCGCCGCGCCGCCGGCCACGTTCGCCTCGCGCGGCTGGAGCCAGGAAGAATGGGCGGCGGCCTCCGAACGATTGCGCTCCCGCGGCCTCATCGACGCCGATGGGCAGGCCACCGAGCGGGGACGGCGGCTGCGCGACCAGGTCGAGCGCACCACCGACCGGCTGGCCGCCCAGCCCTGGCGCGCCCTGGGGGAGGAGCGCTGCGAGCGGCTCATCCAGCTGGTGACGCCCGTGCTGGGCGCGGTGTTCCAGGCCGGGCTGCTGCCCATGACCACCACCCTGGGCATCGCCACGGTCAAGGCCCCCGACGAGGAGGAGGCGGCCTGACCTTCACCCGGCCTGACCCTCACCCGGGCCGCTAACGCCTGCCGTACTTCTTGTGGACGGCCTGCTTACTGACCCCCAGGGCGTGGGCGATCTGCGCCCACGCCAGCCCGGCGACCCTGGCCCGCCGTACGTGCACCGCCTCGATCCGCTCGATCTCCTTGCGCAGCGCCACGACGGCCTGCAGCGCCAGCAGGGGGTCCTCGGCCTCCGCCTGCCGCATCAGGGACGCCAGGTCCTCGCTCATGCGTCCACGGTAGACCACCGGCGCGGCCCGCTCACCGCGACTCGGTGATCAGCCGCACCCCCAGCCCGATGAGGACCAGCCCGGAGATCTGCTCCAGGCGGCGCCGTACGGCGGGGCGGCCCAGGAACGCCCTGGCCGCGGCCACCGCCCAGATCACCACGGCGTACCACAGCGTGTCGACCGCCACCCAGATCAGCGCCAGCGTCACCAGCGTGAGCGGGACGTCGGCGCCGGCCGGCACGAACTGCGGCAGGAACGACATCGCGAACACCGCCGCCTTGGGGTTGGCCAGGCACGTGCCCACCCCCAGCAGGTAGGACCTGCGCCACCCGCCCGCCACCGGCTCACCGGCCTCCGGGGCGACCGCGGCGACCTCGGCGGCCCGGCCCCGGCGCGCCTGCCACAGCGACTGGGCGCCCATGGCCACCAGCACCACGGCGCCGGCCACGCGCATGACGTCGTAGGCCAGCTGGGAGGCCAGCAGCAGCGCGCTCAGCCCGAAGGCGGCCGCCAGCGCCCACAGCAGCACGCCGGTCTCGTTGCCCAGCGTGGCGGCCAGGCCCGAGCCGCGGCCCGCCCGGATGGTCTGGCGCATGATGATCGCGGTGCTCACCCCGGGGACCATCGCCACCAGGACGCACGCGCCGACGAAGGCAAGCAGGTGCATGCGCCCATCCTCTCAGCGCCCACACCCGCCCGCCTCATGAATTATCCGTATCTATCCGTACATCTTGTACAGCTCGGCGGCGGTCTCGGCCATCATCGCCCGCAGCTCCGGCGGCTCCAGCACCTCCACGCCCGCCCCCAGCCGCAGCAGCAGCCACCGCGCGTGCGCCAGCGACTCCACCGGCAGCGTCAGCGTGCGCCACCCCTCGGCGTCCGGCTCGCCCGCCCCCTCCAGCGCCGCCCCGCCCACCTCGTCCCCGACCGTGTAGGTCAGCAGCCCCTCCAGGCCGGGCGCCAGGCGGATGCGGGCCGTCGCGGTGTACATCCGCTCGCGGAACTCCCGGGCGTACTCCCGCCAGTAGGCCGCCAGGTCGAACTCGCGCGGCCGCTCGAACCGCTCGGCCAGCGTCTCCACCGCCAGGATCCGCGAGACGCGGTAGGTGCGCGGCTCGCCTCCCGGCGGGGCGGCGACCAGGTACCACGAGCCGCCCTTGAGCACCAGCCCGTAGGGGTGCACGACGCGCTCGACGTCGGCCGGGCCCCAGCGGCGGTAGGTCATGCGCAGCACCCGCTCCTCCCACACCGCCTCGGCCACCTCGGCCAGGTGCGGCACGTCGTCCGCGCCGCGGTACCAGCTCGGCACGTCCAGGTGGAACCGCTCACGCATGCGGGCGGCGTGCGAGCGCGGCTCGGGAGGCAGCGCGGCCAGCACCTTCAGCTCGGCCTGGTGCGCCAGCCCCGCCAGGCCCAGCTCGGCCGCCGGCCCCGGCAGCGCCGCGAGGAACAGCCCCGCCGCCTCCTCGGCGGTCAGCCCGTCGAGCCGCGTACGGAAGCCGCCGAGCAGCCGGTAGCCGCCCGCCGGCCCCCGGTCGGCGTAGACCGGCACCCCGGCCGCCGACAACGCCTCCACATCCCGGTAGACGGTGCGGACCGACACCTCCAGCTCCCGCGCCAGCTCGGTCGCGGTCATCCGGCCGCGCGTCTGGAGCAGCAGCAGGAGGGACAGCAGACGGCTGGCGCGCATGCCCGCCATTGTATTGCGAACATAACTTGTGTTTGTATGAACACGTGGATCGTTTGGTAGCCATCATGAACACCCTGCGCGCGCACGACAGCGTCTCGGTCGCCGAGCTGGCGCAAGAGCACGGCGTGTCGGAGATGACCATCCGCCGCGACCTGGAGGAGCTGGCCAGGCGCGGCATCGTCCGCCGGGTCCGCGGCGGGGCCCTGTCGCTGCTGCTGCGCGGGGAGGAGTCCCCCTTCGGCGTGCGCGAGCGGGAGGCCGTGGAGGCCAAGCAGCGCATCGGCGCCGAGGTCGCCTCGCTCATCGCCGACGGGGAGGCCGTCCTGCTCGACGGCGGCACCACCGTCCTGGAGGCGGCCCGCGCGCTGGCCGGCCGCAAGCTCACCGTGCTGCCCCTGGCGCTGCAGGCCGCCTCCGTGCTGGCCGCCGCCCCGCGCGTGCGCCTGGTCCTGCCCGGCGGGGAGGTACGGCAGGGCGAGCTCAACTTCATGGGCCCGCTGGCGGAGAACTCCATCAGGGCGCTGCGGTTCGACACGGCCGTCATCGGCTGCTGCGGCCTGTCGGCCCGGCACGGCCTGACCGCGCACGACCTGCCCGAGGTGGCCGTCAAGCAGGCCGCCATCGCCTCGGCCCGCCGCGTCATCGTCGCCTGCGACTCGGGCAAGTTCACCCGCACCGCCTTCGGGGCGGTGTGCGAGCTGGCCGCGATCGACATGGTCGTCACCGACGACGGCATCCCGAAGGAGGAGCACGACGCGCTCAACGCCGCGGGCGTCACGGTGCGCATCGTCTGACCAGCAATTGAGCAGCAACCTCTGACCAGCAACCTCTGACCAGCAACGCCCAGCACGAGACGCCTTTTTTTCCGCGCGCCCGGCACCGGCGCCCACGGACCACGCACGATCGGAGCCCCCATGCCCACCGGCACCGCGCCCGCCACCGGCCGCCCCGCCGCTCTCCTGAAGGCCAGAACCGCCGGCTGCCTGCTGTTCCTCCTGGCCGGATGCGCCATCGGCACCTGGACCGCCCGCATCCCCGCCATCAAGCACGGCCTGGCCCTCACCGACGGCCAGCTCAGCATCGGCCTGCTGGGCATCGCCGCCGGGGCGGTCGGCGGCATGCAGGCCGTGGGCCGCCTGGTCGACCGCTTCGGCAGCACCCGCGTCATGATCCCCGCCGCCCTCGCCCAGGGCCCCGCGCTGGCTGCCCCCGCCTACGCCGTCGACCTGCCCACCCTCACCCTCGCCCTGGTCGCCTTCGGCGCCGTCCACGGCATGCTCGACGTGTCCATGAACGCCGGAGCCGTCGCCGTCGAACGCCGCTGGGGCCGCCCCATCATGTCCTCCTTCCACGCCGTCTTCAGCGTCGGCGGCTTCCTCGGCGCGGCCACCGGCGGCCTGTTCGCCGCCGCGGACGCCTCAGCCCGCACGACCTTCCTGACCGTCGGCGCGGCCATCGCGCTGCTGGCGCTGTGGGCGTGGCGCTGGGCGCCGCCCACCCCGCCCGCCGGCGAGCGGCCCGGCGGCGGGCGCGTCCCCCGCGGCGTGCTGTTCCTGGGCGTGCTGACCTTCTGCTGCCTGGTCGGCGAGGGCGCCGCCGCCGACTGGAGCGCCGTCTACCTGCGCGACAGCCTGGCCGGTTCCCCCGGCTTCGCCGCGGCCGGCTACGCCGCCTTCTCGATCACGATGACCGCCGGACGGCTCGCGGGCGACCGGCTCGCCGCCCGCCTGGGCCCCGTCCGGCTGGTACGGCTGTGCGGCCTGCTGGCCGCCGCGGGCCTGGGCACGGCCCTGCTGATCGGGCACCCACTCGCCGGGGTGATCGGATTCGGCTGCTTCGGCGCGGGCCTGTCGTGCATCGTCCCGCAGGTCTTCTCCGCCGCCGGCGGCCGCGACCCCGCCGCCGCCGGGCGCGCCCTGGCCAGGGTGGCCAGCATCGGCTACCTGGGGTTCCTGTCCGGCCCGGTGCTCATCGGCGGCCTGGCCGAGATCACCGGCCTGCCCGCGGCCCTGGCGGTCCCGGCGCTGCTGGCCGCCTTCGTCGCCCTCACCGCCACCGCCCTGCACCGGCCTACCGGCTGACCCACCGGCCGGCCCCATTAACCCAGCCCCATTAACAGGGCCTCACCCCCACTGCATCCAGGCCAGCCGTACCACCATCGCCGCCACTACGCACAACAGCACGACCCGCACGAACCCGGTCCCCCGGCGTAGCGCCATCCGCGCCCCCAGCTGCGCCCCGGCGACGTTGCACACCGCCATGCCCAGCCCCAGCCCCCACAGCAGGTGCCCCTGCCAGGCGAAGACCACCAGCGCCCCGACGTTCGTCCCCGTGTTGACGATCTTCGCCGTCGCCGAGGCGTGCACGAAGTCCAGCCCCAGGATCGTGGTGAACGCGATGATCAGGAACGTCCCGGTGCCCGGCCCCATGACCCCGTCGTAGAAGGCGATCCCCACGCCCCCGACCGCGACCGCCGCCGCCGTCCGCGCCCGGGTACGCAGGTGCGGGCTCGGCACCGCGCCCATCGCCGGGCGCAACGTCACCAGCAGCGCCACCGCCAGCAGCACCGCCATCACCACCGGGCGCAGCACCTTGGCGCTGACGGCCGCCGCGGCCAGCGCGCCCAGGCCCGCGCTGCCCACTGCCAGCACCCCGGCCGGCACCGCGACGCCGCGGTCCACCTTCGTGGTCAGCGCGTACGTCGCCGCCGCCGAGGCCGTCCCGAACACCGACGACAGCTTGTTGGTGGCCATCGCCTGCACCGGCGACACCCCGGCCACCATGAGCGCCGGCAGCTGCACCAGCCCGCCCCCGCCCACCACGGCGTCGATCCACCCGGCGCCCACCGCCGCCACCAGCAGCACGACCACCTGCTCCAGCGGCACGCCACTCCCCCGTCGTCGCCCGGCCATGAACCGCGACGAGGGTACTGACCTGCTTGTGGGTCAGCTCCAACGGGGGCGCCTTTACAAAGTAGATCAACCGCCTCGTTCGAGCTCGTGCGCCAGCTGCTCCAGCTCGGCCCCGCCCGCCATGAGCGAGGTGAGCTCCTGCCGGGTGATGTCGGCCTTGCCGTACTCCCCCAGGCTGCGGCCCCGGCTCAGCACCAGGAACCGGTCCCCCACCGGATAGGCGTGGTGCGGGTTGTGCGTGATGAAGATCACCCCCAGGCCGCGCTCGCGCGCCCGGGCGATGTAGCGCAGCACCACCCCCGCCTGCTTGACCCCCAGCGCCGAGGTCGGCTCGTCCAGGATGAGCACCTTGGCGCCGAAGTGAACCGCGCGGGCGATCGCCACCGACTGCCGCTCCCCGCCCGACAGCGTGCCCACGGGCTGGTCGACGTCGCGGATGTCGATCCCCATCGCGCGCAGCTCCTCGCGGGCCACCCGCTTGGCCGTGGCGATGTCGAAGCGGCCCAGGGACTTGCGCGGCTCGGAACCCAGGAAGAAGTTCCGCCACACCGACATCAGCGGGATCATCGCCAGGTCCTGGTAGACGGTGGCGATGCCGCGCTCCAGCGCCTCGCGGGGGCCGCTGAGCCGTACCTCCCGGCCGTCCAGCAGGTAGGCGCCCGAGTCGTGCTGGTGCACCCCCGACAGGATCTTGATGAGGGTGGACTTGCCGGCCCCGTTGTCGCCCAGCACGCAGGTCACCTGGCCCGGCTGGACCCGCATGGACACCCCGCGCAGCGCGATCACCGAGCCGAAGCTCTTGCCGATCTCCCGTGTCTCCAGGATCAATGTCTCACCTGCTCGGCGTAGCGGCGCACCAGCCGGTTGGCCAGCGTGGCCAGCAGCAGCATGGCGCCGAGGAAGAACTTGAACCAGTCGGCGTCCCAGCCCAGGAAGACGATCCCCTTGTCGGCCATGCCGAAGATCAGCGCGCCGATCGAGGCGCCGACGGCCGAGCCGTACCCGCCGGTCAGCAGGCAGCCGCCGATCACCGCCGCGACGATGTAGATGAACTCCTGGCCGATGCCGATGTTGGCCTGGACGTTGGTGAAGCGCAGCGCCATGGTGGAGCCCACCAGCCAGGCCGCGAAGGCCGTGGTGAGGAACAGCGCGATCTTGGTGCGGGCCGCGGGCACGCCCACCGCCCGCGCCGCCTGCTCGTTGCCGCCCACCGCGAAGATCCAGTTCCCGGCCCTGGTGCGCATCAGCACCCAGGTGGCCACCACCGTGACCAGCAGCCACCACAGGATCGCGACGCGGAAGCCGGTCTGGCCGATGACGATCGTGCCGCCGAAGATCGCGCGGGCGGTCTCGAAGCCGTCCGCGCGGGCCAGGCCGCCGACCTGGACCGTGCCGGTGAGGGCCTTGGTGACGCCCAGGTTGACGCCCTGCAGCATCAGGAACGTGCCGAGCGTCACGATGAAGCTGGGCAGCCTGGTCCGGGTCACCACCAGGCCGTTGAGCAGGCCCACCGCCAGGGCCACCACCAGGCCCACCAGCATCGCGGCCCACACGCTCAGCCCGAACCGGGTGGCCGTGATCACCAGCACCAGCCCGCTGGTGCCGGTCAGCACGCCCGCCGACAGGTCGAACTCCCCGCCGATCATCAGCAGCGCCACCGCGACGGCCATGATGCCCAGCAGCGAGGCCCCGTCCAGCCAGTTGGCCACGCCGCCGGGCGAGCGGAAGACCGGCGACTGGGCGGCGAAGAAGGCGAACACGACGACCGCGCCGACGACCGCGCCCAGCTCGGGGCGGATGAGCAGGCGCCGCAGCAGGCCCGTGCGGGCCAGGCGCTCGTCGGCCGCGACGCCTGCCGTTCCCCTCACGGCGCCTCTCCCGGGGCCTCTGCCGAGGTCTCTGCCGGGGTCGTCCGGGGGCGGGTCATCGCGTGCCGCCCTCGGCCAGCTTGGCGACCTGGTCGGCGTTGTCCTTGGTCACGAACCCCGGCCCGGTGTTGACCGGCAGCCCGCCGCCGACCGTGTTGAGGTTGGTCTTGTACAGGTACAGGAACGTGACCGGCAGCCAGCCCTGCAGGTACTGCTGCTGGTCCACGGCGAAGAGGATCTCGCCGGCCTTGACCGCCGAGACCACGTCCGCCGACAGGTCGAAGGTGGCCAGCTTGGCCTTCGACCCGGTGTCCCTGATGGCGTCGCGCGCCGCGATCGCCACCGCCGGGTTGAGCGCGAGCACCCCGTTGATCGAGGTGTCCGACTGCAGCCGCGCGGAGACCTTGGAGCTGACGTCGGCCAGGTTGGCGATGTCGACCTGCAGCCGCTCGACGGTGCCGCCCAGGGTTTCCTGCGCGCCCTTGCACCGCTGGTCCAGGCCGACGTTGCCGGCCTCGTGGATGACGCACAGCAGCTTGGTGACGCCGGCCGCCTTCAGCTGCTCGCCGGCGCCGCGCCCGGCGACGTCCTCGGACTGGCCGACGTGGGTCAGCGCGCCGAACTCACGCGAGCGGTCCACGCCGGAGTTGATGGTGACCACCGGAATCTTGGCGGCCACCGCCTTGCCGACGGCCTCCTTCAGCGCGTCGGGGTTGGCCATCGACACCACCAGGCCGTCGACGCGCTGGGCGACCGCCTGGTCGATGAGCTGGGACTGCTTGGCGGGATCGCCGTCGCCCTGGTAGGTGACCGTCACGCCGTAGCGGCGGCCCGCGGCCTCGGCGCCGTTCTTGACCACGTCCCAGAAGGCGTCGCCCGCGCTGCCATGGGTGACCACGGCGAAGCGCGCCTGGCTTCCGGCCTGTTGTTCCTGCTGTGTCTGCTGGGGTTGCTGCTGGGTCTGCGCCTGGCTGCCGCCGGCGGAACTGCATCCGGCCAGGGCCAGCACCAGGGCAGCGAGGAGGGTTGTGCGCTTCATGGTTACCTCCGGGACCGACACGTGTCCCTGTTGTAACCGTCTATTGCGACTACGTCAATGTTATGTATAGACATACGGACTACCTACCTTCGTTTTGCGTCATGACAACCGGAGCGCCGGGCAACAAAGAAAATAGAACGGAACTTTCTGTTCCCGGGTAGACTGGGGCCATGACGAGCCCACCCATGAGCGGCCGCCGCAGGCAGGCCGCACGCAACGACGAGCTCATCCTCCAGGCCGCCCGAGCCGTGTTCACCGCCGACCCCGGCGCCCCCGTCGCCGCCGTGGCCGAGCGCGCCGGCGTGGGCATCAGCGCCCTGTACCGCCGCTACCCCAGCAAGGACGCGCTGCTGCAGAAGCTGTGCTACGACGGGCTGCAGCTGTTCATCAAGGCGGCGCGCGACGGGCTGGCCCTCGCCGACCCCTGGGAGGGCTTCGCCCGCTTCATGCGCGACGTCGTGGACTACGACTCCCACTCCCTCACCATCGCCCTGGCGGGCACCTTCCCGCCCACCGAGGAGCTCTACCGCGAGGCGGAGCTGGCCGCCCGCCTGGGCGCCGAGGTCTTCGAGCGCGCGGCCGCCGCGGGGGTCATCCGGCCCGACCTCGTCGTGGACGACGTGTCGATGCTGCTTGAGCAGCTGGCGTCGGTGAAGCTGGGCGACGAGGCGCGCACCGCCGCCCTGCGCCGCCGCTACCTGGCCCTGATGCTGGAGTCCCTGCGCCACCGGCCCGGCGCCCCTCCTCTGCCCGGCCCGCCGCCCTCCCGCGAGGAGATCGAGGGCCGGTGGGCCTACCACGGCTGACGCGGGCGGGGCGCCTGGCCGGTCGCGGGCGCGCGGCGCGGGCGGGCGGCCGTTCCGGTACGGCGGGCGCCTGAGCTCAGCGGCCGTCCCGGCCGTCTGGCTGCCCGTCGACGCGTTCGGCTCCGTCGAGGTGTTCGGCGAGGTGTTCGGCGAGGGCGAGGACGGCACGCGCCCTGGCCACCACGGGAGCGTCGACGAACCGGCCGTCCGGCAGCGCCGCCGCCCCCGCGCCCGCGTGCGCGACGATCTCCCGCGCCTGCTCCACCTCGCGGGGCGTGGGGGCGAAGGCCCGCCGGATGACCGGCAGCTGGCGCGGGTGGATGGCGGCCCTGCCGTACATGCCCAGAGACCTGCCGTGCCGGGTGGAGGCCAGCAGCCCGGCCTCGTCGGCCAGGTGCGGGTGGACCGACATGGGCACCGGCGGCAACCCGGCGGCGGCCGCGGCCAGGACGACCTGCAGGCGCAGGTGGTTCAGCGCCGCCTCGGCGGTGACACCCAGCTCGGCGATCAGGTCCTGCTCGCCCAGCGCCAGACCGGCCACGCGGGGGTGGCGGGCGATGGCCGCCGCCTCCAGGACGCCCGCCGCCGACTCCAGCAGCGCATGCAGCGGCAGGTCGCCCAGCTCGTCCAGCACGCGCGGGGAGGTTACCTTCGGCACCCGCACCCCGTCCACCGCCACCCCGCCCGCCGCCAGCTCGGCCAGGGCCCGCGCGTCGGCCCTCCCCCGGCCGGTGGCCGGGTCGTTGATCCGCACATGGACGGCGGGGCCGCCGGGGGCCCGCCCGGCCAGGTAGGCCAGAGCGTTGGCGCGGGCGGCGTCCTTGGCCTCCTCGGCGACGGCGTCCTCCAGGTCGACGATCACCACGTCGGCCCCGGAGGCGGCGGCCTTGGCGAACCGCTCCGGCCGGTCACCGGGCACATACAGCCACGTCAGCGGCAGCCTCATGCGATCACCCCGGCGGCGCGCAGCTCGGCGATCCGCCCGGCGTCGTAGCCGATCTCCCGCAGGACCTTCTCGGTGTGCCGCCCGTGCGGCGGGCCGGGCCAGCGCACCTCACCCGGCGTGTCCGACAGCCGGAACAGCACGTTCTGCAGCGTCACCGAGCCGAGCTCCTCGTCGGGGACCTCGATGAAGGTGCCCAGCGCCCGGTATTGGGGGTCCTCGGCGATGTCCTTTACATCGTAGATCGGGGCGATGGCGGCCTCGGCCTCCTCGAAACGGGCGATCACCTCGGCCGCGTCCCGCTCGGCGATCCACGACCCCACGGCCTCATCCAGCTCCTCCACGTGCGCCACCCGCCCGGCCCCGGTGGCGAACCACGGCTGCGCGGCCAGGTCCGGCCGCCCCACCAGCCGCATCACCCGCTCGGCCACCGTCTGCGCGCTGGTGGAGACCGCCAGCCAGCGCCCGTCGCGGGTGCGGTAGGTGTTGCGCGGCGCGTTGCTGGAGGAGCGGTTCCCCGTACGGCGGGGCACCACGCCCAGCGCCCTGTAGGCGGTCATCTGCGGCCCGAGCAGGGCCAGGATCGGCTCGATGATCGCCATGTCGACGACCTGCCCGCGGCCGGTCCGCTCCCGGGCGGCGAGGGCCACCATGATCGCATAAGCCATGGCCAGGCCCGCGATGCCGTCGGCCAGGGCCAGCGGCGGCAGCGTCGGCGGCCCGTCAGGCTCGCCGGTCATGGCCGCGAATCCGCTCATCGCCTCGGCCAGCGTGCCGAACCCCGGCCGGGAGGCCATCGGCCCGCTCTGCCCGAACCCGGTCATCCGCGCCACGACCAGGCGCGGGTTGGCCTTGCGCAGGTCCTCCGGCGCCAGGTTCCAGCGCTCCAGGGTGCCGGGACGGAAGTTCTCGATCAGCACGTCGGCGCCCCCGGCCAGCCGCCGCAGGATCTCCTGCCCCTCCTCCCGCGACAGGTCGACGGCGGCGGTGCGCTTGTTGCGCCCCAGCGTCTTCCACCACAGCCCGACGCCGTCCTTGGCGGCCCCGTGGCCGCGTGCCGGGTCCGGCCGGCGCGGGTGCTCGACCTTGACCACGTCGGCGCCGAAGTCGCCCAGCATCATCGCCGCCGACGGCCCGGCGAACAGCGTCGCCGCGTCGATGACCCGCAAACCGTCCAGAGCTCCCATAGTCTTATATCTTATAAGATATGCAGGCGCCGCTCAGCAAAGCCGACTACGTCTACCGCGTGCTGCTGGAGGAGATCCGCACCGCCCGGCTCCCCGGCGGCACCGCGCTGCGCGCCTCGGCCATCGCCGAGCGGCTGGGTGTCTCGGTCACCCCCGTCCGCGAGGCGCTGCGCCGCCTGGAGCGCGACCGGCTCGTCCGCTACGAGCCGCACCACGGCGCCACCGTGGCCGACCTGAGCGAGGGGGCGCTGGAGGAGTTCTACGGCGTGCGGGCCGTGCTGGAGGGCTTCGCCGCGCGCCTGGCCGCCGCGAAGATCACCCCCGGGCAGCTGGAACGGCTGCGCGCCCTGCACGAGTCGATGGTGCGCGACCACGCCGAGGGCCGCCTGCAGGCGCTGGGCGCCAAAAGCCGCGAGCTGCACCTGGCCGTCGCCGACATCGGCGGCCCCGCCTTCCTCGGCCAGCAGGTCAGGGCCGTGCGCGAGGCCGTCCCGATCCCCGCCGAGGCCTCCCTGTGGCTCGACCCCGACCTGGCCGCCCGCCACCTGCGGGCCCACGAGCGCCTGCTGGCCGCCCTGGCCGCCGCCGACGGCGAGGCCGCCGAGCAGATCATGGCCGAGCACGTACGGCAGGGCGCCGCCGACCGCGTCGCCAGGCGCCGGCAGAGCCAGCAGACCTAGAAGACCCACTCCAGGTGGGCCAGCCCCGCCTCCAGGTAGCGGCGGTCGGCGCCCAGCCCGTAGGCCAGGTCCTCCAGCAGCGAGCAGCGGGCGTAGAAGACGATCCGCTCGGCGTCGGCCGTCCCCTGGTAGTGCGCCAGCGTCCGCTCCAGCACCCGCGGGCCCAGGTCGCGCAGCACCAGCGCCAGGTCGCGGGCCGGATCGGTGCGCGCCGCGTCGGACCAGTCGATGATCCCGGTGACCGTGCCGCCCTCGGTCAGGATGTGCTCGGCCCCCAGGTCGTTGTGGCACAGCGCCGCGTCCTGCGGCTCGGCCGGCGGCCGGGCGGCCAGGAACTCCTCCACCCGGGGCCGCACGGCGGGCGGCAGGTGGCCGGCGACCTCGCCGTACAGCTCCTGCGCCTCCTCCAGCCAGTCGGTGAGCGGATGGTCGTCGCGCGGGGCGGGGATCGGCGCGGCGTGCAGCACGCTGAGGAACTCCCCCAGCTGGCCGCCCACCCGCCCGGGATCGGCCACGCTCCCGCCCAGCAGGGGCCGGCCCGGCAGCTTGCGGTAGGCCAGCACGCCCGCCTCGTAGTCCACGTGCAGGGGCACCGGCACCGGCAGCGGCGAGACCTGGCCGACGGCCACGAGCAGCTCGACCTCCTCGCGCCGCAGCCCCGCCTTGCTCACCCGCACGATGATCTCGCCGTTGACCTCGTAGGCGACGTTGTCCAGGCCCTCGCCCAAGGGGACGACCGACCGCACCTCCACACCGGGGATCCGCATGACTCCACCGTAGCTGTTTGTCAGGACATTCTGACGCCGTTACCCTGATCGCATGACCGCGCACCTGGCGATCGACCTGGACCGCTCCAGCCCCGTGCCCCTCTACTTCCAGGTGGCCGAGCAGATAGCCGAGGCGATCAAACGCGGCGACCTGGCCCCCGGCGCCCGGCTCGACAACGAGATCCTGCTCGCCGACCGGCTGGGCCTGTCCAGGCCCACCGTACGGCAGGCGATCCAGTATCTCGTGGACAAGGGCCTGCTGGTGCGCAAGCGCGGCGTCGGCACCCAGGTCGTGCACGGTCAGGTCAAACGCTCGGTGGAGCTGACCAGCCTGTACGACGACCTGCGCAGGGCCGGGCAGGAGCCGGCCACCCAGGTGCTGGCGCTGGAGCCGCGCACGGCCGAGGAGGAGGTCGCCTCGGTGCTGGGCCTGCAGCCGGGCGACCAGGTGCTGTACCTGGAGCGCGTCCGCTTCGCCGCCGGCGAGCCGCTGGCCATCCTGCACAACTGGCTGCCGGTCGGCCTGGCCCCGCTGACCGCCGACGAGCTGCAGACGCGCGGCCTGTATGAGCTGCTGCGCGCCGCCGGGGTGCGCATGCGCGTGGCCAACCAGCGCATCGGCGCCCGCGCGGCCACCCTCGCCGAGGCCAAGCTGCTGGAGGAGCGCCGGGGCGCGCCGCTGCTGACCATGGTCCGCACCACCTACGACGACCAGGGCCGGGCGGTGGAGCACGGCTCGCACATCTACCGAGCCTCCCACTACTCGCTGGAGGTCACGCTCATCGAGCGCTGAGCGGGCCCCGGTCAGCCCAGGGCGGCCCGCAGCGCGGCGTGGGCGGCCTCGCGCAGCTGGGCGTGCAGCAGCGCGTTGGACTCCCGCTCGGTGCGCGCCTCCACGATCCGCACGCCCTCCCCGCGCAGCGCCTTGGGCAGCTCGGAGATGTCGCCCAGCAGCGTGTACGGCGTGCCGGTCGCCGCCGCCAGGTAGGCCAGGTCCACCCCGTGCGGCGTGCCGAAGACCCGCTCGAACGGGTCGCGCAGCGCCGCCTGGGGCAGCAGCGAGAAGATGCCGCCCCCGTCGTTGTTGACCACCACCAGGCACAGGTTCGGCCGCGGCTCGCGCGGCCCGAGGATGAGCCCGTTGTGGTCGTGCAGGAACGACAGGTCGCCCAGCAGCGCGTAGGCCGGCCCGTTGTGCGCCAGCGCCGCGCCCATCGCCGTGGAGACCAGCCCGTCGATGCCCGAGGCGCCGCGGTTGGCCAGGATCCGCACCCCCCGCCGCGGCCGCATGGCCTGGTCGAGGTCCCTGATCGGCATGGAGGAGGCGGCCAGCAGCAGCGAGTTGTTGGGCAGTGCCTCCACCAGGTCCCTGGCCAGGCGCGGCTCGCTGAGTCCCGAGGCGTCCAGCACCTCGTCGACCGCCCCGCGCACGGCCTGGTCGGCCCGGCGCCAGGCGGCCAGCCAGGCGTCGTCGCCCGCCGCGACGGGGATCTCCACGGCCTGGGCCACCTGGGTGGCCGAGCGGGTGGGGTCGGGCCAGCGGGAGGGGTCGCCGGCCACGACGATGTGCTCCTCGGCGCGTTTGAGCCACGACAGCAGCGGCCGCGACAGGCCCGGCCGGCCGAGCGTCACCACGACCTCCGGCCGGTGCGTCTCGGCGAACTCCGGCAGCCCCAGCAGGAAGTGGTAGGTGGAGACGGCGTGGTCGCCGTAGCGGCCGCCGCCGTGGGGCTCCGACAGCACCGGCCAGCCGGCCATCCCGGCCGCGGCGATGTAGCGGCGCACGTTGGCGGCGCCGTCGCCGATGACCAGCACGCCCCGGCGGGTGGGCGGCAGGTGCAGGGCGACGGGCGGCGGGGCGGTCCTGGCGCGCACCCACGGCCCGCCGTCGGCGTCGCCCGCCAGCGGCTCGCACCAGGTGGTGTCGCCGTCGGGGATGAGCGGTTCGCGGAAGGCCAGGTTGAGGTGGACCGGGCCGGGGTCGGCCGGGCCCAGCGCGCGGTGCCAGGCGCGGCAGGCCAGCGACCGCCAGTAGGCGACCTGGCCGGGCCGCTCCTCCGGCGCGCCCACCTCGGCGAACCAGCGTACGGCCGAGCCGTACAGCTTGAGCTGGTCGATGGTCTGGTTGGCGCCGGTGTCGCGCAGCTCGGGCGGCCGGTCGGCGGTCAGCACCAGCAGCGGCACGCCCGACTCGCCGGCCTCCACGACGGCGGGGTGGAAGTTGGCGGCGGCGGTGCCCGAGGAGCAGATCAGCGCGACCGGCCGCCCGGAGCGGCGGGCCAGGCCGAGCGCCAGGAAGGAGGCCGAGCGCTCGTCGATCCGCACGTGCAGGCGCAGGCGCGACTCGGCGTGCACGGCCAGCGCCAGGGGGGCCGAGCGGGAGCCGGGCGACAGCACCACGTCGGTCAGACCGCAGCGGGCCAGCTCGTCGACCAGGACGGCGGCCAGGGCGGTGGCGGGGTTCACGGGCGGGCCTCCTGCATCCGGCGAAGCCGGCGAAGGGACTGGACGCGGAAGACCACGGGCGTTTGCGCCGTGCTTCCCGGTTCGCTCCCAAGGTCGCTCACGTGCCCTACCTTACGGACGTCCGGGACCTCCCGACGAACCCGGTGCCAAGGTCGCCTAGTGTTCTCCCAGGTTCGGTGTTCTCCCAGGTTCGGTGTTCTCCCAGGAGGTGAGGCAGGTGGAGCGGGCGTTGCACGCGCTGGCGCTGCCGCCCGGCCCCCGGCTGGCCGAGGCCGTGCGGGCCGCGCTGGCCGGCGAGGGGCCCGCCGTGCTGCCGCTGCCGCCCGGCCAGGCCGAGGCGGCGATCCGGGCGCTCCGCCCCACCCACGTGCAGACCCCCGACGGGGTACGGCCCAGCCCCGGCGGCGCGGGCGTCCCGGGCGAGGTCGCCGTCGTCATCGCCACCAGCGGCAGCACCGGCGCGCCCAAGGGCGTCCAGCTCAGCGCCGCGGCGCTGCGCGCCTCGGCCGCCGCCTCGCTGCGCCGCCTGGAGGCCCGGCCCGGCGAGCGGTGGCTGTGCTGCCTGCCGCCCTCCCACGTCTCGGGCCTGCAGGTGCTCGTCCGGGCGCAGCTGAGCGGCACCGACCCGGTCATCGCCGGCCGCTTCACGCCCGAGGCGGTGCTGGCGGCCGGCGCCGAGCACGTCTCGCTCGTGCCCACCCAGCTGCACCGGCTGGTGGAGCTGGGCGCCGACCTGTCGGGGCTGCGCACGATCCTGCTGGGCGGCGCCGCCGCCCGGCCCGCGCTGCTGGAGCGGGCGCGCGAGCTGGGGGCGCGCGTCGTCACGACGTACGGCATGAGCGAGACCAGCGGCGGATGCGTCTACGACGGCAGGCCGCTGGACGGCGTGCGGGTCAAGGTCGGCGGCGACGGCCGCATCCGCATCGCCGGGCCGGTGCTGATGACCGGCTACCGCTTCGCGCCCGCGCCGATGGAGGGCGGGTGGTTCGTCACCTCCGACCTGGGCGAGCTGGACGAAGGCCGGCTGCGCGTGCTGGGCCGCGCCGACGACGTCATCAACACCGGCGGCGAGAAGGTCGTGGCCGCCCAGGTGGCCGCGGTCCTGGCCGGCCACCCCGAGGTCGCCGACGTGGCCGTCGTGGGCCGCCCCGACCCCGAGTGGGGCGAGGTCGTCGTGGCCGTCGTGGTCCCCGCCGACCCCGGCCGCCCGCCTGCCCTGCGGGAGCTGCGCGCCTACGCCAAGCACCGCCTGCCCGCCTACGCCGCCCCTCGCGAGCTGCGGCTGCTGCCGCGCCTGCCGCTGCTGCCCAACGGCAAGACCGATCTCGCAACGCTGAGGAACCTCACGTGAGGGGCGTGCGTCATAAGGTTGTGCCCATGAACCAGACCCGCAAGCTGTGGGTGTCCGCCGCGGTCGTCGGCGCCGTGATCGCCGGAGGCCTGTTCGTGGCGGCCACCGCCTCGGCTGGGGCGCTGGAGAAGATGCGTCAGGAGACCAGAGCCGTGGTGGAGGACCCCGCCCGCGCCACCCCGCCCGCCACACCGCAAAGCTCGCCGGACCCCTCATCCGACGTCGTGGTCTCGCACGAGCTCAACGACGATCCCGAGAAGGTCGTGCAGTACTGGTTCAAGGAGCGCATGGAGCAGGCCGAGCCCATGCCGATGCCGACCCTCGACGGGATCGACGTTTCGGAGTGACGCGCGCCATAAACATCCTGTGACGCCGAGGGAACAAAACCCGGATTCTGGCGTTATTGGTACTGGCGCGTTGATGAGGCCGTGCCCCACGGCGGTGTCCAGCAGGCGCCCCGCCGACCGGCCCAGGACGAGCCCACTCCCACCTGACGATACCCCAAACCGTGCCCCAAACCGTGCCCATGACTGTTTCCACTCCGCGAGGAGGAGGTGTCCTCATGCCCACCACCGCTGTGGCTGCCAGGCCGCACGCCACTCTCGACCAGCTCCTCGATCGAGGGCGAACGCAGGGTCACCTGTCCCTCGCCGAGCTGCGCGACGCGTTCGCCGAGGCCGGGATCAGCCCCGCCGAGGGCCGCGACATCCTGCGCGAGCTGACCGAGGCCGGGGTGAGCCTGGCCGCCGAGGAGGAGCCGGCCCCGGCCCGGACGAGCGCCGCCAAGGCCACCGCCAAGAGCGCCACGAGGAAGGCCGCCGCCAAGGCCGGCAAGCCCGCCAAGACCTCCTCGCGGGCCAAGAGCGCGGCCAAGGCCCAGCCGGACCAGGCCGGGGAGCCCGTGGCGCGGGCCGAGGACACCCTCGCCGTCGCGGACACCGTTCCCGTCGCGGACGCCGTCTCCGAGGAGCCGGAGCTGACCGCCGAGGACGTCGAGCTGGAGCAGGACGAGCTCGACCTCGACGACACCGCCTCGGTCATGGGCGACTCGGTGCACACCTACCTGAAGTCCATCGGCCGCCGGACCCTGCTGACCGCCGAGGAGGAGGTCGAGCTGGCCCGCCGGATCGAGGCCGGGCTGTACGCCGAGTACAAGCTCGAGACCCAGCCGGACCTGTCGCCGGAGTACCGCGAGGAGCTGGAGTGGGTGGCCCGCGACGGCCGCCAGGCCAAGGACCACATGCTGGAGGCGAACCTGCGCCTGGTGGTGTCGGTGGCCAAGAAGTACACCGACCGCGGCATGGCGCTGCTGGACGTGGTCCAGGAGGGCAACCTCGGCCTGATCCGCGCGGTGGAGAAGTTCGACTACACCAAGGGCTTCAAGTTCTCCACCTACGCGATGTGGTGGATCCGGCAGGCGATCCAGCGCGGCTTCGCCGACTCGGCGCGCACCATCCGCCTGCCCGTCCACGTGCTGGAGATGCTCTCGAAGCTGTCGCGGGTCGAGCGTGACATGCACCAGCGGCTGGGCCGCGAGCCCACGCCCGAGGAGCTGGCCGTCGAGCTGGACAAGACGCCCGACCAGATCGAGGAGCTGCTGCGCACGGCGCGCCAGCCGATCTCGCTCAACGCCACCATCGGCGAGGACGGCGAGACGACCATCGGCGACCTGATCGAGGACGTGGACTCCCCCGAGGCCTCGGAGATCGTCGACCGGCAGCTGCTGGCCGACCAGCTGCGCGGCGTCCTGGACAACCTCTCGCCGCGCGAGGCGCGCATCATGGCGCTGCGCTTCGGCCTGATCGACGGCAAGCCGCACACGCTGGACGAGATCGGCAAGCACCTGGGCCTGACCCGGGAGCGGATCCGCCAGCTGGAGAAGGAGTCGCTGTCCAAGCTGCGCCACCCGAGCAACACCCGCCCGCTGCTGGACTGGGCCAGCTGAACTCGCCGCCCGGGCCCCGGAGCTTGCATCGGCTCCGGGGCCTGGCGCATGTTAGGGACTCGTGAGAGCACGAGATCTTCCCATCACGCTGGACGGCGTCCCCGGACGCTGGAACGCGATCACCGACGTCCCCGGTGTCGAGGTCGGCTACGTCACCCTGACCGGGGGCGAGGCGCGCACCGGCGTCACCGCGATCCTGCCCCGCGGCCGCGAGCGGGTGGGAGTCCCGTGCGCCGCCGGCACCTACGCGCTCAACGGCAACGGCGAGATGACCGGCACCGCGTGGATCGAGGAGACCGGCGCGCTGAGCCTGCCCGTCATGATCACCAACACGCACGCGGTCGGCACCGTGCACCGCGGCGTGATCGACTGGGTCGCCCGCCGCCACCCCGCCCTGGCCGCCCAGTGGCTGCTGCCCGTGGTGGCCGAGACCTACGACGGCTACCTCAACGACATCAACGCCCCGCACGTCAGGCTGGAGCACGCCGCCCAGGCCATCGAGGCGGCCGCGGGCGGGCCGGTCGCCGAGGGCAACGTCGGCGGCGGCACCGGCATGAACTGCTACTCCTACAAGGGCGGCTCGGGGACGGCCTCGCGCGTGGTCGAGCACGGCCGCGACGCCTACACCGTGGGCGCCTTCGTCCAGGCCAACTTCGGCAGCCGCCACGAGCTGACCGTGGCCGGGGTCAAGGTGGGGCCGCAGCTGCTGGAGGACGACCCGATGGCGGAGTACTTCGCCGCCCCGCCCGGCGCCGGCTCGGTGATCGTCGTGCTGGCCACCGACGCTCCGCTGCTGCCCGGCCAGTGCAAGGCGCTGGCCCGGCGGGTGCCGCTGGGCCTGGCCAGGACCGGCACAACCGGCAGCCACTACTCCGGCGACCTATTCCTGGCCTTCTCCACCGCCAACGAGGGCGCCCTGGCCACCGGCTTCACGGTGGCCGAGGACTACCAGAGCATGCGCTTGGTGCCCTGGGGGCGGATGGACCCGTTCTTCGAGGCGGTCGTGCAGGCGGTGGAGGAGGCGGTGCTCAACGCACTGACGGCGGCGGAGGAGATGACCGGCCGGGCCGGGCACCGCTCCCCCGCCCTGCCGGTGGACCGCCTGGTCCGGTTGCTGACCGCCCCGCGATGACCCCGCGGCCGGGGTCCAGCAGGCGGCGGGTCAGTGGGCGGCGGCCCGGTGGCGCTCGTCCCGGACCACCCGGCCCACCGTGACCTCGGGCACCCGGGGGATGTTCCACAGCCGGTTGCGCTCGCGCAGCGTGCGCAACCGCTCCACCTCCGAGGTCCACATCGCGCCCTCGGGGGTGGCCTTGGCCTTGCGGCGGCGGATGCGGTCGTCATAGGCGTACACGCCGAACGTCGCCCGCTGCCCGGCCTCGGCCGCCCGCAGCGCCTCCGTCAACGCCTTGTCCAACGCCAGCCCGGCCTCGCGCAGCTCCTCGTCGGGCGCCTGCGCCGCCTGCAGCTCGCGCAGCCGCTGCTCGGCCACCCGCGCCTTGTCGAGCAGCTCGGGGAAGCTCTTGGAGATCTCCAGGTCCGCGTGGTAACGGACCTCGGCCTCGCGGCTGACCCGCGGACGGAAGAACGCCATGGACTGTGCACCTTTCACGCTCATGATGACCAGGGGTAAGCGTACGCCCTGGCCGAGGCGGAGTGGCACGCGCGTCGCCCTTTACAAAGTAAGCCACCGTCGGGCACGATGATCGCCATGCCCGCCAAGAGACCGCCCGTCCCGCTCTCCCGCGAGCGGATCATCGACGCCGCCCTGCACATCGCCGACAGCCAGGGCCTGCGCCGCCTGACCATGCGCCGCCTGGGCGACGCGCTGGAGGTGGAGGCGATGGCCATCTACCACCACCTGCCCCGCGGCAAGGAGGCGCTCATGGACGCCCTGGCCGAGCACGTCACCGCCGTCCACGCCGAGCCCGGCCCCACCTGGCAGGACACCGCCAGGGCCTGGTGCCGCGCCGCCCGCGAGGCGCTGCGCGACCACCCGGGCGTGCTCGCCCTCGCCCTGACCAAGCCGCCCAAGGGCGCCACCGCCGTGGCCATCAGGGAGCAGATCGAGCAGCTGGAGAGCTTCGGGCTGGCGGGCGCGGCGGAGGCCGTACGGGCCCTGCGGGCCTTCGTCTTCGGCAGCGTGGCGGTCGAGGTGCAGCAGTCGGGCTGGGCCGACCCGGAGGCCGACGGCTGGACCCGGCGCGACGAGCGGGCCGACGCCGACTTCGAGCGCGGGCTGGAGGCGCTGCTGCGCGGCCTGTCCGCGGGACCGGCGTGACGAAGGCGACGCGGGTGACGCCGGTGGCGGCGAGTGACCCACCTGGGTGAGCGCGCTGTCCCCGCAACCGCCCTAATGGGCTATGTCGTAGGGTGTGATCTGCGTCGCACACTATCTCCAAGACCCAGAAAACCGATCCGCTCGACGGGCCCACGCCCGCGAGCCCAGTCCACGAGATATCGGAGGCACGCCAATGTGCCCGCACGACCCGGCATGCCCGCCGGCCGACGCGCCCGACCGCGAGGCCGCGCGCACCCTCGCCTGCCACCCGGAGCAGGGCTGGAGCCTGCTCTGCAACGGGGTCGTCCTGTTCGAGGACACAGGCGAGCTCCTGCCCGACGGCGCCGTCATCGCCCCGCACCGGCCGGTGCCCGTCGGTAGTCCTTGATCCAGTCGGCGACGACCTCGCCGACCCTGACGGGGTGCTTGTTCAGATCGTGTCCCTCACCGGGCAGCACCACCAGGCGCGCGGCGTCGGCCGCGTCGGGGACGCCGAAGGGATCCCGGTCTCCGTTGACCACCAGCACGTCGACGCCGGCGCCGCGCAGCTCCGCGGCCCTGGAACGGTCCGGCCTGCCCGGCGGGTGCAGGGGGAAGGCCAGGGCCACCACCGCCGCCGCCCCGACCGTCTGGGCGGTACGGCAGGCGACCCGCGCCCCGTTGCTCCGCCCGCCCTGCACCAGCGGCAGGTCCGGCCAGCGCTCGCGCAGCCGCCCGACGACCGCCGCCCACGCCTCGTCCTGACGCGCCGCCGGCCCGGGGGCACGGGCGCCGGCCAGGCGGAACGGCTGCGTCACGCGCGCCACCGTCGCCCCCGCCTCCAGCGCGGCCTGCCGTACGGCCAGCAGGTCGGGGGCGTCCACTCCCCCACCGGAACCGTGGGTGAGCACCAGCAGCAGCCGCGCGCCCGCCGCCTCGTCGATCTCGACCAGGGCCGGGCCGCGTGGCGTGTCGATCCGCATGCGGCCACCGTAGCGGGGGACGAGGCCCGTCCCTCCCTCAGGGGGATGTCCGGCGTGCCGCCGGTGTGCGACAGTGGCTTGCATGGCTGACATGCACTCGGAGCTCCAGCGCGATCTCCGAGCCTCCCTCGATGCCCGCCGTGAGCTCGGGCCCGACTATGAGGCGGCGTTGGTGGAGTCCTTCGTCGAACGGCTGGACCAGGCCATCGCCGCCCGCGTGCGGGAGGAGGTCCGCGCCCAGAGGCCGAAGAAGGCCAAGGGCGGCGGCGGGAGCGGCCCCGCCGTCCCGGTGGCGATCTGCTCGCTGATCTTCGGCATCCCGCTCACCGCGATCACCGCGGAGAAGGCCGGGATCGTCGGCCTTCTCGTGGTGTGGATCGGCATCGCCGTGGTGAACGTGGCCGTGGCGCTGGCCTCGCGCGACTGAGCCGCCCCAGAGGGCGGCTCACAGGACGGCTCAGAGGACGGCGCAGCCGATGCGGACCGGGACGCGGGCCGAGTAGCGGCCCGACAGGGTGTCGTAGGCGTAGGCGTAGGCGTTGGCCGGCTTGCCCGGGGCCGAGCAGTCGAACTTGCCGGTCTTGTAGCCGAAGCTGGCGCCGGGGTGGCCCGTGTGGGACTTGGCGGTCACGCTGCCGTGCCAGTACACCGCGTCGTTGTGGCTCCACCGGATGACGAGCTTGACCTGGCCGAAGTTGTAGTGGCTGCCGTTGAGCTTCAGGCGGGCGATGTCGTCGGTCGAGGTGCGGGTGGCGGTACCGTCGCCGTTGTCCCGCGGGGCGATCGTGTACTTGGTGATCCACAGCTTGGCCAGGACCTTGCGGCCGGCGCTGGCGCGGTTGTCGTCGGCGGCCCGCTGCCGCTCCTGCACGCTCACGCAGACGTCGTCGCCGGGGAAGGCCTCACGCCACACGTACGGCACGACGCAGGTGTGCGGGCCGTAGGCGCCGTCGGTCCAGCGGCTGTGCTTGGCGGCGTTGTCCGCGGCGACCCTGTCGCGGGTCTGCGGGGTGACGCAGACCAGGTCGGAGGCGCGGGCCACGCGCCAGACGTAGCCCTGGCGGCAGGTCTCGGCGCCCGGGTCGGCCGAGGCGCTGGAGGCCGGGACGAAGGCGGTGGCCAGGCCGGCGACCGCCAGCGTGGCGAAAGCGAGTGCGGTGCGCTTCATGGGTACTCCTCGAAGTGGGTCCCGGCCTGACCGGTCGTCGTCCGGGCTCGCCACTCCGTTGTGCACGCTCGCGCCTGCAGGGCCCTTGCTCCCCGCTGTCATCCGTCACGGATAGTGACCTGCAAGCCGGTCAAGCCTGGTCGCGCTCGCGGCGCAGCCGTACCTGCTCGGCCAGCTCCGGGTCGGCGTGCCGCAGGCCGTAGGCCCACACCGCCTCGGCGTCGTCGGCCCGCCCGCGCAGCGGCAGCGTGCGGGCCAGCAGCTCGATGGCCAGCGAGACGGTCTCGGGATCGACGGGGTCACCGGCGTCACCGGCGTCGGCGGCGTCCTCCACCGCCCAGGCGAACTGGGCGCAGGCCAGCTCCAGGTGGGCGATGCCGAGCTGGACGCGCAGCCGGGCCGCCTCGGCGCCCGGATCGCCGTCGAGCGCGGCCTGCAGCACCCGTGCCGCCTCCTCCGGCTCGCCCCGCGCGATGAGCACGTCGGCCAGCCGCCGCGCGGCCGGCGGCGGGCCGCCCGCCGCCAGGGCGGCGCGCAGCTCCTGCTCGGCACGGTCCAGGTCGCCTTCCTCCTCGGCCAGCCGGGCCAGCGCCAGGTGGGCCAGCGGGACGTAGGTGGAGTTGCCGATGCCCAGCACCCGCTGCCAGGCCGCCCTGGCCTGCTCCAGGTCGCCCTCGCGCTCGAAGCCCTGGGCCAGGTGGCAGGCCGCCTGCGCGGCGTACTCCGGATGGCCCGTCGCCAGCGCCGTCCTGGCCGCCGCCCGCGCCGCCTCCGCGTCGCCCTGCTCCTGGCGCACCACGGCCAGCCCCACGGCGGCCTGCGCCCGGTCGGGGTCGTGGGGATCGGCCGCCAGCTCGGCGAAGATCGCGGCGGCGCCGTCCAGGTGCCCGCTCTCGGCCAGCCGCCGCGCGGACTCCAGCCTGGAGGTGTCGAGTTCCTGGGGGGTCAAGGGGCCTCCTTCACACGATGGCCCCGAGCCTAACGACTCGGGGCGATCATGTCTCGCCGCACGACGCGGCGAGTGCGCGGGAGCCGGTCAGTCCTCGTAGGCCTCCAGCGGCGGGCACGCGCACACCAGGTTGCGGTCGCCGTAGGCCTGGTCGATCCGGCGCACCGGCGACCAGTACTTGGCCTCCCGCAGCGAGGGCACCGGGTAGGCGGCCTCGGCCCGGGTGTAGGGGTGCTCCCAGGTGTCGGAGGAGACGTGCTCGGCGGTGTGCGGGGCGTTGCGCAGCGGGTTGTCGGTCCTGTCGTACTCCCCGGAGGCCACCTTGGCGATCTCGCCGCGGATGGCGACCATCGCCTCGACGAAGCGGTCCAGCTCGGCCAGGTCCTCGCTCTCGGTCGGCTCGATCATGAGCGTGCCGGCGACCGGGAAGGACATGGTCGGCGCGTGGAAGCCGTAGTCGATCAGCCGCTTGGCGACGTCCTCGACGGTGACGCCGGTCTCCTTGGTGATCTGGCGCAGGTCGACGATGCACTCGTGGGCCACCAGGCCGCCGCGTCCGGTGTAGAGCACCGGGTAGTGCGGGGCCAGGCGGCGGGCCAGGTAGTTGGCCGACAGGATGGCCTGCTCGGTGGCCGCCTTGAGGCCCTGCGCGCCCATCATCCTGATGTAGGCCCAGGAGATCGGCAGGATCCCGGCCGAGCCGTACGGCGCCGCCGACACCGGGCCCACGGGCGAGCCGTCGCGCAGCGGGTGGCCGGGCAGGTAGGGGGCCAGGTGGGAGCGGACGGCCACCGGGCCGACGCCGGGACCGCCGCCGCCGTGCGGGATGCAGAAGGTCTTGTGCAGGTTCAGGTGGGAGACGTCGGCGCCGAACTCGCCCGGCTTGGCCAGCCCCACCAGGGCGTTGAGGTTGGCGCCGTCGACGTAGACCTGGCCGCCGGCCTCGTGGACCTTGGCGCAGATCTCGGTGATGGTCTCCTCGTAGACGCCGTGCGTCGAGGGGTAGGTCACCATGATCGCGGCGAGCCGGTCGCGGTGCTTGGCGATCTTGGCGTCGAGGTCGGCCAGGTCGACGTTGCCCTCGGCGTCGCAGGCCACCACGACCACGCGCATGCCCGCCATGACCGCGCTGGCGGCGTTGGTGCCGTGCGCGGAGGACGGGATGAGGCACACGTCGCGCTCGCCCTGACCGTTGGCGCGGTGGTAGGCGCGGATGGCCAGCAGCCCGGCGAACTCGCCCTGGGAGCCGGCGTTGGGCTGCAGCGAGACCGCGTCGTAGCCGGTGATCTCGGCCAGCCAGCCCTCCAGCGTCCCGATCAGCTCCAGGTAGCCCTGGGCCTGGTCTTCGGGGGCGTAGGGGTGGATGTTCGCGAACTCCGGCCAGGTGATCGGCTCCATCTCGGTGGTCGCGTTGAGCTTCATGGTGCACGAGCCCAGCGGGATCATCGAGCGGTCCAGCGCGATGTCCTTGTCCTGCAGCCTGCGCAGGTAGCGCAGCATCGAGGTCTCGGAGCGGTGGGTGTGGAAGACCGGGTGGGTGAGGTAGTCGCTGGTGCGCAGCAGGGCCTGGGGCAGCGCCTGGTGGCCCTGCTGCGCCACCAGGGACTCATCCGGGGCCAGGCCGAGCGCGTCGCCGAAGGAGCCCAGCACCTCGGCCAGCTCGCGGGGGGTGGTCTTCTCGTCGCAGGCGACCAGCACGTGGTCGGCGTCGACCTGCCACAGGTTGACGCCGCGGGCCAGGGCGGCGGCGACCACGCCGGCGGCCTTGCCGGGCACCCGGGCGGTCACGGTGTCGAAGAACTCGCGGTGCACGACCTCCACGCCGCTCTCGCGCAGCGCGTGGGCCAGGGTGGCGGCCATGCCGTGGATGCGGGCGGCGATGCGGCGCAGCCCCTCGGGGCCGTGGTAGACCGCGTACATGCTCGCGATCACCGCCAGCAGCACCTGGGCGGTGCAGATGTTGCTGGTGGCCTTCTCGCGGCGGATGTGCTGCTCGCGGGTCTGCAGGGCCAGGCGGTAGGCGGGGTCGCCGTCGGCGTCGACCGACACGCCCACCAGGCGGCCGGGCAGCTGCCGCTGCAGCCCGTCGCGCACGGCCATGTAGGCGGCGTGCGGCCCGCCGAAGCCGAGCGGCACGCCGAAGCGCTGGGAGGAACCGATCGCGATGTCGGCGCCCAGCTCGCCGGGCGCGGCCACCAGCGTGAGGGCCAGCAGGTCGGCGGCGGCCACCACGAGGGCGCCGCGGGCGTGGGCCTGCTCGGCGACCGCGCGGAAGTCGCGCAGCCGCCCCGACGCGCCGGGGTACTGCACCAGCACGCCGAAGCACTCGGGCAGCTCGCCCTCCAGCGAGTCGAAGACCAGCTCGATGCCCAGCGGCTCGGCGCGGGTGGCCAGCACCGCCTTGGTCTGCGGCAGCGCGTCGGCGTCGACCACGAACACGTTGCCGGCCGACTTGCCGGCGCGGCGCGCCAGCGTCATCGCCTCGGCGGCGGCCGTGCCCTCATCCAGCAGCGAGGCGCCCGCCACGGCCAGGCCCGTCAGGTCGGAGACCATGGTCTGGAAGTTCAGCAGCGCCTCCAGCCGGCCCTGCGAGATCTCCGGCTGGTAGGGCGTGTAGGCGGTGTACCAGCCGGGGTTCTCCAGCAGGTTGCGGCGGATCACGGCGGGCGTGACGGTGTCGTAGTAGCCCAGGCCGATCATGGAGGTGACGACCTTGTTGCGGCGGGCCAGGGCGCGCAGCTCGGCGATGGCCTCGGCCTCGCTCGCCGCCGTCGCCCCCAGCTTGAGCCCGTCCTTGGTCCTGATGGCCTCGGGTACGGCCACCGCCACCAGGTCCGCCACCGACTCGAAGCCCACGGCCTCGAGCATCTTCTGCTGCTGCGCGTCGGAAGGGCCGATGTGGCGGCCGGCGAACAGCTCCGTCATGACTAGTGCCTCCCGAAGGCTTGGAGAACCGGCGCCCCTGTTGGAAACCACAGGCGCAGGCGCGTGCCGGATCTCCCCCTCTGTCATGGCGACCTGAGAGCTTCGCCCCCGGGAGCGGGGACTTGCACCGTCGGTGAGACGCGCCTGGCGGGCGCGCCTGCTTTCCAGAGTTGCCTCACCCGAGCGGTACGGTTGCCTGAGAGATTCCGGGGAGGGTTGCTCCTTCGGCGCCCCGGCCGGACCGGGGACTCTCCCGCACGGGGTCGTCGGCCTTCGGTCTTCAGCCTACCCTCAGCCGATGCGGCGTGCACGCCGGCGCAGGGCCAGCTCGTCAGCGGGATGATCGGCCGGGACGTCGTCGTCCTCGGCCGCCGCTTGTTCCCCCGGCAGCTCCGCCAGGGATCCCTCGACCTCGCGCCAGACCCTGCCCAGCGCTATCCCGAACACGCCCTGCCCGCCCTGCAGCAGGTCGATCACCTCGTCGGCCGAGGTGCACTCGTAGACGCTGACGCCGTCGCTCATGAGCGTGATCTGCGCCAGGTCCGCGACGCCGCGGTCGCGCAGGTGCTGGACGGCCGCCCTGATCTGCTGCAGGGAGACGCCCGTGTCGAGCAGGCGCTTGACCACCTTCAGGACGAGGATGTCGCGGAAGCTGTACAGGCGCTGGGAGCCCGACCCTTGGGCGGCTCTTATCGTGGGCTCCACCAGGCCGGTGCGCGCCCAGTAGTCGAGCTGCCTGTAGGTGATGCCGGCCGCCGCGCACGCCGTCGGGCCGCGATAGCCGATGTTCGCAGGAAGGGTGGCGGGCTCCTCGTCGAAGAGCAGACCCTGCTCACCGGCACGCTGCCGCGCGCTTTCGCGCCGCACCGGGTCTTCCTGGCCGGCCCTTTTTCCCTCGCCGCTGCTGACCGCCACGCGGACCTCCGGCTTCTCTCATCCCGTGGCCTGATCTGGGGGTTCGTTGCGGGCGACCACGGGTTTCACTTGCACCGTAGGACCGGGACCATGGTCAGTCAACGATCCCACTCGGCGCGTCGTGAAGCGTAAATGCTGTTATATGACTACCCGGCGCGGCCGAAGTCTTCGGGGGTGATCTGGTCAAGGAATTCCCTGAACTTCTCCACCTCGTCCTCCTGGTCGTCGGGGATGACCACGCCGGCCTCCTGGACGACCTCCTCGCTGGCGTAAATCCGCGCTCCGGTGCGCAGGGCGAGGGCGATGGAGTCGGAGGGACGGGCGCTCACCTCCACGCCGTTGGAGAACACCAGGTCGGCGAAGAAGATCCCGTCACGGAGGGCGACGATGTTCACCGCTCGCAGGCCGACGCCGAGCGCGCTGAGCACGTCGCGGAAAAGGTCGTGCGTCAGCGGGCGTGGCGGCGGCTCCTCGGCGGTGGCGTCGACGATCGCCCTGGCTTCGGTCATGCCTATCCAAATAGGCAGAAAACGATCCCCATTCGCCTCCTTGAGCAGGACGATAGGCTGATTTGTGGGCATTTCCACCCGGACGCCCACGACCTCCATCTGCACCACGGGTTGCTCCGAAATCTGACTGGCGAACGGTTCTTCCAACGTAACACCCTGGCGGCCCGGAATGTGCCCGCACCGTGGGGCGATGTGAACGGACGGCCGCCCCGGCGCGATCGGCCGGAGCCCCCCGCCCGGCAGGCACGCCGCGCCGAGGGCGCGGCAGCGGCAGGAGGGGTCAGCGGCCGAGCGCGGAGCGGACGGCGATGCGGAGCAGGGCCGCGTGGAGGTCCAGCAGCAGGCCCGACAGCTCGCGGGCGACCTCGTCGGCCTCGCCGGCCGCCCCAGGGGCGCGGCGCTTCAAGATGGGCGCGATCGTCTGCTCCACCAGGCCGCACTCCCGCTCGGCGGCGGCCCGGACGGCGCGCAGGTGGCGGGCATGCAGCCCGAAGCGCGCCAAGGCCCCGACCGTGCGCGCCACGACGAGGTCGTCCTCGCCGTAGCGCCGCGCGACCGGGGTGAGCAGGCCGTAGTCCTCCAGCTCGGCGAGCGTCTCCGCCTCCAGCCCGGCCGCCTCCAGCAGCTCCTCGCGGCTGAGCCGTACCTCCTGCTTGCCCTTAAGGGCGCGGGGCCGGGCCAGGTCCGCGGCCATCTTGTCCTTGATGACCCGCAGGGGCAGGTAGTGGTCGCGCTGCTCGCGCAGGATGTACCGCAGCTGCTCGACGTGCAGGTGCGTGAACTTGCGGTAACCGGAGGGGCTGCGGTCGGGCTCGATGAGCCCCTCACCCTCCAGGAAACGGATCTTGGAGATGGTCACGTCGGGGAACTCGGGCTTGAGGAGGGCGAGCACCTCCCCGATGCTCATATGCGAGCGGGCCGCCTGCGAACTCATGCGCCCGAGTTGCTCCGGGTGAGGAAGACGAGGCGGAACTTGCCGATCTGGACCTCGTCGCCGGAGTGCAGGGGCGCCTCCTCGATGCGCTCTCGGTTGACGTAGGTGCCGTTGAGGCTGCCCACGTCGCGGATGGTGAAGCGGCCGCCCGGGTGGCGGTAGAACTCCACGTGCCGCCGCGAGACGGTGATGTCGTCGAGGAAGATCGTGCTCTCCGGGTGGCGGCCGACCGTGGTGAGGTCGCGGTCGAGCTTGAACCGGCTGCCGGCGTTGGGCCCGCGGATCACGGTGAGCAGCGCCGTGCCCGGCTCCAGCTGCTCCACCAGGGCCCGCTCGGCCAGGAGGAACTCCCCGGTCTCCGCCTCATACGCCTCGATTCCCGCGACGGAGATCGTCGACGTGGTGTCCCCGCTGGCCTCGTACCTGGTCAGCGGTGACCCACAGCGGGAGCAGAAGCGGGCATCCTCGGGGTTGGCGTGCCCGCACTTCGTGCAGTAGACGCTCGGCATCGATCGGCTCGGCCTCCTACCGCGACGACGCGGCAACGGTGCTCGGGGCGCGCCTCGCTTGATCCAGTCAACATTGCGAATGCCGCAACTTACGCTGTAGCTCCGCAAAGGTCAAGGCGAGACGCTGAACGACGGGTTTGGACGGTGACAAAGTTACCGCCGCTCGCGGCCCAAGGTCCATCACTGCGGCGATGAGGCGGCCGAAATCATGATCCGGCCGCCTGCTCGACCACCTGGGCCCAGTGTTCGAGCAGGGCCTGGGCGGCGTCCACGTCCTGCGCCTCGGCCCACAGGTCGGTCACGGGCTCGGCGGCGGCGGGTATGATCAGCACCCAGCTGCCGTCGTCGGCGACGACGCGCACGCCGTCGGTGGTGTCGGTGGTCAGGCCCTCGGCCGCCTCGATGACCGAGCGCATGACGGCCCCCTTGGCCGCCCAGGGGGTCGGCACCGCCCGCTTGAGGAGCTTGGCCTCGGGGATGCGGGTGTCGATCTGGCTGAGCGACAGCCGGGTGCGGGCCACCAGGCCGAGCAGCCGCATGAAGATGGCCAGCCCGTCCACCGTGGGGGCGAACTCGGGCACGATGAAGCCGCCGCGCCCGTCCCCCGCGAAGATCATCTCGGGCTTGGTGGCCGCGGTGGTGAGCGCGTCCAGGGCGGTGGAGGTCCAGTGCACCTGGACGCCGTGGAAGCGGCAGACCTGCTCGGCGACCCTGGTGGTGGTCACCGGCAGGGCGACGCATCCGGACCGGCGTTCGGCGGCCACCAGGTCCAGCACCACCAGCAGCGCCCGCTCCTCGCTGATGAGCTGGCCCTTCTCGTCCACCAGGGCGATGCGCTCGCCGACCGGGTCGAAGCGGACGCCGAAATGCGCGCGCGAGGAGCTGACCAGCTCCGACAGGCGTTGCAGGTCGCGGCGGCGCTCGGCGAGGGTCTCGGTGGGCGACAGCTCGTCCAGGCGGGCGTTGACGGTCAGCACATCCACGCCGACGCGGCTGAGCAGCGTGGGCAGCACCAGCGAGGAGGTGCCGCCGGCGCAGTCGACCACGACCTTCAGCTCGCGCGCGCCGGTCATGTCCACCCGGCGCAGCAGCTCGTGCGCGTAGTCCTCCACGGCCCTGGCCGGGTAGCCGAGCTCGGCGATCTCGCCGGGGAAGGCGCGGCGGAACTCCTGGCGGGAGAAGACGCGCTCCAGCTTGCGCTGGGCGGCCGGGGGCAGGTCGGCGCCCTGGGCGTCCATGAAGACGATGTCGACGCTCTGCGGGTCCCCGGCGGTGGTGCGCAGGGCGATGCCCCCGGCGGCCGGCTTGCGCGAGGTATGGAAGCGCGCCACCGGCAGCGGCGTGGCCTCCAGGTCGATGACGTTGATCGCGCCGGCGGTCAGGGCGCTGATGACGGCCCGCTTCAGCGCGCTGGCGGCGCGGGAGGCGTCGCGGGAGGTGACGACCGTCTCGCCCTTCTTCAGCGTGGTCGCGTACGCGCTGGCCAGCCGTACGCACAGCTCCGGGGTGATCTCCACGTTGACCAGGCCGCTGACGCCGCGCGGGCCGAACAGGCTGGCCTGGCCGCGCGACTCCCAGATGACGCTGGTGTTGACGACCGCGCCCGCCTCGATGGTCTTGAACGGGTAGACCTTGACCCCGCTGGAGACGTACGCCTCGGCGCCGATGACGCAGTCGTCGCCGATGACCGCGTTCTCCTCCACGCGGGCGCCGGTCATCACGTCGCTGCTCTTGCCGATCACGCAGCCGCGCAGGTGGGCGCCGGGGCCGATGTAGACGTTGTCGTGGACCACGGCGCGGTGCAGGAACGCGCCCTCGCGCACCACCGCGTTGCTGCCCAGCACGGTGTACTCGCGCAGCTCGGCGCCCGCCTCGACCTTGGCGTACTCGCCGATGAGCAGGGGGCCCTTCAGCACGGCGTCGGGGTCGACGGCGGCCGTCTCGGCGGCCCACACGCCCGGGGCCAGCTCGAAGCCGCCGATGTCCAGCCGTACCCTGCCCGACAGGGCGTCGGCCTGGGCCTTCAGGTAGCTGTCGAGGGTGCCCACGTCCTGCCAGTAGCCCTCGGCGACGTAGCCGTACAGCGGCGCGCCGCTCTCCAGCAGCCGCGGGAAGACGTCGGCCGACCAGTCGACGGCCTGCCCCTCGGCCACCTCGGCGAGGACCTCGGGCTCCATGACGTAGACGCCGGTGTTGACGGTGTCGGAGAAGACCTGGCCCCAGGTGGGCTTCTCCAGGAAGCGCTGCACGCGGCCCTCTTCGTCGACGATGATGATGCCGAACTCCAGCGGGTTGGGCACGCGCTTGAGCCCGATGGTGACCAGGGCCGAGTTCTCCCGATGGAACCTGATCATGTCGCTGAGGTCGATGTCGGTCAGCGCGTCGCCGGAGATGACCAGGAAGCGGTCGTCGCGCAGCCGGCTGGCGGCGTTGCGGACGCTGCCGGCCGTGCCGAGCGGGCGGTCCTCGGTGGCGTAGTGCAGGCTCATGCCCAGCTCGTCGCCGTCGCCGAAGTAGGAGCGCACGAGCGCGGCCAGGAACTGGACGGTGACCACGGTGTCGGTCAGCCCGTGCCGCTTGAGCAGCCGCAGCACGTGCTCCATGATCGGGCGGTTCACCACGGGCAGCAGCGGCTTGGGCTGGTTGGCGGTCATCGGGCGCAGCCGGGTGCCCTCCCCGCCCGCCATGACGACCGCCTTCACCCGGTCACTCCTTGCTCGCCTTGCCCGCCCCGCCCTTGGCGGCGCTCACCAGCCGGCGGACCTGGACCACGTACAGCACGCCGGCCCACCAGTACAGGCCCACGCCCCACAGGGCGAAGGCCCAGCCGACGATCCTCGTGAATTCGGCATACCACGCCCCGGTATGGGACGCCAGGAACAGCAGCGGGAAGGCGTACATGAGGTTGGCCATGGCCGCCTTGCCCAGGAAGTGGACCTGCAGCGCCTTGTAGCCGTGCCGCCGCAGCACGGGGATGAAGCAGGCGACGAACAGCTCGCGGCCCAGCACGGCCGCCGCCAGCCACCACGGGATCGCCTCGCGCAGCAGCAGGCCGGCGACGGTGGCGAAGACGTAGAGCTTGTCGGCGGCCGGGTCGATGATCCGGCCGAGCCTGCTGGTCTGGTTGAACGCCCTGGCGATCTTCCCGTCGAGCCAGTCGGTGAGCGCCGCGGCCACCAGCAGCCCCACGGCCCAGCCGTCCGCCTTGGGCACCAGCACCAGCCACAGGAACACCGGCACGCCGAGCAGCCGCAGGAAGCTCAGGACGTTGGGGACCGTCCAGACGCGGCTCTCCCGGCGTTCGGCCGCGTCGGCCGCGTCGGCCGTGTCGGCCGTATCGGCCGTGTCGTCCCGCGCGTGGCTCTCGCCGAGAGCCTCCACCAGGGGTTCCCGGCGCTCGGCGCCGTCCCCGTGGATCTCCTCTGCCCTCTCCGTCACGTCTCCAAGCTACTGCGTGGGAGTCCCAGCTCAGCGGATGGGGCTTGCGCGGCGTGGGGGGCGCCGGGGTAGCGTTGCGCCCGACCGAACGCGGGAGCCCGGTGCGACCGGGCTGAGAGGACGGCTGAGCAGCCGCCGACCGCCAGAACCTGCTCCGGGTAATGCCGGCGAAGGGAGTTTGCGCGATGACGCGACCGCGCTTTTCCAAGATCCACGTCAGCGACCTGCGGGTCCCCATGCGCGAGGTGCACCTGTCCAACGGGCGTACGGTGACCCTGTACGACACCTCCGGCCCCGAGGAGCGCGACATCCGCCGCGGCCTGCCCCGCCTGCGGGAGGAGTGGATCCTCGACCGGGGCGACGTGGCGCGGTACGGCGGGCGCCAGGTCCAGCCGATCGACGACGGCTACCGCGACCAGGTGGCCTGGGCGCGCCGGGAGGTCTTCCCCGGCGCCGGCCGCCGGCCGCTGCGGGCGACGGGGGCGCCGGTGACGCAGCTGGCGTACGCCAGGCGCGGGGTGATCACCAAGGAGATGGAGTTCGTCGCGGTCAGGGAGGGCGTGCCGCCGGAGTTCGTCCGCGAGGAGGTCGCCGCCGGACGGGCGATCATCCCGGCCAACGTCAACCACCCGGAGAGCGAGCCGATGATCATCGGGCGGAACTTCCTCGTGAAGATCAACGCCAACATCGGCACCTCCGCCGTCACCTCCTCCGCCGCCGAGGAGGTCGAGAAGCTCACCTGGGCCACGCGGTGGGGCGCCGACACCGTGATGGACCTGTCGACCGGGCGCGACATCCACACCACCCGCGAGTGGATCATCCGCAACTCGCCCGTGCCGATCGGCACCGTGCCGATCTACCAGGCGCTGGAGAAGGTCGGCGGGCGGCCCGAGGAGCTGTCGTGGGAGGTGTACCGCGACACGCTCGTCGAGCAGTGCGAGCAGGGCGTGGACTACGTGACCGTCCACGCGGGGGTACGGCTGGCGCACGTGCCGCTGACCGCGCGCCGCAAGACCGGGATCGTCTCGCGCGGGGGCTCGATCATGGCGGCGTGGTGCCTGGCGCACCACCGTGAGTCGTTCCTGTATGAGAACTTCGAGGAGATGTGCCGGATCCTCGCCTCCTACGACGTGGCGTTCTCGCTCGGGGACGGGCTGCGTCCCGGCTCGATCGCGGACGCCAACGACGAGGCGCAGTTCGCCGAGCTGCGCACGCTCGGGGAGCTGACGAGGGTCGCCCGGGCCAACGACGTGCAGGTGATGATCGAGGGACCGGGGCACGTCCCGATGCACAAGATCAAGGAGAACGTCGAGCTGCAGCGCGAGCTGTGCGACGACGCGCCGTTCTACACGCTCGGGCCGCTGGTGACCGACATCGCGCCCGGCTACGACCACATCACCTCGGGCATCGGCGCGGCCATGATCGCCTGGTACGGCACGGCCATGCTGTGCTACGTGACGCCCAAGGAGCACCTCGGGCTGCCCGGCAGGGAGGACGTCAAGACCGGGGTGATCACCTACAAGATCGCCGCGCACGCGGCCGACCTGGCCAAGGGACATCCGCGGGCCCAGGAGTGGGACGACGCGCTGTCGGACGCGCGGTTCGAGTTCCGCTGGGAGGACCAGTTCGACCTGGCGCTGGATCCGGACACGGCGCGGGCGTTCCACGACGAGACGCTGCCCGCGGAACCGGCCAAGACGGCGCACTTCTGCTCGATGTGCGGGCCCAAGTTCTGCGCCATGAAGATCACGCAGGACGTGCGGCGGTACGCCGAGGAGCGGGGGCTGACCGACGCCGAGGCGATCGAGGCGGGGCTGCGCGACAAGGCCGGGCAGTTCCGGGCCGCCGGCGGCCGGATCCACCTGCCGATCGTCCCGGCCGGGGAGGGGCCGTCCGCGTGAGCCCGGACTGGGAGCTGGTACGGCGGCGCGTCGCGGCGCGGCCGTGGGCGGCGGCCATCGCGCGGCAGCTCGCCGACGACTTCGACCGCTGGCGGCGCGACCTGGTCATCCCGCCCCCCGGGCCGCCGTCGGCGTGGACGCACCACTACTTCTGCGACACCGACGGCGAGCCGCTGCGGTTCGACGCCTCCGTGCCCGACCGCCACGTCTGCACCGGGTGCGGCCGCCTCTACCGCGGCGAACCGTGGGACGGCGCGTGGCGCACAAAGATGCACAACGCGGCGGCGGCCCAGGCGCAACGCGCCGCCCTGCTGGCCCGCCTGGGCAGGCCGGGAGCCGCCGCCGAGCTGGCGCGGATCGTCGCCGCCTACGCCCGCGACTACACCCGCTACGAGCCGCACGGCGCCAACGCGGGCACCGGCCGGGTGCAGCCGCAGTCGCTGGACGAGGCGATCTGGGCGATCGGGATGCTGCGCGCGGTGCGCTGGGCCGCAGACGAGCTGAGCCCGAACACCCACGCGGCGGTGGACGGCATGGCCGAGGCGATCATCAGCCTGCTCAGGCCCCAGGTGGGGCAGATCCACAACATCCACTGCTGGATGCTGGCGGCGCTGGCCTGGTGCGCGGCCAGGCTGGGCGACGCCGAGACGCCGGCGTGGTGCCGCGACAGCGAGTTCGGGGCGCGGGCGCAGGTCATGCGGGGGTTCCACCCCGAGGGCCTGTGGTACGAGATCAGCCCCGCCTACCACTACTACACGGTGGCCGCGCTGCTGTCCTACCGGGAGGCGGCGGGAGCCGGCGGCCTGCCGGAGGCGGCCGTGCGGCGCCTGGCCTCGGCGATCAACGCCCCGCCCGCGCTGGCCTATCCCGACGGCCGGCTGCCCGCCTACGCCGACGCCTGGCCCTCCTGCTGGGTGGCAGACTTCGCGCCACAGGCGGAAGCCGCCTGGGCGATCCTGCCGGAGGAGCCCATCGACCTCGGCCTCTACTACGCCTGGCCACGCCCCGCCCCGGTCAGGCTCTGGTACGGCAGCCAGGAGCCGCTGGACCGCCCGCGTCCGCTGCCCGGCCGGTCGTCGGTGGCCGCCCTGGTCTTCGGCCCCGAGGAGGTCACGCCGCAGTCCCCGCCCGGTGGGTCGCTGGTGTGGCCCGAGGCCGGCATCGGGGTGCTGCGGTCGCCGCGGGTGCGGCTGGCCCTGCGGTTCGGCCCCGACGGCGGCGGGCACGACCACCGGGACAAGCTCAACGTCGACGTCGCCGCGGGTGGGTGGGCCAGCCTGGACCTGGGCACCAGCGGGTACGGCGCGGCCTTCACCGACTGGATGCGCTCGCCGTACGCGCACAACCTGCTCATCGTCGGCGGGCGGCCCCAGCCGCCGCACACCGGCGGGCTGCTGGAGCACTCGCCTCGCCGGCTGAGGGCCGAGTCGGCGTGGGGCGGCCACGTCATCCGGCGCGCCGTCGCCCTCACCGCCGAGGGGTGGACCGACGAGTGCGACGCCGAGCTGGCCGCGCCGAGCCTGGTCGAGTGGGTCTTCCACGGTGACGGCCTGTTCGCGCCCGGCGAGGGCGAGCCGGCCGAGCTGGACCTGCCGTGGCTGCGCGAAGTCCGCCGCCTTCAGGTGCCGCGGGACCGTGTGCTGACCGGGAGCTGGGACGATGAGCACGGGGTGCGGGTGGCCGTCACCGTGCCCGAGGGGTTCGCGGCGTACGCGGCGCGCGCGGACGGCAACCCGACCGGGCGCCCGCTCGGCCTGCTGCTCCTGCGCGGCCGGGCCGGCCGGGTCCGCGTCCACGCCGCCTTCGCCCTGGACGGGTAGCGGGTCAGGCGCGGGCGGCGGCCACGAACGCGCGGATCAGCCCGGCGTCCTTGACGCCCCTGGCCACCTCGACGCCGCTGGACACGTCCACCCCCCAGGGCCGGGCCGCCTCGATGGCCCGCCCGACGTTGTCCGGGGCGAGCCCGCCGGCCAGCAGCCAGCGGCCGGATGCCCGGCCGCGGACGGCGGCCCAGTCCCACGGCTCCCCCGCCCCTCCCGCCTTGGGCGCGTCGACCAGCAGCAGGTCCTCGTCGTAGGCCCCGCACCGCAGGTCGGCGTCGGGCGGCACGGCACGAACCAGCGTGACCCCCAGGTCCTTCAACGCCGTGAAGTCCGCATGCGGATGCCTGCCGTGCAACTGGATCCCCCGCAACCCGGCGGCCGTGACCGCCTGCCGTATCTCCTCGGGGCTCTCCCCCATGAACACCCCGACGGTCAGCACATGGGGCGGCACCAGGGCGGCCAGCTCGGCCGCCCGCTCCGGCGAGACGCGGCGCGGGCTGGCGGTGAGCATGAAGCCGACGGCGTCGGCGCCGGCCTCGACGGCCGCCTCGATGTGCTCGGGCTCGCGCAGCCCGCAGATCTTCACGAACACGCCACGAGCCTACCCGTGCCCGCGCGCGCCGTACGGCGGAGCGGCCTGTCGCCGTCAGGCGGACGGCGACAGGCCGCGCCTGGGCCGGAAGTCCCGGTCGACCAGGCCCATCCGGTGGGCCACCACCGCGGCCTGGGTCCGGTTGCGCAGGCCCAGCTTGTCCATGGCCGCCCCGATGTGGGACTTGACCGTGGTGATCCCGACGTGGAGGGCGTCGGCGATCTCGCCGTTGGACAGGCCCGCGCCGACCAGGGCGAGCACGTCGAGCTCGCGTTCGGTGAGCACGGCCGCCGGCTCGGCCTCCCGCTGCGGCTCGGCGGCCAGGGCCCGCTCCACGACCCGGCGCAGCACGCTGGGCGCGAGCAGCTGCTCGCCCGCCACCGCCCGGCGCACGGCCTCGACCATGCGTTCGGGCTCGTCGTCCTTGACCAGGAAGCCGAGGGCGCCCACGCGCAGCGCGGCGTACAGGTTGGCGTCCTCGGCGAAGGTGGTCAGCACGACGATGCGGGCGCTGGGCCGGGCGGCGAGGATGCGCCTGGCGGCCTCCAGCCCGTCGACGCGGGGCATGCGCAGGTCCATGAGGATCACGTCGGGGGCGTGGAGCTCGGCCAGCCGTACCGCCTCGGCGCCGTCCTGGGCCTCGGCGACCACCTCCATGTCGCCGGCCGCCCGCAGCAGCATCGTGACCCCGGCGCGGACCAGCGCCTGGTCGTCGGCCACCAGGACGCGGATCATGAGCGGCCCGCCGGCAGGGTGGCGGCCAGGCGCCAGCCGCCGCGCTCGTCGGGGCCGGCGGTCAGCGTGCCGCCCAGGGCGCGGGCGCGTTCGCGCATGCCGGCCAGGCCCTGGCCGGAGGAGGGCAGCGCCTGGCGGGGGCCGGGCGGGCGGTCGTTGCTGACCTCGACGTCGAGTCCCTGGCCGGTGGCGGCCAGCCGTACCCGGACGTGGGTTCCCGGTCCGGCATGTTTGAGCACGTTGGTCAGTCCTTCCTGGACGATGCGGGCGGCCGAGGCGCGGGCGACCAGCGGCGCCCGCTCCACCTCGGGGTCCACCTCGAGCTCGACCCGCAGGCCCGCGGCGGCGACCCGCTCGGCCGACTCCCTGAGCACGTCGGCGGGATCGGTCACCAGCTCGGGCTCGCCGGGGTCGCGCAGCACGGCCAGCAGGCCGCGCAGGTCCTCCAGCGCCTGGTGGCCGGTGTCGCGGATGTCGGCCAGCGCCTCGGCGACGGGACCGTCGGGCGAGGCGTAGCGGGCCGCGTTGGCGCGCAGCACCATCGCGCCGACGTGGTGGGCGACGATGTCGTGGACCTCGCGGGCGATGCGCTCGCGCTCGGCGAGCCGGTCGGCGCGCATCTGGGCGACGGCCAGCCGCTCGGACTCGCGGGCGCGCAGCCGCTCGGCCTCCCGGGCCGCCTGGCGGGCGCCCAGGTAGCGGCCGATCGTCACCGGCGACAGCACCAGCAGCAGCGTTATGGCGACGCGGAAGGGGGTGACCTCGGTGTCGCCGTCGACGACGGCCAGGCTGGCCAGGGCGCAGGAGGCCACGTACACCAGCCCAGTCCACAGCCAGGAACGCACCCGCATGGCGAAGACGCCGACGGCGATCAGCGCCAGGGACATGACGATGTTGGTGACCTCCGGCGCGTAGGTGTCGACGACCCACAGCAGGAGCCCCTCGGCCAGCACCACCAGGCCGGGCAGCCGCCTGGCCACGCCCAGCGCGAGCCCGGCCAGGACGACCATGGTGCCGTTGGCCCAGACCGGCAGCGCGCCGCTGTGCCAGTCCGGCCAGGTGCCGAGCACGGCCAGGGCCACGCCCGCGCCGGCCAGCAGGATGTCGGGGGTGATGTCGGGCTCGTCCAGCCGTCCGGCGGGGCCGCGCAGGTAGAGTCCGATGACCGCGGGCACCAGCGGGATGATCACGGCGTAGACGTAGGTGGAGGCGGTCCAGCCCACGCCGGGGTCGGCGATGTTGAAGGCCGTGGCCGCCGCGCCGGCGGCCACCACGGGCACCACCAGCGGCCAGCCGTGCCGGTGCGCGGCCACGCCGATGGCCACGAACAGCAGGATCTCGGCCGTGTTCGCGGTGAACGGGCTGACCTGGTCGAACAGCAGCACGAGGAACGCCATGACCAGGCTCACCGGCACCGGCACCCGCCTGACCAGCGCCATGGGCGCGCCCACGACCAGGGAGTAGGCGGCGCCGTACCCGCCCATGGCCTGGCCGGACACCAGCAGGTCCAGGCCGACGGCGGCGGCGGCGATCAGCAGGTCGGCCCACACCGTTCGCCAGCGCATGGCCTCACCGTATCGCCCCGGAGCAGGACCGCCGCCTCCTCCGACTGGCCGCGACCGCGACCGGAAGTAAGATCCGCCCGGTACGGCGGCGCCCCTAGCGTCATGGCATGCCCAACGACGCAGCCGTCTTCTTCGGGGAGTTCCTCCGCTCCCCCGCCACCATCGGCGCCTTGGCGCCCAGCTCTCCCCGGCTCGCCGAGGCCGTGTGCGCGCCGGTGCCGGAACGGGGCGAGCCGGTGGTCGTGGAGCTCGGGCCCGGCACCGGCCCGTTCACCGCGGCGATCCAGCGCCGCCTCGCGGGCCGGGGCCACCACCTGGCCGTGGAGCTCAACGAGCGGCTGGCCGGGCTGCTGGCCGCGCGGTTCCCCGGCGCGGAGGTGGTCCGGGGGGACGCCGCCGCCCTGCCCAGCCTGCTGGCGGTGCGCGGCCTGCCCGGCGCGGACGTGGTGGTCAGCGGCCTGCCGTGGGCGGCCTTCCCGCCGCTGCTGCAGCGCCGGCTGATGGACGCCGTGACGGCCGCGCTGGCGCCGGGCGGGGCGTTCACCACCTTCTCCTACCTGCACGCCGTCCCGCTGCCGGCCGCGCGGCGCTTCCGGTCGCTGCTGGCCGAGCGGTTCGAGGAGGTGGTGCCCGGCCGTACCGTGTGGCGCAACGTGCCTCCGGCGTTCGTCTTCCACGCGCGCCGCCCCAGAACTTCGTTCTAGCATGCGCGTATGGACTTCACCCTGCCCGAGAGCGCCCAGGCCGTGCAACGCGGCATCGCCGACATCTGCGCCCGCTACGACATGGACTACTGGCAGCGCTGCGAGGCCGACAAGTGCTGGCCCGAGGAGGTCTGGGCGGAGCTGGCCAAGGGCGGCTGGCTGGGGCTGGCCGTGCCGGAGGAGTACGGCGGAGGCGGCCAGGGCCTGCTGGAGCTGGCGGTGGCCACCGAGACGCTGGCGGCCTCCGGCGCCGCGGGCGGCTCGGCCTTCACCTACGTCCTCACCCCGGGCTTCGGCGCGCTGACCCTCACCAGGCACGGTACGGCGGAGCAGAAGCGCGAGCTGCTGCCGAAGCTGGCCACCGGCGAGATCGAGACGTGCTTCGCGCTCACCGAGCCGGACGCCGGCTCCAACTCCCTGGCGATCACCACCGCCGCCCGCCGCGACGGCGGCGACTTCGTCGTCAACGGGCAGAAGATCTGGATCACGGGCGTGCAGCGGGCCACGTGGATGCTGCTGGTCACCCGGACCGTCCCGGCGGCCGAGGCCCGGCCGCGCACCCACGGCCTGACGGTCCTGCTGGTCAACGTGCCGGAGGCGGTGGCCGCCGGGCGGCTGTCCTACCGGCCCATCCCCAAGATGGGCGCCAACACCACGCCCTCCAACATGGTGTTCATCGACGACCTGCGGGTGCCGGCCGCGAACGTGGTCGGCGAGGTCGACCAGGGCGCGGCGGTGCTGTGGGACATCCTCAACCCCGAGCGCGTCCTGCTGGCCGCCAGCGCGCTGGGCGGCGCGGAGGTCGGGCTGCGGGTCGCCGTCGACTACGCCAGGCAGCGGGAGGTCTTCGGCCGCCCCATCGGCGCCAACCAGGCCATCGCCTTCCCCCTGGCCCGGGTGAAGGCCAAGATCGAGCTGGCCAGGCTCATGCTCTACAAGGCCGCCTGGTCCTTCGACCGGCTGCTGCCCTGCGGCACCGAGGCCAACATCGCCAAGCTCGCCGCCTCCGAGGCGGCCTGGGAGGCGGCCGACGCGGCGTTCCAGACGCACGGCGGCATGGCCTACTCGCTGGAGTACCCGGTGGCCCGGCTACTGGCCGACGCCCGCATCGGCCGCGTCGCCCCGGTGACCGAGGAGCTGCTGCTCAACTACCTCGCCACCCAGGTGCTCGGGCTGCCGAGGAGCTTCTGACCGCCGGCCGGTCCCTCAGTCGGTGGAGTCGCGCCCGGCGTCGAAGACGGCGTGGTAGTGGGCACGCGCCTGCTCCACCAGGGCGTCCGACAGCCACGCGACCGGCTCGACGTCGACCAGCAGCGGCTCGTGGTCGGGGCCGCGGGCGACGACGCGGCCGGCCAGCACCCAGGGGCGGCGCTCCTCGTCGGCCTCGGCCAGGCCGGCGTACTTGCACACCTGCCTGGCCAGCCAGTCGCGCAGCGGCCTGGTCCACCACCGCTCGGCGTCCAGCACGGTCACCGACAGCCCCGGCAGCTCCAGACCGCTCTCGTAGTCCTTGCTCGGCCCCTCGCCGTCCCGGTCCGGGCCGTGCGAGTAGCGCAGGTAGAGGCCCGGCCGCCGGGCGACCAGGGCCTCCAGCTCCTCCAGCGAGTCGATCGTCGGCAGGTGCCCAGTCAGCTCTGCTTCCCCATCGCCTTGCGGATGACGTCCCTGGCCCGGTCCATGATGGCCACCGGCGTGCCCACCAGCACGTTGGCGGTGGCGGTCTCCACGCCCGCGTGCGGGTGCGTGGGCGCCAGCGCCTCGGCCGCCTTCACCCCGGCGGCCATCGCGCGCCGCTCCGTCTCGCTCGTCTGGGCACGCAGCTGAACGAACTCCTCCCGCTCCTCAGCCTCGGCGTGCGCCACGACGGCGGACTTCAGCGTCCGCAGGTTGGCCGCGAACTGCGGGTCGGTCACCCCCGCCTTCTCCATCTGGGTCAGCATGTCCTTGGCCGCGTTCTCCTCGGCCAGGCGCTCGTCGACCACCGCGTCCCCCGTGGCCAGCTTGCGCCGGGCGTAGGGGTGGACGATCTCCTCCTCGGCCGTCTCGTGCACGGCCAGCAGCCGCACCAGCCGCTGGAACGGCTCGGCCCTGGCGTCCACCGGGGCGGCCTCCACCTCGGCGAACAGCCTCTTGATCTCCTCATGCTGCGACAGCAGCAGGTCGATGACGTCCTTGTCGTTGTCTGCCATGGCGTTCCTTCCTTCGCGGAGGGTGCCCCTACCCGCCATCGCGTTTGGGAACCGCTTCGCTCGGTAGTCGCTTGGTTATGACTGAGGCCGTCGTGGTCGGAGACGTGATGCTGGACTCCTGGCTGGCGGGCCCGGCCAGGCGCATGGCGCGGGAGGCGCCGGTCCCGGTGGTGAGCGTCCAGAAGGTGGAGAACATGCCGGGCGGCGCGGGCAACGCCGCCGCCAACCTGGCCGCGATGGGGGCCGAGGTGCGTCTGGCCGGCGCGGTGGGAGACGACGAGCACGCGGCCACGCTGGCGCGGGCGCTGGCCATGCGGGGGGTGCGAGCCGAGCTGCTGACCGTGCCCGGCAGGCGCACCGCGCACAAGAACCGGCTGGTGACCAGCGGGCAGATGGTGGCCCGCTACGACGAGGAGGACGCCGCGCCGCTGCCCCGCGCCGCCGAGGAGCGGCTGGTGGCGTGGCTGCGCGAGCACGTCCCGGGCGCGGCGCTGGTGATCGCCTGCGACTACGGCGGCGGCGTGTGCACGCCGGCGGTACGGCAGGCGCTGGCCGGCGCGCGCCAGCTGGTGGTCGACGCGCACACCCTCGCACCCTGGCGCCCGCTCTCCCCCACGGTGGTGCTGCCCAACTACGCCGAGGCGCTGCGCCTGCTGGAGGAGGAGGGCGACGACGCCGACCGCGTCGGGTTCCTGCTGTCGCGCTCAGAGCGGCTGCTGGAGGCGACCGGGGCGCGGATCGTGGTCACCACGCTGGACGGCGACGGCGCGCTGGTGCACGCGGCGGGGCGGGAGCCGTACCGGACCTATGCCGAGCCCGCGCCGCCGCACCTGACCACGGGGGCGGGCGACACCTACGCCGCGGCCTTCGCGCTGTGGCTGGCCGAGGGCGCCACGCCGGAGGAGGCGGCCGACGCGGCGCAGGCGGCGGCCGGCGTGGTGGTCCGCAGGCCGGGCACCGCGATCTGCACCCGGCACGAGCTGCTGCGGGCGCTGCGGCAGCAGGATCAGGCTGTGCTGACGCCCGAGCGGCTGGCCAGGCGCCTGGACGCGCACCGGCGCGGGGGCGAGCGCATCGTGTTCACCAACGGCTGCTTCGACGTGCTGCACCGGGGCCACGTCAGCTACCTGGAGCAGGCGCGGGCGCTGGGCGACGTGCTGGTGGTGGCGGTCAACAGCGACGCCGGCGTGTCGCGGCTGAAGGGGCCGGGCCGGCCGGTCAACGGCTGCGAGGACCGCATGTCGGTGCTGGCGGCGCTGGCCGATGTGGACTACGTGACCAGCTTCGAGGAGGACACCCCCGAGCGGCTGATCCGCATGTTCCGCCCCGACGTCTACGTCAAGGGCGGCGACTACACCCGGGAGATGCTGCCCGAGACGCCCGTGGTGGAGGCGCTGGGCGGCGAGGTGCGGGTGGTGGGTTACGTGCCCGACCGCTCGACCACCGCGATCATCGAGCGGCTGGGAGGCGGCCGGTGACCGAGCCCGGCGTGCCTTCCGGGGCAGTCCCCGACGCGCTTCCCGATGTCCGTAGCATCGCCGTGCTGCGCGCCAACGCGATCGGCGACTTCCTGCTGGCCCTGCCCGCGCTGGAGGCGCTGCGCGCGGCCTACCCGGCGGCCCGGATCACGCTGCTCGGCCTGGCCTGGCACCGCGACTTCCTCACCGGGCGGCCGGGGCCGGTGGACGAGGTGGTCGCGCTGCCGCCCGACCCGCTGGCCGCCCCGCCGGGCGAGCGGCTGCGGGCCCGCCGCTTCGACCTGGCGGTGCAGCTGCACGGCGGCGGCCGCGAGTCCAACCCGTTCGTCCGCAAGCTCGGGGCGCGGGTGACCGCCGGGCTGTGCACCCCCGACGCCGAGCGGCTGGACCGGTGGCTGCCGTACCTGCCCTACCACCACGAGACGCTGCGCTACCTGGAGGTGGCGGCCCTGGTCGGCGCCCGCACCGCCGGCCTGGAGCCGCGCGTCCGCGTCACCGCCGCCGACCGGGCCGAGGCCTACCGCGTCGTGGGCGAGGTGCCCCGCGGCGCGGTGGCGGTGCACCCGGGCGCCTCCGACCCGCGGCGGCGCTGGCCGCCCGAGCGGTTCGCCGCGGTCGCCGACGCTCTGGGGCGGCCCGTCGTGGTGACCGGCAGTGAGGCGGAGCGGGAGCTGGTGCTGCGCACGTGCGAGGCGATGCGCGCGCCCGCGATCCCGGTCGCCGGGACGCTCGGCCTGGGCGGGCTGGCCGCGCTCTACCAGCGGTGCGACCTGCTGGTGGGCAACGACACCGGGCCGCGCCACCTGGCCGCCGCGGTGGGCACCCCGACGGTGTCGGTCTACTGGATGGTCAACCTGATCAACCACGGGCCCATCAGCCGGGCGCGGCACCGGCCGCTGGTCTCCTGGACGCCGGCCTGCCCGGTGTGCGGGGCCGGCAGCCTGGAACCGGCGGCCGAGCGGTGCCCGCACGACGTGCCGTGGGTGACCGACGTGCCGGTCGAGTCGGTGCTGGAGCAGGCCGTCCAGCTTCTGGAAGCCTCCTAGAAACGCGGCTGGCGCTTCTCGCGCAGGGCGCGGACGCCCTCGGCCACATCCGGCCCGGTGAAGCCGAGGAACTCCATGGCCAGGGAGGCGTCGAAGGCGGGGCCGGCCTGGCGCAGCCAGTTGTTCAGCGCGTACTTGGTCAGCCTGATCGCCTCGGCCGAGCCCTGCGCCAGCCGTACGGCCAGCTCCAGCGCCACCTCCTGGACCCGCTCGTCGTCCACGCACAGGCTGACCAGGCCCATGCGCTCGGCCTGCTCGCCCGTCACCGGCTCGCACAGCAGCAGGTGGTACTTGGCCTTGGCCAGCCCGCACAGCAGCGGCCAGACGATCGCCGCGTGGTCGCCGGCGGCCACGCCCAGCCGCGTGTGCCCGTCGATGATCTTCGCGGTACGGCCGGCGACGGAGATGTCGGCCAGCAGCGCCACCGCCAGCCCGGCGCCCACGGCCGGTCCCCGGATGGCCGAAACGATCGGCTTGGAGCAGTTGACGACGTTGTAGACGATGTCGCGGGCCTCGGCGAAGACGCGCATCCGCGTGGCGTGGTCGCGCATCATCTCCTCGATCATGGACAGGTCGCCGCCCGCGGAGAACGCCTCGCCCTCGCCCGTGACGACCACGGCGCGCACCGAGTCGTCGCGGTCCACCTCGGGCCAGATCTCGGCCAGCTCCCGGTGGCCGGTCATGTCGACGGCGTTGAGCCGGCCCGGCCGGCTGATGGTGATCCTCAGCACCCCCTCGGCGGGGGTGTCGGTCCTCAGCTGTCCCACAGGGCTCCCTTCAGCCGGTCCGCGACGTACTCCCGGGCCTGGGCGGCCTGGTCGAAGAAGCCGGGCAGGGCGAAGAAGCTGTGCACCGCGCCGTTGAACCGGCGCACCTCCACCGGGACGCCCGCCTGGGCCAGGCGCGTGCCGTACGCCTCGCCCTCGTCGCGCAGCACGTCGCACTCGGCGGTGACCACGGTGGCGGGCGGCAGGCCGGCGAAGGAGGCCAGCCGCAGCGGGGACAGGCGCGGGTCGGCCGGGTCGGCGCCGGCGGCGTACTGGCGGACGAACCAGGCCATCTCCTCGGCGTCCAGGCCGAAGCCGCTGGCGAAGTGCCGGTAGCTGGGGGTGTCCATGGCCACGTCGGTGATCGGGTAGACCAGCACCTGGTGGGCGAGCGTGAGCCCGGCGTCCCTGGCCTGCCAGGCGGCCACCGCGGCCAGGTTGCCCCCGGCGCTGTCGCCCATCACCGCGACCGTGCCGTTGCACTGGTAGAAGGCCGGGCGGGCGAACAGGTCGCGCACCACGCTCCAGGCGTCCTCGGCCGCGGCGGGGAAGGGGTGCTCCGGGGCGAGCCGGTAGTCCACCGACACCACCACGGCGCCGGTGCGGATGGCCAGGTCGCGGGCGAGCGCGTCGTTGCGCCGCACGCTGCCGAACACCCAGCCGCCGCCGTGGAAGTAGACGACCACCGGAAGAGCCTCCTGCCCAGGGTCGGCCCGGTAGATCCGCACCGGCACGTGCTCGACGAACTCGTCGCGGACCAGCGGCAGCCTGGGCCTGGGGCCGCGCTGCAGCGCGAACCCGTCGTGGGCGCGCATCTCGCGGATGGCGTCCAGGTCCAGCACGGACAGGTCGGTGTTGAGGTCGGAGGGGTAGCGGGCGACGAAGGCCGCTGCCTGTGGGTGCATAGCGCAAAATCTAGCGGGCGGCCTCGACGAAGTGCTCGAATACCCGGGAGTCGGGATCGCGCTCGGGGTGCCACTGCACGCCCACGCCGAAGCGGTGGCCCTGCAGCTCGATGCCCTCGACGATCTGGTCGTCGGCCCAGGCCACCGCCAGCAGCCCGGCGCCCAGGCGGCGCACCGACTGCTCGTGGGGCGCCACCACCTCCACCCGGTCGCCCACGGCCTTGCCGAGCTTGCTGGAGACGCTCACCTGGATGACGTGGCGCGCGCCCGGCTCCCCGTGCCTGTCGTGGTCGACCACGTCGGGCAGCCAGGGGATGAGCGTGCCGCCCTGGGCGACGTTCAGCACGTGCATGCCGCGGCCGATGGCCAGGATCGGCAGGCCGGCCTGGATCGCGGCGCGGGCCAGGGCCAGCTCGAACCGGTCGCGGCCGGGCTGCGGGTCCGGCAGGCGCTCGTCGTGGGGCTCGCCGTAGGTGTCGGCGCCCACCGGCGTGCCGCCCGCCAGCACCAGGCCCCGCAGGGTGCGGACGTAGTCCTCGACCGCCTTCAGGCCGATCGGCGGCAGGATCACCGGGGCGCCGCCGGCCCGCTCGACCGCCTTGGCGTACGCCGGGGGCGACAGCACCGCCTCCCTGACCCAGGTGTCCCACCTGGCGGCCTCGTGGTAGGCGGTGATACCGATCAGTGGACGGGACATGCGCTCTCCAGGCCGTGCTCTCCAGAACCGTGCGACCTCGGGTGTGCCGGCCGCCGGGCCGGAACAGGGGCACCAGGCCCATCATGGCGCACTCTATTTCGGTATTGTCACCAAAACTCGATTCCGGGGGGCGCGTATGTGAAGACGTCCCTTCTCACGCCTCGTGGGAGCCCTCCAGGGCGGCCAGCGCCAGGGCGTAGTCGCGCCGTGCCCGGGCCAGGCCCATGAGGTCGCCGCGGCGGCGGTTGGCCTCGATGAGCAGCCGCCAGGCCGCGTCGTGGTACTCGTCGACCTGCAGGCAGCGGGCGGCCGCCTCGGCGGCCTCGGCGAAGGCGCCGCGCTCCAGCTCCAGGGCGGCCAGGCGGGCGGCGGCGCCGGCGGCCTGGTGGCGCAGCGCCGACCGCTCGCGGGTGACCCACTCGGCCGGGCCGTCCTCGGGCAGCAGGTCCCCGGCATACAGGCGGACCGCCTCGCGCAGCGCCCCGGCGGCACGCTCCCCGCGCCCGGCCCCGGCGATCGCGGCGCGGAACAGCGCCACGTCGCAGGCGGCGCCCGGCGGCAGCTCCAGCCGGTAGGCCTCGTCCACCCGGCCGATCAGCGGGTGCCCGGTCCCGGCGGCCAGGAAGCCGCGCAGCGTGGAGACGGCGACGTGCAGCCCGCGCCGCGCGGTGGCCAGGCGCACCTCCGGCCACAACGCCTCGATCGCGCTCTCGCGGTGCACCGGCCGGCCGGCGTGCATGGCCAGCAGCCGCAGCAGCGTGCGGGCGCGCCGGCGCAGGGGCGACAGGTCGAGCGGAACGCCGTCGACCTCGATCGCGAAGTCGGCGAAGCATCTGACGTACAGGCTCATGCAAGCTATGAGCCGCATCCCGCCGGTTTGATACACGGCTGCTCAGGCCGCCCCGATGGCGCAGAACGCCCACCCGGCGGCCTGGTGCAGCGGGTCGGGCGGCAGCGCGGCACGCGCCTTTAGCAGGGCCTCGGCCGTGTCCAGCCCGCGGCCCAGCCCCTCGTGCAGCGCGGTCATCAGCGGCACCACGGCCCGGTCCGGCACGGGCGCGGTGCTGGCCACGATCCCCGCCGTGCCCCGCGGGAGCAGGGCCGCCGCCAGCCCCAGCAGCTCCTCGCCGCCGACCGGCTCCATCCGCCCGGAGTCGCAGCCGGCCAGCACCAGCCGGTACGGCGCGCGCTCCAGCCGCTCCACGTCGTGCACGGTCAGCGGCCCGTCGTGCAGCTGCAGCGAGGAGAACATGGGGCTGTCGGCCCGGAACGCTCCATGGGCGGCGATGTGCGTCAGGGCGCTGCCGTCCATGTGCTTGAGGACCGGCGCGGTGGCGGCCTGTTCGCCCTCCAGCACCGTGGCGGTGCCGTACAGCCGGGCCAGGATCGGCACCTCGGCGCCGCCACTGCCCAGGCCGGGCCCCCTGACCAGCACGACGGGGCCGCCGGGCGGGCGGATGCGGCGGGCGCGCAGCCAGGCGGCGGCCGACGGGCACACGCTCAGCGCCCGCTCGCGCAGCGCGGGCAGCAGCGCCCAGGGGACGTGATGGAGGCGGCCGGGCGGCACCAGGACGAGCGGGCCGTCGCCCAGGTGCGGGACGGCGGCGCCCAGCAGGGCCTCCTGCAGCCGCAGCGCGCCCTCCTCCAGGCGGCCGCCGGCCCTGCCGTACGCGGTCCTGCGCAGCAGGGACGCCGCGTGCTCGGCCTCGGCGGCGGCCCGGGCCGCCGTGCCCGCGTCGAAGGCGCGCACCCGGCCGCGCCCGCACAGCAGCACCTTCAGCCGCCCGTCGACGACCACGATCTCGGCGAGCAGCCGGTCCCCCAGCTCGCGCAGCAGCGCCGCCGGGTCGAACCGCGCCGCCGGATCGGACAGGGCCGCCGTCTCGCCCCGGCCGCGCAAGGCCAGCATGCGGTTCCTGATCGCCCGCTCCAGCCGCCGCTGCTCGCGTTCGAGGGCCGGGGCCGCCGTGCCCTCCGCGCGGGCCTCGTCGATCCTGCTGGAGATCTCGCGGAAGGCGGTCAGGTCGCGCAGCAGCTCGGGGTCCTGCGGCGGCCGGACGGGCGGCACGGCCAGCGCGGTGGCGCGCCAGCGCTCGCTCCACGCCAGCAGGCGGCGCGCGTCGTCCAGGACGGCGCGCTGGGCCAGGGTGGCCAGCTCGGCGCCCTGCGAGCCGACCCGGGCGCGCAGCTCGGCGGCCCCCAGCGTCATGCGGTGCTCGTCCAGCAGGTCCAGGCCGCGGCGGCAGGCCGCCAGCACCCCCGCCCTGCGGCCCGCCGTCTCCGCCAGCATGGCCCGGGCGAGCCAGCCGTCGACCCGGGCGTAGGCCGGGCCCCTGGTCCTGGCGCGGGCCGCCTCGGCCAGGTAGCGCGCGGCCTCGGCGGGCCGGCCCCGGGTGGCGGCCACGCGCCCGGCCAGCAGCCAGGCGCGCGGCGCCTCGGCGGGAGCGAGCTCGCTCAGCCGCCGGGCCACGCCGACGGCTTCACGCAGCGAGACCTCGCCCTCCCCTGCATCCCCTCCTGCGCTCTCGCCTGCGCCGCCGGGGACCTGCCCCGCCCGATGGCGAGCCTGGAGGGCGATGAGGCAGGCCGCGAGTTCCTGGGCCTGGCGGTGCTGGGCGCGGAAGGAGCGAGCCGCGGCACGGGCCCGGTCGATCGCCGCCTCCCACCGGCCGCAGGCCAGCGCCGCCCGGGCCGCGACGAGCAGGAGCTCGGCCCGCAGCAGCGGCGGCCCGCCCAGCCGGTCCAGACGCTCGATCGCGGCGCGCGCCTCCTTCAGCGCCTCCGCGGCCAGCCCGGCCACCAGGAGGATGCGGCCGCGCTCGACGGCCGCCTCGTGGGAGGGCGTGCCGAACTCCGCGAACCGCCGCTCGGCCCGGTCGAACAGCGCCAGCGCCGCCGGGACGTCTCCGGACCGGGAGGCCACGATGCCCTGGCTCAGCACCGCCACAGCCTTGTCGTGCTCCTGGCCGGTCGTCCCGAACAGGGTCTCGGCCAGCTGGACGTCGCCCCTGGCGCGATCGACGGACCCCAGCGCGAGATGGACGCGCGCCCTGATCGACACGGCACGCGCGAGCCAGATCGTGTCGGCGTTCCTGCGCAGCAGCGGGACGGCTCGCCGTAAGTCCTCCAGGGCCTCCCGGTGGCGTCCCAGGACCTCCAGCACGTAGGCGCGGCGGAACAGGATCCGCGGGAGCGTCCGGCCGCCCGACGGCGCCGCGGCCTCGGCCAGCGCCACGGCCCGCGCCAGCGCCGCGAGGCTCTGCCGTACCCGTCCCGCCCGGATGTAGGCGGCGCCCAGCGTGGCCAGGACGTCGGCCTGCCGGTCCGGCGACCCCGACAGCGCGGCGAGCCGCCGCGCCCGGCGCAGATGCCGCAGCCCGGACGCCAGGTCGCCGAAGTCGCGCTCCCAGATGCCGATGACCTGGTGCGCGATCGACGCCTCCGCGGCGGGCGGGCCGGACTCCAGCAGCCGGCGGGCCGCGGCCAGCGCCTCGCGCGGGCGGGCGAACACCATCGGCAGCAGATCCGCGGCACTTCCCGGGATCACGCCTGGATGCTAGATGTGGGCCAGCGGATGTATCAACCAGGGGCGGACCGGCTCGTTATCCACGACGGCTCAAGACATCCCGTGAGGAGCGCCATGCCAGACCGGTTCAGGGAGCAGTTCAGGGCAGTCAGCGAGGCCTTCGCCCAGCAGCGCGGGATCGGCCTGGCGCACGGCCCGGGGCCCACGCCGTACCTCTACGAGAAAGGGTGCGTGATCGCGCGGCGGGAGGCCCGCGAGGCCGTCCTGAACGTCCTGCGGGACAACGGCCACGGCGACCCCGAGGAGCAGCCGTTAGAGGCCTCCGACGTCGTCCGCTTCCGCTTCGGCGACGGCTCCCGCGGCGGGACCGGCGGCGACCCGGACGTCGAGGAGGTGCTCAACTCGCTGCGGAGCCGCGCCGAGGCCGTACCGGTCACGAGGAACCACATCGTCGGCATCTGCACCGCCAACATCTGCCCCGGCGACGAGCCCGAACCCTATCCCCTCAGCACCGAGGAGGCGCTCAACCCCAGGCTCGCCTGCCGCGTCAGGGTGCTGGTCGTGGACACCGGCCTGGTCCAGGGCATCACGTCGGCCTACCCCTGGATGACCGGCGTCGGCCCCGTCTCAAGGGACGAGCAGGGCCAGCCGCACAAGGGCTACCTCCCCCTGTACGGCGGGCACGGCTCCTTCGTCGCCGGCATCGTCAAGGCCGTCGCCCCGCACGCCCTCGTGGAGGTCGACGACTCCCTGCCCGCCTGGCTCGCCGGGGCCGCCACCGAGGCGGAGCTCGGCGACATCCTGGCGCGGGAGCTGGACCGCGACGCGGAGGATCGGCCCGCGGTCATCAACCTGTCGGCCGGCATGGTCACCGAGGGGAACCGGGCCCCCGTGGGGCTGGGCAGGTTCATGGACCTCCTGGCCGCCTCGCAGACCGTCCTGGTCTGCGCCGCCGGGAACAACGGGCAGGACGAGCACTTCTATCCCGCCCGCTACGCGGCCGACCCCCGCTACCGCCACAAGGTCATCTCCGTCGGCGCGCTGCGCGGGGACGGCTCGGGGCTGGCGTGCTTCACCAACCGGGGCGACTGGGTGAGCGTCTACGCGCCCGGCGAGCGGGTGATAGCGGCCTTCACGCCGGGCGACGACACCCCGCCGAGGTACGTCTACCGCCACAGCACCTTCCCGGAGTGCCGCTACCGCGGCGAGTATCCCGACTGCACCTGCGTCGTGCCCCGGCGCAAGGGCGCCCTGACCCTCCAGGAGGCCGGGCAGCCCGAGAGCCACGCCAGCGAGGAGGCCTACACCGGCTTCGCCCGCTGGAGCGGCACGTCCTTCGCCACGCCGATGGTGGCGGGCATGCTGGCCAACCACCTGCTCGCCAACCAGATCCTCGACGCGGAGGGCCGCATCGACCCGGCGCGGGCGGTGGCGGACCTGATGGCCAAGGTCGTGCCCCTGCCGCTGCCGGACGGGACGCGCGTGCCGACCCTGGTGCCCGCGACCTGGCGCAGCGGCCCCTACGAGAACGTCTGACCGGGGAGGAACCTTGGACCACGAGGCCATCGGCCGGCTCTTCCGGGCCGCGGCCGCCGGCGACGCGGCGGCGTGGAAGAGCTTCGTCGAGGCGCTGAGCCCCCTGGTGTGGTCGGTCGTGCGGGCCCACGGGCTGCCCGAGGCCGACGCGGGCGAGGTCTACCAGACGACGTGGTTCCGCCTGGCCCAGAACCTCGGGCGGATCCGCGAGCCCGAGAAGGTGTCCACGTGGCTGGCCACGACGGCGCGCAACGAGGCGCTGAAGGCGATCCGGGCCAGGCGGCGGCTCGTGCCGGGCGACGAGGACGCCTTCGAGCGCGTCGCCGACGAGCGGACGCCCGAGGCGGCGGTGATCGAGGCCGAGGAGGAGGCCGCGGCGGCCGAGCGGGACCGGCGGCTGTGGCAGGCGTTCCAGGAGCTCGGCGCCAAGTGCCGGCGGCTGCTGCGCATCCTCATCGGCTCCCCTCCGCACAGCTACCAGGAGGCCGCCGCGGCCCTGGGGCTGTCGGTGGGCAGCATCGGGCCGATGCGGCAGCGGTGCCTGCGGCAGTTACGGCTGCTGCTGGCCGAGCGAGGGATGGGATGAGCCGGGGATGGACGAGGACCTGTCGCAGGACGACCTGCTCGAGGCGGAGCTGCGCCGCGCCGCGGCCGTCCTGGACCCGGTGCCGGCGCACCTGGTGCGGGCCGCCGTCGAGGCCTTCGCGCTGCGCGGGCTGGAGGCGGAGCTGGCCGAGCTCACGTTCGACTCGCTGGAGGAGGCCGCCGCGGTCCGGTCGGGGTACGGCACGCGGCTGCTGACCTTCGCGGTCGCCGGCCGTACCGTCGACGTGGAGCTGTCGGGCGGCGAGTGGCCGGGCGGGGAGGGCGTGCGGCTGCTGGGCGGGGTGCACCCGGCCGAGCCGGCCGAGGTGGTCGTGGAGGGGCCGCTCGGGTCGCTGGCCGTGCGGGCCGACGAGCTGGGGCGGTTCTCGGCCGAGGGGGTGCCGCTCGGGCCGTTCAGCCTGCGGGTGCGCTTCTCCGACGCGGTCGTCGCCACCGAATGGATCACGGTGTGAGGTTTCCTGCCCATTCCCCACATCAAATGCGATGATTTTTCGCCTTTTTTCGGACAGGCTCTCATCGGTAAATAACATTACCGTTACGGATAGTTATGATTGTTCGCCTTTTGGGGTGAAACGGTTGTGACGTCCGAGAGGTGGTGTAAGACTCGCAACCGAGCGATCGGCTGCGCCGGGGCCAGGCCGGGCGCTCGTCACCCGGAACGTCAGGGAGGTGGAGCGACACGCCCGGAATACCATTCCGGGCAAAGGGTGGGGTCAAAGGTCTATGTCGTTGAATCCGCGTCTCGTCAAGGAGAGTTTCTCCGTCGTGGAACCGGTCGCCGACAAGGCGACGGCGTACTTCTACGGCCGGCTCTTCGCCGAGAACCCGCATCTGAGGGGAATGTTCCCGCCGGCCATGGACGTGCAGCGAGACCGCCTGTTCAGCGCGCTGACCCGGATCGTGTGGAGCCTGGACAGCCCCGACAGCATGGCCTCCTATCTCGGCCAGCTGGGCAGGGACCACCGCAAGTACGGCGTGGTCGCCGAACACTACACGGCGGTGGGCAACGCGCTGCTCGCCACCATCAGGCGGTTCGCCGGCGAGGTGTGGAGCAGCGAGATCGAGGCCGCCTGGGTCGCGGCCTACGGGGTCGCCGCGAACCTCATGATCGAGGCCGCCGACGCCGACGCGGGCGTCTCCCCCGCGTGGTGGCTGGCCGAGGTCGTCGACCACGAGGTGCGCAGGCCCGACATCGCCGTCATCACGCTGCGGCCCACGCAACGCCTGCCGTACACGGCCGGGCAGTACGTCAACGTGCAGACCGCCCGCTGGCCGCGGGTGTGGCGGACCTTCTCCATCGCCAACGCGCCGCGCCCCGACAACACCATCCGGCTGCACGTCCGGTCCGTGCCGGGCGGGTGGGTCTCCACCTCCCTGGTGCGCCACACCCGCATCGGCGACACGCTCATGCTGGGCCCACCCATGGGGACGATGGCGCCTCCCGAGCGCGGCGACCGGGACATCCTGTGCGTGGCGGGCGGCACCGGGCTGGCGCCGATCAAGGCCGTCATCGAGCACGTCATCGACTCGGGGCAGCGGCCGAACATCCACCTGCTGTACGGCGCGCGCACCGCGGCCGAGCTGTACGACCTGCCGGACCTGATCAGGATGGAGTCGTCCTTCCCGTGGCTGCGGGTGCTGCCGGTGGTCTCCGACCAGCCCTCCTACGACGGGATGCGCGGCCGGCTGCCCGAGGTGACGCGGCGCTTCCACTCCTGGGCCGAGCACGAGGTCTACGTGTGCGGGCCGCCCGCGATGGTCAACGAGACGGTACGGCGGCTGCAGGCCGACGGGGTGCCGCTCTCGCGCATCCACCGCGACGTCGCCCACGGCGAACGCTAGAACCCGCGCGTCACACCGTCTTGAGCATCCCGCCGTCGACGAAGTACGTGGAGCCCACGCAGTAGCCGGCCCGCTCCGAGCACAGGAAGACCACGAAGCTCGCGATCTCCTCCGGCGTGGCGAACCGGTTGATGGGAGCGTGCTCCCCGGCGACCTCGTCCAGGTACCCCCGCCAGTCGCCGCCGCTGCCGGCGGTGAGCTCCTTGGCCGTCCGCACCCAGTCGGGGGTGAGGACCAGGCCGGGGTTGACGCAGTTCACGCGGATGTTGTCCGCGACGAGCTCGGTGGACAGCGCCTTGGAGAACATCATCAGCGCGGCCTTGGTCACGTTGTAGATCGGCTCGTACCACAGCGGCTGCACCGCGCAGATCGAAGCGTTGTGCAGGATGACCCCGCCGCCGCGCCGCCGCATGCCGGGGACGAGGCCGCGCGCCAGCCGCACCGCCGCCATGACGTGCAGGTCCCAGTAGGCCTGCCACTTGTCGTCGGGAGCGTCCATGACGGTCTCGTTGGACCCGGCGCCCGCGTTGTTGACGAGGATGTCCGCGCCCGCGAAGGCCTCCTCGGCCGCCGAGGTCAGCCGCGCCGTCCCCTCGGCCGTCGCCACGTCGCACGCGACGGGCACGACCCGCACGCCGTACGTCTCCCTGATGGCGCGCGCCGCCTCCTCCAGGCGGCCGGCGCCGCGCGCCGCGAGCACCAGATGCGCGCCCTCGGCGGCGAGGCCGCGTGCCACCGCGAGGCCGATGCCCGCGCTGCCGCCGGTGATGACGGCGACCTTGTCTGCCAGCCCGAGTTCCACGAGACCTCCCCAGCTCGCTCGTCCATGGAACAGGCCCTACCCGGTCAGGAACGCCTGGGCGGTCTGCTCGTCGGCGGGCCACAGCGTCTCGATGGCCAGCTCCGACACCGTCACGTCCAGCGGCGAGCCGAACGTGGCGATCGTGGTGAACATCGACAGCACCATGTCGCCGTGCCTGATCCGGATCGGCAGCAGGATGTCGCCCGGTCCCGGCACGTGCGCGACGTTGAGCTCCACACCCGGGTAGGCGTACCCGGCCAGCTCGTCGTGCAGCTCGGTCAGGCGGCCGTCGCCCGACGCCTCGGCCTGGCGGCGCAGCCGGTGCAGCAGGTGGGCGCGCACCTCGGCGAGGTTGACCAGCCTGCGCGCCATCCCGTCGGGGTGCAGGGTGAGCCGCAGCACGTTGACCGGCTCCTTCTCCAGCAGCTCGGGGGCCACGGCGGCGCCGAAGAAGGTCCCGGCCGCGTCGTTGGCCGCCACCAGGTTCCACGCCGCGTCGACCACCACCGCCGGGTAGGGGTTGTGGGCGCCGAGGATCTTGTCGATCGCCTGCCGTACCACGCCCATCTCCGGGGCCTGCACCTCGCGCTCGCGGAAGACGGGCGCGAACCCGGCGGCCACCAGCAGCCGGTTGCGGTGCCTGAGGGGGATGTCGAGCTCCTCGGCCAGTTTCATCACCATCTCGCGGCTCGGCCGGGCGCGCCCGGTCTCCAGGAAGCTGATGTGGCGCGCCGACACCTCGGCCTCGATCGCCAGATCCAGCTGGCTCACCCGGCGCCGCTGCCGCCAGGACCGCAGCAGCTCTCCGAAGGACTCCTCATGTACGGCAAGCGCTCCCATGTCCAGGGACGTTACCGGGATCCCGGAACGGCCACGATTACGCGGCAGGTAAGGGCGAAGCCTCTGGAGAACCTTGGAGAGCCGGTCGAGGCTCTCCCGGGTGAGCCGTAGCCGGGCATAGGCTGGGGTACGAAGGGCGCGTCCGAAACACGCGGCTCCACAGCGAGGACGAGCAGGCATTCCGATGGGTGGGTGACTGCCCGGCCACGGGCGGGAGGGGGACCATGTCTCCTCATGCACACGCCGGCGGTATGTGGCCCCGGCGGCGTTCATCCTCCGGATGGCCGACGGCCAGTGAGACCCCGGTCGAGGCGGCGCACATCCTGCTGGGCGCGATCGGCGTCTTCATCGCGATCGGGTTGGGGATCATGAGCCTGGCGGCGGGCGTCCCGCTGCTCGCCGCGGCGAGCGGCGTCGTGATCTGCCTCATCGCGGTGGATGTCTTCCGCGCCGCCCACCGTCGTTCCAAGGGCGCCGGCGGCTGAGCCTCGGCGTCGCCGCCTTTGCCGCGAGGCGAGCCGGTCGGCTGCGGTCAGGAGCGGGCGTAGACGCGGTGGACGAACTCGGCCAGCTTGTTGTCCGGCAGCTCCTTGGCCAGGTCGGCCTCGCTGATGATGCCGACCAGCCGATGCCTGTCCAGCACCGGAAGCCGCTTGATCTGGTGCTCCCCCATCTTCACCAGCGCTTCCTCGATGCTGCTGTCGGCCTCGACCCAGACCAGCCCGCGGGCGAGCTCGCCGGCGGTGACCTGGTCGAGATCCCGTCCATCGGCGCAGCAGCCGATCACGATGTCGCGATCGGTGATGATCCCCTTGAGCCGGTCGCCGTCCCCGCATACCGGCAGCGCGCCGACGTCGAGGTCACGCATCAGCTGCGCCGCGGTGTGCAGGCTCTCGTGCTCGCCGATGCACCGCACTCCCTCGTGCATCACATCCCGCGCCGTCTTGGCGGTTCCGCTCATGTCCATCGGTCCCCCCGGCACGTTGTCCTGTTCCGTGTCCAGTTCCGTGTCCAGTTCCGTCCCTCTCCCCTACCCGACGCCGATGCCGTATTCCAGATTCCAGGTGACCGTCCCGCCATCGGATGCCCGGCGGGCGATCGCGGAAGACGCCGGAGATTGTCGGTGGGCCGTGGCACGATGACCGCAAGCGAAGGGAGCAACACCATGAGCGATTCGCTGCTGGCCATCGGCACGCGCAAGGGCCTGTTCCTGGCCCGCTCCCGCGACGGCGGCCCGTTCGAGGTCGACGAGATCCAGTTCTCCACCGTGGGGGTGCCCAGCGTGGCCGTCGACACGCGCGGCGACACGCCGCGCCTGCTCGCGGGCATCGAGTACGGACACTTCGGGCCGTCGGTGGTGTATTCCGACGACCTCGGCCGCACCTGGCAGGAGGCCGACAGGCCGCCGGTCGCCTTCCCCGAGAGCACCGGCGCCACGCTGGAGAAGGTGTGGCAGCTGCTACCCTCCCCGTCCGAGCCGGGCGTCGTCTGGGCGGGCGCGGAGCCGGGCGCGCTGTTCCGGTCCGAGGACGGCGGCGTCACCTACAGCCTCGTCGAGGGCCTGTGGGAGCACCCCCACCGGGCCCAGTGGCAGCCGGGCGGCGGCGGGCTGTGCCTGCACACCGTCCTGGCCCACCCGGCCGACCCCAAGGTGCTGGGCGTGGCCGTCTCCACGGGAGGCTTCTACCGCTCCACCGACGGCGGCGCCTCGTGGGAGGCGGCCAACCAGGGCATCCGCGCGCCGTTCATGCCGGAGGGCCAGCAGTATCCGGAGTTCGGGCAGTGCGTCCACAAGGTGAGCTACCACCCGGCGCGCCCGGAGCGGCTGTTCCTCCAGCACCACTTCGGCGTCTACCGCAGCGACGACTTCGGCGGCTCGTGGACCGACATCGGCTCCTCGCTGCCCTCCGACTTCGGCTTCCCCATCGCCGTCCACCCCTCGCGGCCCGACACGGTCTACGTCATCCCGCTCAACGCCGACATGGACCGCACGCCGGTGGACCACCGCTACCGCGTCTTCCGCAGTGACGACGCCGGGGCCTCCTGGCAGCCGCGCAGCGAGGGCCTGCCCGAGGAGCCGGTCTACGGCACGGTGCTGCGTGACGCCATGACGGCCTCGGAGGCGGGCGTCTTCTTCGGCACCCGTGACGGCTTCGTGTACGGCTCCCGCGACGACGGCGACACCTGGACCGAGATCGCCCGCCACCTGCCCGACGTGCTGACGGTGCGGGCCGCCGTGCTGTAGCCCTGCTGGAGCCGGGGCGGCCGGGTTTCGCCTGGCCGCCCCCGGCCGACCGCCTTACCACCCGGCCGTCTCCGCCTGGCTGCCCTCCACCTGGCCGTCCTGGCGTCTCCGCCCTGCGGCCCCCACGCGGCCGCCCTCCACCCGAGTGGGCGCGAGTGGGCGTCAGCTCACGCAGAACTCGTTGCCCTCCGGGTCCCGCATCGTGGCCGCGTAGTAGTCGGAGCCGCCCACATCGCTTCCCTGGACACGCACGACCGTGGCGCCCAGCTTCACCAGGCGCTCCACCTCGGCGTCGATCACCGCGCGCCGTTCGGCGACCGGAGCGCGCCGCCCTCCCGTGACGTCGAGGTCCAGGTGGACGCGATTCTTCACCACCTTCGGCTCCGGCACCTGCTGGAACCAGATGCGCGGCCCCACGGCGCCGGGATCGACCACCGAGTCGTACCCGATCCCCTCGCCGACCTCCTCCTCGGGCACGCCCTTGCTGCGCCAGTAGTCCGCCCACGTCGCGAAGCCCTCCGGGGGCTCCTCCAGCCGGTAGTGCAGAGCCTCGGCCCAGAACCGGGCGAGCCGGTCGGGATCGGCGCAGTCGATCGTCACTTGAATCCTCGTCGCCATGGCCGCCATCCTGCCCGAGGACCCCGACATTTTCCGGAGGGGTCAGACCTTGCGCCAGCCCGGGATCCAGGCGCCGTCCTCGACGGTGTAGTCGCCGAACAGCGCGGGCGCCTCCTTGCGCATGAGCTCGCCCACCCGGTGGAACAGCAGGCGGATCTCCTCCTCGGCCCCCGCCGCCGTGCGCGCCTCGATGGTGTGCCGGAGCGTGCGGACGTTGGCCGTCCACACCAGCCCGGTGGCCACGCCCTCGGGCGCGAAGCGGCGCATGAAGGAAGTCTTGTGCTTCTTGTCGGCGAACGGCACGCCCTCCTCGTCCAGCCCGAAGTGCTCGGCCATCCAGACCTGGAACTCCTCCAGGCGCCGCAGCATCTCGGTCGCCCTGTCCATCAGCTCCCGGTCCTCCCGCGCCCACTGCGGGAACCAGAAGGGGATCTCGGTCAACCGGACGAACCGCAGCGACTCCTGCGAGATGGCCACGCCCGGGCGGTGCCGTACCAGCTCATGAGTCAGTACACGGCTCACGTTGTGCAGCACGAAGCTGAAGCTGATGTGCTCCAGGACCGAGCCGTGCGCGCTGGCCAGGATGTTGCGCAGGTAGTCGATCTGGTCCGTCCTGATGCGCGTCACGTTGGGGTTGAGCCCGGGCTCGAAGGAGCGATAGCACAGCCGTCCGGCGAACTCGGCGAGGTTCTGCGCGTCGAGCTCGCCGCGGTCCAGCCGCTCCAGCCACCGCTCGCCGCCCACCTCACGCAGGTACCGCGCCAGCTCGTCGTAGTCCAGCTCCGGACGAGCGATCAGGAACACCTCAGGCTCAACAGCACGCATGACCTGCCCGTTTCTGTAGACGATGTGACCGCCCTAGCAAATCACAGCCCACAGCCTCACGTGATGTCGCGCCTGACGGTGGTCAGCGACGCGACGGCGGCGAACACCAGCGCGTAGCCGAGCAGGACGGCGGCGCCCGCCCAGGCGGGAAGCAGGTAGTCCAGGCTGACCGGCCCGAGGTCGGCCTGCGGGTTGGTCAGCGCGGAGGCCGCGCCCGCCGGGGTCCACCGGCCCACCGGCTGCAGCGCCGGGACCGCGTTGACCAGCGGTTCGAGCACGAACATCCAGACCGCGACGGCGACGATGGCGACGATCTGGTTGCGCACCAGCGCTCCCACGCCGATGCCGAACAGCGTGTAGAGGACCAGGGTGGCCAGCACGCCGGAGACGATGCGCGGGATGCCGCCGTCCGTCACCAGCAACTCCCCGCCCGACAGCAGCACGGCCGGGACGACGGCCAGCGCGAACAGCAGCAGGATCGCCAGCCCGAAGACCAGCCCCACCAGCACGCCGGCGCCGAGCTTGGCCGCCACCACGCGGCTGCGGCGCGGGGTGACGAGGAAGGTGCCGGTGATCGTCTGGTAGCGGTATTCGGTGGTCATCATCGTCACGCCCAGCACGGCCACGAGGATGCCGCCGCCTGTGGCCTGGCCCCAGACGATGCGCTGGAACTCGGGCGTGTCCCTGGCGGGGAAGGGCGGGGCGGCGCCGCCGGACTCCATGCCGGCGAAGGCGATGACCACGCCCAGCACCATGGCCAGGTAGCCGAGCAGCACGATGAGCATGATCCACCACAGCCGGGTGGTGAAGAGCTTGAGCAGTTCGGCGCGGATCAGCTTCATGCGACCGTCGCCCCCTCGCTCTGCCCCGCTGTCTGCTCCACGGTCTGTCCCACCGGCTCCCCCTCGGTGAGCTCCAGGAACACGCGCTGCAGGTCGGATCGCTCCTGCGCGAGCTCGGTGACGACGACCTGCTCCTCCAGCACGATGCGCCCGATCCGCTCGGCCTCCAGGCCGCGCACCCGCAGCAGGCCGTCGGCGGCGGGCTCCACCTCGCCGCCCGCGCGTTCCAGGGCGGGCCCCAGCCTGCCGGGGTCGAGGGTGCGGACCCGGATGGGCGTCTGGCCGCCGGAGGTCAGTTCGGCGAGGCTGCCCTGCCGTACCAGACGGCCCCTGGCGATGATGACCACGTTGTCGACGGTCTGCTCGACCTCGGCCAGCACGTGGCTGGAGACCAGGACGGCGGCGCCCTGTTCGTGGGCGAGGAAGCGCAGGAAGCCGCGCAGCCACTGGATGCCCGCCGGGTCCAGGCCGTTGGCCGGCTCGTCGAGGATGAACACCTTGGGGTGGCCGAGCAGCGCCGCGGCCAGGCCCAGCCGCTGGCGCATGCCCAGGGAGAAGCCTCCCACCCGCTTGCCGGCCACGTCGGCCAGGCCCACCTGTTCCAGCGCCTCGGCGGCCCGCTGGAGCGGCAGGCCGGCGGCGGTGCACATGATGCGCAGGTGGTTCAGCGCCGTGCGGTCGGGGTGGAAGCCGGTGGCCTCCAGCACCGCGCCGACCTCGGTCAGCGGGTGTCCCAGGTCGGCGTAGCGGCGGCCGTTCACCAGCGCGGTCCCGGCGGTGGGCGTGACCAGGCCGAGCAGGCAGCGCAGCGTGGTGGTCTTCCCGGCGCCGTTCGGGCCGAGGTAGCCGGTGACCGTGCCGGCCTCCACGGTGAACGACACGCCGTCGACGGCCTTGACGGTCCCGAACGATTTGCGTAAGTCGCTTACCTCGATGGCGCTCATGGTGCGATCATTATGGCCCACTTGTGGCTCAGGGCGTATGCGCGTCCGGTCTCAGATCCGGTAGATCCGCCGCGCGTTTCCCGAGCCGATCATGTGGGCGATCCTGGCGGCGTCGGCGGCGTTCCACTCCCCGTCCTCCAGGCGGCGTGCCAGCACCCTGGCCAGGCCGTGCCGGTGGTAGAGGGCGCCCAGGTGGCAGGTCTCGGCCACGCCGTAGCAGTCGGAGCTGAACAGCATCTTGTGGAAGGGCGCCAGCTCCAGCGTCTGCGCCAGCACGGCGGCCGAGCCCGCGGCGGTGTGGGTGAGCGACAGCCCCAGGTCCACGTAGACGTGGGGGTAGACGCCGGCCAGGTAGGCGGCCTGGCGGTGGTAGGGGTAGCAGTGCAGCAGCACCACCGGCACGCCGAGCGGCTGCAGCTCCCGGATGAAGCCGGTCAGCAGCGACGGGTCGGCGCGGTGCAGGTCCAGGTCGGGGTCGCCGAACCCGGTGTGGACCTGGAGCGGCAGCCCGCGCTCGCGGGCCACCTCGACGCCGGACCACAGCAGGTGGCGCAGCAGCACCGGGTCGGTCAGCCGCTCCTTGGGGTCGGCCAGCCGCCGGTTGGCCGCCGCGATGACCGCTCCGCGGCTGGGCCTGGCGGGGTCGAAGTCGAGGCCGGCCCGGTAGGCGATGATCGTCTTGAGCGCCACCGCCCGCGCCGCCCGGGCGGCCAGCTCCTCGGCGAGGTTGTCCATGTAGTCGACCGCGAGGGGGGCGATCTCCGCGACGTCCTGCTCGATCTGCTCGATGCGGACGATCTCGTCGGCCGCCGCCCCGCCGTGCCTGCCCATCTCGGCGGCGGTGAGCACGCCCGGCTCCTCCAGCCCGGTGTCGACGAGGAAGGCGACCACGCCCGCGGCGCGCAGCAGCCGCCGGTTGACCTCCTCCGCGCCGAGCTCCTGCCGCCTGGCCAGGTAGACGGCGGGCGGCGCGTGCGGCTCCAGGTCCAGGACGGGGGCGCACCAGCGGCGGATGGCCGCGCCGAGGGGCGTGTCGAAGTGCGTGGTGCCGGGCGGCGCCGGGCCGGCCCCCTCGGTGATCAGCAGCTCGAACCGGGCGCGGCTGAGGTCGTCGCGGCGCACCCCGTGGCAGTGGTGATCGACGAGGGGGGCCAGCAGGGCGTCACGCACCGCATCGGGCAGGTCTACGGGGAGCATGCGCCAGACTTTAGGGGCTCTTCCCGCCCCGCGTCTGTGCCTTGGCGGATAGTGCGGATTGTCGCCTCTGTGCCCCCAGATTGCCGCCTCTGTGTCCCCTCTGGGCCCCTCTCATGCCCTCTCAGCGGTACGGCGGCGGGGCTCCGCCGTACCGCGTCGGCCTAGCGGCGGGCCAGGCGCAGCACGTTGCCGATGATCTTCGCGCCCGCGCCGCCCTCGACGGTGAGGATCGACTCGGGGTGGAATTGGACGGCGAAGCGGCGGTTGGCCACGTCCTCGATGGCCATGACGTTGCCGTCGGGCGTCACGGCGGTCGCGGCGAAGCCGGTCACGCCGTCGCGCTTGGCGTGCAGGGAGTGGTAGCGGGCGGCGGTGAAGACCTCGGGCAGCCCCTCCAGCAGCGCCGAGTCGCCCTGCCGCGTCACCTGCCCGCGCTTGCCGTGCTCGGGGTAGTCCAGCAGCTCCAGCCGGCCGCCCGCGTGCTCGACCATGGCCTGCAGGCCCAGGCACACGCCGAACACGGGCAGGCCGCGGGCGTAGATCTCGTCGATGAGCGCCGCCATGCCGAAGTCCGAGGGCCAGCCGGGGCCGGGCGACAGCACGACCAGGTCGGGCGCCAGGGAGTCGAGCATCTCGGCCGGGAAGCCGTGGCGCAGCGTGGTGACCTCGGCGCCCTGCTGGCGGAAGTAGTCGGCCAGGGTGTTGACGAAGGAGTCCTCGTGGTCGACCAGCAGCACCTTCATGCCGACGCCCGCCCGCTCGATCTTCGGCGCCTCGGCGACGGCCGCCGGCCGGTTGACCGCCTCCAGGGCGGCGAGCAGGGCGCTGGCCTTCAGCTCGGTCTCGCGCTCCTCGGCGGCGGGGTCGGAGTCGAACAGCAGCGTCGCCCCGGCCCGCACGGTGGCCACGCCGTCCTTGATCTGGGCGGTGCGCAGGGTCAGGCCGGTGTTCATGGAGCCGTTGAAACCGATGAAGCCGACGGCTCCGCCGTACCAGCGCCGCGTGGTCTCCTCGTGGTCCTCGATGAACTGCATCGCCCACGCCTTGGGCGCGCCGGTGACGGTGACGGCCCACATGTGGGTGAGGAAGGCGTCCAGCGCGTCGAACTCCGGGCGCAGCCGGCCCTCGACGTGGTCGACGGTGTGGATGAGGCGGGAGTACAGCTCGATCTGGCGGCGGCCGATGACCTGCACCGAGCCGGGGACGCAGATGCGGGACTTGTCGTTGCGGTCCACGTCGGTGCACATCGTCAGCTCCGACTCCTCCTTGACGGAGGTCAGCAGCGTGCGGATGGCCTCGGCGTCCTCGACCGGGTTGGCGCCGCGGGCGATGGTGCCGGAGATGGGGCAGGTCTCGACCCGGTCGCCGGTGACGCGGACGTACATCTCGGGCGAGGCGCCCACCAGGTGCTCGCCCTCGCCCAGGGAGATGAGGAACTCGTACGGCGCGGGGTTGGTCTGGCGCAGCGACCGGTAGAAGGCGGGCGGGTCGGTGCACACGCCGTGGAAGGCCTGGCCGGGGACGACCTCGAACAGGTCGCCGCGCTTGAACTTCTCCTTGGCCGCCGCGACGACCTTCGCGTAGGCGCCTTTTTCCGGGTTCTTCGGGATCTCGGCGGGTACGGCCCGCGGCAGCGTCTCGCCGGTGCGGGGCAGGCCGCGCGTGGAGACGCCGTCGACCGTGAACTCGTAGCGGTACTCGAGGCTGGTCTCGCGCTGCCGGTCGATGACCACGAGCCGGTCGGGCAGGTGCAGCACGAGGTCGCGCTGGTCGGCCGGCCGGGTCAGCGCCAGGCGGATCGGCTCGAACTGGAAGGCCAGGTCGTAGCCGAAGGCGCCGTACAGGCCCAGGTGCGGGTCCTCGCCCTTGAAGGCGGCGATGACCTCGCGGATCGCGGTGAAGACGGTGGGCCTGCGGCTGCGCATCTCCTCCGGCAGGAGCTCCTCGGACTCGGGGATGTGGACCTCGACGAACGTCGCGGCCGGCTCCGAGACCGGCTTGCCGGCGGCCAGCAGGCAGGAGGCGACCGCGGGCAGCACCACCCGGCCGCGGTCGTTGAGGGCCCTGGCGTGGATCGTGCGGCCCTTCGCGACCAGCTCCAGGCAGGGGTCGACGTAGCCGAAGGCCCATCGGCTGTAGCGGCCGGGGTAGTCCATGCCCGAGGAGAACGCGCCCCCGCGCCGGCTCCCCAAGGCGCTGACGATCTCCTCGAGCGCGGCCTCCGGCACCTCGCGTGCCTCGCGCTCGACGCCGATGCCGCCGGCTGTCGTGTAGCCGGTGGTATATCCGGTGGTCTCCACTGCTGCCCCTTTGTCACCTGGTGAGCCCCGGGGGCGGAGAACACGAAAGGCCGCCATCCGGGGCGGCCGTCCGTTTGTCAGGATATGCGAACCACGCGCCGCCTAGGAGCGGCGCCACCACTGAAGCTGCAGGTCGGTTCGCATGCAGACCAGGGTAGCCGCCCCGCCAAGATCGCGCAACGACCGGTCAGCACAGCGGGGCGAGCTGGGGCCGCTTGGGGTCCAGGCCGTCGCCCGAGGAGCGGCCCTGCACGCGCCGGGTGATCCACGGCGCGAGGTGGTGGCGTGCCCAGCGCAGGTCGGCGCGGCGCGCATGGGTCCACACCGGCGGCGGCAGATAGGGGTACGGCTCCCGCCAGTCCTCGGCCACCGGCACGCCCAGCACCTCGGCCGCGCGCAGGGCGACCCGGCGGTGGCCGTCGGGGCTCAGGTGCAGCCGGTCCTCGCTCCACGCGCGCGGGTCGCGGAAGATCCGCATGGGCCACAGGTCGACCAGGAACGTGTCGTGGCGGCGGGCGATGTCGTGGATGTGCAGGTTGTACTGCTCGATCTTGCCGTGCGCCAGCCGCATGACCGGCACGTGCCGCACGTCGAAGCCGGTGAACAGCAGCACCTGCGCGCCCGCCTCGCGCAGCCGGGCCACGCCCTCCTCCAGGCGCCGGGCGACCGCCTCGACGCGCGCGCCGGGACGCAGGATGTCGTTGCCTCCCGCGCACAGCGACACCAGCTCGGGCCGGAAGGAGACCGCCCGCGGCACCTGCTCGCGCACGATCTGGTCGATGAGCCGGCCGCGGACGGCCAGGTTGGCGTAGCGCAGCCCGGGCTGGTCGGCCTCGATGTGCTCGGCCAGCCGGTCGGCCCAGCCGCGGAAGCCCGCCGGGCCGGGATCGTCGAGCCCTTCGGTGAAGCTGTCCCCCAGAGCCACATACGATCGGATTCGTCCCATGACCCGATACTGTGCCAAGGCGACGTCACCCTACGCGACCGTAACAATGCGCCCCCGGTCTACCCCCCCTCGGCGCGATCTGTTACTCGTTGGTAATGGCGTATCGCGTCCGGGTCCACCGTGACCTCCCCGTCCCCATGCCCGACGGCGTGGTCCTGCTCGCCGACCGCTACGAGCCGGTCGGCGCCGGGCGCGCGCCGGTCGTCCTCATCCGCTCGCCGTACGGCAGGCGCGGCGCGTTCGGCTGGGCCTACGGGCGCGGCTTCGCCCGGCACGGCTTCCAGGTGGTGCTGCAGAGCTGCCGCGGCGGCTTCGGCTCCGGCGGGCGCCTGGACCCCCTGGGCGACGAGCACGACGACGGCCTCGCGACCCTGGAGTGGATGCGAGGCCAGAGCTGGTACGGCGGGGCCTTCGCCATGCACGGCCCCTCCTACCTCGGCTACACGCAGTGGGCGGTCGCGCCGTGGGCCGGGCCGGACCTGAGGGCGATGGCGGTGCAGATCAGCGCCTCGCAGTTCCGCGACGCCGCCTACGTGGGCGGGGCGTTCGCGCTGGAGTCGACGCTGAGCTGGACGACGCTCACCGACGGGCTGGCCGGCCGGTTCGGGGCCGCCGCCCCGCTCACCGCGCCCCGCATGACCCGGCGCGCCGTGCTGTCGGGGCGGCCGGTGGCCGAGCTGGACCTGGTGGCGGCCGGCAAGCCGCTGCCGTTCTTCCGCGACCTGGTCGCCCACCACGCCGATCCGGCCACGCCGTACTGGGGCAAGAGGGACTTCTCCGCGGCGGTGGCCGAGGTGGAGGCGCCGGTGAGCATGCTGGGCGGCTGGTACGACGTGTTCCTGCCCTGGCAGCTGAAGGACTACCTGACGCTGCGGCGGGCGGGACGGCGCCCGCGGCTGACGATCGGGCCCTGGTACCACGTGGACGTACGGCACGGGCGGCACTCCTTCGCCGACGCGCTGACGTGGTTTCGCGCCCACCTGCTGGGCGACCCCTCGGGCCTGCGGGAGCCGCCGGTGCGGCTGCACGTCACCGGGGCCGGGGAGTGGCGGGACTACCCGGACTGGCCGGTGCCGGGCATGCGGGCCGAGCGCTGGCACCTGCAGCCCGGCTTCGGCCTGAGCGCCGCGCCGCCGGAGCCGGCCGGGCCGGACCGCTACCGCTACCATCCGGCCCATCCCACGCCGGTGATCGGCGGGCCGGCGCTGCTGTCCGCCTCGCGGCCCCGCGACCAGCGTCGCCTGGAGGCCCGGCGGGACGTGCTGGTCTACAGCAGCGAGCCGCTGCGCGCGGAGGTGGAGGCGATCGGGCCGGTCTCGGCGCAGCTGTACGTCGGGTCCAGCACGCCGTACGTGGACGTGGTCGTCCGGGTGTGCGACGTGCACCCGGACGGGCGGTCGATGAACGTGTGCGAGGGGGTGCGGCGGCTGTCGCCCGCCGACGGGAGCGGGCATCCGCGCAGGGTCGAGGTGGAGCTGTGGCCGATCGGGCACCGGTTCGGGCGGGGGCACCGGATCAGGGTCCACGTGGCCAGCGGCGCCTATCCCACCATCGCCCGGAATTTCGGGACCGGGGGGTTGATGGAGGCCGACATGGGGGCCGGCATGGTCCCGGCGGACGTGGAGGTGTTCCACTCCCCCGCCCATCCTTCCGCGATCGTGCTGCCGCGCGTGGCCTGAGACCCCGGGTCCGCGACCTGCGGGGACGATGCTGCCGTTCACCGACGAGACCTGACCGTTCGCCGATAGACGTTCCCCATCCGCAGGCCGGCCAGTTTAGGGTGCTGCCGGAGGCGTCTGCCCGTCCACATATTGGGACAAATATGTCCAAACCGTAATACGGGTGACGCTGTGGCGTGAATCACGGAGCGGTTACCCTCCCAAACCATTGATGCCTCACCAGGGCCGGACCCCGCCGGCCTCGGACACGTATCGGAGGGGTCGATGACCACCCGGGAAACCCGGACGACCGATCGCAACCCGTGGAACTGGCTGCTGCTGGTGCCCGTCGTGGTGCCGCTGCTGACCTTCCTGTTCAACGCCGACGAGCCCCGCCTGTTCGGCTTCCCGCTGTTCTACTGGCTCCAGCTCGCCTTCATCGCGCTGGGCGTGGCCACGACGACGATCGTCTACAGGATGACCAAATGACCACCGAGCTGATCATCTTTGTCCTGCTCTTCCTAGTCGTCAGCGGCATGGGATTCGTGGCCGCCCGCTGGCGCAAGCCCGAGACGATCGACAGCCTGCACGAGTGGGGCCTGGGCGGGCGCAACTTCGGCAGCTGGATCACCTGGTTCCTCGTCGGCGGCGACCTGTACACCGCCTACACCTTCGTCGCGGTCCCGGCGCTGGTGTTCGGCGCGGGCGCGATGGGCTTCTTCGCCGTGCCGTACACGGTGATCATCTACCCGATGGTCTTCCTCATCCTGTGCCGGATGTGGTCGATCTCGCACGTGCACGGGTTCGTCACGCCCGCCGACTTCGTCCGCGCCCGCTTCGGCTCCCCGACGCTGGCGCTGGCCGTCGCGATCACCGGCCTGGTGGCCACGATGCCCTACATCGCGCTGCAGCTGGTGGGCATCGAGGCCGTACTGCAGTCGATGGGCGTCACCGGCCACCTGCCGATCATCATCGCCTTCGCCATCCTGGCCGCCTACACCTACCAGTCGGGCCTGCGCGCCCCCGCGCTGATCGCGTTCGTCAAGGACACGCTCATCTACGTGGTCATCCTGGCGGCGGTCATCTACATCCCGATCAAGCTGGGCGGCTGGGGCACGATCTTCGACGCGGCCGGCAAGAAGTTCGCCGCCACCCCCGCGCAGAACGACGGGCTGTTCCTCAACGCCGGCAACCAGCTGCAGTACGCCACGCTGGCCTTCGGCTCGGCGCTGGCGCTGTTCCTGTACCCGCACAGCCTCACCGGCGTGCTGGCCTCCAAGAACCGCAACGTCATCAAGCGGAACATGTCGGCGCTGCCCGCCTACAGCCTGCTGCTGGGCCTGATCGCCCTGCTCGGCTACATGGCCATCGCCGCGGGCACCAAGCCCACGGTCGGCTCGAACGGCAAGCCGATCAGCAACACGGTCGTGCCCAACCTGTTCGACCAGATGTTCCCCGACTGGTTCACCGGCATCGCCTTCGCCGCCATCGGCATCGGCGCGCTGGTGCCCGCCGCCATCATGTCGATCGCCGCGGCGAACCTGTTCACCCGCAACATCTACCGCGAGTACATCAACAAGAACGCCACCGACGCCCAGGAGGCCCAGGTCTCCAAGGTCGTCTCGCTGGTGGTCAAGGTCGGCGCGGTGCTGTGCATCCTGCTGCTGGACCCGCAGTTCTCCATCGACCTGCAGCTCATCGGCGGCGTGATCATCCTGCAGACGCTGCCCTCGGTGGCGCTGGGCCTGTACACGCGGTGGTTCCACAAGGGCGGCCTCATCGCCGGCTGGGCCGCGGGCCTGGCGGCGGGCATGTGGATGCTCTACACCATCCCCAACCCCGCCACCGGCAAGGCCCACTTCGGCGGCTCGGCCTTCTCGCTGGCCAACCTCGGCCTGGACACCAAGACGACCGTCTACGCGGGCATCCTCGCGCTGGCCGTCAACCTCATCGTCGCGGCGATCGGCACGGTCGTGCTGCGCGCCATGAACGTGGCCGACGGCGAGGACGCCACCAAGCGCTCGGAGTACTTCGCCGACGAGGGCGACCCGCGCGTGAAGGACCTGGACCTGTCGGCTCCTCACTGATCCGCCGGTCCGCATCCCGTACGGCGAAGCCCGCTCCCGAGCCGGGGGCGGGCTTCGCCGTACCGCCCCCGGAAATCACCGGAGGACTCAGCGGCGGACCACCGCGAACGCGGCGGCGATGACCTCCACCAGGCTCTCCACGACGGCCGAGCGGTGCACCTCCGGGTGCTCCAGCCACCAGTCGCCGGTCGTCTGCACCATGCCGACGAAGGCGTGCCCCAGCACCTGGGCCCTGACCGGGTCGGGCACCACGCCCTCGGCCGCCAGGACCTGCCCCAGCTCCTCCCCCAGCCCGCGCACCAGCGACGTCATGTGGGAGCGCATGCGCGAGTCCTCGGCGCTGGCCCGGTGGAACAGGAAGCGGTAGAGGTTGCGGTTGGCGGTGATGAGGTCCAGGTACACCTCGATGGTGGCCCTGGTACGGCCCCGCACGTCGGCCGAGGGCTTGGCGAACTCCGGCCGCAGCTGCGCGATGACCCTGCGGACGTGCCGGTCGGCCAGCGCCTCGTACAGGCCGCTCTTGTCGCCGAAGTGGCGGTAGAGGATGGGCTTGGTGATGCCCGCCTCGGCGGCGATGGCGGCCATCGACGCCTCCGGCCCCTCGCGCCGGATGACCCGGTCGGCGGCGTCCAGGATGGCCCTGCGCCGATCAGGACTCCTCCCACTCACGCCGCAAGCATAGGCCGGGGCCCGTAGATTCCACCTTATGGAGATCACACCCAACAGCGGCACAGGTCCCGGCGCGATCACGCCCGACGGTTCCCCGGTGGAGTTCTACCGGCTGCTCGGCGCCGAGGAGGAGGCCGACGTCGTCGCGGGCGTCGTGCCGGCGGGCGGCACGATCCTGGAGCTCGGCTCGGGCACGGGTCGGGTGACCCACGCCCTGGTGGAGCGCGGTTTCCGGGTGGTGGCGGTGGACGAGTCGCCTGAGATGCTGGCCCACGTGCGCGGGGCGGAGACGGTCTGCGCCCGGGTGCAGGAGCTGGACCTGGGCCGCCGCTTCGACGGCGTGCTGCTGAGCTCGTACCTGGTCAACGTCCCCGACGACGCGCTGCGCCACGACTTCCTGGCCGCCTGCGCCCGGCACGTGGCCCCCGGCGGGTCGGTGCTGGTGCAGTGGCAGCCGGCCGAGGCGCACGAGCGCTGGCAGGCCGGGCGGGGCCGCACCATGGGCGACATCGGCATCCACATGGTGGCCCTGGAGCGGGTCGCGCCCACCCTCTTCAGCGCGACCATGGAGTACCGGCACAGGGACCGGGTCTGGACGCAGTCGTTCACCTCCCGCCAGCTGACCGACGAGGAGCTCGCCGCCGAGCTGGCCCGGGCGGGGCTGGCCCTGGACCGCTTCCTCACCGAGGACCGCACCTGGGTGCGCGTCGTACCCGTCAGTGAGTAGGCCGCCGGGCCCGCGACCGGCGGCCGAACTTCATTCGGTACCCTGCTGGTCGTGACCGTGACCGGAGCAGACTTCCTACGCGCCATCGCCGCCGGGACCGTCGAGTCCTCCCCGCACCTGGCCCACCTCGGCCTGCGGCTCACGCACGTCGAGCCGGGCCGCGTCACGCTGGAGTGGCGGCCGGGCGCCGAGCTGACCAACCGCTCCGGCGTGGTCCACGGCGGCTTCATCGCCACCGCGCTCGACGACGCCTGCGGCATGGCGAGCGGCAGCGCGGCCGAGCGGCCCACGCTGCACCTGACCATGAACCTCAACGTCGACTACCTGCGCCCGGTGCACGCCGGGCGCGCCTACGCGGTGACGGGCGAGGTCACCCACGGCGGGCGGACCAGGGTGCTGACCCGCGCCGCGGTGACGGACGAGGAGGGACGGCTGTGCGCGCAGGCCACCTCCAGCCTCACGCCCAACCGTGCCGTCACGCCGTAGCGTCACACGGGGAGGCGGCGCCGCCACACGTCGATCGCCAGCACCTGCCGCATGCCCGCGGAGGTGTACAGGCCGAGCGCCGGGGTGACGTTGTTGGCATCGACGTGCAGGATGGTGCCCTTCCTGCCCCGGGCGGCGTCGCGGGCGAAGGCCGTGCGCAGCAGCAGGCGCGCCAGCCCCCTGCCGCGGAAGCGGGGCAGCACGCCGAGCATGGCCACGTAGCCGCAGTCCTCGTCGGCGGCGAACTGGTTGCCGGCCAGCAACGCCGCGGCCGGCTCGCCGTCCACCCTCGCCACCAGGCCCTGCGTCCAGTCGTGGGTGCTGGAGGCCTCGCGCCGCTCGTGCCAGCCGGCGTAGGAGGAGGGCACGAAGCCGAAGTGGTCGGCGAAGGATTCCTCGTGGATGGCGTGGGCCTGCCTGCGTGCCTCGTCGGTGAGGGTGGGGTGCAGGGTCACGCCGGGCGGCGGGTCCGGCTCGGGCACCGGGCCGTCGAAGTCGATGCGCATCCGGTGGAAGCCGGTCGCCGGGGCGAAGCCGTGCGCGCGGGCCCGCTCCTGCTGGGCGGTGTCGGCGCGGTAGACGCCGACGTCGAGCGTGACGGCCTGGTGTCCCAGCTCGCGGGCGATCTCGCGGGCCCGCCCGATCACCGTCGCCCACAGCTGTTCGGCGAGGTCCTCGCCGCCCGGCCGGACGATCACGTCGATGTCGACGTTGTCGCTGTCGCCCTTGCGGCAGGCCCACGCCCAGCCGGCCGGGCGCCCGTCGGCGTCGTGAGCCAGCCAGCCGTCCCTGTCGAGGTCGAAGCCGGGCTCGGCCAGCTCGTCGGCGATGTCGTCCAGGGTGGCGTCGACGAAGCCGAGGACGGCTGTGTGGGCGGCCGTGACGAGCCGGAAGATCTCCGCCGCGTCGCCGGGGGCGGGGCGGCGGAGCGTGTAGACGGACATGAGCGCGATTGTCCTGGATCGCGGGCGATCGCCGCCTCTGGTTTTCCGGCCCGGCTGTTGGTTTTCCGCCCGGCTGTCTTCCGGCCCGCTCACCCCGCGACGGGAGCCGCCTCCTCCTGCTGCTGCGCGGGCCGCCCGTCGCGCAGCGGCACCTCCTTGACGAACACCGCCAACAGGGCGACCAGCGCGGCGAAGAAGATCGCGCAGAAGAACACGGCCGAGATGGCCGAGGCCAGCGACTCCAGCAGCCCGGTGCGGATCCCGGCCGGCAGCCGGCCGATCGCGGCGGGGTCCATCTGCCCGCCGCCTCCGGCCAGCCGCTCGGCGGCCTGGGCGCCGAAGTGGCCGGTCAGCCCGGTCTCGAAGCGGTTGTTGAAGATCGCCCCGAAGGCCGAGACGCCGAACGAGCCGCCGATGGAGCGGAAGAACGTCGCGCTGCTGGAGGCCACGCCCATGTCCTTGGGCTCGACGCTGTTCTGGGCGATGAGCATGGTCATCTGCATGAGGAAGCCCATGCCGGCGCCCAGCACGGCGATGAACAGGCCGGTCTGCCAGGAGGGGGTGGTCACGTCCATGAGCGACAGCAGCCCCATGCCGAGCGTCATGCCGACGCCCCCGGCGATCGGGTAGATCCTGTAGCGGCCGGTCGCGGTGACGGCCTTGCCGACGACCAGGGAGATGCCCATGGCGGCGCCCATCATGGGCAGCAGGAGCAGGCCGGAGTTGGTGGCGCTGGCGCCCTGGACGGTCTGCTGGAACAGCGGCAGGAAGTTGATCGCGCCGAACATGGCGAAGCCCAGCAGGAAGCCGATGGCCGAGACCAGCGTGAAGTTGCGGTTGCGGAACAGCCCCAGCGGGATGATCGGGTCGGCGGCCCGGCGCTCGACCGGCACGAAGACGGCCAGCGACACCAGGGCCAGGGCGATGAGGCCGAGGATCTGCCAGGATCCCCAGGCGTACTCGTTGCCGCCCCAGGTGGTGATGAGGACCAGCGCGGTGATGCCGACGGTCAGCACGATCGCGCCCAGCCAGTCGATCTTCACCCGGGTCTCGCGCCTGGGCAGGTGCAGCCGCAGCGCCAGCAGGACCAGGGCGACCGCGCCGACCGGCAGGTTGACGTAGAAGGCCCAGCGCCAGTCCATGGAGTCGGTGATGAACCCGCCCACCAGCGGCCCGGCGATCATGGCGAGGGCCATCACGCCCGCCATCATGCCCTGGTACTGCCCGCGCTCGCGGGGCGGGACGAGGTCGCCGATGATCGCCATGACGTTCACGATCAGGCCGCCGGCGCCCAGGCCCTGGACGGCGCGGAAGGCGATCAGCTGGCCCATGTCCTGGCTCATCCCGCACAGCGCGGAGCCGGCCATGAACAGCACGATGGAGACCAGGAAGATCGTCTTGCGTCCGAAGAGGTCGCCGATCTTGCCCCAGATCGGGGTCGACACCGTGGTGCCGAGCACGTAGGCGGTGACCACCCACGACAGGTGCTCCAGGCCGCCCAGCTCGCCGACGATGCGCGGCATCGCCGTACCGACGATCATGTTGTCCAGCATGGCCAGGACCATGGCGAGCATGAGCCCGGGCAGGACCACCATCACTTCCCGCCGCCGTGTCACGACATACCCCCGCGAAGCTTGCTTACTTGCCGACCGGCAAGGATAATCATGCTTACTTGCCGGCCGTCAAGTAGATAATGGGTGCCTGTGCGGGAAGACACCAGGACGAAGATCCAGCAGGTAGCGCTGCGGCTGTTCATCGACAAGGGCTACGAGGCGACCTCGCTGCGGGAGATCGCCGAGGAGCTCGGCGTGACCAAGGCCGCGCTCTACTACCACTTCAAGACCAAGGACGACATCGTCGCCGGCCTCGCCGAGGACCGGGTGGAGGCGATCGCGGCCCTCGTGCGGTGGGCGCGCGAGCAGCCCAAGACCCGCCGGATGCGGGTGGAGCTGATCACCCGCTACGCCGAGCAGCTGGCCGGCCAGCACCACCACGAGATCATGCGCTTCCTGGAGCGCAACCAGACCTCGCTGCGCGACCATCCGGCGATCCTGCGGATGCGCGAGACGATGCTGGAGCTGGTGGGCGAGCTCAGCGAGCCGCAGGATCCGCTGGCCGTACGGCTGCGCCGGGCGATGGCGCTGTTCTCCCTGCACGCCGGGGAGTGGCTGACCCAGCACTACGGCGCCTCGCCGGAGGAGCGCCGGGCCGCGGCCCTGGAGGTCGCCCTCGAACTCGTCGAGCGGTGACGGGCATGCCCGCGCGGCGGCTGGGCACGGAAACAGCATGGAGGCCACGATCGCCGTGCGACTGCCACGAGATGCCGCGAGCGTCCCGCTCATCCGCCAGACGCTGGAAGCGACCCTGTCCTGCCTGGGAGTCCTCCCGCGCATCAGGGAGGACATCGAGCTGATGCTGACGGAGGCGTGCACCAACGTCATCAAGCACGCCGACCCCGCCGACGAGTACACCGTCAGCGCCTCGATCCACCGCGACCTGTGCGTGATCCGGGTGAAGGACACCGGTCGCGGCTTCGACCCGCGCCAGGTCCGCCCTGCCTCCTCCGACTCCGAGAGCGGCCGGGGGCTGCAGATCATGCGGGCGCTGGCCGACAACGTGCGGTTCATCAACCGGCGGGAAGACGGCGCGCTCGTATGCCTGGAGAAGAAGCTCGCCTACGCCCCCTGAAACCTCTCGCCGCGCCTGGTGGCGACGGCCAGCACGCCCAGCGTCACCAGCACCACGACGGACAGGAGGAAGACGGCGAGAACGATCATGACCCCGACGATGGCGAACGTCGCGAGCACACCCAGCAGCGTCCACATGCCATCTCGCCCTGCCCCCGGCAAGGCGACCTAATCCGACTGATCCGGCAATCCTCCCAGAGTGCCCTGTATCAGGTCACATGGTCCGGCAGCATGTCCAGCCTGCGCAGGATCACACCCTCCCGCAGGGCCCACGGGCACACGTCCAGCCGGTCGACCTCGAACAGGTCCATGGCCGCGTCGGCCACGATCGCCCCGGCGGCCAGCTGCAGCGCCCGCCCGGCCGACACGCCCGCCAGCTGGGTGCGCTCCTTGGCCGCCATCTCGGGCAGCCGGGCCGCCCACTCCGCCATGGCCTCGCGCGACAGCGACCGGGGCACATACAGCCCCTCGCTGGAGGGCGCCGCCCCGGCGATCCTGGCCAGCTGCTTGAACGTCTTGGAGGTGGCCACCGCCCGGTCGGGCCGGCCGTAGCGGGCGACGCCGCCGACCGTGCGGGCGATCTCCGCGCGCACGTGCTTGCGCAGCTTGCGCACCTCCTCGGCGGAGGGCGGGTCGGAGGTGAACCAGTCGCGGGTCAGCCGGCCAGCGCCCAGCGGCAGCGAGACGGCCACGTCCGGCTCCTCGTCCACGCCCGCCGCGATCTCCAGCGAGCCGCCGCCGATGTCCACGGCCAGCAGCCGGCCGGAGGACCAGCCGAACCAGCGCCGCACGGCCAGGAACGTCAGCCTGGCCTCCTCCTCCCCCGCCAGCACCTGGATGTCGATGTCGCAGCGGGAGTTGATCTCGGCCAGGACCTCCTCCCCGTTGGCCGCCTCCCGCACCGCCGAGGTCGCGAAGGCCATGACCTCCTCCACGCCCTTGTCCTCGGCGATCTGCAGCGCCTCGGCCACGAAGGCGGCGAGCCGTTCGACGGCCCGCTCGGCCAGCCGGTTGCCGTCGTCCAGCAGCTCGGCCAGGCGCAGCTCGTCCTTGTGCGAGTAGGCGGGCAGCGGCCGGGCGCCCCGGTGCGCGTCCACGACCAGCAGGTGCACGGTGTTGGAGCCGATGTCGAGTACGCCGAGTCGCATGCCCGCACGCTATCGCCCGGCCGGCCGTACGGCGAAGCGCAGGGCGAAGTGGTCCAGCGTCCCCGGCGGCGGGTCGGGCAGGCGGCGGGGGTGGACCAGGGCGACCCGGCGCTCCCGGAGCAGGGTCTCCAGCAGGCACGTGCCGGCGAGCATCGCGAGCTCCATGCCGGGACAGCGGGCGTGCCCGGCGCTGAACGGCACTCCGGCGGTCAGGCCCGGCCGGAAGCCGTCGGCCGCCTGGCGGTTGGCGTAGGGGCTGTGGACGGCCACCGTCGCGCCCTTCGGGCTGTCGCGCAGGATCGCCAGCGTGGTGGGCCACAGCCGTACCGACTCCAGCAGGGTGTCGCGGATCGGCGCGCCCGGGTGGGCGGCCAGCAGCGCCAGCGCGCGGAAGGCGGCGGCGCCCACCGCGTCGAAGGCGAACAGCCAGTGCGGCACCTGCCCTTCGCGGTGGACGCCGGGGTCGGCGGGCGTCTCGTGGACGAGCGCGGCCAGGCTGCCTGGCTCGGCCCGGCTCAGGTGTCCCTCCAGCTTCCGCTGGAAGCGGGCCTGCACGTCGGTGCGGCGGCCGCGCAGGTGAACCCAGTTGGCGTCGCCGCGCAGCCGGTTGAGCAGCCAGGTCAGCTCCTCGTCGGCGCGTGCGCCGTCGCCCAGCACGATGCGGCGGACGATCCGCTGGTGCACCGGGGAGAAGTCGTCCCAGGTGAGCCGTCCCTCCCGGGGCAGCGCCGCGACCTCCTCCTCGATCACCGCGCGGAACCGGCCGGCCAGCCGGTGCTCGGGCCGTCCGGTGTCGAGCACGGCCTCGTTGAACCGGCGGCGGCGCGCCCGCAGGTCGGGGTCCCGGGTGATGAGCACGCCGTCGGGCTGGAAGCAGGCCAGCGCGGCGCGCTTGTCCCTGGTGGCCGGGTGGAAGCCGGGGTCCTCCAGCACGCGGCGGACGTCCCGGTCGGTCAGGGGGAGCACGAACCAGCCGCGCAGCGGCACCCGCACCAGCAGGGGGCCGTCGCCGTGCTTGGCGCGCAGGGCGCGCAGCAGCCTGGTGGCGCGGCCGTCGGCGTCGATCAGCGCGGCCAGGCGGACGCCGAGGCGGCGGCGCAGGACCACGCCCTGCAGGAGCGTGGGCAGCAGCAGCTCCAGGGCCAGGCGGGCGCGGTCCAGGACCGTGGCGTGGGGCAGCCGGCCCGGCTCGCCCCCGGCCCGGGCTCCGGATCGAGCCTCCGCCCCGGCAGCCCCGGGAGCCCCGGCGGCCTTGCGGCGGCCGCGGCGGGAGGCGGCGTAGGCGGCCTTGCGCAGCCGCTGGATCAGCCCGCGCGGCCGGATGGCCGGGTGGTAGTTGACCGTGGGGTCGAAGTCGGCCTCGCCCTCGGCGGGTTCCAGGACGCGCAGCAGCGCGATGCGCGTGCGCCCGGCCTTGATGGCGAAGGCCAGGGGCGGATGGACCGCCGCCGGATCGGCGGGCCGCGCGGGACCGGCCGAGCCTGTGCCGGTCGGTTCTGTGCCGGTCAGCAGCGGCTCGGCGGTGAGGCGCGGCCGCAGGATGGTGGAGTAGCGGCGCCTGGCGAAGTCGCGGCCGGGCAGCGAGGACAGCAGCAGGTCCAGGTCACGCCCGCCGGCCCCGCCGCCGGGGATCTTGACGGCCAGTCCGAGCACGTCGGGCAGCCGGCCCGGCAGGGAGGCTCCCTTCGACAGCCGCACCAGCACCCGGTGCCTGCCGCTGTCGAGCACGGGGACGCCGAGCGGCGGGTGGTGCAGCACTTCCAGCTCGCCGGTGAACAGCCGGCCGGAGGTGTGCAGGGCCCGCCCGCGCCTCAGCTCAGCAATGCGGGCGATCGCGGACATAAGCCCCGAACTACCCGCGCCGGAAGTCACGACACCCCGCCGCGCGGCCATAATCTGATCGCATGCGACTGCTCATCACAGGCGGGGGCACCGGAGGCCACACCTATCCGGCCCTCACGACGCTGGCGGCCCTCCAAAGACGCGGGATCCCGCACGACGTCCTGTGGGTGGGCACGGCGAACGGGCTGGAGGCCAGGATCACCGCCGAGCACGGCATCCCGTTCAAGGCGATCACGACCGGCAAGCTGCGCAGGCGGCCCAACCTGCGCGAGCTCGGCACCAACATCGCCGACCTGTTCCGCATCCCGCTGGGGGTGTGCCAGGCGATCGGGCACGCCGCCCGCTACCTGCCCGACGTGGTGCTGTCCACGGGCGGGTACGTGGCGGTGCCGATCGGCGTCGCCGCCAAGATCATCCGCCGGCCGCTGGTCATGCACGAGCAGACCACGGTGGTCGGCCTGGCCAACCGCATCCTGGCGCGGCTGGCCACGCGCATCGCGCTGAGCCACGAGTCGTCCATCGAGCACCTGCCGGCCTCGGTGCGCGACCGGGTGGTGATCACCGGCAACCCGGTCCGGCCCGAGCTGCTCCACGGCAACAAGGCGGCCGCCTACGACTTCTTCGGGCTCACCTTCGAGGTGCCGGTGGTCTACGTGACCGGCGGCGCGACCGGCAGCCTCCAGATCAACACGCTGATCTCCGAACTGCTGCCCCGGCTGCTCCCCCACGCGCAGGTCGTCCACCAGTGCGGCCCGGCCTGGATCGACCAGATGCGGGCGATCGAGCTGCCGCCCGAGCTGGCCGAGCGCTACCACCCGCTGCCCTACGTCGGCAAGGAGCTGCCCGACCTGCTGGCCGCCGCCGACGTGGTGGTCTCACGCAGCGGCGCGGGAACGGTCTCGGAGCTCACGGCCGTCGGCAAGCCGGCGGTGCTGATCCCGCTGATCCCCACCGGCGGCGACGAGCAGCGCAGGAACGCCGCCTACCTGGCCGAGCACGGCGCCGCCCGCGCCCTGCTGGAGCCCAAACCGACCGCCGACATGCTGCTGGCCGAGCTGATGCCGCTGCTGTCGGACCCGGGCCTGCGCGCCACGATGGCCGAGGCCGCGCGCAAGCTGGGCCGGGTCGACGCCGCCGACGCGCTGTGCGAGGTGCTGCTGGAGACCGCGCGGGCGATCGGCAAGTAAAGCCGGTCAAGGCGCCAGGTGGCGGAACGCCTCGTGCGCCGAGCGCAGGCTGCGCCGCAGCGCCCGCTCCAGGTCCCCGGCGTCCTCGGCGAGCCTGCCCAGTTCCGGTACGGCCAGCGCGTCGGCCCCCGACTCGGCCACCAGCTCCTCGTACTGGGGCAGGCGGCTGCGCAGCTGCTCGATCTGGTGGCGGGCGCGGTAGGCGCGCTCGGCCTCGGCCACGTGGGCGGCGTAGGTCTCCAGCGCCTCCACCCGGGCCACCACCGCCGCCTCGCTGCTGTCCAGCGCCCTGGCCAGCGGCTCGGCCACGGCCGCCACCTCGGGGGTGATCTCGCCCGCCACCAGCTCGCGGTGCTCGGTGCGCAGGCCGGACAGCTTGGCCAGCAGCCGGGCGATCTCCCACTCGTGCGCGGGGAGCGTCACGGCGTTGCGCGCGCCGTCCAGCAGCCCCTCGGTGTTGACATCCGACTCGGTGATCGCGCGGATCGCGCGCTGGGCGCGGCGCAGCAGCCGCCGCGAGGCCTCGTCGAGGTCCTCGACCAGCACGTAGCGGCCCTCGTGCCAGCGGGCCTGCTGGTAGACGGCTCGCCCGGTCTCGGTCTCGTCGTGGTAGGAGTCCCTGGCGAAGATCAGCGCGAAGGCGGCCAGGGCCGCGCCCGCCACGAGCAGCGAGCCGACGCCCGCGACCGCCATGCCCGTCAGGACGAGGATCCCGCACACGAACAGCGCCACGCCGAGGTCGGGGATCCGGCTCGCGAGGTGCCGGCTCCGGGGCTCGGGCACCCACCCGTCGCGGACACGCGCCAGCAGGCTGGCGTTCTCGCGGAGCAGCCGAGCCTCGTCCTCCGGCACTTCCGGATCAACCACGACATCCATTACTGCGCGATCCTATGGCGGGGCATGTCCGCCTGCCAGCGCTCCGGCCAAGCGGTCATCTCTCGAGATAGCGGAAGGCGTCGCGGGCCGACAGCACGCTGCGCCGCAGGGCCTGCTCCAGGCGGTCGGCGTCCTGCGAGAGCCGTTCGATCTCCGGGCCGATGTAGTCCTGGGCGCCGGACTCGGCCAGCAGTTCCTCATAGCGCGGCAGCTTGGCGCGCAGCTGCTCGATCTGGTGCTGGGCGCGGTAGGCGCGCTCGGCCTCGGCCACGTGGGCGGCGTAGGTCTCCAGCGCCTCCACCCGGGCCACCACCGCCGCCTCGCTGCTGTCCAGCGCCCTGGCCAGCGGCTCGGCCACGGCCGCCACCTCGGGGGTGATCTCGCCCGCCACCAGCTCGCGGTGCTCGGTGCGCAGGCCGGACAGCTTGGCCAGCAGCCGGGCGATCTCCCACTCCTGCTCGGGCAGGATCACCGTGTTGCGCGCCTCGTCGAGCAAGCCCTCCTGGTTGACCTGGGAGCTCATCACCGAGTCCACCGCGGCCTGCGCCCGCCGCATGAGGCGCATGGACGCCTCGTCGAAGCGGTCGAGCAGCACGTAGCGGCCCTCGTTGGCGCGCGCCTGCTCGTACACCCGCCGCTCGGCCTCGGCGCGGCGTTCGGCGTCGCTCATCGGGTCCCCCCTGACCAGCGAGCCGAAGAACAGCAGCGACAAGCCCAGCATGACCAGCGCGAAGGGCGCCAGGATCTCGGCGTCGAACAGCATCAGCGCCATCACCAGCGAGGTGAGCGCCGCCAGCGCCCGGGCGGCCTGGTAGCCGGTCCTCGCGATGGCCCGCCGGCGGTCCCGGGGCGGGACCCAGCCGTTGCGCATGCGTACTAATAGCGGAGCGTTGGCACGCAGGATCGTCGCGACCTCCGGAGCGACTTCCGGACTCACTACCACACTCGAGCCACGTCCCGCCACGCGCACGCCCCCAACGTTCCGGGTATTTCGGATACTACGGATACATATGGGCGAATGTCAGCCATTTATATCCCGGTACGCCGGGGAGAAACCTCGCCGGAGCGGCAATGCTCGCCGTACCAGGAAACCGGCTCAGCGGCGGGAGATCGCCACGCCGGCCAGGCACAGCGCCCCGCCCGCGAAGGTGAGCCAGCCGGGCAGCTCGCCCAGCAGCGCCCACGACATCAGCACCACCAGCGCGGGCACGGCGTAGGTCGTGGCGCCCATGTTCCCGGCGGTGGTCCTGGCCAGCGCGTAGGCCCAGGTGGTGAAGGCCAGCGCGGTCGGGAAGACGCCGAGGTAGACCACGTTCAGCGTGGCAGTCAGGGGTGCGGAGGCGGCCTCGGCGACCAGCTGCCCGGCGAACGGCAGGCACGCCAGCGCGCCGATGGCGCAGCCGAACGTCGTCACCTGCAACGCCGAGGCGTGCCGCAGGGCGGGCTTCTGCACCAGGATGGCCACCGCCCAGGAGGCGGCGGCCACGACGCACAGCACGACGCCCAGGATCGAGGAGGCCCCGCCCTCCGACATGGAGGCACCGACGACCACCGCGCCGGCGAAGGACACGCCCATGCCGGCCAGCAGCCTGCGCGGGAAGCCCTCGCCCAGGAACAGCCCGGCCAGCAGGGCGATGAGGATCGGCCCGATGTTGACGATCATGGCGGCGGTGCCCGCGTCGACCTTCGTCTCGCCCCAGTTCAGCGCCACCATGTAGACGCCGAACCACAGCACGCCGGAGATCGCGATGCCCGGCCAGGCGCGCCGGTCCGGCCAGCCCTCGCCGCGCAGCACCAGGATGACGCCCAGGGTGAGCGCCCCGGCCAGCAGCCGGCCGAGCGCCAGCGCGCCGGGCGAGTAGTGCTCGACGGCGGCGCGGATGGCGACGAACGCCGACGCCCACAGCAGGACCGTCACCGCGGCGGCGGCCAGGGCCCGGCGGTCGGCGCGCCCGGCCCTCCCAGCGGTTTCGGCGATCTCGGCGCCCTCGGCGGCGGGGAAAGAGCTCATGGGCCGACGCTAGCGTGAGCAAGGTTTGACGCTCATCTAAATATCCGAGGGCGGCCGGGGCACCGGACGGGTCTCACGTCTCGTACTTGAACGACAGCGAGAGCTTCGTGCGGTAGGTGAGGGTGCCGTCCTCCAGGTGGAGGTCCTGCTTGACCACCTCGGCGACGCGGAGGTCGCGCACGGTCTGCCCGGCCTGCTTGACCGCGTTGGCCGCCGCGTCCTCCCAGGAGGTCGTGCTCGTGCCGATGACTTCGATCACCTTGTAGACGCTCATGCGGCCCACCTGCCCGGGGGCGGAACGGCTAACCCACGTGGACGTGCGGCCTGCGGCGCAGGTCCGGCTCGGCCTGCCGGATCACCTCACGGGTCAGCGGCGGCACGTCGCCGCTGCCGAGCACCAGGTAGCGCAGCAGTGCCCCGATCGGGTTGCCCTCCGCCCAGTGGAAGTAGACGTGGGGTCGCCGCCCGGTCAGGTCGCGCAGGTGGAGCAGGATGGCGGCGATGGTGTTGGCGATCGCGGGACTGTGCGCTTTGAGGATCTTGTAGCCGTGCCGCTCCTCCCCCTGGACCTGCACGTCGTGCTCGAACTCCGACGCGTCGCCGAGCGTGACCTCGAGGAAGACCATCGGCTCGTCATTCGGCAGATGATGATAGTCCCGCATTTCACGGTCCTTCTCGCGATACTCCGCCGGGTCGCGGGCGTCGGGCTCGTTCGCGATGATGCGCAGCTCCCCCGGCGGCAGCGAGGCGAGGATGCGCTCGGCCTCCTCGTCCAGGTCGACCTTGGTCACGCGCAGCTCCGTGGACCGGGTGGCGCGCGAGACCAGCGAGGTGGCGACGGTCGCGATGACGAAGAAGATCGCGATGCCCAGGCCGTCGGGGCGTTCGATCACGTTCGCCACGAACGCGTAGGCGAGCACCACCGCGATGACGCCGAACACCACCGAACGCCGGGAGATCGTCACGGCCACCGCGGCGGACAGGATGAGCGCGAGCACACCGGTGGCGTAGGCGCCGCCCTGCGCCTCGACTCCGGCGCCGAAGCGGATTGTGACGAGGAAGGAGACGGCGGTGAAGACGAGCACCAGCGGCCGGATCGCGCGGGCCCAGTCGGGCGCCATGCCGTAACGGGGCAGATAGCGCGGCACGATGTTGAGCAGCCCCGTCATGGCGGAGGCGCCGGCGAACCACAGGATGGCGATCGTGCTGATGTCGTAGGCGGTGCCGAACCAGTCGCCCAGGTACTCGTGGGCCAGATACGCCAGGGCGCGGCCGGATGCCTTGCCGCCCTCCTCGAACTCCTGGTGCGGGATGAGCATGACCGTGACGACGCTGCTGCTCATGAGGAACAGGCTCATGATGAGCGCCGCGGTGGTCAGCAGCTTCCTGGTGCCCTTGATCCGCTGCTCGAGATCGCCCTCGACCTGCGGCATGACGGCCACGCCGGTCTCGAACCCCGACAGGCCCAGCGCCAGCTTCGGCAGCACGAGAGCCGAGGCCGCGATCATGGCCAGCGGCGTGGAGTGCCCGGCGGTCAGCGCGTCCTGCCAGTCGCCCACGAAGCGCGGGTGGGCGGCGATCTCCGCCAGGGCGCGGCCGATCACCACGAGGTTCAGCGCGAGGTAGACGGCGACCAGCGCGATGGCCAGGCCGATGGCCTCGCTGAAGCCGCGCAGGAAGATGGCGCCGAGGGCGGCGATGAGCACCAGCGTGATGATCACCTGCTGGCCGCGCAGCGCCTCGGGGAAGAACGGGTTCTCCAGGATGTGGGCCGTGGCGTCGGAGGCCGACAGGGTGATGGTGAAGACGAACGCGGTCGCCACGAACCCCAGCAGGACCAGGACCAGGAGCTTGCCCCACCAGCTGGGCAGCAGCCGCTCCAGCATGGCGATGGAGCCCATGCCGTTGGGGGACTCGGCCGCGACGGCCCGGTAGGTGGGCAGCGCGCCGAACAGCGTCAGGGCGACCAGCAGCAGCGTCGCGATCGGCGACAGTGCTCCGGCGGCCAGTGCCGCGATGCCGGGCTGGTAGCCGAGGGTGGAGAAGTAGTCGACGCCTGTCAGGCACATCACCTGCCACCAGGCGTGCCGTTTCCCCGGATGCTCATCGTGCATCCCGGACTTAGGCTGCATCCCGTGCAGCAGCCACCCACTCAGCGACATCAACCCACCTCTATCGAAATCAGGCAGAACCCTACTCCCGCCTTGCCCGGCTGGCTCGCCGACGTCCCGGCCGGCCAGCCGTACCCGCCGGTCTTCGCCACCGTGAGCGGCGCCCACCTGTACGGGTTCCCCTCGGCCGACTCCGACGTCGACCTGCGCGGCGTGCACTTGCTGCCGGTCGAGCGCGTGGTCGGCCTGCGCGAGCCGGAGGAGACGGTGAGCCGGTCGTGGCGGCGCGAGGGCGTGGAGGTCGACCTGGTCACCCACGACCTGGCCAAGTTCTGCCGCCTGCTGCTGCGGCGCAACGGCTACGTGCTGGAGCAGCTGCTCTCCCCGCTGGTGGTGGCCACCTCGGCGGTGCACGAGGAGCTCATCGCGCTGGCCCCCGGCTGCCTGACGCGCCACCACGCCCACCACTACCTGGGCTTCTCGCGCACCCAGTGGCGGCTGTTTCAGCGCACCGGCGAGCTCAAGCCGCTGCTGTACACCTTCCGGGTGCTGCTGACCGGCACGCACCTCATGCGGACCGGCGAGGTGGTGGCCGACCTGACCGCGCTGCTGCCGTACGGCCCGCCGTACCTGGAGGAGCTGATCGAGGCCAAGCGCGCGGCCGAGCACGGCGCGCTGCCCGCCGACGCCCCCGATCGGGTACGGCTGGCGCGGGACGTCGCCGCGCTGACCGCGACGCTGGAGCAGGCCATGGCGGACTCGCGCCTCCCCGAGAGCTCCGGCGCCTTCGACGCGGTCGAGGACCTGGTGGTACGCACCCGGTTAGGCCGATAACCCGATGACATCTCATGATCTGTTCGGGTAGCGTGGCGCGGCCGAGCCGTACGACGAGGAGGCGGTGGAGCTGGCGGCGCTCATCCACGACGACCTGATCCTGTCGGTCGTGACCGGCTCGCGCGCCTACGGCCTGCAGACCGACGCCTCCGACACCGACCGGCGCGGGGTGTTCGTCGTGCCGACCGAGGCGCTCTGGCGGCTGGACAAGCCGCCTGCGCACCGCGACGGGCCGCTGCCCGAGCAGTTCTCCTGGGAGGTGGAGCGCTTCTGCGTCCTGGCCCTGGAGGCCAACCCCACCGTGCTGGAGTGCCTGTGGTCGCCGCTGGTGGAGGTCGCCACGCCGTTCGGCGAGGAGCTGCTCGGCCTGCGCGGGGCGTTCCTGTCCCGGCGCGCCCACGAGACGTTCGCCCGCTACGCGGAGGCGCAGTTCCGCCGCCTGGATCCCGACCGGCCGCGCTGGAAGCAGGCCATGCACATGATCAGGCTGCTGATGAGCGGGCTGCACCTGGTCAGGCACGGCGTGCCGCTGGTGGACGTGAGCCACGAGCGCGAACGGCTGCTGGCGGTCAGGCGGGGCGAGCTGTCCTGGGAGGAGGTCGCGCGGTGGCGGGCCCGGCTGTCGGCGGAGCTGGCCGACGCGCTGCCCGCCGGGGTGCTGCCCGCCGTACCGGATCGGGGTCGCGTGGAGGACTTCCTCATCCGGGTACGGCGGGCGCACCTGCCGGCCGACGGCTGACGGCACCGGCACAGCCGCGGCCGGCGGCTCCGGCTCACTCCTCGGCGGACAGCACCAGCCGCACCGAGGTGTTGACGTAGCCGGCCCGCTCGAACGCCCTGGCCATCGGCGTGTTGCCGAAGTCGGTGTCGGCGCGGACGACCTCCGCGCCGCGTCCGGCGTGGAAGCGGGTGATCTCGTTCAGCAGGTCGACGACGTAGCCCTTGCCGCGGTGCTCGGGCACCACGCCGAGGTAGCCGACGACGGGGCCGGAGTTGTTGGCCGAGGGTACGGCCACGCCCACCAGCTCGCCGCCGGGGGTGAACGCCAGGCGCCACCAGTCGCGCTCGCCCCGCATGGACTTGTAGTCCTCGACGTCCTCACGCGCCTGCGCGACCGGGTCCATGACGGCCAGGGCGCGGCGCGTGTAGGAGTCGAGCGTGCCCTCGGCGACGCGGCGGAAGGCGTCCACGACCACCTCGTCGTCGGGCTCCGGCCGGAACACCAGCCGGGCGGACGGCGCCGGGACGCCCGCCCGCGGCGTCCACTCGTAGCGGTAACGCTCCAGCTCGTGGGTCATGCCGAGGCGGGAGACCGCCCCGGCGCGCCACGCGACGGCGGCGGCCGCTTCGGGCCTCTCACGCCAGCCGTTGGGCAGGAACAGGTGGTACTCGGGCTTCGTGCCGAACTCCTCGAACGCCGCGGCCAGCAGGGCGGAGGCCAGCCCCACCCGGTCGGGGACGGACGGGTCGACCCACAGGCAGTCCATCGACTCGGGGACCTCGCGGGAGGCCAGGCCCCAGAAGACGGCGCGGGCGCGGATCCCGCCGTCGTCCTCGGCGATCCACATCCACTCGGGACGGTAACTCCCCAAGGCGGACTCGCGGCGGATGCGGGCCGAGTCGGCCCAGCTGACGGGCTCGTCGACGGCGACGGCGAGCAGGCGGTCGAGGTCAGCCCCGACCGTCGGGCGGAAAAGCATTGATCCTCCGAAAGGCGACAACAGAGGCGCAGGGCGCCGGGTACAGGACAGCGAACATGAGGGCGCCTCCTTTCTTCCGGATGATCGGATCGTCCGGGTGACTCTAGCACCGCCCCTTGGGATCCGCATGCCCCCTTCCGGCCGGGATTCGGGCCAAGATGGAGCCGTGCACACCTTCGACGACATCGTCCTGCCCCTGCTGCCGCCGATTCACCTGCCGCCGGACAGCCGGCTCGCCGCCGCCGTGCGCGCCACCCCGCTGGCGGCCGACTTCCTGAACCTGCGGGGGCCCCGGGAGCTGGCCGCCCAGGCAGGGCTGGCCGCCGCCGACGGCGGGGCGGGGCCCGAGCTTGAGGTGCTGCGCTCGGGGTCCGACGAGGAGGTGCTGCGCCTGTGGTCCGAGGTGTGCTTCCTGGCCGTGCACCCCGACGAGCTGGGCAGCCGGGACAGCGCCGTGTGGCTGGTGGAGCTGTTCCTGGCCGGTGAGCCGCTGCGCGGGCGCGCCGAGACGCTGGAGCCGCTGGGGCTGGTGGAGCAGCGGGGTGAGCGGGTCACGCTGACGCCGCTGGGCCGCTGGGCGGCGCGCCACCTCATCGCCGGGCTGTTCGGCCAGGACGTGCCCGTCTTCGGCTCGCTGGCCGGCCGGGACGCCGCCGCGTTGCTCCACGCGCTGCGCTCCTACCCCGAGGACGAGCGCCGCCAGGAGCTGGCGGGCTGGCTGGAGGGCCGGGACCCGGCCAAGGCGGCCCAGGAGATCGCCGGCGCCCTGGCGGAGGCGACCCCGCTGGCGCGCACCGTGGGCATCCAGCTGCTGCACTCGGAGCTGGGGCCGGAGGGGCGGGGGGCGCTGCGCGGGCTGCTGTCGGCCCCGCGCATCGGCGCTCTGGTGGCGGCGCGGCTCGGCGAGGACCGCGGCTCCTCGGCCGAGGAGATCGCGTGGGTGCTGGTGGACATGGCGGCGTCGATCCTGGAGTACGGCGGGGACAGCGAGCAGGTGGCGGAGGCCATGTCGCTCGGCATGGACCCGGGGGAACTGGCCGAGACCATCCCGATCGTGGCCTTCGGCGGCCATCCGGAGACCGAGCGGGTGCTGCTGGCCCTGCTGGACCGGCATACCGACCCGCGCATCCTGTCGGCCGCGCGCAAGGCCCTGCGCCGCTTCCGCGGCCTGTCCGAGCGCTGAACTTCGCGGCTCCTCACCGACGTCCCACCCCTTCTCACCCGAGGCTGACCACCTCAGGGGTGCGGGAAAGGGAAGGGCGGGCTACTCGCCGACGTCCCCACTCCTCCCACGCGAGGCTGACCACCTCAAGAGTGCGGGAAGACAGGAAGGGGGCGGGCTGCCCGCCTGGCGAGGGCTGCAGTGCGAGGCCGGGCCGTAGCGCGAGGCGAGACCGCAGCGCGAGGCGAGAGCGCGGGGCGAGGCGAGAGCGCGGGGCGAGGTCGTGCCGAAGGCCCCGCGGCCGTGCGCCGAAGCGAGCAGCCGAAGCCCTACCCCTCTTTCCCTCATTGGTTTCCCCCTTCCGCAATGGTTTCCCCTTTCCCGCATTGGTGAGGTGGGGACCTAGGGGGCGGCGGGGTGAGGAAACGGCGAGGCTACGATTCCGCAGATCCCGGTAGGTTGGTCCCCATGCACGCCATCACCCCGCGCGCCGACGCGGTCCTCGGCGACGTCTTCGGCTGCGAGTGCGGCGCCGTCCTCGCCGATCGCATGGCCGCGGAGCTGCACGCCGCGGAGAACCACCGCTGCACCACCTGCCTGGGCACCGCGCGAGAGGAACTGGCCGCCGGGCTGGTCCGCGGGTGTTCGGCCTGCGCGGGCACGGGACGGCGGCGCGAGCAGATCATGTGGCAGCTCGCCCACGAGGAGGCCGAGCAGCGCATCACCGTCACCCTGGTCCGCGACGTGATCGCCGGGTTCGGCGGCCCGTTCCGCCTGTCGGAGGCGGCCGACGAGGTCCGCGCCAGGCTCGGCCTGCCGGTGGGGCGGCTGCCGGTCGGCCCGCGCGTGCGCGATCTGCTCCTGCAGCTGCAGATGTGGGGCGAGATCGTCATGGTCTCCGCCCCCGACTTGCTGATCGACGACGTGCCGACCTTCCTGTACGAGGATCCCAGCTGGCAGGTGGTCAGGACGCTGCGACCCGGCAGATGACCTCGCCGTGGAGGACGCTCAGCCAGCCGTCCTCCGCCTCGGCCCAGGCCAGCCAGCCCCGCGAGATCCGCCGCAGGTCGGCCTCGGTGGCCATCCCCATGGCCAGCGCCTGCCCCGCCATGTCGGAGTGCAGGATGCGCTCGGCCCACATCCCACCCCACCACGCCCTGTCCTGCGGCGTGGCGAAGCACCACGTCGACGACGTGGCCCGCACGTCGGCGAACCCCGCCTCCCGCGCCCACGACAGCAGCCTGCGCCCCGCGTCCGGTTCTCCGCCGTTGGCGCGGGCCACCCGCTGGTAGAGCGCCATCCACTCCGCCAGCTCGGGCAGGAGCGGATACCACGCGAAGGCGGCGTAGTCGCTGTCGCGCACGGCCACGATCCGCCGCGCCACGCGCCCCATCTCCCGCAGCGCCCCCACGGGGTCGGCCACGTGCTGCAGCACCTGGTGGGCGTGGACCACGTCGTAGGAGCCGTCGGGGAAGCCGAGCGCGTGGACATCGGCCACCGCGAAGTCCACGTTGGCCACGCCCCGCCGTACCGCCTCGGCCCTGGCCAGGTCGAGCGCGTCCGCCTTGACCTCCGAGGCGGTCACGTGACGGACCAGGCCCGCCAGGTCGGCCGTGATCGTGCCGGGGCCGCTGCCGACGTCCAGGAGCGTGTCGTCCGGGCGCAGGTGCGGCAGCAGGTGGGCGGCCGAGTTCTCCGCCGTGCGCCAGCGGTGGGAGCGCAGCACCGACTCGTGGTGCCCGTGGGTGTAGGTCATGACCGCACCCTATCGCCAATCCCACCATGTGAGCAGAATCGTCTCATTTTGCGAGACATTAATGGCGCCTCCGTGGGCAGGGGCGCGGAATGATACGCAACCTGCTGCGAGGGGCCGCCGCCGGCAGCATGGCCACCACCGCGATGAGCACCGTCATGCTCGCCGGCGACCGGCTGGGGCTGATGAAGGACCAGCCGCCCCGGCGCATCGTGCGCCGGGTCTGGGGCCGGACCGGGGAGAAGCCGCTGGCCGCCGCCGCCCACCTCGGGTTCGGCTCGGCGGGCGGCGCGCTGCTGAGCGCGGTGACGCGCGGCCGCGGCGTGCCCGCGCCCGTCGGCGCCGCCTACGGGCTGGCCATCTGGCTGGCCTCCTACCAGGGCTGGGTGCCGGCCATCGGCGCCATGCCCCCGGCCCACCGCGACCGTCCCGGCCGTCAGGCCGTCATGATCGCCGCTCACATCGTCTACGGGATCGTGCTCGCGCGATCCTTGAGGAGGGACCGCTCGTGAAGGCGCTCACCTGGCACGGAAGACGCGACGTCCGGGTCGAGGAGGTGTCCGACCCGGCCATCAAGGAACCCACCGACGCGATCGTCAAGGTCACCACGTCCGCCATCTGCGGCTCCGACCTGCACCTGTACGAGGTGCTGGGGCCGTTCCTGCACGAGGGCGACATCCTGGGCCACGAGGTCATCGGCGTCGTGGAGGAGGTCGGCTCCGACGTCGGCCAGATCAAGCCCGGCGACCGCGTGGTCGTGCCGTTCAACATCGCCTGCGGCCACTGCTTCATGTGCCAGAAGGAACTGTACGCGCAGTGCGAGACCACCCAGGTCAAGGAGCACGGCACGGGAGCCGCCCTGTTCGGCTACACCGAGCTCTACGGCTCGGTGCCCGGCGGGCAGGCCGAGTACCTGCGGGTGCCGCAGGCCCAGTTCGGCCCCGTCAGCGTGCCCGCCGAGGGCCCGGACGAGCGCTTCGTCTACCTGTCGGACGTGCTGCCGACCGCCTGGCAGGCGGTGGAGTACGCCGACCTGCCGCCCGAGGGCGGCAGCGTCACGGTCTTCGGCCTGGGGCCGATCGGGCAGATGAGCACCCGCATCGCCCGCCACCGGGGCCACCGCGTCATCGGCGTCGACGGCGTCGACGAACGGCTGGAGATGGCCCGCCGGCACGGCATCGAGGTGCTGGACGCCCGCGAGAGCGGCGTCGCCGAACGGATCAAGGACCTCACCGGCGGCCGCGGCACCGACTCGGTCATCGACGCGGTCGGCATGGAGGCCCACGGCTCGCCGGTCGCCAAGCTCGGCCACGCCGTCACCGGCCTGCTGCCCGACGCGCTGGCCGCGCCGCTCATGCGCACCGCGGGCGTCGACCGGCTGGCCGCGCTGCTGGAGTCCATCGACGCGGTACGGCGGGGCGGCACGATCTCCGTCGTGGGCGTCTACGGCGGCATGGCCGACCCGCTGCCCATGCTGCGGATCTTCGACAAGGGCATCACGCTGCGCATGGGCCAGGCCCACGTGCGCCGCTGGATCCCGCACCTGATGCCGCTGGTGCTCGACGAGGCCGACCCGCTGGGCGTCATGGACCTGGCCACGCACAAGCTTCCGCTGGAGGAGGCGCCGCACGGTTACGAGATCTTCCAGAAGAAGCGCGACGGCGCGATCAAGGTTCTGCTCACCCCGTAGGAAGGTGACAGATTCGTCACCGTGGGTAGAGGACAGGCCCATCACCTCAAGGAGGCGACATGACTCCTCCCGCCGCGATGACCAGAAGCCCCATGCAGCTGGCGGCCCTGGTCGTGGGCCTGGCCTTCCTCCTCGTCGGCGTCCTGGGCTTCATCCCGGGCGTGACCTCCAACATCGGCGAGCTGGAGTTCGCCGGTCACCGGTCCGACGCCATGCTCCTGGGCGTCTTCGAGGTCTCCATCCTGCACAACATCGTCCACCTCCTGTTCGGCGTGGCGGGCGTCCTGCTGGCCAGGACCTGGGGCGGCGCGCGCGCCTTCCTCGTCGGAGGCGGCGCGATCTACCTGGTCCTGTGGCTGTACGGCCTGCTGATCCCGCACGACAGCGCGGCCAACTTCGTCCCGGTCAACACGGCCGACAACTGGCTGCACTTCGCGCTGGGCGCGGTCATGGTCGTGCTCGGCCTGGCGCTCGCGCGCCGCAGGACCGGCGTGCTGTGAGCACGCCCGCCCATCACCCCGGCCCCGGGAGGCTCCGCCGACCGGGGCCGGCTCCCATGTGCGTGGCTCCCGTATCCGGGTAGCGGGAGGGCATGGCCAAAACCGTAGCGGACATCATGACCGCGCATCCCGCGAGCGTCGAGGCCGGCCAGCCGGTCTCCGTCGCCGCGGCGCTCATGCGCGACAACGACACCGGCGCCGTCGTCGTCACCGACAACGGGCGCCTCAGCGGCATCATCACCGACCGCGACATCGCCGTGCGCGTCGTCGCCGACGATCGCGGTCCCGACACGCCGGTAAGTGAGGCGTGCAGTACCGACCTGGAGACCGTCGGCCCCGACACCAGCATCGAGCAGGCCGTCCAGCTCATGCGCGGGCACGCCCTGCGCCGGCTGGTCGTCGTCGAGGAGGGCCGCCCGGCCGGCGTCGTCAGCCTCGGCGACCTCGCGATCGAGCGCGATCCGGACTCGGCCCTGGCCGACATCTCGGTCGCCGAGGGCAACCAGTGATCCTGTCGGACTCGGGGGCTAGGGTGAGCGCATGGTCACCGTCGAGGACGTGCGGCGGCTGTGCTCCACCCTCCCCCGCTCCTCCGAGCACCTGATCAGGGACAGGGTGAAGTTCCGCGTCGGCCGCATCGTCTATGTCGCCTTCTCCCGTGACGAGACGATCATGGGCTTCGGCTTCCCCAAGGAGGAGCGCGAGGCGCTGGTCGCCGCCGAGCCGGAGAAGTTCCTCATGCCCGGCCAGTCCGACCTGCGCTACAACTGGGTGCTGGCCCGGCTGGCCGCCCTGGAGGAGCCGGAGATGCGCGAGCTCGTGGTCGAGGCCTGGCGGATGTGCGTGCCCAAGAAGGTCTACGCCGACTACGCCAGCCGCCTGTAGAGCGCCGCCGTCAGCCGGTTGATCCGCCGGACCGAGTCGTTCCAGCCGCCGCCCGCGGGGTGGGCGGTCAGCAGCGCCATGATGTAGCGCTCGCCGCGGCCGACCAGCCCCGTGGTGTGCAGCACGGGACGGCCGAGGTCGGGCACGCGCTCCCGGGCGGCCTTGAGCGCCACCTGGCTGATCGATCCGCCGGCTCCCGCCGCGTCGCCGCCGCAGCGGGCGGGCGGCACGGTGCCGAAGCCGGACCAGCCCTGCTTGACGGCCCACGGCCGCGGCACGGCGCTGGGGATGCCGAAGGACTGGTCGAACCCGTCGGTGCCGCACTTCGTGGCCGCCCGCAGGTGGCCGAGGATCGGCTCGCGCACGCGCGGGGCGGCGGCGTCCAGCAGGTAGCGGTAGGTCCGCACCACGTCGGAGGCGCTCAGCGAGCTGTAGCCCCAAAAGCCCGGCTTGGTGGCGGGCGGCGGGGTGGTGTCGGTCAGGCCCAGCTTGCGAGCCATCCGCGTGACGATCCGCCCCTCGCCGCCCCGGTCCCACAAGGCCGAGGCGGCGTCGTCGTCGCTGGAGCGCAGCATGGCCTTCAGCAGCCTGGCGTCCGCGGCGGGCACGGTGGGGTGCCGCTCCAGGTAGTCGACGGCGATGAGGATCTTGATGACGGAGGCGGAGCGGAACCTGCGGTGCGCGTTGCCGTGCGTCACGATCTTGCCGGTCTGGCGGTCGAAGACCACGTACCCGGCCGTGGTGCCCGGCGGTGCGGCCGTCGCCGCGCCGGGCTGGAGTGCGGTCAGCAGGGGTACGGCGGCCGCCGCGGCGGCCCAGGTCGTGCGGCGCATCCCGCTTTCTTACCAGATTTGGCGATCAGTCCGGCAGCACACCCGGTGCCTTCCGGCTCAGGGCCGCGGCCGACAATGGGACGATGAGCGAGTTTCCCGAGGCGCCGTCGCCCGCGTTCCTGTTCGACCTCGACGGCACGCTGATCGACAGCGTCTACCAGCACGTCATCGCCTGGCGCGCCGCGCTGTCCGGGCTGGGCATCGACCTGTCGGTGTGGCGCATCCACCGGCGCATCGGCATGAGCGGCGGGCTGTTCGTCACCGCGCTGCTGCGGGAGACCGGGCTCAAGCTGACCCCCGAGCAGATCGAGGACCTGCAGGCCGCCCACGCCGACGCCTACCTGGAGCAGGCCGGCTCGGTCCGCCCGCTGCCCGGCGCGAGCGAGCTGCTGGCCGAGCTGAGCGACAGGGGCGTGCCGTGGGCGATCGCCACCAGCGGGTATGCGCGGACCGCCCGGCTGGCCCTGGACATGCTGGGCCTGCCGGAGGACACCCCGATGATCACCCGGGACCTGGTCCGGCGGGCCAAGCCCGACCCCGACCTGTTCCTGGCCGGCGCGGCGCTGTTGCGCGTCGATCCGCGTGCGTCCATGGTGGTCGGCGACAGCGTGTGGGACCTGCTGGCCGCCCGCCGCGCCGGGGCGCTGGGCGTCGGCCTGCTGTCGGGCGGCTACGGGCGGGACGAACTCGAACGGTCGGGGGCGTTCCGGGTCTATGCCGACCCGGCCGACATGTTGCGCCGGCTGGACGAGCTGGGCGTGCGTTTCGAGTGACGTTTTGCGTGAACTCCTGACCGACGGACTGCGTAGGAGCAGACATGGACCTTGCTGACATCGGCGTGACCGGCCTGGCCACCATGGGCCGGAACCTGGCGCGCAACCTGGCCAGGCACGGGTACGCCGTGGCGGTGCACAACCGCACGGCCGGCCGTACCGAGGAACTGGTGGCGCAGTTCGGCGGGGAGGGCACCTTCCTGCCCGCCACCGACCTGAAGAGCTTCGTCGCCTCGCTCAAGCGCCCCCGGCGGGCGATCGTCATGGTGAAGGCCGGGCCGGGGACCGACGCGGTGATCGACCAGCTCGCCGAGCTCATGGAGCCGGGCGACATGATCGTCGACGGCGGCAACGCGCTGTTCACCGACACGCGGCGGCGGGAGGCGGCGCTGCGCGAGAAGGGCATCCACTTCGTCGGCACGGGCATCTCCGGCGGCGAGGAGGGGGCGCTGCACGGGCCCTCGATCATGCCGGGCGGGTCGCGTGAGTCCTACGAGGCGCTCGGCCCGATCCTGGAGGACATCGCGGCCAAGGTGGACGGCGTGCCGTGCGCGACCTACGTGGGGCCCGACGGCGCCGGGCACTTCGTGAAGATGGTGCACAACGGCATCGAGTACGCCGACATGCAGCTCATCGCCGAGTCCTACGACCTGCTGCGGCAGGCCCTGGGCGCCACCCCGGCGGAGCTCGCCGAGATCTTCCGCGAGTGGAACGCCGGCGAGCTGGAGTCCTACCTCATCGAGATCACCGCCGAGGTGCTCGCCCACGTGGACGCCGAGACCGGCAAGCCGTTCGTGGACGTGGTGCTGGACCAGGCCGAGCAGAAGGGCACCGGCCGGTGGACCGTGCAGAGCGCGCTCGACCTGGGCGTGCCGGTCACGGGCATCGCGGAGGCGGTGTTCGCGCGCAGCCTGTCGGGGCACCCCGAGCAGCGTGCGGCCGCCCGGGCGCTGGCGGGGCCGGCGGTGAGCGGCGTCGCGGACCGGTCCTTCGTCGAGGACGTACGGCAGGCGCTCTACGCATCCAAGATCGTCGCCTACGCGCAGGGGTTCGACCAGATCACGGCCGCGTCGCAGGAGTTCGGCTGGGACATCGACCGCGGGGCGATGGCGACGATCTGGCGCGGCGGATGCATCATCAGGGCCCGGTTCCTGGACCGCATCCGGCAGGCGTTCGACGCCGACCCGTCGCTGGCGACGCTGCTGGTGGACCGGTACTTCGCCGACGCCCTGGCGCTCGCCCAGGACGCCTGGCGGCGGGTGGTGAGCACGGCGGCGTCGATCGGCGTGCCCACGCCGGGCTTCTCCTCGGCGCTGGCCTACTACGACGCGCTGCGGCGCGACCGGCTGCCTGCCGCGCTCATCCAGGGCCAGCGCGACTTCTTCGGGGCGCACACGTACCGGCGTGTGGACCGGGAGGGCGCCTTCCACACGGACTGGTCGGGCGACCGCGCGGAGCGGCCCGCCTGACGGGGCCCTCGCTCCGGGGCCGGCGGTCCCAGGTCCCTTCTTCCGCCGGCCCCGGCCGTTCCCGCCCCTGCCGGGTCTCAGGGCGAGAGCGTCGCGGTCACCACGCTCCAGCGGATGCGCGCCGCCGCGGCGTTCCCGCCCGGCGTGCCCGTCACCCAATGCGAGGCGTGCGGCTCCTCCCCGCTGTCCTGCACCACCCACGTCGCCCCCGTGTCGCGGCCATCGCGGTACAGCCGCGCCGTGCCCGCGCTGTCCACGGTCACCTTCCAGACGGCCGCGCCGCCCGGATGCGCATGCACCTGCCTCCAGCGGGCCGAACCCTTGACGAGCGCCCACACGGTCCCCCGCTGGACGGTCATCATCAGCCGTTTGGCCCCGTTGGCCGCCTTGACGCCCAGGCTCACCCCGTGGCCTGTGACAGGATTCAGCGCGCTGTCGTCCAGCACCTCCCCCAGGAACTCCACCGTCACGTCGCGCGGCTCGATCGGCAGCCGGATCCCGTCGGGCCGGGCGTCCGCGCTGCGCAGCCGTACCTCCTGGGTCCACGCCGCCAGCAGGTCGCCGACCTCCAGCCGGTCGACCAGCGCCGGGCCGGGGCCGAAGACGCGGATGCGCGGCGGGCCGCCGTCCCGGGGGACGGCCAGGCGGGTCCCGTCGTGCAGGAACGTCGCGCGGCCGTCCGCCGTCACGGCCACCCGCACCGGCCCCCGCACGTCCAGGGTGAGACGCCGCTCCCCCGTCGCCACCTCCAGCGCGTAGCCGCCGCCGGAGGCGGTCACCAGGAACGCCCCGCGCGGCGCCTGGGCCTGCGTCGCCACGCCCGGCAGGCGGATCCCGTTCCCGTCGCACACCGCTCCCTCCGCCGGCTCCCAGCCGCCCGCGTCCGCGCGGGCTCCGGTGAACGACCGCCGGACGTCCAGCGTGGCGACCTTGATGGCCGTCTGGTTGTGCTCCCACACCACGAAGAAGCGGCCGGGCGCGTACTCCTCCGCGCTGGGGTACACGTCCCAGCCCCGCGCCGCCCCGCGCGTCAGCCGTCCTCCGTCGGCGAACAGCCGGCCCGGGCCCCACGGCGAGCCGGGACGCTTGACCTTGTAGTGCAGCACCTCCCGGTACCGGTCGGGGCGCTCGCCCTGGAAGGGACCGCCCAGGGTGTTGTAGATCGCGACGTAGCGGCCTTCGCCGTCCCGGGCGAGGAGCCCCTTGACGTAGTAGTTCGGGATGTCCCGGTCGACGGCCATGGGCGACCAGGTCAGCCCGCCGTCGGCGCTCGTGGCGATCGCCGCGTACACCGCGTGCGTCCGGTAGTACGCGTCCTTCTCCCGCGGTGTCGTGCCGCCGCGCAGGTCGAGGGTCCGCGCCACCATCAGCAGCGTCGCCGGGTCGTCGTGCGAGACGACCACCTGGGGTTCCTCGACGGCCATGCCGCGCGGCGGCCGCGCGAGCCCGCCGCGCCGCCAGGCCCGCAGGTCGGCCGAGCGCAGCACCCCGGCCCCGCCCTGCTGCCAGTACGGCAGGAGCCACACGTCCCCGTGCCTGATCGGCCGGGCGGCCAGCACCACCCCGCGCGAGTTGCGCGGCACGTCGACGGTGATCGGGAAGTCCTCCCAGGTCCGGCCGCGGTCGCGGCTGCGCTTGGCGGTCAGCTCCACGGGGAAGCCGTCGACCTCGCCCTCGGCGTCGCGGTCCTCGGCGACCGTGATCCGCCCCAGGAACGCCAGCAGCGTGCCCGAGTCGTGGAGCAGGATCGCGTAGTGGTACCGGTGGGTCGCCGTCGCCTCGGCCAGCACCCCGGTCAGCCACGTCCGGCCCCCGTCGGCCGAACGGGCGTACAGGATGGACCCGCCGTCGGTCGGCGTGTCGTCGTGGGGGTCGGCCACCCCGGCCCGCCAGGCCACCACCAGCGTGTCCCGGTCGAGGACCGCGATGTCGGGCACCCGGTTGCCCTCGTGCGCCAGCTCGCCGTCCGGCCGCGTGGCCGCCTTCGCGTAGACGGTGACAGGCCTGCCCACCTCGCCCATGCGGCCCAGCGAAGCCGAGGACGATCTCGCGCGGCAAGGCCTGTCACCCGATGTTCACCGCCCGATAACCCAGCTCAACCCTCCATGACGCAGAACAGGTGGCCCTCGGGGTCCCTGAGCACGACCCAGTCGTCGCCGCCCGGCTGCTCGGCGGGCCTGGTGGCGCCGAGGGCGAGCAGTTCCTTGACGGCGGTGTCGAGGTTGTCCACGGCCAGGTCGAGGTGGACCTGCTTGGTGCCGTGGGGCCAGGCGGGCGGCTGGTAGCCGGGCACCCGCTGGAAGCTGAGACCGACGGGGCCGCCGCTGAGGGTGGCGAAGCCGGGGTCGTCGCCCGAGATGTCCCCGCCCAGGGCCTTCTGGTAGAAGGTGGCGAGCTCGGCGGGGTTGGCGCAGTCGATGACGATGCCGGAGATCCTGTTCATGGGCCCAGCCTGGCTCCCCGGCCCCGGGGCGGTCTTGAACATCCTTGCGCGCCGCCGATGTCCGGCCGGCACGAGCCGCGCGTCCCCGTCGCGCCGGCCCGGAACTGTCGGGGGCCTGCCGTACCGTTCGGTGGCGTGCGGACCTCAGTGTGCCTGTCGAGAGGGGCGGGCTTCGCCGTCCACTCGGTGACGTGCCGGGACGACCATCGCGGGTGGTCGTCGGCGGAGGCCGTGCGGGGGTATCAGGTGGTGCTGGTACGGCGCGGCCGCTTCCGGCGGCTGGCCGACGGACGGGCCGACGACCTGGACCCGACGCTGGGCTATGTGAGCGCGCCCGGCATGGAGGAGCGCTTCGCCCATCCGGCGGGCGGCGACGTGTGCACCTCGCTTCAGCTGTCGCCGTCGCTGTGGCGGAGCCTGGCGGGCGAGGCCCGGCCCGGCTCCGGCCTCTACGTCGACGCGCGGCTGGAGCTGGCGCACCGCCGCCTGCTGGCCGCCGCCGCGACGGGCGATTCCGGCTACGCGGTCGCCGAGTCGCTGCTCGGCCTCGTCGCCGCCGCGCTCTCGCGCGCCACCGGCGCCGCCGCGCGCCCGTCGTCCCCCTCGTCCCCACGCTCCCTCTCCTCCCCACGCTTCCCGTCCTCACCGGCTTCCCCGGCGTCCCGGGCCGCCTCGGTGTCGCTGGTGTCCCGGGCCCGGGAGGCGATCGCCGCCCGCCATCCGGCCGCCGACGGGCTGGTGCCGCTGGCCGCCCTGCTGGGCGCCTCGCCGTACCAGCTCAGCCGCGCCTTCACCCGCGAGCTGGGCGTCTCGCTCACCCACTACCGCAACCGGGTGCGGGTCGGGTGGGCGCTGGACCGCCTGGAGGACGGCGAGACGAGCCTGGCGCTGCTCGCCGCCGACCTCGGCTTCGCCGACCAGGCCCACCTCACCAGGACCATGCGCCACCACCTCGGCCACACCCCCACCGCGCTCCGCCGCCTGCTGTCCCGCTCCCCGGCCTGAGCGCCGCGCACGGCGCCGCCTCGCTAGGCTGTCCGCGTGCGTGATCTCGAAGGATGCCCACGGCCCCCGCGCGGCGCGGTGCGGGAGATCTACTCCGTCGACCGGGCCGCCACCCTCGGCTACGCCCCCGATCTGGACGGCCTGGCCGACCCCGGCGAGATCGTCTGGGCCTGGGTGCCGTACGAGGAGGACCCCGGCTGGGGCAAGGACCGCCCGCTGCTGGTCGTCGGCAGGACGGGGCGGCGGCTGCTGGGCATGATGCTGTCCAGCCGCGGCGACGACGGGCCGGAATGGCTCAGGCTGGGCGCGTGGGACCGCGACGGCCGCGTCTCGTTCGTGCGGATGGACCGGGTGTTCGTGCTGGAGGAGGACGACCTGCGCCGGGAGGGCGCGGTGCTGCCCGCCGACCGGTTCGCCGCGGTGGCCGCCCGGCTCAGGAGGACGTACGGCTGGGCCGCCGACGGCTGACAACGGCCCCTGAGCACGTGTAACGGGCCACGCACGGCCGACGGGATCGTTATCATCGTGCCGCTCCCCCGCAGTGATCAACCGGGGGACTCTCGTGCGTGGACTCGTGTCGCCGGGCCTTGCGCTGTGCCTGGCCCTGCTCGCCGGCTGCTCGGCCGTTCCCGCGCCGCCCGTCGCCCGCGCGCCGGAGCCGCCCGCCGTATCGGACCAAGAGAAACAAGACAGACACGAGAAGGCCCCGAAGCCGCGCAAGAAGGTGCCCATGCTCGCCTCCGGCCGCTACAGGGTGGTCGGGGGCCACGCCCCGCCGAGGCCGGGTGCCGGGCCGGTGGTGCGCTACCTGGTGGAGGTGGAGCGCGGGCTGCCCTTCCGCGGCCGGGAGTTCGCCGCCGAGGTGCACCGCATCCTCAACGACCCGCGGGGCTGGGGGCGCTTCCGCCGGGTGGATCACGGGCCGGTACGGCTGAGCGTCGCCCTGTCGAGCCCGCAGCTCACCGACCGGCAGTGCAGCCCCCTGCGCACCGGGGGCGAGCTGTCGTGCTGGAACGGCACCCGGTCGGTGATCAACGCGCTGCGGTGGGCGCGGGGCGTGCGGCAGTACCGCGGCGACCTGGCCGCCTACCGCGAGTACGTGATCAGCCACGAGGTGGGGCACGGGCTGGGCCACTCGCACCGGTACTGCCCCGGCCGCGACCGCCTCGCGCCCGTCATGGCACAGCAGTCCAAGTCGCTCGCGGGCTGCCGCCCCAACCCCTGGCCGCATCCGGGGAACACCCGCGAGCCCTCCGGGAGTTGATCCCGGTGGAGTCCAACAGTCACGAGTGGGGGCCACATGGCGGGGATGCGGACGGTGCGGCGGCTGATCGCGGGTGGCGCAGCGCTGGCGGCCGCGGGCTGGGCGGTGCGGGAGGTCCCGGCGGAGCTGGGCGTGCGGCCCCTCCAGTCAGGACCCGAGCGGGTCAAGAGGGTCATGCGCTCGCCGCAGTTCAGGGACGGGGCGTTCGTCAACCCGATGCCGGAGCCCACGAGCGTCGCCCCGCCGCCGCCCGGCCTGGTGCGTGAGCTGCTGCGCGACCGGGACAGCAGGCGCCCGGCCGGTCCGGTGCCGCTGCGCGTGCCGCCTGCCCGCGACCCCTCGCCCACGGGGGTGGGCGTGGTGTGGTACGGCCATGCGTCCACGCTGGTGGAGATCGAGGGCAGGCGGGTGCTGTTCGACCCGGTGTGGAGCCGCCGCGTCTCGCCCTCCCAGCTGGTCGGCCCCAAGCGGCACCACCCCCTGCCGGTGGCACTCAACGAGCTGCCCCAGGTCGACGCGATCGCCATCTCCCACGACCACTACGACCACCTCGACATGGCGACCGTCAAGACGCTGACCCGCACCCAGAAGGCGCCGTTCGTCGTGCCGCTGGGCATCGGGGCGCACCTGGAGCGCTGGGGCGTGCCGCTGTACCGGATCATCGAGCTGGACTGGGAGGAGGAGGCGGTCGTGGGCGGGCTGCGCTTCGTGTCCACCGCCGCCCGCCACTTCTCCGGCCGCTCGCTGCGGCGCAACGACACGCTGTGGGGGTCCTGGGTGGTCGCGGGACGCCGGCGCAGGGTCTTCTACGCCGGCGACTCCGGCTACTTCGAGGGCTACAAGGGCATCGGCGCCGCGCACGGGCCGTTCGACCTGACGCTCATGCCGGTGGGCGCCTACAGCCCGGCCTGGCCCGACATCCACATGAACCCCGAGGAGGCCGTCACCGCCCACCTCGACCTCGGCGGCAAGCTGCTGTTGCCGGTGCACTGGGCGACCTTCACGCTGGCGCTGCACCCGTGGTCGGAGCCGGTGGACCGGCTGTGGCGGGAGGCCAAGGCGCGCGACGTGGCGATCGTCGTGCCCAGGCCGGGCGAGGCGGTGGACGTGGACGACGCGCCCGCGGTCGACGGGTGGTGGGAGACCCTGGGGTGGGCGCGCCGGTGAAGCCCGCCGGTGAAGCGCCGCTGAGCTCGACCGGTGAGCTCGGCCGGTGGGCTCGCCGCGACGGGCGGTAGTGTCGCCTCGTGAGCAACCTGGAGCGGCATCCGCGTGAGGTCGTCTGCGGCGGCGCGGACCGGCACGCGAGCGAGGTGCTGACCGGCCATCCGGTGGCGCTGGGCGGCCCCCGCGCCATGACCGTCCACCGCCTGCTGCCCGGCCGGCAGCGCCGGATGATCGGCCCGTGGTGCTTCCTGGACGCCTACGGGCCCGAGGTGACCGCCATGCGGGTGCCGCCGCACCCGCACACCGGCCTGCAGACCGTCACCTGGCTGGTCGAGGGCGAGGTGCTGCACCGCGACAGCCTGGGCAGCCAGCAGGCGGTACGGCCCGGCCAGCTCAACCTGATGACGGCCGGGCGGGGCATCTCGCATTCGGAGGAGTCGGCCGAGACGCTGCTGCACGGCGTGCAGCTGTGGGTGGCGCTGCCCGGGGAGCACCGGCACGTCGCCCCGGGTTTCGAGCACCACGCCGGCCTGCCGGAGGAGGGCGGGATCCGGGTGGTCATGGGCTCGCTGGCCGGGATGGCCTCCCCGGCGACGTGCCACAGCCCGCTGGTCTGCGCCGAGATCTCGGTCGCGGGCGGGCTCGAGGTGCCCGTCGACCCGGCGTTCGAGCACGGCGTCCTGTGGCTGTCCTCGGGCGAGGAGCCGTCGGTGGCGTACCTGCCGCCGGGCCGTACCACGATCACCCTGTCCGGCCACGGCCGGGCGCTGCTGATCGGCGGGGAGCCGTTCGGCGAGGAGATCGTCATGTGGTGGAACTTCGTCGGCCGCACCCACGAGGAGATCGCCGCCTACCGCAAGGAGTGGGCCGAGGGCGAGGGCTTCGGCCGCGTCGCGGGCTTCGCCGGGGCGCCCCTGCCCGCCCCGGCGCTGCCCACGGTACGGCTCAAGCCGCGCGGGCGGGTGCGCTAGCTCTCACCGGTGGGTGTAGAAGACGGTCACCCGGTTGTCGCCGGCCGGGACCGTCGCCAGGCGCCGCACCCTCGCCCCGGTGAAGTCGATCACCACGATCTCCGAGGAGTCGCCCTGGCTCAGGCGCGCCCAGCAGATCAGGTGCGCCTCGTCGTACCACCAGGAGTCGCCGGTGCAGGAGGACTCGAAGCGCCTGACCTCCCTGCCGGTGGCGGTGTCGTAGACGCAGTGGTTGCCCGAGTCGAGCCCCGCGCAGGTGGTCTGGAAGAGCCGGCCCGACGGGGAGAACAGGAAGGACGGGATCGCGGCGCCGACGTTCGGGACGCGCCGGACGCGCTCGCCGGTCTCGGTGAAGAAGCGCATCGCCTGCTGGGTGGAGCCGGGGGCGAGCGCGACGACGCCCTTGTCCTCGTGGTCGAAGCCGTAGCGGACGTCGCGCAGCGCGCTCTCCCGCAGGGTGACGACCGAGGCGCGCCGGGCGGCCACGTCCACGATGGCGAACCCGGTGGACTGCCAGCCCTCGCCCGCCGGCTTGCCGACGTTGACCAGGACACGGCTGCTGTCGCGCGACCAGGCCTCGATGTAGGCGCTCAGCGGCTGCCTGCTGGTCTCGATGACGAAGCTCTCGCCGGAGGTCTTGTCGGTGATCCGCACGCTGTCGTAGCCGGTCTCGGTGAAGCGCTTGGCGCGCGCGGCCAGGTACCTGCCGTCGGGCGACAGCAGGCTCTCCCAGAAGTCGTCCTGGCGGGTGAACGAGCCGGTCAGGGAGTCGCGCGGGTAGTAGACCGAGGCCTTCAGGCCCTCGTCCCAGACCGTGTAGGTGGTCAGCCGGACGGCGTCCGTGGGGTGCTCGTAGATCGTGACGCCGGTGTCGGGCAGGCGCACGGTCGCCAGGCCCGTGGTGGCGATGGGCGTGGTGCTGGGGGTGGGCGTGGGCGAGGTCGTCGGGGTGGTCTGGCTGGTCGCGGCCTGGCCGCCGGTCGGGGTGGTGACGGGCGGGGTGCCGGAGGAGCCGCGCAGCGCGACCACGACGGCCACCGCCGTGGCGATGACCGCCAGCCCGGCGGCGATCCCGGCGATCAGGGGGCCGCGTCTCTTCGGCTGGGGGTACGGCTGGGCCGTACCGGGAGCGCCGTGGGGCGGCGCCCAGGGCTGCTGCGAGGCGGCCTGGGGGGTGGCCCACGGCTGCTGGGGCACGGTCCCGCTCTGGCCGGGCACCGGCGGCTGGGCGCCCCACGGCTGGTTCGGCCCGGCGGGGGTCTGGGGCTGCTGCGGGCCCGAGCCGCCCGGGATCCACGGCTGCTGACCCGAGCCGCCCGGCGTCCACGGCTGCTGACCCGAGCCGCCCGGGGTCCACGGCTGCTGGGGGCCCGAGGCGGGAGGGTGCCCGTGGGGTGGCGCGCCGGGGTCGGACCAGGCCTGGCCCTGCGGCGCCTGGAAGCCCGGCGCACCCTGCGGCGCGTGAAACCCGGGCGCACCCTGTGGCGCCTGCCGGCCGCCGGCCGCCGCCGGGCCCTGGCCTCCGGCGACCGAGGCCGCCTCGTGCAGGGGCACGGGCTGGCCGACCAGCCCCATGATCGCCTGCTCGGCCGTCGGCCGCCGGGCCGGGTCCTTCGCCAGGCACGCCGCCACCAGGTCGCGCAGCGGCCCGCCGAGCCCCGACAGGTCCGCCTCGGCGTGCAGGACCCGGTGGATGACGGTCGGCACGGAGTCCCCGGCGAACGGCGGGCGCCCGGTCGCGGCGAAGATCATCGTGCACGCCCACGAGAACATGTCCGCGGGCGGCCCCGCCGGATGGCCGAGGATCTGCTCCGGCGACATGTACGACGGCGTCCCGATCGGCGTGGAGGTGATCGAGGTCATGTCCAGCGCCCTGGCGATGCCGAAGTCGACGACGCGCGGCCCGTCGTCGGCCAGCAGTACGTTGGCCGGGCTGAAGTCGCGGTGGACGATGCCCGCCTGGTGGATGGCCGCCAGGGCGGTGACGGTCCCGATCGCCAGGCGGTGCAGCGCGGCGTCGGCGCGCGGGCCCCGCTCGGTGACCACCTGGTACAGGGACGGGCCGTCGACGTACTCGCTGACGATGAACGGCCGCTCGTCCTGCACGCCCGTCGCCACGCAGCGGGCGGTGCAGAAGGGCGCGACCCGCTGCGCCACCGCCGCCTCCCGGGCGAAGCGCTCGGCCGCCGTGGCGTCTCCGGCCAGGTGAGGGCGCAGCCATTTGATGGCGTACAGCAGGCCCTGCTCGTCGGCGCCGAGGTAGACCACCCCCTGGCCGCCCTCCCCCAAGCGGCCGCGGAGCACGTAGCCCCCGAGACGTTCTGGATCTTCCGGCCTCAGCTGCGCAATCGACGGCATGCGGGGATTATGCCGGTTAATCCTTGCACCTCGCTTACACCCGTGATTGCCGGTGCATCGTCAGTAGACGGAGACGTGCGGGTGGTCGTAGTGGTTGGCGGTGGTGCCGCCGCGGTCGGACATCCACCGCCACGAGCCGGTCCTGACGTGCCAGATCCGCTGGCGGTAGATGACGTACATGATGCCGAGGCGCCGGGCGTTCTTGACCACCCACGCCGCGATCTTGTGGCCGCGTTCCACCTGCTCCCTGGACGGCATGCGCCCGCCGCTGCTCAGCATGAAGTCGCAGGCCCGGCCCAGCGGGTGCTCGCCGCCGTCGTTGATGGGGCGGTAGCACCCGACGCCGAAGCCCTTCCCGAAGCGCTCCACGATCAGGTCGCGGACCAGGCGCATGCGCGGAGTGATGTGGTCGGGGCCGCCGGGCAGCTCGGGCACCCAGGTGCCGTCGGAGCGGCGGAACCCGGGGGCCTCGTGCGCCAGGTCGATCTTGTCCCTGATCCGCTCGATGAGCTTCTCGGCGCGCTTCTTGCGGCGTTCGAGGTCGCCCAGGGTGGTGCGCAGCTCCTCGGCGCGCCGCCCGGCCTCCGCCCGGGCCTGCGCGCGCTGGTCGCGGACGGCGGCGAACCCGCTCAGCCGGGCGCCCTCCTGCTCCACGAGGTACTGGTTGAGGGAGATGCGCCGCAGCAGCGCTTCGGGCTCGAAGCCGCCGTTGAGCATGGTGAGCGTCTGCTCCTCGGCGCCGGTGTAGCGCTCGACGGCCAGCCGCCTGAGCCACTCGGACTCCCTCGCGAACACCGCGTCCGCCTCGGCGAGCCGTTCCCTGGCCGTCTTGTCGGCCTTCTCGGCCTTCTCCAGGGCGATGCGGGAGCTGTAGTACTCGGCGATGACCTTGTCGGACTCCTTCTGGAGCTCGGACAGCTCGCGCCGCAGCTGCTTGAGCGACGGCTTGGGGTCGGCGTGGGCGGGCGCCGCGAGCAGCAGGACCGCCGTGGCCGCCGCGAGGAGGGCTCGGACCGACCCTTGCGCCACGCTCCTCCTTCGCCCGATCCTCCGCGGCGTCGTCCCGCCGGGGACGCTCATCGCCGGCACGTCCGATGGACGATCGTAGCGGTGCGCCGGCCGCCCCATGACCACGATGCCCGAATCGCCCTCCAGCATCGCCATTTGGTCTATACCCTAGTGGGGTATATGGTGGGCAGCACTGGAATTGGCACACATCGGGAGTGAACGGGTATGGCCTCGCACCACGGACATGATGGGCATGGCGGCCACGGGATGGCTCACGGGATGACTCATGGAGCGGCTCGCGGAGCGGCCACGTGGGGCATGGCGGCGTCGGCGACCCTGCACTGCCTCACGGGGTGCGCCATCGGCGAGGTGCTGGGCATGGTCATCGGCACGGCCCTGGGCCTGTCGAACCTGGCCACCATCGCCCTGGCCGTCGCCCTGGCCTTCGTCTTCGGTTACGCCCTCACCATGCGCGGCGTGCTCAAGGCCGGGCTGACCTTCGGCCGGGCGCTCAAGGTGGCGCTGGCGGCCGACACGATCTCCATCACGATCATGGAGATCACCGACAACGCGGTCATGGTGGTCATCCCCGGCGCGATGGACGCGGGCCTGGCCTCGGTGCTGTTCTGGGGCGCGCTGGCGTTCTCGTTCGTCGTCGCCTTCCTCGTCACCTGGCCGATCAACAAGTGGATCATCGGCAGGGGCAAGGGCCACGCCGTCGTCCACTCCTACCACTGATCAAGCCACTGATCGAGCCGCGGCCCGGCCGTCCAGGAGGTCCCTGATCGCCCGTGCGGCCGCGCGCCCGGCCCGGTTGGCGCCCACCGTGCTCGCCGAGGGTCCGTAGCCGACCAGGTGCAGCCGCGGCTCCCGCACCACCAGGGTGCCCTCGACCTTGATGCCCCCGCCGGGTTCGCGCAGCTTCAGCGGCGCGAGGTGGTCCAGCGCCGAGCGGAACCCGGTCGCCCAGACGATCGCGTCGGCCTCGGCCATACGCCCGTCGGCCCAGGCCACGCCGTCCTCCGTGAGCCTGGAGAACATCGGCAGGCGGCGAAGGACGCCCTTGGCCAGCGCCTCCTCCACGACGGCGGTGGCGCGCAGGCCGGTGACCTCGACCACGCTCTGCGGCGGCAGCCCGGCCCGCACCCGGGCCTCGACCATGGCCACCGCGGCCCGCCGTTCCTCCTCGCTGAAGTCGCCGGAGCGGAACACCGGCGGCCTGCGGGTCACCCACAGCACGCCGGCGGCGACGTCGGCCACCTCCGACAGCACGTGCATGGCGGAGGCCCCGCCGCCCACGACGACCACCCGGGCGCCCGCGAACTCGCCCGGCCCGCGATAGCCCGCGTAGTGCAGTTGCCTGCCCCGGAAGCCGGCCGCGCCCGGATAGAAGGGCCAGTGGGGGCGCGTCCAGGTCCCGGTCGCGTTGACCACGGCGCGCGCCGCCCACTCCCCCGCGTCCGAGGCGACCAGCAGCCTGTCCCCCGCGCGGCTGACGCGGGTGACCCTGACCGGCCGCAGCACCTCCAGCCCGGTGCGCCGCTCGTAGTCGGCGTAGTAGGCGGGCACGACCTCGGCGGCGGGCGCGCCGCCGTCGGCGACCGGCTGCCGCCGAAGGCCCGGCAGGTCGAAGATGCCGTGGATCTTGTCCATCGTCAGCGACGGCGACCGCTCCCGCCACGCCCCGCCGGGGCCTTCGGCGGCGTCCAGCACGACGTACGGCACGCCGAGCCGCCCCAGGTGGTAGGCGCTGGACAGGCCCGCCTGCCCGGCCCCGATGACCACGGCGTCGATCCGCTTCACATGCTGCTGAAACCCCGGCGCGGGCTCAGCTCTTCCCCGCCGGCAGCCGCAGGTCGGCGAAGACGGCGCGGTGGTCGGTGCCGGGCACGTCGTAGACCTCCACGCCGGCCACGCCGACCCGGCGGTCGGCGAGCACGTGGTCGATCGTGATGAGCGGCGGCAGGCGGCGGCCGTTCGGCCAGGTGGGGACCAGGCCCTTGCCGGCCTCGGCGGCGGCGTCGAGGTAGCCGCGGCCGAGCAGGTCGCGCAGCGCCCGGTGGTCGAGGCTGGCGTTGAAGTCGCCCGCCAGCACCCGGATGTGGTCGGGCGAGGCCGGCGGCAGCGCGGCCAGCGAGGCGTACCACTCGGCGGTCATCCGGCCCAGCGGCGGGTTGGGGTGGACCGCCACGACCTGGACCGAGCCGCCCCGGGGCAGGGACAGGGTGGCGGCGGGCATGTTGTGCCCGATCGGGGTGAACAGCCCCGTCAGCTCGGTCAGGGGGTGGGCGGCGTACAGGCCGCTGCCCGTCGCGCCGTACTCGGGCTGCAGGACTCGGTACGGCAGCAGCTCGCGCAGCCCGGCCGCGTCGAGCCGTTCCACCGCGCCCGGGGTGAGCTCCAGCACGCTGAGCACGTCCACGTCGTGGCGCCGCACGAGGCCGGCGACGGTCGCCGCGTCGCCGCGGCCGAAGAGGTTGACGGTCAGCACCCGCAGCGGGACCCCGGCCGAGCCACCCGGGGCGGGCAGGGCACGCGGCAGGACCACGGCGCCGAGGAGCACGCAGACCAGCAGCGACGCCGCCGCGACGGGCCAGGCCCGGCGGGCCGCCAGGACCAGCGTCAGCAGCAGGGCGGCCCCGGCCGCGTAGGGCGTCAGCGTCATCAGCTGGGTCGGGAAGGATCCCGTCTCCAGGCCCAGGACGCGGACGAGCGCCCACAGCGCCAGCAGCGCGACCAGCGTCCACGACAGCCACCGGCGGCGGCGCCGTACCGGACGCCGCGCCGCGACGCCGGGCCGGTCCACCTTGGCTGTGACGCTCACCGTGCCATCCCCCCCTGCTCGCATGTCCTCCATGGTCGCGGATCGGTCTGAGAAAAGCGTGAGAAACCCGGCCCGGCATTTGGCCGGCGCGGACGAACACCCACGCGAGCCCTCGTCATAAGGTCGGGGAAAAGGCCGGACGGGAGACGTGGAGTGAGCGTGAAGATCACTGGAGTTGAGCTGCGGCGGATCGCGATGCCCCTGGTGGCGCCGTTCCGCACCTCCTTCGGCACCGAGACGACACGCGACGTGCTGCTGGTCAGGGTGGTGACGCCGGAGGCCGAGGGGTGGGGCGAGTGCGTGGCCATGTCCCAGCCGCTGTACTCCTCCGAGTACGTCGACGGGGCGGCCGAGGTGATCCGCCGCTTCCTGCTGCCCGCGCTGCCCGACGAGGTGGACGCCCAGGCCGTCGCCCGCCACCTGGCGCCGATCAAGGGGCACCGGATGGCCAAGGCGGCGCTGGAGACGGCGATCCTGGACGCCCAGCTGCGGGCCAACGGCGAGTCGTTCGGCCAGTTCCTGGGCGCGGCGGTCGACCGGGTGCCGTGCGGGGTGTCGGTCGGCATCATGGACACCGTCCCGCAGCTGCTGGACGCCGTCGAGGGCTACCTGGAGGAGGGCTACGTCCGGATCAAGCTGAAGATCGAGCCCGGCTGGGACGTCGAGCCCGTCCGCGCGGTCCGCGAGCGCTTCGGCGAGGACCTGCTGCTCCAGGTCGACGCCAACGCCGCCTACACCCTGGCCGACGCCCGGCACCTGGCCAGGCTGGACGCCTTCGGCCTGCTGCTGATCGAGCAGCCGCTGGCCAACGACGACCTCGTCCAGCACGCCCAGCTCGCCGCCCAGCTCCAGACGCCGATCTGCCTGGATGAGTCGATCGAGTCGGCCGAGCACGCCGCCGCCGCGATCTCGCTGGGCGCCTGCTCGATCATCAACATCAAGCCCGGCCGCACGGGCGGGTACCTGGAGGCGCGCCGCATCCACGACCTGTGCCGGGCGCACGGCGTGGCGGTGTGGTGCGGCGGCATGCTGGAGACCGGCCTGGGGCGGGCGGCCAACGTGGCGCTGGCCGCGCTGCCCGGCTTCACGCTGCCGGGCGACACCTCCGCCTCCCGCCGCTACTACGCCACCGACATCACCGAGCCCTTCGAGCTGGCCGAGGGCCACCTGAGCGTCCCGAAGGGGCCGGGCCTGGGTGTGGAGCCGATCCCGTCGATCCTGGAGGAGGTCACCACCTCCAGCGAGTGGATCCCTGCCTGAAAATCCGGTTGCGGTACGGCGCCGCCGTACCCGACCATGAGGGACATGATCCGCCACGCCCAGCTCAGCGCCCCGCGCGGGCTGGCGCGTGCCTTCGACGGCCTGGAGCGCTGACCTCTTCCCGTGCGTCCACGTGACCCGGCGGGGAGAGGTCGACGACCTGCAACGGGTCACGCCCGGGACCGAACCGAAGGAAAGGACCGATGGCCAAGCAGGCCTACGTGCGCGCCAAGCCGCACCTCAACATCGGCACGATGGGGCACGTCGACCACGGCAAGACCACGCTGACCGCGGCGATCACCAAGGTGCTCGCCGAGCGGGGCGGGGCGACCTACACGCCGTTCGAGCGGATCGACCGGGCGCCGGAGGAGGCGGCCCGCGGCATCACGATCAACATCGCGCACGTGGAGTACGAGACCGCCACCCGGCACTACGCCCACGTGGACATGCCGGGGCACGCCGACTACGTGAAGAACATGATCACGGGGGCGGCGCAGCTCGACGGCGCGATCCTCGTGGTCTCCGCCCAGGACGGGATCATGCCGCAGACCCGCGAGCACGTGCTGCTCGCCCGCCGCGTGGGCGTGGAGCACGTCGTCGTCGCGCTCAACAAGGCCGACGGCGCCGACCCCGAGCTGGCCGACCTGGTCGAGCTGGAGCTGGCCGAGCTGCTGGCCGAGCACGGCTACCACGACGTGCCGATGGTGCGGGTGTCCGGGCTGCGGGCGCTGGAGGGCGACCCGGTCTGGGTGGCCTCGATCGAGGCCCTCCTCCAGGCGGTCGACGACCACATCCCCGTGCCGGTGCGCTACGTGGACGCGCCGTTCCTCATGCCGGTGGAGAACGTCCTGACCGTGACCGGCCGCGGCACGGTCGTCACGGGCGCGATCGAGCGCGGCGCGGTCCGCGTCGGCGACTCGGTCGAGGTCGTGGGCTTCCGCGAGCCGTTCACGGCCGTGGTGACCGGGGTGGAGACCTTCGGCAAGACGATGGAGCGGGGCGAGGCCGGGGACAACGCCGCCCTGCTGCTGCGCGGGGTCCGCCGCGAGCAGGTACGGCGGGGACAGGTCCTGGCGGCGCCCGGCACCCAGCGCGCCCACCGGGTCTTCACCGCCCGCCTCTACCTCCTCACCGCCGAGGAGGGCGGGCGGCGCAAGCCTGTCGGGCCGGGCTACCGGCCGCAGTTCTACCTGCGCACCACCGACGTGCCGGGACGGCTGGACCTGGACGGCGAGGCGCAGCCGGGCGACACGGTCGAGGTGCGCGTGGAGCTGGGCAAGCCCGTCGCGCTGGAGCCGGGTCTCGGCTTCGCCGTCAGGGAGGGCGGCCTGACCGTGGGCGCGGGCACGGTCCTCAAGGTCGCCGGCTGACGCCCGTGGCCTTCCCCGGGAGGGAAGGCCACGCCCCGCGTCTCCAGGGGCGTCAGGAGCCGGTTCTGCGCACGTAGTGCAGCAGGAGCCGGTCGCCGACGCTCTTGGAGAACGTGGCCATCCGGCGCACCAGGTTGCCGTCGAAGTCGACGACCCGGTAGTCCAGGTTCGTCCAGCACAGCAGGTGCGACTCGTCGTACCAGCCGTCCTGGAGGGTGCAGGCGGAGGAGAAGCGCCGGATCTCCTGGCCGGAGGCGGTGTCGTAGACGCAGTGGTCGTTGCTGGACATGCCCGGGCAGTCGGTGACGAACAGCCGCCCGGACGGGGAGAACAGCGCGTCCGCCTCGCCCTCCCCCACCTCGGGGACGGTCCGGGTGAGCTTCCCCTCCGGGGTGTAGAAGCGCAGCGGCTGCCGCGAGACCGAGTTGGTCAGGGCCACCACGCCCTTCTGCTCGTGGTCGAAGCCGTAGGAGGCGTCGCGGTGGATCCCCTTGATGGTGTGCGCGCGGAAGGGCGCCTTCAGGTCGCGCACGTCGATGATGCCGAAGCCGCTGGTGTGCCAGTCGTCGCCGACGTGCTTGCCGACGTTGAGCAGCAGGCGGGTGCCGTCGCGGGACCAGCCCTCCATGTAGGCCTCAAGCGGCGACTTGACGGTCTTGACGACGTGGGATTTGCCGGTCTTGGTGTCGTTGATCTGGATCGAGTCGTAGTCGTCGGAGGTGTAGTTGGTGGTCCGCAGGGCCAGGTAGCGGCCGTCGGGCGAGGCGTGGGCGGCCAGGTAGTTGGGGTAGGCGCGGAACGTCCCGCCCGGGAAGGAGGGCGCGTAGTCGACCCAGTCGGCGTCCTTGGCCTTCTTGTAGGAGAAGCCGGCCAGCGTGATCGGGTCGGAGGGGTGGGAGTAGACCTTGGCCCCGGCGTCGGGCAGCACGCTCTCGGTGAGCCCCTCGGCCGGGACGGGGGCGGAGGTGGCCGCGGGCGGCGTGGTGGCCGCGCTCGGGCCGGAGGTGGCGGGCGTGGTCCTGCCGCGGTCGGCCGTCGTGGCCGCCGGGAGGTCGCGCAGCGCCACCACGACGGCGACCACGGTCGCGACCAGCGCGACGGCCGCCGCGACCGCGGCGACCACCCAGGGGCGCGCCCCGCCGCGCCGGGGCGGCGGGTGGGTCGGCGCCGACCACGGACTCGCCTGCCCGTACGGCGTGCCCGCCTGCTGGGGCGGCCCGTACGGCGGGGCGGCGGGCACCCCGGGGCGGGCGGCCCCCGCCCCCTCCGGCAGCGACGCGGCCGGGTTGTGCAGCAGGCGCATGATGACCTGCTGCGCGGTCGGCCGGGCGGCCGGGTCCTTGGCCAGGCAGGCGGCCACCACCTCGCGCAGGTCCCCGTCGATGGCCGACAGGTCCGGCTGGACGTTGAGCACCCGGTTGATCACCGCGGGCACCGAGTCGGCGGCGAAGGGCGCGGTGCCGCTGGAGGCGAAGGCGATCGTGCCGGCCCAGGAGAACATGTCGGCCGCCGGGCTGACCGGGCCGCCCATGATCTGCTCGGGCGACATGTAGGCGGGCGTGCCCATCGGCGTGGAGGTGATCGTCGAGGTGTGCTCCAGCGCCCGGGCGATGCCGAAGTCGATCACGCGCGGCCCGTCGGGGGCCAGCAGCACGTTGGAGGGGCTGAAGTCCCGGTGGACGATGCCCGCCTGGTGGATCGCCGCCAGCGCGGTGGCCGTGCCGATGGCCAGCCTGTGCAGCGCGCTGCCGGTCCGCGGCCCCTCCTCCTTGACCACCTGGTGGAGCGATCGGCCCTCGACGTACTCGCTGGCGATGTACGGCCGGCCGTTGTGCACGCCCGTGCCCAGCACCTTGGCGGTGCAGAACGGCGCCACCCGCTGGGCCACCGCCACCTCGCGGGCGAACCGCTCGGCCGCCACCGCGTCGTCGGTGAGGTGCGGGTGTAACCACTTCAGCGCGACGAGCTCCCCCGAGGGGTCGGCGCCGACGTACACCACTCCCTGGCCGCCCTGACCCAGGCGGCCGCGCAGCTCGTAAGCGCCGATTCGCCGAGGATCATCCGCCCGTAGGTCAGCCCATGCCATGGAAAGATTATTCAGGATACAAAGGCGGGTCCGGCTCACCCGCGCTCGGCGGGTGAGCCGGACATCCGGACATTCTCAAGACACGGCCTCAGGCGGCGGCCTTGGCCCGCAGCGCCACCGTGGCCTGCCGCGTGACGCCGTTGACGGTCACCGCCACCACGACCTGGCCTTCCCGCAGCGCGGTCAGCACGCCGGTCGCGGGATCCAGCCAGGCCGCGTGCCACGGCCTGATCCCGAGCCGGGAGCCGACGTGCAGCGCGGGCGAGCCGGACCAGCGGGCCGACACCGGGTAGGCGACGGGCACGGTGCGGGCGCCCTGCTGGAGCGAGGCGGCGACCTGGCCGGTGGAGCCGACCGCCAGCGAGGCGGGCGCGGTGAGGGTCAGCTCGTCGACGTGCGGGCGCACCTGGGCGCCGATCCAGGCCGGCGCGTCGAGGAACCAGTCGCGCCGCACCTTGGCCGCCTCCTGCTCGGAGACCGGGTCCACGCCCCACAGCGTCCACCCGGTGAACCCGCCCTCGCCCGGCGGCGTGGCGGGGTTCTTGCCGGAGTTGCCGTTGATCAGGTACGGCACCGCGTCCACCCGCGAGGCGTGGAAGGTGCCGACGTGGGCGCCGACGAACGCCGCGCCCTTCCCGGTGGTGCGCTGGAAGTCCGCCAGCCAGCCCTCGACCAGCGCGGCCTCCTTGCGGTCGCCCAGCTGGCTGCCCTTGCCGGGGGTGGGGTCGCGGGGCGGCACGTGGAACACCACGACGACCGACCCGATCTTCGGGTCCTCGGCGGCGGCGTCGAGCCGCTCGCGCAGCATGGCGATCTGGTCGAAGCCCCCGCCGCGCAGCGTCAGCCGGGAGGTGTCGAGCGTGACGAACCTGGTCCCCTTGTGGTCGAAGGAGGCCGCGGTGTCGCCGAAGACCGCCTTGAAGTTGTCGATCTTCCCGCCCATCACCTCGTGGTTGCCCGGGACGTAGCGGTAGGGCAGCTCGCCCTTGAGCTCCTCGTCCAGGATGCGTTTGGCCAGCGCGAAGTCCTCGGGACTGGCCTCGTCCACGAGATCGCCGTTGATGAGGAGGAAGTCGGGCCGGGCGGCCTTGATCTCCTGGAGCGTCCGGCGGGCGTTGCGGACCAGGTCGCTGTCGGGCTCCCGGGCCACGAACTGGGCGTCGGACATGGCCGCGAAGCGCCATTCGGCCTCCTCCACCGACGGCCGGATCACGGGGTCGGCGACCCTGGCGGCGGGCGGGGCCTGGACGGGCGGCGGCACCTTGGCCACCAGGCCGTCGACGACGATCTCGTTGGTGTACCTGGCGTCCGCCCTGGTCTCGGCGACGTAGAAGCGGCGCAGCCGCAGCGGGTAGGCCACGCCCGGCGGCACGGTGAACTCCACCTGGCGCCAGCCGGTCCAGGTCAGGTACGGCCCGCGCAGGATCTGCGACTGGCCGAGGGCGTCGTAGAACTCCAGGCTCGGCCACTCGCCCTTGCCGGTGGAGTGGATCCACAGGCCGAAGCTCTGGGGCTGGCCGGGGATGGTCAGCTGCTGCGGCGGGCTGGCGTAGGCCGCCCGCGTGGCGGTGGACTGGGTGAAGTCGTAGGACAGCTTCAGCCCGGTGCCGCTCTGGCCCGGCGCCGCGGCCAGCGAGCCGGTGGCGCGGGCGGCGGCGAAGGTCCACGAGGCGGCGTCCTCGAAGTCGGCGACCTTGGCCTCCACCGAGCCGACGGTGACCGGGACGGCGACGGAGGCCTTGCCGACGCGGGCGGTGATCAGTCCCGCGCCCGAGGCCTGCTTGGCCTTGACGGTGAAGAAGCCGTGCGCGGAGGGCGTCACCTCCAGCAGCGTCTCGTCGAACTCCAGCCGCACGTCGGCGGGCTCGATGGGGGCGGAGTTGCCGTTGCGGTCGTAGCCGACCACGCCGAAGGTGCCGCTGTGGCCCTGCCCGGTCAGGCTCACCCGGTCGCCGGTGGTGCCGAGGCGCTCCAGCGGCTGCAGCACGGTCAGCTTCAGCTCGCCCTTGGCCTGGCCGCGCGAGGCGGTGACGGTCGTCTGGCCGGGGACCAGCGCGTGGAAGACGCCCTTGGCGTCCATGACGCCGTGGACGGCGGGCGTGGCGCGCCACAGCGGGCTGCCGGCGGCGGGGCCGTAGGTCTCGTCGTAGCCGGCGGCGGTCAGCCGCCGCGTGAGGCCGGGGAAGACGCGGTCGGGGCGGCCGCCCGCGACGGGGCCCACGCCGGGCGCCTTGGCGGGGTCGCCGGCGGTCTCCAACCAGAAGCCCTTGAGCTTGCCGCTGCCCTCGGGGGCGTACAGGGCCAGGCCGTTGGGCACGGGACGCTCGGCGCCGTCGGAGGGGCCGTTCTCCACCTGCGGCGTCGCCGAGCCCGGCTCGCGGGCCAGGAGGGTGGAGGAGCCGCCGCCGTCGAGGTTGAGGGCGTTGTGCGCGCCGAGCTCGACCATCATCGCGGCCAGCTCGTTGTAGGTGACGCCCCGGCTGTCGGCCTGGCGGCCGTCGACGGTGAGCAGGTACATCTTGCGCCCGTCGGCCGAGAAGCCCACCGCGGTGCGCGGGTGGGCGGCGTTGTCGGTGGAGGTCTGCGCCACGCCGTCCTTGACCAGGACGTGGTTGCCGCCGACGGCGGTCTGGACGCCGCCCGGCTTGGGCTCGTACTTGACGTCGACGCGGACGCCGGCCTGGAGGGCGGCCAGCTTGTCGGCCGCGGCGTCGCGGCCGAGCAGGATCGTGGTGCCGGCGGGGATGGGGCCGGCGCCGGCGCTGTGCCGTACCGCGGCGACCACCCCGTCGCGCAGCTCCACCTCGGTCACCTTGGCGGCGCCCTGGACGGCGCGGGCGCGGGTGTACTCGCCCCACAGCGGGGTGAACAGGCCGACGCCGTCGGGCTGGACCATCTGGTTGAACTGGGTGAGCGGGATGGGCTGGCCGCCCTCGGGCGTGGCGGTGCCGTCGAAGCCCGCGGTGATCACGCTGCCGATCCCGTCGGGGCTGATGGCCACGGCCTTGTCCCAGCCCTGGACCGGCGACTGGACGAGCTCGCCGTCGCGCACGCCGATGCCGCGGGCGGCGCCCGACTGGTTGATGTCGAAGAAGTCGCCGTTGACGGCGGCCACCGCCTTGGCGCGGCCGGCCGGTCCCGACAGCGGTTCGGTCTTGGCGACGGCCCCGGGGAACAGGTAGCCGGCCTTGGCGCTGCCCAGGTCGGCCGTCAGGGCGTCGGCGCGCAGCCAGCCGGCGGCGTCGAAGCGGTCGAAGGAGGTCAGGGTGATGCCCGGGGCGACGGGCCGGGTCTTCCTGTCGGTCTCGAGGTGGCGCGGCGCGGGCGCGACGAGCAGCGTCGACGGCTCGTGCGCGGAGGACGCCTCGGGCGCGTCCTCCACGGGCGGCCCTAACGCGAGCGCGGCGACCAGAGCGATGGTGAGGGTCTGCACGACCGAACTCAACATCGGGATGGTTACAACTTTCAAGACCTGACGGTGTACTAAAAGAAAATTTCACCTTTGCGGCCACGGGCAGACGATCGAGATGGAGCCGTGGACGATCCCCACCTCCTGTACCGGGCCGCGCGCCGGGCCTGACCTTCGTGCCGCGGCTGGACCCGCTGCCGGAGCGCGGCGAGGTGGAGTTCGTCTCCTACGGCTCGGCAGGCCGGGACCTGGGCGAGGACTTCGACGTCACCCGGCCGCCGGCGAGGCACCTGTCGTCCCGGGCACGGCGTGCACGGCTGCCCCGGCGCCCGGCTGGCCCGCGAGCAGGCGCGCGTCACGCTGGAGGAGCTGACGCGCCGCCGGCCCGGGCCGCGTCTGGCACGGCCACAGGCGCCGATGACGGCGACCTTCCACCGCCGCGGCCCGGCGCGGCTGCGTCTGCGCTGGTGATGCCGGTGTAGAGCACCAGCGGCACCGCCAGCGCCACCGCCATCGACAGCACGGCGGTGCCGGAGTCGTTGACCAGCATGCCGACCACGCCGCTGACCAGCGTGCCGATCAAGCCGGCGCGGAGCATCGGCGCGCGGGCGAAGGCCTCCGGCACGGCGCCGGCGCTGACCTTGGCGGGCCGCAGGACGGCGAAGACGAGGAAGGCCAGCCCGGCGACGACGATGGGCATGAGGTTGGGCGAGAGCATCGTGCGCAGCATCGCGCCGAGCTTGCGCTCGATCAGCGGCCAGAACGTCCCGTCGAGCACCTGCCCCACGAACCGGCCCAGGTGGGTCTGGGAGCCGCCCACGTAGTCGAGGATCGCGAGGGCGCTCACCGTCACGCCGCCCAGCACGCAGAACAGGCCGAGCTTGACCACCGACACCCGCCGCCCGGCCACCAGCAGGGCGGTCACCGCGATGCCCGGCACGAACGCGATCACGCCGCCGAAATCGCTGCCGACGCCCGGCCAGCCGGCCAGCAGCATGGCCGCCACGCCCAGCGCGGCCACCAGCGCGACCGCCGCCCTCCTGCGCCCGGCGCGGACCAGCCCGTCGGCGGCCACCGCGGTGACCATGAGCACGGCCGTGGCCAGCAGGGCGAAGGGGATGTTGGCCAGGCCGTGGTAGCGCCCGCCCACCACGGCGGTGTAGCCCATGAGGCTGTTGAACTGCATCGTCGTGCCGGTCAGCAGGTCGGCCAGCAGCACGGCCCCGGTGACCCCGGCCACGACGGCGGGCGGGCCGAGCGGGTGCCGCCGCCACGGCCCGGCCAGCGCCGCCAGCAGGATCAGCGCCGCGCAGCCGAGCACGCCCGCCACCAGCGCCGTGACCGGCTGGCCTGCGTGGTTCCACGGCAGCAGGTTCACCAGGTACGTCGCGGCCGGGATGGAGGCCAGCCCGAGCCCGGCCGCGGCCACTCCCCTCCCCCGCCGGCCCCGCGACAGCAGCAGGAAGGTGACCAGGTAGAAGCCGACCTGCAGGACGGCGAAGCAGCTGAAGAAGATCCCGGTCAGGCCGCGCACGGTGGTGCCGGTCAGGTCGGAGCGGCGCAGCTGCGCCACCGCCTCCTCCAGCCCGGCCGCCCGGCCGGACGTCCACGGCACGCCGACCACCTGCTCGGGGATCGGGACGCCGAGCGCGGTAAGGACGGTGGGGGCGATGTCGGGCAGGATCACGATGTCCTCGCGGCGCGTGGAGCCGCTGCCCAGCAGGGCGCCCCTGGCCTCCTCGGCCCGCCACATCGCCACCCGCAGGTGCGGCACGCTGCCGTGGTCGCCCACGCCGGCCAGCAGCACCTGGGTGCCCTGCGGCAGCCTGGCCAGGATCTCGCCGACCTCGGCGTCGGCCGCCCGCACGGCCTGCCGGCGCCGGTCCGCGCCGAGCTGCTCGGGCTGCCGGGGCAGCCGGCCGTCCACCAGGTAGGGCTGGATCAGCTCGTCCACGTCCGCGGCGATGACCGGGCACCGGGCCCAGTCGGCGAGCCGGGCGGGCGCATCGGCGTAGAGGTCGACCCTGCCGGTCCTGTCGGCGAGGGCGAGGGCCGCTCCCCGGCCGATCGCCGCCGTGCACAGGCCCTTGTCGTGGAGGGCCGAGCCGAGCGTGCCGGCGTGGACGGCTTCGCCGTACCGGCGCAGGGTGTCGAAGCCGGGCACCACGGCGCCCTCCCCCGCGGGCACGGGCTCGGGCGGCAGCCCGCAGGTGCCGCCTACGGCCGCCCTGCGGCCGGCCGACACGGTCAGCCATGCGTCGTAGGGGCAGGTGACGGTGCCGACGGCCTTGACGGAGATCGAGCCGACCCCGCTGTCGGCCGCCATCCGCCACAGGTTCGGCGTCACGGCCGGGTCCAGGTCGTTCCAGTGCAGGCCGGGCACGCCGATCAGCGCGACGCGCTCGGCGGCCTGAGCGGAGGCCGCGGGTGGCGCCGTGACCCACAGGGCCGACATCACCAGCAGCAGCAGCGCCCACCTCACCGTCGGCCCCCATACGGTTCAGCCCAGCCCATGCCTGGGACGTGTTGACGCCGTGTTGACGACGTGACTGACATGGTCGCCCCGGGCGAGGCGATCCGGCGGCTTTCCGCGTCGCCGACCGGCGCCCGGCCGGCACCGCGCGAGCGACACCCTACCGGATCGTGGGTCGCCGCGTGTCTAACGTCTGGCGCTCGGGGAAGGGGCAGCGCAGACTGGAAGGACAGGCGACATCACGGCGCAGTGGAGCACTCCGTGGACACTCACGACCTCGATCACATGCCGGTTCTGTCCCGCGGCAAGCACCGCAACCCCAAGCGCGGGGCCTGCTTCATGGAGCTGGCCTCCTACCTGGCGGGAGAGCGGTGGAGCGATCACCCGGCCTGCACCCACCCCTTGCTGGCCGCCCTGGCCCGCCTCGTCAACGACAACATCTCCGACGCCCGGCGGGGCGAGCTGGTCACGATGGTGCCTTCGATCATCGGGCTGACCGGGGACGACCTGCGCATCGACGCGACGATCGCGCTGCGCTGCGCCACCACGGCGCTGCCGGTGGCGGCTTCCGAGCGGCAGCTCGCGCTGGCCGTGTCGGTGCTGGCGGCCGAGGAGATTTTCGCCCGGCTGGAGGGCAGGCCCGCGCGGCTGAGCGAGCCCAGCAGGCTGGCGCTGGAGCAGGTGCCGCTGGCCGCCGAGTACGCGCGCAAGTTCAGCCGGGCGGCGCGGATCACGGAGAAGGGCTTCCGGCGCTACGCCGCGCCGAACGCGGTGCAGTTGTCGGTGGTGGGCATCGCCCAGGCGTGCGTGTCCGACCCCGACTCGATGCTGCGCGACCTGCTGGCGGGCGCGATCGCCGACTGCGCGGCGCTGGTCAAGGCCCCGCCGGCGCGGCGGCCGGTCGCGGCGCGGGCCTGACACGTGCGTGGGCGGCCCCGGGGCCGCCCACGCACCCCGGCTTCCGGCGCGGTCGCGGGCCGTGAGGTCCGCGGGGTCCGCGCCGTCGCTCTCGCGGGAGGCCATGCATGAGACCAACCATCCGTCTGGGCCGGGTCGGCGGGATCGAGCTCGGGATGAACGCCTCGGTCCTGGTGATCGTGGCGATCCTGGTCTTCGGGCTGGCCTTCGGCCGCTTCCCGGCCGCCCACCCCGGCGCCTCGCCGGTCCTGTACCTGCTGGCCGGGCTCGTGGCCGCCGCGCTGTTCCTGGCCAGCCTGCTGGCCCACGAGCTGGCGCACGCGCTGGTGGCCAGGCGCGAGGGCGTGGAGGTGGCCGGCATCACGCTGTGGCTGCTCGGCGGCGTGGCCGAGCTGCGCGGGGAGGCCCGCACGCCCGGCGCCGACCTGCGGATCGCTGCGGTCGGCCCGCTCACCAGCCTCCTGTGCGGCCTGGTGTTCCTGCTGTTGTCGCTGCCGTTGCCGGGCCTGGCCGGCGCCACGCTGCTCTACCTGGCGGGCGTCAACGTCCTGCTCGCCGTCTTCAACCTGATTCCCGCCGCCCCGCTGGACGGCGGGCGGGTCCTGCGCGCCGCGCTGTGGGCCTGGCGCAAGGACCGGGCCTCGGCCGCCGTCACCGCCGCCAGGGCCGGGCGGGTCTTCGGTTACGCGCTCATCGCGCTGGGCTTCCTCCAGGTCGTCACCGGTCTGGGGTTCCAGGGGCTGTGGCTGGCCCTGATCGGCCTGTTCCTGGTCAACGCGGCCACGGCCGAGGAGGCGCAGGCCGTGGCCGGTTCGGCCCTCCACGGCCTGCGCGTCGGCGACGTGATGTCGGCCCCGGTGGTGACGGCCCACCCGGAGGAGAGCGTCTTCTCCTTCGTGGGCCGCGTCCTGCTGCACTCCCGCTTCTCCGCCTACCCGCTGGTCGACCACGACGGGCACCTGCGCGGGCTGGTGACGCTCAACCGGATCCGCGCCCTGGACCCCGGGCGGCACGCGACCACGCGCCTGGCCGACATCGCCTGCCCGCCGGACGAGTTGCCGCGCGCCCGCCCGGAGGAGCCTCTGGTCGACCTGCTGCCCCGCATGAACGGCTCGCCCGACGGCCGCGCCGTGGTCCTCGACGGGGAGGGGCGGCTGGTCGGCATCGTCACCCCCAGCGACATCAGCAGGGCGATCCAGACCAGCGACCTGCGCTCCTACGCCCAGCACGGCGCGGACCTGCACCGGCCGCCGGCTAACCCCGGCGCCGCCTCCTGAAGATCGCCCGTATCGTCAGCAGCAGCACCACGCTCACCAGCTGGCCGCCCACCACGATGCGGTTGACGTCCACGGCGGGCTTCCAGTGCACCTCGCCGTTCTTGATCACATATACCCCGGCGGGCTTGGCGGCCACCGCGTACCCGCCGCCCCCGCCCGGCTCGTCGATTCCCGCCTTCCCCGTCCCGCCGCCGCCGGCCTGCGCGACCCGGGCCACCGGGATGATCGTGACGCCGTCGTGGGTGACGGGCTGGCCGAAGACCCTGCCGACCGTGGCGGCGTCGGTGGTCTGCTCCAGCAGCTCCATGATGTTCATGGCACCAATGTGGCCGCACGCCCGGCTGGAAGTCCAGTTCAGCGGACTCGCGTCAGCACGATGAGCGCGCTGCGGTAGTCCGCGCCGCGCTCGGCCCACACCGGAACGGCCATGCCGTGGTCGGTGAGCGTGCGGCCGTGCCAGACGGTCCCGTCCTCGGCCGCGTAGCGGGCCTCGGGGTCGAGCCCGGCCAGGCGCAGCCGCCACGGCCCCTGCCGGTCCTCGGTGAAGGGGTTGTAGGCCAGCACCACGACCTGGTCGTCCAGGGTGTACTGCACGGCCGACGCCTCCAGGCCCGGCCTGCCGCCGAGCCGGTCCAGCCGCCCGTGCTGCACGGTCCGCCTGATCCGCTTGTAGGCGGCGATGTGCTCCCCGGCCTCGGCCAGCTCCTGCGGCGTCCATTCGCGCAGGTCCCCGCCCACGCCCAGGACCCCGGCCATGGCGACGTGGAAGCGGTAGCCCAGCGGCACCCGCCTGCCGGTGATCGGGTTGGGGCTGTCGGTCACCCAGCAGGACATGACCCGCGCCGGGTACAGCTGCGAGAAGCCGTCCTGGATGCGCTGCCGGTCGCGGGCGTCGGTGTTGTCGGAGGTCCACACCTGGTCGGTACGGCGCAGCACGCCGAAGTCCACGCGCCCGCCGCCGCCCGAGCACGACTCGATCCGCAGGGCGGGATGCCGGCGGCGCAGCTCGTCCATCACGGCGTAGACGCCCCTCGTGTGCCCGATCCACAGCCAGTCGCCCCGCTCGGCCCAGCCGGCCTGGCTGAAGCTGCGGTTCATGTCCCACTTGAGGTACTCCAGGCCGTGGTCGCCCACGAGGCCGTCCAGCCAGCCCAGCGCCCACTCGCGCACGTCGTCGCGGGCGAAGTTCAGCACGAGCTGGTTGCGTGCGGTGTCGCGGCGGCGGCCCGGGTAGTGCAGCACCCAGTCGGGATGCTCGCGGTACAGGTCGCTGTCGGGGTTGACCATCTCCGGCTCCACCCACAGCCCGGCCTTCATGCCCAGCTCGCGGACGGTGTCGAAGAGGCGGCCCATGCCGTGCGGGAAGCGCTCGGGGTTGGGCCACCAGTCGCCCAGGCCCCTGGTGTCGCCGGTGCGGGCGCCGAACCAGCCGTCGTCCACGACGAACAGCTCCACGCCCAGCTCGGCGGCGCGGCGCGCGAGGTCGAGCTGGCCCTCCTCGGTGACGTCGAACCAGGTGGCCTCCCAGGAGTTGTACAGGACCGGGCGCACCTCCTCCGGGTACGGCAGGACGTGGCGCAGAGCGTAGTCGTGCCAGGCGTGGCTGGCGCCGCCGTACCCGCCGTCGGACATCAGGCCCAGCGAGAGCGGCGTCTCCAGCGACTCGCCGGGCTCCAGCCGCCACGACAGGCCCTCGTGGCCGAAGCCCGTGGTGACCGCGAGGTCGCCTTCCGGGCGGCGCTGGGCGGTCAGCCGCCACGACCCGCTCCAGGCCAGGGCCACGCTCCACAGCCGGCCGTGGCGCTCGGCGGCCTCGCCGATCATGATCCACGGGTTGGCGGAGTGCGAGGTGGCGCCGGTGCGGCTGGTGAAGGTCGTCTCGCCCACCGGCAGGACGCCGCGCTGCGGCTGGGTCTCGCGGCCCCAGCCGCCGGCCACCGCCGAGTAGGCGTGGCCGGCCTGCTCGGGGACGAGCCAGCTGGCCGAGTCCAGGCGCCGCAGCTCCACCGGGCCCTTGGTCGCGGTGACGGTGGTGCGGCGCTCGATGACGTCGGTGTCGTCGTGGACGCGCAGGTGGAGGGTGACGCGCAGGCCGTACCCGGGGTCGTGGAGGGCGATGTCCAGCTCGCCGCCACGGACCTGGGCGGAGGCGAAGGCCAGCTCCACCGAGCGGACACCGCCCTCGTAGACCGCCTGCAGGGAGGGCACGCCCCACCGGCGGCCGCCGTCCACGGGCAGGGCCTCGGCCAGGTCGCCGTCGGCGGAGAAGACGGTCTCCATGCGCCAGGGGCGGGCGCGCGTCACCTCGGCCGCCGCCTCGTCGGGCAGGCGCGGGCCCCAGTACCACTGCACCACGCGGGCCTCCTCGCCCTGCTCGACGGACAGGACGTAGGTGGTGCGGGGCGTGTGGAGGGCCCAGGTGTGGTCACGGCCCTGGACGGCGACGACGGGCATGGCGGGGTCCCTTCGGGGGTGGGGGCGTGGCGCGCCGCCGTCCTCCGGAGGGCGCGAGGAGGACGACGGGCGGGGGTGTCAGACGGCGCGGCCGCGCAGGGCGCGGTAGCGGGCGACGAGGCGGGCCGTGGACGGGTCGGGGAAGGAGGCGACGGGCTCCTGCGAGGTCAGCGCGGGCGCCAGGTCGAGCGCCATCTTCTTGCCCAGCTCCACGCCCCACTGGTCGAACGAGTCGATCCCCCAGATCGTCCCCTCGACGAACACCACGTGCTCGTAGAGGGCCACCAGCTGCCCCAGCGTGCCGGGCGTCAGCTTGGGGGCCAGGATGGTGGAGGTCGGCCGGTTGCCGGGCATGACCTTGTGCGGCACGATCGCCTCGGGCGTGCCCTCGGCGGCGATCTCCTCGGCCGTCTTGCCGAACGCCAGCGCCGAGGTCTGCGCCAGCAGGTTCGCCGTCAGCAGGTCGTGCATCCCCGCCCGGTCCTCGAACGGCTCGGCGAAGCCGATGAAGTCGGCGGGGACCAGCCGCGTGCCCTGGTGCAGCAGCTGGTAGAAGGCGTGCTGCCCGTTGGTGCCGGGCTCGCCCCAGAAGATCTCCCCGGTCGGCGCCGTCACCGGCGTGCCGTCGGCCTTGACCGACTTGCCGTTGGACTCCATCGTCAGCTGCTGCAGGTAGGCGGGGAAGCGGTGCAGGCGCTGGCTGTAGGGCAGGACGGCCCGCGTCTCGGCCCCGAAGAAGTCGGCGTACCAGATGCCCAGCAGCCCCATCAGGACCGGCATGTTGGCCTCGAAGGGGGCGGTGCGGAAGTGCTCGTCGACGGCGTGGAACCCGGCGAGCATCTCGCGGAAGCGCTCGGGCCCGACGGCGATTATCAGCGACAGGCCGATGGCGGCGTCGTAGGAGTAGCGCCCGCCGACCCAGTCCCAGAACTCGAACATGTTGGCCGTGTCGATGCCGAACTCGGCGACCTTGCCGGCGTTGGTGGACACGGCCACGAAGTGCTTGGCGACGGCCTGCTCGCCGAGCGCGCCGACGAGCCAGTCCCTGGCCACGCGGGCGTTGGTGAGGGTCTCCAGCGTGGTGAACGTCTTGGAGCTGATCACGAACAGCGTCGTGGCCGGGTCCAGGTCGCGCAGCGTGCCGAGGATGTCGGCCGGGTCGATGTTGGACACGAACCGCGCGCCGATCCCGGCGTCGGCGTAGTCGCGCAGCGCCTCGTAGGCCATGGCCGGGCCCAGGTCGGAGCCGCCGATGCCGATGTTCACCACGGTCGAGATCGGCTGCCCGGTCTGGCCGCGCCACTGCTTCTCACGCACCCGCGTGGCGAAGTCGCTCATCTTGTCCAGTACGGCGTGCACGTCGGCGACCACGTCCTGCCCGTCCACAACCAGCCGGGCCTCGCGCGGCAGCCGCAGCGCCACGTGGAGCACCGCCCGGTCCTCGCTGACGTTGATGTGCTCGCCGGCGAACATCGCCTCGATCCGCTCGCGCAGCCCGGCGCGCTCGGCGAGCGCCACCAGCAGGCGCACGGTCTCGTCGGTGACGCGGTGCTTGGAGTAGTCCAGGTACAGCTCGCCCGCGGTGAGGCTCATCCGTTCGGCGCGCCCGGGGTCCTCGGCGAACAGCTCGCGCAGGTGGCGTCCCGCGATGTCCTCGTAATGCTTGTTCAGTGCCGCCCACTCGGGGGTCTGCGTCATGTCGGCCACGATTCCTCCATATCCCCTATCGCCTTACCCAACGGGTAGGCCACCGTCACTCTGCCACGCCGGGCCCGTGAAGATCGCCCGCTGGGTGACACGGGTCACGAAGTCTCCGCAAGAGGATTGGCTCGCCCCTGTGGGGGAATGGCAGCGGCTTTGAACGTCGACAGGGAGGAGGAGCCGCCGTGCTCACCCTGACACCGAACGCCGCCCAGGCCATCCGCGACCTGACCGCCGGCTCGCCGCAGCCCGGCAACAGCGGCATCCGCATCTCGGCCAACACCCAGGACGCCGCCTCGCTGGTGCTGTCCATCGCCGACGGGCCCGAGCCCGCCGACCAGGTCGTCGAGCATGAAGGGGCGCGCGTCTACCTCGACCAGACGGCCGCGGCCGTCCTGGAGGACAAGCAGCTGGACGCCGGCTCCGACGCCCGGGGCTCCGTGTCCTTCACGCTGAGCGAGCAGTGAGCCCTGTCATGTGACTCGGGGGTGACCCGGAGAGCCTCGTGCCGGCCGGTACGGCTCCCGCCGTGCCGGCCGGCACAGGGCGGCACGAGGGGCGGTAACGCCCGGAATTTCCCGGCATGACAGGACAGACGCGGTAGTTTCGCCACATGCGCACCCTCCTGCGCTGCCTGGCCGGATTAGGGGTGCTGGCGCTCGCGCCGGTGCTCGGGCTGGCCACGCTCGCCGGCACGACCTCGCTGACCGGCGATCCGGCCTTCTTCACCGTCGCCGGGCTGGCCGTCTTCGGCGCGATCTGCCTGCTGGGCCTGTTGCTGTGCCTGCCGCGCCCCTCCCGCCCGCTCCCGCGCGGCCTGCGGGCGCTGGCCGTGCTGGGCGCCGCGGGCCTGGTCGTCTGGAAGGCCACGGCCGCGACCCTCCCCCCCGCCGCACCGGCGGGTCCCCTGCCCGAGGTCCCGGGCCAGCGGGAGTGGGTGCTGCCGACCGGCTCGCGCCTGGCCTACCTGCGCCACGCGCCCGACGCCGGCCCGCGCCCGGAGCCGGTCATCGTCCTGCACGGGCGGCCGGACCTCGCGGGCGACTCCGCCGTCTTCGGGGTCCTGCGCCGGGACCGTCACGTCGTCTACCTGTACGACCGGCTCGGCACCGGCCGCTCGGCGCGGCTGGCCGACCCGCGCGGCTACGGCCTGGAGCGCGACGTGGCCGACCTGGAGGCGGTACGGCAGGCGATCGGCGCCCCGCGCGTGGTGCTCGTCGGGCACTCGGCCGGCGCCCAACTCGCCGCCGCTTATATCGCGAAATATCCGGATCGTGTGGTGAAGGCGGTGTTCTCCTCACCCACCGGGCTGCGCACGCCCCCGGCCACGGCCGCCCTGTCCCGGCTCGACGCCCGCCGCCTGACCGTCTCCGCCCTTCACCCGCGCTCGCTGGTCATCGAGACGCTGGCCAGGACCGACGCCGCGGCCCTGCGCTCCTTCGCCGGCGACGCCGAGCTGGACGCCCGCCAGGACGCCTGGAACCGCCTGGCCTGGCCCACCCTCCACTGCCCGGGCGCGACCGTGCGGGTGGCCCCGGGCGCGGGCGGCCTGGCGACGCTCCTGCGCCGCCCCACCCCCGGCTGGGTCGCCTCCGGCCTCGCGCGCACGCCCGTGCCCGCGCTGATCATCCGCGGCGCGTGCGACCCGCTGACCGCGGCCGCCGACGAGTACCGCGCCGCCCTGCCCCACGCCACGGTGGCCGAGCTGCCCCGCGCCGGGCACGACAGCTACCGGGACCAGCGGGAGCCGTACCTGAAGGTCCTGCGCGCCTTCCTGGACCGCTGAGCCCGGACCGTCAAGCGCTACGTCGCGGTCGCGACGAAGGCGGTCAGCGTGGTGAGCTCCTCGCGGCGGACCGAGCCGAAGCTCTCGCCCAGCGCCCGCTCGATCCTCGCCAGCTTGTCCTCCGGCAGCCGCAGCCGCCTGTCCAGCCGCGACGGGCGCGTCCCGCCGTGCCAGGCGATCACCGCCAGCCCTCCGGGCCGCAGCACCCGCCGCAGCTCCCGCACCCCGGCCTCCAGGTCCGGCCACAGCGGGGCGTTGTTGACCGACACCACGCGGTCGAAGCTGCCGGGCGGGTAGCCGGTGTCCTCCGCGGTGCCGACCTTGAGCTCCACGCGCTCGTCGGCCTGCCGCATGGCCATGGCCCGCATGTCCGGCGAGGGGTCCACGCCGCAGATCCGCCCGGCTCCGGTGCCCCTCAGCAGCCTGACCAGCCCGCCTGGGCCGTACCCGACCTCCAGCACCTCCTGCCCGGGCTCCACCCGCAGCAGGCGCAGGACCTCCTCCTGACGGTTGGTCCACAGCATCACGCGCCCCATGAGCCGCCCCAAAGGGCCGTGCGGGAGCGCCGCCTGCGAACGTATGGGCCGGTCGACGGCCCACGATGTGATCTCCATGCCTTCCAGCAAAGCGGTTCAAGCCGACTTGAAGTCAAATGGAGGAATGGAACGGCTTCCCATCGGCGAGGCGGCCCGGCGGCTCGGCCTGGCCCCCTCGACCCTGCGCTACTACGACGAGAGGGGCCTGGTGCGCCCGGCGGGCCGGGTCGGCGGCAGGCGGGTGTACGGCAGGCAGGAGCTGCGGCGCCTGGCCTTCCTCCAGATCGCCCAGCGGCTGGGCATCCCCCTCCAGGCCGCCGGCGAGGTGCTCGACGCGCCCGGCGAGCGGTGGCGCAAGGGGCTGGAGGAGCAGATCGCCGCGCTCGACGAGCTCATCGCCCGCGCCCGCGGCGCCCGTGACTTCCTGGTCCACGCCCGGGACTGCCCGGCCGAGCATCCGGCCCGCGAGTGCCCGGTGATGGTCGGGCTGCTGGACCGCATGGTCGACGGCACGCCGTTCGAGCAGATCGCCGCCGAGCATCACCCCTCGTAGGGGTGCAGCCGGGGCCACCAGCCGGGCACCTGCGAGCGGTACCTGTCGTAGTCGGCCCCGAAGCGCCTGCGCAGGGCCGGCTCCTCGTACCAGTGGACGAACGCCCACACCGGCACGAACAGCACCAGCATGTAGACCAGGACGGACGCCTGCCCCAGCAGCAGGGCCTGGCCGAGCAGCGCGGCGAAGACGGACACGTACATCGGGTTGCGGACGTGACGGTACGCCCCGCCGACGACGAGCCGCTCGGGCGGCGCGACCGGCACCGGCGTGCCCAGCCCCTCGGCCGCGAAGCGCACGAAGGCGTCGACCAGCCCGGCCAGGCCCGCCAGCAGCAGCACCGCGCCCGTCACGCGCGCCGGGATCATCACCCACGCGGGCAGCGGGTCGAGCACCTCCCAGCGCGTCAGCAGCCACGGCACCAGCCCCGCCACGGTGCCCGGTCCCGCCAGGAAGAAGACCGCCGACCCGAGGGCGGCCACCGGCTTCCGCATAAATTCATCATGTAATGAATTAAGGTGACGGTCAATGCTCGCCACCCGGTTCGACGCCCGGTTTGGGAGGCAGGCGGCTGGGCAGCGGACGCCAATGCGAGTAGTCGTCATCGGCGCCACCGGCAACGTCGGCACCAGCGTGGTGTCCGCGCTGGCGGCCGACCCCGGCGTCACCTCGATCCTGGGGCTGGCCCGCCGCACGCCCGACTGGCACCCCGACAAGACAACCTGGCGGACCCTCGACGTCGCCACCGGCGACCCGGCCCCGCACCTGGAGGGCGCGGACGCGGTCGTGCACCTGGCCTGGCTGTTCCAGCCGACCCGCGACCCGCTGACGACCTGGCGGGCGAACGTGCTCGGCAGCCTGCGCGTCTTCGCGGCGGTGGCCAAGGCCCGCGTGCCCGTGCTGGTGTACGCCTCCTCCGTGGGCGCGTACTCCCCCGGCCCCAAGGACCGGCCCGTCACCGAGGACTGGCCCACCCACGGCTGGCCGAAGGCCGCCTACGGGCGCGAGAAGGCGTACGTGGAGCGCGCGCTGGACACCTTCGAGCGCGACAACCCCGGTGTCCGCGTGGTACGGCTGCGCCCCGGCTTCGTGTTCAAGCGCGAGTCGGCCACCGAGCAGCGGCGGCTGTTCGCCGGGCCGTTCGTGCCCGAGCGCCTGGTGCGTCCCGGCCTGATCCCGGTGGTCCCCGACCACCCCCGGCTGCGGCTGCAGGCCCTGCACGCCGACGACATGGGCCAGGCGTACCGGCTGGCCGTCACCAAGGAGGTCTCCGGGGCCTTCAACGTCGCCGCCGACCCGGTCATCGAGCCCCGCACCCTGGCCGAGCTGCTGGGCGCGCGCCTGGTGCCGGTGCCGGGCTGGATGCTGCACGGCGCCGCCGCGGCGGCCTGGCGGCTGCACCTGGTGCCCGCCTCACCGGACCTGGTCGACATGGTACTCAACCTGCCGATCATGGACACCACCCGCGCGCACACCGAGCTGGGCTGGACGCCCGCCTACACGGCCGTCGAGGCGGTCCAGGAACTGCTGGAGGGCATGCGCTCGGCCGAGGACATGCAGACCCCGCCGCTGTCGGCCCGCACCAGCGGCCCGGCCAGGATCCGCGAGTTCCTGACCGGCGTCGGCCGGCGGCCCTGAGCCACCCCGGGAGCGGACTCATGCGCATCGAGGCAGTCCGGACGGTCCTTCCCGAGCACCGCTACGAGCAGGGCCGGATCACCGAGGCGGTCGCCGAGTGGACCGACGCCGACGCCGAGCAGCTGCGCCGCTTCCACGCCGCGACGCGGGTGCGCGGCCGGCACCTGGCACTGCCGCTGGAGGAGTACGGCAGGCTGGACGACTTCGGCGAGGCCAACGACGCCTACGTCACCGCGGCGCTCGACCTGGGCGAGAAGGCCATCCGGGCCGCGCTGGAGGAGGCCGGCCTCGCCCCGCAGGAGGTCGACCACTTCGTGTTCTGCTCCTCCACCGGCGTGGCCACGCCGTCCCTGGACGCCCGCCTCGCCCAGCGCGTCGGCCTGCGCGAGGACGTCAAGCGCGTGCCGATCTTCGGGCTGGGCTGCGCCGCGGGCGCGGCCGGGCTCGCCAGGCTCCACGACTACCTGCGCGGCTGGCCCGATCAGGCGGGCCTGCTGCTGTGCGTGGAGCTGTGCTCGCTGACCATGCAGCGTGACGACACCTCGATCGCGAACGTCGTGGCCAGCGGCCTGTTCGGCGACGGCGCCGCCGCGGTCGCGGCCCTCGGCGACCGGCGGACCGGCGCGGGCCGGGGACCGCGGGTCGTGGCCACCCGCAGCCGCCTGTACCCGGGCACCGAGCGCCTCATGGGCTGGGACGTGGGCGGGTCCGGCTTCCGCATCGTGCTGGCCGCCGACCTGGTCGACCAGGTGGCCGCCACCCTGGCCGACGACGTCAAGGGCTTCCTGTCCGACCACGGCCTGGCCCCCGAGCAGGTGACCTCGTGGGTGTGCCATCCAGGCGGCCCCAAGGTCATCGACACCATCGCCGACTCGCTCGACCTGCGCCACGGCGAGCTGGACCTGACCTGGCAGTCGCTGCAGCAGGTGGGCAACCTGTCGTCGGTGTCGGTCCTGAACGTGCTGGAGGAGCACCTCGCCCGGCGCCGGCCCGCCCCCGGCGAGCCGGCGCTGCTGCTCGCGCTGGGCCCCGGCTTCTCCGCCGAGCTGGTGCTGATGGCCTGGTGAGCGCCTACGCCCTGCTCATCGCGCTCGTGGCCGCCGAACGGGGGGCCGAGCTGGTGCTGTCGCGCCGCCACCTGGCCTGGGCGCGGAGCCTGGGCGGCCGGGAGTACGGCAGGGGGCACTACCCGTGGATGGTGCTGGCCCACGCCGGGCTGCTGGTCGCCGCCCCGCTGGAGGTCTGGCTGCTGGGCCGGCCGTTCCTGCCCGCCCTCGGCTGGAGCATGCTCGCGGTCGTCGTGCTCGCCCAGGCCCTGCGCTGGTGGTGCATCGCCACGCTGGGCCGCCAGTGGAACACCCGCGTGGTCGTCGTCCCCGGGCTGCCGCTGGTGCACCGGGGACCGTACCGGTGGCTGCGGCACCCCAACTACGTGGCGGTGGTCGCGGAGGGCATCGCGCTGCCCCTGGTGCACACGGCGTGGCTGACGGCGCTCGTGTTCAACGTGGCCAACGCGGTGCTGCTGACGGTGCGGATCAGGGTGGAGAACGCCGCCCTGGAGACCACGGGAGACCCCGCATGAAGGCCGCCGTATGAGAGCCGCCGCATGAAAGCCGTCGTCCTGTCGGACACCCACGCGCCGCGCCGCTGGCGCTCCTGCCCGCCCCGCGTGGCCGCGCACCTGCGCGACGCGGACGTGATCCTGCACGCGGGCGACGTGTGCGTGCCGTCGGTGCCGGCGGAGCTGGCCGCCTACGCGCCGGTCCACGTGGTCAGGGGCAACAACGACGAGCCTGATCTCGACGCCCCCGAGACGCTGGAGCTGGAGCTGGAGGGGCTGCGGGTCGGGATGATCCACGACAGCGGGCCGGCCCGAGGGCGGCTCGCGCGGATGCGCCGCCGCTTCCCCCGGGCCGGGCTCGTGGTGTTCGGCCACTCGCACATCCCGCTGGACGAGAGCGGCGACGGCCTGCGGATCTTCAACCCCGGCTCGCCGACCGACCGGCGGCGCCAGCCGTACGGGACGATCGGCGTGCTGACCATCGAGCACGGCCGGCTCGTCGAGGCGGCGATCGTCCCGGTCACCGACCCGGCCCGATAGATCCGGTAGATCCGGCCCAGTGGACCCGGCCCGCTGGACGCGGCCCGCCGCTACGGGGCCGATACGGGCTAGTACGGGCGGCCCATGCCCTCGCCGGGCAGGTAGCCGCCGTCGTCGGCGTCGGTGCGGCCCGAACCGGCGTCCGGGTCGTCCTCGTCGGAGGGCACCCAGTCCACGTCGGCCGAGACGTGCTCCCCGGCTCCCGTGGCACCGGCCGTGCCCGGCCGGGAGGCGCCGGTGACCGCCGTGCCCTCCTCCACGATCTCGCCGTGGCGGTCCTCGTCCACGGGGCCGCGGACCCGGAACCCCGGATCGCCGCCCTCGCCCTGCGTCTCGCGCCGGGCCTCGCGGTCCTGCGGCGGCGTCGGGTGCGGGCTCGGACCGGCCGCGTCGGCGTGGTCGATCTCGTCGGTCCTGGCCGCCACGGCCTTCTCGTCCGACCCGGCCGTCGCGGGAACCTCGTCGTCGCGGCCCGTGACGTTGCCCATGGGGCGGGCGTAGCCGCTCTTGGGCTCGGCGTCGTCGCCGGCCCGCTGGCCGGGCCCGAGGTTCGAGCCGCGGATGGACGCGGGCCCGACGTCGCCGCCCATGTTGTGCAGGCCGGCGTCGAAGGTCGTGCCCCTGTCCCGCTCGCGGCGCTCCTCGCGCTCCTGGTCCGAGCGGTCCTGTTCACTGGTCACGGGTTGCTCCTCTTCCGGCTCGCTACTCGGGCTCGACCCGCATGGCGGACTCCTCGGCGGAGTAGCCGCCGGCGTCCGGCCCGACCTCCCGGGCGACCTCGTCCGGCTCGGTGTCGGCGCGTCCGCCCTCGTCCGGCGCGACCAGCCGGCCGGCCGGTCGAGGCTCCCCCCAGACCTGCCCGGAGGGCTCCTCCGGCTGGGCCGGCCAGTCCTGGCCGACGCCGGCGTCCGGCTCCCGCTCGGTGTCGAGGTCGGAGCCGACGCCCAGGCCGCCGGTCTCGGTCAGCGGCGGCTCCTCCGGCTCCTCCAAGGCCTGCTCGGGCATGCCGCCCGGCTCCTCCCCGCCCCCGAAGACCGGCTGCTCCTCCGGCTCCTCACGGTCCAGGCGGCTGTTGAGCGGCTCGCCCTGGATCTGCTCGTCGACCGTGGTCCCGTAGTCGTCGACCGCCGTCGGCTCGTCGGCCGGCAGCGGCGCCTCCTGCGGGTCGACGGCCCACTGCTGCTGCGGCGTGCCGTCCTGCAGGTCGGGGATCCCCTCGTCCTCGAATCGGGAGCGCGGATCGTGCTCCGGTCTGTTCTCGCTCATCACGGCTTCCCTCCTCTCCCCGCGTCCGCTGCCCCCTTCGTCTGGGGGATAACGCCCGGCCGTGGCGTCAGCTCCGCCTGGGGGTGGCGCGCAGGCCGAAATAGACGTACGGCGTGCCGTTCCCGAGCGTGAAGAAGACCACGCGATGCCAGACCGGATCGCCCTCGCGCCTGGCCAGGGCGTGGCCCTCGTCCTCGAAGACCAGGTCGAAGGCCATGGGCGAGGCGAGGTCGGTCAGCGGGCCGGTGTTCTCCACCGTCATGCGGGTGCCTGACAGCGTGATGCGCACCCCGGTGCGCTCGTAGACGCCGTCGTGGCGGCCGCCGGCGGGGAACGGCTCGGCGGGCGGGCGCGGGGCGGCGGGCGGGCGCACCCCGGCCAGGCGCGGGAACAGCTCCTCTGCCAGCTCCTGGAAGAACGCGCGGGTGTTGCCGCCGTTGGCCAGGACGGCGACGGTCGTGCCGGTGTCGGGCAGCACCCACAGCATCGCCGCCTGCCCGACGGTGTTGCCGCCGTGCGTCCAGACCGCCCTGCCGTCCCAGGTGTCCAGGATCCAGCCCAGCCCCCAGTGGGTGCCGAGGGTCCGCTCCGGCAGCTCCACGTGCGGGCGGGCCATCTCCTCGACGCTGGAGCGCCGCAGCAGCGTGCCCTCCAGGAAGGAGCGGCCGAAGCGCACCACGTCGGCGGCCGTCGAGCAGATCAGCCCGGCCGGGCCGACCGAGCGCATGAGCCCCCACCGCGGCGAGGGCTCGGGCGTCCGGCCCGGCTCGCCGAGGTGCCCCAGGGCCGCGCGGAAGCGGATCACGTCCTCGGCCAGCGTCCAGGTGTGGGTGAGCCCCAGGGGCTCGACGACCTGCTCGCGCAGCGCGGCGTCCCACGCCCGGCCGGTGACGACCTCCACGATGCGCCCGGCGACGACGAAGCCGGCGTTGCAGTAGGAGTGGGCCGCGCCGGGCGGATGCGTGGCGGCCAGGTCCCCGGCGTCCTCGACGTAGCGCGCCAGGCAGTCGTCGCCGCGGCCGGTGTCGTGGAAGAAGTCGCCGTCGATGCCGCTGGTGTGGGTGAGCAGGTGGCGGATCGTCACGCCCCTGCCGATCGAGGGGAGGATCTGCGCCACGGGGGCGTCCAGGTCGAGCCTGCCCTGCTCGGCCAGGAGCATGATCTGGACGGTGGTCCAGACCTTGGTGATGGAGCCGATCTGGAACAGCGTGTCGGGGGTGGTCTCGACGCCGGTGCCGAGGTTGAGCACGCCGGTGACCTCCTGGTGGAGCCGCCCGTCGTGCCAGTAGGCCAGGGAGGCTCCCGGCACCTGGAATCGTTTGCTGAGGTCTGCCAGCGCGATCGTCATGATCGGCACCCTAGGGCCGGCGGCCGCATTCCGGGGGATGCCCGGCGAAATAGTGTTATGTTGCCGCCCATACCCGGGAAGCGGGCAGGTGGCATGGCATTCGAAGATCGCCTCGCCGAGGCGTTCATGGGGCACCGGCGCCGGTACACCAGCCATCAGGTGGCCGAGATGGCCGGGGTGCCGGTCTACCGGGCGCGGCGGTACTGGCGCGCGCTCGGTTTCGCCAACGTGGCCGACGACGCGGTGGAGTTCACCGACGCCGACGTGGCGGCGTTGAAGACCATGCTGGCGCTGGTCAGCGAGGGCGTCTACGACGAGGAGCACGTGCTGCTCATGGCCAGGTCCCTGGGCAGGGCCACCGCCCGGCTCGCCGAGTCCCAGGCCGAGCTCGGCGCCGAGATGCTCGACCAGGCCGGGGTGCCGATCGCCCGGCGGCCCGCCGCGTGGGCCAGACGGGCCCGGCGCGTCGTCCCCGACCTCGAACAGCTGATGGTCTACGCCTGGCGCCGCAACCTGGCCGCCTCCGCCGGGCGGCTCGTGGACCAGGACACGCATGCCGTACGGCAGGCGATCGGGTTCGCCGACCTGGTGGGCTTCACCCGGCTCAGCCGCCAGCTCACCGAGACCGAGCTGGCACGGCTGGTGGAGCGGTTCGAGGGCAGGTCCGCCGACGTGGTGACCTCCGGCGGCGGCCGCGTGGTCAAGACGCTGGGCGACTCGGTGCTGTTCTGCGCCGACAAGGCGCACGACGCGGCCGAGATCGGGCTGCGGCTGGTGGAGACCCACCGGCGCGTCAAGGGCATGCCCGACCTGCGGGTGGGGCTGGCCATCGGGCCCGTGATCGCGCGCATGGGCGACGTGTTCGGCACAACGGTGAACCTGGCCAGCCGCCTGACCGCGCTGGCCCACCCGGGCACGATCCTGGCCGATCCGGCGATGGCCGAGGAGCTGGCCGGCGACGAGGCCTTCCAGGTGCGGGCGGTCGACCGCCTGACCGTGCGGGGGCTGGGCGAGCTGGCACCCTTCACCGTGCAAAGATCATCGCCGTAGGGTGGGGCGCATGACGATCAGCGACGATCTCGCGAAGATCGCGGAGCGGTACTTCGACCGGAAGATGGCAGCCGAGCCGTTCACCGCGACCATCTACGGCGTCCCCGGCTACGACGACCAGGTGGGCGACCCGAGCCGGGAGGGCGACCGGCGGCGCGCCGCCGAGCTGGAGGAGACCGGGCGGGAGCTGGCCGCCCTCGACCCGGCGGAGCTGATCGGCCAGGACCGCGTCACCCACTCGATGCTCACCCGCCTGGCCGGGGACGAGCGGGCGATGCTGGAGGCCGCCCTGGCGGAGGTCGGGGTGACGGCCGGGATCGCCGGCGTGCACACGACCGTCCTGAGCCTGATGCCCTCCACCCCGCTGACCACGCCGGAGCGCGCCGCCGACTACCTGACCCGCCTGCGCGCGCTGGAGGGCTACTTCGACGCGGCGCTGGAGCGGTACCGCCAGGCCGGGCGCGACGGCCGCCACCAGGTGGCCCGCCTCGTGCGCCAGGCGATCGCCCAGCTCGACGGCTACCTGGCCAGTGACGTGGACGCCGACCCGCTGCTGCAGCCCGCCCCCGACGACGCCTGGCGCGCCGAGGCGGCCGAGATCGTCGCCGGCCGGGTGCGGCCCGCCCTGGCCCGCTGGCGTACGGCTTTCGCCGAGGAACTGCTGCCCGCCGCCCGCGACGACGACCACGTCGGCATCCGCCACGTCCCCGGCGGCGCGGCGGGCTACCAGGCGGCGATCCGGCACTACACCACCACGGACCTCACCGCCGAGGAGATCCACCGGATCGGCCTGGACGTGCTGGCCCGGCTGCGGGAGGAGTTCGCCGAGATCGGCGGACGGGCGCTGGGCGTGTCCGACCCCGGCGAGGTGATGCGGCGGCTGCGGGAGGACCCGTCGCTGCGGTTCGAGAGCGCCGATCAGATCGTCGCCAGCGCCACCGAGGCGCTCGCCCGCGCCGAGGCCGCGCTGGGCGACTGGTTCCCGCCCTACGACATCGCCCCGTGCGAGGTCAGGGAGATCCCCGCGCTGGCCGCCAAGGACTCGGTGCTGGCCTACTACACCCCGCCCGCCGCCGACGGCTCCCGACCGGGCATCCACTGGATCAACACCTACGACCCGGCCTCGCGCGCCCGCTACGAGTACGAGGCGCTCGCCTTCCACGAGAGCGTGCCCGGCCACCACCTGCAGCTGGCGGTCGGCCAGAGGCTGCACGGCCTGCCCGCCTTCCGCCGCTTCGGCCACGTCACCGCCTACGGCGAGGGCTGGGGCCTGTACACCGAGCGCCTGGCCGACGAGATGGGCCTGTACAGCGGCGACCTGGAGCGCCTGGGCATGCTGTCGTTCGACGCCTGGCGGGCCTGCCGCCTGGTGGTGGACACCGGCATGCACCACCTGGGCTGGCCGCGGTCGCGGGCGGTGGAGTTCATGCTGGCCAACAGCGCGCTGTCGGAGACGAACGTGGTCAACGAGATCGACCGCTACATCGCCTGGCCCGGGCAGGCGCTCGCCTACATGATCGGCCGCCTGCGCATCCTGGCGCTGCGCGAGCAGGCCGCCGCCGCGCTGGGCCCCCGTTTCGACATCCGGACGTTCCACGACAAGGTGCTGTCCAACGGGTCCGTCCCGCTGGACACGCTGGAGGAGATCATCACGGAGTGGACGGCCGCGCCCTGACACACAGGAAGGGGCCTTCGACGAGGGCGGTGGCCGTGTAGCCGTTCTCGGTCAGGGCCCCGGTCACCTTCCCGGCGATCTCCTCGGTACGGCCCGGCGGCTCGTAGCAGATCGACAGCGCGCCGCCGGGTGCGAGGAGCTCCCGGATCCTGTCCAGCTCGCGGGCGGGTGACCGTACCCAGAAGAGGTTGACGTTGACGGCCAGGATCTTGTCGTAGCGCTCGTCGGTGACGTAGTCCTCGAGCGCGGCGACGTGGAAGGCGGCCCTGGGGGAAGTGACCCGTTTGCGGGCCCGGTCGATCTGCGTGGCGGACCGGTCGATGGCGGTGATCGTCCCGGTCTCGAGCCTGGCGGCGATGAGCTCGGCGGCCACCCCGCCGCCGCAGCCGACCTCCAGGACCCGGTCACCGGGCCGGACGTCGAGCCGGTCCACGGCCCATCGCAGGCGCTCGGGAACAGTCATGGAGACATCATCCCTCGCGGCGGCGGGCTCGGAGGACTACAGTGCGAGGACGGCCCGCGGCGGTGACGCCCGGTGGGCCTGACGAGTGCGGGCACTCCCGGTGATCGTTTGCCCCGGCCTGGGGGTGCCTGCGTCCCTGCCGACGCGCCCCTTGCAGGAGATGGGCGCCCCGTCGCGCCCATCTCGCGGTGCCTGATCAGGATGCATGGTCAGGTTGTGCCCACGAGGAGCTGGGCGATGATCGCCACGGCGGCGCCGCTGAGAGCGGCGGCGGCCACCAGGACGAGGAAGAGGCGGGCCAGCAGGCCGGCCGCCTTCGCGAGCGTGCGCAGAGCGCAGCCGAGCGCCCACAGGGCGATGACGGCGAACAGCGAGAAGACCGCGCGCGCGGCCATCACGCCCTCGGGTGAGGGCTTCACGTCCGTGACCATGGTGGAGAGGACTAGAGTGAGCATGTGTGGCTCCTGAGGGGGTTGGCGCCGGTGAGCCTGACGAGGTGCGGGCGCTCCCAGTGATCGTCTGCCCCGGCCTCCAGGAGTGCCTGCGTGATGCGCGGAAGGTGCCTGCTCGTCCCCCGCTCCGGCGGGCGGGGCACGTGCCTGTTTCGTGTCGCGCTTCATGTCGCCTCGATTTCACTGTAATTCCTGGAATTTCACCTGAAGTCAGGTTGCTTCAGTGAAAGGAATTCCCGGCAGGACTTGCGTTTAATCCGCCCCTACGCCATGATCCTCTGCTTAGAATGAGGGCTTTCAGGCGAAGCACCTCTCCACCAGGTAAATTTCCATGCCGTTCAGCCAATTTCAGTGGAATACTGGAACCCGAGGGAAGGCGGCACCATGGCTGGACAGGCTCTGGCGAGGCGGCTGAGAGCGCTTCGCACCGGACGATGGCCAGGAAAGAAGATCACTCAGATGCAGCTGGGAAAGGCTCTCGGCGGGCTCAGCGTCTCGCTGGTGTCCTCCTGGGAGTCCACCAAGGACCCGGCGGCGCCCACCGACGAGCGCCTCGAGGCCTACGCCAGGCTGTTCTGCACCGACCGCTCGCTGCAGGGAGACTCGCTGCGCCTCCTGGAGATCGCGGAGCTCACGCCCGACGAGCTGCGCCGGCGCGACGGCCTGCTCACGGAGCTGAAGGAACTGCGGAGCGGACGGGACGCCACGGATGCCTCCCCCGCGTCCGCGCCCACCGGGTACTGGCACTTCCCCGACGGCAACACGGTCACCATCATCTGCGCGAAGATGCCCAAGGCCCTGCTCGGCGATCCCAAATACACCGACCGGGCCAGCCCCGACTTCGTCGAGCTGTCCCACTACGCCGACCCCGACGCCCTGATCGAGTTGTTCGGCCACATCCGCGCGACCAATCCGACGAGCTACGTGCGGTTCAGAACCACCGAGACGGTCGCCCCCGACAACCTCACCGACCACATCGTCCTGCTCGGCGGCGTGGACTGGAACACCACCACGACCATGATCCTGGAGCGGATCCAGTTGCCGGTGCGGCAGGTCAACGACTGGGAGGGCGAGAAGGGCCCGTACTTCGAGGTGGGCGAGGAGCGCTTCCACCCGCGGCTCGACGAGCAGGGCAGGCTGCAGGAGGACGTGGCGCTGTTCTACCGGGGCCCGAACCCGCTCAACCACAAGCGGACCCTCACCATCGCCAACGGCATGTACGGCCGCGGCACCTACGGCGCCGTCCGGGCGCTGACCGACCGGAAGTTCCGCGACCGCAACACCGAATACCTGCACAAGCGGTTCGCCGGCCAGCCCGCCTTCGCCGTCTTGACCAAGGTGCTCGTGGTCAACAACGTCACGGTGACCCCCGACTGGACCGTCGAGTCCTACCGGCTCCACGAATGGCCGGCGCCGTGAAGCGCCCCCGCCCCTGGGTCTCCCCCGACCATCACGCCTCCCACGAGCATCTGCTGTGGTTCGCGACCCCGGCCGGCGCGGTCGATCCCGACGCCATCATCGTGCCGACCATCCGCCCGCCCATGGCGCTCAAACACGTCGTCGGGCTCGCGGCGGACCTGCGCCGCCCCCTGGTGGTGCTGTGCAGCGGGAGGTGGACCAGTGCCCGGCGGATGACCGAGTTCGCCGACTGGGGCGCGGAGATCGTCGCGATCGACGTGCCCGAGCGGCGACGTCTCGCGCTGCCGGACTTCCAGACCACCAACCTGCTGGCCGGCACCCGGTTCGAGCGGCGCGAGGACACCTCCGTCAAGCGCAACGTCGCCCTGGCGCTCGCCAGGCTGCTGAGGTGGAAACGCATCCTGTTTCTCGACGACGACATCGAGGTCGACAGCTCGGAGGATCTGCGCCGCGCCGCCGGGCTGCTGGACGACGACTTCAGCGCGGTCGGCATGCGCATCGACGGTTTCCCCGACAACTCCGTGGTGTGCCACGCATATCGGGCGGTCGGGGGGCCCCAGCAGTCCTTCGTCGGCGGCGGAGCGCTGGCGGTGGCGACCGGCAAGGACGCCTCGTTCTTTCCCGCCATCTACAACGAGGACTGGTTCTACCTGCTGGAGGCCAGGAAGCTGCGACGGCTTGGCGTGACAGGGAAGGTGTTCCAGGCTCCCTACGACCCCTTTCGCACCCCCGACAGGGCGCGGGCGGAGGAGCTGGGAGACGTGCTGGCGGAAGGGGTCTTCTGGCTGCTGGACGAGGGAAAGACGCTCCAGGAGGCGGACGAGCGCCATTGGACGGAGTTCCTCGCGCGCAGGAAGCGCTTCATCACCGATGTCCTCACCCGCGTGCCGTTCTGCGATGAACCGCCGGATGTGCGGCAACGCATGCAGGATGCGTTGCGCGCCGCCCGGGGCAGGCTGGACCTGATCTCTCCCGAGCTCTGCGTGGCCTACCTGGCCGCCTGGCGTGCCGACAGGGACGAGTGGCGGGCCTTCCTCAACAGGCTCAAGCCCGTCCGGCGGTGGAAGGAAGCGCTTGCCCGCCTGGGTGTGACGGATCACGAGCACATAAATCCTCATCTGTCACAAATGTGACACCGTTTTGCCAACAAATCGGCATATGTTTCGTCTGGTGCTGACAGACTTCCTTGACCCGCTTGTGACTTTCGCCGGGCCCCCCGGATCGTAGAAGCCATGCGCGTCCAGATTCGGCGGGCTTCGGAGTCGGATCTGCCCGCGTTAGTCGAGGCTTTCGGGCACCGCGAATACTTCAGGACGCATCTCGCCAAGCAGGACGAGGGCCGCGGGATGCTGCTCGTCGCCTTCAACGACCGCAGGCCCGTCGGGCACGTCTACGTCTGGCTGGGCCCGCCCGAGGAGCCCGACCTGCGCAAGGGCCTGGACGACGTGCGGCTGCTCACGCGCCTGGAGGTGGCCCGGCCGTACCGCGGGCGCGGGATCGGCACGGAGCTCGTGCGCGCGGCCGAGGACGTGATCGGCCGGGTCGGCTCCTGGGTGGCCCTCGGCGTCAGCCCGGAGGAGGGCCACCTGCACGCCTTCTACGAACGGCTGGGCTACCGGCTCTGGCGTGAGGAGCTGCTCGCCACGTGGCGGGAGGTCTACCACCGCGACGGGCGGGTCGAACGCATCCCCGACCTGTGCCGCGTGTTCGTCAAGCGCGTACGGCGGGCCAACGGGACGCCCTAGGGACGGCCCGCCGGCGTCCGCGGCGAGGGCTTTCCGGAATTTCCCGGACATGCCACAGCGGGAGCCCCTATCGTTTTGGAGTCGGACCAACACGGTGCGTAATCTCAGGGAGGGGCCCGCATGGGGAGCACGCCAAGCTATGCGGGGTTGGCGCAGGATCGGCGCTTCCGGTTGCTCAAGACGCGGTTCCGGCGCCTGGCGCTGGGCATCGTCGTGTCGTTCCTGAGCTGGTACTTCCTCTACATCCTGCTGTCGGTCTTCGCCCGCGACCTCATGTCCCGCCCGCTGGCGGGCACCGTCAACGTCGCCCTGCTCCTCGGCGTGCTGCAGTTCGTCTCCACCTTCGCCCTGGCCTGGCGCTACACCCGCTATGCCCGCCGCATGCTGGACCCGCTGTCCCGGCAGCTGCGCGAGGAGGCCGAGCGGCAGCAGGCCGAGACGGAGCGGATCGAGCAGATCATGGCCCAGCGGCGGCGCATCGAGGCCTGGACGCCGGCGCCGCGCCGGGCACGGCACCGGCGCACGTCCGGAGGGGTGCGATGAGCGAGGGCCGGCTGCTGACGTTCGGGCTGTTCGTGGCGTTCATCCTGATCACCCTGGCGATCACCTTCTGGGCGCGGGCCACCACCAGGAACGCCGAGGACTTCTACGCCGGCGGCCGGGCCTTCTCCGGCCCCCAGAACGGCCTGGCGCTCGCGGGCGACTACATGTCCGCCGCCTCCTTCCTGGGCATCGCGGGGCTGATCGCCCTGTCGGGCTACGACGGCTTCCTGTACTCCATCGGCTTCCTGGTCGCCTGGCTGCTGACGCTGCTGCTGGTGGAGCTGATGCGCAACGCCGGGCGTTTCACGATGGCCGACGTGCTGTCCCACCGGGTGCGGCGGCAGCCCAGGGTCCGCACGGCCGCGGTGATCTCGACGGTGACCGTGTCGGTGTTCTACCTGGTGGCCCAGATGGTCGGCGCGGGCGCGCTGGTCTCCCTCCTGCTCGGCCTGTCGGGCGGTACGGCCAAGGCCGTCACGATCGTGGTCGTCGGCGCGATCATGATCTTCTACGTGGCCTTCGGCGGCATGAAGGGCACCACGTGGGTGCAGATCATCAAGGCGATCCTGCTGATGACGGGCACGGTCGTGCTGACGGCGCTGGTGCTGGCCCGCTTCGGGTTCAACGTCAGCGACATCCTGGCCGCGGCGGCACGGGCCAGCGGCAGGACCGACTACCTGCACCCGGGCGGCGGCTTCGCCAAGGAGGTGGCGGGCGACCCGGTCAGGACGCTGATCAACAAGCTGGACTTCATCAGCCTGGCGCTCGCCCTCGTGCTGGGCACCGCCGGTCTGCCGCACATCGTCAGCCGCTTCTTCACCGTGCCGGACGCGCGGGCCGCCCGCACGTCGGTGAACTGGGCGATCGGGCTGGTCGGGGTGTTCTACCTGATGACCCTCGCCCTCGGGTTCGGCGCGACCGCGCTGGTCGGGCAGGCCAGGATCGCCGCGGCCGACCCGAGCGGCAACACCGCGGCGCTGCAGCTCGCCTACGTGCTGGGCGAAGGGCTGGGCGGCCCGGTCGGCGGCGACCTGCTGCTGGCCTTCGTCGGCGCGGTCGCCTTCGCCACGATCCTGGCGGTCGTGTCGGGCCTGGTCATGGCCTCCTCCACGTCGCTGGCCCACGACTACTTCGGCCACGTGCTGATGTTCGGCCGGCCGCGCGAGTCGCAGGAGGTGGCGGTGGCGCGCTTGTCGGCGCTGGTCATCGGCCTGCTGGCGGTGGTGCTGGCGGTGGTGGCGCGCCACCAGAACGTCGCCTTCCTCGTGGCGCTGGCCTTCGCGATGGCGGCCTCGGCCAACCTGCCCGCGATCGTGCTGACGCTGTTCTGGAAGCGGTTCAACTCCGCGGGCGTGGTCGCGGGCGTCTACGGCGGCCTGGGCGCCTGCCTGCTGCTGGTGGCGCTCTCGCCGGTGGTGTCGGGCAAGACCGACCCGGTGACGGGGGCCGGCCTGTCGCTGCTGCCGCCGGGGATCGACTTCCACGTGTTCCCGATGGAGAACCCTGGCCTGGTGTCCATCCCGTTCGGCTTCCTGTGCGCCTGGCTGGGCACGCTGCTCAGCCGCGAGAAGGCCGACCGGGAGCGCTACGACGACCTGGCGGTCCGCTCCCTGACGGGGAGCGGGTCACACGCGCAGCGCCAGTAGCCGCTCGCACTCCTCCAGCAGCCGGGCCCGCAACGGCTTGGCGCGCTCGGCGAAGACGCGCTGCGCCGCCGCGTACTCGGCCCGGCCCGCCGCGGTCTCGATCCGGATGGGCGGGTAGCCCAGGGCGCTCAGGTCGTAGGGGCTCGCCCGCATGTCCACGGCCCGGATGTCGCGCGCCAGCTCGAAGCAGTCGGCCACCAGCTCGCTGGGCACCAGCGGGGACAGCTTGTAGGCCCACTTGTACAGGTCCATGTTGGCGTGCAGGCAGCCCGGCTGCTCCAGCTCCACCTGCCGCTCCCGGGTGGGCTGCAGCGCGTTGAGCGGCCGGGCGGGCTCGGTGAAGAAGCGGAAGGCGTCGAAGTGGCTGCACCGCACGCCCCGGCGCTCGACGACCTCGGCGATCTCCTCGGGGGGCAGGCGCAGCGGCTGGGCGGCGTGCCGTACCTCCCTCTGGGGCAGCTTGTAGACCATCGCCCACTCGTGCATGCCGAAGCAGCCCAGGTGCGGCGGACGGGAGGCGGTGGCCGACAGCAGGGCGGCCGTCCACTCCAGGGTGGCCTTGCGGCGCGGCAGCAGCGTGGCCAGGTCCAGCACCGCGCCCTCGTCGGTGTCGAGGTACTCCTTGCCGAACCCCCGCGCCCCGGCCAGGACGACGCCCGCGCCGGGATGCCAGCGGCGCAGCCTGGCCGGGCGGTGACCGTAGTAGATGAACATGAAGTCCTCGACGGGATGGGAGCGTCCGGCCTCGCGGCGCCGCAGGTGCGGTGCCACCCAGGCGTCGACCCGGCGCTCGTGCGCCGCCGCCCGCTCCTGCCACTCCCGCCGGTCCAGCATCGTCACCGATGCATGGTAAGCAATCTTCCCGCCGCGCGCCGACCGCGGGAGTTAGGGTGAGGGCACACCGTACTTCCGGAGGCCAGGGATGCGTGCTCGAGACCTCGCCGGTGAGTTTCCCACGGTCGGGCTCGACACCCCCGCGGTGGAGGCCGCCCGGCTCCTGGCCGAGCAGGACCTGCCGGGCCTCATCGTCGTCGACGAGCAGGGCCGGCCGTTCACGATCCTGCCGGGCACGCAGGTGCTGCGGCTGGCCGTGCCCCGCTACTGCCAGGACGACCCCGCCCTCGCCCGCGTCGTCGACGAGGCGCACGCCGACGTCTTCCTGCGCACGCTCGGCGAGCGGACCGTCCGCGAGTGCCTGCCCGAGCAGCCGCGCGAGCTGGCCATCGCCGAAAGCCGCGCCACCGTGCTGGAGATGGCCGCCCTCATGGCCCGCACCCGCAGCCCCGTCGTCGCCGTGGTCGAGGACGGGCGGCTGATCGGCGCGGTGACGCTCCAGGCGTTGCTGGACCACACGCTCGCCCAGCAGGCGGGTTGACCGAGCGGTCAATCGTCCTATTATCGGACTATAGGGTTCCTTCATTGCCGATGGAGGTGCTCCATGGACAAGAAGTGGGTTCGCTGGCAGGACTGGGTGGCGCTGGTCGTCGGCGTCGTAGCGGCCCTCACCCCGCTGTGGTACACGCCCGACACGACGATGGGCACCTGGGCCATGGTGATCCTCGGCGCCCTGCTGGCGGTCGGCGCGCTGTGGTCGCTGGCCGTCCCCACCGCGCTGATGAGCGAGTGGACCCACGTCGTCCTCGGCGTCCTGCTGTTCGTCTCGCCCTGGGTGTTCGGGTTCCAGGACGTCATGGGCGCCGCGTGGACGGCGTGGATCGCCGGCGCCGTCGCGGTGATCGCCGGCCTGTGGGTCGCCGTCCCGCAGACCCGGGCCCACGGCCGCCCGCACCTGACGACCTGAAGGCGCGACCTCGAAGGCGCCCGGCCGGGGAGCCGCCGATGCGGCGGCTCCCCGCCTTATGCGGATACGTAACTCCTCCGATGCGCGGCCCGGCCCTCGCCTCTACAGTCCAGCCGAGGTGAGGCCCATGCGCAGGCTCGTCGTACTGCTGTCCGCCGCTTTGCTGACCACCCTCCCGGCCACGGCGCACGCCGCGGCGGGCAAGCCCGCGTCCGGGACCGCCCAGGTGGTCTACCAGCGCGCCGCCTTCGCCTCCGGCACGCCGGAGGGCGTGTCCGCCGGCGAGGTGCTGTCCTTCTCCACCCCCGCGGGCACCCTCCAGTACGGCGGCGCCACCTGGGAGTACGCCCGCTGGACGGGCGCGGAGACGCAAGTCGGCTTCGGCGCGACCGAGCTGGTCGCCTCCTGGACCGCCGACACCCCGGCCGGGACCTGGATCGAGGTCGAGATGCGCGGCACCGCGCCCGGCACCAAGTGGTACGTCATGGGCCGCTGGGCCTACGGGGACGGCGACATCCAGCGCACCTCCGTGCCGGGCCAGGGCGACGCGGACGGCCACGTGGCCGTCGACACCTTCGTCGCCGCCGCCGGCCGGCCGCTGGACTCCTACCAGCTGCGGGTGACGTTGTACCGCAAGCCGGGCACGGCCACCGGCCCCACGGTCAGGACGCTGGGCGCCATGGCCTCGGCTGTGCCCGAGCGCAAGACGGTCCCGGTCAGCCCGGGCGGCGAGGCGTGGGGCGTGGAGCTGGCCGTGCCGCGCCGTTCGCAGAGCATCCACCAGGGCCACTACCCGGAGTGGGACGGCGGCGGCCAGGCGTGGTGCAGCCCGACCTCCACGACCATGGTGCTGGGCTACTGGGGCAGGTGGCCCAGCGCCGAGGACATGGCCTGGGTGGACCCCTCCGACCCCAACCCCGAGGTGGACTACACGGCGCGCCACGTCTACGACTACGCCTACCAGGGCGCGGGCAACTGGCCGTTCAACACCGCCTACGCCGGCAGGTACGGCCTGGACGGGTTCATCACCCGCCTGCGCTCGGCCACGGAGCTGGAGAGGTTCATCAAGGCCGGCATCCCGGTGATCACGTCGCAGTCGTTCAAGAAGGGCGAGCTGCCCGGCGCCGGCTACGGCACGGACGGCCACATCTTCGTGGTGATCGGCTTCACCGCCACCGGCGACGTCATCGTCAACGACCCCGCCAACGCGCCCGCCAACGACCACGTGCGCAGGGTCTACCCGCGGGCGGACTTCGAGAAGGTGTGGCTGCGCAGCTCCAGCAGCGGCGGCATCGCCTACGTCATCCGCCCGCCCGGCCACCCCCTGCCGCCCGGCATGCCGGGGCTGCCCGCCAACTGGTGAGCCGCGGGCGGGATCCCGGGTCAGGGCAGCAGGCCGGTCCGGCGGGCGGCCACCACGGTCTCGTGCCGGTTGTGGGTGCCCAGCTTGCGCATGGCGCTGCGCAGGTAGCTCTTGACGGTCTCCGGCAGCAGGCCGAGCCGCTGCGCGGTCTCCGCGTTGGTGCAGCCGAGGGCGATCCAGGCCAGCACGTCCAGCTCGCGGGGCGACAGCCGTACGGCGGGCTGGGCGCGGGGAGGGCCGCCCAGCCGCTCGCACACCGCCAGCAGCCGCTCGCGCAGGGCGGGGTCGGCGACCTCCTGGGCGATGGCCCGCAGCTCGGCGTGCGCCTCCCGGATGTCCTCGCGCCGCTCGTGCTGCCCGGCCCTGGCCAGCCGCCGCTCGACCTCGTCGCGGACGGCCAGCTCGGTGGCCAGATCGGCGCCCACCCGGGCGGCCACGCCCAGCGTCCGGTCGCCGAAGGCCAGCGGCTGGCGCAGGGCCGCGTACAGCACGGCCCGCACCACCCGGTCGACGACGACGGGCACGGCGAGCACCGAGCGCAGCGCCTCGGCGCGGACCGGCCGGTCGTACTCGTGGCTGATGTCGCAGGCGCTGGCGTAGTCGCCGACCGCGGCGGGCCTCGCCAGCGCGACGACCTTGCCGCCCAGTCCCCTGCCCGCGCTGATGGCGAGGTTGCGCAGCGCGGTGGTGCGGGTGCCGCGCATCTCGGTCAGCCGGATCTGGCGGCGGGCGCTCACCGCGCCGCCGAAGACCACGGGCACGCCGGTCGCGCGGCGTAGCCTTCCCAGGGCCTGCTGTAGCGCGTCTGCCTCCACGAGGCGATCCAATCACCGGCCGCGGCCGGAGCTCTACCCCCGTTCGGGGGTGGCCGCCCGCGCGGGGCGGTCGCAGACTGGGCATATGTTGTCGTACTCCAGCGCCACAGCCGACACCCCGCTGCTCGGGGAGACGATCGGGGAGAACTTCGAGCGGACCGTGGAGCGGTTCGGCGACCGCGAGGCGCTCGTCGAGGTGCCGACCGGCCGCCGCTGGACCTACGCCGAGCTCGACGCCGAGGTCGACACCGTCGCCCGCGCCCTGCTCGCGCGCGGCGTCGCCAAGGGCGACCGGGTGGGCATCTGGTCGCCCAACCGCGCCGAGTGGGTGCTCGTGCAGTACGCCACCGCCAAGATCGGCGCGATCCTGGTCAACGTCAACCCGGCCTACCGCGGCCACGAGCTGGACTACGTGGTCAGGCAGTCGGGCATGCGGCTGCTGATCAGCGCGCTGACCCACAAGACCAGCGACTACCGCGCCATGGTCGAGCAGATCGGCTTCCGCGACGTCGTCTACCTGGACGACCCCAGCTGGGAGGCGCTGCTGGCCGAGCAGGCGCCCGAGGAGCGGCTGCGCGAGCGCATGGCCTCGCTGAGCTTCGACGACCCGATCAACATCCAGTACACCTCGGGGACGACCGGCTTCCCGAAGGGCGCGACTCTGTCGCACCACAACATCCTCAACAACGGCTTCTTCGTCGGCGAGCTGCTGCACTACACCGAGCGGGACCGGGTATGCCTGCCGGTGCCGTTCTACCACTGCTTCGGCATGGTCATGGGCAACCTCGGCGCCACCTCCCACGGCGCGTGCGTCGTCATCCCCGCGCCGAGCTTCGAGCCGGAGGCCACGCTGCGCGCCGTGCAGGACGAGCGATGCACCTCCCTGTACGGCGTGCCGACGATGTTCATCGCCGAGCTGGCCCTGGCCGCCAAGTTCGACCTGTCGACGCTGCGCACCGGCATCATGGCGGGCTCGCCCTGCCCGGTGGAGGTGATGAAGCGCGTCGTGAGCGAGATGAACATGCGCGAGGTGGCGATCTGCTACGGCATGACCGAGACCTCGCCGGTCTCGACGATGACCCGGCACGACGACTCGCTGACCCGCCGTACCGAGACGGTCGGCAGGGTGATGCCGCACGTGGAGGTGAAGATCGTCCACCCGGAGACCGGGCTGGTGGTGCCGCGCGGCGAGGCGGGCGAGCTGTGCACGCGCGGCTACTCGGTCATGCTGGGCTACTGGGAGGAGCCGGACAAGACCGCCGAGGCCATCGACGCCGCGCGGTGGATGCACACCGGCGACCTGGCCACCATGGACGCCGACGGCTACGTCAACATCGTGGGCCGGATCAAGGACATGGTGATCCGCGGCGGGGAGAACATCTACCCGCGCGAGATCGAGGAGTTCCTCTACACCCATCCCGACATCGCCGACGTGCAGGTCATCGGCGTGCCCGACGAGCGGTTCGGCGAGGAGGTGATGGCCTGGATCATCATGCGGGAGGGCGCCGAGCCGCTGACCGCCGAGGCGGTCAGGGAGTTCTGCGCGGGCAGGCTCGCCCACTACAAGATCCCGCGCTACGTCCACGTCGTCGACAGCTTCCCGATGACGGTGACCGGCAAGATCCGCAAGGTGGAGATGCGCGAGCAGGCCGTCGAGCTGCTGGGGCTGCAGGAGGCGGCCCGGCGCAGGAACGCCTGACCGGGCACTCTCGCCGCTCGGCCCGTCACTCCTGCGCTCTTCGCTCCTCGTCGAGCACCCGCTGGGCCACGGCGAAGGCGGCGTTGGCCGCGGGCACCCCGCAGTAGATCGCGGTCTGCAGCAGCACCTCGCCGATCTCCTCCGGGGTGAGCCCGCCCCGCAGGGCGGCGCGCACGTGCATGGCCAGCTCCTCCAGGTGGCCGCGGGCGACCAGCGCGGTGAGCGTGACGCAGCTGCGGGTCCTGCGGTCCAGGCCGGGCCGGGTCCAGATCTCGCCCCAGGCGTACCGGGTGATCAGGTCCTGGAAGTCGCGGGTGAAGGCCGTGGTGCCGGCGATCGCGCGGTCCACGTGGGCGTCGCCGAGCACCTCGCGCCGCACCTTCATGCCGGGTACGGCGGGCAGATGCGCCAGCAGCGCGGCGGTGACGGCCTCGGGACGGTTCACGGTGGCCAGGTGGGCGGCGCCGGGGATCTCCACGAGCGTCGCGCCCGGGATGCCGTCGGCCAGCTGCCTGGCGTGGGCGGGCGGCGTGGCGGGATCCTCCCGGCCCGCGATGACGAGCGTGGGCGTGGCGATCTTCGGCAGGTCGTGGCGCAGGTCGTAGCCGGCGAGCGCGTCGCAGCACGCCGCGTAGCCCACAGGGTCGGCCGCCTCGAGGTCGCCGAGCAGCGCGCGAGCGAGCGGCTCTGCCGTACCGCCGGACGGAAACCAGCGCCCCGCGGCGGCCTCCAGCAGCGGCGCCGTCCCCTGCGCTCGCACCAGCTCGGCCCGCTCCCGCCAGCCCTCGGGCTCGCCGAACCGGGCCGAGGAGCACACCAGCGCCAGCGAGCGCAGCCGCTCCGGGTGGCGCACCGCCAGCGTGGCCCCGATCGCGCCGCCGAGCGAGACGCCCGCGTAGTGGAAGGACTCCCACCCGTGGTGGCCGGCCAGCTCCAGGACCTGCCGGGCCAGGTCCTCCACGGTCAGCGGCTCGAGGGCCGGGGAGCCGCCGTGGCCCGGCAGGTCGAAGCGCAGCACGCGGAACCTGCGGGCCAGCGCCGCGACCTGCGGCTCCCACACGCGCAGCGACGTGCCCAGCGACGGCCCGAGCACCAGCGGCTCGCCCCGCTCCGGGCCGTCGAGTCGGTGGTGCGGCAGCGTCATGACGTGAAGTCCAGGAACACGGTCTCCCCCTCGCCCTGGAGGCGGATGTCGAACCGGTAGAGGCCCGGACGCTCCTCGGCCGCCAGCAGCGTGCGCGCCCGCCCGGCGGGCAGCGTGTCGAGGAAGGGGTCGTGCCGCAGGTAGATGCGGGTGAACAGGTGGTGCAGCAGACCGCGTGCGAACACGCACACGCTGATGTAGCCGTTGCCGGGGACGAGCGTGCGCAGCGTCCAGTGGCCGTCGGCGTCGGTGGGGACCCGGCCGAAGCCGGTGAAGTCCACGCCGTGCCTGCCGACGACCCGCCCGGTCACCGGGTCGCGCCGCAGCGAGCCGGGCGCCCCCTTCAGCGAGCCGGACGGGTCGGCCTGCCAGAACTCCAGCAGCGCGTCCGGGATCGGGTCGCCCGCGCCGTCGTAGACGTGCCCGTGCACGGTGATCCCGCCGGTCGCGATCTCTTCTCCGCCGGGGAACGGCAGGGCGTACCCGTAGAAGGGGCCGACGGTCTGGGAGGGGGTGGGGCGGTTCATCGGCCCTCCTCCATCCAGGTCGCGGCCGGGCCGTCCAGCACGATGTCCCACCGGTAGCCCAGCGACCACTCCGGCACCGACAGGTCGTGGTCGTAGGCCGCCACCAGGCGGTCGCGGGCGGCCGGGTCGGTGACCGACTGCAGCACGGGGTCGTAGGGGAACAGCGGGTCGCCCGGGAAGTACATCTGCGTGACCAGCCGCTGGGTGAAGGCCGTCCCGAAGACCGAGAAGTGGATGTGCGCGGGACGCCAGGCGTTGCGGTGGTTGCGCCACGGGTAGGGGCCGGGCTTGATCGTGGTGAACTTGTAGCGGCCCTCCTCGTCGGTCAGGCAGCGGCCCACGCCCGTGAAGTTGGGGTCCAGCGGCGCGGGGTGGTCGTCGCGCTGGTGCGGGTAGCGGCCGGAGGCGTTGGCCTGCCAGATCTCCACCAGCTGGCCGCGGACCGGGCGGCCGTCCCGGTCCAGGATCCGCCCCTCGACGGTGATCCGCTCGCCCAGCGGCTCGCCCACGTGCCGGCGGGTCAGGTCGGCGTCCAGCGGGGTGACGTCGGTGACGCCGAACACCGGGCCGGTCAGCTCGGCGGCCTCGGGGTCCTTGACCGGGACGAGCGGCTGCTTGGGATGGCGCAGCACGCTGCTGCGGTAGGGGGCGAAGTCGCGCAGGGGATGGCCGGACTTGGGCGCGACCGCGTGCAGCTCGGCGATCTCGCGGTCGATGTCCGCCTGGGTGAGGGTCACGGATGCCTACCTTTCGAGGAGGACGGCCAGGCCCTGGCCGACGCCGATGCAGAGGGCGGCCACGCCGAGTCCCGACCCGGCCGCGGCCAGCCGGTGGGCGACCGTGCCGGTGATGCGGGCTCCGGAGGCGCCCAGCGGGTGGCCCAGGGCGATGGCGCCGCCGCTGGGGTTGACGATGGAGGGGTCCAGGTCCGGCAGCTCGGCCAGGCAGCCGAGCGTCTGGGCGGCGAAGGCCTCGTTGAGCTCGGCGGTGGCCAGGTCGCCGAAGCTCCTGCCGGCCTTGGCCAGGACCCTGGTGACGGCCTCGACGGGGCCGAGGCCGAAGTAGCGGGGTTCGAGGGCGCTGACCGCGCCGGCGGTGACGCGGGCGAGGGGTTCGCGGCCGCGCAGCCCGGCCTCGTCGGTCAGCAGCAGGGCCGCCGCGCCGTCGCTGAGCGGGGAGGAGTTGCCCGCCGTGACCGTGCCGCCGGGCCGGAAGGCCGGCCCCAGGCGGGCCAGCGCCTCCAGGGAGGTGTCGCGGCGGACGCCCTCGTCGCGGGAGAGGTCGCCGACCGGGACGATCTCCCGGCCGAAGTCGGCCGCGGCCGCCTTGCGGTGGCTGGCCAGGGCGAAGGCGTCCTGCTGGTCGCGGGTGACGCCGTGCTTGTCGGCGATCAGCTCCGCGCCCTCGCCGAGCGGGATCGTGTGCTCGGCGGGCATGTCCGGGTTGACCAGGCGCCAGCCGAGCGTGGTGGACACCAGCTCGGCGTGGCCGGCCGGGAAGGACTTGCCGGGCTTGGGCAGCACCCACGGGGCGCGGGTCATCGACTCCACGCCGCCCGCGACGACGGCCGAGGCGTCACCGAGCGCGATGGCCCGGTAGGCCTGGATGACGGCCTCCATGCCGGAGCCGCACAGCCGGTTGACGGTCACGCCCGGGGTGGTGACCGGGAGCCCGGCCAGCAGCGCGGCCATGCGGGCGACGTTGCGGTTCTCCTCGCCGGCGCCGTTGGCGTTGCCGAGGATCACCTCGTCCACGCCCTCCTGGCCGGTGCGCTCGACCAGGGCCTTGACGACGTGGGCGGCCAGGTCGTCGGGGCGCGCGCCCGCGAGGGCTCCGCCGTACCGGCCGAAGGGGGTGCGGACGGCGTCGACGACGTAGACGGTCTTCACGCGATGACCTCCGCGGCGGTACGGCGGCGCAGCTCCTCCACGGTCACGCCGGGCGCGGTCTCCACCAGCGCCAGGCCCTTGCCGGTGACGTCGAGCACGCCCAGGTCGGTGATGATCCGGTCGACGCAGGCCTGGCCGGTGAGCGGCAGCGTGCACTCCTCGACGATCTTCGGGGAGCCGTCCTTGGCGGTGTGCTCCATGATGACGAGGACCCGTCCGGCGCCGTGGACCAGGTCCATGGCCCCGCCCATGCCCTTGACGAGCCTGCCGGGGACCATCCAGTTGGCCAGGTCGCCGCGGGCCGAGACCTGCATGGCGCCGAGCACCGCCACGTCGATGTGGCCGCCGCGGATCATGCCGAACGACAGCGCCGAGTCGAAGAACGACGCGCCCGGCAGCACCGTCACGGTCTCCTTGCCCGCGTTGATCAGGTCGGGGTCGACCTCGTCCTCGGCCGGGTAGGGGCCGACGCCGAGGATGCCGTTCTCCGAGTGCAGGATCACGTCCACGCCGGCGGGCAGGAACTGCGGGATGCGGGTGGGCAGGCCGATGCCCAGGTTGACGTAGTCGCCGTCGCGCAGCTCGGCCGCGGCCCGCGCGACCATCTCGTCCCTGGTCCAGCTCATGGGCGCACGGTCCTCTTCTCGATGCCCTTGGCGGCGGCCTGCTCGGGGGTGAGCACCACGACGCGCTGGACGAAGACGCCCGGCAGGTGCACCTCGTCGGGGTCGAGGTCGGTCAGCTCCTCCACCTCGGCGATGGTGATGCGCCCCGCCATGGCGGCCAGCGGGTTGAAGTTCCGCGCGGCCTTGCTGAAGACGAGGTTGCCGTGCCGGTCGCCCTTGGCGGCGCGGACCAGCGCGAAGTCGGTCCTGATGCCGCGCTCGAGGACGTACGGCCGGCCGTCGAACTCCCGCACCTCCTTGGGCGGGGAGGCGACCGCGACCGACCCGTCGGGCGCGTGGCGCAGCGGCAGCCCGCCGGTCGCGATCGGGGTGCCGACGCCGGCCGGGGTGTAGAAGGCCGGGATGCCGCAGCCGCCGGCGCGCAGCCGTTCGGCCAGGCTGCCCTGCGGGGTCAGCTCCACCTCGACCTCCCCGGCCAGGTACTGCCGGGCGAACTCCCTGTTCTCGCCGATGTAGGAGGCCGTCACCCGCGCGATGCGCCCGGCGGCCAGCAGCAGGCCCAGGCCGCCGCCGTCGGTGCCGCAGTTGTTGGACACGACGCTGATGCCGGTCACGCCGGAGTCGTAGAGGGCCTGGATCAGCACGCTGGGGATGCCGCTGAGGCCGAAGCCGCCGACCGCGAACGACGCGCCGTCGCGCACGTCGGCCAGCGCCTCCCGGGCCGAGGGGACCACCTTGTTCGTCCGCACCGTTGACCGCCGATGTTCGCTAGTGTTCGCTGGATGAACTTTAGTTCGCTATTGTGATATGCCGAGTATGGTCAGCGGCGCGTGCCCTGTCAAAGGAGGGCCCATGGAGCAGGCGGGGACCCTGGAGCGCGGCCTGGCCGTGCTGCGCGTGCTGACCTCCGAGCCGCGCCGCCGCATGCGGGCCACCGACCTGGTCCGCGCCACGGGCCTGGCCCGCTCCACCGTCGACCGGATCCTGGCGACGCTGGTCCACCTGGGATACCTGCGGACGGAGGAGCGTGACGTGCTGCTCGCGCCCCGGCTGATGGAGCTGGGCGAGGCGTACCTGAGGTGCAGCGGCCTGCCGGAGGCGCTCGCCCCGCACGCCGAGCGGCTGGCCGCCGAGCTGGACGAGTCGGTGTCGCTGGCCGTGCCGGACGGCGACGGGATCCGTTTCGTCGCTCAGGCCACCCGGCGTCGGACCATGTCGGTCGCCTTCCGGGTCGGGGACCGGCTGCCGGCCGACCGGTGCGCGGCCGGGCTGGTCTTCCTCGACCCCGGCGCACCGTGCCAGGTCGACGACCAGCTCATCGAGCCCGGGCTGATCGCGGTGGCGGCGCCGGTGCGCGACGCCGAGGGCACGGCGGTGTGCGCGCTGAGCGTGGTCAGCCACACCAGCAGGCACACGGCCACGGGCCTGCGCGACCACGCCCTCCCCCGGATGCGGGAGGCGGTGGCGGCCATGGAGGCGGCCCTGGCCCGGCCGGCGCCGCTCCCCCGCCCCGACACGGCAATGGCCGACGTCTCCAGGGCCGTCAAGGCGGAGCGGGGCGCGGAGTTCCTCCAGTCGCTGGCCCGCGGCCTGGCGGTCCTGGTCTCCCTGGGATCGGCGCGCGGCGGGCTCACCCTGGCCGGCTCCGCCCGGGTGACCGGGCTGCCGAGGGCGACGGTACGGCGGGCGGTCCAGACGCTGGAGCAGGTGGGGTACGCCGCGGCCGAGGGCGGGCGGTTCCGGCTGCTGCCCAGGGTGCTGGAGCTCGGCTACGCGCACCTGAGCGGGCTGTCGTTCGCCGAGATCGTGCAGCCGCACCTGGCGGACCTGGTGGCGCGGGTGCGGGAGTCGGCGTCGGTGGCGGTGCTGTCGGGCGAGGACGTCGTCTACGTGGCGCGGGTGCCCACGGTCAGCATCATGAGCGTGACCATCACCGTGGGCACCCGCTTCCCGGCGTATGCGACCTCGATGGGCCGGGTCCTGCTGGCCGGCCTGCCCGAGGAGCGCGTGCTGTCACTGCCCGTGCGGCCGCTGACCCGCCACACGGTCGGCTCCGCGGCCGAGCTGGCGGCAGCCGTACGGCGGGCGCGCCGGGACGGGTACGCGGTGGTCGACCAGGAGCTGGAGGAGGGAGTGCGGTCCATCGCCGTGCCGCTGCGCGACCACGCCGGGCGGGTGGTGGCCGCGGTCAACGTCGCCGCGCACGCCAGCCGGGCGACGCCGGAGGACCTGGTGCGCGAGGTCCTGCCCGCCCTGCGGGAGGCCGCGGGGCGGATCGAGGCGGACCTGCGCCACGTGCGCGCGACACCCTCCTGATCAGGAGGGCGTCCTGGTTACGCGATCCTGGTTACGCGATCTTGGTTATGCGGTCCTGGTTACGCGATCTTGGTTATGCGGTCTTGCCGTAGCGCCGGGTGAAGCGCTCCACGCGGCCCGCGGTGTCCAGCACGCGGCCCCGGCCGGTGTGGAACGGGTGGCTCGCCGAGGAGACGTCCACGTCGACGACGGGATAGGTGACGCCGTCCGTCCACTCGATCGTCTTGTCACCGGTGAGCGTGGACCTCGTCAGGAAGGCGAAGCCGGCGCTCGGGTCGCGGAAGACGACGGGACGGTAGGCGGGGTGGATGCCTTTCTTCATGACCCGCACAACGACAACGGTTTTCGTTTTAATCCCGGCTTGATCCCCGTCAGGCGGGAGGCCGCGTGCGGCCGACGGTGCTTTCGCGGACCACCAGCCGGTAATCGGCCCGCACCTCCCGCGGCGGCCGCCCGGCGCCGCCCTCCAGC
>NZ_KZ084333.1 GCF_002093975.1 Thermoactinospora rubra
AAGGGGGGGCTGCCCGGCAGGGGCGGCCCCCTTTTTTTTGTGTTATGGGGGCTACCCGGAGGGGTGGCCCCTTTTGTCATTTCTAGCCATTCCACCGGAGGGGTGCTGGCTCTAACGAACCGGCCACGTCACCCCAGCCCCACATCTCGCGCCGAAAGATCGCACTGTAACCGAAAGATCGCACTGTAAGCGGACGGAAACCGGGCGTTGCCCGCCTGCAAGCCGTCCTCCACCGCGGGACCGCATGCTGACCCCACTCGAACCGAGGGGGGAACATGCGCACACACCTGCTGAGGGCCGGCGCGTTGGGGTTGGTCGCCATGGCCGGGCTTGCGGCAACACAGACGGGCGCGCAAGCGCAGACAGTCCCGCGGGCACAGATGGCCGTGCCGGCGCACGCCGCCGCGCCACCTGAAGACGTGGCCGTCGGGACCATGCTGGCCGCCAGGACCGATCCGGCGGTTCAGCTGTTGATGATGCAGTACGGCGCGACGATGGAGATTCCATCCATCAAGCCCACCAGGGCTTTCCGTGCGCTGTTCGACAAGGCGGAGAAATATGCCAAGGCGGGGCGCATCCCGGCTGATCGGCAGAGCCAGGTGAAGTGGGTTCTCAAGACGGCCGCCGCCGACGCCGACCGCTATCTCGCGGCCGCCAAGCCGTACCGGATCGTCAAGGTGAAGCCGGGCGGCAAAGGGCCGTCCGGCGTCTGCACCGGGGCATGGGTGACGCCTCAGGGACACCTGCTCACCGCGGCGCACTGCGTCACCGAAACCAAGGAAGCGCTGCGCTCGACGCTCGGGCAGTTCGCGCTACCGAAGATCGTCAACGCGGATGTGAAGGCGTTCATGGCGGAGGCGACGAAGCTGGCCCAGCCGGACGACGGCATGGTGAAGCTGGCGACCAAGCTCTTCGGCGAGTTCGACGCCAAGCACATGCGGCTGCACGACGTCAGCCGGCAGATCGTGGCGCTGAGGCCCGACGGCAAGGGCAAGGCCGCGGGCACCCGGCTGAGGGTGCTCTCGAAGGGCAAGGCCTGGCCGGGGGCCGACTACGCCCTGCTCAAGGCCGAGGGGGTGCGGAACCTGCCCACCGTGCCGTTCGGACAGGACGGTGACGTGCGGGTCGGCGAGACCATGTACATCAACGGCTATCCCGGCATCGTCACCAGCAGCCTGGCGCTCGACTTCCAGTCGAAGTTGCGGCCCACGCTGACGGAGGGCGTGTACAGCGCTCGGCGGACCTCGATCTTCGGCGTGCCGTACATCCAGACCCAGGCCTCCGTTTACGGCGGCAACTCCGGCGGTCCTGTCTTCGACAAGAAGGGCAAGGTGGTCGGAATCGTGATCGCCAGGCTGCTGGAGGATCGCGTCGGCGGGGAGACGGAGACCACAGGGCTCGTCCTGCCGGTCGACGTGGTCAAGAAGAAGCTGGCCGCCGCGGGGGTCAAGCCGGTTCTGTCGAAGACCTCGCGCGTCTACTACAAGGCGCTCGACGACTTCTTCGCCCACCGGTACAGGGCCGCGCTTCACGGGTTCGGCAAGGTGCTGGCGCTCTACCCGGGGCACCCCTACGTCCGCGAGTACATCGCCGAGGCGAAGCGGGCGATCGCGGCGGGTCGTGACCGTACCCCGTGACTTGTGGAAGCGGAATACACATATCACAAAAGGCGAGGGCGTTCCGGCGACGAAGCGCGGGAACGCCCTCGCAGCGCGTTGTCTCGGCAGCGCGAGACGATGCGTCACTTCGGCAGCACGAGCAGCGCGTCGCCCACGGCACGTTCCCGGCCGTCCGACGGCTTGTTGACGACCTTGCCGCCCACCACCATGGCCGTGGAGCCGCCGCCGTCGAGGTTGATCGCCTGGACGGCGCCCAGCCAGCGCATCAGCTCCGCCGCCTCGATCATGTTCGCCCCCACCGACACGCCCGGCTTGCGCCCGTCGACCGTGGCCAGGATGAGGCTGCCGTTCCTGGTCACCCCCGCCAGCGTCCGCGGGTGACGGCGCAGCACCATGTTGATGCTGTCGTGCCCGTCGCGAGCGGCGGTGACGCGGATGCGGCCGTTGCGCACCAGCCCGACGCCGCCGCCGATGACGTGCAGGTCCGGCGTGAGCGCCAGGGCCCGGCCGGTGCGCAGGTCGACGACCTTGGTGTCGACCGTGAGCGTCCACGACTCCCATGCGTGCTCCCACAGCCACTGCGCCGCGACGCCGTTGCCGTGCAGGACCCGGTGTCCGGCGGGTACGGCGGCGCCGGGCTCGCGCAGGGCGACGATCTTGCCTTTGCCGTCGACCACGGCGTCGGCGCCGCCGTCGGCCGGGGTCTTGGCGCCGAACTCCTCGGTGTAGAGGACGAGCTCGTCCGCCGCGGCGAGCCGGTTCACGCCGTTGACGTTCATGCGCGCCCCGTCCTGCGACACCACGGCGACGGAGGTCCTGATCTCCGTGACGCGGGCCGTACGGCCCTTGAGGACCAGCGCGGAACGGCCGGGCACGGCCTCGCTGAGCAGCTTGCCGCCCACGACGGAGACGCCGGTCGGCTCGCCGCGCAGCGCGGGCAGCGTGTGGATGTTGAAGAAGCCGCCGTTGACGGCCGCGATGGCCTTGGCTGCCTTGGCCATGGACGAGGTCGTCTCGCGCTTGGCCACGCTGACGCCGAGGCTGGCGGCGTAGGAGCCGCGGAACGCCCTGCGGTCGACGGTGAGCACCCGCATGTCCCACGGACCGCTCGTCTTGGTGCCGTCGTCGCCCAGGTAGTCGACCTTGACCTTCAGCCCGGCCTCCTTGAGCCTGGCGGCGGTCTTGTCTGCCTTGGCCTTGTCCTTCAGCGGCCACAGGCCCACGCGGACCATGAAGTACTCCTTGGCGGGCCCGTCGGCGACGGCCGGCTTGGTGACCGACTGGACGCTCGGCGTCTCACCGGCCGCCTCGACCTCGGCGGCCTTCAGGTCGGCGTCCGCGCGGCTGCCGGCGTCCCTGCCGTTGGGCATGAGCACCGTGACGGTGTAGCCGTCGGTGGACTTGCCCGCTAACACGGTGTACAGGTCGACGCCCGGCGCGACCCTGGACTGGGTTCTGGCCGGTACGGCGCGCGGCGTTCCCAGCGGGAAGGAGCCGCCGGGGAACCGCACCGCCTGGACCTGGGCGGTGACCTGGGCGGTCGCGGGCAGCGGGCCGAGGGGTACGGCCGTCGTCGTCAGCGACGTGGCCAGCGCTAGGCCGACGACGAGGGTGCGTCGTGACATGAAGCAACTCCAGGAGGGTCTTACGGGACCGGACCATCCTGGCGAGATCAAGGCGTGAAGGTCAGCCGAACACGCGAAAGCATGAGGTGTGGTTACGAGATTGACACCATTGGATCTACACTGGGTGCATGGTTTTGATCAGCATGTGGTGGCGGCCGCCCGACGGCCGTTGATTCCGCATGCGAGATAAGGCCGTCCTCGGACGGCCTTTTCGGTGTCTGGGGACGGTGGAAAGGGACCCAGAATGCACCGAACGTCAACCCATGTCGTCCTCACCGGCGACCGCCCGACCGGCTCGCTCCACCTTGGCCACTATTTCGGGTCGCTCGCCAACCGGCTGGTCTTGCAGGACCTGCATCCCGTGTTCGTGCTGGTCGCCGACTACCAGGTGATCACCGATCGGGACCGGCCGGGTGAGATCCGGCGCAACGTCACCGACTTGGTCCTGGACTACCTCGCGGTCGGCCTGGACCCGGCCAAGGTGACGATCTTCCAGCACAGCGCCGTGCCGGAGCTGAACCAGCTGATGCTGCCGTTCCTGAGCCTGGTGACGGTGTCCGAGCTGGGGCGCAACCCGACCGTGAAGGACGAGATCGCCCACAGCTCGCAGGCCGCGGTCAGCGGGCTGATGTTCACCTATTCCGTGCACCAGGCGGCGGACATCCTGTTCTGCAAGGCCACGCTCGTGCCGGTGGGCAAGGACCAGTTGCCGCACCTGGAGGTCACGCGGACCATCGCCCGGCGCTTCAACGACCGCTACGGCCCGGTCTTCCCGCTCCCGGAGGCGATGCTGAGCGACGCCCCGCTGGTGGCCGGGCTGGACGGCGGCAAGATGAGCAAGTCGCGGGGCAACGCCATCGCGCTGAAGGCCACGGAGGACGAGACCGCCGCGCTGATCAGGCGGGCGGTGACCGACTCCGAGCGGCTGATCACCTACGAGCCGGACCGCCGGCCGAACGTGGCCAACCTCCTCTCGCTCGCCGGACTGTGCCTGGGCCGCCGGCCGCAGGAGATCGCCGAGGAGATCGGGTACGGCGGGGCGGCCGCGCTGAAGCGGCTGGTCACCGAGGCGGTCAACGAGTTCTGCCGCCCCATCCGCCGGCGCCGCCGCGAGCTGGGGGAGGGCGATGCGCTGGCGGTGCTGCGCGAGGGCAACGCCCGGGCGCGGGAGGTGGCGGTGCGGACCCTCGACGAGGTGCGCGACGCGATGGGGTACACGATCGCCTCCCGCGCCGCCTCATGACCGCGCTCGTCCTCGTGACCGCCCGCATCACCCCCGCATGACCGCCCGAACGGCCGCCCGGGCCCGGCGGTCACGGCCGGGGCCGCCACGGACCCGGCTCGGTCACATGACGCCCAGCCGGGCCAGCGGCTCGACGAGCTCGGCCTCCTCGTACGACAGGTGCGACAGCAGCGCGTCGGTGAGCACGTCGACCGCCCCGCGCAGCTCGGCCAGCCCGCCGGGCGAGCTCACGGCGGCGACGAGCGCGCGGTCCACCCGCTCCAGGACGCCGTGGATGACCTGGTGCTCCTCCTCCAGCCGGTCGATCACCGGGGCCAGCCGCGGGTCGGCGCGCCGCAGCTGGGGGAACAGGCTCTCATCCTCCAGCGTGTGGTGCACGGTGACGACCCGGCAGTAGGCCGAGCAGTACGCGCCCAGCGTCCAGTTGTTCTGGCGCATGGTCATGGCGTTGATGTGCGAGCGCGCCGCGCCGGGGTCCATGGATCCGGCGATGACTTGCTCGACCAGGTCGCGGACCTGGTCGAGCTCGGTGCGCAGGTGGTCGTGGACGTCGACGAGGTGCCGGCCGGAGGCGCGCTCGCGCGGGCTGTAGGTGCGGCCGGGATCGGGCGCCGGGCCCTTGGGCCGGGCCGACTCGTCCCACAGCCGCTCGTCGCTGTGCCGTACGGCGGGGGCGGGGGTGGGCGTGACGCCCAGCCCGGAGACGGGCCCCCGCGCGGCGCGCGAAGCCGGGGCCTGCACACGCGGGAGTTCAGAGTGCGGGGCCGGGGCCTGCTCGTGCGAAGGCTCGGCACGCAGGCCAGAGATCTGCCCGGCGTCCGGGGCGGTCTCCCCGGCGTGCGGGGCGGAGGCCGGTTCGGGCACGGCCCGCGCCTCCTCCGCCCCCGTCCCGGCGCGCTCGGCCGCGACCAGCTCCCGTACGGCCGGGGCCACCTCCGCCGCGAACGCCTGGATGGTGTCCGGGTCGTCCGAGGCGAGGATGTAGGCGCTCATCCCCTCGGTCAGCGTGAGCTCGGCGAGCTGCTCGGCCCAGTCGGCGGCCGAGCCGCGCGGGAAGCCGCCGCCGATGTTGTAGAGGCGCCGGACGGCGGCCGGGTCGCGGCCCGCCTCCCGGGCCGCCTCGTCGATGATCTTGTTGGACTCGGCCAGCCGTTCCGGCGGCACATAAGGGGCGCTGGGCAGCCAGCCGTCGGCCGCACGCCCGGTCAGGCGCAGCATGCGCGGCTTGATCGCCCCGAGCCAGATGCCCACCTCGTGCGCCGGGAACGGCCCGGGCCGCGCGTCCTGGAGCCGGTAGTGCCTGCCCTCGAACGCCGCGGTCCCGGGCGACCACAGCGCCCTGATCACCTGGATGGCCTCCTCCAGCGCCTCCAGCGACTCGCCGGGGGTGCGGCGGGGCCCGCCCAGCGTGGCGACCGCGTCGGCGAAGGCGCCCGCGCCCAGGGCGAGCTCGGCCCGGCCGCCGCTGAGGACGTCGAGGCTGGCCACGCTCTTGGCCAGGACGGCGGGCGGGCGCAGCGGCAGGTTCGCCACGTTGGGCGCGACCCGCACCCGCTCGGTGCGCGCGGCGATGACCGACAGCAGCGTCCAGGCGTCGAGGAACGCCGGCTGGTAGGGGTGGTCCTGGACGGTCACCAGGTCCAGCCCCGCCGAGTCGGCCAGCCGGGCGAGCGCCAGGGTCCGGTCGGCCTGCGCGGCCGCCGGGGTGAGGAAGACACCGAACAGCAGATCGTGCCCGTAGTCCGACACAGGCCCTCCTTAACCAAACCTTCTTGTTCACAGATGATATATCAGACAGAAGGTTGCGAAGCGAACTTGATGGTAGGCTGGGGTCATGACTACGGACACCGGGCTCGACGCCGACCTCGGCTGGGCGCTCGGCACGGTCTTCCGCACCTACGTCAAGGCCGCCGACGCCGTCATCAGCGACCTGCCCGGGGGGCCGCGCGGCTACCAGGTGCTCGCCGCCGCGGTCCAGGACCTCCCGGCCAACCAGGTCGCCATCGCGCGCCAGCTCGGCATCGACCGCACGGTCCTGACCTACCTCATCGACGACCTGGTGCGGCTGGGGCTGGTCGAGCGCCGCCCCGATCCGGCCGACCGGCGCAACCGCCGGGTGGTCGCCACCGAGCGCGGGCGTGAGGTGTGGTCGCAGGTCCAGGCCCGGCTGCGGCACGTGGAGGAGCACGTGCTGGCCGCCCTGGGCGACGACGCCCCGGCGTTCCGCGAGATGGCCTGCCGCCTGGCGGGCGCACTGGGCCGCGGCGACGACCCGGTCGCCGAGACGTGCGAGGCGGTGGAGGAGCTCAGGCTGCGCGCCGACCCCCGCTAGCCTCCCGTACGGCAGGGCGCGGCCGGGACGGGCGTCAGCGGGCCTGGTAGACCTTGCGCAGCGTCTCGTGCACCGTCCAGGTCGTCTTGGCCCCCTCGGCCAGCAGGCACACGTCGCCCGGCCCCACCTTGACGGTCGCGCCGCCCTCCACCTCGATGGTGGCCCGGCCGGACAGCACGACGAAGATCTCGTCCCGCTCCACGTCGGTCACGACGCCCGGCGTGATCTCCCAGACGCCGCGCCCCTCGCCCAGCTCCAGCACGGACGTTTCCGGGGTGCCCGCCACGATCTGCGCCGGGTCCAGCGGGTCGGGGACGAGCCGCGCCGATCCGGCGGGGAAGGCGACCGCGCCCGCGGAGGGCAGCGCGGCGAGCGGCGAAGGCACGGCGTCGGACATGAACAGGGCTCTCTAACGGGTATCGCGGCGGAAGGATTCCAGGGCCAGCAGGGCGACGTGCAGCGACAGGCACGACTCCACGTCGTCCAGGTCGGTGTCGAGGATGCGCTCCAGGCGGCGCAGGCGGTCGTAGAAGGCGGGGCGGGACAGGTGCGCGCGTTGCGCGGCGACCGCCTTGTTCCTGCCCGAGTCCAGGTAGATGCGCAGGATTCTGGTCAGGTCGCCGCCGCGTTGCGCGTCGTGCGCCAGCAGCGTGCCCAGCTCCCGCTCGGCGAAGGTCTGCAGCCGGGCGTCGTCCCTGAGCAGGTGGAGCAGGCCGCGCAGGCGCAGGTCGGGCAGCCGGTAGAAGGCCCGGCCGTCCGGCTGGCGCACCGCCACGCCGGCGACCTGCTCGGCCTCCAGGAAGCTGCGCCGTACGTCGCGGACCGAGTCCACCACCGAGCCCGCGGCCAGCACGAACGCCGAGCCCGGCTGCCACAGGGCGCGCAGCCGCTCGGCCAGCGCGGTCAGGGCGGGCTCGACGCTGGTGCGCGGCGGGAGCGGCAGCAGCAGGCCGACCCGGTCCTGGTCGAGCGTGCCGACGAGGGCGGGCAGGCGCACGTCGCGGCAGGCGGCGGCCGCGGCCTCGGCCAGCTCGCCCAGCTCGGCCTGGCCGTCGAGGGCCTGCTCGGCCTGCTCGGTCAGGCGGATGACGACGCTGACCAGCCTGCGCCCGGTGAGCGGCACGCCGACGGCCCGGGCGCGGGCGGCGGCCTCGTCGGGGTCGGCGTAGGCGTGGGTGAGGATGCCGTGCAGGATCGTGCCGTGCGCCTGGCGTTCGAGGGACTCCTGGTGGCGTTCGAGCAGGCGGCCGAGGGCCAGCGTGGTGGCGGCCCGCTCGGCCAGCACCATGTCGCGGGGGCTGGGCGGCGAGTCGCAGACGAGGATCAGCCGGCCCCAGTCCTGGCCGCGGGCGCCGACCACGGTGACCAGCCAGCCGGAGGCCTTGTCGTAGGCGGTGCGCTCCTCCGGCGCCACGGCCCGCGAACGGGTCTCCCACCCGGCCAGCAGCGTGCCGGTGTCGCGGCCCGCCGACTCGCAGGCCAGCACCTGGTGGGCGAGGTTCTCCAGCACGACCGGCCGCCCGGCCAGCCGGGCGACCTGGGCCAGCACCTCGGCGGGCGAGGCGCCCTCGACCGACAGCTCGGTGAAGACCTCGTGCAGCTGCTCGGAGGCGCGCAGCTCCTCCAGCTGGATGTCGATGATCCGCGAGTGGACCGACTCGGTGATCTGCACGAACGGCGTCTCGCGGGTGAGCACGATCAGCGGCAGGCCGTGCTCCTCGGCCGTCTTGACCACCGCGGGCGGCAGCTCGCGGACGAACCTGCGGCCCAGCTCGACGATGAGCCCGGAGGCGCCCACCGCGGCCAGCTCGCCGATGTAGGCGGCCAGCTTCTCGGGGTCCTCGGGCAGCGCGACCCCGGTGGTCAGCACCAGCTCGCCGCCCCTGAGCAGGTGGGCCAGGTCGGCCACCTCGCCCACGTGCACCCACCGCACGCGCGTGTCGAGCCGGTCCGCCCCGGCGACGACGCGCGGGTTCCCCCGGCGCACCGTCTCCAGTGCGAGAACGTCGGCGATGGTGGGCAGCACGGGGCGAGCCTATCCGATCAGACTGTAATTCTGGACAACAATCCCTTTACGGGTTGATGTCAGGGCTCATTCGGTGTACTCGACCCCCGGCGGCTGCTCGCGCAGCTCCACCCTGCGGATCTTCCCCGAGATGGTCTTGGGCAGCTCGGCGAACTCCAGTCGGCGGATGCGCTTGTAGGGGGCCAGGTTGGCCCGGCAGTACTCCAGGATCGACCGGGCGGTCTGCTCGGTGGGCTCGTAGCCCGGCGCGAGCGTGACGAACGCCTTGGGCACGGCCAGCCGTACCGGATCGGGCGCGGGGACGACGGCGGCCTCGGCCACGGCCTCGTGCTCCAGCAGCACGCTCTCCAGCTCGAACGGCGAGATGCGGTAGTCGGAGGCCTTGAAGACGTCGTCGGTGCGGCCCACGTAGGTGATGTAGCCGTCGGCGTCGCGGGTGGCGACGTCGCCGGTGTGGTAGTAGCCGTCCTCGGCGGTCAGCGAGCGCCCGACGTAGCCGCGCATGAGGCCGAGCGGGCGGCCGTCGCCGAGCGGCAGGCAGATCTCGCCGTCGTCGCCCGGCTCGCCGGTGGACGGGTCGAGGAGGACGACGTCGTAGCCGGGCAGCGGCAGGCCCATCGAGCCGGGCTTGACCGGCATGCCGGGCACGTTGCCGATCTGCGCGGTGGTCTCGGTCTGGCCGTAGCCGTCGCGGATGGTGATGCCCCACGCCTTGGCGACCTGGTCGATGATCTCGGGGTTGAGCGGCTCGCCGGCGGCGACCGCGGTGCGCAGCGGCAGCTTCCAGGCGGCCAGGTCCTCCTGGATGAGCATGCGCCAGACGGTCGGCGGGGCGCAGAAGGTGGTCACGCGCTCGTCGCGCAGCACCTCCAGCAGGCGGGGCGCGGAGAAGCGCTGGTAGTCGTGGACCAGCAGGGTGGCGCCCGCGTTCCACGGCGCGAAGAAGCTGCTCCAGGCGTGCTTGGCCCAGCCGGGGGAGGAGATGTTGAGGTGCACGTCGCCGGGCCGCACGCCGATCCAGAACATCGTCGACAGGTGGCCGACGGGATAGGAGGCGTGAGTGTGCTCGACCAGCTTGGGCTGGGAGGTCGTCCCGGAGGTGAAGTACAGCAGCAGGGTGTCGGAGGCCTTGGTGGGACCGTCGGGGGTGAAGTCCTCCGGCGCCGTGGCGGACTCGTGGAAGGGCAGCCAGCCGTAGGACTCGCCGACCGCGATCTTGGTGTACGGCCCGCCGGTGAACTTGGCGGCGTCGCCGGCGTTGGCGATGACGTGGGCGACCTGGCCGCGCTCGATGCGCTCGGCGACGTCCTTCTCGGTCAGCAGGGTCGTCGCGGGGATGATGACCGCGCCGAGCTTCATGCAGGCCAGCATCGACTCCCACAGCTCCAGCTGGTTGCCGAGCATGAGCAGGACCCGGTCGCCGCGGCGCACGCCCTGGGAGCGCAGCCAGTTGGCGACCTGGTTGGAGCGCCTGGACAGCTCGGCGAAGGTGTAGCTCGGGCCGTCGACGAACTTCAGGGCCGTGCCCTCCAGGCGGTCGAACCAGTCGAGCGCCCAGTTGAACTCCTCCAGCACGGGCCAGCGGAACTCGCGGCGGGCGGTGGCGTAGTCGGACTCGAGCAGCAGGTCACGGGCGGCGTGAAAGGCGCTGACGTCGTTCATGGTTAGGATCCTGCTCCCTTGCGCAGCCGCGACTCAAGGCCGTCGAGCACGCACAGCAGGCCGAAGTCGAAGGCCATGGCCCGGTGGGCGGCCGGATCGTGGCTGTGCAGATCCCGGTACTCGGCGACCAGCTCGGGGTAGTCGGCGCCGGCCCGCTCGATGGCCGCCACGATGCTGTCGAGGTCGTAGTCGCCGCCGGCCGCCTTGATCCATGCGACCTGGGGGATGGTGTAGCCCAGGACGTAGGACATGATCGCGGCGCAGCCGAAGTCGACGTCGATGCCGGTGAACCCGGCCTTCTTGAAGGCCTTGCGCAGCCGGTCCGTCAGGCGCAGCGCGTTGGGGCCCAGCGCGGCCATGCGGCCGATGAGCGAGGTCATCCAGGGGTGGCGCATCATGGCGTCCTGGAGGCTGTAGGCGAAGGTCGTCATGACCTCGCGCCAGCTCGTCTCGTCCGGATCCGGCAGCCGCACCGCGCCCCAGGCCTCGTCGTAGACCAGCTCCAGCAGCTCGTCCTTGTTGGCCACGTGCCAGTACAGGCTCGTCGCGCCGGCGTTGAGCTTGGCGCCGAGCTTGCGCATGCTCAGCGCCTCCAGGCCCTCGGCGTCGAGGATCTCCTGGGCCGCCTTGACGATCTGCTCGCGGCTCAGTCCGGCCTGCCTGGGCGGGTGCGGCTCGCGTGTCCACACCGAGGAGAACTGCTTGGTCACACCGCCAGTCTAAAACGGCTCGCACACTGTACGAGATTTGTCGTACACTGTGCGAGTGAAGTCGAACGATGTACGAGTGGACTCGAACGCTGTGCGAGACCCGCGCCGCTGGTGGATCCTCGCGGTGCTCTGCCTCTCCGTCCTGGTGCTGATGATCGACAGCACCGTGCTGAACCTGGCCATCCCGTCCCTCATGACGGACCTGGGCGCCACCACCTCCGACGTCCAGTGGATCCTCGACGCCTACGTGCTGGTCTTCGCCGGCCTGCTGCTCACCGCGGGCAGCCTGTCCGACCGGTACGGCAGGCGGCTGATGCTGCTGGTGGGCCTGGCCGTCTTCGGCGCGGCCTCCCTCCTGGCCGTCGCGTCCACCGAGCCGTGGCACCTGATCGCGGCCCGGGCCGTGATGGGCGTCGGCGGCGCCGTCCTCATGCCCTCCACCCTGTCGATCATGATGACGGTCTTCGACGAGGAGGAACGGCGCAAGGCCATGGCCGCCTGGGCGACCACCTCCATGGTCGCGGTCGTCCTCGGGCCCACCCTGGGCGGTTTCCTGCTGCAGCACTACGGGTGGGGTTCGGTCTTCCTGATCAACGTGCCCGTCGCCGCCCTGGCGATCGTGGCCGCGCTCGTGCTGATGCCCGAGACCAAGGGCCAGTCGAGCAGGAAGGTCGACCTGGTCGGCGTGGTGCTGTCCATCGCGGCGCTCACCTCCACCGTCTACGTGATCATCGAGAGGGAGTGGAACGTCCCCGTGATCGCGCTGGCGGTCGTGGCCTGGGCCGCGTTCGTGTGGTGGGAGCGCCGCTCGGCCCACCCGATGCTGCCGCTGGCCGTCTTCCGCAGCCGCGACTTCACCGGGACCTGCTTCACGCTGCTGCTCATGGTCTTCGGCATGGGCGCGGTCCTGCTCATGCTCACGCAGTACCTGCAGTTCGTGCTCGGCTACGAGCCGATGCAGGCCGGCCTGGCGCTGCTGCCGTACGCCGTGGCCGCCGCCGTCTTCAACGGCGTGGGCGCCGGGCTGGGCAAGAAGGTGAGCAACAAGACGCTCATCGTGGCGGGCCTGCTCGTCATGGCCGGCGCCTTCGCGATCCTGGCCACGGGCTCCGGCTACCTGCCGGTGCTGGTCAGCATGCTGGTCATGGGCATCGGCGGCGGCCTGGCGGGACCGGCCGCCTACGCCTCCATCATGAACGCCATCCCGCTGGAGCACGCCGGCGTGGGCTCGGCCATGAACGACACCCTCCAGCAGGTCGGCATGGCCGTCAGCATCGCGGTGCTGGGCAGCGTGCTGGCGGGCGTCTTCGGCGCCAACATGCCGGGCGACGCCCCCGCCGCCGCTCGCGACTCCATCGGCGCCGCGTTCCAGCTCGGGCTCGCCGAGCCCGCCAAGGAGGCCTTCACCACCGCCATGGCCACCGGCTCGTGGATCAGCGCCGGGTTCAGCGTGGCGGCGGCCCTGCTGGGCCTGGCGCTGCTGCGCTCGCGCAAGCCGCAGGCCCAGGAGGCCGTCCTGCAGAGTTCCTAGAGACGGGCTCCTAGAGACGGGGCTCGGCCATCTTCTCCAGGCTGTCCAGCTTGTGCACCCGCTCGTCGTGGCCGATCTGCCGCAGCAGGTCGGCCACCGAGCGGTAGTGGCCGTACTCGCGGGTGTAGGCGCCGGGGTCCGGCACGAACTCCAGGTGCGGGTTGTCGGCCACGAACTCCATGTAGGAGTGCTCGGCGTGGTCCTCGAACTCGGCGTTGAGCCGGTAGCTCGACTTCGGGTGGACCAGGAACAGCAGCCACGAGACGTGGTAGTAGAAGAACGAGATCAGCCACGGCGCGACCCGGTGCAGCAGCCAGTTGCGCCTGATGCCCTGCCGGTCGACCAGGTCCTCCAGGATCAGCAGGTGGAACTGCTCGTTGTCCTGGTCGGAGCGGGCCTCGACGATCCGCTCGAACACCCGGCGGGCCAGGTCGGAGCGCGTGCGGTACCGGTGGACCGCCCAGTAGCCCATCCGCTCCCAGGCCTGGTACGGCACGCGCGCGATGATCTCCAGCATCGCGAACTTCGTGAACGAGCCCTGCCTGCCGTACAGGAGGTCCACGGGCTTGAACATCATCCGCGCCAGCAGGCTGTAGTCCATGCGCGGGGCGGCCAGCGTCTCCTCCTGGGCGGCGCGCAGCTGCTCCCGGGTGAGCTTCGGCGGGCCGGCAAGGGCCTCGGGGCGGTGGTCGACGGTGAGCGTCATGTCCGGATCTCCTCCCGTTTCATCGGTGATCCGATCGTCGGCGAACAGCCCCCGTCCGGGCGTCGGCCCCCGGAGGGCATCTGGCCTGCCCCCGGAGAGGTAACCGGCGGCCGGGCCGTACCGCGCCAGGCGCACGGGGGATCCCCTAGGGGATCCGGCACCCTGTAAGGCGGGATCGGCGCATCCCCGACAGGTTGACGGTAGGAAGCATGGCGAAGAGCCTGGATACTCGATATATGTCCGACCTTCTTGCGCGCCACCGGGCAGTGATCCCCAACTGGGTGGCCCTGTACTACAACGAGCCCATCGAGATCGTCCGCGGCAAGGGCAACCGTGTCGTCGACGCGACGGGCAAGAGCTACCTGGACTTCTTCGCCGGGATCCTGACCAACATGATCGGGTACGACGTGCCCGAGGTGCGCGAGGCGGTCGAGCGGCAGCTCGCCACCGGCGTGGTCCACACCAGCACGGTCTACCTGCTGCGCGGCCAGGTCGAGCTGGCCGAGAAGATCGCCAGGCTGTCGGGCATCCCCGACGCCAAGGTGTTCTTCACCAACTCCGGCACCGAGGCCAACGAGACCGCGCTGCTGCTGGCCACCTACGCCCGCAAGAGCGACCAGGTGCTGGCCATGCGGCAGAGCTACCACGGCCGCTCCTTCGGCGCGATCTCCGTCACCTCCAACGCCTCCTGGAAGAACAACTCGCTCTCGCCGCTGAACGTGCACTTCCTGCACGGCGCCGACCGGCACCTGCCGCAGTTCGCGAAGATGACGGACCAGGAGTACATCGAGGCGTGCGTGGCCGACCTGCGCCACGTGCTGGCCACGGCCTGCTCCCGCGACGTCGCCGCGCTGATCGCCGAGCCGATCCAGGGCGTGGGCGGCTTCACCATGGCGCCCGACGGGCTGTTCGCCGCCTACAAGGAGGTGCTGGACGAGCACGGGATCCTGTTCGTCTCCGACGAGGTGCAGACCGGCTGGGGCCGCACCGGCTCGGCGTTCTTCGGCATCCACAACCACGGCGTGACGCCGGACATGATGACCTTCGCCAAGGGCCTGGGCAACGGTTTTGCGGTCGGCGGCGTCGTGGCGCGCGGCGACCTGATGGACTCCCTGCACGCCGTGGGCCTGGCCACCTTCGGCGGCAACCCGATCTCCATGGCCGCCGCCAACGCCACCCTCGACTACGTGCTCGACCACGACCTGCAGGCCAACGCCGCCAAGACCGGCGCGATCATCATCGAGGGCCTGCGCGAGGCCGCGGGGCGTCTGCCCATCGTCAAGGACGTGCGCGGCAAGGGCCTGATGTTCGCCGTCGAGCTGGCCTCGCCCGAGCTGGCGGCCCGGTTCATGGAGGAGTCCAAGAAGCTCGGCCTGCTCGCGGGCAAGGGCGGCCTGTACGGCACCGCGATCCGCATGGCCCCGCCGCTCACCCTGACCGAGGACGAGGCCCGCGAAGGCCTCGGCATCATCGTGACCGCTCTGGAGACCATCAACGATGAAGTCCGTTAAGCACTGGATCAACGGATCCCCCGCCGACGGCGGCAGCCGTACGGGTGAGATCTACAACCCCGCGACCGGCGAGGTCAGCGGGCACGTCGCGATGGCCTCGGTCGCCGACGTCGACGCGGCCGTGGCCGCCGCGTCCGCCGCCTTCCCCGCCTGGCGCGACGCCTCGCTCGTCAAGCGCACCCAGGTGCTGTTCCGCTTCCGCGAGCTCGTGGACGCCCACCGCGACGAGCTGGCCGCGCTCATCTCCGCCGAGCACGGCAAGGTCCACGCCGACGCCCTGGGCGAGGTGGCGCGCGGCCTGGAGGTCGTGGAGTTCGCCTGCGGCATCCCGCACCTGCTCAAGGGCGGCTTCTCCGAGGGCGTGTCCACCCGCGTGGACTCCTACTCCATCCGCCAGCCGCTCGGCGTGGTGGCCGGGATCACGCCGTTCAACTTCCCGGCCATGGTGCCGATGTGGATGTTCCCCATCGCCATCGCCTGCGGCAACGCCTTCATCCTCAAGCCCTCGGAGAAGGACCCGTCGGCCTCGCTGCTCATGGCCGAGCTGTGGAAGCGGGCCGGGCTGCCGGACGGGGTCTTCAACGTGGTGCAGGGCGACAAGGTCGCGGTGGACCGGCTCCTGGAGCACCCGGACGTCAAGGCGGTCTCCTTCGTGGGCTCCACCCCCATCGCCCGCTACATCTACGAGACCGGCACCAGGCACGGCAAGCGGGTCCAGGCGCTGGGCGGCGCCAAGAACCACATGCTCGTGCTGCCGGACGCCGACCTGGACCTGGTCGCCGACTCGGCGGTGTCGGCCGGCTTCGGCTCGGCGGGCGAGCGGTGCATGGCCATCTCGGTGGTGCTGGCCGTCGACCCGATCGGCGACGAGCTCGTCGACAAGATCGTGGAGCGGGTCGGGCGGCTGAAGGTGGGTCCCGGCGACGACCCCGCCTCCGAGATGGGGCCGCTGGTCACCCGCGAGCACCGCGACAAGGTCGCCTCCTACCTGGACCTGGACGAAGGCTTCAAGATCGTCGTGGACGGCCGGCAGGCCCGCGTGGGCTCCGTCGCGGTCACCGAGCACCCCGGCTTCTTCCTCGGGCCCACCGTGCTTGACCACGTCAAGCCGGGCTCCCGGGTGCACACCGAGGAGATCTTCGGCCCGGTCCTGTCGATCGTGCGGGTCGGCTCCTACGAGGAGGGCCTGGAGGTCATCAACTCCCTGGAGTACGGCAACGGCACCGCGATCTTCACCAACGACGGCGGCGCCGCCCGGCGCTTCCAGAACGAGGTCGAGGTCGGCATGGTCGGCATCAACGTGCCGATCCCGGTGCCGATGGCCTTCTACAGCTTCGGCGGCTGGAAGTCCTCCCTGTTCGGCGACACGCACGTGCACGGTGCCGAGGGCGTCCACTTCTACACCCGCGGCAAGGTCGTCACCTCCCGGTGGCTCGACCCCTCGCACGGCGGGGTGAACCTGGGCTTCCCCACCAACAAGTAGCTCTCCGGCGGGTCGGCTGGAACGCCCGGTAGGCTCCAGCCGACAAGCCGAGCGAAGGGGGGCGACGTGCCGAGCCGTACACCCGTGACCGCGCTGGCCGTCCTGGCCGTGCTGATCGCGTCCACGGGAGCGGTGCGCCCCCCGACACCGAGCCCCACGCCCAGCCCGACAGGGAGCCCGGCACCGAGCCGGGCTCCGACGGCCGGCGCCACCAGGGGCGACGGCACCCTGCAGATCCTGGCCTACCGGGGCTACGCCGAGTACGGCGGCTCCAGCTCCAAGGTCAACTGGGTGACGACCTTCGAGGAGGCGACGGGCTGCCGCATCGCGCGGCTCGACCTCGTCCGCACGCCCCAGGAGCTGCGGGACGCGGCCGCGAGGCGGTCCTACGACGTGCTGTCGGCCGGTCCCGACCTGCTGGACTCGCTGGTGGCGGACAGGCGGGTGCAACCCGTCGACACCGCCAGGGTGCCCGGCTACGACGACCTCACCGAGCGGCTGCGCGAGCAGGCCGTGCGCGGCGGGAAGACGTACGGCGTGCCGTTCCTGTGGGGCTTCTACGAGACCGTCTACGACGCCACGCGGGTCGGGCGGCCCCGCGCCGAGCAGCTCTACACCTCCGAGCGGGCGGCGGTCAGGGACACGCCGCTGACGCTGGGCCACGCGGCGCTGGCGTTCGGCGAGGACCCCCTCGAGCTGCCGGCCGCGGCGCTGGGCCGGCTGACCGAGGAGCTGAAGGCGCACAAGCGTCAGTACTGGACGAGCACGCTCGACATCGTCAGGGGATTCGCCACCGGCCAGATCGACTACGCGCAGGCCACGCCGTACGTGCGCAGCGCCCTGGCGAAGGCCGGCGAGCCGGTCAAGAGGCTCGCCACGGCCAGGACCACCGGCTGGGTGGACTCCTGGATGCTGGGCGCCAACGTCTCCAACGTCGACTGCGCCTACCGCTGGCTCGGCTGGACCGCCTCCGCCGACACCCAGCGCGCCGCCGCGGCCTGGATGGGGCTGGCTCCGGCCGCTCCCGAGGCGTGCGAGGCGAAGAAATCCGACAAATCCGATAAATCTGACAAATCGGGTGAGTGGGACCGGGTCAGGATGCTGTGCGGGCTGTACGGCGTGGGCCGGCCCGAGCGGCTCAAGAGCGTGGCGTTCCCGCCCGGCGACTGCCGGTCCCGTGACGGGGAGTGCACCGACCTGGCCGCCTGGGACAGGCGCTGGAAGAACCTCGTGAGCTGACCTCCTCCCTTCCGGACCTTCCGGAGCGGGCGGGATGCTCGGCCGCATCCCGACTGGCTGATTAGTCAGTCAGTCAGTTAGGCTCAGCGCATGAGAATCCTTCTTGTGGGAGCCGGCGGCGTCGGCTCCGCCATGGTCAAGATCGCCGCTCGCCGAAAGTTCTACGAACACATCGTGGTCGCCGACTCCAAACAGAGCCGGGCGGCCGAGGCGGTCGCCCGCGTGGACGACCCCCGCTTCAGCGCCATCCGGCTCGACGCCGCCGACCAGGCCCAGGTCGAGGAGGCGCTGCGCGTGCACCGCTGCGACGTGCTGTTCAACGCGGTCGACCCGCGCTTCACGATGCCGCTGTTCCGCGCCGCGCTGAACGCCGGGGCGCACTACCTCGACATGGCCATGTCGCTGTCCAGGCCCCATCCGCGCGAGCCGTACCGCAAGACGGGCGTCAAGCTCGGCGACGAGCAGTTCGCGCTGGACGGCCAGTGGCGCGACCGCGGGCGGCTGGCGCTGGTCGGCATGGGCGTCGAGCCCGGCCTGGCCGACGTCTTCGCCCGCTACGCCGCCGACCACCTGTTCGGCCGGGTCGACGAGATCGGCGTCAGGGACGGCTCCAACCTCGTCGTCGACGGCTACGACTTCGCCCCCACCTTCTCCATCTGGACCACCATCGAAGAGTGCCTCAACCCGCCGGTGATCTGGGAGAACGGCGACTGGCACACCACCGAGCCGTTCAGCGAGCCGGAGATCTTCCACTTCCCCGAGGGCATCGGGCCCGTGGAGTGCGTCAACGTCGAGCACGAGGAGGTCCTGCTGGTCCCGCGCTGGATCGACGTGGGGCGCGTGACGTTCAAGTACGGCCTGGGCGAGGAGTTCATCGCCGTCCTCAAGACCCTCCACAAGCTGGGCCTGGACAGCGCCGAGAAGGTGCGCGTGGGCGGCGTCGAGGTATCGCCGCGCGACCTGGTGGCGGCCCGGCTGCCCGACCCCGCCACGCTGGGCGAGCGCATGCGGGGCAAGACATGCGCGGGCACCTGGGTCAAGGGGCTGGGCAAGGACGGCACGCCGCGCGAGGTGTACCTCTACCACGTGGTGGACAACGCCTGGTCGATGGCCGAGTACGGCGCGCAGGCCGTGGTCTGGCAGACCGCCGTCCACCCGGTCGTCGCGCTGGAGCTGCTGGCCCACGGGGTGTGGCGGGGCGAGGGCGTGCTCGGGCCGGAGGCGTTCGACGCCGTGCCGTTCCTGACGCTGCTGGAGGAGTACGGCTCGCCGTGCGGCATGCGCGAGGAGCACCGGCTCCTGGCGGCCTAGGCCCGGCCCGCGCCGGGACGCCGCCCGCTCAGCGGGTGGGGAAGGCGAGGACGGTGGCGAGCTGGGCGGGGAAGAGCGCCTCCGCGCAGTCGTGGCAGGCCATCACCGCGGACTCGTCCGGCAGGCGGCCGACGCGCACGCGCGGCCGCGGCCACTTCTTGTGGCAGACCACGCAGGCGTCGCCGAAGCACTGGGCCAGGGTGAGGCTCTCAGGGTCGAACGTCACCATGCTGTTCACCGTTCCGGTCGGGCCCCAGTTCATCGAATGTCGGGGCGGAGACCCTCGCCGTCAGACGGGAGAGGAAGCCCCTTCCTCCCTCGGTTTTGTCGGTGGGGTCGGCTAGGTTGATCACATGTCCCGGTTCCGTCTCCAGCCCACGCCTGCCCAAGAGGCGGCGTTGCTGGAGCACTGCGCGCATGCGCGGTTTGTGTGGAATCTGGCGGTGGAGCAGCACGCGCACTGGCGGCTGGGACGGGCCGGCGCGCCGGGCTACGGTGAGCAGTCGCGTCAGTTGACCGAGGCGCGCGCGGCGTTTCCCTGGCTGCGTGCGGGCAGCCAGACGGTGCAGCAGCAGGCGTTGCGGGACTTCGCCCAGGCCATGGCCAACTTCTTCAACGGCACCCACGACCGGCCGACCTGGCGCAAGGCCGGGCGGCACGAGGGGTTCCGCATCGTCGGGACCCGGGGACGGCACTGGGAGGCGCGCCGCGTCTCGCGGCAGGTGGGCGAGGTGAGGATCCCCAAGGTGGGATGGGTGCGCTTCCGCTGGTCCCGCCCCATCCCCGAGGGGGCCAAGTCCTTCCGCGTCACCCGGGATCGGGCCGGGCGCTGGCATGTGGCCTTCGCCGCGCTCCCCGCCCCGATCCCCGCACCGGGCACCGGCGAGATGGTCGGCGTGGACCGCGGGGTCGCCGTCAGCGCCGCCTTGTCCACCGGCGAGCTGCTGACCGCACCCGGCTTGACCACATCGGAGCAGGTTCGGCTGCGCAGGCTTCAGCGCAGGCTGGCCCGCGCCCGGCGCGGGTCGAACCGCCGGGCGAAGGCCAAAACCCAGATCGCCCGGCTGAAGGCCCGCGAGAGCGACCGGCGCAGGGACTGGGTGGAGAAGACTTCTACCTGCCTGGCCCGCCGGTTCGACGTGATCGCCGTGGAGGAGCTGAATATCCGTGGCATGACCCGCTCGGCGCGCGGCACCGTCGAGGCGCCCGGCCGGAACGTGCGGGCCAAGGCCGGGCTGAACCGGGGCATCCTCGGCTCCGGCTGGGGCCGGTTGGCAGAGCGGCTGGAACACAAGGCGCCCGGCCGGGTGGTGAAGGTCAACCCCGCGTACACGAGCCAGCGGTGCTCGGCGTGCGGGACCGTGGATCGGAACAGTCGCGAGAGCCAAGCACTGTTCCGCTGCCGGTCCTGCGGAGTCGCCGGCCACGCGGATGTGAACGCGGCCCGCAACATCAAACTGGCGGCAGGGCGTGCCGTGTCTGCGCGGGAAGGGCCACGCGATGGCGGGCCGGTGCACCGCGAACCTCAACCTGTCCTCCTTTCCGTGTAGGTCGGTGGGTTGGAATCCCCTCGTTTACGAGGGAGAGGACGTCAACACGCTCCCCGAAGTGATCGCCCGGGCCTGTACCGGATCCGTTATAGCCGTGCCGGCCGGTCCGGTCGTCCAGCTCAGCGTCAAGGGTGAGTGAAAAGTCCACCCGGGCGCCTGCCGTACGGCAACAAAGAAGGGCATCCATCGCAAGACGGATGCCCTTTTTGTCCCCAGAAATGCCTACCCCCGAAAAATCGCGAGGGGTGCGGCTCGCTCTGGCCGCGAGGGGCGCGGCTCGCTCTGGCCGCGAGGGAAGAGCGAGCCTTTCGGGCGCCCCGAGCCGTCACGCCATAGGCGTGACCATCGACACAGCCTTTTCCAGGATGGACAGGCCCTCTTCCAGAAGGTGCTCGGGCATGACCAGCGGCGGCAGGAAGCGGAGCACGTTGCCATAGGTTCCGGCGGTGAGGACCACCAGGCCCTCGGCGTGGCAGCGCTTGACGATCTCCTGGGTGGCCGTCGGGTTGGGGATCTTGGTGCCGGGCTCGACGAGCTCGATCGCGATCATCGCGCCGCGGCCGCGCACGTCGCCGATGACGTCGTGGCGCTCCTTGAGGCTCTCCAGGCGCGGCAGCATGATCTCGCCGATCCGCCGGGCCTTGGCGACCAGGTCCTCGGCCTCGATGGTCTCCAGCACGGCCAGCGCGGCCTCGCAGGCCAGCGGGTTGCCGCCGTAGGTGCCGCCCAGGCCGCCCACGTGCACCTTGTCCATGAGGTCCGCGCGCCCGGTGACGGCGGCCAGCGGCAGGCCGCCCGCGATGCCCTTGGCGGTGCAGATGATGTCCGGCACCACGCCCTCGTCCTCGCAGGCGAACAGGTCGCCGGTGCGGGCGAAGCCGGTCTGGACCTCGTCGGCGATGAACACGATGCCGTTGTCGCGGCAGAACCGCGCGATGCGCGGCAGGAAGCCGCGGGCCGGGACGATGAAGCCGCCCTCGCCCGCGATCGGCTCGATGACCACCGCGGCGACGTTCTCCGCGCCGATCTGCTTGGTGATCACGTCGACGGCCTGGGCGTAGGCCTCCTCGGCGCAGTTGCCGGGCCCGGTCGGCCAGCGGAAGGGGTAGGCCAGCGGCACCCGGTACACCTCGGGCGCGAACGGCCCGAACCTGTGCTTGTACGGCATGCTCTTGGCGGTGAGCGTCATCGTCAGCAGCGTGCGCCCGTGGTAGCCGTGGTCGAACACCACGACCGCCTGGCGGCCGGTGGCGTGGCGGGCCACCTTGACGGCGTTCTCCACGGCCTCCGCGCCCGAGTTCACCAGGAACGTTCGCTTCTCGTGGTCGCCCGGGGTGAGCCGGTTCAGCTTCTCGCAGACGGCGACGTACGACTCGTACGGCGTGACCATGAAGCACGTGTGCGTGAAGTCGGCGACCTGCCTCTGCACCCGGGAGACCACGCGCGGGGCGGCGTTGCCGACGTTCGTCACGGCGATGCCCGAGCCGAAGTCGATGAGGGAGTTGCCGTCGGCGTCCACGACGACGCCGCCGCCCGCCTTGGTGACGAAGACCGGCAGCGTCGTGCCGATGCCGGGCGGCACGGCGGCCTGCTTGCGGGCCAGCAGTTCCTGCGACCTGGGGCCGGGGATGGAGGTGACGAGGCGGCGCTCCTGCGGAAGACTCATGCTCCCGACGGTATGGCGGGCGGCGCGCCGGACCGATACTCCGCTGTGGCACGATGGCCTGAGAGACCTGCGCCGAAATGGACAAACGCCGGTGGCCCCAACCCTGGAGACCGTGGTCAGGCGGCTGCGCCTGCCGGTGCTGGCGGGCGGCCTGGCCGTGCCCGTGCGCTGGGTGGCGGTCAGCGAGCTGGAGGATCCCACGCCGTTCCTGGAGGGCGGGGAGCTGCTGCTGACCACGGGGATGCGGCTGGCCCCGCCGTACGAACCGTATATCCGCCGGCTGATCGAGCGCGGGGTGGCCGGGCTGGGGTTCGGCGTGGGGCTCGGGCACGACACCACGCCGCCCGAGCTGGTGGAGGCCGCACGCGCCGCGGGGTTGCCGCTGGTGGAGGTGCCGCGCGAGACGCCGTTCATCGCCATCGGCAAGGTCGTCAGCGAGGCTCTGGCCGCCGAGCAGTACGAGGAGCTGAGCCGCGCCTTCGCGGCGCAGGGCCGGCTCACCAGGGCCGCGCTGGAGGGCGTGGAGGCGGTGGTCGGCCGCCTGGCCGGGGAGGTGGGCGGCTGGGCGGCGCTGCTGGAGGAGGGCGGAGCGGTCCGGCACGCGACGCCGGGCGCGGACGTCGAGCCCGTGGTGGAGGAGCTGGCGAGGCTGCGGCGGGCGGCTCCCGTGGCGGGCAGGGCGCCGTCCTCGCTCGCCCTGTCCTCGCCCGGCGCGCACATCGTGGTCCAGCCGCTGGGCAGCGGGCGCCGCATCCGCGCCTTGCTCGCCGTGGGGGCCCGGCACCCCTTCTCGCCCGTCACCCACACCGTGATCAACACGGCCGCGTCGATCCTCACCCTGGCGCTGGAGCGCGGCCGGGTCCAGGCCGCCGCCGAACGCCGCGTCCGCGCCGCCGTCCTGCGCCTGCTCCTGGCGGGGCAGACCGGGGAAGCGCGCGAGGCGCTGGCCCGGCTCGGCGAGCGGCTGCCGGACGAGCCCGTCGTCACGCTGGTGACCGCCGGCGAGGTGAGAGCCGGAGGCTTCGTGGCGGACGGCGCCGAGGGCGAGCTGATCGTGCTGGCCCACGTGCAGGAGGCGGAGCGCGTGGCCGCCGAGCTGCCCGGCGCGGCGGGGATGGGCGGCCCGGTGCCCCTGGACCGGCTGGCCGAGGGCGTCGAGCAGGCCAGGCAGGCGTTCGCGGCGGCCAGGCGCGGCGGCACGCTGGTGCGCTTCACCGAGCTGGCCGGACAGGGCCTGCTGTCGCTGCTGGACCCCGCCGCCGCCAGAGCCTTCGCCGCCGCCCTGCTGGCCCCGCTGCTCGAGTACGGCTCCCGCGCCGACCTGGTCGGCTCGCTGGCGGCCTACCTGGCCAGCAACGGCCACTGGGACGCCGCGGCGCAACGGCTCGGCATCCACCGGCACACCCTGCGCTACCGGATGAGGCGCGTGGCCGAGCTGCTGGGCCGGGACCTGGACGATCCCGGGGTGCGGGCGGAGCTGTGGGTGGCGCTGGCCTGCCTGCGCTGACCTCCTGGGGCCGCTTGCCGCCTATCGGCGCGGGCCTATGTCCCTGCCCGCCAGGTAGCAGCAGATCGTCGCCGTGGTCACCGCCTCGTAGACGCGGTCGTCGCGCAGGTGCCCGGCACGTTCCAGGCTGATCGCCCCCTGCGCGGCGGCCCACAGCGCGTCGGCGATCTTGCGGGGCTGCGTGGGGATGAGATACCCGGCCGAGATGCAGTCGGCGATCACCCGGTCGAAGATGTTGAGCGCGGCCCGCGCCAGCGTCCTGGCCCGCTCGCTCGGCTCGAAACCGGGGATGGCCCGCTCGAACATCAGGCTGAAGTAGCCCGGCTCGGCCAGGCAGGCGGCCCGGTAGGCGGGGCCCAGCGCGGTGAGGTACTCGAACGGGTCGTGTCGCGGCGGCACCGACTCCAGGTGCTTCCTGATCCGCTCGAAGCCCTCCAGGTACAGCGCCTCGGCCAGGCCCTCCCTGTTGCCGAACATGGTGTAGATGACCGTGGTCGAGCATCCGGCCTCGGCGGCGATCCGGCGCATGGACAGGCCCTCGGGCCCGTCGCTGGACAGCATCTTGATCGCCACGTCGAGGAGACGCGAGCGCAGCTCGTCGTGTGTCGCGCGTTCACCGAGGAGATAGGCGCCCTGCAGGCCCAGCGGCGCCGACGTCATGAGCCACACCCTTCCGGCAGAGTCATCCGGTGGATCCTTAGCCCGGGCGGAGATCGTTCAAACCGCTCCACACGCTAAACATCCTGAATTAGTGCCAGTTTCGTTACATAGTGGGGTTTGTGCGTAACGGAGGGGTCGGGCGGGGTTCTTGTGCAGGCAGGCGTGGTCCCTCCGGCGACGGGTGAACTAGCGTCGAGGTATGGACGTGCGCACTTTCTGGCTCGCCGGACGCCCCGCCACCGGGGACTCCGAGCTCACCGTCACCAACCCCCACGACGGGCGCGTGGTCGCCGCTCACTCCGTGCCCACCGAGGCCCAGGTCGAGGAGGCCGTCGCCGCCGCCGACGCGGTGGCCAAGGAGGCGGCGGCGCTGCCCGTCCACGTGCGCGCCGAGGCCCTCGCCCACGTGTCGCGCCGCATCGCCGAGCGCGCCGACGAGCTCGCCCACCTCATCACCAGCGAGAACGGCAAGCCCCTCATGTGGGCGCGCGCCGAGGTCGGCCGGGCCGTGTCCACCTTCCGCTTCGCCGCCGAGGAGACCCGGCGCTGGTCCGGCGGCGTGATGCGGCTCGACACCGAGCCCGCCGCGGCCGGGCGCCTGGCCTACGTCTCGCGCGTGCCGTACGGGCCGGTCCTGGCGATCACGCCGTTCAACTTCCCGCTGAACCTCGTCGCCCACAAGGTCGCCCCGTCGATCGCCGTCGGCGCCCCCGTCGTCGTCAAGCCCGCCCCCGCCACGCCGTTGTCGGCCCTGGCGCTGGGCGAGATCCTGGCCGAGACCGACCTGCCGGCCGGGATGTTCTCCGTGCTGCCGGTGCCCAACGACCGCGCCGCCTCGCTGGTGAACGACCCCCGCCTGCCGGTGGTCTCCTTCACCGGGTCGGGCCCGGTCGGGTACTCCATCATGGACTCCGTGCCGCGCAAGCACGTCGTCCTGGAGCTGGGCGGCAACGCCGCGGCCGTGGTGCTGCGCGACGCCGACCTCGACTGGGCGGCCTCCCGCATCGCGCTGTTCTCCAACTACCAGGCCGGGCAGAGCTGCATCGCCGTCCAGCGCGTCATCGTCGAGGAGCCGGTCGCCGAGGCCTTCCTCGGCAAGCTGCTGCCGGCCGTCTCCGCCCTGGTGACCGGCGACCCGTTCGACGAGAAGACCCAGGTCGGGCCGCTGGTCTCCGAGGCCGCCGCCGAGCGGGTCGAGCAGTGGATCGAGGAGGCGGTCGCCGCGGGCGCCCGCGTGCTGGCCGGCGGCACCCGCGACGGCGCCGCCATCGCGCCGACCGTGCTGGCCGACGTGCCCGCCGACGCCAAGGTCTCGGCCGAGGAGGTCTTCGGGCCCGTCATGGTCGTGCAGACCGTCCCGTCCGCCGACGCCGCCTTCGAGGCGGTCAACTCCTCCAGGTACGGCCTGCAGGCCGGGGTGTTCACGCGCTCGCTCGACCTGGCCTTCCGCGCCAACCGGGAGCTCGAGGTCGGCGGCGTGATCATCGGGGACGTGCCGTCCTACCGGGCCGACCAGATGCCGTACGGCGGGGTCAAGGAGTCGGGCGTGGGACGCGAGGGCCTGCGCTCGGCCATGGAGGACCTGACCTACGAGAAGACGATGGTGCTCACCGGGCTGACGCTTTAGAGGCGCTTCTCGAAGCAGACGCTCTCCGCGCAGCCGGCATACGGGCCGAACCTCGGGATCGGCGCGAAGCCGGAGGAGGTGTAGAGGGAGATCGCCTCCTGGAACAGCCGGCCGGTCTCCAGGCGCAGCACGCCCATGCCGCGCTCCTTCGCGAGATCCTCGATCTCGCGAAGGAGCAGCCGCGACAGGCCGCGCCCGCGTGCCGCCGACCGGACGTACATGCGCTTCACCTCGCCGACGCCGGGCTCCAGCGGCTGGAGCCCGGCGCACCCGAGCGCCCGGCCGCCCTCCATGAGCAGGACGAACTCGATGCGGGGGTCGAGGTGCTTGGGGGTGTCGTCGACGACGTGCCGCTGCCGCCAGGCCAGCTCGGCCTGCTGCTCGGCGCACAGCTCGAGGACCACGGGGGAATCGCCCGGCGGGCGGGTGAGCGTGACCTCCATGACCCGTGAAGCTAGCCGACGTCGTGTTTCGTAGGTATTACGAGAGCTTCGCCAAGATCATGTCCAGCTTGTCGTCCATGGTGTCCATCCGGCCGCGAAGCTCCGCGATCTCACCCTTGAGCTCGTCGCGAACTGTGTCGATCTTTCGGTCGACCGTGTCGATCTTGCGGTCGAGGGTTGCGATGTCGCCCTTGAGCTCGTCTCGAACCGTGTCGATCTTGCGGTCGAGGGTTGCGATGTCGCCCTTGAGCTCGTCTCGAACCGTGTCGATCTTGCGGTCGAGGGTTGCGATGTCGCCCTTGAGCTCGTCCCGAACCGTGTCGATCTTGCGGTCGAGGGTCGCGATCTCACCCTTGAGCTCGTCCCGAACCGCGTCGATCTTGCGGTCGAGGGTTGCGATGTCGCCCTTGAGCTCGTCGCGGACGGCGGCCAGATCCTCCTTCGAGGCCAGCTTCTCCCAGGTGAGACCGAACATCGGCTCGAGATAGTCCAGGGATTCCTCTCGTATCCGCTGGGGCAGTTCGTCAAGGGTCTTCTGCATTGAGGCCGCCTTCACCAGGATCGGCTGGGCCTGGAATACCCAGGACTCCAGTGCGCCGACGCGCTCCTCCAGGGACATCACCGGTGTCACTGTACCCTCCTCAACGTCGTCGATAACTGTCATCACGCTCGCTCCGCCGTACTGAAAAGCGCCTTGGCCACCTCCCCGAAGTAGGGCCCGTACATGGTGCGGCTGTCGTTGCTGTACTTGAAGCTGCTCACCGACGTGACGACGCCGCGGCCGGTGCCCGGGTCGAAGGACGACAGCCACGGGCCGCCGCTGGAGCCGGCCGTCATGTCGCAGCCCAGGCCCTGGTCGCGCGTGGCGTCGTGGGGGTCGTCGTGGACGCGGCCGGAGCAGTAGACGAGGTGCTCGCCGTCGTAGGGAGGGTCGGCGGGGTAGCCGAAGCCGAAGATCTGGCCGCCGCGGGGCCGGTTGAAGGCGATCTCCTGGAAGCCCACGACGTCGGCCACGTGGCGCCCGCCCGACCGGTTGAGCGCCACCATGCCGAGGTCGTGGCTGTCGTCGCCGCTGCGGGCCCACGGGCCCGCGACGAACATGCGGCGGGCGGTGAAGGAGCCGTAGGGACGCTCGCCGCCCCTGCGGTAGCCGGGGACGAAGGTCCAGTTGCGCGCCCAGGCGCCCGCGCCGTCCTTGACGCAGTGCCCGGCGGTGACGACGAGGTCCCGGTTGGCGCTGCGGACCGTGCCGGCCGAGCACACGAAGTCCACCCCGTCGAGGGTGAGGAAGACCCGTCCGGTGGTGCGCGTGACCGCGCCGCCGGTCAGCCAGCGCGATCCGGAGGTGGTGGTGAGGGGCCGGGCCGACTGGTGGCGCGGGATCACCCTGGCGGCGCCGTTGGCCAGCTCGGGCGCGAGGCCGAGGCCGACCCTGCCGGTCAGGCCGCCCTCGTCGATGAGGCCGCCCTTGCCGACCAGATCCCCCTTGCCGATGAGGCCGCCCTTGCCGACCAGCCGGTTCTTGGCGGCGGGGCCGTCGGCGGAGAAGGCGTCGAGCAGGTCGATGGGCAGGGCGGCGGCCATGCGCTCGGGGGTCCAGTAGTCGAGCACGCGCTGCTGGTCGGCGGGCGTCCGGGCGGCGGCGTGCTCGACGACGTCGGTCCGCTGAGCCTGGGCGGCCGGGCGGACGATCGGCTGGGGAACTCCGGGGGCCGCGCCGACCAGCGCGGGGCCCAGGAGGCCCGCGACGAGCGGTGCGGCCGCCAGCAGTGGGGTGCTCAGGGTCATGGCCCCCGAGTGTGCACGACGAGATGTGCTCTTGTGGCTACTTTCCGTAAAGATCCTTATGCGGCTCCGGTGGATTGTGCCTCGTTGTAAACGGCCTGCGCCTCATTTCCGAAGTAAGGGCCGAACATCCAGTTGGGGGCGAAGTTGTATTTGAAGCTGTTCACCGAGTTCACCGTTCCGTGCCCGGTGGACTCGTCGAAGCCGACCAGCCACGGCCCGCCGCTCGACCCGCCCGTCATGTTGCAGGTGAGCCCGTGGTCGCGGGAGAGCAGGAAGTCGTCGAAGGCCCGCCCGGCGCAGTAGATGAGCTTGGAGCCGTTGTACGGCGCGGCGGCCGGGTAGCCGAAGGCGTACATCTGCTGCCTCCTGGGCTGGTTGAACGCCACGCCCTGCCCGCCCACGACGTCGGTGAGCGACCTGCCCTGCTGCGGGGCGACCACGGCGGCGGCGATGTCGTAGTTGATGTCCTCCCGGGCGTTCCACTGCGGCGTGGTGATGAGCTTGGTGGCCACCCAGGTGCCGTAGGGGCGCTGCCCGTTGTCGTAGCCCGGCACGAACACCCAGTTGGTGTGGAAGGCGCCGCCCAGCTTGACGCAGTGCCCCGCCGTGATCACGACGCTCTTGTTCGCGCTGGTCACGGCGCTGCCCGAGCAGGAGGCGTTGCGTCCCTGGTAGGTGAAGAACACCCGGCCGGTGGTCCTGACGACCTGGCCGCCCTTGGTCCAGGGGTTGCCGGTGCTCACCGTCGCCTGGGGGTCGGTGGGCGGGGCGGTCCAGCGGGTGCCGTTGGGCTGGCCGGGCTCGCCCTGGCCGTTGCCGGCGGGGGGCCTGGGCGCCGGGGCGGCGAGCGGCTGGGCGTTGGCCATCTTCGACGGCGTCCAGTAGTCGAGCACCTGACGCTGCTCGGCTCTGGTGTCGGCGGCCTCCTCCTCGGCGGGCGGCGCGGTCTTGGGCGCGGCGCCCGCGGGGGCGGCCGGCAGGAGCAGACCCCCGGCGGCGAGGGCGGAGAGGGAAAGCAGAGCGAGTCTGCGATGCATGGGGTTACCTCCCGGAACCTGATCTGAGGTTGGAAGGTAACGGGGCCAATATCCGCATTTCTCATGATCTGCGAATTCGGATATAGCGGTATTCCGACATAAATAAACCTGAATATCCTGGTTAACATGAGTTTCCCGTACGGCCCCGCCGTACGGGAAAGGGCCGGAGCGCCTGCCGGCCGGGCACGGGCGGCCATCACGCGGACAGGCGGTGCAGGGGATCGCGTTGCCGAGCACGTCCGCGGTCAGGGGACAATGGGCGGGTGCAGTCAACGAGCCCGCGTTCAGTGGTCGTCCTCGGCTCCACCGGTTCCATCGGCACCCAGGCCCTCGACGTCGTCCGCCGGGCCCGCTACACCGTGGCGGGGCTCGCGGCCGGGGGCGGGCGGGTGGACCTGCTGGCCGAGCAGGCGGCGGAGTTCGGCGTGCCCGTGGTCGCCGTCGCCGAGGCGGCGGCCGTGCCCGCGCTGAAGGAGGCCCTGGCCGCGCGCCGCGTCAGCCCCGAGGTGCTCGCCGGGCCCGAGGGCGTGGCCCAGGTGGCCGCGCTGCCGTGCGACACGGTGCTCAACGGCATCACCGGAGCGTTGGGGCTGACCTCCACGCTGGTGGCGCTGGAGGCGGGCCGCACGCTCGCGCTGGCCAACAAGGAGTCGCTCATCATCGGCGGCCCGCTGGTCAAGCGGCTGGCCAAGCCGGGCCAGATCGTGCCGGTCGACTCCGAGCACTCCGCGCTCCAGCAGTGCCTGTGGGCCGCCGGCCCCGGCGGCTACGACCCCGACGCCGTGCGGCGGCTGGTGGTCACGGCCAGCGGCGGGCCGTTCCGCGGGCGCACGCGGGCCGAGTTGACCGACGTCACGCCCGAGATGGCGCTGGCCCACCCGACCTGGTCGATGGGCCCCGTGATCACCGTCAACTCGGCCACGCTCGTCAACAAGGGGCTGGAGGTCATCGAGGCGCACCTGCTGTTCGACCTCGGCTTCGACCGGATCGAGGTGGTCGTGCACCCGCAGTCGATCATCCACTCGATGGTCGAGTACGTCGACGGCTCGACCATCGCCCAGGCCAGCCCGCCCGACATGCGCCTGCCCATCGCGCTGGCCCTCGGCCACCCGTACCGGCTGCCCGGCGCGGCCCCCGCGGTCGACTGGACCCGCGCCCACACGTGGACCTTCGAGCCGCTCGACGACGAGGCCTTCCCCGCCGTCGCCCTGGCGCGCGAGGTCGGCACGGCGGGCGGCACGGCCCCGGCGGTCTACAACGCCGCCAACGAGGTGTGCGTGGAGGCGTTCATGCGGGGCGCGCTGCCGTTCCTGGCCATCGTGGACACGGTTGCGCGCGTGGTGTCCGAACATGTGGTGACATCGGCGGACACGGTGGACGAAGTGCTGGCGGCGGACGCCTGGGCTCGGGCGCGCGCCCGCGAACTGACCACCTAAACTGGCAAGGTGACTTCCGTAGCACTCGGCATCCCCTCGGTCCGTCCCAAGCCGATCGCCGAACGCCGCCGCTCCCGGCAGATCATGGTCGGCTCCGTGCCGGTCGGCGGCGACGCACCCATCTCCGTCCAGTCGATGACCACCACGGTCACCGCCGACGTCAACGCCACCCTGCAGCAGATCGCCGAGCTGACGGCCGCCGGCTGCCAGATCGTCCGCGTCGCCGTCCCCTCGCAGGACGACGCCGACGCCCTGCCGATCATCGCCAAGAAGTCGCAGATCCCGGTCATCGCCGACATCCACTTCCAGCCCAAGTACGTCTTCGCCGCGATCGAGGCGGGCTGCGCGGCGGTCCGGGTCAACCCCGGCAACATCAAGAAGTTCGACGACAAGGTCGGCGAGATCGCCAAGGCGGCCAAGGACCACGGCGTGCCGATCCGCATCGGCGTCAACGCCGGGTCGCTGGACCCCAGGCTGCTGCAGAAGTACGGCAAGGCCACCCCGGAGGCGCTGGTGGAGTCGGCGCTGTGGGAGGCCTCGCTGTTCGAGGAGCACGACTTCCGCGACATCAAGATCTCGGTCAAGCACAACGACCCGGTGGTGATGGTCAACGCCTACCGGCAGCTGGCCGACAAGTGCGACTACCCGCTCCACCTGGGCGTCACCGAGGCGGGCCCGGCCTTCCAGGGCACGATCAAGTCGGCCGTGGCCTTCGGCGCGCTGCTGGCCGAGGGCATCGGCGACACCATCCGGGTCTCGCTGTCGGCGCCGCCGGTGGAGGAGGTCAAGGTCGGCATCGCCATCCTGGAGGCGCTCGGGCTGCGCGAGCGGGGCCTGGAGATCGTCTCCTGCCCGTCCTGCGGCCGTGCCCAGGTCGACGTCTACACGCTGGCCAACCAGGTCCAGGCCGGTCTGGAGGGCCTGAAGGTGCCGCTGCGCGTGGCGGTCATGGGCTGCGTCGTCAACGGCCCCGGCGAGGCCCGCGAGGCCGACCTGGGGGTGGCCTCGGGCAACGGTAAGGGCCAGATCTTCGTCAAGGGCGAGGTCATCAAGACCGTGCCGGAGTCGCAGATCGTCGAGACCCTCATCGAGGAGGCGCTGCGGCTGGCCGAGGAGATGGGCGTCGAGGTCGACCTGGATGACGACGACGCCCCCGGCCCCGAGGTGGTCGTCCGCTAGCAGGCCAAGCCCGTGCCGCTCCACCGCGGGAAGCGGCGGCGCGGTGACGGCGTAGAGGACCTCGCCGAGCGTCGGCGAGGTCCTTCCTGTCTGTCCCTCCATCTCCTCTCATCCTGAACACGTCGCGCCCGGGACCGGGTTGGAACTGTGTCATGAACGGCTGACAAGTTGGCAATACGCTCGGTCACCATGCGATCACTCTGAGATCATGCGGGTCGGACCTGCGAGCAGAGGAGAGCATCCGGGTGAAACGAGCGGTGGGGATAGTCGCGATCGTGACGATGCTGGGTGCCGTGGGAGGTGCGCCGGGGACCGCCGGCGCCCGGTCCTTCCCGCGCTCCGCGCTGGCCTGGGGGCCGTGCGAGGACAGGCCCTCCGGTGGGGCGGCGCCGGCGGTGGAGGTGGAGTGCGCGGAGCTGCGGGTCCCGCTGGACCACCGGGAGCCGACCGGCCAGCAGATCACGCTCGCGCTCAACCGGATCAAGGGCACGGTCTCGCGCGATCACAACCACCTGGGCACCCTGCTGGTGAACCCGGGCGGGCCGGGCGCCTCCGGCCGGCGGCTGGCCCCGTACGTGGCGGCGATGCTGCCCCCGGGGCTGGCCAGGCGGTACGACATCGTCGGGTTCGACCCGCGCGGCGTCGGCGGGAGCGAGCCCAGCCTCAGCTGCGTGGACCCGGAGGTCTACTACAAGCCGCCGCGTCCCGACCAGGTGCCGCGCTCGGCCGAGGACGAGGACGTGCTGCTCGGCCGGGCCAAGGAGTACGCCACGAGCTGCGGCAACCGGTGGGCGTGGTTCCTGCCGTACCTGACCACCGAGAACGCGGCCAGGGACATGGACGTCATCCGCCAGGCGCTGGGCGAGGAGAAGATCAGCTACCTGGGCTACTCCTACGGCACCTACCTCGGCGCCGTCTACGCCACGCTCTTCCCCGACCGGGTCAAGCGGCTGGCCCTGGACAGCGCGATCGACCCCTCGGGCGTGTGGTACGAGGACAACCTGGCGCAGAACCGCTCCTTCGAGCGCCGTCACCGGGCCTTCCTGGCCTGGACCGCCCGGCACGACGAGGTCTACAAGCTCGGCGGCTCGCTCCGGCAGACGAGCTTCGCGTGGTCCTCGATGCGGTCGCGGCTGCGCGAGCGGCCCGCGGGGGGCGTGGTGGGCCCGAGCGAGCTGGACGACCTGTTCACCATGGCCGGCTACACCGACACCGTCTGGCCGCAGCTGGCCGCCGCCTGGTCGGCGTACGTGCTCAGGGGCGACGTCGAGGAACTGGTGGCCGCCTACCGGCTGCGCGCCCACAACGACAAGGAAGACGAGAACGGCTACGCGGTCTACCTCGGCGTCGAGTGCCGCGACGCCGCCTGGCCGCGCGACTGGACGCGCTGGCGGGCGGACATGACGCGGCTGCACCGGGAGGCGCCGTTCCTGACCTGGCCCAACGCCTGGTACAACGCGCCGTGCGCGTTCTGGCCGGTGCCCGGCGGCACGCCCGTCGACGTCAGGGGGTCGGAGAAGCTGCCGCCCGTCCTGATCCTGCAGGCGCGCGACGACGCGGCCACGCCGTACCGCGGGGGGATGGCCATGGCCAGGCGCTTCCCGACGGCCGGGGTGGTGACGGACGGGGGCGGCAACCACGGGGTCTCCCTGGCGGGCAACGAGTGCGTCGACCGCCACCTGGTGGCCTACCTCACCGACGGCACCCGGCCGAGGCGGGCCTCCTGCCGGGCGCTGCCCGAGCCGCGGCCGATCCAGCAGATGGCCGCGGGCGGACGTACCCGACATGAGCGGCTCACGGAGATCCTCCGGGTCCGGGGGTAGGCTGACCATGTGATGCTGCGCACTTCGGCCTCGCGCGTTCTGGACGACGGCGATCGGGACGAGGTCATCGCGCTCCTCGACACCGATCCGATCGCGAACGTCTTCGTGGCCTCCCGGGTGCGCACGGTCGGGCTCAACCCCGCGCGGCTGGGCGGCCAGATGTGGGGGTACGGCCCTCGCGGCTCGCTGGTGTCGCTGTGCTACGCGGGCGCGAACATGGTGCCGGTGAACGCCGGGCCGGAGGCCGTCCACGCCTTCGCCGACCGCGCCCGCCGCCAGGGGCGCCGCTGCTCGTCCATCGTGGGCCCGGTCGAGGCGGTCTCCCAGCTGTGGGAACGGCTGGAGCCGCACTGGGGCAGGGCCCGCGCGATCCGCTGGCGCCAGCCGGTGATGGCCACCTCCCGCAGGCCGCCGATCCCGGCCGACCCGCTCGTGCGGCGGGTGCGGCCGGAGGAGTTCGACATCCTCCTCCCGGCGTGCGTGGCGATGTTCACCGAGGAGGTGGGCATCTCCCCCAACATCGGCGACGGCGGGGCGTTGTACCGCAACCGGGTGGCCGAGTTGATCAGGATCGGCCGGTCCTACGCGCGCATCGACGACGGGCGGGTGGTCTTCAAGGCCGAGATCGGCGCGGTCACCCCGCACGCCTGCCAGATCCAGGGCGTGTGGGTGGCGCCGGAGCTGCGCGGCCGCGGTTACGCCGCCGCGGGCATGGCCGCGGTGGTGGAGGCGGCGCTGGAGTGCTTCGCGCCGATCGTGACGCTGTACGTCAACGACTACAACCACGCGGCCCGCGCCGTCTACCGCAAGGTCGGCTTCCAGGAGGTCGACACCTTCATGTCGGTACTTTTCTAGACTTCTCTAGCTGTGCTGGTTGATTTCTGGTTCGACCCGAGCTGCCCCTACACCTGGAACGCCGCCCGCTGGCTGCTGGAGGTCGAGCGGGTCCGTCCCGTCACCGTCCGCTGGCAGATCCTCAGCCTGTCGGCGCTCAACGAGCACCTGGAGGTGGACCCGGAGGGCGACACCGAGGGCTACCTGTGGTATCCCGCCCGGGGAGTGGGCCGCGTCGGCGGCCAGGTCGGCACGCCGATCATCGCCACCGACGGGCTGGCCTGCTTCGGCCCGGTGATCTCGCGGATCCCGCGCGGTGAGGAGGCGGGGCGGCTGTGGGACGGCGTGGTCCTGGTGGCGGGCACGCCCGGCTTCCACGAGCTCAAGGGCCCGCCGGCGGAGTGAGGACCAGCCGGGCGAACAGCCGATCCAGCTCCCGCTCCGGGTCGTCGGTGAGGCCGGGATGGACCGGTCCGGTCTGCACGATCGTGCTGCGCGGCGCGGTCAGCCACCGGAAGCGGCTGCCCGGAGACTCCTCCGCCAGCGGCCCGGCATCCTCGCCGCAGGCCAGCTCGTAGGCGCTGAGTGCCTGCCGTACCGCCTCGACGTCGGCGGCGGGGTCGAGGGCGCGCAGCCGCCGCTCGTCGAGCTCCACCCGCGCGCACAGGTAGCCGCGCGGCTGGCAGTACAGCAGCACGCCCGCGTTGATGAGCTCGCCGCGCTCGACGTGGGGGACGACGCGGATGACCGCGTACTCGTAGGCGTCCATCACGGCGTCCCCCGGTGGAAGGCGCCGACCGAGCCGGGGCCGGTGCGCCGCCGTTCGTCGTGCCTGATCTCCCAGCCCTCCCGCGCCCGCCGGTGCAGGTGCTCGACGTACGCCTGCCGTACGGCCCGAGCCGACTCGAACCCCGGCTCGTCCTCCAGCCACTCGTCGGGTACCAGCGCGGCCACCTCCTCCAGCAGGTCCCTGCCGATCTCCAGGGCGCCGTCCTCGGTGGCGAAGGGCGCCAGCACGTGGTCGGAGGCGTCGTAGGGGCGGCGCGGGTCGGCGCTCTTCCAGTTGTGGTGGAACCACAGCGCGGCGCCGTGGTCGATGAGCCAGACGTCGCCGTGCCACAGCAGCAGGTTGGGGTTGCGCCAGCTGCGGTCCACGTTGTGGACCAGCCCGTCGAACCACAGCACCCGGGAGGCAAGCAGCGGGTCGGGCGTCCAGGTGAGCGGCTCGAAGCCGAGCGCGCCGGGCAGGAAGTCGACCGCCAGGTTGAGCCCCGCGCTGTTCTTCAGCAGCTCCTGGATCTCCTCGTCCGGCTCGCGGACGCCGAACCGCGGGTCCAGGTCGATCAGCTTGAGCTCGGGGGTGCGCAGGCCGAGCCGGCGGGCCAGCTCGGCGCAGATGATCTCGGCGACGAGGACGCGGCGTCCCTGGCCGGCACCGCGGAACTTCACGACGTAGGTGCCGAGGTCGTCGGCCTCGACGACGCCCGGCAGGGAGCCGCCCTCGCGCAGGGGCGCCACGTAGCGCGTCGCCGTGATCCGTTCGAGCACGCCCTGAAGGCTACATCTTCGCGATGACCTCCTCGGCGAAGCGCTCCATCGTCACGCGCTTGAGCTCCAGCGAGCCGTACCCGGCCCTCTCCTCGGGCGAGGCCAGCCACCAGGGCGCGGCCATGGTGGCGGTGACGCCCTTGCCGGCGAACCGGCGGTAGGTGGCGGCGTCGGGCATGACGGCGAGGGGCGCGACGACGTCCAGGGCCTCGCGCGGCCTGCCGTACTCGGCGAGGAAGCCGTGCAGCTTGGCGAGCACTTCGTCGAGCTGCTCCTCGGTGTAGACGCGGTTGCCGATCCAGCCGTCGCCCAGCCGTGCGGCGCGGCGGAGGGCGGCGTCGCTGTCGCCGCCGACGTAGACGGGGATCGGGCGCCGCGGCGTCGGCGCGATCGACAGCGGCGGCAGGCCGTCGAGCTCGACGGTCTCGCCCCGCCACAGCCGGCGCAGGATCGGGATCATGGCGTCCAGGCGGCGGCCCCTGGTGTGGAAGTCCTGGCCGGTGGCGGTGAACTCCTCCTTGCACCAGCCGACGCCGACGCCGAACGTCACCCTGTCGCGGGAGAGGACTGCGGCGGTGGAGACCAGCTTGGCGACCGTGAACAGGTCGCGGGCGGGGGCGACGTAGACGTTGGGGGAGAAGCGCAGCGTGGAGGTCACGGCGGCCATCGCGCCGATCGTCACCCAGGGGTCCGGCCAGTGCGTGGCGGCGTCCCAGCGGGGCCTGCCGCTCTTCGAGTAGGGGTACGGCGAGGCGAACTCGGCGTAGAACAGGTGGTCGGACAGCGTGAGGGTGTCGAAGCCGTACTGCTCGGCCATGCGCGCCAGCTCGACGAACTCCCCGGCGTCCACGAACGACGCCCCCAGCCAGAACCTCAACGCCCTGCCTCCTCGCCGTCCGCCGTGCCGTCCGTCCTGGAAGGGGCGGTGTCCCTCATCCCGCGAACTCCGGAATCACCTTGGTCGCGAAGAGCTCCAGGTTCCGCTTGACCGTGTCCAGCGGAAGCACGCCCTGCTGCCCCTGCATGTACAGCCCGAACCACTCCAGGTCCGGCATCCGGTCGAGCATGCGCTGGATGCCGCGCTTGACGTCGTCCGGCGAGCCGAACAGCGCCATCTCCACCTCGTTCATGCGCTTGACGTCGCCCTTCTCCGGCGAGATGGGCCGGTGCCGGTCGTCCTCCTTCTTCCGCAGCACCTCCAGATACCCGAACGGCCCGAAGAAGGCGGCGAAGTCCTTGGGGATGCCCTTGCCGTAGGTGTTGATCGCCTCCTCGGTCGTGTCCGCGATCCCGACGATCTTGAGGATTCCCGTGTGCTCGCCCAGCTTGTAGTGCCTGCCGCACTTGGCGGACTCCTCCTGGTACAGCCGCGCCTTCGCCGCGTGGTCGTCCGGGTTGGGCGTGAACAGCCACGGCAGGATGTCCTCCTGCGCGGCGCGGATGACCGAGCGGTCGGAGATGGTGAACGGCTGCCACAGCTCCGGATGCGGGTACTGGTACGGCCGCGGGCAGACCGACACGGACACCACGCGGCCCTCGTCGTCCAGCTCGCCCGGGGCGCCGAAGGTCCGGGTCCACTCCTGGGCCGGCCAGCCTTCGATCCCCTCATAGGGATAAGGCACCTCATAGTCCAAAATTTCGGACTTGTAGCGCAGCGTGTCCTGCGTCCACGCCATCTTCATGATCTTCAGGATCTCCCCGAAGACGTCGAAGTTGCGCGTGTCCGAGGCCGAGCCGTCCGACCGCGCGGCGGCGGCGTGCCAGCGCTGCCCCAGCACGTTCATCCACCGGTTCTGGTACCCGCGGGCCACCCCCAGCCGCAGCCGCCCCTTGGAGAACTGGTCGAGCAACGCCACGTCCTCGGCGGCCCGGATCGGGTCCCACGCCGGGAGCACCAGCCCCAGCGGCGCGAGCAGGATCCGCTCGGTCCGCGCCGCCAGGTCGGTCAGGAACATCAGCGGGTTGACCGAGAACTCCATGCCCTCCGAATGGAAGTGGTGCTCGGTCATCATCAGCGCGTCGAACCCGATCCGGTCGGCGTGCACCGCGATCTCGCGCACCTCGTGCAACAGCTTCTGGTACGACTCGGTGTCCCGCCCGATGGGCCGCCTGGCGCGGGCGTTCTCCTCGGCGGCGTACCCCGAGCCGGGGATCTGGGGGTTCAAGAAGATGGCGAACTTCACCGCGAACCTCTTTCAGCCATGGATGGATGCGAGCCACTGGGAGACGACGAGCGTGAACTCGGCGGGCCGTTCCTCGTGCAGGCGGTGGCCGCTGCCCGGCCAGCAGACCGTCCGGGAGGCGGGGTGCTTGAACAGGCCCGACTCCCAGGTGGCCTGCGCCGGGTCGGACCAGAAGGACAGGACGGGGCACTCGCGGCGGGACAGGTACGGCTCGGCGGCCGGGCGGGTGCCGATCGCCTCGGGCCCGGCCCACAGGGACTCGAAGGCCTCGGCCAGCACGTGCGGGGGAGTGGCCAGCAGCCGCCGCCGGTGCCATTCGCGCAGCCAGGCGGGGGAGGCGGGGGTGTAGCACCACTGGTCGATGCCGACGGCCGCCGCGCGCGGGTCGGGGCCGCGCAGGCCGTCCAGCAGCCGCAGGGACAGCGCGCCGACCCGCTCGGGGAAGCCGTAGCCGGGGTCGACCGCGACCAGCGCGGCGACGAGGGAGGGATGCTCGACGGCCAGGCGGGAGACGATCACCGCGCCCATCGAGTGGCCCACCGGCACGCAGCGGGCGACGCCGAGGTGCTGGAGGAGCTCGACCAGGTCGAGGGTCATCCGGCCGACCGTGTTGCCGGTGGCCAGGCAGGTGGAGTAGCCGTGTCCCCGCAGGTCGACGGCGATCACCCGGTGCTCGCGCGCCAGCGCGGGCAGGTGGTGCACCCACTGGTGGGAGTCGGCGCCCCAGCCGTGGACGAGCAGCAGGGTGGTGTCGCCGGAGCCGTCGTCGGTGTAGAACAGCCTCACGCCGGTCCGCAGCTCCAAGAACATGGCAGCAAGCTACTCTAAGATTCGATACCGAGCAATCGCTTGGTCGAGGAGGGGTCCCGGATGCGCCTGGGTGTCACGATGTTCGCCACCGATCTGTCCATGCCGGTCACCGAGCTGGCCAGGGCGGTCGAGGAACGCGGGCTGGCCTCGCTGTACCTGCCGGAGCACACCCACATGCCCGTCTCCACGGCCGCCTCGCCGATGGAGTCGCCGCTGCCCGAGCAGTACAAGCGCACCCTCGACCCGCTCGTCGCGCTGGCCGCGGCGGCGGCCGTGACCGAGCGGATCACGCTGGGCACGGGCATCCTCCTGGCCGCCCAGCGCGACCCCATCGTCACCGCCAAGGCGATCGCCACCCTCGACCACCTGGCTCCGGGGCGCGTGGCCGTCGGGGTGGGGTTCGGCTGGAACCGGGCCGAGGTCGAGAACCACGGCGTGCCGTACGAGAGCAGGAGGGCGGTCGTGCGGCGCAACGTGCTGGCCATGAAGGCGCTGTGGAGCCAGGAGGTGGCCGCCTTCGACGGCTTCGAGCCGTCCTGGTCCTGGCCCAAGCCGTCGCGGATGCCGCCCGTCTACCTGGGCGGCGCGGCCGGGCCCAAGCTGTTCGCCCACATCGCCGAGTACGCCGACGGCTGGATCCCGATCGGCGGCAGGGGCGTCAAGGCGGCGCTGCCCGCCCTGCGCCAGGCGTGCGGCGACCGTCCGGTGCGGGTCATCCCCTTCGGGTCGCGGCCCACGCCGGAGAAGCTGGAGTACTTCGCCTCGCTGGGCATCGACGAGGTGGTCGCGAACGTCCCCGGTGGTCCCGTCGGCACCGTGCTCCCGGCGCTGGACGAGCTCGCTGCCATAATGGCCGCCTATGTCCGAGATCACCCCGCTCCGCGCTGAGGATCCGCGGCGCCTGGGGCCCTACACGCTCGTCGGCCGCCTCGGGCAGGGCGGGCAGGGCGTGGTCTACCTGGGCGACCCGCCGGTCGCGGTCAAGCTGCTGCACGCCAGCGTGGCCGACGACCCCGCGGTACGGCGGCGCTTCCTGGCCGAGGTCGAGGCCGTGCGCAGGGTCGCGCCCTTCTGCACGGCGCAGCTGCTCGACGCCGACCTCGAGGGGGACCGGCCGTACCTGGTCAGCGAGTACGTCGAGGGGGTGTCGCTGCGCGAGCACGTCGTGACGCGGGGGCCGCGCACCGGGGGATCGCTCGACCGGCTGGCGATCGGGACGGCCACCGCGTTGAGCGCGATCCACCGGGCGGGCGTGGTGCACCGGGACTTCAAGCCGGGCAACGTGCTGCTCGGCCTCGACGGGCCGCGGGTGATCGACTTCGGCGTGTCGCGGTTGATGGACGCCGCGGCGACCGTCACGCGGCCGGCGGTCGGGACGCCGGCGTACATGGCGCCCGAGCAGATCAAGGGGGAGGCGGCCGGGCCGGAGGCGGACGTGTTCGCGTGGGCGCTGACCATGGCGTACACGGCGAACGGGCGGCACGCCTACCAGGGGGAGACCTACCAGGAGGTGCTGGCGAGGGTCCTGTACGGCACGCCGGACCTGGGAGCGCTGTCGGGGCGGTTGCGGGAGATCGTCGAGGCGTGCCTCGCGCACGAGCCGTCGGCGCGGCCGGGCGCCGAGGAGGTGCTGCGGTGGCTCCAGGCGGCCCATGCCGCGCCGGCCACCGGCCCGATGCGGGACCAGGGGAGCACTGTAGTCGGTGGTGCGCCGGGCCGGGGGAGGCGGCGGTTGCGGTGGTGGCAGGGGGTGGTGATCGCGGCGGGGGCCGCGGCGGCGGCCGGCGGGTTCGCGATGTGGGTGAACGCCCCCAAGGTGCCGGACCTGCGGGGCACGTGGAGCGGCACGGCCGAGCACCCCAGGGCGGGCCGCGTGTTCCCCGTCGAGCTGATCGTCGACCCCGGCGGCCGGTCCCGCCTGCGCTGGGGCGCCGACCTGCACTGCGTGGGACGGCTGAGCCCCGCGGGCAGGCCGCTGACCTTCACGCTCGACCGCGTCACGGGCGAGGCCTGCCACCCCGGCACCGTGGTCCTCACCCCGACGCGCGACGCCAACCAGGTGGCCATCAAGGTGACACGCCGAGGTGACAGCTCCATCACCTACACGGGCACCCTCGCTCGCCCCTCTTGACCTGCTGTGTCACGGTCAGGCAGCAATCGTCCCGGCTCCGTTGACGGCGGCGATCCGGTTGCCTTCAGTGGAAAGAAGCAACGGGTGGCAGCGAGGGGAGACGCCCGTGCCGATAGCGCGACCGCTGATGACGGGGGACCCGCACAGGCTCGGAGGTTACGAGCTGGTGGGCCGCCTGGGCGAGGGCGGCCAGGGAGTGGTCTACCTCGGCGCGCGGGACGACGAGCGGTACGCGGTCAAGCTGGTCCACGGCCCGGTCGGGGAGGAGGAGGACGCCTTCCTGCGCGAGGTCGAGCTGGCCAAGCACGTGGCGCGGTTCTGCACGGCCCAGGTGATCGACGTGGGGTTCGCCGAGGACGGCCGGCCGTACATCGTCAGTGAGTACGTGGACGGGCCGTCCCTGCACCGCGAGGTGGCGCTCACCGGCCCGAAGCGCGGCGCGTCCCTGGAACGGCTGGCCGTGGGCTGCGCCACCGCGCTGGCCGCCATCCACCGCGCGGGCATCGTCCATCGCGACTTCAAGCCGCAGAACGTGCTGCTCGGCCCGGACGGGCCGCGGGTGATCGACTTCGGCCTGGCCAGGGCGCTGGACGCGGCGGCGACGCAGAGCGGCAGGGGCGTGGGGACGCCCGCGTACATGGCGCCCGAGCAGATCACCGCCTCGGCCGTGACCGGGGCCGCCGACGTGTTCGCGTGGGGCGCGACCATGTGTTACGCGGCCAACGGCTGGGCGCCCTTCGGGCAGGACTCCGTCGCGCCCGTGCTGCACCGCATCCTGACCGCCCCGCCGGAGCTGGGCCGGCTGGACGGGCAACTGGGCGTGCTGGTGAGGGCGTGCCTGGACAAGGACCCGCGCAACCGGCCGGCCAGCCGGGACCTCCTGCTGGAGCTGCTGGGCGGGTCCGACGGCGTGCCGGCGGAGGTGCTGCGCTCGCCTCCGCCGCACATCCTGCGCGCCGAGGCGTTCTCCCCGGTCCCGCCGCCCCGGACGGCCGAACCGTACCCGGAGGTGGAGGAGCCGCGGCGGGCGGAGCTGGAGAGCGGCGCACCGCCGATCGCCCAGCCGGAGACCACAGGCCTGAGCTCCGGCGGATACCGGCTCCCCGAGGAGGCCACGGGCTTGGCCACCGGCGGGCACCGGCTGCCGGAGGAGACCTCGGAGGGCAGGAAGGCGGGTCCGGCGAGCCGGGCGGGCCTCGCAGCCTCCGCGGCGCTCCTGGTCAGCACGGCCGTGCTGGTCGCCGTGCTGGTGCCGAGCCTGCGCTCCCGCGAGGTCCAGCCGCAGGCCGCGGCGCCCGCCGCCACCGCGGTCAGCAGCATGCCCGCCCTGCCGCTGCCACGGCCGCAGGTGGAGAGCGAGGTGTCCGCCGAGGGCCGTACGGCGGCGCCGCTGCACACCGCCGGGCCACGGCCGACGCCCTCCGCCACGACGCCCCAGGCCGCGCTCGTCACGGTCCCCTCCGTGGTCGGCATGGACCGTGCCGGCGCGGTGAAGGCGCTCAAGCGGGCGGGGCTGGCCGCGGGCGAGGTTGCCGAGGTGGACTCCCCGCGGAAGATCGGCCGGGTGCTGTCCGCCACGCCCGCCCCCGGCACGAGCGTGGCACGCGGCACCTGGGTGGCTCTGACGGTCTCGAACGGGGTCGTGGTGCCCCCGCTCACCGGGCTGTCCCGCAAGGCGGCCGAGTCGGCGCTGACCGGGGCGGGGCTGAAGGTGGGAGGCGTCCGGTCGACCTGTACGGCGCAGGCCGGTGGCACGGTGCTCTCCTCCGACCCGGCGGGCGGCACCCGGGTGGCGGGCGGCACGCCGGTCTCCCTGGTGGTCGCGCGCAAGGGGGCGAGCGTGCCCTCGGTGGTCGGGCAGCAGCGGGCACAGGCGCGGGCGCAGCTGCGGGCGGCGGGCTTCGCCGTACGGGTGAGGCCGCAGCTGGTGAGCGACGCCGGCCAGGCCGGCGTGGTGCTGGCCCAGAGCGTCGCGGCCGGGACGTGCGCCGCGAGCGGCGCGGCCGTGGTCATCACCGTCGGCGTCATGGCGCAGACCGGGCCGGAGCCGACCGAGCCCACGCCCACGCCCACCTCCGAGCCCAGCGCGACGGCGACCGGCTGAGCGTCAGCCGGACAGGGCCCCGGTGACGGTGCGCAGCAGCGTCTCGCGCACCTCCTCCTCCGGCAGGTCCATCGTCTGCACCACGCCCCACTCGACCGCGCCGAGCACGGCCCAGCCCCGCACGCGCGCGGCGGCGTCGGGGTCCGGCCCGGTCAGCCGCTCGTAGATGGCGTCGCGGAAGGTCATCACGGCCTCCCCGACCGAGCCGGGCGGCGCCTCGTCGAGCCTGCCGATGTCCTCCATCATCAGCCGGATGACCGTGCGGTGCTTGACCGTGAAGGCGACCAGCGCCTCGGCGAAGGCCCGGCAGTCGGGGAACTCCGCGCCGAGCAGCGCCAGCATGTCGTCGGCGGCGGGTGCGATGAGCTCGGCGGCCAGGCGGTCCTTGGGGTGGAAGTGGTAGGCGACCGCGGTCTTGGTCAGCCCGACGGCGGCCGCGATGTCGGCCAGGGACGTGGCGGCGTAGCCGCGCTCGGCGAACAGCCGCCGGGCCGCCGCCAGGATGCGGCTTCTGGTGTCGCTCCCGTCGTCGGGTGTGGTCCTGTCGAGTGTGGTCATCGTCTCATTTCCACGGGGAACCGGGATGCATATCGTAGGTCCTGTACGGCTGTACAGGACGAGGGGGAAGTCGATGGCTGACTTACTGGGCCGGCTGGGCGGGTGGTGCGCGCGGCACGGCAAGACGGTGCTGGCGCTGTGGGTGATCATCGCGGTGGGGCTGACGGGCGCCAGCCTCGCGCTCGGCCGCCCGGTGAGCAACGACGTCTCCATCCCGGGCACGGACGCGCAGCGGGCCCACGACCTGCTGCGCCAGGGCTTCGGCCCCGGCTTCGACGCGGGAGGCACGGTCCAGCTCGTCCTGCACTCTCAGCGGCCCCTCACCGACGACGATCTGAAGGACGCGGTGGACGACTCGCTCGCCCGCGTCCGCCGGGTGCCGCACGTGGCCGAGGCCGAGGGCCCCTACCGCATGGGCGGCCTGTCCTCCAACCGGCAGATCGGCCTGATCACCGTGCGCCTGCGGGGGCACGACCGGGAGAAGCTGGCCGAGACCACCCAGGCGCTGTCCAGGGCGGCCGACCCGGCACGCGCGGCCGGCGTCGAGGTCGTCCCCGCCGACAGCTCCACCCCGGCCGACAAGGAGATCAAGACCGGGCCGAGCGAGATCATCGGCGTCGTCTGCGCGCTGCTCGTGCTCGTCCTCGCCTTCGGCACGCTCGTGGCCGCCCTCGTGCCCATCTTCAGCGCGCTGGTCAGCGTGGCCACCGGCCTCGGCGTCATCGGCCTGCTCGGCCACGTCACCGACGTCCCCAAGCAGGCGGGCATCATGGCCACCATGATCGGCCTGGGCGTGGGCATCGACTACGCGCTGTTCCTGATGTCGCGCCACCGCAGGCTCCTGGCCGAGGGGGTGCCGGTCCACGAGGCCGTGCGCAGGACCGCCGCCGGCTCCGGCGGCGCGGTGGTGTTCGCGGGCGGCACCGTGATCATCGCGCTGAGCGCGCTCGTCCTCGGCGGCTTCCCGCTGCTGCGGACGCTCGGGTGGATCACCGGTATCTCGGTGATCACCGCCGTGCTCACCTCCGTCACGCTGGTCCCGGCGATCATGGGTCTCCTCGGGCACAGGGTCAACGCGCTGCGGGTGCTCAGGACGTCGGAGTCCGGCCCGTCGGCCTGGGGCCGGCTGGGCTCCTGGGTGGCCGGGCGGCCCTGGCGGGTACTGCTGGGCAGCGTGGTCGTCCTGGCCGCGCTCGCGGCCCCCGCGCTGGCGCTCAAGCTCGGCCCGCTGGACGACGGCTACGCCGAGCAGGGCTCTCCCCAGCGGCGCGCCTACGAGCTCATGGCCACCGGATTCGGCCCGGGCGTCAACGGCCCGCTGCTGGTCGTGGCCGAGGGCACCAGCTGGGGCGAGGCCGTCGAGGAGGCCGTCGCCGCGGTGCCCGGCGTGGCCCACGTCGCCCCGGCCAAGGTCAACGACTCCGGCACCGCGGTGCTGGTCCAGGCGATTCCCGAGTACGCCCCCAGCGACCCGCGCGCCTTGGAGGTCGTCGAGCGGGTGCGCGCGCTGCCCATCGAGGGGCTGCACGTGGGCGGCGAGGTCGCCGCGCTGGCCGACGCGGGCGAGCGCATCTCCGGGCGGACCCCGCTGGTCATCGGCGTGGTGGTGCTGCTGTCGGCGCTGCTGTTGCTGCTGGCCTTCCGCGCGCCGGTGGTGGCGCTCAAGGCGGCGCTGATGAACCTCATCTCGCTCGGCGCCGCCTTCGGGGCGCTCGCCCTGGTCTTCTCCCTGGGCCTGGGCAGCCGCCTGGTCGGCATGGACCCGCCCGCCACCCCCTCCTACCTGGAGGCGTACTTCTTCAGCGTGCCGATCGACACCTACGTGCCGCTGATGCTGTTCGCGGTGCTGTTCGGGCTGTCGATGGACTACGAGGTCTTCCTCCTGACCGCGGTACGGCAGGCCTACCTCAGGCACGGCGACAACCGCAGGGCCGTGGCCGACGGGCTGGGCTCGACCGGCCGGGTCATCACCTCGGCCGCGCTCATCATGGTCGCGGTGTTCGTGGCCTTCATCGCCTACCCCGACCCGCTGGTGAAGGTGTTCGGCGTGGGCCTGGCGGTGGCCATCGCCGTGGACGCCACGATCATCCGCGGCTTCCTCGTCCCGGCCACCATGGCGCTGCTGGGCCGGCTCAACTGGTGGTGCCCGCGCTGGCTGGACCGGCTGCTGCCGAACCTGTCGGTGGAGGGGCACGAGGAGGAGGACGAGGCGGCGCCGCGGGAGCTGTCCCTGTCGGGCCGGTGACCGTCACGGCCGTGCACTCACGGGATATCCGGAGGGTCACGGCCGTTGGCACACCGTGTGATTACGTGGAAGAACGTCCCCTATGCGAGCTATGCGCAAGGCATTGACCAGTGCCGCAGTGCCCTTGTCGCCTTACTGTCGTCGGCCGTGCCCGCCTCGGCCATCACCGGAGGCGCGTCCGACGGCAACCGGCACCCCAACGTCGCCCTCATCCGCTACTACCGGCCGGACGGGCGCTTCCGCTGCTCGGCCACCCTGATCTCACCCACGGTCCTGCTCACCACGGCCCACTGCACGCAGGGCACGCTCGGCAAGACCCTCGTCACCTTCGGCTCGGTCATCGCGGAGAACCCGCCCGCGCCGTTCCCCGCTGCGGCCGACCCGGGCAAGGGCTACACCGCCGACGAGATCGCCAAGGCCGGTTACCTGTCCGGCACAGCCCACACCCACCCGCAGTACTCCGGCTTCACCGACCTCGACAACTGGAACGACGTCGGCGTGGTCGTCCTGGACAAGCCGGTCTCGGGCATCGCCCCCGCGAAGCTCGCCCCCTCCCGCTACCTGGACGCCTACGAGCAGCCCAAGCTCAACAAGACGATCTTCACGTTCGTCGGCTACGGCACGGAGGTCCGCAAGCCCCTCACCGGGCCGCAGAAGCCCCAGCCGATGAGCTACCCGCTGATGCGGCGCTTCGCCGAGTCTCCCGGCCAGAAGCTCACCGAGCAGATCCTGCAGGTCAACGGCAACTACAACGACACGCGCGGCACCGGCGGCACCTGCTTCGGCGACTCCGGCGGCCCCGGCTTCCACGGCGGCAACCTCGTCACCGTGACCAGCTACGGCTACACCGACAACTGCCGCTACCTCGGCGGCATGCAGCGGGTGGACATCCCGGTCGTGCTGACCTGGGTGCGCTCCTTCCTCTGATCCGTCCCTCTGATCCGTCCCTCGGTCCGGGTACGGCGCGAGCCGTACCCGGACCGGCTCAGAACACGATGACGCTGCGGGCCACCGCGCCCCGCCGTACCCGGTCCACCGCCTCGTTGACCTCCTCCAGCGCGACCCGCTCGGAGATCAGCCCGTCGAGGTCGAGGCGGCCCCGCCGGTACTGGCCGACCAGCATGGGCAGGTCCCGCAGCGGCGCCGCGTCGCCGCCCTGCGTGCCCATCAGGCGCCGCGACGAGAACAGCAGCGCGGGGTCGATCTCCACCGGCGCGCCCCGCGGCGGGCTGCCGACCATGACGGTCGTGCCGCCCGGCTGGGTGGCGGCGAAGGCCTGGGCCAGCACCCCCGGCGCGCCCGTGGCGTCGAAGGCGTAGTCCACCCCGCCCCTGACCACCTCGCCCACCTGGGCGGGCAGGTCGCCGGCCATCAGCGTGTGGGTGGCGCCGAACCGCTCGGCCAGCTTGAGCTTGTGCTCGGCCACGTCGGCGGCGACGATCGTGGTCGCGCCCGCGAGCACCGCGCCCTGGATCACGTTGAGCCCGACGCCGCCGCAGCCGACGACCAGCACGCTGGAGCCCGGCTCGACGCGTGCGACGTTCAGGACCGCGCCCACGCCCGTGATCACGCCGCAGGCCAGCAGCGCCATGGCGTCGAAGGCCGTGTCCTGGCCGGCCTTCACGCACATCGCCTCGCGGACGACCGCGTACTCGGCGAACGACCCGATGCCGATGAAGCGGCGCACCTCCCGGCCGTCCATGGCGATCCGTGGCGGGCCGCCCATGACGGCCGTCATCCGGTCGGGCCCCGAGCACAGGTGGAAGCGGCCCGCGCCGCAGCCCCGGCACCGGCCGCAGGCCCCGCTCATCGCGACGATCACGTGGTCGCCCGGCCGGACGCCGTTCACACCGGGGCCTGTGCTCTCCACCACGCCCGCGCTCTCGTGGCCGAGCACGAACGGCGGGCGGGCGACGACCGGGCTCTTGCCGTCGATCGCCTTGAGGTCCGAGCCGCAGATGCCCGAGGCCTTGATGCGGACGCGCACCTCGCCGGGGCCCGGATCGGCGATCTCCACCTCCCGGATCTCCAGCGGCGCGTGGAAGTCGGTCAGGACGGCGGCGCGCATCAACATGCACGTCACGCTAGCCGTACGCCTGTCTTGTAGCAAGCAATTGCTTGGCTTACGCTGGCGTCACCCAAGCGAGCGCTAGGCCAAGAGGCGGGTGCCATGAGAGGTATGGTGTTGTTCACCGCGGCGGTGCTCGCCGCAGCGGGATGCGCGGCCCAGCAGCAGTCCGGTACGGCAGGCGCCGCCGGCGCGGGAGTGACGGCCACCGGCGTCAAGGTCGGCGGGGTGCTCACCAAGACCTCCGCCACCGGCTACTCCACCAAGGACGCCGAGATCGGCGCCAGGGCCCGCTTCGAGCGCGCCAACGCGGCCGGCGGCGTCCACGGCCGCAGGATCGAGTTCGTCGGCGCCGAGGACGACACCCAGGACGCGGCCAAGGGCGACGCGGCGGCCAAGAAGCTGGTGCAAAAAGACGGCGTCTTCGCCCTCGTGCCGGTGCACGCGCCCAACTTCGGCGGCGCGGCCTTCCTGGAGCAGCAGGGCGTGCCGTGGTTCGGCTGGGCGACGGGCCCGCAGTGGTGCGGCACCAAGACCGGCTTCGGCTACAACGGCTGCCTGGCGCCCAAGCCGGGCGCGGGCTCGCAGACCTGGTGGGGGCGGCAGATGGCCGACCTGCTCGGCGGCGCGCAGGGCAAGACCGTCTGGGTGCAGACCTCCGACTCCAGCGGCAGCAAGTACGGCGGCAAGACCATCTCCCAGTCCTTCGAGGCCGCGGGCTTCACCGTCGTCGGCGTCAACTCCGCGCTGCCCGCCGCCGCGCCGCCGCCCGACTGGCTGCCCTACGTCAACAAGATCATGACCTCCAACCAGGGCAAGGCGCCCGACGTCGTGGTGTCGGTGATCGCCGGGACCAAGTTCAACGCCGGGCTCTACGCGGCGCTGAAGAAGGCCGGCTACAAGGGCGTGCTGACCGACGCCACCAGCTACGACGCCAACATCCTCAAGGACCCCGCGCAGGCGCAGGCCTTCGAGGGCGTCATCGCGGCGCCCATGTTCGAGCCCTTCGAGTCCAGCGCGCCGGAGATCCGGCAGATGCGCGAGGACGTCGAGGCCGTCGTCCCCGGCACCCGGCTCACCCAGCACCTGGCCATCGGCTACTGGTCGGCCGACATCTTCCTCAAGGTGCTGGAGCAGACCGGCAAGGACCTGACCAGGCAGAAGTTCCTGGACACCGCGAATTCCGGCTTCACCTACGAAAGCGCCGGGTTCGGCAGGATCCAGTACCCCAAGGACCACGACGAGCCCAACGGCTGCGGCGCGCTGGTCAGGATCCAGGGCGGCGCCTTCCAGGTGGCCAGGAACATGAAGTGCTTCGACAACGTCCCGCTCAAGCCGTGACAGCCGTGACATGAGCGAGCTCCTCGGCTACGTCCTCAGCGGCCTGGTCACCGGCGCGATCTTCGCGCTGATGGGGTCGGGCCTGACCCTGTCCTACGCCGCGACGGGCGTGTTCAACTTCGCGCACGGCGCGATCGGCTTCCTGGCCGCGCTGCTGCACTACGAGCTCACCGTGGGGCTGGGGGTGCCGTCCTGGGCCGCGGCGGCGGCCGCCGTGGGGGTCTTCGCGCCCGCCCTGGGCTACGCCCTGCACAAGGCCATGTTCCGCGGGCTCGCCCAGGCGGGCGAGACGGCCCAGATCGTCGGCACCATCGGGCTGACGATCGCGCTGCCCGCGCTCGGGCTGTTCCTCGTCGACCTGCTGGGCTGGCTGCCCGTGGACGTGGCCCACCCGCGCGGCCTCGGCCCCACGCCCGCGGCCACGGTGACCGTGCTCGGCACGGCGCTCGACACCGACCAGCTGATCACCTTCGGCTTCGCCGTCCTGGCCGCCGCGGGGCTGTGGGTGTTCCTGCGGCACACGCCGTACGGCCTGCGCACCCGGGCGTGCGTGGACCGGCGCGGGCTCGCGCGGCTGCGCGGCATCGACGCCGACGCCACGTCGGCGGTGGCCTGGATGCTCAGCTCGGCCCTGGCCGCGCTGGCGGGCGTGCTGGCCGCGCCCGTCCTCGGGCTGGACTCCCACGCCTACACCGTGCTGCTGTTCGCCTCGGCGACCGCGGCGGTCTTCGGGCGGCTGCGGTCGGTGCCGTGGACGTTCGCGGCGGGGCTGGCCCTGGGCGTGGTGCAGAACCTCGTCGCCGGGTACGCCGACGTCTTCGAGGAGGTCACCGGGCTGCGCACCGCCGTACCGGTCATCCTGCTGTTCGCGGGGCTGGTGCTGCTCAACCGGTCGCGCGAGCGGGTCGCGGGGAGCACGGCCGAGGACGCGCCGCCGCCCGACTACCTGGCGGGCCTGCCGGCGTGGCGGCGGCGCCTGCCCTGGGCGGCCGGGCTGGCGGCGCTGCTGGCCTTCGCCTTCACCGCGCCGGACTACTACGTCGGCGTCGCGGCCCAGGGGCTGGTGCTGGCGCTGATCTTCTGCTCGTTCGTCGTGGTGACCGGCATCGGCGGCATGGTCAACCTGGCGCAGGCGGCCTTCGCCGCGATGGCGGCGCTGACGTGCGGCTGGGCGTTCGCGTCGGGGCTGCCGTTCTTCGCGGCCATCGTGCTCGGCGTGCTGGCGGCCACGGCGGTGGGCGTGCTGGTCGCGCTGCCGGCGCTGCGGCTGGGCGGGCGGATCCTGACCCTGGCCACGCTGGCGCTGGCGTTGCTGGCCGACCAGGTGCTGTTCCAGGTGGACGCCTTCAGCAACGGGACCATCGGGTGGCCGCTGCCGGCGATCGGCTTCGGGTTCGCCGACACGACCTCCCCGCGGGTGCGGGTCGTGGTGCTGCTGGCGCTGATCGCGGTCGTCGCGTGGCTGGTGCGCAACCTGGAGCGCTCGGCGTCCGGGCGGGCGATCCTGGCGGTGCGGTCCGCCCCGGCGGCGGCGACCACCTCGGGGCTGTCGGCGCCACGGGCCAAGATCATGCTCTTCGCGCTGGCGTCGGCGATCGCGGGGCTGGGCGGGGTGCTGTTCGCGGTGTCCAAGGGCTCGATCACCGCGACCGACCTGCCGGCCTTCGCGGGGTTCGTGTGGCTCGCGGTGGTGGTGCTCCAGGGCGTGCGACGCATCGGCGGCGCGGTGCTGGGCGGCCTCATCGCGGCGGGCTTCCCGGAGCTGCTGGCGAACTGGGGCGTCTCGGCTCACGTGGGGGCGATCCTGTTCGGGCTGGGCGGCGTGATTTTGGCCAAGCATCCCGACGGCGTGCTGGCCCAGCTGGCCGAGCGTCGTCACCGGCGCTCGCCGACGTCCCGCCCCGCCGTACCGCAGGCACCCCCGGCGTCGGAGCGTGTGGCCTCGGCCGCGGGGACGGCGGGGCGGGGGGACGGCGAGGGGCCGCTGTTCGTCCTCGACCGCGTCGTGGCCGGGTACGGCGACTGCACGGTGCTGCGGGGCGTCAGCCTCGAGGTTCGCGCGGGCGAGGTCGTGGCGCTGCTCGGCGCCAACGGCGCGGGCAAGTCCACCACGTGCGCCGTGGCCGCGGGTGACCTGCCCCTGACCGGCGGCCGGGTCCTCCTCGACGGCCTCGACGTCACCCCCTGGCCCGCCCACCGCCGCGCCCGGGCCGGGATCTTCCTGGCCCCCGAGGGGCGCGGCGTGTTCCCCGGCCTGACCGTCGAGGAGAACCTGCGCACCTGGCTGCCCGACCCCGCCCCCGTCTACGACCGCCTGCCCCAGCTCGCGGCGCGCCGTACGGTCGCCGCCGGAGCCCTGTCCGGCGGCGAGCAGCAGCTGCTGACCCTCGCCCCGGCCCTGGTGCGGCCGCCCAAGGTGCTGATCGCCGACGAGCCCTCGCTGGGCCTCGCGCCGCGGGTCGTCGAGCAGGTCTTCGCCCTGTTCGCCGAGCTGCGCGAGCGCGGCGTGGCGCTGCTGCTGGTGGAGGAGAAGGCCACCGAGGCGCTGGCGGTCGCCGACCGCGTGGCGTTCATGCGCCTGGGCGAGATCACCTGGACGGGCGACAGGGGCGACGTGGACGACGACCGGCTGACCGCCGCCTACCTGGGGGTCGCATGAACGGCACGATGCTGGCCGTCCGGGATGTCTCGGTGGCCTTCGGCGGCGTCCGGGCGCTGTCGGGGGTGTCGTTCGAGGTGCCCGAGGGGCAGGTGTGCGGGGTCATCGGGCCCAACGGCGCGGGCAAGACGACGCTGTTCGACGTGATCTCGGGCCTGCGGCGGCCCACGAGCGGCCGGGTGGCGATCGGCGGCAGGGACGTGACGGGCGTCTCGGCCGTCGGGCGCGCCAGGTCGGGGCTGCGCCGTACCTTCCAGCGCACCCAGGTGTTCGGCAGGCTGACCGTCGCCGAGAACGTGCTGGCCGCGCTGGAGTGGCCGGACCAGGCGTTCCTCGCCGACCTGGCGGGCTGGCCAGCGCGGCGGCGGCTGGAGGCCGAGCGCCGCCGGAGGGTCGCCGAGGTGCTGGAGCTGTGCGGGCTGACCCGGCTGCGGGACGCCTACGCGGCCGCCCTCCCCGTGGGGCAGCGGCGGCTGGTCGAGCTGGCGCGGGCGCTGGCCGGCCGCCCCAAGGTGCTGCTGCTGGACGAGCCGACCTCGGGGCTGGACGCCGACCAGATGGCCAGGCTGCGCGAGGTCATCGCCGCCCTGGAGACCACGGTGCTGCTGGTGGAGCACGACATGGGGTTCGTCATGGGCGTGTGCGACCGGCTCGTCGTGCTGGACCTGGGCAAGGTGATCGCCACCGGGCCGCCCGCCGCCGTTCGGGAGGACCCGGCGGTCAGGGCCGCCTACCTGGGATGAGCCTGGGCGGGCCGGGTGAACGGCCGTGACCTGGGCGTCTTCTTCGGGCATGAGCTGGGGCGACGTCCTGGAGCATGCGCCGAGTGTAGCAAGCGCTTGGCTAAATCATGGCGCCGGGCGTTGCGCTGGGCCCACATCGTGAGGCGTCATAGCCCTATGAGGACGAACTCCACGGCCGCCGTTCTCCTCGGCCACGTGCCGCTGTACGGGCTGCTGACGATCACCCTGGACGTCGTCGCGAGGGACCGCGCCCTCGTGGTCCTCGACGCGCCGGTGTTCGCCGTGGCGGCCGTGCTCCTGGCCTTCCCCGCGGTTCTCGTCTACCGGGGCGAGCCGCTGGGCGCGCTGCTGGCCGGGCTGTTCGGTGCGCCGTACCTGGCCGTGCTCGGCGTCCTGCTGTTCCAGGCGAGCGTGCCGTTGGTGGCCGTGTCCGGCGTCGACCTGTTCCCGGGGGTGCCAGGCGCTGTGCCGTTGTGGTTCGCCGTCGCGCGGCCCGTGCTGCTGGCCTGCGCCGTGGCCACCTACCTCGCCGGGGTGCTCGCCCTGCCGCGCAGCGCCGGGGCCAGGCCCGCGCCCGTGGCCGCCGCGCTGTTCGCCCACGGCCTGTCCGCCGGTCCGGTCGTCGTCGTCCTGGGCGCGGTCGCGATCGCCGAGCACTCCGGGGGGCACGCCGCCGCGGTGGACGTCTCGGCTCTCGGGCGTCAGGGCGTCCTGCTGGGGCTCGCGGCGGTCTGCCTGGCGATGCTGGCGTGGGCGGCGAGGGTGCGGGGGTCCTCCAGCGGGCCGCTCGTGGCCGTGGGCGCGTTCGCGCTGCCGTACCTCGCCCTGCTGGACCAGGTCACGCGCGTCACCCCGTTTCCCGAGGGGCGGCTGCTGGAGAGCGCGCCGGTGTGGTACGCGCCCGCCCTGCACAGCGTCGTGGTGTGCTCGGCGCTGATGTTCCTGCTCGGGCTGGGCGTCCTGGCCAGAGAACCAAGCGTGCGCTAGTTTGGTTTCGTGGATCTCGACTTCACGGCGGCCGAACGTGACTTCCGCGCCGAGGTGCGCGCCTGGCTCGCCGCCAACGTCCCGCGGAACCTGCCCTCCATGAACACGCCCGCCGGCTTCCAGGCCCACCGCGAGTGGGAGGCGCGCCTGGCAGACGCGCGGCTGTCGGTGGTGTCCTGGCCGGAGGAGTACGGCGGGCGCGGCGCCTCCCTGGTCGAGTGGCTGATCTTCGAGGAGGAGTACTGGGCGGCGGGCGCGCCGGGCAGGGTCAGCCAGAACGGCATCTTCCTCCTGGCGCCCACCCTGTTCGCCTACGGCACCGAGGAGCAGAAGGCCGGGTTCCTGCCCCGGATGGCGCGGGCGGAGGACGTCTGGGCGCAGGCGTGGTCGGAGCCCGAGGCGGGCAGCGACCTGGCCGCCCTGACCTCGCGCGCGGTCAGGACCGACGGCGGCTGGCTGCTGCACGGCCACAAGACCTGGAGCTCGCGCGCCGCCCACGCCTCGCACGGCTTCGGCCTGTTCCGCACCTCCGGTGAGGGCAGGCACCGCGGCCTGACGTACTTCCTGTTCCCGCTGCGGGACGTCGAGGTGCGGCCCATCGCCCAGCTCGACGGCGAGCCGGGCTTCGCCGAGCTGCGCTTCGACGGCGTGTTCGTCCCCGACTCGGGGGTGCTGGGCGCGCCGGGGGAGGGCTGGCGGATCGCGATGGCCACCACCTCCTCCGAGCGCGGCCTCACCCTACGCAGCCCCGGACGCTTCCTGGCCACCGCCGACCGGCTCGTGGAGCTGGCCGCGGGCGCCGACCCGGCCCTGGCCGACCGGGCCGCGCGCTGCTGGCTCGACGCCGAGGCCTACCGCCTGCAGACCTACGCCGTCGCCCGCCGCATCGCCTCCGGCCGGGACCTCGGCCCCGCCGCCAGCCTCGGCAAGGTCTTCTGGTCCGAGCTCGACCTGCGCATGCACACGCTGGCGCTGGAGCTGCTCGGGGAGCGCGCGGCGGCCACGCCGTGGTTCGACGGCTTCCTGTTCGCGCTGGCCGGACCGATCTACGCGGGCACCAACGAGATCCAGCGCACCATCATCGCCGAGCGCGTGCTGGGGCTGCCGAGATGAACCTGGGTGCCGAGATGGATCTGGGGCTGGGGAGATGAACTTCGCCTTCACCGACGACCAGCTGGCCCTGGCCGCCACCGTGCGGGACCTGCTCGCCGCCCAGGGCCCCGGCCTGCTCGCCGAGCGGCGCGGCCCGGCCTGGGCACGGCTGGCCGAGCTCGGCTTCTTCGGCCTGCTCGTCCCGGCCGAGCACGACGGACTCGGCCTGCGGCTCGCGGACGTCGTGCTCGCCCTGGAGGAGACCGGCCGCGCCTGCCTGCCCGGGCCCGTGGTGGAGACGGCCGTGGCCGCGCCGTTCCTGCTGGGCGGGCCGGAACTGGGCAAGCTGGCCACCGGCGCGCTGTGCGTCACGCTCGTGCAGCCCGGCTCGGGGCTCGCCGTGGACGCCGACGTCGCCGACCTGGTCGTGGCCTGGCCGCGGGCCGCCGGGCGCGACGCCGTACGGCTGACGCCGCATCCCGGCACCGATCCGGGCCGCCGCATGTTCGAGGCGTCCTTCGACGGGGAGGCGGTTCTGCTGCCGGGCTCCGCCGTACCGGCCCTGCGCAGGGCGACCGTCGCGACCGCCGCGCAGCTCGTCGGGGTGGCCCGGTGGCTGCTGGACACCTCGGTCGCCTACGCCAAGGTCCGTACCCAGTTCGGCAGGCCCATCGGCGCCTTCCAGGCGGTCAAGCACATGCTCGCGGACGTGGCGGTGGCCGTGGAGTTCGCCGCGCCGCTGGTCTACCGGGCCGCGCTGGCGGTGGACTGCTCGGAGGCGACCGCCGACCGCGACGTCAGCGGCGCCAAGGCGGCGGCCGGGGAGGCGGCCGTGCTCGCCGCCCGGACCGCGCTGCAGGTCCACGGGGCCGTCGGCTACACCCACGAGCTGGACCTGCGGCACTGGCTGGCCCGGGCGTGGTCGCTGGCCGCCGCCTACGGCGGGACCGCCGAGCACCGGGCGCGCGTGCGCGAGGCGGTCGCGGGGGTGCCCAGATGGCCGTGAAGTACGGCGTGCCGCTGGGCCTGCTGCACCCGGACGCCTGGAAGGACGTCGCCGTGGCCGCCGACGAGCTGGGCTTCGAGTCGGTCTGGCTGCCCGAGCACCTGGTGTTCGCCACGGACCTGTCGACCGCGGCCTACCCCGGCGGCGCCGACCCGGGCATCAAGCCGGCCACGCCCCTGTTCGACGCGCCCGCCTACCTGTGCTGGCTGGCCGCCCACACCCGGCGGGTACGGCTCGGCACCGCGGTCCACCTGTTCGCGCTGCGCCACCCCTTCGTGTCCGCCCGCGCCTTCGCCACGCTCGACGTGGTCTCCGGCGGCCGGGCCGTCTGCGGCGTGGGGGCCGGATGGTACCGGGTGGAGTGGGACGCGGCCGGAGTCGACTTCGCCACCCGCGGGGCGCGGCTGGACGAGGCGCTGGCCGTGGCCCGCCGGCTGTGGAGCGAGCCCGCCGTCGCCCACGCCGGGAGGTTCTACTCCTTTCCCGAGGTGGCCTTCGAGCCCAAGCCGGTGCAGCGCCGCCTGCCGGTCCTGGCCGGCGGCGAGTCACCGGCCGCCCTGCGCCGGGCGGCGGGCGAGTCCTGCGACGGGTGGATCGGCATGCCGCACACGCTGGAGTCGGTCCGGCCGCAGCTGGCCCGCCTGCGGGCGCGCGGGCACGTCCCGGCGACCGTCCACGCCTACGCCCTCGCGTCGCCCGGCGAGATCCCCGCCTGGGAGGCGCTGGGCGTGGACCGGCTCATCGTGCGCCCGTGGCGGCGCAGCCGCGACGCCGTCACCGCGCTCGAACGCTTCGCCGCCGACTACGAGCTGCCCGGAGCGCGGCTGAGCGGCTCCTCCAGCCGGTAGACCCCGGCCATGGCCGGCACGGGGGCCTCGCGGCGGTGGCGCCGGCCGCGCAGCGGGACGTCGGGGGCGACGGCCTCGGCGAACGCCTCCAGGAACGGCCGCTGGGCGGGGGCGCGGTGGCGCCGGCCGCGCAGGGGCGCGTCCTGGCGGAAGCCCTGCAGGTCGGCGGGCTGCTCGCTCCTGCGGCGGCGGCCCCGGTAGGGGCGTGGCGTGAGCACGTCCCTGTCGATCGGTGGCAGGGCCGACACCGTCGCCTCGGCGGCCAGGTCGCGGGAGGCGGCGTCGAGGGGGCGGAAGCGGGTCCGGCGGGGCGGGAGCTTGGGGGTGAAGAAGTCGAACGGCTCGGCGTCCTGCGGGCCGGGGGTGAGGACGTCGAAGGGCTCGAAGGGGTTGGAAGGGTCGGGGCCGGAGGGGCCGGAGGACGCCGTCGTGACGCCCACGGGCTCCTCGCCCGGGATCGAGGGCCTGATCGTCTCCGGGACGATGGCGGCGAAGGCGTCGGTGTCCTCGATGCGGACCATCCTGGGGCCGCGGGGGGACTCGGCGGCCGGTGCGGACGGCACCGCAGCCGCCGGGGCCGGGACGACGGCCGCGGGAACGGCGGGAACCGCGGTCGCAGGAGTGGCGGTCGCGGGCGCGACCTCCGCCAGGGCGGCGGTCGCCGGGCGGGGCGCGCCCCTGCGGCGACGGCGTCGGCCGCGCACGGGCGCCTCGTCGCGCAGCGGGCCCGCGGACGCCAGCCGTACCCGCATCTGCTTGGTCGTCGCCACGGCGAGCACCGCCAGCGCGGCCACCAGCGCCGAGCCCACGAGGGCGGGGGAGTCCACGGCGGGCAGCGCGGCATGCGTGGGGGTGTCGGCGACCACCGGCATCGGCTGGGTGGTGGCCTCCTGGGTGTCGGCCGTCACGGGCTTGGCGTGCTTGCCCGGCTTCCTGGGCGCGGCCTGCTGGGTCGTCGTGGCGCGTTCCACGGTCTGGCCGGGCTCGGCGGCCCGCCCGTCGGACTGCTGGGCGGGCCGAGCCGGGCCGGCCGTCCGGCTCGCCGCCGGGCCCTCCGCGGGGCGGCTGGGCTCGACGCGCGGGATGTGCGTCAGGAGCTCGTTCGTGGTGCCCTGCTCGGACAGGAACGGCGTGCCCTGGGGCAGCGTCCCCTCCTCCCGGTTGGCCTCGGCCTGCTTCTCCGCCTTCTCCAGCCGGGCCTTGATCTCCTCGGGGTAGCCGTAGCCGACGACCTTGTCGGTGTCGCGCACCTTGCGCTTGGCCACGCCCCCGTCGATGTTGCCCTCGATGGTGTGGATCCGGCCGCCCTCGACCTTGGTCACGATGCCCACGTGGTCGATCCGGTCCAGGTCCTTGGACCCGCTCCAGTCGTAGAAGACGAAGGCGCCCGGCTTGGGAACGTTCCCCCAGGCGCCCTGCTTCTTGAACCACTTGGCGTGCGCGACGGTCCAGGCGAACTGCCCGATCCACTCCTCGTACCCGAGCTTGTGCGCCGCCCAGGACAGGAACATGTCGCACCAGGGCTGTTTGCTGTAGTCGGAGTCGAACTCGACGGTCCTGCCGTACCACTCGCCGAACTTGGTGTGACCGCTTGCCTTCTCGGCGTAGCCGAGCTCGCTCTCCAGGAGCTCGAGGTACTTCTTCATCTCCGGTGACATAGAAGCGTGAGGCGCCTTCCGAGCTGCCGGTAGTCTGCTGTGACATGGGAGGCTACCTGGGCCGTGACCTGGTCAAGGACGGCCCAAGCGACCGTCAACGGTCCGCCTCCCGGGGAAACCGCAGGTCAAGAGCGTGCCAGATATGTCAGAAATCGGCGGCAAAATGCATAAAAGATCTACCTGCGAGAGGTTTAGCCGCCAGACCGAATAGAGTTCGGTAGAACACGTTCTAGAATACCGTCATGACGATCAGCCCTGAGCGCGTGACCGCCCTGTGTCGCCTGGCCCAGCAGACGCGCGACCTGATGGACGCGGTCGCGCTGACCGATGTGGCCGACGGCGAGCTGCAGGCCGTCACCGCCGAGCTGGCCGCGCTGACCGGACGGCTGCGCGCCGCGGCCCGGCCCACGCCGCAGCCCCTGGAACTGGCCCCCGACGGCACGCTGCGGCACCTGGGCAACGCCGTCACCGGCGCGGCCAACCCGCACGCGCTCCCGCTGGTGGTCGAGCTCGACGGCAACGGCGTACGCGCCGACGTGACCTTCCGCCCCCTGCACGAGGGGCCTCCGGAGGGTGTCCACGGCGGCATCACCGCCATGATCCTGGATCACCTGCTGGGCCAGGCCGTGGCGGCCGCCGGATTCCCGGGGATGACCGGCACGCTGACCGTCCGCTACCGCAGGCTGGTGCCGTACGGCACGCCACTGGTCGCCACGGCCGAGCATGCGCGCTCGGAGGGGCGCAAGGCGTGGGCCGAGGGCCGGATCGCCCTCCCGGACGGCACGCCGCTGGTCGAGGCGAGCGGGCTGTTCGTCACCCCGACCGCGTGGATGGACGCGCAGTGCCCGACGTCGCTGCGCGGTTGAGTAGGGGGCTACTCATGTGGCGGATGTGACCTGTCCCGGATGCTGCTTCCTGTCCATCGACGAGCAGAGAGGAAGCCGATGTACGGGAAGGTCGCGAGCGTCACGTTGCTGGCGGCGAGCCTGCTGGTGTGCGGGGGAGCGGCGGCGGCGAGCCAGGCCGGTTCGGAGGTCGTCTACGCCTGCGTGGCCAAGAACGGCGCGGTCCGCATCGTGAGCGCGAAGACCAAGTGCCGCACGGGTGAGCGCAAGGAGTGGTGGAACCGGACCGGCCCCCAGGGACAGCAGGGCCCGGCGGGTCCGCAGGGCCGGCAGGGCGAGCGGGGACCACAGGGTGAAAGGGGTCCTCAAGGCGAGCGCGGGCCACAGGGCGAGCGCGGACCCCAAGGCGAGCGCGGGCCACAGGGCGAGAAAGGCCCTCAGGGCGAGCGCGGACCGCAGGGCGAGAAGGGCGAGCCGGGCCCTGCCGGGCCTCCCGGACCGAAGGGCGAGAAGGGCGACGGCATGGGCAACGTCAGGATCAAGCGGGTCGCCTTCGACCAGGACGTCTTCTTCCAGCATCACGACGTCGCGTGTAACTCCGACGAGATCGCCGTGGGCGGCGGGTTCGAGCTGACCCGGCTGGGCCCGGAGACCAGGGCTGTCTCCAGCTACCCGCTCGGCGGCACCGGCAGTCCGTCCGGCTGGCGCGTCAGCATCCAGAACGGCGCGGAGGGCCTGGTTTACGTGATCTGCGTGGAGAGGTGACGAGCCGGCGTTCTCGCCGTTCGCCTGGACCGGACAAGGAGCAAGCCGTGTGGTGATCCGACCCGTGCCAGAGGAGGGGTACGGCGGCGCGGGATGCGGCATGCTTTCCGCCACCCGGAAGGCGGAAAGGATCACCGCGCCGCCGTCCTCGCTCGCCATCGCGTTCTCCCAGGAGCCGAGAAAAGTGATCAGGCAGTCCCGGCAGCGGCATGGGCACGGCGCACATCAGTGACGGCCCTGCTGGAGCACTGCGGGCACGGGATGCGTGGCGCGCAGATCCCGGTAGCGGAAGGCGATACGGCGGGCGGCACGGTCCGGCTCGCAGGCGGGGTGCCAGGAGTACACCGGCCTCTTGCGCCGCTCCTCCCAGCCGGAGCCCCACCAGAACCGGTCACCGTTGCACCAGACCAGCAGCCCGGCCCGGACCGAGACGACGGCCAGGCCGTACCCGTCGTGGACGTCTACGCCGATGCCCTGGTCCGCCAGGGTCATATCCCGTGGAGTGGCGTAGCCGGGATCATGTGGGGTGCTGGCTCGCTATCAGTTCGTGGTTGGCGGGGTAGAGCTGGTCCATACTGCCTTCGGGCAGGTAGCGGCGGGGGAAGGCGATCCATTCGTCGTGCCTCTCGATGAGCACGCCGGTGGTGAGCCGTTGGCGGGCGTCGGGGTGGGGAAGATCTGCCCGACGTCGGCTCGGCGCTTGATCTCACGGTTGATCTGCTTCAGGGGATTGGTCGATTGGATCTTCTTCCCATGCCGGCGCCCAGCATGACTTTGCGCACCGTGGTGATCAGGCCGCCGTGGTGGTCGGCGATCACCAGGCGGACGCCGTGCGGGCCGCGTTCGCGCAGGGAGCGCAGGATCTGGCTCCAGAAGGTTTCGGTCTGGCTGTCGCCGACCATCGGCCCCAAAACCTCGCGCCCGCCCTCTTCGGTGATGCCGGTGGCGATGACCACCGCCTGGGAGACGATCTGATGGTGGGGACGGTCTTGCCGTAGACGGCGTCGAGGTACCCGCAGGGGAGGCGGGTGTGGTCCAGCGGCCAGGCGCGGAAGACGGCCAGCTGCTCATCCAGGCCGAGCAGATCCGGGAAACCTCGCTTGTGGAGATGCCGTCGTCGCCGCCCAAGACCTGGACCAGCTCATCCACGCTGCGGGTGGAGACCCCGTGCACGTAGGCCGCGATGATGACCGCATACAGCGCCCGGCCGGGTGCGGCGCCTGCGCTGGAGCAGGCTGGAGGAAACTGCCGGTGCGCACCTTGGGGATGGCTACCTCCAGGTCCCCGGCCTGCGTGTTGAGCGTCCTGGCCTGGTGCCCGTTACGCAAGGTCGTGCGAGTGTCGGTGTGCTCTCCGGGCGCGGCGCCGATGTGGGCGCGGCTTCGGCCTCGATCAACTCCTGCAGGATCTGCTGGGCCAAGACACGGATCAGTTCGACCCCCTCGGCCGTCCGTAGTGACTCCAGCAGCCGGAGTAAGTCATGCCGGGATGCGGCCATCGCGCTGCCTCTCGCTTGAACGGGCTTCCTCTACTCGGAGAGTCGCGCGGTGGCCGCCTGGTGGCCAGGGGCCATTCCAAGAGTCCTGTACATCACTTGGCGGGACTCCATTCGTCTACATGGTGCACCGGCTGACCCATTCCGACACGCCACAGCACGCCTACGCGAGTCCGTGGGCCAGGTGCGAGGCCGAACGCTGGCTCTTCCGCATCTCATCGTTAGCCACGCCGGGTAGCCATTGCTTTACGAAGCAGTCCAATCCCACGGCCTGGTCATGGGGCAATGCGATCCGCGGACACATCTCCGAGTGTATTGCCACACGGAGCTCCGGCGTATCCCCTGGTCAACCCTCTAACCCGATGACCATTCCACAAGGGCCCAGGCGTGACCCATACGGGGATCTGTGACCAATGTCAAGTCTTGACGTGGATGTCACGATCACGAAGCTTGTTGTTAAGTAACTTCATGACAAAGAGTAAAAAAACATGACATGGCGTCGGAAGATACTCCGTCACCTTAGCCTGTTATCCGCCCTCCTTCTTTCACTCTCAGCCCTCATCGGTTCGACCGGGCGGGCAAGCGCCGATCCAGCGCCGCAAGACGAAGCCCTGAGCGATGTAGTGAAAAAGTATCGCGACAGGGTACTGGCGAGGCCGGGTCAGCCGAGAGGAGCGAGCCACCAGCGCGGGAGCGAACGATGCACGCCCGCCAGGAAGGCCTCTCCCGCAACTAAGGACCAGCTCATCGCCTGCCTCACCCCCAAGAATTCGGGCGACGTCCAACTCGCTAGACCCACATCGAGGCCAAGGGAGATACCTGATTGGTGCTCTTTTGACTATGGTGTGTGGGGCGGCGACAGGCTCACCGCCTGCTCGTTATGGAGCTGGAACTACCAGCTAATAAACCCCGAGACGGGAACGGTCGGGGGGCGGGCCACGATTTATGTGTGGAACCTGCTACAGACCCACAACGCCAAGAACCAGGTCATTTGGAAGCAGTGGTTTGGTGCTTTCGACGTCACCAACCTGGCCAAGGGCACCACTGTTTCCGCGACCACAGGCTGTGATGGCCCGTGTGACCCTTATAGCCAGCCCGTCGCGCCAAGGGCGCTTCCGACGGACCCTGGCGAGGAAGGGTGGCTGTTTGCCTCCTTCGAGTTCGCGGGGCGGCTTAGCGGAGTTCCGGCCAATACCTGGAAAAGTGGCATCCAGCCGTACACGGACTTGGCATTCGGCAATCCAAACACGCCTGCTCTGGTTGAGGATCAGATGTGGCTCGATCCGGAAGAGTGGGATATCCGCTGCGACTATCTCTCCGCCGGTGGAGATGCTCCCCACTATGGATGCGTTTTCAAGGAAGTATGGCCCGTGCACGTCGTCGTGTGGGCAGAACTTCCTGGGCACGCCGAAGTCATCACGGCCGCCCAGAACCATCGCGATGCGCCAGGCGCTCCAGGGGATGAGCCCCTCACTAGGCTCATGGATGAAACGCTGAAGAAGAAGAAGAATGGCCAGGAAGCTTGCGAGATGTGGCCGTCACCACGCCCACCGGGCGAAGAATGTGACGAATATCCATTCCGGTCAACGTGGCAGGGAGCCTATACCGGCGACCCTGAGCACACGTTCTCAGATCTTATCCCGGAAAGCGAAAACCAAGATGGCGGAGAACAGTTGTCCTGGTTCTATCGCTATCACCGAATAATCGAAAAAGATCCATTCTACGTCGAGGTCGAAACGTAGCCTATTACAGGGCGACGTCGCGCCTGCGCCGTCTCTACTCCTCGCTTATGATTCCTATATGAACGACAACGCACCGATGGCGGCCACTGCAAAGGTGTCCGTATCCTATGGCAAGATCCTCATCAAGGCTCTTGGCGAGGTGGAGTACACCGATCCTCCCAGCTATGCCCCGAACGGGTTGGTGGCTGCTCACCTGAATGCCGCTGCAATCTTCACCGGGGTGCGTGACGGTTATGTGACTGTCACAGTGTGGACCTCCGCTACCGCGCCCTCCCTAGAGGGGGCGCGGAAGTGGGCCAACGTGGAGGAGGTGGTGTTTCCTGTCTCGCTTGGGGACATGCGCCTGTTTGGCTTCATGAGCGATGCCCCGACTCCAGATCTTCCCTCGCTCACGCCGCAGGGGCCGGGGGTCTACGCCTTAAGGGTGCATGCTTCCGATCGGCCCCGCATGGGTGACGTCGCAACCGACGATCCAGTCGAGGAATATCTCGTCTGCTCGTGGCCGCTCACGCTCGGTCGTGATCCAGCCATCGAGGCGGCAGAAGAACTGCCTGACCTGACGCGACCGGCCGTTCGGGCTTACAGGGAACGGCTTCGTGCAACGGACTCTGCCAAGCCCGGTCGTATCCACCGTCCTGCTAGGCCCTGATCAGGCGGAGCGCATGACAGCATACGGCCTACCGATGATCTTCTTGACATGCTTGCGCTGCCTTGGGATAGCGCACGGTGCCACTAGTAGTACTTTGTCATGATCATGCGAGGGCAGCGAAGAGCCGGGCGCGCGTGACGGTCTGACGACACAGCGGGCAGGCGCCGAGCGGAGTGCTTCTCCTACGACGGGCTGCGCCGCCTGACCGTCGCATACACCACTACCGGCAACGCCTGCGGATCCGGCGGCGACGGGCTCGGCCTGGATCCCTCCAGCCAGACCTATGCCTACGACGCGGTCGGCAATGCGCACCCGAGAGGGCTGGCCTGGCTGGCCGCCGGCCTGCATGGGAGCATGCAGCTGGCCATTGATGACGCCATCGGAAAGGTGTCACGTCAGCGCTACCTGCCCTACGGGCAGCGACGCGGCGGCAGGGATGATCTGCCGTTCACCGACCGAGGCTTCCTCGGCAAAGTCGAAGACGACTCGACCGGACTGGATTACCTTTCCGCCCGCTACTACGACCCCGCGTCTGCCCGGTTCGTCTCCCCAGACCCGCTCCTCGATCTGACCAAACCAGGGTGGGCCAACCCCTACAGCTACGCCGGGAACAACCCGATCGGGCTTTCGGACCCCAGCGGCCTGGCGGTGGTCAAGGACGGTGGGGGCGGCGCCTGTCACACCGCCGCACAGTGCGCCAGCTACGACTACAACACCTGCGTCAAGAAGTTCGGCGACCTGGCCTGCGCCGAAGCCAAGCTGAAGCAGGCCAAGGCCGCCGAGAACGGATGCTGGAACACCTTCATCCAAATCCTCAAGCAGCTGGGTGATGTGATCCTCGAAGAGATGGGCATCAAGTCCGGACTGGACTGCGTGCTGAAGGGTGACCTCAAAGCCTGTGGCGACACCGCGATCAACATCATCACCAGCTTCATCGGCGGCGCCGTCGGCAGACTGGCTCTCAAGTACGGCGTGCCATGGAAGTGGGCCGAAGGCGCCAAGATCGCTAAGAAGGTTATAGACCTCGGCAAACGCGCCAAGGAAGCCTTCGACAAATGGGCACAAGCCAACGACCTGACGAAGAAGGCCGAGAACATCTACCAGGCCGCCGTCAAGAAGTGCAAGAACAGCTTTGTATCAGGCACGCTCGTCTTGATGGCCGATGGCACCTACAAGCCCATCGACCAGGTCAAAGTGGGCGATCTGGTGCTGGCCGCCGACCCGGTCACCGGCGAAACCAGCCCGCAACCCGTTCTGGCGGTGATCGGCGGCAACGGTGACAAGACGCTCGTCCACATCACCGTGGACCTCAACGGTGACCAAGGCGGTAAGACGGGCGCCATCATCGCCACCGACGACCACCCTTCTGGACGGCGGATCGGCACTGGTTCAACGCCGACCAGCTTCTGCCCGGCGCCTGGCTGCGGACCAGCGCCGGCACCTACGTCCAGATCGTCGCAGCCCGGAAGTGGACAGTCGGCGATCGAAAGGCCTGCAACCTCGCTGTCGATGGATCCCACACCTACCATGTGAGTACAGGTGTCGGGGGGCCAACGTCCTGGTCCACAACTGCTTCAATTACGAAGGTATCGCCGACGCCATAGCGGAGGAGTTCGGCGGCGTCAAGACGGAGAATAAGGACGGTTATACTATTCGTATCAAGTATGGCAGGCGCGAAATCGTGATCAGGATTATGCGCTCAGGCGGGGAGCGGCGGGATTATTATCGCATCAGCGTTCCAGGTAAGGGCACCTACGGAAAGGACGGGGTGCCGTCGAACGACCCTGCGGCGACGCATATCGACCTCTCCCAAAACTCCATCGATGAGATACGGGCCATCGTCCGAAAGATCCAGGGGGCCTGAAGTGGGATCCCTTGATCGGCTGTGGGGAACATATCTGGCCTCCATGGCCATTGATATACTCAAGCATAAAGTAGAACTCCGAATATTCTTCACCAAGGAAGGCAGGCGGGTGGATTGCACCCTCCTCCTGGAGGAGGTCCAGGAGTTTCGCTTCTTCGATGAACGCCCGTTTGAATGGGATCTCGCCGAGCTCACGGAAGTACGGGGCGAGCGACTTGGTGACCTCATACACATCGACATGGTGATGTGGGTGGAAGAGGCTGGGCTGACAATCCGATGCGGCAAGGCGACGCTGGACGGAGAGCCCTTGGACCTGTGACTTGAGGTGCCCCGAACCTTCCGGACGCGGTGCCCGCCATGGCGCAGGCGAGCTGGAAAGGGAACGAGTGGCAGGCAAGAATTACTCCGAAGAGTTCAAGCTCGACTTTGGCCGGCATCCAGGTGCGTAGCCCACGACTCACCGCGCGCCTTCAAGATCACAGAGGTGGCCCAATCGAGTTCGGGCGCGGCGTGTCAACAGACAACCACGGGCTCCTGGCTGCCGAGATGCGTCGACAACACCTCGGCTATCAGGGCGCGCTCCCGCTCGCAGGCGTGACACGCCGAAACGACCGCTGAGATCACCCGACTCAGCCACGCCGGCCAAACCCTTCGTCGGCAGGCTCCAAAAGACAAGCTCAGTAGCCCGCACCCGTGAGCAGGCCGCCGTCCACGGTGAACTCGCTGCCGGTGCAGTAACTGGCCCGGTCCGAAGCCAGGAACGCTACCACGTGGGAGACCTCCACCGGCTTGGCGAAGCGCTTGATCACCATGGACTTCAGGAACGCCTCGCCGTCCACCTTGGCCATCAGGTCCGGGTCGACGGCCATGGGGGTGTGGATCGCGCCGGGGTGGACGCTGTTGACGCGGATCTTGAAGGGGGCAAGCTCGCGGGCCGCGGCCTTGGTGACGCCGCGCACGCCGAACTTGGAGGCTGAGTAGGCCGACAGGCCCGCCGCGCCGATGAAGCCCTCGATGGAGGAGATGTTGACGATCGAGCCGCGTCCCATGGCCTTCATCGGCTCGATCACCGACTTGATCCCCAGCCAGGTGCCCTTGAGGTTGACGTCGAGGACCCGGTCGAACTCCTCGAGGGTCATCTCCTCTATAGGCCGATATTTCAGGATTCCGGCGTTGTTGACCAGGACGTCGAGCCTGCCGTACGCCTCCAGCGCGGCGTCCACCGCGGCCCGCCACTCGCCCGGGTCGGTCACGTCGTGCCGGACGAAGACCGCGCCGGTCTCGGCGGCCAGCGCCTTGCCCTCCTCCTCCAGCACGTCCCCGAACACCACGCGAGCGCCCTCCTCCAGGAACAGCCGCACGTGCGCCGCCCCCATGCCCCGCGCCCCGCCGGTGATCAGCGCCACCTTGCCGTCGAGCAGCCCCATCAGGCTCTCCTTCCCGCGGCCACCGCGACGGCCGCCGCCTCCATCGTCCGGTACACCGGCATCCCCGCGGCCAGCTCGCGCACCCGGTCCTCCACGCCCGGCGGGGCGACGTCGGCGTTCCGCGTCACGAGCGTGATCCTCGCGCCGCGCGTCGCGGCCAGCTCGGCGACGTAGGCGTACAGCGGCCCGGCCGCGTCGCCAGAGGCGTCGCCGTAGGTGAAGAAGCTCTGCACGTTCACGTGCGCCACGACGTCGCGGTACGGCTGCCGCCGCACGACCGCCTCGATCACCTCGCGCACCAGCGAGGGACGGCCGCGCGGGCCCACCGGGATCTCCAGCGGGTTGCCCGGCCCGGCGCCGGGCGCGGTGGCCAGCGCCCGCAGCTCGTCGGCGGCGTCCTCCGGCAGGGGGTCGAGGACGAGCCCGGCCGCGTCGAAGGCGTCGGCCGCCAGCACCCCGGCCCCTCCGCTCGGGCCGACGACCAGCACACCGCCGTTCCCCGCCCCACCGCTCCCGCCAGCCCCGCCGTCCGCCGCGGCTCCGCCGTACGCCTGGAAGTAGGCCAGCACCCCGATCAGGTCGTCCTGGCTCGTCACCAGCGCCGTCCCGGTCTGCTCGGCGAGCGCCCGCCACACGCGGCCGTCGCCCGCCATGCTCCCGGTGTGCGAGGCCGCCGCCCGCCCGCCCTGCCGCGTCCGGCCGCCGACCAGCAGCACCGTGGGCAGGCTCGTGGCCGACAGCGCCTCGAACAGCGCCCTGCCGTCGCGCGGGTCCTCCAGGTACATCCCCACGGCCGTGGTGTGCTCGTCCCGCGACAGCCACCGCAGCAGCTCGGCCGGGGTCACGTCGGCGGCGTTGCCCACGGTGACCACCCGGCTGAACGCCAGGCCACGCCGCTCGCCCACCTTGACGACCTCCCCGGCCAGCCCACCGCTCTGCGAGATCAGCGCCACCCCGCCGGGCGGGCCCAGCCCGCCGCCGACGAACGTCTGCCGCCCCCGCGGGCAGTAGACGCCCATGCAGTTCGGGCCCAGCAGCCTCGTGCCCGCCTCCCGGGCCGCCGCGACCAGCTCCGCCTCCCGCTCCGGATGGCCCGCCTCGCCGAAGCCGCCGCTCATCACCTGCACGTACGGCACGCCGCCCGCCTGCCGCACCACCTCGGCGCAGCGCTCGGCGGGCACCGCCACCAGGGCGTAGTCCACCTCCGCCTCAGCCAGCGACCGGACGGCCCGAACCCCGGCCACCCGGTCCCCCTCCGGGTGCACGGCCACCACGGGGGTTCCCGCGGCCTTGTAGAAGTCCAGGAACATGGTCCCGAAGTTGGGCTTGGCGGCCGAGGCGCCGACCACCGCCACGGCCCTGGGTTCGAAGAGCCGGGTGAAGTCGCTCTCGCGGCTCTCGCGCGGCGGCGCGGCCGGGCCCTCGACGTAGCGGGCGTCGACGGCCACCACGCCGGACGGCGAGGCGATGACCGGGTTCAGCTCGAACTCGCCGAGCCGCAGGCGTTCCCACAGGCCGCCCGGACCGCCGACCGCCATGAGCAGCTTGACGACGGCGTCCACGTCGACCGGGCCGGCGCCGCGGAAGCCGTACAGCAGCCTGGACCCGCGCAAAGACCCGATCATCGCCCGCGCGTCGTCCTCGGTGACGGGGCACAGCCGCAGCGCGGTGTCGTCCAGCGCCTCGGTCCAGATCCCGCCCAGCCCGGACAGGAGCACCGGGCCGAACCCGGGGTCGCGCACGAGGCCCACGATGAGCTCGACGCCCGGCGGCGCCTGCTCCTCGACCAGGAAGCCCGTGGCGGGAACCCCGCGCGCCAGCATGTCGGCCGCGGCGCCGGCCACCTCGCCGGCGCGCAGGCCCAGCCGTACGCCGCCCACGTCGGACTTGTGGAGCGGCCCGACGGCCTTGAGCACCAGCGGCTCGGCCAGCCCCTCGCACGCCAGGCCCGCCACGCCGCGGGGGACCGGGATGCCGGCCTCCCGCAGCAGCGCCTTGACCTCCGGCTCAGACCAGGTGGCCATACAGCTGCCTGATCTCGCGGCGCAGCAGCTTGCCCGGCCCGCCGGAGGCGTCCTGGAAGTGCGGCAGCGACTCGGCGACCACGACGTGGTCGGGCCGCTGGTGGGCGGGCAGCGTCTCGGCGAGCGCCTGGCCGATCTTGGCGGCGTCCAGCGAGTGCCCGGCGCGCGGCACGACCGCGAGGAGGATCTTCTGCTCGACCGCCGTCTCGGCGTGCTCGGGGACGCCGACCACCCCGGCCTCGGCGACGCCGTCGAGCGCCGCGGCGGCCTCCTCGATGACGACCGGCTGGGTCCACAGGCCGTCCTTGAGGATGGCGTCCTCCCGGCGGCCCAGCACGGTCAGCACGCCGTCCTCCGACAGGACGCCCAGGTCGCCGCCGACGTACCACTCGCCGCGCAGCACCTCGGCCGTCTTGTCCGGCAGCCCGTCGTAGCCCGCCATGCGGTGCGGCCCGGCCAGGTTGATCTCGCCGGCCCGGCCCACGACCCGGTTGCCGGCGGGGTCGGTGATCTGGACGGCGTTGCCCATCCGGGCCCGTCCGGAGGAGCCGAGCGGGATCGAGCCGTCGTCCACGCGGCCCATGCACGTGTAGGGGGCCTCGGTCTGGCCGTAGTAGGAGTACACGCCGGCGTCGGGCAGCCGTTCCTTGATCCGCGAGAGCATCGTGGCCGTCAGCGGCTCGCCGCCCAGCATGATCACCCGGATGGAGGACAGGTCCACGCCCTCGTGCTCGGAGGAGCCCAGCAGCGCGGCGTAGAAGGACGGGATCTGCGAGACGTGCGTGACCCGCTCGCGCGGCACCACCCGCAGGAAGTTCGACGGGCCCCAGTCCTGCTCCAGGACCAGGCGCATCCCGGCGTACAGGGCGGGCCCGGCGATCGCCGGGAAGCCGATGCCCCAGATGATCGCGCCGGTGCCGAAGACGGAGTCCTCCGAGTGCGGGACGTCGAGCCAGATCCGCGCGGTCGCCAGGGAGGAGTCGTGGGTGTGCACGACCGGCTTGGGCAGCCCGGTGGTGCCGGACGTGTAGTACAGCGCCACCGGGTCGTCGCCGAAGGCCCCCAGCGGCGGCTCGTCCTCCCTCGCCGAGTCGAGCGTCGCGGCGTCGATCCAGGTCCGTACGGCGGGCAGCGCGGGTTTGATCCGCTCCACCACCTCCGCGACCGTCGAGTCGTGGACGAAGGCCGTGCATCCCGAGCCCGCCACCACGGCCTGGAGCGTCTCCACCGGCCAGTAGGGGTTCAGCGCCGCGGTGACCACGCCCAGCTTGGCTTGGGCGAGGTAGATCTGGGCGACCTGGAGCGTCTCGTTGAGCAGCGCGGCGACCCGCTGGCCGGGGGCGATCCCGGCGGCCAGCAGCGCGTGGGCGCGGCGGTTGACGACGCGGTTGAGCTGGTCGTAGGTGAAGCTCTGCTCGCCGCAGTAGGTCAGCGCCACCCGGTCGGGCGTGCGCAGCGCGCCCGCGGTCAGGACCGCGTAGCCGTAGTTCCCGTAGGGGGATCGCTGTGGTGATGGCGTCATGGGGGTGCCTCCGCGGGTCAGAGGGGCTGGTAGAGCACGAAGACGTTGCCTGACGGGTCGCGCAGGACCGCCCTGCGCTCGTGGGGGCCCGTCTCGGGGGCCCGCTCGACGGCCGCGCCCCGCTCGGTGAACTCCCGTACGGCCCGCGCGAGGTCCTCCACCTTGTACGACGGCGCTGCCTGGGCGGCGACGTGCTCGGCCGGCCCGGCCAGCGCCACGGTCACCCCTCCGGCGTCGAGCGCGGCGAAGCGGTCGCCGTCGCGGAACTTCACCGGCAGGCCGTAGAAGGCGATCGCCTGGTCCAGGTCGGCGACGGGGACGAGCACGTTGCCCAGCTTGATCACGCGGGTCTCCAGTGGGGTAGGTCGTCGAGGTAGGTCACCCGGACCGGCAGGCCGACGCGCACCCGCTCCGGCGGGCAGCCCACGACCTGGCCGAAGGCCCTGCCGCCCTCGGGGAGGTCGATCCAGGCCAGGACGTACGGCTCGCGCCCGCGGAAGCCGGGGGCGAAGGAGCGGTGCACGACCGTGAAGGTGTGCACCGTGCCGGCGCCGGACAGCAGGCGGGTGACCAGTTCGCCGCCGCAGGAGGGGCAGGAGGCCGCCTGGCCGTAGGCTGGGTCGCCGGTCGCGGCTGGACGGTCGTGCTTCGGGCCCGGGCTCCGGCCGGCCGGTTCATGGTTCTGGTCGTGGACGGTGGCGGCGTGGGCGCCGGGCGGGGGTTCCTGCGCTCGGTGACCGCACGCCGTGCAGTGCCGGATGGCCAGCTCGCACGCGGCCCGGTGGGGGTCCATCGCAAGCCAAGCTAGCGCACGCTTGGTTAGGCGGCAAGCCTAGTCGGGCGCGGGCGTCTCCTCGACGCCCGCGGCGTCCTCGTCGGGAGCCGCGGCCTCGGCGGTGGGCGAGGCCGCCTCGGACGTCGGGGCGGCGACGCCGGGCTCCGAGGTGCGGCCGGCCGAGGGCGCCGCCGACGGCCCCGGCGTGCCCGAGCCCGTGGCGTCCGTCGAGGTCGGCGCCGGGCAGGCGGGCCCGTCCATGGGGACCTCCCTGACCTGCGGGCCCTGGGCCGAGGCGGGCTCGGTGGCGACGATGACGCCGAAGTACGCCCGCCGCCCGCACGGCACGTCGCCCAGGTCGTGCGTGAACGGGTGCGTGTAGGCCGTCTGCCCGCTCAGCGTGTGGGTCTCGGTGTGGACGGTCCTGGCCGGGCCGTCGCCGTCGCGCCGCGTGTAGGCGAGCTTCAGCCGGATGGGGGCCGCGCTGACGGCGTCGACGCGCACGGCCCCGGCCGAGCCGCTCCACCCCATGATGCTCGCCTGCCGTACGGCGGGGCCGCCGGCCGGGCCGGGCGACCGCGAGGCCGTCGGAGCGGACGTCGGCGTGGGGACCGGGGGAACGGTGGCCGGCAGGCCCTGGGAGCCGGTCGGCGTGGGGGCGGGCCCCCGGGTTTCCGGCGGCGCGGTCCCGGGCCGTGTGGCCCCAGGTTGCGTGACCCCGGGCCGTGTGGTCCCGGGCTGGGCGGTTCCGGGCGGTAAGGAGGAGGTCGGCGACTTGTTGTCGGCGGGGTCGGGGTCGATCGCGTGCGGGGACTCCGCCGGGGGCATGAGGAAGGGCCCGCCCCGGCCGCCGCCCGAGACCAGCACCGCGACGAGCACGGCCACGACCGCGCCGCCCGCGATCCACAGGTGCGGCGGCATCCGCGGCACCAGGCTCACCCACGAGCGCCGCGTGCGCGCCACCGTGGTCGCGGCGGTCGCCTGGTCGGCCTTGGCCAGCGGGAAGCGCAGGGCCAGGAGCGTGGCCAGCTCGGCTAAATGCCGCCGGCCGCGGTCGGCCCAGTCGGGCCCGTACCCGGCCAGGGCGTCCTCCTCCAGCTCGGCGGCGAACCGGGCGGCCGAGCCGTACCTGCCGGCGGGGTCCTTGGCCAGCCCGCGGCGCAGCAGGTCGCGCAGCGTGTCGGGGGCCGGCTCCAGCGGGACGGGCGCGCTCAGGTGCCTGTCGCGGACCTCGGCGGTGCTTCCCCGGTACGGCGGGCGGCCCATGACGCACTCGAACAGCAGGCAGGCGGCGGCGTACAGGTCGCAGGCCTGGCTCGCGGGCTCCCCCCGCCACAGCTCGGGGGCCAGGTACGGCGGCGTGCCCGGCGGCACGCCGGGCTCCTCGACGTAGCCGACGACGCCGAAGTCGGTGACCTTGCCGGCGCCGTCGGCCTGGACCAGGACGTTCTCCGGCTTGAGGTCGCGGTGGAGGACGCCCTTGGCGTGCGCGGCGGCGAGCGCCCGCAGGACGTCGCGCAGGACGACCAGGGCCGCCTCGGGGCTCATCCGGCCGCGCTCGGCGAGGATCGTGCGCAGCGGCACCCCGTCGACCAGCTCCATGACCACGGCGGCGCGGGTGGGGGTCTCGACGTACTCGTGGAGCCTGACCACGTGGGGGTCGTCGAGCTCGACCAGCCGGGGGGTCTCGGCGGTGTAGCGGGCCATGAACTCGGAGTCGCGGCGCAGGGCGGCGTTGAGATACTTGATCGCGACGTACGCGCCCGTTTCCTGGTAGGTGGCGAGGAACACTCTTCCGGTACGGCCGGCGCCCAGCTGGCGTACTTCTCGGTACCCCGGGACCAAGATCAACTCCCATCAGAGTCGCCCGTCTTGGATTCGACGGTCTCACCCGGGGCGTGGGTTGTCACGATTCTTGAAATTTCACCCTTCGAGGTGTTCGGGTGACATTTCGTGACAGATTCTCGGAGCGGGAATGGGGTGTTAGGGTTTGCGGTGGCAGATTTCCCAAGCAAGCGCTCGGGAGGCTAGGTGTGGGCCGTACGGCGGTGCTCGTGATGGAGATGCAGCGCGGCGTTGTCGAGAAATTTCCGGACCTCGCGGCTCCCGGCATGGTCGCCACGCTCGCGATGCTCCTGGACGCCGCCCGCGCCGCCGGCGTCCCGGTGATCCACTGCACCGCCGCCTTCCGCGCCGACCGGGCGGGCTCGCACGTCGGCAACTGCCCGTTCATCGTGCGCCTGCTGGAGGACCCCGCCCACATGCTGGAGGGCACGGCGGCGGTGGAGGTGCTCGCTCCGCTGCTGGGTCCGGGCGACCTGGAGAGCCGCCGCTACCACGGCTTCTCGCCGTTCACCGGGACGTCGCTCGATGTGACCCTGCGCTCGCTGGGCGTCTCGCACGTCGTCGCGACGGGGGTGTCGCTCAACCTCGGCATCCCGGGCCTGGCGCTGGAGGCCGTGAACCTCGGCTATCGCGTCACCGTGGTGACCGACGCGGTCTCGGGGACGCCGCAGGAGTACGCGCGTGCCGTCCTCCGGAACACGATCAGCCTGCTGGCCACGCGCGTCACGGCCGATGACCTGATGGCGCGATGGCACCAAGCCACGCCACCCGCCCCGGCCCAGCCGGGAGGCGCGACGGCGGATAGCCCGGCCGCAGGCCAGGGAAGGCTTCCCTCCAGAGGCAGGGCCCCGGCACCGGGAGCGGGCGAGCCGCCGGAAGGAGCGGGCTGATGGAAGGCATGCGGCTGGACGGCAGGGTGGCCGTGGTGACCGGGGGAGCCGGGGCGATCGGGGCGGCCGTCGGGCGTGACCTCGCCTCCCTGGGCGCCCACGTGGTCGTCGCCGACGTCGACCTCCCGGGCGCCGAGAAGGTGGCCGGCGAGCTGACCGTCGACCTGGAGGGCACCGCCAGGCTGCGGCTCGGCCGCGCGACGGCCCTGGACCTGGCCTCGCCCAAGTCCATCGAGGAGTTCGCCGGAGCCGTCGGCGCCGTGGACATCCTCGTCCACAACGCCGGCGTGTCGGTCGTCGAGCCCTTCACCGCCGCCGACCCCGAGAACTGGGACCTGATGTGGCACGTCAACCTGCGCGGCCCCATGCTGCTGACCAAGCTGCTCCTGCCGCGCATGACCGAGCGCGGATGGGGCCGCGTGGTGTTCGTCTCCTCCGACGGCGCGCGGGCCGGCTCGGGCGGCGAGGGCGCCTACGCCGCGACCAAGGCCGGGCTGTTCGGCCTGGCCAAGAGCCTGGCCAGGGAGGTCGCCAGGGCGGGCGTCACCGTCAACGTGGTGTGCCCCGGCCCCACCGACACCCCGATGCTGCGCAAGATCGGCGCCGAGAAGCCGGGGCTGGTGGACAGGCTCGCCCAGAGCATCCCGCTGCGCCGCCTGGGCACCCCCGAGGACGTCTCCGGCCTGGTCGCCTACCTGTGCACCGAGCGCGCCGCCTACATCACCGGCCAGACCATGTCGGTGAGCGGCGGCATCACCATGCAGTGAGCGCGATGAGCTCACAGCGAGTCGTAGACGGCCTCCAGCAGCAGGTAGCCGCGCAGGCCGCCGGAGAAGGCGCTGGACATGCGGTTCATGACGTAGCCCACCGCCAGGCCGTTCGCGACGTCGCCCAGCCCGATGAAGCCGCCCATGCCGGTGTGCCCGAACGCGGTTTCCGCGCCCCGTCGCGGGGTGAAGAACGTCAGCGCCGGCCGCATGAAGCCCAGGCCGAAGGAGCTCTCGACGTGGAGCACGCGGTCCGGCCCGGTGACGCGGCGGCGCAGCGCGTCCTGCAGGGTGCCGGGGCGCAGGATCTCGCCCGCGACCAGCGCGCGGTAGAAGCCGGCCAGCGACCGTGCGGTGGTGACCATGCCGGCCGCCGGCCAGCCCGCGCGCATGATGACCGGATGGTTGGCGCCGCCCTTGAGCCGCTGCATCCCGGGATTGCCGAGGGCCCGGTTCGCCAGGCTGTCGCGGTCGCGGAAGGCCCGCGCCATCTCCCCGAGCGCGCCGGGCGGGTCCGGGGGCGCGGCGGGAGCCGTACGGTCACCAGCGGCACGGTCACCCCCGGCACGGTCGCCGGCCGTGAGCCGGGCGGCGCGCTCGATCACGTCGTCGGGGGCGCCGATCCACAGGTCGAGCCCCAGCGGCCCGGCGATCTCGGCGGCCGTCAGCTCGCCGACGGACTTGCCCGCCACGCGCCGCACGACCTCGCCGATCAGGAACCCGTAGGTCAGCGCGTGGTAGCCGTGCGCCGTGCCGGGCTCCCACAGCGGCCGCTGGCCGGCCAGCCGGGCCGCGATGGCCGCCTGGTCCTCGAACTCCTCGACCGGCACCTCCTCCTCGATCACCGGGAGCCCGGCCTGGTGGGTCAGCAGGTGCTCGACCGTGATGGCGGGCTTGCCGAACTCGGGCCACACCTCCGCGACCGGGGTGTCGAGCCGCAGGAGGCCCCGCTCGACGAGCTGGAGCAGGACGGTCGCGGTGACCGCCTTGGTGCAGGAGTAGGCGAAGGCCGGGGTGTCGCGCTCCCATGGCCGCCCGGTGTGGCGGTCGGCGACGCCGCCCCACAGGTCGACGACCAGCTCGCCGTCCCGGTAGACGGCGAAGGCCGCGCCCAGCTCCTCTCCCGACTCCAGTTGCCTGCCGAACTGCTCGCGCACCCGCGCGAACCGGGGATCGCAGTGACCGTCCACACCTCTCCTCGCCGGAATCCTCGCCGGGTCTCTTCAGGAAGCGAGCGCTTACTTGGTTACCGAGCCTAACAACTGGGGCCGCTTCGGCCCAGAGGATCAGCGTGGCACGCTCAACCTGGTCACCGGCGACCGGGTGCTGGCCGCCCTGTCCCACGCGGTCACCGGGCAGGTGCTCCAGCTGGGCATGCCCGTCGACCGCCGCGCGCCCCGGCTGAGGGGCCGCCCCGAGCCCCAGCACTACATGTCGATCGACGGCGCCGACTTCGCGGCGGGCGCCCGGCCGGTGGGCGCCGGGCTGCGGATGGCCGACGACGCGCTGATCGTCTCCCCGCACGGGACCACCACGCACATGGACGCGCTGTGCCACATGTGGGAGGGCGAGGCCCTGTACAACGGCTATCCCGCCGCCCGCGTCCACTCCTACGGCGCCAGGCACTGCGGCATCGAGCAGGCGGGCGGCGTGGTGACCCGCGGCGTGCTGTTCGACGTCCCCGCGCACCTGGGGCTGGAGCACCTGCCCGCCGGTTTCCGCGTCCACGCCGGCCTGCTGGAGGAGATCGGGGAGGTCGGGCCCGGCGACGCCGCGCTGGTCAGGACCGGCTGGCCGCTGGTGTGGCGGCGCTCGCCCGAGGAGTACTGGTCCGGCCAGCCCGGGCTGGCCGCCGACGCCGGCCGCTGGCTGGCCGCCCGCGACGTCGCGATCGTGGCCAGCGACAACGCCGCCATCGGAGGGCTCAACGCCCGCCAGCTGGCCGACGAACCGCTGGCCGACGACCTGCACCTGATCCTCCTGCACCGCCACGGCGTCCACCTCGTGGAGCTGCTGTGGCTGGAGGAGCTGGCCGCGACGGGCAGGAGGGACTTCGTGCTCGTGGTGGCGCCGCTGCGGATCACCGGGGGCACGGCGAGCCCGGTCAACCCCCTGGCGATCCTCTAGCCTCCCGGCGGCCGCCGCCTACCAGCCGACGGTCAGCACCTCCATGCCCGCGACCACCGTGTTCTCCCGCATCCTGGCCTCGCCCGCCAGGCGGAGGGCGGGGAAGGCGTCGAACAGGGCGCGGTAGGCGACGCGCAGCTCCATCCTCGCCAGGTTGTGCCCGAGGCACAGGTGCATGCCGTACCCGAAGGCCAGGTGCTCGCGCACCTCTGGCCGGTCGGGGCGCAGCTCGTGGGGATGGGCGAACACGGCCGGGTCGTGGTTGGCCGCCATGAGGTCCACCGTGACGGTCTCCCCGGCCGCGACGCGCTCACCGTCCAGCTCCAGGTCCTCCAGGGCGGCCCGGTTGGGCGCGCCGACGCGCAGGATCGTCAGGTGGCGCAGCAGCTCCTCGACGGTCTCCGGCGCACGCGGGTCCAGGCCGGGGCGCGTCAGCAGCTCGTGGACGCCCAGCGCGATCATGTTGGCGGTGGTCTCGTGCCCGGCCACGAGCAGGAGCAGCGCGATGTTGGTGACCTCCTCCTCGGTGAGGTGCCTGAGGTCGCTGAGGACGTCCTCGCCCGGCTCCTTGTGACGGACCAGCTTCCCGAGGTAGGCGACCAGCTCGGTCATCCCGGCCCGCTCGCCGCGCACGATCCTCCTGGTCTGCTCCTCGAAGAAGTCGTGGTCCTCGTACGGCACGCCGAGCAGCTCGCAGATCACGCGCGAGGGCAGGGGCAGCGCGTAGGCGGCGACCAGGTCCAGGGGCGGGCCGTGCCCGGCCATGGCCGCCAGCAGCTCCTGGGCGATCGCCTCGACGCGCGGTTCGAGCAGCCGCATGCGGCGGGCGCCGAACGCGCCGGCGAGCAGCCGCCGGTAGCGGGTGTGCTCGGGCGGGTCCATGTGGGTGAACCAGCCCGGCGCGGCCGGTTCCTTCGGGGAGTTGGGCCGGATCGGCTCCGTCAGGGGGTGCTTGAGCTCCTGCCGGTTGGACAGGCGCCGGTCGCTGAGGACGGTGCGGGCGGCCCGGTGGGTGGAGGCCAGCCAGCCGAGGTGGCCGTCGGCCGATCGGATGCGTCGCATATTTATGAGAGTAGACTCCTATTTGAGAGTTGACTAGCGTTTGGCTGGAGGGTGCGAGAATTCGGGGCATGAGTCTGCGCGAGCGCAAGAAGGCCAAGACCCGCGCGCTGATCCAGCGGGAGGCGCTGCGGCTGTTCCGCGAGCAGGGGTATGAGGCCACCACGGTCGAGCAGGTCGCCGAGGCGGCGGAGGTGGCCACCAGCACGGTGTTCCGCTACTTCCCCGCCAAGGAGGACCTGGTGCTGCTCGACCACGCCCCCCGGTTCCTCGAGGCCCTGGAGTCCGCGCCGGCCGAGCTGGGCCCCGTCGCGGCCGTGCGCCACGCGCTGCGGGAGCTCGCTGCGAGCCGTACGCCGCAGGAGCTCGCCGAGGGGCTGGAACGCGAGCGGCTGATGCTGACCGTGCCGGAGCTGTGGGCGGCGAGCCTGAAGAACGTCACGTCGATGATCGCCACGATCCGGGACACGCTCGCCCGGCGGGCCGGGCGCGACCCGGCCGACCCCTGGGTGCGCGACATCACCGGCGCGGTCGTCGGCGTGATCTTCGCCGTGTGGCTGGACTGGGCCAAGGACCCCGGCATGGACGGCCCCGCCGAGATCGACCGGGCGCTGGCCGCCCTTGAGGTCCTGGATTGACTTCCTCCCCTCCCTGAAGGGAGGGGATTCCAACCGTCGCCGGTCGGCCTTCCTGCTTCACCGCCAGTCGCCCGCTCGAGAGGACTCTCGTTGAGGTCTTACACCGGCTCCACAGGCGTTTTACCTCTCCGCCAGCCCGGCGGCGAGGATGTTCTTGGCCGCGTTGACGTCGCGGTCGTGGGTTGCGCCGCATGCGCATGCCCATTCCCGGACGTTGAGTGGCAGGGACCGCTGGAGCGCGCCGCAGGCAGAGCACAACTTGGAGCTGGGAAACCAGCGGTCCACTACCACCAGATCCCGCCCGTACCAGGCGGCTTTGTACTCCAGCATCGAGCGAAACTCCCGCCACGAGGCATCGGAGATAGCACGCGCCAGGTTGCGATTCTTGACCATGTTGCGGACAGTGAGGTCTTCCACGGCGATCACTTGGTTCTCGCGAGCAAGCCGTGTGGTGACCTTGTGCAGGAAATCCCGGCGCCGGTCGGCGATCCGGGCGTACACCCTGGCGACGCGCAGCTTGGCCTTGGCCCGGTTGGCGGAGCCCTGCTCCGTGCGGGCCAGCGCCCGGTGGGCCTTGGCCAGCCTGCGCCGGTCCCGGCGCTCATGCCTCGGGTTGACGATCTTCTCGCCGGTGGAAAGCGTCGCCAAGGTGGTGATGCCTGCATCCAGCCCCACCGCGTTCTCACTCGGTGGCAGCGGGGCGATGGTCTCCTCGACCAGGATGGACACGAACCAGCGGCCGGCAGCGTCACGCGACACGGTGACCGTGGAGGGTTCGGCACCGTCCGGCAGCGGACGGGACCACACGATCGCCAGCGGCGTCTCCATCTTCGCCAGCGTCAACTCACCCTCGCGCCATCGGAACGCCGAGCGAGTGTATTCGGCGCTCGCGCGGGACTTCTTGCGCGACTTGAACGCCGGGTACTTCGCGCGCCTGGCGAAGAAGTTGGCGAACGCCGTCTGAAGGTGCCGTAGCGCCTGCTGCAACGGCACGCTGGACACCTCCGACAGGAACGCCAGCTCCGGCGTGCGTTTCCAGGCCGTCAACGTGGCCGAGGTCTCCACGTAGGAGACGCGGCGGCCGTGCAGAGTGTAGGCGCGGGTGCGCTCCTGCAGCATCCGGTTGTAGACGAAGCGGACGCAGCCGAAGGTCCGGGCAAGCTCTTCGGCCTGCTCGGGGATCGGGTAGAAGCGGTACTTGTAGGCCCGCTTCACGATCTGCGCCACGCCTCACAACATACCGCATGATCAGTTAAGGATCGCGTGTGTTCGCAACGGTAGTCCGCCCGCCCTTGCCCTGCTTCGCGTGGTCCGATTTCTCCCCCTTCGTTGGGTGTGCCGAGAGCTTCGGCGCCCGCGGCTACAGGGTCGGCAGCGCGGAGGAGCTGCTGCCGACGCTGCGCGAGGCCCTGGCGTACGACGGGGTCTCGGTGGTGGTCGTCCCGGTCGACTACTCCCACAACCTGGAGCTCACCCCGAGGCAGGCATGAGGGCGGCCGTGCGGTGGCCGGCGACGCCGGGGGACACGTGCGCCGGCCACCACGTGTGTCACGACCCCGGGTAGTTGCCGCCGCCGTGCGCGGCGTCCAGGGCGTCGTAGTCGGGCGTGAAGCCCTTCTTGGGGATGGCGTCCACGAAGACGACGTGGCGCGGCCTCTTGTAGGCGGCGATCTGGCCCCTGACGTGGCCGGCGATCTCCTCGGCCGTGGCCCGGGCCCCCTCCTTCAGCGCCACGATCGCCTTGACGGCCTGGTGCCAGGTCTGGTCGGGCACGCCGATCACGGCGGCGTCGGCGACGGCGGGATGGGTCTTGAGCGCCCGCTCCACCTCGGCCGGGTAGACGTTCTCGTTGCCCGACTTGATCATCCGCAGCCTGGGGCCGATGAAGGTGATCGTGCCGTCCGGCTCGCGGCGGCCCAGGTCGCCCGTGTGATGCCAGCCGTAGGCGAACTTACGGGCATTGAGCTCCGGCCGGGCGAAATATCCGGAAAAGAGGGTCTTGCCGCGGGCGCAGATCTCCCCGACCTCCCCGGGCGGCAGCTCGGCGCCGTCCGGACCGAGGATGCGCACCTGGACCAGCGGCGACGGCCGCCCCGCGAACCCCGTGCCGCCCTGCGCCAGGCCGAGGAACGTGAGCATCCCGCCCACCTCGGTCTGGCCGTACCCGCCCATCTTCGACCGGCACCACGGCGAGTCGTCCACCGTGATCATCGCGTCCCACTCCGGCGAGTGCGAGACGAACCGCAGCGACGACAGGTCGTACTTGCCCCCGGCGTTCGCCGCCACCACCGAGTCGATCATCTGCCCGAACAGGAACGCCTGCGTCACCTTCTCGGCGTCGACCAGGCGGCACAGCTCCTCGGCGTCGAAGGCCGGCATGAAGACGTTCTTGCCGCCGATCTGGAAGGTCGCCAGGCAGAACATCATCGTGCCCACGTGGAACAGCGGCCCGCTGGCCAGGAACGCGAAGTCCGGCTCCATCTGCCGCACCACCAGCAGCGAGGTGCTGTGGGCGACCAGCGCCGCGCTGCTGAGCAGCGCCGCGTTCGGCCGCCCGTCGAAGGCCGCGGTGTACAGGGCCAGCACCGGCTCGGCGTCGTCCACGTCCGGGAAACCGCGCGGCGAGCCGCCCGCGAGGAAGTCCTCGTAGTCCCGCCCCGCCTCGATCCACCCGGCGTCCGCCAGCGGCTGCGCGGCCTCCGACCGCTCCCACACCACCACGCGGGGCCGCAGGTCCTCCACGACGAACCGCAGCTCGTCGGTGGTCTGCCGCCAGTTGGCCGGGCAGCAGACCGCGCCCAGGCGGGAGCAGGCCAGCAGCAGTTCCAGGACGGCGTGCGAGTTGCGGCCGAGCCACAGCACCCGCTCCCCGGCGCCCACCCCGCGCTCGGCCAGCGCCGCGGCCAGGCGGCCGACGCGCTCGTGCAGCTCGGGATAGGTCAGCCGTACCTCGCCGTCCACCACGGCGGTGGCCTGCGGGCGGCTGCGGGCGTGTTCGGCCAGGACGTCGGAGAGGGTCAGGGAGTGGACTGCGGCATCCATGGAGGGCCTCCAGCGTCTGGGGACGTCAGCGGAAAGCGGGCATGACCTCGGCGGCGAAGAACCGCATGACCTTCTTCATCTCCTCCAGCGGCAGGGGCCGGGTGCTGCCGAAGTCGCACAGCAGGTGGGCGAAGCCGGCCTCGCGCAGCACCGAGATCTGCTCGATCACGCGGCGGGGGTCGCCGATGACCTCCAGCTGCTCCCACCGGAAGTCGGCCGACACGGCGCCGCCCCTGAGGTAGCGGTCCTGGTAGTACTCGAAACCCTGGGCGGCCTTGCCGGTGCGGGGGTCGATGGGGGCGCTTCGCGGGTTGAAGATGCGCGAGCGGTCGAAGGCGGCCTCGAAGCGCGCCTGGTCCTCGCGGGCCTGCTCGACCGTGGGCGCGACGTAGACGCTGCGGGCGACCACGAGCTCCTGGCCGGCGAGCACGCCCGCCCGCGCGGCGGTCTCGCGCCAGGTCTCGGCCGCCTGGACCACCTTGCGGTACGGCGCCGCGGGATCGGCGAGGATGGGCAGGCCGCGCTCGGCGTACATGGTGACGGTCTCGGGAGAGACGGCGGCGACGTGGATGGGCGGGTGGGGGCGCTGGAGGGGGCGCGGGGTGAGGGAGACCTCGGTGCCGGTGCGGTAGAACTTGCCCTCGTGCCGGAAGCCGTCGCGCTCGAACAGGCCCAGGATCATCTCCAGTGACTCGTTGAAGCGGTCGCGCGCCTCGGCCAGGTCCACGGCGAAGCCCTCGAACTCGTAGCTCTGGTAGCCGCGGCCGATGCCCAGGTCCAGCCGCCCGCCCGACAGGACGTCCACCATCGCGGCCTCCTCGGCGACGTGGACGGGGTTGTGGAGGGGCAGCACGACGATGCCGGTGCCGAGGCGGATGCGGGAGGTGCGGGCGGCGGCGTGGGCGAGCATGGTGAAGAGGTTGGGGACGACGCCGTAGTCGCGGAAGTGGTGCTCGGCCAGGCGCACGCCGTCGAAGCCGAGCTCTTCGGCCAGCTCGACGAGCTCCAGGTGGTAGTCGTAGACGTCCTTGAAGCTCTGCCCGTCGAACCGGTGGAAGAGGTGGAAGGTCGAGAACCTCATGCGGCGGCCCCTCGTCGATTAACCAAGCGCTCGCTTGGGAAGCGTACCAGGGGCGTCCTGGGGTGGCTAGATTGTCGCCATGACCATGCCGGGGCTGAAGACCGTCGACCACGAGTTCGCCGTGCCGCTGGACCACGCCGCTCCGGACGGCCCGGCCATCACGGTCTTCGCCCGCGAGATCGCCGACCCCGGCCGGGCGGGGGAGGACCTGCCGTGGGTGGTGTTCCTGCAGGGCGGCCCGGGCGGCAGGTCGCCGCGGCCGACCGGCCCCGCCTACTTCCGCCACATCCTCAAGACCCACCGCGTCCTGCTGCTCGACCAGCGGGGGACCGGCCGCAGCACCCCGGTGACCGCCGCCACGCTGGCCGGGAGCGACGCCGAGATCGCCCGCTACCTGACGCACTTCCGCGCCGACGCCATCGTCGGCGACTGCGAGCACATCCGCCGCGAGCTCGGCGTCGAGAAGTGGGAGACGTGGGGGCAGAGCTACGGCGGCTTCATCACCCTCACCTACCTGTCGCTCGCGCCCGAGTCCCTCAGGGCGTGCCACGTCACCGGCGGCCTGCCCGGGCTCGACGCCTCGGCCGACGACGTCTACGCCCGGACCTACCCCCGCGTCCGCGCCAAGGTCGGCGCCCTCTACCGGCGCTATCCCGAGGACGCCGCGGCGGTCCGGCGCATCGCCGAGCACCTGGCCGGGGAGGAGGTCCTGCTGCCCGACGGCGACCGGCTCACGGTCGCGCGGTTCAAGTCGCTCGGGCACGGGCTCGGCATGGCCGACGGCCTGGAGAAGGTGCACTGGCTGCTGGAGGAGGCCTGGACCGGCGGACGCCTGTCCGACGTCTTCCTCTACGACGTCATGATGGCCACCGGCTTCCACGGCGCCCCGCTGTACGCGGTCCTCCACGAGTCGATCTACGCGCAGGGAACGGCCACGCGGTGGGCGGCGCACCGGCTGCTGCCCGGCGACTTCACCGCGCCCGAGATGCTCACCGGCGAAATGATCTATCCCTGGATGTTCGAGGACATGCGCGCCCTGCGCCCGTTCCGCGGCGCGGCCGAACTGCTGGCCGCCAAGGACGACTGGCCCGCCCTCTACGACCCGGTACGGCTGGCCGCCAACGAGGTGCCGGTCGCCGCGGTGGTGTACCACGACGACATGTACGTCGACGCCGGCCTGTCGCTGGAGACCGCCGGCCGCGTGGGCAACCTCAGGGTGTGGGTGACCAGCGAGTACGAGCACGACGGCTTCCGCGCCGACGGCGAGCGGGTCACCGCCCGCCTCATGGACATGGCCGCCGGGCGGATCTAACCGGGACCCTAGACCGTCTCGCGCAGCGGCAGCCGTACCTCGAACCAGGTGTCGCCGGGCTCGGACCGCACCTTGATCTCGCCGCCGTGCCGGCCCGCCACGATGCGGTAGCAGATGTCCAGCCCCAGCCCCGTGCCCTTGCCGACGGCCTTGGTGGTGAAGAACGGCTCGAAGATGCGGTCCCTGATCGCCTCGGGGACGCCGGGGCCGGTGTCGCCCATCTCGATGATGGCCTCGTCCTCGTCATGGGCCGTGCGGATGGTCAGCGTGCCCTCGCCGTCCATCGCGTCCAGCGCGTTGTGGATGAGGTTGGTCCACACCTGGTTGAGCTCGCCCGCGTAGGCCGGGATGGGCGGCAGCGTGCGGTCGTAGTCGGTGGCGACCGTGACGCCCGGCGGGATCTTGCCGCGGAAGATCGCGATCGTGCTGTCGAGCAGGTCGTGCACGTCGACCGTCTGGAACGGCGCCCGGTCCATCTGGGAGTACTGCTTGGCGGAGGCCAGCAGCGAGCTGATCCGCTCGGTCGCCTCGGTGACCTCGTTGAGCATCTGCGAGATCTCCACGGCCTCGGCCAGCCAGCGCAGCGCGGTTCCGGCGTGCTCCTCGCCGACCTTGTGCCGCACCTTCTCCAGGGTGTCCAGCCCGAAGCCGGCGTTGACCAGGGCGGGGGCCAGCTCCCACGGGTCGCCGATGCCCATGGCCTCCAGCGCGTCGCCCAGCTCGTCCTCGGCGTCGGAGACCTCCAGCGGGCTGCGCTGGGGGAGCTTGCCGACCGCCTCGGCGCAGGACTCGACCGTGTCGATCAGCGCGCGCAGCCGCTCCGGCGCGATCCCCGCCTCGGCCAGGGCGGCCAGCTGCATCCGGGAGTTCCTGATGAGCTGGCGCAGCTCGCCCACCGCCCGCCGGGCGGCCGCCGCGGGGTTGTTGAGCTCGTGCGTCAGCCCGGCCGTGATCTGGCCGAGCGCGGCCAGCCGCTGCCGCCGGTCGATGACCTCCCGCTGCGTCCTGCCGCCCAGGAACATGCCCTGCAGCAGGTGCGTCGCCATCGGGAACCACTCGCTGACGATGTAGGCGAACTTCTTGGCCGGCAGGACGAAGAAGCGCGAGGGCGCAGTGGCGCGCAGCGAGTGGGTGTAGAACGGCGGGGCCTGCGGGCCGAGCCAGGCGGAGGTGGCGCCCGCGTACACCCCCGGCTGGGAGGTGCGCGGCTGGGAGACCGTCCCGGCCGTGGTCTCGGTGATCATCTGCACCTCGCCCTCGACCAGGACGAAGAAGCAGGTGGCCTCCTCGCCCTGCCTGACCACCAGCTCGTCCTTGGCGTAGGCGCGCTCCTCGCCCTTGGCCAGCAGCATCGCCAGCTGCTCGTCGCTCAGCTTCTCGAACAGGAACAGCTTGCGCAGCTCATCTGCGTTCATCGGATATCCGGGGCGGAGACCCCCGCCTTCAGGCGGGCGGGCAAGCCCCTCCCTCCCCTGGTTTTGTCGGTGGGGTCGGCTAGGTTGATCACATGTCCCGGTTCCGCCTCCAGCCCACCCCTGCCCAAGAGCAGGCGCTGCTGGAGCACTGCGCGCATGCGCGGTTTGTGTGGAATCTGGCGGTGGAGCAGCACAGCCACTGGCGGCCGGGACGCGCCGGCGCGCCGGGCTACGCCGAGCAGTCGCGTCAGCTGACCGAGGCGCGGGCGGCGTTTCCCTGGCTGGCCGCCGGATCGCAGACCGTGCAGCAGCAGGCGTTGCGGGACTTCGCCCGGGCCATGGCGAACTTCTTTGACGGCACCCACGGCCGGCCGAGCTGGCGTAAGGCCGGGCGGCACGAGGGGTTCCGCATCGTCGGGGTGCGGGGACGGCACTGGGCGGTGCGCCGCCTGTCGCGGCGGGTGGGCGAGGTGAGGATCCCGAAGGTGGGGTGGGTGCGGGTGCGCTGGTCGCGCCCGGTACCCGAGGGCGCCAAGTCCTTCCGCGTCACCCGGGACCGGGCCGGGCGCTGGCATGTGGCCTTCGCCGCGATCCCGGCCCCGATCCCCGCGCCCGGCACCGGCGAGGCGGTCGGTGTGGATCGCGGGGTCGCCGTCAGCGCCGCCTTGTCCACCGGGGAGTTGCTGACCGCGCCCACGCTGCGGGAAACGGAGCAAGCCCGGCTGCGCAGGCTCCAGCGCAAGCTGGCCCGCGCCCGGCGCGGCTCGGCCCGCCGCGCCAAGGTGAAAGCGGCGATCGCCCGGCTGAAGGCCCGGGAGGCCGACCGGCGCAAGGACTGGGTGGAGAAGACTTCTACCGGCCTGGCCCGCCGGTTCGATGTGATCGCCGTGGAAGACCTGAACATCTCGGCCATGACCCGCTCGGCGCGCGGCACCGTCGAGGCGCCAGGCCGGAATGTGCGGGCCAAGGCGGGGCTGAACCGGTGCATCCTGGCCTCCGGCTGGGGACAGATGGCAGAGCGGCTGGAGCACAAGGCGCCCGGCCGGGTGGTGAAGGTCAACCCCGCGTTCACGAGCCAGCGGTGCTCGGCGTGCGGGACCGTGGAGCGGAACAGTCGCGAGAGCCAAGCACTGTTCCGCTGCCGGTCCTGCGGATATGCCGATCACGCTGATGTGAACGCGGCCCGCAACATCGAGCTGGCGGCAGGGCGTGCCGTGTCTGCGCGGGAAGGGCCACGCGATGGCGGGCCGGTGCACCGCGAACCTCAACCTGTCCTCCTCTCGACGCAGAGCTGACGGGTTGGAATCTCCCTCGTTCACGAGGGGGAGGACGTCAATGCTTCTCCAAATAGCGGTGGACCAGCGCCACCGCCATCGCGCCCTCGCCGACGGCCGAGGCGACCCTCTTGATCGACTCGGCGCGGACGTCGCCCGCGGCGAACACGCCGGGGACGTTGGTCTCCAGGAAGTACGGCTCCCGCCGCAGCGGCCAGTTGCGCGGCCGCCGCCCGCCCGCCACCAGGTCGGGCCCGGTCAGCACGAACCCCTTGGCGTCGCGCTCGACGGTGTCGTCCAGCCAGGAGGTGAACGGCTCGGCCCCGATGAACACGAACAGCCACTGCGCGTCGACCGTGCGCTCCCGCCCGGCCTCCGAGATCGTCAGCCGTTCCAGGTGCCCGTCGCCGGAGGCCCCGGTGACCTGCGTGGCCAGGTGCACCTGGATGTTGGGCAGGGCGGCGATCTGCTCGATGAGGTAGTGGGACATGGACTTCTCCAACCCGTCACCCCTCACCAACAAATGCACGGTGCTGGCGAATCCCGCCAGGTAGACGGCCGCCTGCCCGGCCGAGTTGGCCGCGCCCACGACGTAGACCTCGCTGCCGGAGCAGCTGGGCGCCTCGGTCAGGGCGGCGCCGTAGAAGACGCCGCGGCCCACGAAGTCCTCCAGGCCGGGCGCGTCCAGGCGGCGGTAGCTGACGCCGGTGGCGAGGATGACGGCGTGGGCGGCGATCTCGCCGCCGTCGGTGAAACGCACCACGCGGGCCTGGCCGCGCGGTTCCAGGCTGACCGCCTTGCGGGCGGTGAGCAGCTCGGCGCCGAACTTCAGCGCCTGCCTGCGGGCCCGGTCGGCGAGCTGGGCGCCGGAGACGCCGTCGGGGAAGCCCAGGTAGTTCTCGATCCGCGAGCTCTGCCCCGCCTGGCCGCCGGAGGCGTGCGCCTCGACCAGAACGGTCTCGAGCCCCTCGGAGGCGCCGTAGACGGCGGCGCCCAGCCCGGCGGGCCCGCCGCCGATGACGATGAGGTCGTAGAAGTCCGTGGCGGGGGTGGTCGACAGCCCCACGGCCGCGGCCAGCGTCGCCTGGTCGGGCTCCTGCAGGGACCGCCCGTCGGCGGTGACCACGAGCGGCAGGCGGCACTGCTCGCCCCCGGCCGCGGCCACCAGCTGGGCGGCCTCCGGCTCCTCGGCCAGCATCCACCGGTAGGGGACGTGGTTGCGCGCCAGGAACTCCCGCACCTTGTAGGAGGGCGCCGACCAGCGGTCGCCCACCACCCGCAGCTCGGCAGGGGGCACCCGGTCGGTCCGCTGCCAGGCCTCCAGCTGGCCGTCGATCACCGGGTAGAACTTCTCCTCCGGCGGGTCCCACGGCTTGAGCAGGTAGTGGTCCAGGTCGACCACGTTGATGGCCTGGATGGCGGCGTCGGTGTCGGCGTACGCGGTGAGCAGGACCCGCCGCGCGTAGGGATACATGTCCATCGCCCGCTCGAGGAACTGAACGCCGTTCATCTGCGGCATCCGGTAGTCGGCGAGGACGGCGGCCACCTCGTCGCCACGCAGGCGCATCTCCCGCAGGGCCTCGATGCCCTGCGCGCCTCCTCCGCCCTGACGATCCGGTACTGCCGGCCGTACCGGCGCCGCAGGTCCCGGGCCACGGCCCGCGAGACACCCGGGTCGTCGTCCACGGTCACGATGACTGGCTTGTCCGTGCTCACCCTAGAAGGATGTCATGCGGGCTAGTAAGCCACGTCCACGGTCCGCCGGTGCGTGGCCGGGTCGGGCAGGACCCGCAGGACGGCGTCGGCCAGATCCTCGCGGCCGATGCCGTAGCCGGAGCGGAGGCCGGTGCCGACGGCCATGCGGTAGCGGCCCGTGGCGGGCCTGTCGCTCAGGCGCGGCGGGCGGACGACCGTCCAGTCCAGCGGAGCGTCCTGGAGGAAGCGCAGCAGCCGCTCGCTTTCCCGGTACGGGTGGCGCAGGACCGTGGAGTGCAGAAGGATCTTGCTGAGCCGTTGCACGGGGGTGTCGGCGGGGGTGTTGGCCAGCGCGGTGGTGACGGCCACGAGCCGCTTGACGCCGGCTTCGAGCATGGCGGCCACGACGTTGGGGCCGCCCTCGGAGTAGATCGTGCTCGGGCCGGGACGGGTGGGCCCGGCCAGGAAGACCACCGCGTGGCTGTCCGGCTCGATCGTCACCGGGCCCAGCACGTCGCCCTGGACCACCGACAGGCCGGGATGGCTCTCGGTCACCGCCTCGGGGCGCCGGGCCACCGCCGTGACCACGTGCCCCTCGGCCAGCGCCTTCCTGACGAAGTGGCGGCCGGTGCCGCCGGTCGCTCCGAAAACGGTCAGCCTCATCGCCGCCTCCTCAGGTGAGTGAGTGCTCACTTACCCCTATGATGGGTGAGTGCCCACTCACCGTCAAGAGACCCGGGAGCGCATCGTCGAGGCCGCCGCGGCCGTCATCGACGAGCACGGCGTCGCGGGCGCGACCACCAAGCGGATCGCGGCCCGCGCGGGCTGCTCAGAGGCGCTGCTGTACAAGCACTTCGGCAGCAAGGAGGAGCTCTTCCTCGCCGCGCTGCTGGGCCGCCTGCCCGCGCTCGGCCCGGCCCTGGCGCGGCTGCACGCCCGCGTGGGCGTGGGCGACCTCGTCGAAAACCTGACCGAGTTCGCGGTCACGGCGACCGAGTTCTACCGCCGGGCGGTTCCCATGGCCGCGGGCCTGGTCGGCGAGCCGGCCCTGCTGGCGAGCTTCCGCGCCATGCTGGAGAGCAGGGGCATCGGCCCGCACGTGCCCATCGGGGTGCTGGCCGACTACTTCCGCGCCGAGCAGGAGGCCGGCCGGCTGTCGAGGGAGGTCGACGCCGACGCCGCCGCGGCGCTGCTCATGGGCGCCTGCTACCACCGGGCGAACCTGACCTACATGCTCGACCTGCCCGGCACGACGCCCGGCTACGCGCGCTCGGTGGTGACCACCCTGCTGGCCGGGCTGCTGCCCGGGCTCAGGCGATGACCCGGCTGGCCCCGCCGTCGACCAGGATCGAGGTGCCGGTGACGAACGAGGCCCGCTCGCTGGCCAGGAACGCGATCACGTCGCCCACCTCCTCGGGCCGCCCGACGCGCCCCAGGGGCACCTCGCCCGCGTAGGCGCGCAGGCCCTCCTCGCCGCCCGCCAGGCTCCTGAGCCGGTCGGTGTCGACCGGGCCCGGCAGCACGTTGTTGATCAGCACGCCCTTCGCGCCCACGTCGCGGGCGAGCGTCCTGACCACCCCGGCGACGGCCGAGCGGGTCGCGTTGGACAGGGCCAGCCCGTCGATCGCCTCCCGCGCCGACCTGCTCGTGATCGTCACGATCCGGCCCCAGCCCCGCTCGCACATGTCGGGCAGCACCGCGCGGATCATGCGGACCGTGCCCAGGAGGTTGCGCTGCACCGCCACGTCCCAGTCGGCCAGGTCCACCTCGGTGAACCGCCCCGGCGGCGGCCCGCCCGCGTTGGCCACGAGGATGTCGACCGGCCCGAGGACCCCGCGCGTCTCGGCGACCACCCGCTCGGCCGCGGCCGGGTCCTCCACGTCGGCGAGGATCCCGTGCACGGTCGTGCCGTACTCCTGCAGCTCCACCACCGCGTCGGCGAGCCGTTGCGGGTTGCGGGCGCTGACGCACACGTGGCAACCCTCGCGCGCCAGGCTCTTGGCGGCCGCCAGGCCCAGCCCGGCGCTGCCGCCCGTGACGAGCGCGACCTTGTCCTTGATGCCGAGATCCATAGGCCGACTATAGAGCGGGCGGCTCGTAGGTGAGCAGGTCGCCCGGCTGGCATTCCAGCACCTCGCACAGCTTGGTGAGGGTGCTGAACCGGATGGCCTTGGCGCGGCCGTTCTTGAGGATGGAGAGGTTGACGTTGGTGACGCCGACCCTGTCGGCCAGCTCGGCCAGGGTCATGCCGCGCGCCTTGAGCAGCTCGTCGAGGTGGACGGCTATCGCGTGGTGCTCGACTTCGGCGGGCGACATCACACCAGTCCCTCGAGGTCTTCCGCCATGCGGGTGCCGATGCGCATGATGCGGGCGAAGGTCAGCAGGCCGAACCCGGTGATCAGCATGGCCACCGGGAACTCCGGCGGATACCAGACGGCGTCGCCCACCATGCTGGCGCGCAGGGCCTGCTCGGCGAGGCCGACCGTGACCGGTGCGAGCACGCTGCCCACGACCAGCCACCAGCCCAGGAGCCTCATCGCACGGACGACCTGCGGGGTGTAGGCGCCCCTGGTCGTGGCGAAGCGGACCAGCCGCCACAGCAGGTAGGCCGAGCCCAGGGCGAACACCACGCCCGTCACGTGGCTGAGGAGGTCCAGGAGGTTCTGGGCGGTCGACGCCGAGTCGTCGCAGAGGCGGACGCCGACGACGTAGACGCTCACACCGGGGCCGCGCTCGATCCCGGGCAGGCCGTTGCCGTCCGTGCCATAGGACGGGTCGTGGACGCAGATCGTCTGGGCGTTGAGGCCGCCGATGATCCTCAGCGTGAGGAAGGGCACCGTCGCCAGCATGGACAGCGTGAGAGCGACGTCGGCGACGATCGTGATGGGGCGCAACGGATTCCTGGCCATGGCACATTCCTTATCGACTATCGATGTTATCGAGAAACATAAACATCGAAATTCGATAAGTCAACCCCCAGTGCGTGGCCCAGCTTGTCCGGGTTGGCCACCGTGTAGATGTCGTGCACGAGCCCGTCGCGGAAGCTCAGCGCCACGACCTGCTCCTGGCCGCCCGTCGTGACGGTGCGAGCCGGTTGATCGGCTCGAAGTCCCTGGCGAAGGTCCTGGGGTTGATCGTCTTGGGGATCGCGGTGAGCAGGTGGACGACCGCGCCGGGGGCGGCCCGCCGTACCGCCTCCTGTCGTGCGTGCTTACGGCTCCTTGACGGGGCAGCGGGACAGGGCGTGACACTCGTGACAGTGAGGTGGCTCACATGATGAGGTGGTCGGTGTGGCGAGAAATCTGATCCTGTCGGGAGGCCCCTACCACGACTTCGACGCCACGTCCGCGGCCCTGGCCGAGGTGCTCGCCGAGGTGGGCGTGGAGTCGGAGATCACCGAGGACATCGCGGGGGCGCTGGCCGAGCCGTCGGAGTACCAGCTCATCACCGTCAACGCCATGCGCTGGACGATGAGGTCGGAGCGCTTCGCGGGGCTGCGCGGGCGATGGCGGTTCGAGCTGCCGGCGCAGGCCCGCACCACGCTGCTGGACCACCTGGAGCAGGGCGGGGGTCTGCTGGCCATGCACGCGGCCACGATCTGCTTCGACGACTGGCAGGGCTGGTCGCGCGTGCTCGGCGGCTGCTGGGACTGGTCCAGGTCCTACCACCCGGAGCTGGGTTGGGCCGGGGTGAGGGTGCACGGCGACGACCCCATCGTGGCGGGGCTGCGCGACTTCGACGTGGTCGACGAGATCTACAGCGACCTGTGCGTGCTGCCCGACGTCAAGCCGCTGGCCTCGGCCAACGGCCAGCCCCTGGTCTGGGCCCGGCCGGTACGGCGGGGCCGCGTGTTCTACGACGCGCTCGGCCACGACACCCGCTCCTACGGCAACGAGATCCACCGGGCGATGCTCAAGCGGGCGGCGCTGTGGCTGCTGAAGCGTCCGGTGCAGGTGGGGGACTGACGCCCAGGCGCCGGGCCGACTCCGACTCCTGGGCCAGGCGCCGCAGCGCGTCCAGGGCCCTGCCGTACAGGACCGTGCCCAGCACCAGCGCCTCGACGGCGGTGTCACGGGGGGCGTCGAAGGGGATCTTGTCCATCTCGACCTCCTTGACCAGCCTGTCGACCGCCTCCGCGTAGGGGTGCAGGTCGACGGGCAGGCCCAGGTGCCGCATGCGGACGACGGTCTGGGCGAGCTCGGCGCGTGCGGGGGCCCCGGGGGTGATGTGCCAGCCCCGCGCGGCGATGAGGCGGTCGACGGCCTGCAGCGCGCTCGCCCACTCCTCGGTGTGCTCGTGTTCGACGGCCGGGCTGAGGGCGTAGTGCGCGGTGCCGAGCATGGTGTGCAGGGGCAGCGACTCGTCGTCGACGGCGGCGACGACCTGCTTGATCGCGGCGACCGGGAGCCTGCCCACCTCCAGCAGCGCCCTGATCAGGCGGAGCCGGCGCAGGTGGGACTCGTCGTACTCGGCGCGGGTGGCGGCCAGCTGCCGGCCCTGGGGGAGCAGGCCCTCGCGCAGGTAGTACTTGATCGTGGCGATCGGCACGCCCGACTTGGCGCTCAGCTCTGACATGCGCATCACTGGATAATACCGCTATCCATGCAGGCGAGGAGGTCTAACCGAGCAAGCGCTTGTGTGCTACGGTGGCGCCACGGGCCGCCCGCCGGTGTGGATCGCGCCCCGCGCCGGCGGGGGGGCGCCCCGGGGGGGGCGGGGGGGGGGGCNGACATGCGCGACTTCGCCCGGGCGGCCGTCGCGGGGATCGGCATGACGGCGCTGACCAGGCGGTCCGGCCGCACCGAGCTGGCGCTGGCGCTGGAGGCGTGCCGGGCGGCCTGCGCGGACGCCGGGATCGCGCCCGCCGAGGTCGACGGGATCCTGAGCTACCACCTGGGGGACTCCGCGCTCGCCGTCCAGGTCGCCAGGGCGCTGGGGATCGCCGAGCTCGGCTGGCACGACGACGTCTGGGGCGGCGGCACGCAGGCGGCCTCCCTCCTGGGGGAGGCGGCCATGCTCGTCTGCGGCGGCCTGGCGCGCAACGTCCTGGTCTACCGTGCGCTGAACGGGCGCTCCGGCCGCCGCATGACCACCCTCTCGACCGGTCCCCAGGAGCTTTTCACCCTCCCGTACGGCATGGCCGGCCCGCTCCCGCTGTTCGCCCTGGCCGCCACCCGCTACCTCCACGACACGGGCCTGACCGAGGAGCACCTGCACGCCGTCGTCGCCCAGTCGCGGGACAACGCGCGCGCCAACCCCCGCGCCGTCCGGCGCGACCCCCTGAGCCTGGAGGAGTACCTGGCCAAGCCGTACGTCTGCACCCCGCTGCGCACCGCCGACTGCTGCCAGGAGACCGACGGCGCCTGCGCCCTGCTGGTCAGCGGCGTCCTGGACGGGCCGCGCGTCAGGGCGGTGGTGCGCGGGGGCGGGCCCGGCTGCTCGACCATGGACGTCGCCCCGGACGTGTCGGCGATCTTCTCCGCGTATGTCGCGCCCCGGCTGTGGGAGGCGTCCGGCGCCAGGCCCGCCGACGTGGACGCCGCCCTGCTGTATGACGCCTACTCCTGGCTGGTGCCGCGCCAGCTGACCGACTTCGGCCTGACCGACGACCCCGGCGGCTACCTGCTGGAGCGCCGTCACGCCTGGGTCAACCCGCACGGCGGGCTGCTGTCGGAGGGCTACGTGCACGGGCTCAACAACGTGGCGCAGGCCGTACGGGAGCTGCGGGCCGGGCGCGGGCTCGCGCTGGTGACCGGCTTCGGCGGCTCGTACGGCAGCGCCGCACTTCTAGAAATGTCCTGAAATTAGAAACGTCCTGAAATGCTTCCCCCATCCGCGACATGGATGGAACGTGAGGACAGAAACCGACAGGGCGAGGTTCGAGGCGGTCTACACCGACACCTACGACCAGATCCTCGGCTACGCCGTCCGCCGCTGCGAGCGGCCGGAGGACGCCGCGGACGTCGTCGCCGAGACCTACGCGATCGCCTGGCGCCGCCTGGACCGGCTCCCCGAGGGCGACGAGGCGCGGCTGTGGCTGTACGGCGTGGCGCGCAACGTGCTGGCCAACCACCGCCGCGGCCGGCTCAGACGCGAGCGGGTCGCCGAGCTGACCGCCGAGATCGCCGACGTCTACGCCGGGACGTCCGGCGGCGACGGCGTGGAGTTCCGCGACATCGCCCGCGCCTTCCGCGAGCTGTCGGACGGCGACCGCGAGCTGCTGTCCCTGGTCGCCTGGGAGGGGCTGGACCACGCCCAGCTCGCCAAGGTGCTGGACATCTCGCGCAACGCCGTACGCATCCGCCTGCACCGGGCACGCAGGCGCTTCGCCAAGGCCCTGGCCCGTGGCGGGGTCACCGTCAACCACGTCGTGATGGAGTCGCTGTGAGCATCGACAAGCTCGCCAGAGTGCGAGACGAGGACCTGAGGGGCGCGGCGTCCGGCGCGGGGGCGCGGGCGCTGCTGAACGCGGTCGTCGCGGAGGAACCGGCGCCGGAGCGCCGCCGCCCGCGCCGGGTGGTCCGCTGGGTGGCCGTCGCCGCCGTGGCCACCGCCGTCGCGGTCGCCGCGCCCATTGTGATCGGGCACGAGCCGACCTCCTACGCCAACTCGGCGATGGAGATCGTGCGGGAGGGCGACCACTGGGTGGGCCGCATCACCGACCCCTACGCCAACCCCGAGAGGTTCGCGGAGGTCTTCCGCGCGGTCGGCCTGGACGTGCGGCTGGAGCTCGCGCCCTCCTCCCCGCGCAGCATCGGCAGGGTGTTCCAGACCGGAGGCGCCCACACCCCGGAGGGCGGCTTCACCTACGTCGGCACCGATCCGGAGAACTGCGACGCCCTCGAGCCCGGCTGCGCGATGGTCGTCAAGCTGCCCGTCGACACATCCGGCCGGTTCTTCGTCAAGATGGGCCGCCCCGCCAAGCCGGGGGAGGACTACCAGGACCACGCCGACGCGACCCGCAAGGGCGGCCAGCTGGAGGGCTTGCGCGTCGACGAGAAGACCGTCGGCGAGGTCCTCCCCGAGATCCGCGGGCGCGGCCTGGAAGTGGTCTTCCAGATCATCGACCCCAACCCGGACGGCGACGGCTTCGGCGTCGACCCGGGCAAGCAGTCCACCCCGGTCGGGGACCACTGGATCGTCTGGGACGCCGAGGAGGCCCGCAAGGGGGCGGTCCGCCTGCTGGTCAGCGAGCACCGCCTGGACAAGAACCCGGTGTACGGCGGGCCGAAGCCCCAGGACTCCGGCGACTAGGGCGCGTTTCGATCGGCACCGGCGTCTGTGCGCCATCCTGACGATTCACACCCGGGGGAGGGCCGCGGCGTCGATGTCGCGGACCTCCAGGACGCGGCGGGGCGCGCCGCCGCGGGCCACCGCGATCATCGCCCGTCCCAACAGGATGGCCTTCATGCCCGACGGCCCGTTGCCGTGGCGCTGGACAGGTCGGGGAAGGTGACGCCGGTCATCTCCTCGGAGACGCTCCACAGCCGGCGGGCGCTGTCCGGGTCGCTGGCCGCGGCCGTCCTGCCGACCAGCGTCGGCGCGCCGCGCACCTCGCCGAAGCCGTCGGGGCCGACATAGCCGGCGCCGGGCAGGTCCTGGGTCGCGGCGTACAGCGTCGGCAGCGCGCCGGCCCTGCTGTCCTGGGCCAGCACCCGGTTGCCCACCAGGCTCAGGGCGCGGCGCAGGGGGTTGGCGTCACGGCCCTGGAGGTTGGTGGCGGACCAGCCGGGGTGTGCGGCGAGGGCGCGCACGGGTGAGCCCACCGCCGTGAGCCGGCGCTGCAGTTCCAGGGTGAACAGCAGATTGGCCAGCTTGGACTGGCTGTAGGCCTTGGTGGGGGTGTACTCGCCGCTCAGGTTCAGGTTGTCGAAGTGGATCCGGGCGCCGGGCGCCTTGTGCATGAGGGACGACACCGTCACCACGCGGTCGGTGATGAACGGCAGCAGCAGGTTGGTCAGGGCGAAGTGGCCGAGGTGGTTGGTGCCGAACTGCGTCTCGAAGCCGTCCTTGGTACGGGATTCCGGGATGTTCATGACCCCCGCGTTGTTGATCAGCAGGTCGAGGTCGCCCTCCCAGGAGGCGGCGAACTCGCGCACGGAGGCCAGGTCGGCCAGATCCAGACGCCGCACCTCCACGGTGCCGCGGGCGTGCCGGACGGTGTCGGCGGCGGCCTGGCCGCGTCCGACGTCCCGGACGGCGAGGACGACATGCGCACCGGCCCGGGCCAGGGCGTCGACGGTGGCGAGGCCCAGCCCGCTGTTGGCCCCGGTGACGACAGCTGTGCGTCCCGTCTGATCGGGCATGGCGGTGGCGTTCCAGGTTGATGTCTTGGGCATGTCCTCAATGTAGACAATGCCAACAATGTTGTCAATGACTACAATGTTGGCATCGATTACATGAGCGATAGGCTGGCTGACATGCGGACTCGTCGTTACCACCACGGAGACCTGCGTGCCGCGCTGCTGACACGGGCCGAGCAGACGTTGCGCGAGAAGGGCCCGGGCGCGCTGTCACTGCGGGAGCTGGCCCGTGACATCGGTGTCAGCCACGCCGCGCCGAGTCGGCATTTCAAGGACAAGCAGGAGCTCCTGGACGCCCTGGCCCTGGCGGGGTTCGAGCGTCTCAACCGGCACCTGTCGGCCGCGATCGAAGGGGCGGGCGACTCGTTCGCCGACCAGGTCGCCGCTCTCGCCCGCGCCTACGTGGAGTTCGCCACGGCCAACGCCGAGCTGCTGGACCTCATGTACTCGATCAAGCACGACCCCGCCGCGTCGGAGGCCCTCGTCGCGGCCGGGCAGAAGATGGCGGCGCTGGCCGTGGAGCCGATCGTCACCGGTCAGCGACGTGGCGAGGTGCGCCAGGGCTCGGTGGAGCGCATCGGCATGCCGGTGTTCGCCACCTTGCACGGCTACGTCAGCCTCGTCGCGCGCGGCCTGCTCCCCGAGGAGGCGGCCGAGACGGGTCTCGACGACGTCATCGCCTACGTCCTGCGGGGCTGCGCCGCGGACGACGCGGGCTAGACGACTTAGGACTCACTCGTCCAGCCGCATTCGCGGGTGAAGCGGGCGTGGCGGGCCGCCGCCTCGGCCGGCGGCAGCAGCTCGCGCGCCGCCAGCCAGGCGGCGGCCCCCGCGCCGTCGCCCGCCGTGCCGGGCCGGTGCTCGGCGAGCAGGTCCAGGACCGCCCGCCGCACCGGCCCCTCGCGCGTCAGCACGCTCCCGGCCAGCACGACCGGCGTCCCCGGAACGTGGACCTCGGCGAGCGTGCGCGCCAGCCGGGCCGCGGCCTCTTCGGCGATTTCGACGGCCACGGGGTCGGGCACCGCCGCGCTGACCAGCGGCGCCAGCTCGGCCAGCGCCAGCGGGGGACGGGCCTGGACCGCCGCCGGGACCTCCTCGGGCGTCCGGACGCCCAGGTGGCGCAGCACCAGCTCGGCCAGCGGTCCCCGGGCGCCGCGCACCACCGCCCTGGCCGCGCGCCGCCCGATCCAGAAGGCCGACCCCTCGTCGCCGAGCTGCCAGCCGTGGCCGTCGGCCGTTCGCGTGACCTCGTGGTCAATAATTTTCGCCGCTATCGCGCCCGTGCCCGAGATCAGCACCGTGCCGGACGGCCGAGCCGTACCGGCCGCGAAGGCCACCGCCACGTCGCCCACCACCCGGGGCGGCACCGGGAAGTCCCGCCACAGCTCCTCCGTCGCGGCGGTCAGCCCGGCCAGCCCCACGCTGGCCGCCTTCACCTCCCGCGGGTTCACCGAGGTCAGCGCCTCCCGGACGGCCCGGCCCAGGTTGGCGGCGGCCTGCCGGGGATCCACCGCGGGATTGCCGGGGCCCGCGCGCCCGCGTCCCGCCACCTCACCGGACAGCGTCGCCACCACGGCGCGGGAGGACGTGCCGCCCGCGTCCACGCCCAAGACCAAGGTCATGTCAAAAATTATCAACTAGACCCTTGACGCTGCCAAGTCTTGAGCATAATTTTCACCCATGGATCTGCTGACCCGGATCGGAGCCGAGCGGCCCGACATGCCGGAGGCGCTGCGCAAGGTGGCCGAGGTGATCCTCGACGACCCCGCGGAGGCCGCCCGGCTGACGATCGTGGACCTGGCCGAGCGCAGCGGCACGTCCACGGCGACGGTCACCCGGTTCTGCCGCGCCCTGGGGTTCGGCGGCTACGCCGAGCTCCGCGTCACGATCGCCGCCGAGACCGGCCGGGCCGCCCGGCGGCACTGGGACACCGACATCGGCCAGGAGATCCTGCCGACCGACGGGCTGGAGCGCGTGCTCGGCGTGGTGTCCAACAGCGACATCCGGCTCATCCAGGAGACCTCCGCCCAGCTGGACCTGGGCACCGTGGAGAAGGCCGCCCAGGCCATCTCGCGCGCCTCGCGGGTGCTGCTGTTCGGCGTGGCCAGCAGCGCGGCGGTCGCCAAGGAGATGGAGTACCGCCTGCAGCGCATCCGCGTCCCCACCTGGAGCAGGTCCGACGCGCACAGCGCTCTCACCGACGCCGCGCTGCTGGCCGACGGCGACGTGGCCATCGGCATCTCGCACAGCGGCAGGACCCGCGAGGTCATCGAGGTGCTGGCCGAGGCGGGCAGCCACGGCGCGATCACCGTCGCCGTCACCTCGCACCCGCGCTCGCCGCTGGCGGAGGTGGCCGAGCTCGTGCTCACCACCGCCGGCCGGGAGACCACCTTCCGCGGCGACGGCTTCGCCGCCATCCACTCCCAGCTGCTCGTCCTGGACGTCGTCTACGTCGCGGTCGCGCAGCGCACCTACGAGCGCACGAAGCAGGCGTTCGACCTGACGGTCCAGGCCGTCGCCGGACACCGGCTGCCCGAGGGAGACAAGTAAGGAGACAAGTGACGACGGACCCGTACTTAACCCACCAGGCCTGGGGCCCGGACTCCTACGCCGGGCACATCGCCGACCTGATCGCCGACATCCCCCGCACCCAGGCCGAGCCCATCCGGCGGGCCGCCACGCTGATCGGCCGGGCCCTCGACAACGGCGGCATCGTCCAGGCCTTCGGATCCGGCCACTCCGAGGCCGTCGCCATGGAGCTCGCCGGACGCGCCGGCGGCCTGGTCCCCACCAACCGGCTCGCGCTGCGCGACATCGTCCTGTACGGCGGAGCGGACCGGGCCATCCTCGACCGCTACGACCTCGAACGCGACCCCGCGATCGCGCACGAGATCCTCCAGGCGGCCCCCGTCCACGAGGCCGACCTGTTCGTCGTCATCTCCAGCTCGGGCGTCAACGGCGTCGTCGTCGAGCTGGCCACCCTGGTCAAGGACCGCGGTCACGACCTGATCGCGATCACCTCCCGCGCGCACAGCTCGGCCGTGCCGGCCAGGCACCCCTCCGGACGCAAGCTGAGCGACCTCGCCGACGTCGTGCTCGACAACCGGGCCCCGTACGGCGACGCCGTCCTGCCCCTCCCCGACGGCGGCGCCGTGGGCGCCGTCTCGACCATCACCTCGGCCCTGCTCGTCCAGCTCGTGGTCGCCCAGGTCGTGGCCGACCAGCTGGCGGCCGGGCGCGTCCCGCCCGTCTACCTGTCGGCCAACGTCCCCGGCGGCGACGAGCACAACCTCCGGCTCGAGGCCCGCTACGCCGGCCGCCTGCGCCGCGGCGCCTGATCCTCGCAACACCCCCCAACGCCGTCTTCGGCATGCCTACGAGGAGAAGCACCATGCTCCGACATCTGTGGAAGATCCTGCTGGCGCTCACCCTGCCCCTGGCGCTGCTCGGCGTCGCCCGGGCCGAGGCCGCCGCGCCCGGCCTGCGCCTGCAGTACAGGAACAGCTCGACCGGGGCCACCACCCCGCAGGCCGAGCCGTGGTTCCGGCTCTTCAACGACGGGACCGCGCCCGTCTCCCTCGCCCAGGTCAAGATCCGCTACTACCTGACCGGCACGGAGACCTACCGCTTCGCCTGCTCGTGGGCGGTGGTGGGCTGCTCGACGATCACCGGGCGGTTCGCCCCGCTGCCCGGCGGCAGGCAGTACCTGGAGGTCGGCTTCACCTCCGGCAGCCTCGCGCCCGGCGCGAACACCGGTGACATGCAGCTGCGCTTCCACCGCGCCGACTGGCAGAACTTCACGCAGAGCGACGACTACTCCTTCGGCGCCCAGACGAGCTACGCCGACTGGACGAAGGTGGCCGTCTACGTCGGCGGCACGCTGGTGTGGGGCATCCCGCCCGACGGCGGCGAGCCGTCGCCCTCGCCCAGCCCGACCGTGACCCCGACCGGCCAGCCGCGCGGCGTGCTGTTCGACGACTTCTCCTACACCTCCTCCAGCGACCCGAGGCTGGCCCAGCGCGGCTGGACCGTGCGCTCCAGCTCCGGCGGGCCGGGCGTGCCGGGCGCCACCTGGTCGCCCTCGGCCGTGTCGTTCCCGAACGGCCTGCTCCAAATGGACTCCTCGACGAACGGCACCGCCGCCGGGACCGTGCACACCGAGCTGTCGACCGCCAACCGCAAGTTCTTCGAGGGCACCTACGCCGCCCGCGTCCGCTTCAGCGACGCCCCGCTCAGCGGCCCCGACGGCGAGCACGTCGTCCAGACGTTCTTCACCATCACCCCGCTGCGCTACAACATGGACCCCGACTACGGCGAGCTCGACTTCGAGTACCTGCCCAACGGCGGCTGGGGCGAGCCGTCCAACATCCTCTACGCCACCAGCTGGGAGACCTACCAGGCCGACCCCTGGCAGGCCGTCAACGTCCACACCGAGGAGCGCGCCGGCTTCGCGGGCTGGCACGACCTGGTGATCCAGGTCTCCGGCGGCCGCATCCGCTACTACGTCGACGGCCGGCTCTTCGCCGACCACGGGGACATCTACTACCCCGAGACGCCGATGTGGATCATGTTCAACCAGTGGTTCATCGACCTGCAGGGCTCCACCACGCCGCGCACCTACCGGCAGCAGGTCGACTGGGTCTACCACGCCGCGGGCGAGGTCGTCGCGCCCGCCGAGGTGACCGGCCGGGTAGGCGCCTACCGGTCCGCCGGCACGGCCTTCGTGGACACCGTCCCCACCCCCTAGTTCCCGTACGGCTGGCGCCGCCACCCGGGCGGCGCGAGCCGTACCACCCCCGGAAAGAGATCGCCATGAAACACCGCCTCTTGGCCCTCGCGGCCGTGTTCGCCCTGGCCGGGTGCGGGTCCGCCGCCGAGAAGGGCCCTTCCTCCGCCGCGCCCGCGAAGCTGACCGTCTGGATCATGGACGGCAGCGCCACCAAGGAGCTGCTGGCCGGCTTCGAGAAGGAGTACGAGGCCGCGCACGCCGGAGTCGACCTCGACATCCAGATCCAGGCGTGGGACGGCATCGGCGAGCGCGTCACCGCCGCCCTGGCCAGCACCGACGCCCCCGACGTGATCGAGGTGGGCAACACCCAGGTCGCGCAGTACTCCGCCAGCGGCGGCGTGCTCGACCTCACCGGCAAGGTCGCCGACCTCCAGGGCCAGGACTGGCTGCCCGGGCTGGCCGAGCCGGGCCGCGTCGACGGCAGGCAGTACGGGATCCCGTGGTACGCGGCCAACCGGGTCGTCGTCTACAACAAGGACCTGTGGGCGGCGGCCGGGCTGGACGAGCCGCCCAGGACCCGCGAGGAGTGGATCGAGGTCACGCGCAAGCTCAACAAGGGCGGCGACCAGGGGATCTACCTGACCGGGCAGACCTGGTACGCGCTCGCGGGGTTCGTCTGGGACGAGGGCGGCGACCTGGCCGTGCGCGAGGCCTCGGGCAAGTGGCGCGGGGCGCTGGACACGCCGCAGGCGCTGGCCGGGATGGCCTTCTACAAGGAGCTCCAGGCGCTGGGGAAGGGCCCGAAGGACGCCGACGAGGCCAACCCGCCGCAGCACGAGGTCTTCGCGCAGGGCAAGGTGGCGCAGATCATCGCGGTGCCGGGGATCGCGGCCCGGGTGCTGGAGGTCGAGCCGGACATGAAGGACAAGATCGGATATTTCACGATTCCGGGGAAGACGGCTGACAAGCCGGGCGCGGTCTTCACCGGGGGATCGGATCTGATCATCCCGGCGGCGTCCAAGCACCACGAGGAGGCCTACCAGGTCGTCAAGGCGCTGGCCGGGGAGGCGTTCCAGACGCGGCTGGCGCAGACCATGCAGTTCGTGCCCAACCGGACCTCGCTGGCGAAGGTGCTGTCAGGCGACGAGGGGACCGCGGCGATGGCGGCCGGCGCCGCCAACGGCCGGGCGACGCCGAACACGCCCAACTGGGCGGCCGTGGAGGCGACCGGGGTCATCAAGCAGTACATGACGGCCGTGCTGACCGGGGGCGATCCGCTGACCGAGGCACGCAAGGCGTCGCAGGTGATCACGGAGACGCTGAACAGCGGGTCGTGACCCGCCGACGCCCCCGGCCCGCCGTCTCCCGGAAGGAACCATGTCCACCAGACCAACCCTCTGGCCCTACCTGCTGATCGCCCCAGCCGTGGCCGGGGGCGTCTTCCTCCTCCTCTACCCGCTCCTCAAGGCCGCCCTGATGTCCTTCCAGCACTTCCGCATGGGCGAGCCCATCCGCGGCGGCGCCGAGTTCGTCGGCCTGGACAACTACCGCGAGCTGCTGGCCAAGGAGGAGTTCTGGCAGGTGCTGAACCGCACGGCCGTCTGGACGGCGATCAACGTGGTCCTCATCGTCGTCCTCGGCACCGCGGTGGGCCTGATGCTGGTCAGGCTCGGCCGCCGGATGCGCCTGCTGCTGATGAGCGCCCTCGCGCTGGCCTGGGCCACCCCGGTGATCGCCGCCACGACGGTCTTCCAGTGGCTCTTCCAGTCCGAGCTCGGCGTCGTCAACTGGCTGCTCGGCACACGCGGCTTCACGTGGTTCGCCGACCCGGTCGCCATGTTCGCCGTGCTGGTCGTGCTCGTCGTCTGGCAGTCGGTGCCGTTCGTCGCCCTCACCCTCTACGCGGGCCTCACCACGATCCCCGCGGAGCTGTACGAGTCGGCCAGGATCGACGGCGGTACCGGCTGGCAGGTGTTCAGCCGGATCACCTTCCCGATCCTGCGTCCGCTGTTCGCCCTCATCACGTCCCTGGAGATCATCTGGGTGGTCAAGTGCTTCCCGCAGATCTGGGTCCTCAGCCAGGGCGGGCCCGACGGCGCCACCACGACGCTGCCGGTCTACGCCTTCAAGGTCGCCCGCGTCCTGCACCGCTATGACCTCGGCTCGGCCGCGGCGATGGTGACCGTCCTCCTCCTGGCCGTCGCGCTCGTCGCCAACCTGCGGCGCATGCTCAGGCAGGAGGGCGCCCGATGAGGAGGAAGACGATGAGAAGGTGGGCGCTCAACGCCGCCGCGATCGTCGCCTTCGCCGTGACGATCTTCCCCGTCTACTGGATGGTCGTCACCGCGTTCAAGCCCGCCAAGGAGATCCAGGCCGAGACGCCCACGTTCATCCCGGCGAATCCCACGCTCCGGCACTTCGCCACCGCGATGAGCGCCGAAGGGTTCTGGCGCTTCTGGGCCAACAGCCTGCTCGTCACCGCCGGAGCCGTCGTGCTGGCCCTGGTCGTCGCCCTGCTGGCCGCCTTCGCCGTGGCCCGGCTGCGCTGGCGCGGCAGGGGGGCGTTCGTCGTCGTGGTGTTCGCCGCCCAGATGGCGCCGTGGGAGGCGCTGCTCGTGCCGATGTTCGTCATCGCCCGCGACACCGAGCTGCTGGACTCGCTGGCCATGCTCACCGGCGTCTACTTCATGATCACCCTGCCGTTCACGATCGTGACGCTGCGCGGGTTCCTGGAGGCCATCCCCGCCGACCTGGAGGAGGCCGCGCTGGTGGACGGCTGCACCCGCGCGGCGGCGTTCCGGCGCGTCGTGTTCCCCCTGCTCGCCCCGGGGCTCATGGCGACCTCGCTGTTCGGCTTCATCACCGCGTGGAACGAGTTCGCGTTCGTCAACGTGCTGATCATCAAGGACCAGGCCAACCGGACGCTGCCGGTCTGGCTGTCGTCCTTCCGCGACGTCTTCGGGACCGACTGGGGCGCGACGATGGCGGCGGCGACGCTGTTCGCGCTGCCCGCGCTGGCGCTGTTCCTGTTCCTCCAGCGCCGCGTCGGCGTCGGCATGACCTCGGGAGCCGTCAAAGGCTGACCGGCTGTGCGACGGCGGGTGCCGTCAAGGGTGACCGCCTGTGCGACGGCGGGTGCCGTCAAAGGGTGACCGGCCGCACGAAGGCCGCGTGCGCCGCGTCCGCTTCGCCGGGGCCGAGGAGGCCGCGTGCGGCCAGCCAGGCCGCCGCTCCGGCGCCGTCGGCCGCCGTGGCCACCTCGGCCACCTCCTGGTCGCCCAGCCGGTCCAGGACGGCCCGCCGTACCGGGCACTCGCTCGTCAGCACGCTGCCCGCCAGCACGACGGGCCCGCCGCGGTGGACGACGGCCACCGTGGCGGCCAGGCGCTCGGCGGCCTCCTCCACGACGCGGACCGCCGCCGGATCGCCCTCCGCCGCGGCCGCGCTGACCAGCGCCGAGACGGCGGCCAGCCGCATCGGCTCGGCCTGGACCAGCCGGACGATCCGCAGCGCGAGCTCCCGCCCGGACACCCCGGCCGCCTCGCCCAGGAAGTGGCGGACCACCGCCGCCGCGAGCGCGCCGCCCGGCTCGCCCTGATCGAGCGCGTGCACGACCGCCTTGGTGGCCTCGCGGCCGATCCAGAACCCCGACCCGGCGTCGCCCAGCAGCCAGCCCAGCCCGTCGGCGATCGTGTCGAGCTCGAAGCCCGCGATCCTGGCGGCCACCGCGCCCGTCCCCGACAGCAGCAGCGACCCGTCGGGGCTGGCGGTGCCGGCAGCGAAGGCGACGGTCACGTCCCCGGTCACGCGCGGCGGGACGTGCACCCCATGGGCCGCCCACAGCTTGGCGAGCGCCTCCTCCAGCGCGGGCACGTGACCGGCCACTCCCGCCCTCGAGGCCGCCACCTGCGCCGGATCGACGCCGGACAGGGCCGCCTCCAACGCCGTGCCGATGGCCGCCACGGCGTTGTCCAGGCCGTGCGCCGTGGGATTGCCCGGGCCGGCCGTGCCGTACCCGATCCGCGTGCCGTCGAGGGCATGCACCGCGACCCGGGTGGAGGTGGAGCCGGCGTCCACGCCGAGGACGAACGCTTTCATCACGGTCCGATTCTGGGTCTTGACGCGACCATGGAGCAAGAATAATTTTCACCGAAACATCGAGCATTCGGAAGGAATGTTCGCGGCCCCGAGGAGGGTCCGTGGTTCAGCACCGCAGAGGTTGCCGGGGCGTCCCGAGGGACGTGCCATGAGCGCGGGCGCGCTCGGCCGGATCGAGACGGAGCTGCCGAGCCTGCCCGAGGCGTTGCGCCGGGTGGGCGAGGTGATCCTGGAGGACCCGGCGGAGGCGGCCAGGTCCACGATCATCGCCCTGGCCGAGCGGGCCGGCAGCTCGCCCGCGACCGTGACGCGCTTCTGCCGGGCCTTCGGCTTCGCCGGCTACGCCGACCTGCGGGTCATGCTCGCCACCGAGACCGGCCGGGCCGCGCAGGCCGGGTGGGGCGCCGGCGTGGGCCACGAGATCGGCCCGGAGGACCCGCTGGACGTGGCCATCCAGGTGATGGCCGCCGCCGACACCCGCCTGATCCAGGACACCGCGGCCCAGCTCGACCTGGAGACCGTGGCCAAGGTCGCCGACGCGGTCACCGCGGCCTCCAAGGTCCTCCTGGTAGGCGTGTCCACCAGCGGTGACGTGGCGGCCATGCTGGAGGGCCGGCTGCGCCGCATCGGCCTGCCCTGCTGGTCCACCGGCGACGCGCACGTCGCGCTGTCGGAGGCGGCCCTGCTGCGCCCGGGCGACGTGGCGATCGGCATCAGTCACCGGGGCCGCACCCGCGAGGTGATGGAGTCGCTGGCCGAGGCGGGCGGCCACGGCGCCACCACGGTGGCCGTCACCTCCTTCGCCCGCTCGCCGCTGGCGGAACTGGCCGACCTGGTGCTGACCACCGCCTCCCGCGAGACCACCTTCCGCCTGGGCGGCCTGGCCGCCGTCCACTCCCAGCTGTTCGTGCTCGACGCCGTCTACATCGCGGTCGCGCAGCGCACCTACGAACGCACCAACGAGGCCTTCAAGCAGACGATCAGGGCCGTGGAGAGCCACCGAGTGGAAAGGGGCTAGCTTGTTCGCGGAAAGGGCGCTGGAGCTGGCGCGTCAGGTCGCCGAGTCCCAGGCGGAGGCGGTGGGCAAGGCGGCGGGCCTGCTGGTCGCCAGCCTGCGGGCCGGCGGCGTGGTCAACGCCTTCGGGTCCGGGCATTCCGAGGCCATCGCCATGGAGATCGCCGGGCGCGCCGGCGGACTGGTGCCCAGCAACCGGCTCACCCCGCGCGACCTGGTCCTGTACGGCGGAGCCTCGCTCGACATCCTCACCCCCGAGCTCGAACGCGACCCGGACGTGGCCCACCGCGTCTACGAGCTGGCGCCCGTCGCGCCCGAGGACGCCTTCGTGCTCATCTCCAGCTCCGGCGTCAACGGCGCGGTCGTCGAGCTGGCCAGGATCGTCAAGGACCGCGGCCACCCCCTGATCGCCCTGACCTCGATCCGGCACAGCACCCAGATGACCTCGCGGCACCCCTCCGGCCTGAAGCTGCTCGACCTGGCCGACGTGGTGCTGGACAACGGCGCGCCGTACGGCGACGCCATCCTCGAGCTGCCCGGCGGCGGCAGGTACGGCGCGGTCTCCACGATCACCTCGGCGCTGCTCGCGCAGATGACGGTCACCGAGACCATCGACCGCCTGATCGCCCTGGGCGAGACCCCGCCCATCTACCTGTCGGCCAACGTGACCGGCGGGGACGAGCACAATCGTGCACTTGAAGCCCGCTACGCCGGGCGCATTAGGAGGTCGTGATATGTCCCTGTCCCGACGTGAGCTGCTCCGCGCCGCCGCCCTCATCCCGGCCGCGGGCGCGCTGGCCTCGTGCGCCACCCCCGCGCAGACCCCCGCGCCGCAGGCCACCGCGGCGGCCACGAGCGCGGCCAACCCGCTCGGCGTGGCCGCCGACAAGCCCCTGGAGATATGGATCTTCGACGGCGGCTTCGGCGACGCCTACGCCCGCGAGATCCACGAGCCGATGCTCAAGGCGAAGTACCCCAACCTGGAGATCAAGCACAATGCGACCAAGGAGGTCGCCAAGACCCTCCAGCCGCGCTTCGCCGGGGGCAACCCGCCGGAGTTCATCAACAACTCCGGCGCCAACCAGATGGACTTCGGCGCGCTGGTGGCCGACGGGCAGGTGGCCGACCTCACGCCGCTGCTGGACGCCCCCAGCTGGGACGACCCGAGCAAGAAGGTGCGCGACACCATCGACCCCCTCGCCATCGAGATCGGCAGCTACGACGGCACGCCGCGGGTGCTCAACTACGTCAACACCGTCTGGGGCATCTGGTACAGCCAGAAGGTCTTCCAGGAGAACGGCTGGCAGCCGCCCAAGACGTGGGACGAGTTCACCAAGCTCATGGACGACATCAAGAAGTCCGGCAAGATGGCGCCGTTCACCTACGCGGGCAAGCACCCGTACTACATCTACGAGGCGCTGCTCACCGTCGCCGCCAAGATCGGCGGCGCGGACATCATGAAGAACATCGACAACCTCGAGGACGGCGCCTGGACCGTCGAGCCGATGAAGCAGGCCGCCACGCTCTTCGCCGAGCTGGGCGCCAAGTACCTCATGCAGGGCACGGCGGGCCTGGACCACATCCAGACGCAGACCGCGCACAACAAGTACCAGGTCGCGCTGCTGCCCTGCGGCTCGTGGCTGGAGAACGAGCAGAAGGACACCACGCCCGCCGACTTCGGCTACGCGATGTTCCCCTGGCCGTCGGTCACCGAGTCCGACGCCATGCCGTACGGCACGCTGCACTCCCAGCCCGGCGAGCCGTACATGGTCTCGGCCAGGTCGGCCAACCCGCGCGCCGGGCTGGAGTACATGCGGGCCATGCTGTCGAAGGAGGGCGCGGGCAAGTTCATGGAGATGGTCTCCACGCTCACCGTCGTCAACGGGGTCGGCGAGGGCCTCCAGCTCAAGCCGGGGCTCAAGAGCGCGGCGGACGCGCTGACCGCGGCCGGCGACAACAAGGTCTACTTCCGCTGGCGGCAGTGGTACGCCGAGCTGCACACCGAGGTCCAGGCCGCGTCCGGGCAGCTGATGAGCGGCAACCTCAAGCCCGAGGCCTACCTGGAGCGCATCCAGAAGAAGGCGGACGCCATCAAGAACGACTCCTCGGTGAAGAAGTTCAAGCGATGAGATACCGCAGGATGAGGTTCATCACCGGATTCCTGGTGCTTCCGGTGACCTTGTACCTGATCTACGTCATAGCACCATACGTCCAGGCGTTCTACATCGCGCTCACCGACTGGCGCGGCGTCAACGCCTCCCCACGCTTCGTGGGGCTGGAGAACTTCCAGCGGCTCTTCGGCGACGGCATCTGGTGGAAGGCGGTCTCCCACAACCTCATCCTGCTCGTCCTCCTGCCGATCATCGTCCTGGTGATCGCCCTGTTCTTCGCCTTCCTGCTGAACGCCGGCGGCGACCGCGGCGGCGTCGCGGGGTCGAAGGTCTACCGCGTGGTCTTCTTCTTCCCCCAGGTGCTGGCGGTCGCCGTGGTCGCCGTGCTGTTCCAGCAGGTGCTGCGGCCCGACAAGAGCGGCATGCTCAACGCGCCCCTCATCTCGCTGGGCATGGAGCCGATCGGGTTCCTGTCCGACACGCGGGTGGCGCTGTGGTCCATCCTCGGGGTGCTGGTCTGGCAGGCCGTCGGCTTCTACGTGGTGCTGTTCTCGGCCGGCATCGGGTCGATCCCGCGCGACCTGTTCGAGGCCGCGGCGATCGACGGCGCGTCGCGGCCCGCGCTGTTCTTCCGCGTCACGCTGCCGCTGCTGTGGGACACGATCCAGGTCGCCTGGATCTACCTCGGCATCCTCGCGCTGGACATCTTCGCCATCGTGTGGGTGATGACGGCCGAGCACGGCGGTCCGGACTTCTCCACCACCGTCATGGCGGCGGAGATCTACCGCAACGCCTTCGAGTACTTCAAGTTCGGCTACGCCTCCGCCATGGGCGTGGTGCTGTTCTTCTTCACCATCGGCTTCGCGATCCTCTCCCTGAGGCTGTCGCGCCGCGAACGGATCGAGCTCTCGTGACGACGACGACTTCACCCGCGATCGCCACGTCCCGCAAGCAGGCCCGCCGCGACCGCCGCCGGCGGCTCGGACCGCTGGGCGTCCTGAGCCACGTCGCGCTCGCCTTCTGGACCGTCCTGGTGATCGTGCCGATCCTGTGGACGTTCCTGGCCTCCTTCAAGACCGAGGACGAGATCTTCGGCGACGCCTGGTCCCTGCCGGCCACGCCGCGCTGGGACAACTTCGCCCGCGCCTGGGAGCAGGCCCACATCGGGCAGTACATGCTCAACAGCGTCATCGTCGTGTTCTTCAGCACGTTCGGCACGATGCTGCTGGGCTCGATGGCGGCCTACGTGCTGGCCCGCTACCCCTTCCGCGGCAACCGCGCCGTCTACCTGCTGTTCGTCTCCGGCCTGGCCTTCCCGGTCTACCTGGCGCTCACCCCGCTGTTCTTCGTCGTGCAGAACATGGGCACGCTGCCGCTGATCGGGCCGTTCATCGGGCTGAACACCCACGGCGGTCTGGTGCTGGTCTACATCGCCTACTCGCTGCCGTTCACGGTGTTCTTCCTGGCCGCGTTCTTCAGGACCCTGCCGACCGCGGTGGCCGAGGCGGCGTTCGTGGACGGCGCCTCGCACAGCCGGGTGTTCTTCCAGATCATGCTGCCCATGGCCCGTCCCGGCCTGGTCAGCATCACGATCTTCAACGTGATCGGCCAGTGGAACCAGTACCAGCTGCCGCTGGTGCTGCTGACCTCGGCGCGGGACAAGTGGGTGCTGACGCAGGGCATCGCGGAGATCTCCACCGCGGCCGGCTACGACGCCGACTGGGCGGCGCTGTTCGCCGCGCTGACCCTGGCCATCCTGCCCATGCTGGTCGTCTACACGGTCTTCCAGCGGCAGATCCAGTCCGGGCTCACCGCCGGGGCGCTCAAGTAGCCGCCGCCCTGTCGCCGGCCGGGCGGCGCCGCAGCGCGGGCTCCACCAGGGGGCGCGGCTGCCACACGCCGTCGGACCGGTACAGGTCGGTCCCGGGCGGGACGATCTCGTCGATCCGGTCGAGCGTCGCGTCGTCCAGGGCGAGCGAGGCCGCCTTGAGCAGCGACTCCAACTGCTCCATGGTCCGCGGGCCGATGATCACGGAGGTCACCGCCGGATGCGCGGCCGGGAAGGCCACCGCCAGCTCGGGCAGCGTGCAGCCGATGTCGGAGGCGAGTTCGATCAGCTGCTCGAGCGCGTCGAACTTGGTGGCGTTCGCGGGGATCGCCGGGTCGAAGCGATCCGGCCTCATCGCCGGGCGTCCGCTGGACAAGTCGACCGGCCGGCCCTTGCGGTACCTCCCGCTCAGGAAGCCCCACGCCAGCGGGCTGTAGGTGAGGACGCCCATGCCGTACCGCCGGCAGACCGGCAGCACGGCGGCCTCGATCCCGCGGGCGAGCAGGTTGTAGGGCGGCTGGTCGGTGCGGAAGCGCAGCAGGCCGCGCCGCTCCGAGACGTGGTGCGCCTCGACGATCTCCTCGGCGGGGAAGGCCGAGCAGCCGAAGGCGCGGATCTTGCCCTGGTGGACGAGGTCGCTCAGCGCCGACAGCGTCTCCTCGATGTCGGTGGTGTGGTCGGGCCGGTGCACCTGGTAGAGGTCGATCCAGTCGGTGCGCAGGCGGCGCAGGCTCTCCTCCACCTCCTTGACGATCCAGCGGCGGGAGTTGCCGCCTCTGTTGGGACCCTCACCCATCGGGAAGTGCACCTTGGTGGCGAGCACGACGTCGTCGCGGCGGCCACGGAGGGCCTTGCCGACGATCTCCTCGGACTCGCCGGCGGAGTACATGTCGGCCGTGTCGACGAAGTTGACGCCCTGGTCGAAGGCGGCGTGGATGATGCGGACGCACTCGTCGTGGTCGGGGTTCCCGGCGGCGCCGAACATCATGGCCCCGAGGCAGTGGACGCTGACTTCGATGCCGGTGCCGCCGAGGGCGCGATAACGCATGGTCATGTGCGGCACCCTAGGATCTAGAGCCGACTCTAGGTCAACGTCTATCGTGGGCGGCATGCTGAGCATCGGGCAGGTCGCCGAGCGGACCGGGCTGAGCGTCCACACGCTCAGGTTCTACGAGCGGGAGGGCCTGCTGCTCACCCCGGTGCGGCGGGGGCCGGGCGGGCGGCGCGTGTACGGCGAGGACGACCTCGAGTGGCTCGCGATGTGCGTCAACCTGCGGGCCACCGGGATGCCGCTGCCCGAGATCCGCCGCTACGCCGAGCTGGTCAGGCAGGGCAGCGGCACCGAGGACGAGCGGCTGCGGCTGCTGCGCGAGCACCAGGAGCGCGTGCGCGAGCAGATCGAGGCGCTCGGCGCGTCGCTGGAGCGGATCACCCGCAAGGTGCGGGCGTACTCCGGCCAGGCGTCCTGCGAGCCCGGCGGGAACGGGCGATAACTCGCTCGCGCGGCCCCCGGCGGGTCTGGTTGGCTGCCGGGCATGACATCGGCATGGGTAGGCACGCGGGTTCGGCTGCGCGGCGCCGAGCTGGGTGACTGGGAGGCCTTCAGCTCCTTCGACGAGCACTCCGACGACCAGCGCGAGGGCTGGCTGCTGACGCCGCCGCCGAGGCCGTCGTCCTGCTGCTCCGCTACATGTTCGGCGAGCGCCGCTTCCAGAAGTGCGACGTCCAGGTCTACTCCTCCAACGAGCCGTCCATCGCCCTCCACCGGCGGCTGGGGTTCGCGGAGGAGGGCAGGCGGCGCCGCGCCCGCTACTCCCGCGGCCGCTTCGACGACGAGTTGCTGTTCGGCATGACGGTCGAGGAGTTCGCGCAGCGGCACGGTTTGGTAGTGTCCAAACCATGACATGGCGACATTGATCCGCATCCACCCCCAGACCTGGCGCGAGGCTGGCGGCCAAGCTCTACGGCTACGCCTTCTTCGAGGACCTGATCCTGCTCTACCCGGTGTACGCGGTGCTGTTCGCCGACGCCGGGCTGTCGCCGGGCCAGATCTCCTCCCTGCTGGTGATCTGGTCGGTCACCGGCTTCCTGCTGGAGATCCCCTCCGGGGCGTGGGCCGACGCCTTCTCCCGGCGCACGCTGCTGGTCATCGCGCCGCTGCTGCAGGGCGCGGGCTACGCGCTGTGGACCTTCCTGCCGTCCTATCCCGCCTTCGCCGCCGGCTTCGTGCTGTGGGGCGCGGCCGGCGCGCTGGCCTCGGGCTCCTTCCAGGCGCTGGCGTATGAGGAGCTGGCCAGGCTCGGCCGCGAGAGCGACTACGCCCGCGTCATCGGCCGCTGCGAGGTGGCGAGCTCGCTGGCCGTCCTGGCCGCCACCGCGCTGGCGGCCCCCGTCCTGGCCGCGGGCGGCTACCCGGCCCTGGGCGTGGCCAGCGTCGCCGTCCCGCTCGTGACCGCCGCCATCGCCCGCACGCTGCCGGAGCACCGCTCCGCCCCCGGCGAGGACGAGGACGAGCCGTCCGTCCGGCGGGTGCTCCGGAGCGGCATGGATCTGGTACGGCGGGCGCCCGCGACCCGCCGCGCCCTGCTCGTCGCGATCATGGTCTACGGCTTCACCGCGAGCGACGAGTACCTGCCGCTGCTGGCCCGCGACGCCGGCGCCACCGGCGCGACGCTGCCGCTGCTCGTCCTGGTGGTCACCGTGGGCGAGGCGGCCGGCGGCTGGCTGGCCGGGCGGGGCACCAGGTGGGCCGGGCCGCTGCTGGCCGTGGCCGCGCTGTGCCTGGCCGGCGGGGCGGCGCTGCGCCACCCGGCCGGCTTCGTCCTCCTCGCGGCGGCCTTCGGCATCTTCCGCTGGGCCGTGGCCTGGGCGGACACCCGGCTGCAGGAGCGGCTGGAGGACGCCACCCGGGCCACCGTGACCTCGCTGTCGGGGTTCGGCACCGAAGTCGTGACCATCGCGCTCTACGCGGCCATCGGCGTGGGCTCCGCGTGGCTGCCGATGTGGCTGCTGCTCGTGCTGGCGGCCCTGCCGTACCTGGTCATCGCCGCAGCGCTGCGGCGGCGGCCACCAGGTGGGCCAAGGCGGGCTCGACCTGCTCGTAGGCGCGGGTCTTGAGGCCGCAGTCGGGGTTGACCCACAGGCGGTCGGCGGGCAGCGTCTCCAGCGCCCGGCGCAGCAGCGCGGTGACCTCCTCGACGCTCGGCACGCGCGGGGAGTGGATGTCGTACACGCCCGGCCCGATGCCGCGCTCGAAGCCGCCGAGCAGGCCGAGGATGCGCCCGCCCGAGCGGGCCGACTCGATGGAGGTCACGTCCGCGTCCAGCGCGTCGACGGCGGCCAGGATCTGGTCGGCGTCGGAGTAGCACAGGTGGGTGTGGATCTGGGTGCGGTCGGCGGCGCCCGAGGTGGCGCGCCGGTAGGCGGCCACGGCCCAGGCCAGGTAGTGCTCCTGCTCGGCCCGGCGCAGCGGCAGCAGCTCGCGCAGGGCGGGCTCGTCCACCTGGATGACGGAGATCCCGACCGCCTCCAGGTCCGCCACCTCCTGCCTGACGGCCTCGGCGACCTGGAAGACCACATCGCGCAGCGGCAGGTCCTCGCGGCGGAAGGACCAGGCCACGATCGTCACCGGCCCGGTCAGCATGCCCTTGACCGGCTTGCCGGTGAGCGACTGGGCGTAGGCGGCCCACCGCACCGTGATCGGGCCGCGACGGGAGACGTCGCCGTGGATGATGGGCGGCCGGGTGCAGCGGGAGCCGTAGGACTGCACCCAGCCGTGCCTGGTGACCGCGAAGCCGTCCAGGTGCTCGGCGAAGTACTGCACCATGTCGTTGCGTTCGGGCTCGCCGTGGACCAGCACGTCCAGGCCGAGCCGTTCCTGCAGGCGGATCACGCGCTCGATCTCGGCGCGGACCAGGACCTCGTAGGCCTCGGGGTCCTGACCGGCGCGGGCGGCGCGCAGCTCGCCGGTCTGCGGGAAGGAGCCGATCGTGGTGACCGGCAGCGGCGGCAGCCGCAGGTGCTCGGCCTGAGCCGCCGCCCGCACCGGGTAGGGGCTGCGCCGTTCCTGCGGCACCGGGCGGCGCTCCTCGGGGGCGGCGGGCGGAACGCTGGCCGTACCGGCTCCGGAAGCCAGCAGCCGGGCCAGCTCCACCACCTCGGCCACCTTCTCCTCGGCGAAGGCCAGCCGCGCCCGCAGCGCAGGGTCCAGGTCCCGCTCGGGTTCCAGGGAGTACGGCACGTGCAGCAGCGAGCAGGAGGTGCTCACCACCACCTGCTCGGCCCCCGCCTCCAGGGCGCGCAGCAGGCCCAGCGCGCGATCGGTGTCGGTGCGCCACACGTCGCGCCCGGACACCACCCCGGCGACCACGATCTTCCCGGAAATATCGGGAAATGCGCCACGGACGAGGTCCACCCCGATCGCCTCGACCGGCGTGCCCGCCAGCACCGGCAGCGACTCGCCCAGGTCGCCGAAGTACGAGGCCACGAACAACCCCGGACGATCCGCCGGCGCGCCCAGCCGCTTGTAGGCGGTCTCCACGGCCTGCAGCTCGGCGGGGGAGCGGTCGGCCACCAGCGCGGGCTCGTCCAGCTGCACCCACTCCACGCCCTCGGCGGCCAGCACAGCCAGCAGCTCCTCGTAGACGGGGAGCACCTCCTCCAGCCGCTCCAGCGCCCCGGCCAGCAGCAGGAACGTCACCGGCCCGACGACCACCGGGCGGGTGGCCAGGCCCAGCTCGCGCGCCTGCCGCACCTCCGCCAGCGGCTTGCTCGCGTCCAGGTGGAACGACTCGCCAAGCTCGGGCACCAGGTAGTGGTAGTTGGTGTCGAACCACTTGGTCATGCGCAGCGGCGCGAGCTCGTCGGTGCCGCGGGCCATCGCGAAGTAGGGGTCCCGCGCGGCGAGGTAGCGCTCGGGCACCGCGCCGAGCAGCACCGCCGTGTCCAGGACGTGGTCGTACAGGGAGAAGGTGTTCGACGGCAGGCCCTCCAGGCCCAGCTCCGCCAGCCGCCGCCAGGTCCGCTCGCGCAGCCGTGCCCCGGTCTCCTCCAGCTCCGAGCGCGGGACGCGCCCGGCCCAGTACGCCTCCAGGGCCCGCTTCAGCTCGCGGTCCGGCCCGATCCGCGGATATCCCAGCACGGTCGACGACGGGAAAGTGCGCTTCTTCACCATGGGTACGCATGCTGTCGCCGCCGCCCGAAGTCGTGCATCATCTATTGATGCTGCTTATGCCGCGCGAGATCCAGTGCTTCGTCCGGGTGGCCGACCGGCTCGGCTTCTCGCGCGCCGCCGCGGACCTGGGCATGTCGCAGCCCGCGGTGAGCCAGGCCGTCACGCGCCTGGAGAAGGCCCTGGGCGTCCGGCTGTTCGAGCGGTCGGCCCGTGCCGTACGGCTGACGCCGCAGGGCAGGGCGCTGCTCGGCCACGCGGTGCGGGTGGTGGACGCGGTCGGCGCCCTGGAGGAGGAGGCCGCGCGGCTGTCCCGCCCGGCTATTCGCCTGGCTTATCCACCGCTGGCCGGGCCGCTCGCCGCCCGGATCGCCCGGCGCCTGGCCGCCCGCGTCCCCGCGGTGGCCGTGGACCTGCAGGCAGCCGGTCGCGGCGGGGCCGCGCGGGCGCTGCGGGAGGGCGAGGTGTCGGTGGCGATCCTGGGCCTGCCCGCCCCGGCCGGGCTGACCACGGCCACCCGGTTCCACGTGACGGTCGACCACCTGGCGGTGCCCGCCGCGCACCGGGGCGACCCGCGCAGCCTGCCCCTGCTGCTGCCCCGCCACCGCCCGGCCGGCAGCGCGTGGGCGCGGCTGGCCGCGGCACGGCACCGGACCGTCGCCGAGGAGCTGGACGACTTCGGCCCGGCGCTGGACCTCGTGGCGGCCGGGCAGGGGGCGCTGCCCGTGCCGTCCCTGCTGACCAGGACCGTGCGCAGGGACGACGTGCGGTTCGTGCCGATCGAGGAGGACGGCCTGCGCCTGGCCTACGGCGTGGTGTGGGCGGCCGGGCGCGTCTCGCCCGAGCTCGTGGCCGTGGTGCAGGCCGTCCAGGACGCCCTGTGGACCAGGTGACCGGTCTAGGTGACGGGCAGGTTCTTCAGCGCCTCGCGGCGGCTCAGGCCCGTGATGCCCTTGGCCTGGACGTAGCGGACGACCTCGCGCGGGGCGACCTTGGCGTACTCGCGCAGGGCCCAGCCGATGGCCTTGCGGGCGAAGAAGTCGTGGTCGGACAGGCTCGGCTCGATGCACGCGAACAGCAGCGCGCTGTCGGTGCGCTCCTTGAAGCGGTTCTGCGACAGGATCGCGGTGCGCCGCTTCCACAGGTCGGAGTCGTGCGCCCACTCCAGCATCAGCGGGCGCATCGTCTCGGGGTAGGCGGCCAGCAGCCCCCCGACACGGTGCGTGGCCAGCTCGTCGACCAGGTCCCACCACGCGCCCGTGACGATCATCTCCTCGTACATCGGGATCGTGTAGAGGGTCTGGTAGTCGCGGTAGTAGCGAAAACCCGTTAATTCCACGGCGGCATAGCGCTCCTCGCGGAACTCCGCCTCGCGCCACAGCTCCAGCACCGCCCGCCGCCACTCGGGCGCGCTGCCCAGCCGGTGCTCGGCGAACACCTTCCGCAGCGCCGCGCGCCGCGGCGCCGCCTGCACGCCCAGGAACGGCATGGCGGACTTCATGTAGGCCTGCATGGCGGGGGCCTTGCCGGGATCGGCGGCCTTCCGCAGGGCCTCCCTGACCGCCTCGACGAGCCTCATGCCCGCTGCTGCGAGGTCCGCTCGCCGGTGGCCAGGCCGTCGAACAGCACGGTGATGTAGTGCTCGGCCAGCCCGGCGGTGTTGAGCCGGCCGCCCGGGCGGAACCAGCGCACGGCCACCCAGATGGTGTCGCGGATCATCCGGTAGGTGAGCTTGGGGTCGACGTCGGCGCGGAACTGCCCGGCCGCCTGGCCGGCCTTGATCTGCTCCACCCACATCCGCTCGACCTCGTCCTCGGCCTTGACGAGGTAGTCGAAGCGGTTGCCGGGCAGGGAGCGCAGGTAGTTCCAGTCGTTCTGCATGACCGTGATCGCGGCGCGGTGCGGCTCCAGCGTGCCGAACGCGATGCGCACCATCTCCGAGAGCACGTCACGCGGCGAGCCGCCGGTCGCGATGGCCTCGCGGTAGCGCCCGATGAGGTCGTCGAGGAAGGTGGACAGCACCTCGTCGACGATCGTCTCCTTGGAGTCGAAGTGGTGGTACAGGCTCCCGGACAGGATCCCCGCCTCGTCGGCGATCTCGCGTACGGTGGTGGCCTGGAATCCCTTGCGCGCGAACAGCTCGGCGGCGAGCTTGACGAGGTGCTCGCGGCGCTCGGAGGCGGACCCGCTCGCCGGCCGCTGGCGGCGCGCGGCCGGGGCCGGACCGGTGTTCTTTCTGGTAGGCACGAGACCATTATGGGCCCTGACACAATCGCTTGTTCACATACTCGCGCAGCTCACGCGCGGTTCCGATGTGAACCAAGCGCTTGTTAGACTGCGGCCATGGGCGAGGCCTACATCGTGGACGCGGTCAGGACCCCCGTGGGGCGGCGGGGCGGCGGCCTGTCCGGCGTCCATCCCGCCGACCTGGGCGCGCACGTGCTGATTGCGCTCATGCGCCGCACCGGGGTCGACCCCGGCGCGGTGGAGGACGTGGTCTTCGGCTGCGTCGACACCGTCGGACCGCAGGCCGGGGATATCGCGCGCACGTGCTGGCTGGCCGCCGGGCTGCCCGAGCACGTGCCGGGCGTCACCGTCGACCGCCAGTGCGGCTCCTCCCAGCAGGCCCTCCACTTCGCCGCGCAGGCCGTGCAGTCGGGGCACGCGGACCTGGTGGTGGCGGGCGGCGTGCAGAACATGAGCATGGTGCCCATCTCCTACGCCATGACCGCCGGGCGGGCGCTCGGCTTCGAGACGCCGTTCGCGGGCTCGCGGGGGTGGGAGAGCCGGTACGGCACGCGGGAGGTCTCGCAGTTCGCCGCCGCGGAACAGATCGCCGCGAAATGGGATATTTCACGAGACGAGATGGAGCGGTACGCGCTGGAGTCGCACCGCAGGGCGCTGCGCGCCATCGACGAGGGCCGCTTCGCGGGGGAGATCGCGCCGGTCGGGGCGGCGGCGGTGGACGAGGGGCCGCGCCGCGACACCTCCGCCGAGAAGATGGCCGCGCTCAAGCCGCTGGTCGAGGGCGGGCGCATCACCGCCGCGCTGGCGTCCCAGATCTCCGACGGCGCCGCCGCCCTGCTGGTCGCGTCGGCGCGAGCCGTACGGGACCATGGGCTCACGCCGCGGGCGCGCGTCCACCACCTGTCGGCGCGCGGCGACGACCCGATCATGATGCTCACCGCGCCCATCCCGGCGACCGCGCACGCGCTGGCCAGGGCCGGGCTCAAGATCGACGACATCGACGTCGTGGAGATCAACGAGGCCTTCGCGTCCGTCGTGCTGGCCTGGCTGCGGGAGACCGGCGCGGACCCCGCCCGGGTCAACCCCAACGGCGGCGCCATCGCCCTCGGCCACCCGCTCGGCGCGACCGGCGCGCGGCTGGCGACCTCGCTGCTGGCCGAGCTGGACAGGACGGGCGGCAGGTACGGCCTGCAGACCATGTGCGAAGGGGGCGGCCAGGCCAACGTGACCATCGTCGAGCGCCTCTGACTGCTAGGGTCACAAGCAGGGGGAAGGAGGAGTCATGCTCGATCAGATCAGGCTCTTCGATCAGCTCAGGCCCGTCGCCCTGCTCCTGGCCCGGCTCGTGGTCGGCGTCATCTTCCTGGCCCACGGCCTGGTGAAGTTCACCGGCGGCATCTCGGGGACCGCCGCCTTCTTCGAGCGGATCGGCATCCCGCTGCCCGGGCTCGCCGCGCCGGTCGTCGCCGTGGTGGAGGTCCTCGGCGGGCTCGCGTTCATCCTGGGCGCCCTGCTGCCGATCTTCGCCGTGCTGCTGACCGTCGACATGATCGGCGCGATCGTCTTCGCCCACCTCGACAGCGGCTTCTGGGCCAGGGACGGCGGGATCGAGTGGCCGATGGCGCTGGCCGCCGCGACGCTGGCGGCAGGTTTCACCGGGGGCGGGGCGCTGGCGCTGGACAGTGTTCTCGGAAAGCGGCTCGCGGCCAGACACTGACCGTATTGTCGGGTTATGGCCAACCCATTCACGCTCGGCGTGGCGTCGGGGGAACCGTTCCCCGACAGCCTCATCATCTGGACCCGATTAGCCCCCTCGCCCCTGCACCTGGACCCGGCCCGGCCGGGCGGCCTGCCCGACCGGCCCGTCGAGGTCCGCTGGCAGGTGGCCGAGGACGAGCGCTTCGCCCGGATCGTGCGGGCGGGCGCCACGCAGGCCCAGCACCGGTGGGCGTTCAGCGTCCACGTCAGGGTCGACGGCCTGCGGCCCGGCACCGACTACTTCTACCGCTTCCGCAGCGGCGGCCACCTCAGCCCCGCCGGCCGTACCCGCACCGCCCCCGACCCGCGCTCCACCGCGCCCGTCCGCTTCGCGCTCGCCAACTGCCAGCGGTTCGAGCACGGCCACTACACCGCCCACCGGCACCTGGCCGCCGAACGCCCCGACATCGTGTTCTTCGTCGGCGACTACGTCTACGAGTCCCGCCAGGCCGCCGACCCGGTGCGCACGCTGCCCCTGACCGGCGAGGCCGACACCCTGCACGAATACCGCCTGCGCTACGCCCGCTACAAGCTGGACAGGGACCTCCAGGCCGCCCATGCCGCCGCGCCGTGGGTGCCGACCTGGGACGACCACGAGGTGGCCGACAACTACACCGGCGCGTCCTCCTTCTTCGCCCGCCGCGCCCGCGCCTACCGGGCCTACTACGAGCACCTGCCGCTGCGCGTCCGGCCGGAGGGACACAGCCTGCAGATGTTCCGGCGGCGCACCTACGGCACGATCGCGGACTTCCTCGTGCTGGATTCACGCCAGTACCGCGTGCCCGGCGTGTCGATGCTGGGCCAGGCGCAGGAGGACTGGCTGCTGGCCCGCCTGCGCGCCAGCCCGGTGCGGTGGAAGGTGCTGGTCCAGCCGCTGTTCTTCGCCCGCAGGCTCATCCCGGGCTCCGGCCTGCGGCCCGACGCCTGGGACGGCTTTCCCGAGCAGCGCCGGCGCGTCCTCGACGTGCGCGCTCCCGGGCTGGTCGTGCTCAGCGGCGACGTCCACAACACGTGGGCCTGCGACCTCAAGGCCGACTTCCTCGACCCGGGCTCGCCGATCGTGGGCTCGGAGTTCGTCACGACCGCGGTCTCCAGCCGCCCGCCCGCGACCGACGCGGACGCCGTCCTGCGGGCCAACCCGCACATCAGGTTCTTCGACGGCCGCCGCGGCTACGCGAGCGGCACGGCGAGCGCCACCGAGTTCCGCCTCGCGTTCCGCGCGGTCGACTTCGTGGACCGCCCTGGCGCGCCCGTCCGGACCGTGGCGGAGTTCGTCACGGAGGGCCAGGGAATGCGGCGGTCTGACGTTTGAGGATCGCTCTAGCAAATAGGAAAGTTTCCTATTAGATTGCGGGTCATGCCCACGCGTGACCGCAGCCTGCAGAGGCTGGCCGACTCCGTCCTGCTCCCCGGCTTCGAAGGCAGGACACCCCCCGACTGGCTGCTGCGCCGCATCGGCGACGGCCTGGCCGGAGTGGTGCTGTTCTCCCGCAACATCGCGGGGCCCGCCCAGGTGGCCGAGCTGACCGCCGCCCTGCGCGCCGAGAACCCGGCGGTGCTCGTGGGCGTGGACGAGGAGTCGGGGGAGGTCACGCGGCTGGAGGTGGCCACCGGCAGCAGCCGGCCCGGGCCGTACGCGCTCGGCGTGGTGGACGACGTCGCGCTCACCGAGCAGATCGCCCGCGGGCTCGGCCACGACCTGGCCGCCGCCGGCGTGACCATCGACTTCGCCCCCTCCGCCGACGTCAACTCCAACCCCGACAACCCGGTCATCGGCCTGCGCTCCTTCGGGGCCGACCCCGCCCTGGTGGCCCGGCACACGGTGGCGTTCGTCCGCGGCATGCAGGCGGCGGGGGTGGCGGCGTGCGTCAAGCACTTCCCCGGCCACGGCGACACGTCGGTGGACTCGCACCACGGGGTGCCGGTCGTGGGGGAGGACCTGGAGGCGGCGCTGGCGCCGTTCCGCGCCGCCATCGCCGCCGGGGTGCGGTCGGTGATGACGGGACACCTGCTGGTCCCCCAGCTCGACGACCGGCTGCCGGCGACGCTGAGCCCCCGCGTGCTGACCTCGCTGCTGCGGGAGGAACTGGGCTTCGACGGGATGATCATCACGGACGGGATCGAGATGGCCGCCGTGTCGCGCGTCCACGGCATCGGCGGCGCGGCGGCCCGTGCCGTCGCGGCCGGCGCGGACGCGATCTGCGTGGGCGGGGAGCACGCCGACGAGGCGACCGCCGTCGCGGTGCGCGACGCGATCGTGGACGCCGTGCTGGCCGGGTGGCTGCCCGAGGAGCGCCTGGCCGACGCGGCCCGCCGGGTCGCCGACCTCGCCGCCTGGAGCGCCGCCGCCCGCCGTACCGCCACCCCGATCCCGGACCTCCACGCCGCCTTGGCTGGGAGCGCTTCCGGCAACGGTGACCAGCCCTTTCATCCCGGCTCCCGCATCGGCGGCCGCCCCACGCCGGCGAGCGCCCCACCCGAGCACGACGGCCACCACGACGGCCACCACGACGGCCACCACGACCTGGGCCTCCTCGCCGCCCGCCGCGCCCTCAGGGTCACCCGCCGCTCCTCCACCCCGGTGCTCCCCCTCAAGGCCGCCCCCCAGGTCGTCGAGCTGGCCCCCGAGATGAACCTCGCCATCGACAAGTCCACCCCCTGGGGCGTCGGCGACCCGCTCACGAAACTCCTGCCCGGCACCACGGTCACCCGCCTGCGCACCGCCGACGGCCCGCTGCTGGAGTCCCTCCTCGCCGACGCCCGCGACCGCCCCCTGGTGATCGTCGCGCGGGACGCGCACCGGTACCCGTGGCAGCTGGAGGCCATCCGCCACCTCCTGTGCGCCCGCCCGGACGCCGTCGTCGTCGAGATGGGCCTGCCCGTGCGCGCCGACCTCGGCGCGGTGCACATCGCCACGTACGGCTCGGCCCGCGTCTGCGGCCAGGCGGCGGCCGAGCTCCTCACCGGCGTTCACGCGCCCGAGACCGTCGGCGGAGGCCTCTAGGATCCTCGGATGGAGTTCGAGGGGCTGGACCTGTCGCAGGGGTCACGGTGCTGTAGCGGCCGCGTACGGCGGGGCGCCCTCACCGCGGCAGCCGCTTGAGCACCTCCTCCGCCTCGGCCATGACGCGCCCGATCAGCTCCTCGCACGACGGCAGGTCCTCGATCACCCCCACGACCTGGCCGGACGCCATCACCCCCAGGTCGGCGCGGCCGTCCACCATGGCCGCCCTGAGCAGCATCGGGGTGTTGGCCGCCTGGAGGACCTGCGCCCAGGCGAGGTCGCGGCCGTGCTTCATGCGGCGGCCCTCGCGGAGCATGGCCGGGAGGGACATGCCGGAAATACGCCGAAATTTCATGGCGTTACGTACCGCCCTCACGAAGCCCCCCGGACCGCCCCGCTGCAACGAGTCGACGAAGGGCGTCCGCAGCACCCGATGGGGCACCCCGTCCACCTTCGTCGTCACCACGGTCTCCCCGGCCGCCAGATAGGCCTTCTTCACCGCGTCGGGCACCGGCGAGTCCCGCGTCAGCAGGAACCGCGTCCCCATGGCGATCCCCGCCGCGCCGTACGCCAGCGCCGCCACCAGCCCGCGCCCGTCGAAGAAGCCCCCGGCCGCGATCACCGGGATGTCGACCGCGTCCACCACCTCGGGCAGCAGCACGGTGGTCGCGACCGGCCCGGTGTGCCCGCCGCCCTCCCCGCCCTGGACGATCACCGCGTCCACGCCCCACGCCGCCACCTTCTCCGCGTGCCGGCGCGCCCCCACCGACGGGATGGTCACCACCCCGGCGTCGCGCAGCCGCTCGACCAGCTCCCGCCGCGGCGCGAGGGCGAAGGACGCCACCCGCACCCCCTCCCGGATCATGACCTCCACGCGCTCGGCGGCGTCGTCGGCATCGGAGCGGATGTTCACCCCGAACGGCGCGCCGGTGCGCTCCCTCACCTCCCGGATGGCCGCCGTCATCTGCCCGACCGACATGGTCGCCGCCGCGATGATCCCCAGCCCGCCCGCGGCCGAGGTGGCGGCGGCCAGCCGCGCCCCCGCGACGTACCCCATCCCCGTCTGCACGATCGGGTGGCGGCACCCCACCAGCTCCGTCAGTGCCGTCTTCATGCCGCCGTCCTCATCTCGCCGTCCTCATCCCGGCACCTCACGCTCGCGCAGCCCGCCGGGGTCCAGCCGCGCCAGCGCCTCCAGCTCCTCGCCCGCCGGCTGCCGCGTCTCGGGCACCGCCTCCGGTATGGCCAGCGGGAACCCGGTCGCCTGCCGTACCTCCGCCACGCTCACCCCCGGATGCACCGACACCAGCCGCATCGACCGGCCGGGGCCGCCGAAGTCCAGCACCGCCAGGTTCGTCACCACCCGCCGCAGGTCGAAGGCGCCCCGGTCGGTGCCCAGGCCGCTGACGAGGTCCACCTTCTCCACGAACACGCGCGGCGAGTGCCGCGGGATCCAGTAGCTGGTGGGGTCACACAGCGTGTTCCCCGGCGCGCCGCGCACGCCGAGCAGCTGTGAGGTCGGCCGGGCCCAGTCGCCGATGCACGAGATGTTGGTGTTGCCGTACCGGTCGATCTGCGAGGCCCCGAGCATGACGTGGCGGCGGCCGTTGAGCACGAGCCACAGGTGCTCGCGGAAGGGCAGCCAGCCCTCGACGACCTCGGGCGCCGCGCCCAGGGGCGGGACGTCGCCGGTCAGCAGGCACGTGCCGTCGCTGGTCAGCAGGTCGGGCTCGAACGTCAGCCGCGCCAGGCGGGCCGCCAGCATGGTGATCGGCCCGCCGACCCCGGCCGCGAGGATCTCGCCGTCGCCCCTGAACGCCTCCGCCAGGGCGACCACGCACACGTCAGCCCTGCTCATCGACGAACTCCTGCCAGGGGACGGTGGCGTAGCGGCGCTGGAGCGCCTCGTCCCTGCCGTAGTCCGGCTCGCAGCCGGTGAACCACGCCCCGCCGGGCGCCTCCACCACGCCGGTCACCATCGACCGGCTGATCAGCAACGACTGCAACGGCCCCTCCTTCAGCAGCTCCGCGGTGTCCACGATGCGCTCGCACGAGACGTAAGTCCTGGCGGCGGCCTTGGCGTAGAGGTCGTCGAAGTAGGGGTCGGGGCCGAGGTACTGGGCGTTGCCGCGCGCGTCGGCCCGGTTGAGGTGGACGAGCGCGACGTCCATGGCCAGCGCGGGCACCGCGACGAGCTCCTCGTCGGTGTACGGCGAGCGCACCGTGCGCAGGCCCGGGTTGATCCGCATCACGTCGGACCCGAGCCCGGCCCGCGTGGGCAGGAAGGGCAGCCGGTGCGCCGCCGCCAGCAGCCCGAACATGAACATGCCCTCGTCGTACTCGGTGAGCTCGACCAGCCCCTCCTGCCTGGCCCTGCGGAAGTGCGGCTCCAGCGGGATCGTGTCGAGCGTCACGAACGGGGCGACCACCCGGCGCACCTTGCCGGCCGCGCACAGCAGCCCCACGTCCGGCCCGCCGTACGAGATGACCGTCAGGTCCTTCAGCGGCGAGCGGAGGATGCCGCCGATCAGCGCCATCGGCTTTTGCCGCNAGCCCGGCGACGACCTCCTCGACCGGCATGACCTTGCCCGCCCGGCTCACCCGAACCGCCTCCTGTGCTCCTCGCCCTTGCCCATGAGGTTGAGCTCGAAGGTGAAGCCCTGCTCGAAGCGGTAGCTGCGCCTGACGTCCACCGGGTCGATGCCGTTGAGCGACTCCTTGGCGCGGCGGATGACGTAGGGGTCCTTGCCCGCGATCTGCGCGGCCACCTCGAACGCCGCCTCGCGCAGCTTGTCTTTGGAGGTGACCCGCAGCACCGAGCCGAAGGCGTGCAGTTCCTGGGCGGTGACGTTGCGGCAGGTGTAGACCATGGCGCGCATGAGGTGCTGGGGGACGAGCCGGGCCAGGTGCGTGGCCGCGCCCAGGGCGCCCCTGTCCACCTCCGGCAGGCCGAAGTAGGCGTCGTCGCCGGCCACCACGATGTCCGCGTTGCCCGCCAGGCCCACGCCGCCGCCCAGGCAGTGCCCGTGCACGGCCGCGATCACCGGCACCTCGCACTCGTAGACCGCCGCGAACGCCGCGAAGCACCCGCGGTTCGCGCCGACCAGGACGGCGTGCCCGCGATCTGACTGCATCTCCTTGATGTCCACCCCGGCGTTGAACCCCCGGCCCTCGCCGCGCAGGACCACGACGCGCGTCGCGGGGTCCTCGCCCGCCTGCCGTACGGCTCGCGCCAGGTCGTGCCAGCCGCGCACGGTCAGCGCGTTCACCGGCGGCACGTCCATGACGATCTCGGCGATCGGCCCGGGTGTCAGCTCGATTCCCATCCCGCTCCCATGGTTTACCTAACGCTTGCTTGGTACGGTAGCATCCGTGAGCGCGCGTTACGACTTCACCGGCAAGGTCGTCCTCGTGACCGGCGGCACCCGGGGCATCGGCGCGGGGATCGCCCGCGGCTTCGCCGAGGCCGGGGCCGAGGTGGTCGTCTGCGCCCGCAAGGAGCCCGGCGCGGCCGCGGGCCGCTTCGTCCAGGCCGACGTGCGCGACCCGGCCGACGTCGAGCGGCTCGTGGGCGCGCTCGACCGGCTCGACGTGCTGGTCAACAACGCGGGCGGCTCGCCGTACGCCCCCCTTGCCGCCGCCTCGCCCCGCCTGCACGCGCGCGTCGTCGAGCTCAACCTGGTCGCGCCCCTGCTGCTGTCCCGCGCGGCCCATCCGCTGCTGGCCGCCTCACGCGGCTCGATCGTCATGATCGGCAGCACGAGCGGCACGCGCCCGTCGCCCGGCACGTCGGCGTACGGCGCGGCCAAGGCGGGCCTGCACCACCTGGCCGCCTGCCTGGCCGCCGAGTGGGCGCCGGACGTGCGGGTGAACACCGTCGTCGTGGGCCTGGCCGAGACGCCCGACGCGCTGGAGCACTACGGCGGATCGGCCGAACGGGTGCGCGCGACCGTCCCGGCCGGGCGGCTGGCCCTGCCCGAGGACGTCGCCGACGCCTGCCTGTGGCTGGCGGGCGCCGCCTACGTCACGGGCGCGCAGATCCTGCTGCACGGCGGCGGCGAGACGCCCGCCTGGCGGCACGCTGTGGCGCCGCCGGGCCCGGACACGACATGATCCTCATCGGGAGGTTCGCGTGGGAATCTGCGACGGGCGAGTGGTCATCGTCACGGGAGCCGGGCGCGGCATCGGCAGGGCGCACGCCCTGGAGTTCGCCCGGCAGGGCGCCAGGGTGGTCGTCAACGACCTGGGCACCGGCCGCACCGGCTCGGGCAGGTCGGGCGAGCCCGCCCTGGGGACGGTCGAGGAGATCCGGGCCATGGGCGGAGACGCGGTGGCCAACTGCGACGACGTCGCCGACTGGGACGGCGCCGCCCGCCTGGTGAAGACCGCTCTCAGCGCGTACGGCAGGCTCGACGTGCTGGTGAACAACGCCGGGTTCCTCCGCGACCGGATGCTGGTATCCATGACCGAGCAGGAGTGGGACGAGGTGATCAGAGTCCACCTCAAGGGCCACTTCCTCCCGCTGCGCCACGCGGCCCGGCACTGGCGGGAGCAGGCCAAGAGCGGCGGGCCGGTCGCCGCCAGGGTGATCAACACCTCCTCGGGAGCCGGGCTCATGGGCAGCGTCGGCCAGGGCAACTACGCCGCCGCCAAGGCCGGGATCGCGGCGCTCACCCTGGTGGCCGCCGCCGAGCTGGGCCGCTACGGCGTCACCGTCAACGCCATCGCCCCCGCCGCGCGCACCCGCATGACCGAGGAGGTCTTCGCCGAGGCCATGGCCGCTCCCGGCGAGGGGTTCGACGCGATGGACCCGGCGAACGTCGCGCCGCTCGTCGTGTGGCTCGGCTCGGCGGCGTCCGGGCACGTGACCGGCCGCGTCTTCGAGGTGGAGGGCGGCGTCATCTCGCTGGCCACCGGCTGGCGGCACGGCCCGCGCGTCGAGCGGGGCTCGCGCTGGGACCCGGCCGAGGTGGGCGGGGCCGTGGCCGAGCTGATCGAGCACGCGCCCGAGCCCGAGCCGGTCTACGGTTCGCGCGTGAACCCGTAGGCCCGCTCGACCCTCGCCACGTGGACCACGAACTCCTCGTACCACCTCTCCCGCCCGGTCCGCCTGGCCACCGCGTGCTGAGCGTGCTCACGCCAGGCGACCAGCGACTCCTCATCGCGCCAGTACGCCACCGTGATCCCGAGGCCGTCGGCGCCCCGGACCGAGTCCACGCCCAGGTATCCCGGTTGCCCGGCGGCCAGCTCCAGCATGAGGCGCGCGGTCTCGCCGTACCCCTCGGCGTCCTCGCCCGTGCGGCGGCTCACGAAGACCGCCAGGTGGTACGGCGGGGCGAACGGGCCGGTCACCGCAGGGCCGATCGAGGCGTGGGGGCCAGGCGCAGCCGCTGCGGGGGAGCGGTGAGCCAGTCGCCGAGGCCGGGCATCGCCGGGCCGGTGGGCATCGCCGGATCCTCGCCGGCGGCTCGCTCGAAGAGGGCGAACCACACGAAGACGTTCTCGCCGGCCCTGACCGGCAGCCTGGGGAAGGTGTTCTCGGCGTGCTCGGTCTCGAAGGCCGCGACGGCGCCGAGTTCGCGTGCCGCCTGGGCGGCGGGGAAGCCCGGCTTGACGGGGCAGACGGTGGCCACGTAGAGCGCGTGGCGGTCCGCGGAGCCGGAGAACTCGTGGCGGTACGGCGGCGCGGCCTCGGCCGGGTGCCCGGCCGGGTGCTCGGACGGGTCCTGCACCGGGTGGAGGAGGAGGACGTCGTCGGAGTCGATCATCATGGAGTTCGCCTCGTCGCGGTGGGCCCTCCAGACCGGGCTGTGGAAGTAGAAGGCTTCGAGGGCGAGGCGGCGGGACTCCATGTCAGGAAATTTCCGCATCCACACGAACATGTCCGGCCGATCGACGTCGACGAAGACCCCCGGGACCGAGATCCCCGCCTCCTCCTGGCCGTCGATCATCTCGCGCTCGAAGAGCTCGACGAAGGCGTCGCGCACCCCGGGCCGCAGGGTGTACTGACGAAGCTCATAGATCATGCGGGGACGGTAAGCGCATATCGCTGACATGTTGTGACAGTGTCTCGACCGAAGAAAGTTCTTATTACTGAGAGCTGCCATTTAGTGACTGTCAGTTATATGATCGCTTTGACTTCGGCCTTCGAGGTCAACCCGAGCCAAAGGGGCCGGAGCCGTCCAGCCCCTGACTCCCGGAGCGGGTGCGCGGGGAGCGGGTAAAGAAGCGGGAAATATCATCGAATGTGTGACTCTATGTGCTTATGCGACTTATGAGGGTCCTGACGACGAGAAGGAGCTCGCGATCGAGGCCTGGGGCGAGGTCGGCATCGAAGGCCGGGCCGTGCGCTGGGACGACCCCGACGCCGACTGGAGCGCCTTCGACGCCGTCGTGGTGCGCTCGACGTGGGACTACGTGGACCGGCGTGAGGAGTTCCTCGACTGGACCCGGCGCGTCTCCGCCGTCACGCGCCTGCTGAACCCCGCCGACGTCATCGCCGCCAACACCGACAAGACCTACCTGCGGACCCTCGAGGTCCCCATCGTCCCCACCCACTGGTCGAGCACCGATCTGCCCGACTGGCCCGAGTACGTCGTCAAGCCCACCGTCTCCGCCGGCGCCCGCGACACCGTCCGCACCGCCGACCGGCAGGCCGCCGCCGCGCACGCCGCCCGGCTGGAGGCGTCCGGGCGCACCCCCATGGTCCAGCCGTACCTGGCCATGGTGGAGGACGAGGGCGAGACCTCACTGCTGTACTTCAACGGACGCCTGAGCCACACCGTCCGCCGCACGCCCATGCTGGCCCACGGCGAGACCAAGCGGGACAACCGACTGGCGCAGTTGCGCGACCCAGCCCCGGACCAGGTCGAGCTGGCCGAGAAGGTGCTTGCCGCCATCCCCCGAGCCCTTCTCTACGCCCGCGTCGACCTGGTCCGGCTACCCGACGGCACGCCCGCGGTCATCGAGCTGGAGCTGACCGAGCCCTACCTGTACCTGCGCGAGGGCGCCGCGGCCGGCGACTTCGCCCGCGCGCTCAGCGAGCTGATCTAGCGCGGTCACACTTCTCCCTCGGGATCCGTCATGTCGGTGACGAACCGCTCTGAGGGGAGAAGACGATGCAAGCCCGGATGAACAACCCCGCCCTGGTCCTGCCCGGCGCGATGCAGGCGCTGATGGGCCTGGACAAGGCCATGAGGCAGGCCGGGGTGCCGAAGGCGACGCTGGACCTGGTGCTGCTGCGCGCCAGCCAGATCAACGGTTGCAGCGTGTGCGTCGACATGCACGCCAAGGACCTGCGCAAGGAAGGCGAGAGCGACGAGCGGCTGTTCGCCGTGGCCGCCTGGCGCGAGGCGCCGTACTTCACCGACGCCGAGCGCGCCGCCCTCGCCCTGGCCGAGGCCGTCACGAGGCTGGCCGACGGCGGCACGGTCGGCGACGAGGTCTGGGACGAGGCCGCCGACCACTACAGCGAGCAGGAGCTCGCCGCGCTCATCATGGCGATCGCCACCGTCAACCTGTGGAACCGGCTCAACGCCGCCACCCGGCAGGTCGCCGGCGCGGCCTGGTAGCACCCTTCCGAGAAAGCCGAGACAGCCGAGGCGGGCCTCAGCTGGCCCGCTAAATTCACCATGCGAGGAATTCTGATGCCCTTCACCGATCTGCGCACCGCCGTCACCGGCCGCGTCCTGCTCCCCGGCGACGACGGGTTCGACCAGGCCGCCAAGCCGTGGAACCTCTCAGTCGCCCAGCCCGTGGCGGCCGTGGTCGAGGCCGCCGACGCCGCCGACGTGGCCGCCCTGGTCCGCTTCGCCCGCGACGCCGGCCTGACCGTCGCCGCCCAGCCGAGCGGCCACGGCGCCCCCGGCGACACCGAGGGCGTGATCCTGCTGCGCACCGCCCGCCTGGACGCCCTGGAGGTCGACCCCGGCCGGTGCGTCGCCCGCGTCGGCGCGGGCGTCATGTGGGGGCGCGTCCAGGCCGAGGCCGGCGCCCACGGGCTGACCGGCCTGGCCGGCAGCACCCCGGCCGTGAGCGTCGTCGGCTACACGCTCGGCGGCGGGCTGAGCTGGTTCGGCCGCCGGTACGGCTGGGCCGCCGACAGCGTCCGCGCGTTCGAAGCCGTGGACGCCGACGGCCGCGAGGTCCGCGTGACGGCCGAGTCCGACCCCGACCTGTTCTGGGCCCTGCGCGGCGGGGGCGGCGACTACGCGGTCGTCACCACCGTCGAGATCGGCCTCTACCCCGCGCCGGTCGTGTACGGCGGGCGCGTCGCCTGGCCGGGTGACAGGACGCGCGAGGTGGTGGAGGCCTTCAGGCACCTGACCGAGGAGGCGCCGCCCGAGCTGTCGCTGTGGGTCAGCCGCGTGGAGGCCCCCCAGGCGCCCCCGATGGTCGTGATCAACGTCGCCTACCTGGGCGAGCCCGAGGAGGGCAGGGCGCTGCTGTCCCGGCTGGACAAGATCGACGGCGCGGTCGCCGACACGCGCGGCGTGATCGCCGTGGCCGACCTGGGCGACATCGCCGCCGAGCCGGTCGACCCCAGCCCGGTCGCCTCCCGCGTCGAGCTGCTGACCGGCCTGGACGACGCCACGCTCGACACGCTGCTGGACGGGCCGATCGACCCGCTCATCAGCGTCCAGCTCCGCCACCTCGGCGGCGCTCTGGCCGAGCCCGGCACGGGCGCCGCCGATCCGGTGGCCGAGCCGTACCTGCTCAACCTGTTCGGCCTGGGCATCCCGCCCCTGGCGCCCGCGGTGGCGGCCCGGCAGGCCGAGCTGGTGGCCGCGCTGGGCGGGGCGGTGTCGGGGCGCAAGCCGTACACCTTCCTGGCCGCAGGGGAGAGCGCCGCGCAGGCCTTCGCGCCGGGCACGCTCGCGCGGTTGCGCGAGGTCAAGCAGGCCCGCGACCCGCGTACCGTCCTGCGCGCGAACTTCCCGGTCAGGCCGTGATGCCGCCGTCCACCGGGATCACCGCGCCGGTCAGGTAGGCGCCGGCACGGGAGGCCAGGAAGATCGCCGCCCCGGCCATGTCGTCGGGGCGGCCGATCCTGCCCAGCGGCACGCTCGCCGCCACCATCCGCCGCGCCTCCGGGTCGTCCAGGGCGAAGGCCATCATCTTCGACTCGAAGGGGCCCGGCGCGATGGCGTTGACGGTGATGTGCTCGCCGGCCAGCTGCCTGGCGAGGTGGCGGGTGAGCATGTGCACCCCCGCCTTGGAGGCCGAGTAGGGGTAGTTCTCGATCGACGGCACGCGGATGCCGTCCACCGAGCCGATGTTGATGACCCGTGCCGGGTCCTCGGGCGTCGCCGACTTGCGCAGCCGCGGCAGCAGCTTCGTGGTCAGGTAGAACACGCCCTTGACGTTGATGTTCCAGAGCTTGTCGAAGGCGTGCTCGGGGAAGTCCTCCAGCGGCGCTCCCCACGTCGCCCCGGCGTTGTTGACCAGGACGTCCACTTGCTCGGGCAGCTCGTCCAGCAGGGTGTCGATCCCGGCGGCGGTGGACAGGTCGGCGGGCACGCCGACGCAGCCCAGCTCCTCGGCGGCCCGAGCGACCTCGTGCGCCTTGCGGGCGGAGATGAAGACGGTGGCGCCGCCGTCGGCGAACCCCTGGGCGATCATCCGGCCGATGCCACGCGAGCCGCCGGTGACGACGACGGTCTTGCCTTCCACGGAGAACAGGCTCATGCCCAGGCAGCATGCCATACCAACCGGTCGGTTTCCAGCCTGGTCAGCCCTGATCCTTCACCCACAGCGCCAGCAGCCCGCGGAAGTGAGCCACGAAGCGCTCGTGCTCGTGCGGGGGATAGGTGGCCCGCACGGTGTCCACGAGCAGCCGGTCGAAGTCCGGCCCGGCCACCCACTCCAGCACCACCTCGTCCAGGTGCGGCAGCCGCGTCGCGCAGAACTCGTGGTACCGGTCGACCTCGAAGTAGTCGTCGGCCAGCTTCCGGTAGGCCGCGAGGCGCTCGCCGTAGGATCCCTCGACCGCGAAGTACTCGCGCGTGTCCAGGTCGATGCGCGGCCGCCGCCCGCTCTCCGCGCAGAACACGACCCACTTGACCAGCGTCTTGATCGCCCACGGGAAGTAGTAGTGCAGGCTGGTGAGCGCCACGTCGGGACAGGCGTTGGCGTAGTCGATCGGGTGCACGTCCGAGCCCTTGACCAGCGACTCGCACGAGTTGAACTCCCACCGGAAGAAGGCGTTGACCAGCCGCGAGATGGTCACCACCTCCTCGCCGACCTCGGGCGACAGGAAGGAGTGGTCGACGGCGTAGCGGGAGTGCATGGGCTGCTCGGGCTGGAACTTCATGACCATGGTCTCCGCGCCGATCGACAGCGACCGGGCGAAGGCGTCGTAGTCCTCGACCGCCTTCTGCAGGTGCATGAGCATCTCGCCGCTGGCGTCGTAGGCGGCGTGCAGCTCCTCGGGCGTGCGCACCAGGGAGACCCCGCGCCAGGCCCCGCCGTCGTAGGGCTTCATGATCAGCGGGTAGCCCAGGGACTCGGCGATCGCGTCCAGGTCGAAGGGCCGGTTGTAGCGGGCCGCCGTGTAGGCGTACCGCGCGTTGTCGAGCGGGTTCTTGTACGGCACCAGCACCGTGTCGGGCACCTTGAGCCCGAGCCGCATCATCGCGCAGTAGGCGGTGTGCTTCTCCATGGCCTGGAAGGTGAAGGGGCTGTTGAGGACGTAGACGTCGTCCATCATGGCGATCTTCTTCAGCCACTCGCGCGGGTGGTAGTACCAGTACGCGAGCCGGTCGATCACCACGTCGTGCCGCGGCTTGGCGCGCAGGTTGAACGGCTCGATCGTGACGCGCTCCACCTCGAACTCCGGCACCCCGCGCCGCACGATCGTCTCGAACGCGGTGGGCCAGTCCTCTTCCGTGCCCAGCAGCAACCCGACCAGGTATGTCATCGAATCTCTGGGGCGTGCTTCTCCGCCTTCAGACGGAGAAGCACGCCCCTCCCTCCCTCGGAATTGTCGGTGTGATTGGCTAGGTTGATCGCGTGCCCCGGTTCCGTCTTCAGCCGACGCCTGCCCAAGAGGCGGCGTTGCTGGAGCACTGCGCGCACGCCAGGTTTGTGTGGAATCTGGCGGTGGAGCAGCACAGCCATTGGCGGCCGGGACGCGCCGGCGCGCCGGGCTACGCCGAGCAGTCGCGTCAGCTGACCGAGGCGCGTGCGGCGTTCGCCTGGCTGGCCGCCGGGTCGCACACCGTGCAGCAGCAGGCGCTGCGGGACTTCGCCCAGGCCATGGCCGACTTCTTCAACGGGACACACGGCAGGCCGAGCTGGCGCAAGGCCGGGCGGCACGAGGGGTTCCGCATCGTCGGGGTGCGGGGACGGCAGTGGGATGTGCGTCGCCTGTCGCGCCAGGTGGGCGAGGTGAGGATCCCGAAGGTGGGGTGGGTGCGGTTGCGCTGGTCGCGCCCCATCCCGGACGGGGTGAAGTCCTACCGTGTCACCCGTGACCGGGCGGGGCGTTGGCATGTCGCCTTCGCCGCCGTGCCGGAGCCGACCCCAGCTCCCGGTAACGGCCAGAGCGTCGGCGTGGACCGCGGGGTGGCCGTCTCCGCCACCCTGTCCACCGGCGAGCTGCTGCACGCTCCCGGCCTGCGCCCCGCCGAGGCCAAGCGGCTGTGCATGTTGCAGCGCAAGCTGTCTCGGGCCAGGCACGGCTCCCGCCGTCGCGCCAAGGTCAAACTCGCGATCGCCCGGCTGCGGGCGCGGGAGGCCGACCGGCGAAAGGACTGGGTGGAGAAGACCAGCACCGATCTGGCCCGTCGCTTCGACGTGATCGCCGTCGAGGATCTCAACATTCGGGGCATGACCCGGTCGGCGCGCGGCAGCGTGGAGGTGCCCGGCCGGAACGTTGTGGCCAAGGCCGGGTTGAACCGGGGCATCCTTGCGTCCGGGTGGGGCCTGCTGGTGGCCCGGCTGGAGCACAAGGCACCCGGACGGGTGGTCAAGGTCAGCCCGCGTTTCACGAGTCAGCGGTGCTCGGCGTGCGGGATCGTGGATGCGAAGGCGCGCAAGAGCCAAGCCGTCTTCGCCTGCCGGTCCTGCGGCTACGCCGCACATGCTGATGTGAACGCGGCCAGGAACATCGAGCTGGCGGCAGGGCGTGCCGTGTCTGCGCGGGAAGGGCCATGCGATGGCGGGCCGGTGCACCGCGAACCTCAACCTGTCCTCCTCTCGACGTAGAGCTGACGGGTTGGAATCCCCCTCATTCACGAGGGGGAGGACGTCAAACGAATCTCCGCAGGTGGTGAGCGAGCTGGGCCCGCCAGGACGGCCAGTCGTGCGGCACGTCGTGTCCCCACAGGTCCAGCTCGTACCGGATGCCCTTCTCGGCCAGGAGCGCGGCCAGGCGCCGGGTGCTCTCCAGCGCCCCGGTGGTGTCCTCCCACTGGCCCTGGCCGCAGACCAGCAGGAGGCTGACCCGCCCGCGCAGCCACTCCAGGTGGTCGCCGTGCAGGTGGGGAACGTAGTCCAGAGGGTTGTTGAAGTACGCCGACTCGCCCCGCTCGCCCCAGCCGTGCCACTGGGACGGGTCGTAGGTGCCCGACAGGCAGATGGCCAGGGGGAACAGGTCGGCCCGCTTGAGCGCGAAGTTGGCGGCGTGGAAGGCGCCGAGGCTGCAGCCGAAGGCGATGATCTCCTGGGGCCCGCCGCAGTCGGCGTGGACGGCCGGGACGACCCGCTCCAGGATCCACCGCTCGTAGGGCTCGTGGGCCTTCGCCCGCTCCTCCAGCGGGATGTGCCGGTTGGACCAGCTGGCGGCGTCGTTGCTGGGCACGCAGTAGATCTTGACGCGGCCCGCCTCGACCAGGTCGGAGACGGCGGCGAGCATGCCGTTGGCCTCGAAGTCGCCCGCGTGGCCCTGCTCGCTGGGGAAGACCAGCATGGGGCGTCCCCAGTGCCCGTAGGCGAGCAGGCCGTCGGCCAGGTCACGTCTCATCGGCGCGCGTTCCCGAGGTCATGGGCACACCTCCCGCAGCAGCCGCGTCAGGTGGGGGTGGAAGGCGTCCCGCCATCCGGTGTAGTTGTGCACATCTGGCACTTCCCGGAATGTCACCGGGTATCCCTGCGCACGCAGGGCGGCGGCCATGAGGCGGTTGTTGTGGATGTTCTCCTCGATCGCGCCGCAGGTCATGACCGTCGGGACCGGCCGATGTGCCGTACCTTCCAGGACCGAGCGGACGAAGGCGACGATCGGCTCGTAGCCGGGGAATCGCCGCTCGTGGGAGTCGAAGCGCGGGTGGAAGTAGCTGCCCGACTGCAGGAACAGCGCGTCGACCAGCCGGGGGTGGCGGCGGTGGGCGTGGAGCATGGCCAGCGCGCCCAGGCTGGTGCCCATGCCGACCCGGACCGTGGCGGGGATCTTCGCGGTCAGCGCCGCCAGGGAGTCGGCGTAGCTGTCGTCGGCCGAGTAGGTGGCGTTGCGGTCGCCGGGATGCAGCAGCCCGGCCCGCACCGGCGGCAGCCAGCCGCCCTCCAGGCCCGCGGCCAGGTAGCGGGTCAGGCAGGCCAGGGCGTCGTACTCGGGCCCGTCGTGGACCAGCAGCAGCGGCAGGGCGCCGGAGCCGTCCGCGGGCGCCCACAGCGTGACGCCCGGCAGGTCGGTGGCGTACTCGCCGGGCGCGACCGGCGCGGTGAGCCAGCCGGGCGGGGAGTACTCGGGGAACTCGATGACGCTCTTGTCGCCGAACACGCCCGCGACCCGGCGCGGGTTGCCGGGGTCGAGCACGGTCTCCCGGCGGCCGTCGCGGTGCAGCAGCTCGAAGAGGTACTCCATGCGGTGCACGGCGGGGCGCGGCACGGTCAGCTCCCAGCCGCCGGGCACGGGCCGGAAGTCGACCTCCTCCAGCCCCACCTCCTGGTAGAGGCGGACCCCCGCGAGCCGGCCGCGGTCCTCGAAGCGGAACGTCAGCATCGGCCTCGCTCACAGCCCGGGCACGCGCCCGTTCCTGAACAGGTCGACGAACAGCCGGTGGTCCCGCCGGGCCTGGTCGCCGTAGCGGTGCGCGAAGCCGACCAGGGTCTCGGCGAATCCCTCCCGGTCCGGCCCGATGACGGCCACGATCGCCTCCTCGGTGGAGAAGTCCACCAGGTCGTGGCTGGACTCGTCGTCGGCGACCGAGTGCATGCGCGCCACGGCCCTGCCGAGGTCCCGCATGATCGAGGTGAGCTCCTCGGGCTCGTTGACCTCGTCCCAGTCCAGGTCGGCGGAGTACGGTGAGACCTCGGCCACCAGCTGCCCTACCCCGTCCAGCGTGGTGTATCCCAGCCATGGGTCGGCGTAGGCCTGCAGGGCGCGCTGCGACTCGGCGGTGCGGTGCCCCTGGTGCAGGAAGTAGCCGCTCACCCGCTCGTCGGCGATGTGCCTGGCCACCGCGGGGACCTGCGCCTGCTTCATGTAGAGGATGACGTCGTTCTCCAGCGCCTGCGTGTGGCCTTCGAGCAGCAGGTTGTAGGAGGGCAGCCCGGCAGAGCCGATGCCGACGCCCTTGCGCAGCGCCACGTCCTTGACCGTGTGCTCCACCGGGCTGGAGGGGGTGGGCAGCGTGCGCAGGTACGCCTCGAACGCGGCCAGCACCTCCTCGCGGGTCTCGGGGGAGACCCGCTCGCGGCCCTCGACGGCCGCGAACCGCCGGTCGTAGCCGTGGACGGCGGTCTCGACGTCGAGCATGGCCACCCTCGTGCGCAGCCGCGCGGTCTGCAGCACCCGGTGCAGCACGCCCGTGGTGGTCTCCAGCGTGAGCGAGCCGATCGCGTCGTCCCCGCCCGCGGCGATGCCGGCCAGCTCGGCCAGGTACGCCCGGGCGAACTGGCCGACCAGCCCGGAGATGGCGGCGTCCGACAGGGCCTTGGCGTACCCGATCAGCGCGACGCTGGCCGCCAGGCGCCGCAGGTCCCAGATGTAGGGGCCGACGTACGCCTCGTCGAAGTCGTTGACGTTGAACACCAGCACGCCGGAGGCGTTCATGTAGGTGCCGAAGTTCTCGGCGTGCAGGTCGCCGTGGATCCACACCCGGCGGGTCCGCTCGTCGGTGAAGGCGTCGTCGGCGTACGGCCCGGTCATGTCGGCGTAGAACAGGCACGCGCTGCCGCGGTAGAAGGCGAACGGCGAGGCGGCCATCTTCCTGAACTTGCGCCCGAAGGCGGCCGGATCGCGCCTGATGGAGTCGCCGAACTCCGTCATCAGCACGTCCAGCACATACGACTCACGGTCGCTCATGACTCACCGTAGGCCGCGCGGGCGTGCCTGTCACGGGTGCTGGCTGGAGACCGACACCACCTCGCCCGTCATGTAGCCGGAGTAGTCGCCGGCCAGGAAGACGATGACGTTGGCCACCTCCCATGGCTCGGCCGCCCGCCCGAACGCCTCCCTGGCCGTCAGCTCGGCCAGCAGCTCGGGGGAGGTGACCTTCTCCAGGAAGGGGTGCATCGCCAGCGAGGGCGCCACGGCGTTGACCCTGATCCCGTACGGCGCGGCCTCCATCGCCGCGCACCTGGTCAGCGCCATCACCCCGGCCTTGGCGGCGGCGTAGTGGGCCTGCCCGCGCTGGGCGCGCCAGCCGACGACCGAGGCGTTGTTGACGATCACGCCGGAGCGCCGGGGGATCATCGCGCGCAGCGCCGCCCGGGTGCAGCGCATGGTGCCGGTCAGCGTGACGTCCAGCACGGCGTGCCACTGCTCGTCGGTCATGTCGACCAGATCCGCCGTGCCGCCGAGGCCGGCGTTGTTGACCAGCACGTCCAGCCGGCCGCAGGCGCCGGTCACCGCCTGGATCATGGCCTGCACCTGCTCCTCGGAGGTGACGTCGCACGGTACGGCCAGCGGCTCGGCCCCGGTGAGCTCCTTCAGCGAGGAGGCCGCCTCGGCCAGGCGGCGCTCGTGGCGGTCGGCGATGGCGACGGTGGCGCCCTCCTCGGCGCAGCGCCGGGCCGTGGCGTAGCCGATGCCCGCCCCGGCCGCGGCCGTGACCAGCACGGTCTTGCCCTCCAGCAGGCCGTGGGACCTCACTTCGGCAACCCCAGCACCCGCTCGGCGATGAGGGTGCGCTGGATCTCGCTGGATCCGGCGTAGATGGTGTCCGCGCGGCTGAACAGGTACAGCCGCTGCAGCTCGTTCAGCTCGCCGCCTTCGGCCACCAGCCCGGCCTTGCCCTGCACCGCCTGCGCCAGCTCGCCGAGCCTGCGATGCCACTCCGACCAGTAGAGCTTGGTGATGGGCGACTGCGGGTCGCGCAGGGCGGTGTAGCGCATGATCTCCAGCTCCAGCCACGAGCGGACCAGCCGGTCGCGCAGCACGGGATCCTCGAAGGCGCCGGTCTCGCGGGCCTTCGCGACCACCTTGTCCAGCTCCCGCCGGAAGCCGATCTGCTGGCCGAGGGTGGACACGCCGCGCTCGTAGCCGAGCGTGGCCATGGCGATCTTCCAGCCCTCGCCCGGGGCGCCCACGATGTTGGCGGCGTCGGTGCGCGCGCCGTCGAAGAACACCTCGTTGAACTCCGAGGTGCCCGTCAGCTGGACGATCGGCCGCACCTCGACGCCCGGCCGGTCCATCGGCACCAGGAGGTAGGACAGGCCGCGGTGCCGGGTGGATCCCGGTTCGGTACGGCACAGCACGAAGATCCAGTCGGCGACGTGCGCCAGGGACGTCCACACCTTCTGGCCGGTGACCACCCAGTCCGAGCCGTCGAGCACCGCCCGGGTCTGGACGTTGGCCAGGTCCGATCCGGCCTCCGGCTCGGAGTAGCCCTGGCACCACAGCTCCTCCCCGCGCTGGATCGGCGGCAGGAAGCGGCGCCGCTGCTCCTCGGTGCCGTGGTCGAGGAGGGTCGGGCCCAGCAGGTTCTCGCCGATGTGGCCCACCCGGGCCGGGGCGTCGGCCCTGGCGTACTCCTCGTGGAAGGCGACCTGGTCGGCCAGGGAGGCGGCGCGCCCGCCGTACTCGACCGGCCAGCCCAGGCACGTCCAGCCCGCCTTGCCCAGGTGGCGCTCCCACGCCCGGCGCACCTCGAAACCCTCATGCTCGCGCCCGGGCCCGCCCAGGCCGCGGGCGTGCGCGAACTCGCCGCTGAGCGCCTCCTCCAGCCAGGCGCGGGCCTCCTCGCGCAGCCCCATCAGACGGCTCCGCTGAAGCTTCCGTACAGGCCGCGGAAGAAGACGAGGGGGCCGCCGTCGGCGTGGGTGTCCAGCTGCCGCACGCGGGCCACGACGATGACGTGGTCGCCGGCCGGGTGCTCGGCCTCGATGGCGCAGTCGATCCAGGCCAGCGCGCCGTCGAGCACGGGGTTGCCGCCGGGGGAGACGGTCCAGGTCAGCCCGGCGAACTTGTCGCCGCCCCTGGCCGCGAGCTGGGCGCAGACCTGCTGCTGGCCGGCGGCCAGGACGTTGACCGTGACGACCTCGGCCCGCCGCACGCGCGGCCAGCTGGTGCTGGTGTAGGCGACGCAGAAGGCCACCAGCGGCGGGTCGAGGGAGACGGAGGTGAAGGAGTTGGCGGCCAGGCCGCACGGGCGGCCCGTGGCGGGGTCGAGCGCCGTGATGGCGACCACGCCGGTGGCGAACCGGCTCAGCACCGACCTGAAGCGCCGGCCATCCAGCCCATCGCCCAGCCCATCGCCCAGCCCGTCGTCCAGCCCGCCGAGGGCGCCGGGGACCCGGCCGTCGAGATGGCCGTTGGCTCGCATCCTCCACCTCCTCCTCCGAATCATACCAAGCGCTTGCTTGGACCGTAGGCGGGTTGCCGGAAACGTGTCAAGCGCCTAGCGTGAGCTTGTGGCCAAGCGCTTGCTTGTTTCCCCGCTCCGCGACCGCGCGGCGATCGCCGGCGTGGGATACACCGAGTTCAGCAAGGACTCCGGGGTCAGCACGCTCACCCTGGCCTGCCGTGCCGTCCTGGCGGCGCTGGAGGACGCGGGCCTGACGGCCGGCGACGTCGACGGCCTGGCGACCCACCGGGTGGGCGACTCGGTGGCGCCCGGCGTGGTGGGCCCCGCGCTCGGCATCCACGACCCGTCCTGGCACCTGGACCAGTTCGGCGGCGGCAGCGTCTCCCACGCGGTCGTCGCCCAGGCCGTGCTCGCCGTGGCGGCGGGGATGGCCGAGACGGTCGTCTGCTACCGCGCCATCAACGCCAGGTCGGAGTTCCGCATGGGCCAGGCGGCCTCGGCCGGTCCCGAGGCGCAGTACCAGGTCCCGTACGGCCTGGCCGCCCCGCTGCAGCACTTCGCCATGGAGGCCCGGCTGCACATGCTGAAGTACGGCACCAAGGAGGAGCATTTCGGGCAGATCGCGGTCCGCCAGCGCGCCTTCGCGGTCAAGAACCCGCGGGCGCGGATGCGCACGCCGATCACGCTCGACGACTACCGCGCCAGCCCGTGGATCGCCGAGCCGTTCCGCCTGCTGGACTGCTGCCTGGAGACCGACGGCGCCTGCGCGCTCGTCGTCACGACCGCCGAGCGGACCGCGTCGCTCCGCCGTACCCCGGTCCTGATCTCCGCCGCCGCGTGGGGCGGCGGGGCGTCGTTCCTGTCCGGCGGGCACATGGACACCACCGAGACCGCCGCCGCGCGGCTCGCCCCCCGGCTGTACGGCATGGCCGGGCTCGGCCCGGCCGACGTCGATGTGGCCCAGCTGTACGACTGCTTCACCTACTCGGTCCTCGTCCAGCTGGAGGACTACGGCTTCTGCGCCAAGGGGGAGGGCGGGCCGTACGTCGCCTCGGGCGAGGGGCCGCCGGTCAACACGCACGGCGGGTTCCTGTCGGAGGGCTACGTGCACGGCATCAACCACATCGCCGAGGCGGTCTCGCAGCTGCGGGGGGAGGCCGGGGACCGGCAGGTCGCCGGGGCCGAGGTCGCGCTGTCGACCGCCCAGCCCGGGTACGTGCTGCCCGCCACCTCGGCCCTGATCCTGCGGCGGGGCTGAGCGCACGGAGGGGACGACGGAGGGGAGGCCGCGTGGACCGGGACTCGCGCGAGTGGTGGGAGCGGGTGGCGGGCGGGGAGCTCGCCGTGCAGGAGTGCGCGGCCTGCGGCACGCCGCGCTTCCCTGCGCGGGCGTTCTGCCCGGCGTGCCGGACCGAGGGCTGGCGATGGCGCGCGGTCGAGCCGGTGGCCGAGGTGGAGAGCTGGATCGTCAGCCACCGGGCGTTCGGCGGGGCGGGTCCGGGGACCGTCGTCCGCGTCCGGCTGGCGGCGGCGCGCGAGTGCGCGATGTACGGGCGCTGGCTGGCCGGTCGCGAGCCGCGCGCGGGTGAGCTCGTGCGCGCGATCTTCTCTCAGGGGGCGGATCGCACGCTGGTGGACTGGGCGCCGATGGAGTGAGGGAAGAGCCAGGGAACGGAAAGCGCGTCCTGGCGGGCGTGGGGGACCCGCCAGGACGCGCCTCCTTCCCCGTGCGCGTCGAGCGAGGACTCCGGCGAGGGAAGGAGTCCTAGCCCGGGTGCTCGCGCACGGAGGCTGTGGGGGAGTGATCCTCCTGGTGCTCTTGCCGGCGCGGGAAGTGCCCGGCGATGCGCTCGGCCGCGCCGACCGGATCGTCGCCTGGGTGGGTGAAGGTGGCGCCCTCGTGGGTCCAGACGAACGATCCGTCCTTGCACCACACGGTCACCTCGGTGAGAACCGACAACACGGACATGCCCTTGCCGTTGCTTTGGTAGGTGTGGGTGAACCCCTGGCGATGCAGCGCGTAACGCAGTAAACGTGTTGCCTCGCGGGGATCGTGCCAAGGCAGGCGTGGCGTGCCCGCGGTGACCGGTAGCACCAGACCCTCACCCCCTTACCGGCCATTGGATGGATTTGTACCAACGAATGGATGATGCGGCTGTCAATGCCACCGGGTCAAGGGGTTGTGGCTTGCTAGAACCAGATCGTCTAAATTGTTGGAACAAAAGGGGTGGTAGTGCCTAGGTCGGTGTTGTATCAGCAGGTGGCCACGGAGCTTCGACAGGCCATCTACTCCGGCCGCCTCCAGCCCGGCGACCCGTTACCGACCGAGGCGGAACTCCAGGACAGGTACGGCGTCAGCCGCAACACCATCAGGCTGGCACTCGCCGAGCTCGTCAACGAGGGGCTCATCACCCGCTCCCCCAAGCGCGGCAGCCACGTCCGCGAGCGCCGGGCCCTGCTGATGCACCCGCAGCGCGAGCTGCGCCAGCCCGCCGGACAGCGGCAGGAGGCCTTCGCCACCGCCGTCCACGCCGAGGGCCGGACCTTCAGCCAGGAGATCACGGTCAGGATCGTCCGCCCCGAGGACGAGATCGCCAGCCGGCTGGAGCTCGGCGAGGACGACGTCGCCGTGGTGCGCGAACGGCTGCGCTTCGTCGACGGCCAGCCGTACAACACCAACGACTCCTACTTCCCCCGCTCGCTGGTGGCCGGCTCGGAGATCGAGGGGCCCGGCGACATCAAGCGCGGGGCCAACCGGGTGCTGGAAGAGCTCGGGCACAAGCAGGTCCGCGTGGTGGACGACATCTGGAGCCGGATGCCCACCCAGCAGGAAGCCGAGCGGCTCAGGCTCGATCCCGGCACGCCCGTGCTCGTTCACGTGCGCGTCGGGTACGACAGCGCGGACACGCCGGTCCGTGTCGCGGTGTCGGTGCTTCCCGCCGACAAGCACTTGATCAGATACGAGCTCGACGGTCGTTGACCGGCGTCGCGGCGGCCGGGCTCGCTTGGGGGTGATCGCTCCGGCCGGTGCCCTGCGAGCCTTTTAGGACTTGCCTCGTGGGGTGGGGGGTAGTGCCATACTCCCGAAAATTCGATTTATCCATATATATCCGGATAACAGCTTTATGCCATCACGTGAACACGTTCGGTGTTCACGCGCACACCCACCGCAACGAAGGGATGGCTTATGCACTCGAACACCCTCCTTCACCCGCTCACCCTGCGCCGGGCCGTACGCGCCGACCTGCCGGGAGTCCTCGCCCTCCTCGCCGACACCGCCGAGTGGCTGCACTCGCGGGGAGTGAGGCAGTGGCCGCGCGGCGGCTTCGGCGCCGACCGCATCGAACCGCTCATCCGGGAGCGCGTCCTGTACGTGCTGGAGGCCGGCGAGCTGGAGTGGGCGGGGCCGGTGGCCACCATCGCCCTGGACGCTCACGCCGATCCGGAGTTCTGGACCCCGGCGGACCGGCCGTGGTCGGCGCTGTACGTCCACAAGCTCGCGGTCAGCCGCGCGTACGCGGGGACCGGGCTCGGCGACGCCCTGCTGGACTGGGCCGGCGCGAGCGTGGGGGACGCCGGGCGGGACTGGCTCAGGCTCGACTGCGCCAAGGACAACCCCCGGCTGCAGGACTACTACCGGCGGCGCGGCTTCACCCACGTGCGCACCGTCGACCTGCCCCACCGCGCCTCCGGCGCGCTGTTCCAGCGGCCGGCGGGCTACCGGACCGGCCGCGACGGCCTGTTCCGCGACCTGACCGCCGAGGAGCTCGTGGGCGCCTGACCCCGGGTGTCAAGAAGCGTCAAATGCCCCCTTCCCCACCGGAAGGGGGCAGACGTGACGATACTTTTGCCCCATGGGTTCCTTGCTTGAGGTCATCGCGCTGGACGTGCGCGACGCCGTGGCCGCGGAACGGGGAGGCGCCGACCGGCTGGAGGTCGTGGCGGACATGTCGGCCGACGGGCTCACGCCCTCGCCCGAGACGGTCGCCGCCATCGCCGCCGAGTGCGCGCTGCCGCAGATGGTCATGGTCCGCGCCGGCGCCGGCTTCACCGCCGACGCCGAGGCGCTGGAGTCGCTGCGGCGCGATGTGAAGGAACTGGCCGAGGCGGGCGCGGCCGGGTTCGTCTTCGGCTTCCTCGACGAGCAGGGCGCCGTGGACCTGGCCGCCACCGAGGCGCTCATCCACGCCGCCTCGCCGCTGCCCTGGACCTTCCACCGGGCGGTCGACCACGCGGCCGACGTCCAGGCCGCGTGGCGCGCCGTCCGGCTGCTGCCCAACCTGGCCACGGTGCTGACCTCCGGTTCGCCGGAGGGCGTCGCCCACGGCCTGCCGGTGCTCAGGGCGCGGGCCGAAGCCGGGGACGCCTCGCTCATCCTCGCCGGCGGGGGCCTGCGCCCCGCCCACGTCCCCGTGCTGCTCGCGCTCGGGATCCGCGCCTTCCACGTCGGCAGCGCCGTCCGGCCCTCCTGGCAGGAGCCGGTCGACCCCGGCCTCGTCGCCGAATGGCGCTCGATCGTCGACCGCCTGTGAGCGGGCCGCCCCCGGCCTGACGCGGGCGAGGCGGCCGCCCCGGCCGCCCTTGACCGTCAGCGTCCCAGCGCCGAGTCCGCCCTGCGCAACGCCGCCGCCAGCGTCCTGACGGTCGCGGGCTCGTCCATCACCCCGCCCACCTGCCGCTGCTCCTCCCAGGCCCGCACCCTCGCCGCGTACTCGTCATAGGTGGCCAGGTGGAAGGCGTAGACGGTGGCGAACCGGCTCACCAGGTGCGAGGGATGCATGTCCCAGCCCTGGTAGAAGCCGTGGGCGAGGGAGTGCCTCACCAGGGAGGCGTGCCGCGCCCACAGCGCGTGCACGTCCTCGGCGCGGCCGGAGGCGGGAGCGGCCGCCAGCGACCCGTCGGACAGCTCCACCGGGGTGTGCGCGAAGGCCGTCTGCATGACGTGCCGTGCGTGGTCGCACGCCGGGTGGTCCAGCCGCTGCTCGTGCGGCGGCAGCCCCAGCGCCGCCGTGTAGTCGAACACTCCGAAGTGCGCCGCCGACAGCCGCTCGCACAGGTCGCCGCGCAGGAACGTCAGCGTCCGCGGATCCTCCACCTGCAACTCGAACCGCAGGTCCGGGCCCAGCCGGCCGAGCAGCTCGGCGAACCGGTGGACGTAGGACTCCTCCAGCACCTTGGGGAAGGTCACGGTGAAGCCGGGCGGCGGCGTGCCGAGCTCGGTCAGGAACCCGTCCAGCGTGCGCACCGACCGCGCGGCGTCGTCGGCGAACGACTTCACCCGCAGCCCCCACCGGCGCGGGAGCGTCCCCGCCTCGTGCATGCGCCCGACCGCCTCGGCCGCCGCGACCACGTGGCGGTCCTCCTCCTCGCCGGGCCGCCTGCCGTACCCGTCCTCGAAGTCGATGCGCAGGTCCTCCACCGGCTCGGCGGCCAGCTTGGCCACGACGCGGGGGTGGACGGCCTGCGCCGGTTCCACGGGCACCCCGAAGACCGCCGCCAGCTCCTCGGGGCCGGGCAGGTGCGCCTTGACCAGTGCCAGGGCCTCCTGGCCCCAGTGCGAGACGGTGCCGGCGGTGAAGCGGTCGGCGGGCACGTACACCGTGTGCACCGGCTGCCGGCCGCGCGGGGCGGGCTGCGGCGCCGGCGGCGGCAGCGTGCCGACGTCGGAGAGCGTGAGGCGCATCCCGCGATCGTCTCACGGCGCCCCTCACGGCGCCCATCACGGCGCCCCTCACGGGGCTCGTCACAGGCCGTCCGCGCCCCGCATGCCCGCCGTACGGCGCAGCGGCTACGCTGCCCGGCGTGACCATGCTCGGCGCCGACAACCCGCTGCTCGCCCTCGCCCGGTCGGGGCGCAACCGCACGCACCCCCTGCTCGCCCTGCTCGTGGCCCTCATGGCGGTCTTCGTGGGGCAGCTGTTCGCCGCCATCGTCCTGGCGCTCCTCAGCCCCGCCGACCCGGTCTGGCGGCAGCTGACCACGCTGATCGTCGGCTTCGTGCCGATCGCGCTGCTGGTGTGGGCGTGGGTGGCGGCCTACGAGGGGCGCGGCTTCGCCACGCTCGGGTTCACGCGCCACCGGGCGGCGGCCAAGGCGGCCAGGGGCGCGCTGACCGGCCTGGCCGCCTTCGGGGCGGTGACGCTGCTGCTGGCCGCCCTCGGCTACGTGGTCAGGGAGGACCGCCCGCAGGGCTGGGCCGCCGCGGGAACGGCGCTGCTGGTCCTCGTGGGCTGGATCCTGCAGAGCTCGACCGAGGAGATCCTGGCGCGCGGCTTCGTCCTGCCGGTCGTGGGCGCGCAGTGGGGCGCCCCGGCGGGGGTCGCCGCGTCGGCGCTGCTGTTCGCGGCGCTTCACCTGCTCAACCCGGACGTCACGCCGCTCAGCGTCGTCAACCTGGTCCTCGTCGGCGTGCTGCTCGGCCTCTACGCGCTCTACGACGGCGCGCTGTGGGGCGTGTGCCTGTGGCACGCGGTGTGGAACTGGGCGCAGGGCAGCCTGTTCGGCTTCCCGGTCAGCGGTCAGCCGACCGGCACGCTGGCCGTCCTCGACCTGAGGGAGACCGGCCCGGACGCGGTGACCGGCGGCATGTTCGGCCCGGAGGGCGGCGTGGCCACCACCCTGGTCCTGCTGCTGGGCGTGGCCGTCATCGCGGTCGCCGCCCGCAGGCGGCCAGCATCGCCTCCAGCCCCGCCAGCTTGACCCGCTCGCCGCGGCCCAGCCTCCTGGCCAGCTCCGCCTCGGCCGCCTCGATGGCCAGCCAGTCGGCGTAGCCGACCGGCTCGACGCCGCGGGCCTTCAGCAGGTCGTCCAGCGGCGGGCGCTCGACCGGCTCCCGGCCGGCCAGGTCGGCCAGCAGCGTGCGCACGGTCTCAGCCGCGTCCGACTTGTTGGTGCCGATCACCCCGGTGGGGCCGCGCTTGAGCCACCCGGCCACGTACTCCCGCTCGCGCCCGAGCACCCTGCCCTGCTCGTGCGGGACGGTCTTGGTGCGCTCGTCGAACGGCACGCCGGGCAGCGGCACGCTCTGGTAGCCGACCGAGCGCAGGACCATGCCCACCGGCAACGTCTCGAACTCGCCGGTGCCGACCACCCTGCCGTCCTCGTCCAGCCGGGTGCGCTCCAGCCGGATGCCCTCCACCCGGTCGGCGCCGAGGACCTCCACCGGGCGCAGCCAGAAGCGGACGTCCAGGCGGCGCGGGCGGCCGACGGGAGCGCGGGCGGCCCACGACCGCAGCACCTCGATGTTGCCGCGGACCTGGCGCGGGTAGTCGCCGCCGAGCACCACGGCCTCCTCGGGGCGCACGCACACGTCGGCGTTGGCCAGCTCGCCCAGCTCGCGCAGTTCCTTGAGGGTGAACTTGGCGTGCTGGGGACCCCGGCGGCCGATCATGTGGATGACCTTCACCTGGGACTGCGCCAGCCGTTCCAGCACCTCGGGCGGGACGTCGGTGGAGCGCAGCTCCTCGGCCGTCTTGGCCAGGACGCGCACCACGTCCACGGCCACGTTGCCGACGCCGATCACGGCCACTTCCGTGCTGTCGAGCGTGAAGCGGTCGGCGGAGACGTCGGGGTGGCCGCAGTACCAGTTGACGAAGTCGGTGGCCGCGACGCTGCCCGGCAGGTCCTCGCCGGGGATGCCCATCCGCCGGTCGACCATCGCGCCCGTGCAGTACACGACCGCGTCGTAGCAGGCCAGCAGGTCCGCCACGGACACGTGCTCGCCCAGCGCCAGGCCGCCCAGGAAGCGGATCTCGGGCAGCTCCAGCACCTTGCGCAGGTAGTTGGCGATGGACTTGATCGAGGTGTGATCCGGCGCCACGCCGTACCTGACCAGCCCGTACGGCGTGGGCAGCCGTTCGAGTACGTCGACACTCACCGGCTCGGGGCACTGCTTGACCAGCGCCTCGGCAGCGTAGATCCCGGCAGGACCCGAGCCGACCACCGCCACTCGTAACGTCACGGGCCCTCCTTGGCGACTCGTCCCACCAGATGCAACCGGCCGCTGCTGTCGATATATCCCCGGTCGCCGGTCCTGACGAACCCATCCCGGGCAAACACCCACCGATCCAGAGATTTCTCGATATACCCGCTCATCACGGCGCGGGACCGCAGCAGCACCTCCCCTTCCTCCTCCGCCTCCAGGATCCGCCCGCCGGTGTCGCGGATGGAGACGTCCACGCCCGCGCGAGGCCGGCCGACGGTCTGCTCGGCGTCCTCCGGCGGGTCCTCCGGCCGGGTGCCCAGCCCGAGCCCGGCCTCGGTGCAGATGTAGCGGTTGCACACCGGCACGCCGTACTTCTCCCGCAGCGCCCGCACCAGCTCCGGCGGGGCGGGCGCGCCGCTGGAGAGCGCCAGGGTCAGCGCGGGCAGGGCGGCTCCCGTCTTGAGGATCTCGGCCAGCTGGCGCGGCGTGCCCTGCAGCACCCGCAGCTCCCGCTCGCGCATCATCCGCACGGCCGCCTCGGCGTCCCAGCGGGGCAGGATGTGGCTGGTGCGGCCGGTCTGCAGGAACACCGGCAGCCGCGTGGCGAAGGCCATGTGCCAGAAGGGATGCGTCACCAGCCGCGCGTCGCCGACGCCCCAGCGGGCGCCCGCGCCGTGCGCGCGGATGGCCTCCAGCTGCCTGTCGCCGAACAGGACGCCCTTGGGCGGGCCGGTCGTGCCCGAGGTGAAGGTGATCACGACGTGCCGGTCGGGGTCGGGAGGGAAGGGCGGGGGTGGCGGCTCGGCGCGGCGCAGCCCGCCCATCCGCAGGTCGTCACCCGGGTGCAGCACGACCACGTCCACGCCGGCCAGCGGCGGCAGCACGCCCGGCACGGTGACCACGATGGCCGGGTCGAGCTTGGCCAGCAGCTGCGGCCGGTCGGTGCCGATGCCCGCCGTGATCGCGCCGATCTTGGCGGCGGCCAGGTAGCAGACGACGAACTCCGGCCCGTCCGGCAGGATGAGCGCCACGACGTCGCCGATGCGGATCCCGCGGTGGGCGAGTCCGGCGGCGACCTCGTCGGACAACCGGTCGAGCTGGGCGTAGGTCAGGCACGTTGCGCCGGAGACGACCGCCGCGCGCGCCCCGAACCTGCGTGCGGCCTCTCCGGCGAGCAGGCGCAGCATGGCGGCTCCGGAGGGTAGGCGCGTCCCATTTTCTTACCCCTGGGGCGCCAACCCTACCCGCGCGCGCAGCTCGATCTTGTCCACCTTGCCGTTGGCGTTGACCGGGAGCGCGTCCACGACGACCACGCGCCTGGGCACCTTGTGGGAGGACATGTTCGCCCGGGCCCACGCGATCAGCGCCTCGGGGTCCACGCGGCAGCCGGGCCGGGGCACCACGAAGGCCCACCCGCACTCGCCCGCCCGCTCGTCCGGGACGCCCACCACGGCCGCCTGGGCCAGCGAGCCCTCGCGCAGCAGCAGCGACTCCACCTCGGCGGGGGAGACGTTGAAGCCGTTGACGATGTAGAGCTCCTTCTTGCGGTCCACGATCGCGAGGTTGCCCCGGTCGTCGAGGTAGCCGACGTCCCCGGTGTGCAACCAGCCGCCGGCGTCGACCACCTCGGCGGTCCGCTCGGGCTCGCCCCAGTACCCGCGCATGACGCCGTAGCCGCGCTCCAGGATCTCCCCGATCTCGCCGGGCGCCACCTCCTCGCCGTCGTCGTCGACGATCCTGACCTCGATGCCGGGCATGGGCCGGCCCGTGGTGGAGGCGATCACCGGCACCGGGTCCCCGGCCCTCGTCATGGACACGACGGTGCCCTCCATCAGCCCGTAGGCGTTGATCATCCGTTCCACGCCGACGCGGTCCAGCAGCCGCCGCACCAGGGCCGCCGGCACGGCCGCCGCGCCGCAGACGGCCACGCGGAGGGAGGAGAAGTCGCGCGGTCCCCGCTCCAGCTCGTCCAGCAGCCTGGCGAACAGGGCCGGCGGGCCCGCCAGGATGCTCGCGCGCCACGACTCGATGAGCCGGACGACGCCGTCGGGGCTGAACGCGGGCACCGGCATCATGGTCGCGCGCCTCATCACGCAGGCCAGCAGCCCGGCGTTGAGCCCGAACCCGTGGGCGAACGGCGCGATCACCGGATACCGGTCGCCCTCGCCGAGCGTGACGACCTCGGCCCAGTCCCAGTACCCGCGCAGCACCTGGGCGTGGTCGAGCATGACGGCCTTGGGCGTGCCGGTGGTGCCGGAGGTGGACATCAGCTCACACAGGTCCTCCGGCCGCACCGCCGCCGCGCGCTCCTCGCCCTCCTGCCGGGGTACGGCCCGGCCGCGCTCGACGAGCTCCCCGACGCCCCGGGGCGTCACGACGTGCCGTGGCCGCCGCTCCAGCAGCCCGGCGAGCTCCGTGCCGGCGAGCAGCACCTCGGCCCCGGTCTTGGCCAGCAGCGCCTCGGCCTCCATGCCCTTGTAGCGGGCCGACAGCGGCACGACGACCGCCCCCGCGTCCCAGGCGCCGAACGCGTTGACCACCCAGGACACGTCGTTGACCCCCCACAGCGCCACGCGGTCGCCCCGCCGTACGCCCAGGGAGATCAGCCCGCGCGCCACCTCGGCGGCCCGCGCGCGCAACGCGGCCAGCGTGAGCGTGGTCGCGCCGTCGGACACCACGACGGCGCCGGGATGGCGTTCCGCCAGGTCGCGCAGCATGCGGGGGATCGTCCCCCAGGCGGGCACCGGCTCCACGAGCACCCCCTAGAGATTCACGAGCGCGCGGTCGCGGCCCAGGTGCTGGCCGCGCAGGTCGTTCACCGCCCCCGGGGCGCGCGTCTCCACCACCTCGGGAGCCACCTCGACGGCCACCTTGACCGGCGTGACGGCCTGGACCGCCTGCTCGATGCGCGCCTTCCACATCGGGTTGCGCACGAGGCTGTCCCGGTTGAACGCCACGGCCAGCGTCGCCAGGTCGAGCGTGCCCTGCCTGCTGACCGACAGCGTCCAGGCGGACACCCCGTCGATCTTGGCCAGGGCCCTGTCCAGCCGGCCGAGGGACAGCCACACGCCGCGCACCAGCAGGTGGTCGCCCACGGTGTGGACGGGCGCCACGTCGCGCACCACGTACCCGGTGCGCACCACGCCCGCCTCCGGCACGGTGACCACCACCTCGCCCGGTCCGCGCTCGACGGCCTCGTCCTTGTCCAGGGCGCCCAGCCCCAGCACGCCCTCGGCCAGCGGGGCGAAGGGCTCCTCCTCGGCCCGCCGCCACGCCAGCGCCCCTCCGGTGAACGGGCCGGCGAACACCTCGGTGACCTGCGCGTCGAACTCCGAGGCCAGGTGCCCGAGCGTGCCCCTGGAGGCGATCTCGCCCGTCACCACGATGTGCCGCAGCCCCAGGTCCAGCGGATCGAGCAGGAACTCCAGGTGCAGCCGGGCGAGGAAGTCCATGGCCCCGGTCGGGGTCGCCACCAGCGTCGTGGCGCGCAGCGTGGTCAGCAGGTGATGCAGGCGCATGCGGCCGCGCGGCCCGACGGAGGCGGCGGCCCCCGCCACGCCGGCGGCCGCCTCGGCCCACAGCGCGCCCGCCGGCTCGGCCAGCGCGACCGCCACCCGGTCGCCGGGCCCGACCCCGGCCGCCCGCAGCGCCGCGCCGGTCAGTTCCCGGTCATGCGCTGTGAGAGGCAGCGCCGACGCGCCGTCGGGGGAGACGAGCAGCAGGCCGGTGGCGGTACGGCCGGCCGCCCCCAGGTCGTCGCGGGTCAGCCAGGTCACTTCATCACCTCGGCCATGAAGCGGGTCATCGAGTCGCACACGTGCTCGTGCGCCAGCCCGCCCACCTGCGCCTGGAGGATGAGGTCCGTCGCGCCCGCCTCGGCGATGCGCGCCACGGCCTTGCGCGAGCCCTCCACGTCGTCGACCACGACCATGAGGTGCTCGCGGAGCGTGGCCATCGCCTCCTCGGGCGGCATACCGGCGGCCAGCTGGCCCAGGACCCGGTGGGTGGCGTGGCGGGCGTCGTAGTAGTCGGGCGGGGTGACGAGGTTGACCTGGCGGCGGATGTACCACAGCACGGCGTCGGCGGCGATCGCGTTGGCCTCGTCCCGGGTGGGCGCCACGAACCAGGGGATCATCAGCGCGACGCGGCGGCCGGCGGGGTCGAAGCCGCTGTCGGCCAGGCACTCCCGGTATCTGGCGATGTCGGCGGCCACGTCGTCGATGCCCTTGAGCATGGTCATGCCGAGCAGGTTGTAGCCGTGCCTGGCGGCGGCCAGGTAGCCCTCCAGGGACGTCGAGGCCACCCAGACCGGCGGATGCGGGCGCTGCACCGGGCGGGGGTAGACGGCCACGTCGGGGATCTCGAAGAACTCGTTGGACCTGGTGATCGGCTCGCCGTCGGCCTCCCAGATGGCCAGCACCGCCTCCAGCGAGTCCTCCCAGATCTGCCGCGACTTCTCGAACGGCCGCTGGAAGGCCTGGTACTCCAGAGGGGAGGCGCCGCGCCCCGTGCCGAACTCCACCCGGCCTCCGCTGATCACGTCCAGGGTGGCCACGCGCTCGGCCGTGCGGATCGGGGACTGGAACGGCAGCAGCACCACGCCCAGGCCCAGGTGGATGCGCGTGGTGCGCTGGGAGATCGCGGCGAGCACCAGGTCGGGGGCGGAGGAGTGGGAAAAGCCCCTGGTGAAGTGGTGCTCGACGAACCACGCGGTGTCGTAGCCCAGGCGGTCGCCGAGGACGACCTGGTCCATCACGTTCCTGAACGCCTGTTGCTCGACTTCCCGGGTACGCCCCCGCACCTCCAGCTCGTATCCCAGGCTGATCCGCATAGGTGCCTCCGTGCTTCTTTGGTCGCGCCTTCGGCGCTCCGTGCGAGGGGCGCCGGGAAGGCCCGGCCTTCCCTCGTCGCGGTGAGGGCGCTTGGGCGCCCTCACCGCTCCTCAGTCCAGGCCGGGCCGCGCCCCTCGCGTGGTGGCTGGCCGCCGTTCGTCAGGGTTGCCGGTGTCCCGCCGTACGGAAAGAACTGTGTGAGCAAGCGCTCGCTTGGGAGCGTATCAGCCCGCGGGGTTGCGGGGAAGTACGGCGGCCGACGAGAGTGGATGATCGTGAAGCGAAAGCACGCGCTGAGACGGCCGAAAGATGGCACGCTCCCTGACATGAGGGGATTGCGCCAGGGACGGCCGCCGGGCGACGAGGCGGCGTTGGCGAGCGCGCGCAGGTACGAGGCGTTCGGCCGGGTGATGGCGGCGCTGGCGACCGAGGCCGAGGTCCTCGAGTCCTGCCGGGACTTGACCTGGTGGCGCGGCGCCGATCACAGCTGGCACCTGGAGTGGCGGGACGGCCCCTCCGCCTCGGAGGTCGCGGCGCTGCTGGTGGAGCGGGTGCGCGACCCCGACCACGATCCCGACAACGACGGCGACCTCGTCACGCCGATGAGCCCGGCCGGCGCCGCCTCGGCGGTGCTGGACGTCATGGGCGTGCGCGTCGAGCTGCGCGCGATCGACCCCATGGGCAGGGAGCGGCTGCGCGTCAGGCAGAACTTCTGGCGGCTCGCCGAGGCGCTGGACACCTCGCGGCCGGCCGGCGCCCGGCGCGCCTGGGAGGAGCTGCTGGGTGGCTAGAGGTGCCGTCAAAGGTGCCGTTATTAGAGGTACTGCAGGAGCCGTGTCCGGTGCTCCTGCGGCGGGCAGAACAGCTGGGCGTCGGAGGTGGCGCGCTTGAAGTAGCGGTGCGCCTCGTGCTCCCAGGTCACCCCGATCCCGCCGTGGACCTGGATGCTCTCGCCCGCCGCCGTCAGGTAGGCCTCGGTGCAGAACGACCCGGCGACGGCCGCCGTGCGCGCCGACGGGTCGGCCGCCGCCGCCAGCGCGGCCGACCTGGCCGCCTCCACCGCCACGAACACGTCGGCCAGCTTGTGCTTGACGGCCTGGAACGCCCCGATCGGCCGCCCGAACTGCACGCGCACCTTGGCGTAGGCCGTGGCGGTCTCCAGGCACCGCGCCGCACCGCCCACCTGCTCGGCGGCCAGCGCGATGACCCCCAGGTCGCGGACGTGTTCCCAGACCGTCCCCGTGCCCACATGCCGGACGGGGACCCGCTCGAAGGTCAGCTCGCTCAGCGGCCGGCTCTCGTCCATGGTCCGGTACGGCACGCGTCGCGTGGGCGCCGCCTCGACCAGCCGGCCCCCGGCGTAGGCCAGGACCAGCTCGCCGTCGAGCACGTGCCGCGCCACCCCGGACAGCCGCCCGCCCTCCAGCCGCAGCGGGCCGGGGAACACCACCGTGGCGCTTCGCGCGCCCTCGGCCAGCTCGGGCAGCAGCCGGGCCGTCGCCTCGGCCGAGCCGCCGTGCTTGAGCGCCTCCACGGCGAGGAAGGTCTGCAGGAACGGGTGGGGCGACAGCGCCCGGCCCAGCTCCTCGGCGACGACCGCGACCTCCTCCAGGCCGCAGGCGGCTCCGCCGTACTGCTCGGGAACGGTGAGCCCGGCGGCGCCGAGGTCGCCCGCGAAGGCGCGCCAGGAGGCGGCGGGGCGGGCGGACAGGTACGAGCGGACGGTCGCGCGGAGGTCGGCGTGGGTCACGCGAGCATCTTAGCCAAGCGTTTGCTTTAGTAACTTAGGGTTGACCCAAATTTACTTTTTGTGTAAGTCCACTTATACTGATGCGTGGTCTGTCGCTTTTGGGGGATTTTGATGGCCGGGTAGAGCGATGCAGCAGACGCCAGCCAACTACGCCGACTACCTCGAGTACGACCGCAGGCAACGCGGCATCGAGCGGCACGTGTTGACGGCCTTCCTCGGTGGACTGGCCGTCGGCGGGCTCGTCACGGCCCTGCCCGGCCCCCTGTCCGCCGTCTACGATCCGTACGCCGTGCTCGGGCTGGCCGTGGCCGTGGGCGCGACGGCCAGCGGCATCCCCTGGGCGCTGCTGACGGCGTTCCTGGCCGGCGCCTCCAGCATCGTGACGAGCATGGCCGTTGGAGCGATCCAGGGCCACCCCGGCTTCGAGCTGGTCGGCGACGACGCCCGCGGGCTCAACCTGCTGCTCCTGCAGCTGGTGATCGTCGGGTTGCTCGCGAACCTCGCGCGGCGGGCCGGCGCGTGGGGTGACGCGGCGGCGGGCCTGGTCGGCGCGGTGCTGCTCGGCGACGTGATCGACCGGGCGACGCCCGGCCTCGTGGCGTACGAGCGCGGCTTCTGGCCCTGGCCCGCGCTCGTCGTGGGCGTCCTGACCGCCGCCGGGGTGATCCTGCTGCGCAGGAGGCACGGGATGGGCGTGCTGCGCGCGCTGGCCGTGACGGCCGCCCTCGCCGGGTCGTTCGCCCTCCTCGTGCTCCTCGTGCTCCGGTGAGCCCGCCGGGCCGGCGGTCGGCGCAACGCGAGGCGGGCGGCCCGGGGAGTCGATAGCCTGTAGTCCTTCACCCATCCATCCGAACCGAACCGCAGGGAGTGGCCGTGTTGCTGCGTATGTCGTCCTTGTTCCTTCGCACCCTGCGGGACGACCCGGCGGACGCGGAAGTGCCGAGCCACAAGCTGCTGGTCAGGGCCGGATACATCCGCCGCGTCGCGCCCGGCATCTACTCCTGGCTGCCCCTGGGCAAGATCGTCCTGGAGAACGTGACCAGGATCGTGCGCGAGGAGATGGACCGGATGGGCGCCCAGGAGGTGCTGTTCCCGGCGCTGCTGCCCCGCGAGTTCTACGAGGCCACCGGGCGCTGGACGGAGTACGGCGACACGCTGTTCCGCCTGAAGGACCGCAGGGGCGCCGACTACATGCTCGGCCCGACCCACGAGGAGCTCTTCACCGACATGGTGAAGGGGGAGTACACCTCCTACAAGGACTACCCGGTCATCCTCTACCAGATCCAGACGAAGTACCGGGACGAGGCCCGGCCCCGCGCCGGCATCCTGCGCGGCCGGGAGTTCCTCATGAAGGACTCCTACTCCTTCGACCTCGACGACGACGGCCTCAAGCGCTCCTACGAGCTGCACCGCGAGGCCTACATCAAGACCTTCGACCGGCTGGGCATCCGCTACCGGATCTGCTTCGCCACCTCCGGCGCCATGGGCGGCTCGGCCTCCGAGGAGTTCCTGGCCCCCACGCCGACCGGCGAGGACACCTTCGTGGCCTGCCACAGCTGCGGCTACGCCGCCAACGCCGAGGCGGTCGTCACGCCCGCGCCGCCCGCCCGGCCCGTGGACGGGCTGCCTGCGATGCAGGTGCTCGACACCCCCGACACGCCCACCATCGAGACGCTGGTCGACCACGTCAACCGGCACCACGGCATGGCCATCACCGCGGCCGACACGCTCAAGAACATCGTGGTCAAGGTCACCACGCCCGGCTCCGACAAGGCCGAGGTGCTCGTCATCGGCGTGCCCGGCGACCGCGAGGTCGACTTCAAGCGCCTGGAGGCCTCCCTCGCCCCCGGCGAGCCGGCCATCTTCGAGGCCGAGGACTTCGCCAGGCACCCGGGGCTCGTGCGCGGCTACATCGGCCCGCAGGCGCTGCGCGACCTGGGCGTCAAGTACCTCGTGGACCCGCGCGTCGTCACGGGCACCTCGTGGGTCACCGGCGCCAACGAGCCCGGCAAGCACGCGGCCAACGTGGTCGCCGGGCGCGACTTCGTTCCCGACGGCACGATCGAGGCCGCCGAGGTGCGCGCCGGCGACGCCTGCCCGCGCTGCGGCTCTGCGCTGTCCATCGACCGCGGCATCGAGATCGGCCACATCTTCCAGCTCGGACGCAAGTACGCCGACGCCGCCCAGCTCGACGCGCTCGGCCCCGACGGCAAGCCCATCCGGATCACCATGGGCTCCTACGGCATCGGCGTCTCCCGGGCGGTGGCGGTCATCGCCGAGCAGTGGCACGACGAGCTCGGCCTGGTCTGGCCGCGCGAGGTGGCGCCCGCGGACGTCCACATCGTCGGCACGGGCAAGGACAATCAGGTCGACGTCGCGCTCGACCTGGCCAGGGAGATGGAGGCGCGCGGCGTCCGGGTCCTCGTCGACGACCGTCCCGGCGTGTCGCCGGGCGTGAAGTTCAAGGACGCCGAGCTGCTGGGCGTGCCGACCATCCTGGTCGTCGGCCGGGGACTCACCCAGGGCGTCGTGGAGCTGCGCGACCGCGCCTCGGGGACCAAGGAGGAGATCCCGCTGGCCGAGGCCGTGGACCGGGTGGCCGCCCTCGTCTGAGGTCCTCGCCTGCGGTCCTCGGCCCCTCGCCTGCGCCGCCTCGTCTGCGCCGCCTCGCCTCGGCCGCCTTCACCCGGCCGTCGTCCGAGACTCTTCCTGGGGGGCCCACCGCCACCCCAGGGCGGGCGAATCACCACGTGGGGCGGCCCTGTCCTCCACGGATGGGCCTGCCGCCCCCCGGCGAGTCCGTCCTTTTCGATGGCGAGTCACCTCCCGGGGTGGGCCTGTCCTTTCAGGACGTCTGCCACTCGGAGGCGGATTTGTCGTCCTGGTGGTGGCCTGCCGCCACGCTTGACGCGGACGGCGCGTTGGCGCCTCACCTCACCGCGGTCGCGAAGCCCTCTCGCCCAAAAGCGGCCATAAGTCCCTCAACCCCTCGGGCCTGAGCCGGGACGGCGGGAAAGGGCAGTGGGGGCCGCCAGGGCGGGCGTTTCCGCCCGCCCGTGCGCCCTGCCGCCATCGCGCCCGTGTGGCGACACGCATGGACGGCGGCGCGCCCTACTTCCGCTTCGTCGTCTTTCGCCAGGTGAAGTTGCCCGGAAGGTTCACCGAGACGGTGCGGCGGCCGTCGGGGTGGTTGGTGACGCGGAACAGACGGTTTCCGTAGCTGTGACCCACCCCGCGGTTGGACAGGTTGATGCGGAACGGGCCTAACTTGATCGACTTGCGATAACTGAGTCCCATGACCCGGCAACTGCCCACAAATCGGATCAGTAATAGTGCTTGCGCCGCCCGCCGATAGTCTTGCTGAGGTGGAACCCGCCCGGCAGGCGCACGGTCACGTGCCGCCGGCCGTCGGGAGTGGTGGTCAGGTGCAGCTTCCGGCCGCCGATGCTGTGGCCGACGCCGCGGGGCGTCAGGTGGATGCGGAACGGTCCGACCTTGATGGTCTTCCTGTAGTGCCAGCCCATGTCACGGCAACGAGTGGGCGTTATGTCGGGTTCCCGGCGCCTCAGCCGGTCGTCGTGGGCGTAGGCAGGACGCCCGCCAGACCCGGGAACGCCTCCACCCGGCGGCGCAGGCCGTACGCCCTCGTGACGGCCTCCTGCACGGCCAGCGCGGCATAGCGGCGCAGCTCCGCGTCGTCGGCGGCGACCAATTCGAGGTAGGCGGCCGCGACGCCGTCCTCGACCTGCGCGGCCACGGCGATCGCCTGCCCGGCCGTGGAGGGCGTCGCGGGCAGCCGGTAGGACGCCTCGGTCTCCACCGGCTTCCCGCCACGCGCGGCGATCATGGAACGCAGCTGGTCACGCCGCGCCCGGTGCGCCTCGAAGGCGGCGGCCATCCTCGCCCGCACGGCTCCCGTGACGCGCGCCGCGACCAGGCCGTAGGCGTACAGCGCCGCGTGCTCGGCCGCCAGCGTCTTGTTCAGCCGCTCGACGTCGCCCATGCCGAGCCCTCCCCGGACCACGCGCCCCTCACCTAGACCACCGGAGGAAGCCCGGTCCTTCAGGGCCGGGAG
>NZ_KZ084334.1 GCF_002093975.1 Thermoactinospora rubra
CAGCTCGCCGCCCTCGTGGATGGAGCCGGGCGTCTCGGGGGCCACATGGCTGGGCACGCCGCCGGGGAAGGAGAACTGGCGGAACAGCCGCCGCATGCCCACCGCATCCTGGGAGATATCCGGATATTTCTCGCTATAGGTGCCCTCCAGCCAGGCGTGCGCCACCGCCGCCGGGCCGCCGTGCCCGGGCCCGGCGATGTAGATCATGTCCTGGTCGCGCTCGGCGATGATCCGGTTGAGGTGGGCGAAGCAGAAGGTCAGCCCCGGCGTGGTGCCCCAGTGGCCCAGCAGCCGCGGCTTGATGTACTCGGGCCGCAGCGGCTCGGCGAGCAGGGGATTGTCCAGCAGGTAGATCTGCCCGACGGAGAGGTAGTTGGCGGCGCGCCAGTAGGCGTCGATCCTGTCCATGCCGTCCATGCCTGTGAGCCTTCCGCGCGGTCCCTCGTTCCTGCAGAGACCTTGGTCCCTACCCCGTCGGGCCGTCCGCCACCTCTGATCGCCCATTTGGGGGAGGTCCGGAAGGCGCGGCCGATGATCGAGACCGCCCGGGCGCCGGTCAGGGAAAACGGTGCCGACCTGCACCGTTACGCGGGGGCGTGGCCTTCCACGCCTCCCCGAATCGCACGCCGGGGCTCTGGAAGGCGACGCGGCACGTGACGTCGTTGGCGGCGTGCAGGGGTTGGAGATCAGAGGCGCGTCGCCTGGCCGAGGCTCAGCCCCATGAAGATCATGAAAGGTTCGAGGTTGGACAAGCCGGCTTCGGTGTGATCGAAGATGGGGATCTCCGTAAAGCCCAGCGATCGGTACAGGGCCTTGATCTCCCCCGTCGTCGCGTCGACGGGCTTGAGCGCGCCGGTGCCGACGACCTGTCCTTCCTCCCCGCCGGCCCGTGCGATCAGCAGGCGGCCCGTGGTCCGAGCAGATGAGGCAGTTCCTGGCTGAACGGGGGCCGGCTGCAGGTCAGCGGCGGCATCGAGGACCTGCTCGACGAGCATCTCGTGCTCACCGGACCGGAAGAGGCCTCGGCGGCGGGGACGCGGGTGGTGGGCGCGAGCCGTACCGGCAGGCAGGTCAGCATGCTGGTCAGGGGCGCGCCCCCGCCCGATCCGCGCTGGCAGGCGCGGCGCCCCGGGCTGGAGGAGCCGGTCATGGGCTACCTGCGCAGCCCCGAGTCGGCGGCACTGCCGGGGCTGACGGGGGTGGGCGCGTGATCTGGGTGACCTGGCGCCGGCACCGGGCGCAGATCCTCGTGACCACAGGCTTCCTGGCGCTGCTGGGCGTGCTGCTGCTGGGCTCGGCGGTCGAGGCGAGCCGGTATGTGGCCGAGCACGCCCCGCCCGGCTGCCCGGGAGCCGCCGTGGCGTGCGGGGACCTCGCGGCGGCGCTCGGGCAGCGCTACGACGCGGTCTACTCGGTGTTCGGCTGGATGCCGCTGGTGGCGCCGGCGTTGATCGGGGCGCTCTGGGGAGCGCCGCTGCTCGGCCGCGAGTACGAGCGCGGCACCCACCGCCTGGCCTGGACCCAGTCCGTGCCCGTGTGGCGGTGGCCGGCGGTCAAGCTGGCGGTCCTGGGCGGGGCGGTCGTGGCCGGTGGGCTGCTGCTTTCGCTCATGGTGAGCCTGTGGCGGCCGGTGTTCAGGACGGGGGTCGACTCCACGTTCGGCAACATCGGCGTGTTCAACATGGTCGGCGTGGTGGCTGTATGCGTTCGCGCTGGGCACGCTGGCCGGCGCGGTGTTCCGGCGCACGCTGCCGGCGATGGCGCTGGTCGTGGCCGGCGTGACGGTGACGATGTTCACGCTGTTCCAGGTGAGCGACCACTACGCCGAGGCGTGGGAGCAGTGCCTGTTCGGCAAGGGATACCGGTACGCGGTGTACTGCCATCCGCCGTCCAGGTTCTGGCGCTTCCAGTGGACCGAGGCGGGAATCCTGGCGCTCGCGGCGGCGGTCCTCGGCGGCCTGGCCGTGCGCCGTGCGCTCCGCCGGCCCGGCTGACAGGCCCGGTTCCATCAGGAAGGCCCGCACCGGCGAACGGTGCGGGCCCGATGCCTGGGCGGCAAAAGGTCAGGCGGGAACGATGTTCTCGGCCTGCAGGCCCTTCTGGCCCTGCGTGACGTCGAAGGCCACCCGCTGGCCCTCGTGCAGCTCCCGGTAACCGCCCTGGGAGACGATGTTGGAGTAGTGCGCGAAGACGTCGCCGGCGCCGCCGTCCTGCTCGATGAAGCCGAAGCCCTTTTCAGCGTTGAACCACTTCACGGTTCCGGTGCTCATGTCGATCTCCTTGACAGGCAGAAGTGGAGTCCGCCCTGTGCGGATTCCTCGTCGGTGATGAGCCCATCCGGAGATGACCGGCAAACAAAAAACGCACCCGAGGTCACAGCCCTCAGGTGCATCTAAAGTCCCTATGGGTTACCACAACGTCTGTGAGCCTAGCACACCCGGGAGGCCGCGGTGTCGTTTCGGGTGTAGGTGTAGAGCCGGTCGACCAACGCGAATCCGGCCGTGTCGAAGAGGGACGCGCCCTCGCCGTCGGCGTAGAGGACGGCCTCGTGCGCTCCGTGCGCGTAGAGCAGGGCGAGCGCCCGGTCCAGCAGGGCCCGGTCGAGTTCCTGGTCGGCGTGGGCGGCGTCGGGCCCGAACCACCACAGGGTGCCGACGCCGTCCGACGGCGTCGCGGCGACGGCCTCGGCGGCGAGGTCGTGGCCGGGGATGGTCAGCCACCAGCCCGAAGGGACCGAACTCGGCGCGACCTGGATCTGTGAGCTCACGGCCACCGGGCGGATGCCGGCCGACACGCGGCGCAGGTAGCGCCACGAGTCGGAGCTGGAGAAGCCCGCCTGCTCCAGGACGAGGGAGGTGACCGGGCGGCGTGCCGCCGGGAGGGCGGCCAGGGTCGGGTTCAGCGCCGAGGCGAACGCGAAGGCGTGCACGGCGGATCTGCGCCTCAGGCGGCGCAGCGCGTGCTCGACCAGGATCTCGACGACGGCCGGGACCTCACGAGCGTGCAACCAGAGGATCAACCCCGCATCGTCTCGGGGGCGCACCGCGTACGACACGGCGCCGAGCACGGCGCCCGCCTTGTCGACCAGCACATCGGTGTGCGGCGGATCGAGCTCCGCCCAGGGAAGGGGGTTGCCGGCCGACGTCCCCGTCACCGCGTCGCCGAGCATCCGGGGGGAGCACGCCGGCTGGCCGGGAAGGCGGTCGGCGTTCACCAGCGCCAGCGTCGCCGCCAGGTCGGCGGAGCCGTACGGGCGTACGGCGGAGCCTCGAACGGGAGGCGGCGCGGGTTCCGCGCCGGACGCCGGCCGGGCGGTCGCGCCGCGGGCCAGGATGTCGGCGGCGAACATGCTGCTTCCAGGGCACGCCGCGGCGGCCATCGCGGCCTCGGCCACGGATTCGGCCGTGTCCGGCGGGATCACCAGGAGCAGCAGGCCGTCCTGGTCGCCGCGGATCACCCTGATCGTCCCCGCGGTCCCGGGCAGGTAGCTGATCCGGAGGAATCGGCCCTTCATCACGAGGTGGTGGGGGACGACGTCCCAGGCGTCCGGATCGAGCCGTACCCGCAGGACCGGGCCGAAGCGGGGGTCGAGGGCGGCGAGGAGAGCCGGGAGTTCGCGCTGCGGATCGCGGGACCTGGGCCACCAGGCGCCGTCGAACATGCCCTCGCGGGTGAGCGTCGGCTCCAGCAGCAGCCTGGCACCCGGGAGCTCGGCACCGCCTGCCGAAGTGGATGGTGCCGGCGAGTTCGGCGTCATGGCGTGCCGCCCGTCTCCGGCTCGTGGAGCCGGCTGCTCGTCCGGGGCATCGCCGGCTGACTGCCGACCTGTGGAATGTCCTCGGTCCCCTCCACCGTACGCCTCGCGGCGGGCGCCGGACAGGAGCGCACCGGCCGATCATCCGAGCCGGTCCGCCAAGGCGCCGCCGGTTTCCAGCCAGCCGAGCCGCCGGGCGAGGTGCCTGGCGGCTTCGATGACGGCCTCGACGTACGGTGACCGGTCGCCCGCCCGCCACAGCAACGACCACGGATACCAGGTCTCCGGCTCCACCAGCGGCTTCCAGACGGTGCCCGGGCGGCTGGAGGCGGCGGCGGAGGAGGGAAGGCACAGCAGGCATCGGCCCTGGAGGACGAGGTCGGCCGCGGCCCGCGTGCTCTCCACCGTCCCCTCGTAGACGGCGGGGACGAAGCCCTTCGAACGGCACAGCTCCACGACGAACTGGTTGAACTCCGGAGCGCGGTCCTCCTCGCCCAGCAGGAGACGTTCGCCGGCGAGCGCGATGACCGGGACGCCGTCCTGGGCGGCGAACGGGTGCGTGCCGGGCACCAGCACGCCCAGCCGGTCGAGGCGGACGAGCTCCGAGGCCACCGCCGGCGGCGTCAACGAGGCCCGCCCGCAGCGCGGGGGCCTGCGACGCGGCGCTGCGGGCAGCCTGGGCGGCACGGTCGACGTGGGCGAGGATCTGCCGCGCTTCGACCAGGAACACCCGGCCCGCCTCGGTCAACGCCACGCGATGGGTGGTGCGGTCCAGCAGCCGGACCCCCAGCTCCCGCTCCAGCCTTCGCACCTGCTGGCTCAACACCGACTGCACGATGTGCTCCCGCAGCGCGGCCCGCCCGAAGTGGAGTTCTTCGGCAAGCGTGACGAAATACCGGATCTGCCGCAGCTCCATGAAGCCGCCTTCATTTGGTCTGCTCGTTCCAGCGTAGACAAGCCCGCACGTGGTGAGATGGAACCGGTGGCTAAGGAGGGTGGGAACTGGACGCGCTCGAGTACCTGGGACTGCTCTCCGAGGTCTCCACGGCGATGAACAGCAGCCTGGACGTCGACACCACGCTGCAGCGGCTGGCCCGGCTCCTGGTGCCCAGGCTGGCGGACTGGTGCGCGGTCGACGTGGTGGAAGGCGGCGTGGAGGGCGGGCACGTGCGGCGCGTGAGCGTGGCCCGCCGGGGCCTGGAAGAGCATGCCGGCCACCTGTCCGAGAAGCTGGGCCCGTTGCCGAGGGAGGTGGAGGCGCCGCTCCTGCGGACGCTCCGCGGCTCCGGCCCGATGCTGATCGGCCGCTCGGCCGGGGGCGGCCAGGCCGACGGTTCGGTGCAGGAGGCGCTTGTCCAGCTCCGCCGGCTTCTCGGCGCCGACTCGGCGATCGTGGCCCCCTTGCGCGTGCGAGGCCAGGTGCTGGGGGCGCTGACGCTGGCCCGCTTCGATCCCGGCGAGGCGCTGACCGACGACGACCTGCCGATCGTGGAGGACCTGGCGCATCGGGCCGCGCTCGCCGTCGACAACGCGCGCCTGTACGGCTTGCAGCACGAGATGGCCTACCGGCTTCAGCAGGCGTTGCTGCCCAGGCTGCCCGACCTCGGCCCGCTGGAGGTGGCCGCCCGGTACCTGCCGGCCCGCGAGTCCTCCCGCGTCGGGGGAGACTGGTACGACGTCTTCCGGCTCCCCGACCGGGTGCCCGCCCTGGTGATCGGAGACGTCGCCGGTCACGACATCGACGCCGCCGCGCAGATGGGCGAGGTGCGCAACATGCTCCGCGCGCTCGCCTTCGACCGGCGCGAATCGCCGGCGCGGATCGTGGCCCGCCTGGACCTGGCCCTCGCCGGGCTGGGCGGCGGGTTCTTCACCACCATGGTCCTGGCCCGGGTCGAGGGCCCGCCGTCCGGCCCCTGGCGTCTTCGGTGGACCAATGCCGGCCATCCCGCGCCGTTGCTCGTGGGCGCGGACGGCCGTACCCACTTCCTGGAGGGCGGCCACGCTCCGCTTCTCGGCTTCGACGCCACCCTCCCCCGTCACGACGCCGTCGAGGCGTTGCCCCCGCGCTCGACCGTCCTGCTCTACACCGACGGGCTGATCGAGCGCCGCACGGAGCCGATCGACCGCAGCATGATCAGGCTGCGCAGGCAGGCGGCGGCGCTGGCCCTGGCGGACATCCAGACGTTCTGCGACGAGCTGGTGGCTCCCAACGAGGACGACGACGTCGCCCTGCTCGCCGTACGGGTGCCGGCATCCGGATGATTGTCACGGCGCCTGATGAGACGAGTCCGACTCGGGGGTTTCCGTCCGCGCGCAGATGTGCTGAGCTGGGCGCGTACCCGAAGGGAATCGCATGATCCTGGTCATCGGCGCGCGCAGCCGGCTCGGCGCCGAAGCGGTCCGCGTCCTGGCCCGCTCCGGGCAGAGCGTGAGGGTCCTGGCGCGCCACGCCGGAGCTCACCTCCAGCTCCCAGGCGTGGAGACCGTCGTCGGCGACCTGGCGGACGGTGACAGCCTGGGCCGGGCCATGCGCGGCGCGGACCGGGTCCTGATGGCGACCCCGCCCTCGCCGGACACGGTGGCCTGGACGCGACACGCCGTGGCCGCGGCGATGCGCGCGCAGGTGAGGCTGTTCGTCCGCTGCTCGATGATGGGCGCGGATCCGGCCTCGCCGGGCGTGCTCATGAGGGGCCACGGCCTGAGCGACGTCGCGCTGGCGGAGTCCGGGGTGCCGTTCGTCATCCTGCGCCCCAACTCCTGCATGCAGGACTGCCTGGCCGCCATCCTCGTCTCGGTCGACGCCCGAGGCCGCTTCCGCGCGTCGATGGGCCAGGTCAGGGTCAGCATGGTCGACGCGCGGGACGTGGCCGCCGCCGCCCACGCGGTGCTCGCCCAGCCCGGTCACGCGGGCAACGCCTACGTCCTCACCGGCCCGGAGGCGCTGTCGTACCAGGACATCGCCGACCAGCTGACCAAGGTCCTGGCGACCAGGGTCACCTATGTCGACAGCCCGCCCCCCGCATCGGAACGGGCCTATGCCGCCAGCGGGCTCGACCTCTGGCACAGCGGCGCCCTCGCCGAGTGGGACGACCACCGGCGGCGCTCCGGACGGGACGGCCCCGCCTCGCAGGTCGGCGACGACCTTCCCCGCCTCATCGGCCGCCCGGCGTGCTCGCTGTCCCAGCTCATCGGGGAAACCGTCGTCCAGCCCTGAGATCGGGCGGGAAAGGCACCTTGGTCTGCGACAATGGAGGGGAGACGGCGTCCGCCCCTCCGCTTCGCGGTCCGCCGCTTCCCGCGGGAGGCGTGGACACCGTGCCGTGCCCGCGTTCCAGAGGAGACATGACCGTGGCCGAGTGGCTGATGCTCCACAAGGAGGCCTCATGACGGCCGCGGACGCATGGACGGATCTGCTGTCCGGCCTGGAAGGCGGTCAGCAGCGGGTGACGGTCCACCTGGCCGGTGGCCAGTCGCTCAAGGGAGTCGTCGTCGAGCTGGACCGCACTCGGCAGGTCGTCGTCCTCGACGAGTACGCGCACGGGTCCGCCGCGGCGAGACACGAATCCCCCGTCCACACGGTCCTTCTGCCGGGGATCCAGGCTGTGACGGTCCACAAGCAGGAGTAGCCGAACACGGCCGCGGCCGGAAGCTCGGCCCAGGGTCAGCGCGGTTGGCGCAGCCCCGCGATGAGGAGCCCGACCATGCGGCGCGCGTCGTAGCGGGGGTCGCTGTCCGCGCCGATGCAGAGGTTCCCGACGCCGCGCATGAGCTCGTAGGGCTGCAGGCCGGAGCGTATCTCGCCCGAGGCGGCCGCGGCTTCGAGCAGCCGGCCGCAGACGGGCAGGAGGCGGTCGAGGAAGTAGGCGTGCAGCGCGTCGAAGCCGGGAGTGCCGGGCTGGAGCACGGCGGCGAGCCCGTGCTTGGTGACCAGGAAGTCGGCGAAGAGGCCGATCCATTGCTCGAGCGCGGCGTAGGGGGTCGCGCTGGACTCCAGCAGGGCCGGGCCGGCCTCGGCGCAGGCCTCGATCTGGTGCCGGTAGACGGCGATGATCAGGTCCGCCCGGGTCGGGAAGTGGCGGTAGATCGTGGCCGTCCCGACACCGGCCTTGGCCGCGATGTCGCGAATCGGGGCATCCACGCCTGAGGTCACGAAGATCGCGGCGGCCGCGTCGAGCAGGGTCTTCTCGTTGCGCCGGGCATCGGCTCGCTTGGGCCGGGCCGCCTGCCCCGCCCTCCGGTCGCTCTCGTTCATCCCGCCGTTTCCCTCCGCCACGAGATTGCTAAACGGGACAAGGTCCCGTATCTTTAATCGGGACAACGTCCCGTTTTCTCATGATGCCAGACCAGGGACCCGACGACCAGGCCACGCGGTACCGGCACGCTTCTCGGGCCCGGCACACCGCCCCGCCAAGGAACCAAACGAAGGGCACAGCCATGTCCAGCTCCACCATCGCGCCCACGACGGTCATGTCCGCGAAGCCGGTCGTCCTGCCCGCCCCGGACCGCGGCGAGGACCTCCAGGTCCGCGTATCCGCGCCCGCGACCGGCGGCGACCTGCCCGTCATCGTCTTCTCGCACGGCTTCGGCTGGTCGATGAACGGCTACGCCCCGCTGGCGGACTTCTGGGCCGCCCACGGCTTCGTGGTCGTGCAGCCCACCCACCTCGACTCAAGGACGCTCGGCCTGCCCGCCGACGACCCCCGCACACCGCGGATCTGGCGCTTCCGCGTCGAGGATCTCAAGCGCGTCATCGACGAGCTCGACGCCTTGGAGGCTTCCGTGCCGGGCCTCAGGGGGCGCCTCGACCGCGGCCGCATCGCCGTGGCAGGCCACTCCTGGGGAGCTCAGACAGCCGGCACGCTGCTGGGCGCGCGAGTGCTCGGCGCCGACGGCGTTCCCGGGGAGGACTTGTCCGACCCGCGAGTCAAGGCGGGCGTCCTGCTCGCCATGCCCGGCCGGGGCGACGACCTGACTCCCTTCGCGGCCGAGAACTTTCCCTTCATGAAGCCGTCCTTCGACCGCATGACCACGCCGGCTCTCATCGTCGCCGGGGACCGGGACCAGTCCGCGCTGTCCACCCGGGGGCCGGACTGGTTCACCGACCCCTACTTCCTCAGCCCGGGGAGCAAGAGCCTGCTCACGCTGTTCGAGGCCGAGCACTCCCTCGGCGGCATCGCGGGGTACGAGGTCGCGGAGACGACGGACGAGAGTCCCGAGCGCGTCGCGCTGATCCAGCGGCTCACCTGGGCTTACCTGCGCAGCGCCCTCTACCCCGGGGACACCGCCTGGCAGGCGGCGCGCTCCGCGCTGGAGGAGGATCCCCACCCGCTGGGGAAGCTGCAGAACAAGTAGGCGGGCCCGCCGGTGAGCCGGGGCGGCCGGGCTCGGTGGTCCGCGGTCATCTCGACCCGGCTGGCCGGCTCGCCTCGGGTTCGGGGAGCCAGGCGTGGTCCGGCGCCGAGAGCCAGTCGTGCGTGGCGGTCAGGTCGTCCACCGCCTCGTGGAGGGCGCGCAGGCCGGGGTGATCGAGACCGGCGTGCCACATCATCGTCCAGGGAAACAGGGCGACCGGGTCGGTGAGCGGGCGCAGGACGGCTCCGGGGACGGCCGGCTGGGTCGTCAGGGTGAGGATGGGGGCGTTGCGGTCGCGGATGTGCCGGCCGAGCTCGTCGACGCCCTGGACGTGCGGATGCGCCGCGGCCGGGTCCACCCCGAAGGGGGCCAGCAGCTGGAGCACCGCGTGCTCCCACCCGGGCGTCGCGTGGTTGCCGGCGCGGATGCACACCCCGGTGCCGCGCAGCGATTCCAGGGGCACGACGTCCAGGCGGGCCAGCGCGTGATGCTCGGGCAGCAGGACGGCGATGGGCTCATACCGGACGACGCGGTCGTGCACCCCGTCGAGCGGCCCTGGACTGCGGCCGAAGGTGACATCCAGGCGTCCGGACAGCACCAGCGGCGCGGCCGCCTCGGTGCCGGTGTGGAAGCGGGCGAAGAACTCCACGCCTGGAGCCCGCGCCCGTGCCGCCGTCAGCACCAGCGCGGGGGTCAGGCCGGAGCCGACGACGTCGACGGTCAGCGATCGTGGCCCGCCGTGCAGATCCAGCACGGTCGAGTCGTAAAGCGCCAGGATCTCCCGTGCCCGGCCCAGCAGCAGGCTGCCCGCGGAGGTGAGCGTGACGCGGCGGGTGGATCGCTCCAGCAACCGCACACCCAGCCGGTCCTCCAGGCGCCGGATGTCGCGGCTGAGGACCTGCTGCGCCAGGAAGAGCCGTTGGGCGGCGCGGCTGAAATGCAGCTCCTCCGCCACGGCCACGAAGTTGCGCAGCAGCCGGATCTCCACGTTGTCGGACACGGCTCCGTTCTACCCGGTTAACACAGCAGGCGCGTAAGTGGAGCTCGAACAAGTGTTGGACCGCATGCGGGGGGATCGATCAGGATCGCCTCACGAGTTCCGCCGTGGAGGGGGGCACCATGGCCGCATCGCCGGCTGGACCCCCGACCCCGTGACCAGGAGGACTGTTCCCATGACCCAGGCATCGACCGTTCCCGCCGCCGGCCACGTCATCGAGATCCCGGGCGGACGCCTGTACTACGAGGTGCGCGGCCAGGGGCCGCTCGTGGCGCTCGTCGGCGCCCCGATGGACGCCACCTCCTTCGAGCCGCTGGCCGACCTGCTGGCCGCCGACCACACCGTGCTCACCACCGACCCGCGCGGCATCAACCGCAGCCCGCTCGACGACCCGGACCAGGATTCCACGCCGGAGCTGCGCGCGGAGGACCTGTCCCTGCTGCTGACCCGTCTGGAGGCCGGACCGGCCACGGTCCTGGGCTCCAGCGGCGGCGCGGTCACCGCGCTGGCGCTGGCGCAGGCCCGCCCCGAGCAGGTCCGCGCGGTCGTCGCCCACGAACCGCCGCTGATCGAGCTGCTGCCGGACCGCGAGCGGCTCCACGCCGCGACCGACGACCTCGTCGCCGCCTATCTCGCCGGCGACGTGGCCGGGGCCTGGGCGAAGGTCATGGCGCAGGCCGGCATCGACGTGCCCGAGGAGGCGCTGGAGGCGATGTTCGGCGGTGACCGCGACCCGCAGGCGGTGGCCGACGAACGCCGCTGGTTCGCCCACGAGATGCGGGCCACCACCCGGTGGCGCCCCGACCTGGACCTGCTCCGGGCTTCGCCGGTCGACGTCGTGGTCGGCATCGGCGAGGACTCCGCCGGGCAGCTGTGCGACCGGACCTCCCGGGCGCTGGCCGCGGCGCTGGGCCTCGAGCCCGTCATCTTCCCCGGCGACCACACCGGCTTCGCCGACCACCCCGGCCGTTTCGCCGCCCGGTTGCGGGCCGTCCTGCGCTGAGATCCCGTACGGCCCGGCCCGCGAACGTTCTCTCGTCAAGCTCCGGGTACGGAAGCCTGCACACGACAGCTCGGTCCCACCAGCGGGGGCAGACGTGAACGACATCTGGACCGTGGTCCACGCCGAACGCGAGGCACTGATCCGGGACCTGGAGGCCCTCCCCGCCGAGCGGTGGGCCACGCCGTCACTGTGTCCGGGGCCCGCTCGGCCTCAGCCGGAGCTGTCCGGTCGCGCACGTCGCCACCGCGCTGCGTCACCAGCTCCGCACCGGCGTGGCGCTCGGCGGGGGCAAGAAACGCGCACGTGGGCTGCGCTTGATCGCGACCGACGCGGGGATCGACGCCGGCGAACTGACGGGTCCAGGCGTCCCGGCGCTGACCGGAGAGCACTGACCGGAGAGCACTGACCCGAGAGCACTGCAGGCTGAATGCCCCTCCCCCAGGCCGGCGTCCTGGTCAACTGGCGTGCAGCTGTTCGACCAGCAACCGGTAGGTCTGCCGGGGCCTGCCGGGACCGGTCGACCGCGCCGGCGGCAGCTGCCAGGCCAGGCCCTGTTCGATGAGGTTCAGCAGCACACGGCGCGCGGCCCGCGGCGTCATGTCCAGCAGCTCCGCCACCGTGCCCGCGTCGACCACCAGCGGTGCGTCGCCGCCCGCGCCGGCCGCCCGCGCCAGCTTCTCCAGCGTCACCAGCGCCTTCGCCCGCTTGTCCTCCCGCAGCACCTGGCGGGCGTCCGGCCTGCCCGATCGCAGCAGCGCGCTCCTCGGCAGCGAGGCGCCGGGACGGGTCAGCGCCTTGCGCGCGTCGGCTTCGGCCGCCTGTGCCGTACTGCCCAGCCCGATCCCGATCTCGATCGCCAGGCCCAGTTCCTCCCGCACCCGCCGGACGAACGGCTGTTCGGTGAGGTCGTTGGTCGCCGTCACCAGGGACCCGTAGGTCGCGATCACGTAGAAGCCGTCCTCGCCGTCGGGCAGCACGGTCGCCCCCATCCGCCGGGCTTCCTTGAGCAGCACCGTGTGCACCGCCAGCCGCAGCTCGTTGCGGCCCGGTCCCGCCGGGGTGTCGGCGGGCAGCTTCACGATGCCCACGACGATCTGCGCCTCCTCGAGGCGGCTGCCGATGCCGAGCAGCGCCGCCGTGCGCACCGCCAGCCGAATCGTCGCGGTGGTCGGGCGCATCAGCAGGACCGGGACGCTCTCGCTCTCGAGGCGTTGCGCCACGGTGCGGACGCTGGTCAGCGCCAGCGTCGTCGTGCCGCTGCGCCATTGCTCGCGGTGGAAGTCGAGGAACTCGGCGGGCGAACCCGGGTCGCGGTACTCGTAGACACGCACCCCGTCGCTGGGCAGCCGGACGTCGGAGTAGGCCTCCCGCACCTCCCGCTCGGGAACCGAGTCGATGCTCACCCGGCCCACGTCGACGCCGAGTTCGAGCTTCGCCCGCAGCAACGTCCCGAACAGGGCGGAACCGGACAGCGGTATGGAGGTGGCCGGCACGTCGAGCACGCCCGATTCCTGCGCCAGATCGTGCGGCAGCGGCCCGGCGAAAAGGCATGCGTCCAGGTCGCTTTGGACCCTCTGCAACGCCCGGGGAATCTCCAGCTCATCGGCGTAGGAAATGCCGGCCAACTCGAAATCCAGCACTCCGGCGGCCGCCATTCCCGCGCCGACCTCCAAGATGCGCTCGATCAGGTCGTCGGGCGCGACGACCCCCACCACCGGCCGGCGCGGCGTGGCTGCATCGCTGAGAGTCGCCAACGATTCTCGCACTCCTCCTACCCCTGATCGGCCGCCCAGTCTATCCCTCCGGCGTCACGTTGACACGAACTCGGCGTGCACCTTGGCGAACGCCTCGGCGATGTCGTCGGCGTCGGAATCGGTGTAGGCCTCATTCCACGACACCACCAGCCACGTCCGCCCGATGAGCCGCTCCGCGTTCGGGCACAATCCTTCCGGATAATGCCACTCTTTTCGCGCGGGCGGCGCGGTGAGCGGAAATGCCGAACCGCCATAGAGATTGCGTTCGGCCAGCACCGGATAACGGTAGGCCGGCATGCTCAGGTAACCCGCGGAGACCGGGACGCCCTCGGCGGCCAGCGCTTTCGCCCACTCCTCATTGGACGGCAGAGCCGGGTCGAGCACCACCGGGAACAGCCACACGGCATGACTGTCGAGGTCGGCGGGCACGGTCAGGCCGGGCAGCCCGGCCAGCCGTTCGGCGAGCCGTTTGGCCGTCGCCCGACGCCGGCTGACCACGCCGGCCAGCTTGGGCAGCTGCGCCCGCGCCACCGCGGCCTGCAGCTCGGTCATCCGGTAGTTCATGCCCAGCGACAGGTGCGTGCGCCGCCCGGTGTGCCGGGGCCAACCCTTGTCGGCGAACAGCCGCATCGCCGTCGCCAGCCGTTCGTCGCCGGTGATCGCCAACCCGCCGTCGCCGCTGGTGATGTGCTTGTACTGCTGCAGGCTGAAACACCCGACGTGCCCGGCGGTGCCGGCGAGCGCGCCGCCGGGGAGCTCGGTGAGGTACGCCTGGGCGCAGTCCTCGATCAGCACCAGGTCGTGCGCCCGGGCGAGCTCGGCCAGCTCGGCGATCGGCGCCGGAGCGCCCATCAGGTGCACCGCGATGATCGCGCGGGTCCGCTCGGAGACGTTCGCCTCGACCGAGGCCGGGTCCAGCAGGCCGGTGCGCGGGTCGACGTCGGCGAACACGGGGACCGCGTTCTGCGCCAGGATCGGGATCACCGTACCGAAGTCGGTGATCGGCGTGGTGATGATCTCATCGCCCGGCGCGGGGTCCACCGCGCCCACCGCCAGGTGCAGCGCCGCCGTACCGGAACTGCACGCCACCGCGTGCCTGACCCCGTGGTAGGCGGCGAACTCCCGTTCCAGCGCCGGCACCTCGGTGCCCCCGCTGGCGCACAGGTGGGCGCTGTCCAGCACCCTGCGCACGGCCGCCGCCTCCTCCGGGCCGATGGTACGGCCGGCTGGCTCGGTCGGGCCGGGCAGCGGAGCCGTACGCACGGGTGTGCCGCCGTGCAGCGCGAGCGTGGACATCAGCTCTCCCCGTGCTCGAAACCGTGCTCGAAACCGTGCTCGAAACCGTGCTCGAACCGCACCCGGTTGCGCAGCGTGCCGACGGTGCCGATGCGCACCTCGACCGTGCCGCCGTCGGGCACCGGCCCGATGCCGTCGGGCGTGCCGGTGGCGATCACGTCGCCGCGTTCCAGGGTCATCAGCGCGGACAGCCGCCGCAGCAGCTCGCCCATGCCGAAGATCATCTTGCTGGTGCTGGAGCGTTGCCGGATCTCGCCGTCCACCCGCACCTCCAGCTCCAGGTCCTGCGGGTCGGGCACCTCGTCCGGGCTGACCAGCCACGGGCCGACCGGGCCGTAGCCGTCGATGCTCTTGCTGAGGTCCCACGGATGGCGGGCCTCGATGTCGGCGAGCTGGAAGTCCCGCGCGGTCAGGTCGTTCATGACCGAGTAGCCGGCGACCGCCGTCCGCCAGTCCTCGCCGGCGCCCAGGTTCCTGATCCGGCGCCCGACCACCACCACGAGCTCGCCCTCGTGGTCGATCCGCCGGGTCGCGGGCGGCACGCTGATCTCCGCGCCGTGCCCGGCCAGTGTGTTCGGGCCCTTGAGGAAGATCACCGGCCGTTCCGGCGGCGTGAACCCGCCCTCCTCGGCGTGGGCGCGGTAGTTCAGCGCGAGGCAGACGATCTTCGACATGCCCCGCACCGCCGGGGCGAAGGTGACCTCCTCCTCGGCGAAGGTCCCCTCGGCGCGCGCCGCCGCCAGCTCCGCGGCCTTGGCCGCCAGCTCGGCGCGGTCGGCCCGCTCCAGCAGGTCCAGCGCGTCCCGCGGCGCCGACGGGTCGACCAGCTCGACCGGCACCACGCGGTATCCGGCGCCGTCCGGGCAGCCGATGGCCAGGCGCTGCTCGCCGGCGAGGTGGATGTAGCAAAGCCTCACAGCTGCTCCTTCAACAGGGCTTGGTAGGCGCCGCCGAGCACGGTGCGCCGATCGGCCAGGGAGAGCTCGGCGAAGAGCACCCGGCCGATGGAGTAGCGAAGATCGATGAAGGGGAAGTCCGAGCCGTAGATCACGCGGTGCGCGCCGAGCTCGCCGACCATCCGCGCGAGCCAGCGGCCGGTGAAGAACGATCCGCAGATCTCCAGGTACAGGTTGGGGAAGCGGGCGGCCAGGTCGATGACCTTCGGGAAGCCCTCCGCCACCGCGCCCGCGTGCCCGGCCAGCACCTTCACATCGGGATAGCGCTCGAAGACCTCACCCAGCAGCGCCGGATCGTCCACGTCGGATCCCGTCCAGGTGTGGGTGAGCACGGGGGCGCCGGTCTGCTGCGCCCACTCCCACGCCACCCGGTACCGCGGCCCGTTGAGCGGGTAGCGGTGCAGGTCCGGGTGCAGCTTGACGCCGATCATGCCGGGCGCCCCCGCCCACCTGGCCAGCTCGCCTTCCGGGTCCTGGTGGGGGTTCAGCACGATGTAGGCGCTGAGCCGGTCGGGGAACTCGCGCACGGCCGCCGCGGCCGCCTCGTTGCCGCGCCGCGCGTCCAGCTCGATGCCGTGGGTCGAGGAGAGTACGGCACGCCGTACGCCGCAGCGGTCCATCACCCGCACCATGGCCGCGGCACTCGGGTCGGGTGTGTAGAAGCGGCTGTAGGGGCCGAGGTGGGCATGCGCGTCGATCACGTCCACGCCCCGCAGCGGCGCGCGCTCCAGCACCGGCCCCGTCAGGGCATCGGCCGTCATGCGGCGCCCCGCAGCAGCTCGCGTGCCGATCCGGCGCCGACCGCGCGCACGGCCTCGTCGTCCAGTTCCGACCACAGCAGCCGGGTGACCGCGTCGGCCGGATCGCGTAGCGGCATCCCCGTGCCGAACAGCACGCTGCGCGTCCCGAACCGTTCGACCAGCCACTCCAGGCCGAGGTGGCTGCCCAGGTAGGACAGGTCGACGTGCACGTTGGCGTTGCGGCCGAGCACCCCGGCCAGCTCGCGCAGCTTGCGGTACCCGACCCGGCACACCACCACGTGCAGCTCGGGGCGTGCGCTCGCCACCTGCTCGATCTCGGGCCAGGACGTCTGATCCATGTCCAGCAGCAGCGGCAGACCGGCCTCGGCCATCTCCTCCAGCAGGGGCGCGACGTCCGGTCCGGCCAGCTGGAAGCCGTGGTCGTGCGGATACAGCCGGATCGCCCGCACCCCGCTCGCGACCGCGTTCGCCACGAAGCCGGGTCCGACCTCGCCGCAGGTGTCGGGCAGCCCGACCCAGCACGGCAGGAGCCGCTCGTCGCCGGCGATCTCCTCCAGGAGCAGCCGGTTGCCCTCGGCGGGGTCGTGCCGCCACGCCGCGGAATGCGCGACCAGCGCGCTGCCGATGCGCAGCCGTTCCATGGTCCTGCGCAGCTCGGCGACGCCGCCGTCGCCGACGTCCTCGGCGGGCAGCCGGCCGATCATGGCGTTGACGTCCAGCAGTTCGGTTCGTCTCATGCGGTCCGCTTCGCCTTCCGCACCAGCGCCACCGCGGTCACCACGTCCCACATCTCCTCCGGCTCGGCCAGCAGCAGGTTGTGCGGCAGCCACACGGTCTCCGCGCATGCCCGCTCGCACACCGGCAGGTCCAGCTCGGCGTACCGGGTCGGCACGTGCTCCGGCCGCCACCCGGTGGCCGCCACGTCGAAGTTCCGCTCGGCGAACAACGGCTGGCGCGGCAGCGGGCGCGGGTAGCCCGGCGTGGCCGGGATGCCGTGCTCCTGCAACGCCTGACAGAACTCCGGGAGCGGCGGGCCGCCGAACTCCTCGGCCCGGTACCTGAAGGCGTACAGGTGGTGGGCGTGCGCGGTCGTGCGGGGATCGCGGGCCAGCGGTACGATGCCCGGCAGCTCGGCCAGTTCCCGGTCCAGCAGCTCGGCGCACGCCTCGCGGCGGGCGATCTGCTCCGGCAGGCGCGCCAGCCCGGCCGACAGCACCGCCGCCTGGAACGCCGTGAGCCGCCAGTTGCCGCCGAGGGAGAAGTGGTCGTACCAGCCGAACCCGGGGCGGCGGCCGCAGTTGCGCAGCTCGCGTGCGGTCGCGGCGAGTCGCGCGTCGCCGGTGCTGAGCGCGCCGCCCTCGCCGCCGGTGAGGTTCTTCGAGCCCTGGAACGACCAGGAGCCGAACTCGCCGAACGTGCCGACGGCCTGCCCCTTCCAGGAGGCGCCGTGCGCGTGGGCGCTGTCCTCGATGAGGGCGAGCCCGTGCCGCGAGCAGATGTCGCGCAGGCGGTCCAGGTCGGCCGGGTGGCCGGCGAAGTGCACGGCGATCACCGCTGTGGTGTTCGGGCCGATCGCGGCCTCGACGGCGTCCGGGTCGATGCAGTAGGTGTCGGGGTCGATGTCGGCGAACACCGGCAGCGCGTTGACCTTCAGCACCGCCGAGGCGGTGGCCAGGAACGTATAGGGCGGCACGATCACCTCGTCGCCGCTGCCGATGCCCAGCGCCGCCATGGCGATCTCCAGGCTCACCGTGCCGTTGGTGCAGGTGACGACGTGCTCGGCGCCGAGGAATTCGGCGTAGGCCCGCTCGAAGGCGAGCACCGCGGGCGCGTCGACCCCGTTCCACTCGCCGGATTCGACGACGCGGCGCAGCGCCTCGGCTTCGGCGGCGTCGTGCCGCGGCCACGACGGCCACGGCCTGGCCCGGACCGGGTTGCTGGTGGGCATTCAGCTGTTCCTTTCGATGTCAACCGACTCGATGTGGACCGACTCGATGTGGACCGACCACGTGCCCGCGGCGGGCAGCACCACGTGCGCCCATCCGTCCGCCGTGGTCAGGGGAAGCACGACGTCGTTGAGCCGGACCACCGAGCCCGGTTCCGCCGCCAATCGCACGCCCGTACGGCTAGCGCACGTGAGTTCCGCGCTGGTGCGGCCGTCCGCGCGGGTGAGCACCGCCGACCGAAGCTCACCGGTGACGGCGGCCAGCACCTCGCGGCCGCCGTACTCGATGCGTGTGCCGCTCCACAGCACGGCCGAGGAGATCGCGCCGCCGTCGGCGCGCACCAGGCAGCCGTCGCCCAGCGTGACCGTGGACCGGCCGCTCCGCACGACTGTGCCCGGTTCGACTGCGCCCGCTTCGACTGGGCCCGGCTCGACGGTCAGCTCCGGTGGCTCGGCCGCGTAGGGAACCAGGACGTGGGTGACCGTGCCGGGACGGTAGGTGAGGCTGAGCCCGTGCAGGGTGCCGGCTTCGGCGCCGGCCGTGGTGGGCACCGTGGTGGCGCCCTCCGTGAAGCGGGCCTTGACCGGCGTCGACGGGCTCAGCACGACCAGGCCGGGAGCCGACGACGAACGGTACCCGCCCGGCGTCTCCCGCCAGGGCGACAGGCCGTTCAGGGTCCACTCGAACTCCTCGGCCACCTCGTCGGTGATCACCCAGTAGCCCGGCGTCCCGGCGTCCGGCTTGACCAGCACCACCTGGCGGCGGTGCCGTACGCCCAGCCCGTCGTGCGTGGCGGCCAGCACGTCGGCCACCGGTGACATCAGCACGTGCTCGACCCGGGCGTCGTGCTCGTCGGCCATCTCGCGGCCGGGCAGCAGCACCGTGTTGTGCGCCCGCCCCGCCCGGTACCAGCTCTGGTAGGCCGGGTCGTCGTAGCTGTCCGGGCCGCCCGCCTCCCAGGCCAGCGGCCTGCCGAAGGCGGCGAGCACGAAGTCCAGCACCGTGCGGTGGCTGTGGGTCTCCAGCTCGTGTTCGATCAGCGGCCCGCAGTTCACCACGGCGAACAACCCGCCCTCAGCGGCCCGCTGCACGGCGAACTTGCTGTGCGCCAGCCAGGCCGACCGCTCGGGGGCGGCCGCGCTCGGCGCCCGCTCGAACTCCTCGACCGGGTCGCCGCGGCCGGGCCGGGGCGGCAGCCAGGACAGCACCTCGGCGATCCGCCCGGCGGGCAGCCCGCGCACCGCCGCGTCCTTGTAGTGCGGCCGCTCCAGCAGGTAGTGGCCGCGCAGCAGCAGCTCGGCGCTGCGGACGAGATGCGAGTCGTTGAACGGCGGCACCCAGCCCCCGGGCGAGGTGATCGACAGCAGCCAGTCGTGCATGGCGGCGAACCGGGGGTGCGCGACCAGGTCCCAGCCGAGCCGCTGCTCTCCCGCGATCGCCGCGAACTGCAGCGCGCCCAGGCACATCGTGTGGTAGGACGGCGCCCGCTCGTAGTGGCCGCCGTCGGCGTACACGTCCAGCTCCAGGTGTTCGAGCAGCCGCCGGTGCGCCAGCCGCGCCCACCCGGCCGACTCGGCCGCCTCGGGCAGGAACGCCGCGATCTGGGCCAGGACCGAGCACCCGGCCAGCTGCCAGTTGCCGTGCCGGAACGCGGTGTGCTCCTCGGCCAGCCAGCGCGCGCCGCCGAGCACCGTCTTGAGCATGCGCGCCCAGCTCGCCTCCGGCATGGCCGTGCCGAAGACGTGCAGCGCCTCCATGAAGACCTGTGCCCGGCCCGCGACGCCCAGGGTGTACCAGACGACGTCCAGCCCGGGCCACTCGCCCTTCACCGAGTCGCGGGAGGCGTACCAGGCGTCCACGATGGCGGCGAACTCGGCGAGGTAACGCTCGTCGCCGGTCAGGGCGTAGGCGCGGGTGAGCGGCTGTGCCCAGTGGAGGTAGTGGAAGCCGTAGAGGCCGGACCTGCCGTGTGCCGGGTCGAGGAAGTCCACCGGCTTGCCCAGCAGCTTCTCGGCCTGGGCGAGAGTCGCCGCCCTGGCCTGCGGCCCGGCCCGGCGGGCCCACCGCAGCGGGTCCATCGCCGGGGCGACGTCCCGCCCGGCCAGGTGGTCACGCAGCGCGGCGATGCTCGGGGCGCCGAAGGCGGCGAGCAGGTCGGCGTCGGGGATGTGCCGCATGCGGCGGGTGTCCACGTGCGGCGGCTTCTCCACGAAGCCGGTCATAGGTCCGGTCATGGGTCCGGTCATGAGCCCACCGGCACCGGCCGGCCGCTGTCGATCGAGGCGTGCACGGCCTCCAGCACGGCGGTCACGTGCAGCGAGCTCTCCAGCGTGATCAGCGGCTCCCGGTCGTGCGCCACGCAGTCGATCATGTGCCAGACGGCGTCGCGCGCCGCGCCCGCCGCACGGCCGTGCACGGTGCGCAGCAGCAGGTTGCGGGGGTAGGTGAAGTCCTTCTGCGTGGCGATCTCGATCTGCTCGCGCTTGCGGTCGAGGTGGATCACCCCGTCCGTGCCGATCACCTCGACGAACGAGTCGGTCATGGTGGGGAAGGTGTTGGGGTAGGTCCAGCAGGCCTCGAAGGTGGCGATCCCGCCGCGGGCGAACCGCGCCTGCGCCTGTATGGCGTCCGGGGTGTCGATGCCCCTGCCGCGCAGCACCCCGGACACCGCGTTGGCGTAGACCTCGACGATCGTGTCGTCGAACAGCCAGCACATCAGGTCGATGTCGTGGCTGGACAGGAACCACGCGGGGGTGGTGCCCGCCGCCCACGGCAGCATCTCGGTCGGCACGTAGATGGTGTCGTTCTTGCGGGCGTACCCGAGCACCGGCGCGCCGAGGTCACCGGCCTCGATCCGGCTCTTGGCCTGCGCGTAGGCCGGCACCCACCGGTGGTTGAACAGCGTCATGCCCTTGACCCCGGCACGCCGGACCGCGGCGAGCGCGCGCTCGGCGTCGGCGACGGAGGTGGTGAACGGCTTTTCCACCAGGACGTGCTTGCCGGCCTCGGCGGCGGCGACGACCACGTCGGCGTGGTGGTGGTCGGGGGTGGCGACCACCACCAGGTCGACCTCGGGGTCGCTCACGAGTGCCTCGTGGTCGAGGTGCACCCGGGCGCCCGTCTGCTCGGCGAGCGCCGCGGCGCCGGCCTCGGTACGGCTCGACACGGCCGTGAGCACCGCCGCGTGGTGGCCGGCGACGGCTTCGGCGTGCGCCCGGCCCATGATGCCCGCGCCGACGATGCCCACCCGCACTGCGTCCATGGTTCGATGACTCCTTAGTTGGTGGCGGCGAGCAGGTCGTTCCACTCGCGCTCGGCGTCGGCGAGCGCCTGCTGCGCCGTCTTCGTGCCGGACATGAAGGCCCGGATCTGCTCCCGCAGCCGCTCGCGCAGCTCCTCGTCCTTACCGGTGCCCATCGACGACAGCGTGGTCTTGGGCAGCTGCTTGGCGATCTGCGCGCGCGCCTTGTCGATGAGGCTGTCGTCCTTGGGCTGGCTGAACAGCGGATCCTTCAGCGACTCCACCGTCGAGGGATAGATGGGGGCGAGCTTGCAGAACGCGGTCTGGTTCGCGGCGTTGGTGAGGTAGAGCGCGAACTCGGCCGCGGCCTTGACGTTCTTGCTCTTCGCGGGCACCACGAAGGTCTGCTGGTCCGGCACGACGTAGGTCCCGGCCGCGCCGAGCGCGCCGGGGCCGACGGCCATCTTGGCGTACACGTCGGGGTTGTTCTTCTGCAGGCCCACCAGGACCGCGGGGAAGCTCAGCGCCGCGAAGGCGACCTGCCGGTTGGCCAGCGTCTGCGGGTACTGGCGCTCGTCCTTGACGGTGGCGCCGGGGGCGATCGCGCCGTCCTTCATGCCCTGCGCCCACTGCTTGAGTACGGCCTGCGCCTGCGGGGTGTTGAACCCGGCCTTCTTCTTGTCGGGCGTCAGCAGCGGCACGCCCTCCATCTCCAGGATGATGTCGTTGGGGATGCCGTTCATGCCGTAGGTGGCGGAGTCGGCGGCGTGCACGCGCTTGCCCCATTCCATCGCCTCAGTGAAGTTCTCCGGCGGGTCGGCCGGGTCGAGGCCGGCCTTCTTGACCAGCTCGGTGTTGATGATCGACACCGGGGAGCCGCCGTTGTACCAGGGCAGGCCGACGAGCTTGCCGTCGCGCTCCAGCGGCGCGAGCAGCGTCGGCTGGTAGCCCTTGCGCTGCTCCGGGGTGACGTAGGGGGTCAGGTCGGCCAGCGCGGGCACGAACTGCTCGAGGTTCAGGTTGGTCAGGTTGACCACGTCCGGCACGTCGCCGCTGGCGACCGCGGACAGCAGCTTCGGCACCACGTCGTTGCCCGGCACGTCGACCCACGTCAGGGTGACGTCGGGGTGGTCCTTGCGGTAGCCGTCGATCAGGCCCTGGACGTAGTCGCCGAAGTTCTTCTTCAGGTTGATGGTCCAGAACGTCAGGTTGACCGGGCCGCTGCCGCCGCTCGCCGTGTCGTCCTTCGACGTGCCGGGGACGCAGGCCGTCACGCCGACGGCGAGCGCCGCGCAGGCGGCGAGCACTCTGATTCTTCTGCGGACTGACACCGATGGCCTCCGGGGATCGGTGGGGTGGTTGACACCCTGCTGACTGGGGGGCTAGCTTCGCCTTAATTTCTACGGTCCTTAAAGGCTGTTCCGGACCAAGGTTATAGCGAGCGGTGTGGGTGTCAAGAGCAACCAGCGGTCGAGCACGAGCCCCCGGCACAGAACCCGACACAGAAGGGTGTGGTGAATGGTCACGACAGGCCTGCCACGACAGGCGGCGTCCACCGGGACCCCTGCCGCGCCGGCGGGACGGCGAAGACGGCGCCCGCTGACCGTCCCGTTCCTCTTCCTCGCCCCGGCGCTCGTGCTGCTCGCGGTGTTCTTCCTGTGGCCGGCGGTCACCGCCGTCCAGCTGGCGTTCTTCTCCTACGACGTGGTGAGCGCGCCGCAATGGGTGGGCCTGGCCAACTTCGGGCAGATGATGCAGGACCCCCGGTTCTGGAAGGCGCTGGGCAACTCCGGGCTGTTCCTGGTGCTCATGCTGCCGATCCTGGTGTGCGTGCCGCTGCTGCTCGCGGTGCTGGTGAACATGCCGCTGCGCGGGATCAAGGCGTTCCGCGTCATGTACTACCTGCCGGTGGTCACCTCGATGGTGGTCGTGGCGATCGCCTGGAACTACGTCTTCCACCAGCGCGGCGTGCTGAACTGGCTGCTCACCTCGCTCGGCCTGCTCGATGAGCCCGTCCAGTACCTGCTCGAACCGGGCTGGGCGCTGCCCGCGCTGGTGCTCGTGGAGAGCTGGAAGTCCATGGGGTACTACATGGTGATCTACCTGGCCGGGCTGCAGTCCATCCCGCGCGACCTTTATGAGGCGGCCGAAGTGGACGGCGCGAACGCCTGGCAGCGGCTGGCCAGCATCACCACCCCGCTGCTGCGGCCGTACGTGGCCGTGGTGCTCGTGCTCGGCGCGATGGACGCGATGCAGGTGTTCACCTCGGTGTTCGTCATGACCCAGGGCGGGCCGCAGGACGCCACGATGACGCTCGGCTACTACATCTACGACTCGGCCTTCCGCCGGTTCGACGTCGGCTACGCCAACGCCATGGGCATCGTCCTGTGGGCGATCCTCGTGGTGTTCTCCGTGGTCAGCTACCGCACGACCAGGGGAAGGATGGTGAGCGCCTGATGTGGCCGGCCCGCCGGATCGGCCTGTACGGTGTCCTGTCGCTCATCGCGGCGCTGTTCGTGCTGCCGTTCCTCATCCTGCTGTCCTCCAGCCTCAAGCCGGCCACGCAGCCGCTGCACGAGTTCCCGCCGCAGCCGGTGCCGCTGCCCCCGGTGCTCGACTGGTTCGCCGAGGCGTGGACGAAGATCGACTTTCCGGTCTACCTGTGGAACTCCGTGCTGCTGGAGATCCTCACCCTGCCCGCCTACCTGCTGATCTCGGCCTTCGCCGGATACGCGCTGGCCTGCTACGACTTCCGTGGCCGGCAGCTTGTGTTCTACCTGATCGTCTCCACGATGTTCCTGCCCGGCGAGGTCATGCTGGTCCCCCGGTTCCTCGTGGTGTCGCAGCTGGGCATGGTCGACACCTTCGCCGGGGTCGTGCTGCCGGGTCTGATGTCGGCGTTCGGGATCTTCCTCGCCCGCCAGGCGTTCGAGCAGCTGCCCAGAGAGCTGTTCGACGCCGCCCGGATCGACGGCGCGGGCCACTGGCAGACGTTCTGGCGGGTCGCGCTGCCGCAGGTCCGGCCCACGCTGGCCACGCTGGCGATCTTCGGCTTCATCAACGTGTGGAACAACTTCATCTGGCCGCTGGTGGTGCTGTCCAGCGAGGACAAGTACCCGCTCGCGCTCGGCCTGGCCTACCTGGCCGGCACGTTCGGCGACGACCAGCGCAGCATGGCCGCCGGCACGGTGATGGCCGCGCTGCCGGTGGTGGTCTTCTTCATCGCCATGCAACGGCACTTCGTCGAGGGACTGAAGGGTTCGGTCAAGGGCTGATGCGCATCGGGCTGGTGGACCTGGACACCTCGCACCCCGGCGAGTTCGTGCCCATCGTGCGCGCGCTCGGGCACGAGGTGGTGGGGGTGGTCGACGGCGGCACCGTGTGGGACCGCGGGTACGCGCACGAGTTCGCCGCCCGCCACGGCATTCCCCACGTGTTCGGCTCCTGCGCCGAACTCGCCGCCGAGGTGGACGCGGCGTTCCTGCACGGCTGCGACTGGGACGCGCGTGTCGAACGCGCGGCGCCGTTCGCGGAGGCCGGGGTGGCCCTGCTGGTCGACAAGCCGTTCGGCGGCGACACCGCGACGATCCGCACGCTGCTGGAGTGGGAGCGGGGCGGGCTGCGCGTCACCGGCGGCTCGTCGCTTCGCTGGTGCGCGGAGGTCGCCGGCTTCGCGGCCGGCGGCGAGCGGCCGCACTTCGCGCTCACCGGCTGCTCCGGCGATCCGTTCGACTACGGGATCCACGCCTACTCGATGCTGCACGGGCTGCTCGGCCCCGGCGTGGTCGCCGCCAGGCACCTCGGCGGGTACGGCCAGCAGCGGGTGGAGCTGCGCTGGTCCGACGGGCGCACCGGCATGGTGTCGGTCGGCGAGACGGCGGAGCGGCACCCGTTCCACGCCACCGTTCTCACCGGATCGTCGGTGACCCATCTCACCGCGGCGCCCGGCGGCCTCTATGCGAGCTTCCTCGCCGCCGTGCTGCCCGGCCTCGCGGGCGAGGCGCCCCTGCCGCCGCTGCCGGAGCTGGTCGAACCGGAACTGGCCGCGCTCGCCGCGCTGATGTCGGAAAGGGACGGCGGGCGCTGGGTGGCGCTGGACGAACCGGCGCTGGACACGGTGCGCTACGACGGCGCCGGGTTCGCCGCCCGGTACCGGGCGGCCCGGCGGGGCACCGCATGATGAGGGTCCTGGACACCGTGGTGTCGTTCCGCCCGGTGCCGTTCACCACGACGCTCATGCTCAGCTCCGGCCCGATCACCGGCCTCACCGAGGCCCTGGTGGAGGTGACGGTTCTCGGCCCGGCCGGCCGGCCGGCGCGCGGGCGGGGTTCGGTGCTGCTGTCCTACCCGTGGACCGGCGAGCCCGGCGGCGACGCCGCCATGCGGCAGACGGCCGAGCGGTTCGCCAGGGACGCGACCGGCCTGACGGCGGCCGACCCGCTGCGGCTCGGCGTCGAGCTGACCGGCGACCTCACCACGCTGACCGAGATCGTCTGCGCCGCTCCGCTGGACGCGGCGCTGCACGACGCCTGGGCGAACGCGCTCGGCGGCCGCGCCTACGAGAACTACACCGCCGAGCACCTGGCCGGCGACCTCGGCGACTATCTCGGCCCGGAGTTCCGCGGCCGCTACCCGGCGGACTTCCTGCGCGCCGTGCCCCGGCCCGCTCTGCCCGTGCAACACGTGGTGGGCGTCGGCGATCCGCTCACCCCCGGCGAGGGCGGCCGGCCGCTCACGGACTGGATGGCGGCCGAGGGCGTGCGCTGCTTCAAGGTGAAGGTGGCGGGCCGGGACCCGGTGGCCGACGCACGCCGGATCGCCGACGTGTACCGGGTCGCCACGGCCGGCGGGCGAAGCGTGTGGTTGTCGCTCGACCCCAACGAGGCCTACTCCTCGCCGGAGGCGGCGGCCGAGCTGCTGCACGCGCTCGCCCGCCTCTCCCCCGCCGCCCACCGGGCGGTGCGGTACATGGAGCAACCGGTGCCGCGGGACTCCACGGCGGACATGAGCGGGCTGGCGCGAATGCTGCCCGTGCTCGCCGACGAATCGGTCACCGGCCTGGCCGGCTTCGCGAGCCTGCGGTCGCGCGGCTGGCCGGGCCTGGCGTTGAAGACGGCCCGCGGTCACACGCTGAGCCTGCTGGCGTACTGCTGGGCCCGCCGGCACGGGCTCTTCACCGCCATGCAGGACCTCACCTGCACCGGCGACGCGCTGCTGCACTCGGCCGCGTTCGCGTCCTATCTGGACTGCTCGGTGCCGACGCTGGAATGCAACAGCAGGCAGTACGCCCCCGAGGCCAACACCGGCCGGGCGGGCCTGCTGGCGGTCCGCGACGGCGAGCTGAGCCTGAGCGCGCTACCGCGGAAAGGGATCAGATGACCCTGTTACGTTTCCCGGTCCCCCGGCCCCGCGCCTCCTACCCCGAGCCGGGCCGCTTCCACGCACCGCCGGGCGCGGCCGTGCACTGCTCGCCCGGCGCCCAGCGCGCGGGCCGCATCGTGGCGCGGGCCACCGGGCTCCCCCTGCGCCTGGCCGGGCACGAGCCGCGGATCGTGGTCGCGCCGGAGCCCGAGGCCGGGCGGCTCCACCCGCCGCGCCGGCCGGACGGCTTCGCGGTGCGGGTCGCGCCGGACCGGATCGAGCTGGCCGCCGCCGGCCTCCGTGCCCTCGGCTACGCGGCCACCGTCCTCGCCGAGCGGGGTCTCGGCTGCGGGCGCGTGGTCGACTTCGCCGACCTCGCCGTCCGTGCCGTCCACCTCGACCTCAAGGGCCCGATGCCCGCGCCGGCCTACCTGACCGGCCTGCTGGCCGAACTTTCGCGGTGCCGCGTCAACGCCGTGCTCGTCGAGTACGAGGACAAGTTCCCCTACAGCGCGGGCCTCGGGCTGGCCGGCGCGCAGGCGCTCACCCGCGAGCAGCTGCGGGAACTGCTCGACGCCGCCCGGGAGCACGACATCGACGTGATCCCGCTGGTGCAGTGCCTGGGCCACAACGAGCACGTCCTCGCCCACGAACGCCACCGGGCGCTGGCCGAGGACGACCGGCACGCCGACCTGTGCCCGGCCCTGCCCGGATCGCTGGAGCTCGTCGGCGCGCGGCTGGCGGAGCTGATCGCCGCGCACCCGGACGCGAGGCTGGTGCACATCGGCGGCGACGAGCCGTGGTCGCTGGGCCGCTGCCCCCGCTGCCGGGCCTACGCCGCCGAGCACGGCAAGGCCCGGCTGTGGGCGGACTACGTGGCCCGGGTGGCGCGGATCGTGGCCGAGGCCGGGCGCACGCCGGTGGTGTGGGACGACGTGCTGCACGGGCAACGCGACCTGTCCGTCGTGGACCTCCTGCCGGCCGGGACCGTCCTCATGCAGTGGGAGTACTGGGAGCACACCGAGCACACGGGGCACATCCGGTGGGGCGCGCCGCCGAGCATGGTCGCCCCGGCGGCGTTGCGCGACGACCCCGAGGCGCTGCCGGGGTTCCCGGCCAACGGCGTGCTGCACGACCTGGAATCCCTGCCCGAACACGAGCAGGACGTGCTGCGCGCGGTCAAGTACGACCACGGATCCCGCTCGCTGGCCTGGCTGCGCGGGCTCACCGCGCTCGGGGTGCCCGTGCTGGGCGCCGCCGCCGCGCGCGGCGCCGACGGCGAGGACGTCTGCGCGCCCCGGTGGCATCGGCGCATCGGCAACATCACGCAGTGGGCCCGGCAGGCCCGAGCCGCCGGCGCGCTGGGCGTGGTCACCACCGCGTGGTCGGCCTACAGCGCGGTCACCGCGCCCTGCGAACCGCTCGCCACCGCCGAGCCCGGCTTCGCGGCGTCCGGCCTGCTCTACTGGAACGCCGACCTCGGCGAATCCGAGCTGGACGCCGCGCTCGACGGGATGCCGCGCCTCCTCCGCCTGCTGGACAGCGCCGAGCCGCACCACTGGGCGGCGGCACGACGCGCGTTCACGGCACGGGAAGGCGGCACCCTGTGGGCGCTGCTGGCCGAACACGCCGACATCGAGGCCCGCACCGCCGAGGCCGCTCGCGCCGCGGCCTTCCACATCCACGCCGCCGAGGCGAAGTCCCCGGCGCTGGCCTGGGCGCGCGCCGAGGTGGCGGGCCGATGCTCGGCTCTGGTGGCCGAGTGGCTGGCGTGGCGGGAGGCGTTCGCCCGCGAGCTGCGCACCCACTACGTGCCCGCCGCGGCCGACCACGTAGCCGCCGTGAAGGCGGCCGAGCCGCTGCACCGGCTGCGCGCGCTGCTGGACGCGCTGTGAACACGACCCCTGCGGACACGACCCTGCGAACACGACCGCTGTGAACACGACAAGGAGGAAGCGATGGAGATGAGGGGATTAGACCGGCGGCAGGTCCTGCGCGGCGCGGTGCTCGGCGGTGTCGGGCTGGCCGGCTTATCGGTGTTCGGCACCTCCCGCGCCCCGGCGCTGGCCGACACCGCCGACTACACCTCGCGTGCCGCGTTCGACGCGCTCGACCTCGGCTTCAACAACGGCGACGGACTGAAGAACGAGACCAACGAGAGCTTCGGCCAGCTCGGCTGGGGCGAGTCCTACGTGCTGCAGTCCTACCTGCTGATGTACGAGGCGAACGGCGACGCCTACTACCTGGACAAGGCCGCCGACCACATCGACAGCGTGCTCGCCAACCGGGACCACGTGCGCGGCGTGACCGACTGGAAGGGCCGTTCCCTGCCGGGCTGGCGGCTGGGGCACCCGTACTCGTGCGGCGAGCTGTTCCTCAAGGACGCCTCCGGCACCGAGATCCTGCGGCTGCGCTCGCCACGGGCGTACTCCAAGCTCATCGAGGTCACGGTGAGCGAGGGCACCAACCCCGGCACGTTCAAGATCTACGCCAGGCATCCGCTGCCCAGCTTCAACAAGCCGGGCGACCCGTGCGAGGAGACGCACGACAACCTGTCGATGGATCCGGGCAGCCCCGACTACGTGGTGCGCAGGCTGTGGGACGGCTTCAGCATCAACGACGTCGGGCTCACCGCGAAGGACCTGCGGCCCTCCCCCGCTCCCGGCCCGAACCCGATGCCGCTGTCGGCGACGATGGCCGCGCCGTTCTTCCACTCCTCCGTCCACACCGGCCAGATCGCCTACCCCATCGCCAAGTACGCCCGGCTGGTGGCCCGCTCTCCGCGGCTGCGCCGGAGCAGGTCGATGCGGGCGCGGGCCGCCGAGTACTACCAGGCCGCCGCCGCGGCGCTCCACATCCACGACGACGAGGTCCGCACGACCCCCGCCGGTGGCGCGCTCTACGGCTACCACAAGGGCGACCCGGTGAACCTCGACGGCTCGGACCTGCCGCACAACTACTCGACCAGCATGGCGCGCGGGTGGCTGGAGCTCGCGATGGCCGGCCAGGACCCGGAACCCCGGGCCAGGGCCGAGGCACTGGTGCGCAACTTCCGCGACGACATCAAGCGCCTTCCCGACGGCACCGGCTCGTGGACCTACTACTGGACCGGCGGCGACTGCTACCGCGGCTGGACGCGGGAGAGCGGAATCTCGGAGAACATGCCGGCCATCGGCGCGGGCACGCGCGGTGAGGACATCTCGCACGGGCACATCGAGATGACCATGGCGATCACCGCGCACCTGGCCGGGGTGCTGTTCAACACCCCGGACATGCGCATGCTGGCGAACACGCTGACCCGCAAGGTGCTCAAGACGCAGGACGGCAGGCCCGTGACCAGCAACTGGGTCGACGGGTCCGGGGTGACGACCGGTTACCGCCAGATCGTGGCGGGCTGGCTCGGGCTCGCGCCGTTCGCCGAAGACCGCACCGCGTTGGTCGGCACGGTTCACCAGATGCTCCGGGACACCAACCCGGTGCCCGGCTCGGTGACCATGTACGCCTCGGCGTGGTTGAACTGGGCTACCCGCGTATCCCCGTGAGTCGCCCGGCGGCACCGGCGGATTCGCCCGGTATGGGGTTAGAGAGCGCTGTATGTGCCAGAGGGGCCTGAGGAAGCGTTCGCAACGGAGGGACGCTTGTGATGGCTCCGAACTCGCGCTCCACAAGACCGGAACCCCTGCACCACCAGCCCGCCGTACGACTCGTCTACTCGGTCAACGACGCGGTGACGCTGCACAGGCGGCTGCCGAGCCGTCTGGGGCCTGCCGCGGGGCCGGGCTGGCCGGATCACGGCCAGCCCGGCGCTCCACCGCAGCTCGCCCAGCCCGCCATCCAGACGGGCGCTCACGTGGTCCTGGCCGGCTGGAAGACGGCGCGCACGCAGCCGTCCAGCTTGTGCTTGAACAGCTCGTATCCCTTCGCGCCCTCCTCCAGCGGCATCGGATGGGTCAGCAGGAACGAAGCGTCGATCTCGCCCTTGGCCATCCGGTCCAGGATCATGGGGATGTACCGGTGCCCGTGCTGCTGGCCGCTGCGCAGCGTCAGGCCCTTGTTCATGAGCGCGCCCATGGGGAACTTGTCGACGAAGCCGAGGAAGACCCCCAGCACCGCCACCGTGCCGCCCTTGCGGCACGCCTGGATCGCCTGGCGCAGCGACAGCCCGCGGTCGGTCTGCAGGCGCAGGGCCTGCTTGACCCGGTCATAGGCGTACTGCCCGCCGGTCCCGTGACTCTCCATGCCCACGGCCTCGATGCACACGTCCGGTCCCCGCCCGCCGGTGGCCTCCTTGAGCGCCTCCAGCACGTCGGTTTCCTCGTAGTTCAGCGGCTCGGCGCCCACCCGGCCGGCGGCCATGGCCAGGCGTTCCGGGAAGCGGTCGATGGCGATGACACGTTCGGCGCCCATCAGATAGGCGGCCTTGGCGGCCATCTGCCCCACACCGCCGCAACCCCACACCGCCACCACGTCGCCGGGCCCGACCCCGCCCATGTCGGCGCCCATCCAGCCGGTGGGCACGGCGTCGGAGGCGAAGACGGCGCCGGCATCGGGCACCGCGTCGGGCACGGGGAAGGCGTTGACGTCGGCGTACGGCACGCGCACGTACTCGGCGTGGCTGCCGGCGAACCCGCCCATCGCGTGCGAGTACCCGAAGATTCCCGCGGTGGCGTGGCCGTTGAGCGCCTCCAGGAACCCCGGATCGGGGTTGGTGTTGTCGCACAGCGACCACATCTGGGAGCGGCAGTAGCGGCAGCGGCCGCAGCCGATGATCGAGCAGACCGTCACCCGCTCGCCGACCCGCCGTTCCCGCACGTCCGGCCCCACCTCGGCCACCTCGCCGAGGAACTCGTGGCCGATGACGTCCCCGGCCATCATGGTCGGCACGTATCCGTCGAGGAGGTGCAGATCCGAGCCGCAGACCGAGCTGGCGGTGACGCGGACGATCGCATCCTGCCGGTTGAGGATGGTCGGGTCGGGGACCTCCTCAACCGCCACCTCGTTGATCCCCGCCCAGCACAGCGCCTTCATCGCGCGCCCCTTCTCATCAACGTGCGCGCCACCGGCAGCGCCACCCGGCCCACCGGGGTGCGGTGCCCCTCGGGCTGGTCGTCCACGCGCAGCACCTCGCCGGTCTCCAGCAGCTGCTTGATCTCCCGCAGCCGCCGCCGGGCCGCCCCGTCGGCGTCGCGCACGGCGATCTCGCAGCCCCGGCCGCCGGGTGCGGCGCTGATCCGCACCTCGTGCCGCTCGGACAGGCCGGCCAAGGCGTCGGGACGGCCCGTGCCGCTCAGCTCCGCCGGATCGGCCTCGACGGTGACGACGTACCATGCCGCGCCCCGCCGTGCGGCTCGTCGCCGGCGTGCCCGGCCGTACCGGACCGCGACAGCCGTACCGCCCGCTGCCAAGGCGGCCACCGCCAGATCTCGCTTGAGCCTCATGGCGGACCCCTTCCAGTGGTCGAACCCCGCCTCTGCCCCAGCGGCACGGCCCAAACACGCCGGACGGCGGGCGACGGTACGGCGGCCATCCGCACGAACCGGTCGGTCACCGGCTACACACGCGAAGGTGCGACGCGCCTGGCCAGGACGAGCCCCGCGACGATGAGCGCCGCGCCGAAGCCGAGGAAACCCAGATCCCACAGCAGCTGATCGGGGCCGTGACGGACGTGGTGCACGCCGAGGAGCTGGCGATCGATGATGCCCTCGACCACGTTGAAGACGCCCCATCCAGTGATGATCCACCCGGTGAGCTCCCGGCCCGAGACCGGGCCGATCCGCGCGAGCGCCGCGATCCCCAGGCAGACCAGGACGAGGCACCCCAGGTGGAACAGGCCATCACCGATCATGTTGAGCCGGTCGTCGTGGGGATACCAGCCGGTGAGCATGTGGTGCCAGCCGAGGAGCTGGTGCAGCACGATCCCGTCGGCGAACCCGCCGATCCCCAGGCCGAGCATCAGCCCGGCGACACGAGTGGAAGCCATGGGGGGCCGCTACCCCAGACGAGACGATCGCCTCGCAGCGTGCCCCCGTGGCAGGTGAACCGTTGTCGTCTTGTGAGCTGTCGTCTTGTGAACGTCCGCTGCCCGCGATGGCGCCGGAAGGGGGTAGGCGGCGGGCATGATGGGACGAGCGCTGTGGCAGGGGTTGGTCGCCGGCACGGTGGGAGCCGTGGCGATGACGCTCGGCGAGAAGGCCGAGCAAGGCGCGGCGCCTCCGACGCCAAGGGCCGGCTGCCAAACCAGCACACCGCCACGGTCGGCCGGATCACGTCGAGCAGTTCCACGGCCGCGGTGTGCGGTCCAGCCGCTGCCGTCGGCGTCCACGTGGGTGGCCACCACGTCGGCTGCCGAGCCCGGGCGCGTAGTGGCAGCTCCCTCGCGCAGGTCCCACGCCGCGGCGCTGTAGATCGGGCAGCCAGCCGTACCCCTTGAGCAGCAGCATCGGCGTGTTACCGGCAACAGGCATGGAACGCGCCTGCCTAAGCCGAAAGCCTCCGGTCATGCGGAGGACCCTCCACTCGACGGGGATGAGGCCATCGAGGGTCTCAGGCGTCGTCCGCTCTCCTTGGACGGCCCGGCGTGGTAGGGCTCGCCGGCCGTACGGGCAGGGGCCGGCTCTCGCCGCGGGCGAGGCAGTGGACGCGGTCGGCCACCCCGGCCTCCTCGGCGTGCCGCTGGAAGTCCTCCAGCGGCGAGGTGAACACCGTGTAGTCGTCGTAGTGGACCGGCAGCACCGTCCGCGGGTTCATCAGGTGCACCCAGCGGGCGCCCTGCTCCCCCGTCATGGTCACCAGGAGCATGCCGAGCAGCTTGGTGCCGCCCAGGTGGACGACGGCCACGTCGATGTCGGGGAACCGGATCGGGATGCTGGCCAGAAGGCGATGGTCCATCAGGGTGTCGCCGCTGATGAGCAGGCGCAGGGCGACCCGGTCGTGGAGATCGCGGAACTCGAGCATGCTCCCCATGACGGGCGGCAGCAGCCACTGCGCGGGACCGGGCGCGTGGCGCGCCGGCAGGGCGGTGATCTGCACCGTGCCGCCGCCGCGGCGGCGCAGCGCGGTGTCATGCCACACCTCCAGGCCGGTCGCCGCGCCGAAGCCCTGCCGCCGCAGCCTGCGCGCCGCCTGCGGCGTGGTGACGATCGGCGTGTCCCGGTCGAGCCCTCTGCGCGCCACCCGGTCCCAGTGGTCGCCGTGCAGGTGGGACAGCACGACGGCGTCCAGTGCCGGCAGCTCGCCGATCTCGAGCGCCGGATCGGTGCGGCGGCGTGAGGTCAAGCCGTACCCCAGGTAGGCGCGCTGGCCGCGGTGGAGGAAGTTCGGGTCGGTGAGCAACGTGAAGCCGTTGCACCGGATGAGCGTGGTGGCGTTGCCGATGAACAACACGCTGTCCGGAGAGGGCATGGCCCCTCCTCGGGAGTGGTTCGTATAGGGTCTTCAGCCCGCTGCGGCGCCGTGTCGGGCCGCTACCCACGGCAGGCTGCGGCATTCCTGGCGACCCCGGCGGCATGCGCGAGACCACCGGCGACGCTGCGATGAACGACGCTGCACTGAACTCGGCCGGCGTTGTTTACAACGCTAGATACAACGATGTAAAACGGGATAACCATTGGGTCAGGAGTGTGATGGGATGCCACTGGACGACATCACCCGGCGACGGGTGCCCGGCCTCGGCCCAGGACCTCCCGTTCTCACCGGTTACGGCGGAGCGGCGAGCCGGGAGGGGCCACTCAGCGGCGGGCGGTCCTCACGACGTGCACCGTCACCACGAACGCCGCCCGCCAGGTGGCGCCGTCTCCGGACGAGGTGGCCAAGCCGCTCGACCGGCCGGGGCCGCCTTCTCCCCCGCCGGTCCGGCCCGGCAACCTGACCACGCTCACCACGCTGACCGTGCCGGTACTGATCCTGTCCACGCTGACGCAGCACTACGTCATCGACGGCACTTCCCCAGCGGCTCGAAAGGCTGACACATGCGCATCGCAGCGGTCGCTTCGCTCGTCCTGTCCTTATTCTCCGCTCCTTCCTTCTACGCCAACCCGGTGTCGGCCTCCTTCGCCGACACCTTCGCCGACCCGGCGGTCATCCGGGGGCTCGACGGCTACTGGTACTCCTACGGCACGTCCGACCCGCTGCGTGAGGGCGAGGGCAAGCACCATCGGCTGCCCATCGCCCGCTCCGGCGACCTGGTGAGCTGGGAGTACGTCGGGGACGCCTTCGGCGAGGACAACCTGCCGCCCTACGCCGCGCCGGAGACCATGCTGTGGGCTCCGGACGTCCGCTACCTCGACGGGCGGTACGTCATGTACTTCACCGTCACCAACACCGCCGGCACGCCGCACCCGTGGGACTTCTCGATCGGGGTCGCCACGGCGCCGTCGCCGACGGGACCGTGGACCCACCAGCCCGCTCCCGTGGTACCGCCGCGGCCGGCCGGGGACTCGTACTGGAACACGATCGACCCGGCGCAGTTCACGGACGTCGACGGGCGGAAATATCTCTACTTCGGGGGATTCTTCGGAGGGGTGTGGGTCACCGAGCTCACCCCTGACGGGCTGAAGACCGTGGGGCAGCCCACGCAGGTCGCGATCGACAACAAGTTCGAGGGCGCCTACGTCGTGCGGCGCGACGGGTTCTACTACCTGCTGGCCTCCTCCGCCAACTGCTGCGCGGGCCCCACCACCGGCTACTCGGTGCTGGCCGGGCGGGCCACCAGCCCGCGCGGACCGTTCGTCGACCGGGAGGGGCAGCCGCTGCTCGCCTCCCGCGCCGGCGGCACCCCGGTCCTGGACCAGAACGGCAACCGCTGGATCGGCGTCGGCCACCACTCGCAGCTGACGGACCTGTCCGGGCAGGACTGGATGCTCTACCACGGCATCGACCGATCGGACCCGTTCCTGGACGAGCCTTACGGCATCAACGAGCGGCCCATGCTGCTGGACCGGCTGGACTGGATCGACGGCTGGCCGGTGGTGCGCGCCGGGGCCGGACCGTCGGAGCGGTCGAAGCAGACACCGGTCACGCGCGGGTTCGTGGACGAGCGTTTCACCGATCCGGGCTTGCCGGGATGGCGCGGCGTGGACGGCTGGGCCGTACAAGACGGATATGTACGGCACAGCGCCGCCGGCGGCCAGGCGACGCTCACCGCCCGCCGCGGTGTCGGCGGGGACGTGCGCGCCGAGACCGACCTGCGGGTGGCGACCGGCCGCTCGGGAGGGCTGCGGATCGGCCGGGCGACCGCTGTGGTGTCCGGCGACGAGCTGGTCGTGAGCGCCGGCGGGGCACGCCGTACGGCCGCGCTGCCGGGCGGCGCGGCGACCTGGCGCAACCTGGCCGTCACGGTCGAGGGCCGGACGATCACCGCCCAGGCCGGCTCGGCCGACCGGATCGGCAGTCCCGAGGCCATGGTGCGGCTCGACTCGCCGGTGCCGCTGTCGGGTGCGTTCGGGCTGGTCGCCGACGGCCAGGCCGACTTCGACAACGTGAGCGTGGCGCGGCTGTACACCCCGGTCACCCGCCCGGCGCCGGTGCCTCGTCCCGGCCGGTTGCTGGACGGCGACGAGTTCGACGGCCGGGGCAGCGGCTGGCAGTGGGTGCGCGAGGACGCCGCCGCCCGCGTCGCCGACGGCGTGCTGCGCTGGCCGGTCCAGGGCTCCGACCTGGTGGGCACGGCCAACACCGCGAGCGTGCTGCTGCGCACCCCGCCGGAGGGCGACTACATCGTCGAGACGAAGGTGACCCTCGACCTGGGCGAGGACGCGGTACGCAACTACCAGCAGGCCGGCCTGGTCGCCTACGTCTCCGACGACGACTTCGCCCGCCTCAGCCAGGTGGCCATCTGGAACACCCGGCAGGTGGAGTACGGCAGGGAGCTCCCGTTCGCCGGCCGCCTGTCCTACGGCGGGAACATCGTCGGCCCGCCCGCCAAGACCACCTGGCTCCGGCTGGCCCACCGCGTCGACCCGGCCGACGGCGAGCACGAGTTCCGCGCCGGCTCCAGCCGCGACGGCAAGACGTGGACGTGGGGCGGCGTGTGGACGTTCCCGAAGGACACCGCGCCACGCATCGGGCTGGTGGCGCACGGAGGCGCGCAGCCGGCCGTCGACGCCGAGTTCGACTACGTGCGCGTCTACCAGGGCAGGTGATCGACCCCTCGCCGGGCACCCACGGCGGGCCGGCGGCTCCGTGACGGACGGCCGCCGGTCCGCGCGGCGAGCGAAAGCCCGGCCGCGCGTGTGAACCGGCTCATCGGTGGTAGCCGGTCAGCGAAGACGACGACCCAGGGGGCACCATGACCGAGCGCCTGACCGACGAGGAGATCGACACCGCTCTGGCGGCCCTGGGGGGCTGGCGCCGGGACGGCGACGCCCTGGTCAAGGACGTGCCGATCACCCCGGACAGCTACGGCTGGCTGAGCGAGGCGGTGAGCAACGAGGCCGACGCGCTGGGCCACCATCCTCAGATCCAGCGCACGGAGGACGGCATCCGCTTCCGGCTGTCGACCCACAGCGCGGGCGGGGTGACGCCGCGGGACGTCGAGCTCGCCGCGCACATCGACCAGGTCCTCGCCGGCGGGGCCCGTGACCGCGGCTGACGCGGCCTTGGCCGGCGCGCTTGGCCGTACCATTGTCGAACATGTCGGCGATAAGCGGCCGGCAGGCCCGGAGGGTGGCCATCACGTCCCGGCGGCTGTGCGGGCCGGCCCCAGAGCTGCGGGACGTGTCGCATCACGCCTGGACCGGCGCATGCTGACGCTCGAGGCGGTCCACACGGGCGTGCGGGTCGACAGGCTGCTAAAACGACCTGGCCGCCTTCGTGCTGCGGGAGCCCCGTGACGGCGTGCCGGCGGATCGTGCCCGACAGTGACGCTCCGCCTGGAGAGCCTGGACGCATCCGGCGGTCGCGGTCCACGGGGCCGCTCAGCGGCTGCCGGCCTCCTCAGCCGCCTCGTGCTTTGTCCTGGCCCTGGCGGCGGAGCGAGAGCACGGCCGCCGCGGCGCCGAGCCCGAGGGTGACCGCGACCAGCCCCCAGCCGAGTCCCTTGCGTTCGAGCCCGAGTATGGCGTCGACCGACAGCTTGCCCGGCCCGTGCACGGCCAGGGCGGCCGCGCCGGCACCCAGCACGAGCGGGTACTCGAAGCCGCCGTGCTGGGTCCACAACCCCTTGGGAAGGTGGGCCGAGACGATCGCGTTGGTCATGGTGGCGATGAGGCCGGCCGAGGACAGCGGCGTCGCCGCGCCCAGCGCGATGCCGGCGCCCGAGCCGAGCTCGCCCAGCCCGGCGGCCATGCCCATGAGCCTGCCGTTCGGGTAGCCGAGCGCGGTCATCATCTCGCCGGTCCCCTCGGGGCCGCCCCCGCCGAACCAGCCGAACAGCTTCTGCGCGCCGTGCCCCATGAGGAGCATCCCCGCGGGCACCCGGAGCAGCAGCACCCCGATGTCTTCTGCTGTCACCTTCATGACCGGCTCCTACCCCTTTGACCAGCCATCATGAAGGATGTCCCGATGGTGTCCGGTGACGCCCACGGCCGCGTCCGCCTTCCGCGCGGTCCAGCTGGGCAGGTCGACGGGCTCGTTGACGCTGCCTCGGCCGGCGACCGCCCATACCGCCTTGGCCTCGCCGTCGCCGATGTCGGACACGCGGTGCGGGGTCATGGAGTCGAAGACGATCGAGTCGCCCGGGCCGAGGTCGACGGTCTCGAACTCCAGCTGCACGCGCGCAGCTGCCCGTAGAGGACGCACCCGTATTCGCGGCCCGCGCGCCGGTGCAGCCGGCCGGCCGTCAAGCGGTGGCACACCCTGTGCTCCTCGATCGCCGACCTGACCACCGGCACGTTCCTCCTCGCCGAGGCAACCCGTGCGAGTCGGAGTTCAGGGCGCTGCCGTGGAACCTCCACGACGGCCCGGGAAGCTGACAGCCCGACCGCGACCGCGCCGGCGAGGGCGACGCGCCGCCCGGCTCAGCGACCTGTTCACGAAGCGTCGGCTGTTACCGGGAGGGCCGGGCCCGCCGATCTGCTCGCCGCCTTCGTGAGTTCAGTCCGGCCGAACCCACGGCGGGCCTGTCGCCGAAAGAGCTGTCATCCCTGCCGGGCATCGGGCCGCCGGCGCGCCATGAGAACTCCCCCGAGCTTGCTCTCGGCCGAGCTCAAGGTCATCTGCGCCTCGACCGTGAAGCCGGCGTCGTCGAGCCAGGCGGCCGCCTGGTCGGGCCGGCGGCGATGGACGTAGACCTGCATCGGGTGGCCACCGTAGCCCTGGGTGATCAACCGGGACTCGTCGCCGACGTGGAAGCCGAGGAGCAGGGGGCCGCCGGGCCGCAGCACCCGCCGGAAGTGCGTGAGGACCCGGCCGATCTCCTCGTCGGGAACGTGGATCAGCGAGTACCAGGCGACCAGGCCGGCCATCGAGGCGTCGGCGAGGTCGAGGTCCGTCATGGAGCCGACCTCGAACCGCAGGCCGGGGTGCTCGCGCCGAGCCACCTCGATCATCGCGGGCGACAGGTCGATCCCGAACGCGTCCACGCCCAGCTCCCGCAGGTGGGCCGTGATTCTCCCGGACCCGCACCCCACGTCGGCCACCGGCCCCGGGCCGGTGGCCCGCACCAGGTCGGCGAACAGCGCCAGGAACGCGCGTTCGTAGGGTGTTTGATCGAGCAGGTCGCGCACCTGGTCCGCGTAGCTCTCCGCGACGGTGTCGTAGGACGCCCGGGTGTCGGCCAGCCAGCCTTCGGCGATCATGCCGGACAAGGTAGCCCACGTGAGCTCGGCGCCGTCATCCGATCCCGCATGCTCCCCCGGGTTCCTCGGGCCCGAGCGTGGCCAGGAGCCTGCGGGCCTCGTCCTTGCCGAGGGCGGCGATGGCGGCCCGGCTGATCCGGTCGACCTCCGGGCTCGGTCCGCCGCCCGGCGCGAAGGTCTCCTCGTCGCGCATGAGCGCTTCGACCTCGTCGAGGACGCGCCGCTGCGCCGCCGTCAGGTCGGTGTGCGTGGCGCGGTACCGAGACAGCTGCTCCAGCCATAAGCGGCTGCGCGTCCGCGCCGGCAGCCGAGCGTAGATCTCGCGCCTGCGGGCCATGGGATGGGCGCTGAACTCGTCATAGGTCTCAGGGAGACGGTCCTCACCGCCTGCCGGGGGGTGCTGCTCTTCGTCCATGATCTCCTGCCGGAACGAACCGGAACGAAAGGGACCTCCTTCGACTATCCCAGGTGAGGAACGAACCCGCTCCCCGATTACGCCGCGTCGCGCTCGATGGGGCAGGTCATGCAGTGCGCCCCGCCGCGGCCCTTGCCCAGCTCGAAGCCCTCGATCTCGATGACCTCGACGCCGTGCGCGCGTAGCTTGCGGTTGGTGAACTGGTTCTTGTGGTAGCCGACCACGACGCCGGGTTCGAGGGCGAAGAAGTTGTTGCCCGAGTCCCACTGCTCGCGGGCCTGCTGGTAGTCGTCGCCGCCGGTTGGGATGACCTCCAGCCGGGACAGCCCGAGCGAGTCCTCCAGCGCGCCGACGAAGCTCGCGTCGCGCCGCACCTCCAGCGTGCCCGGCTTGTCGCCGGGACGCAGCGAGTAGGTCGTGGCCGTCTCCAGGAAGGGCGGGTAGGCGGTGGCCTTGTCGACGTCCCGGAAGGTGAAGACGGTGTCGAGGTGCATGGAGGAGCGTTGCCTGGGGATGTGGACGGCGATGACGCGCTCGGCGGCCCCGGCGGCGAACAGCGACAGCGCGATGTGCTCGATGGTGCGCGCGTTGGTGCGCTCGGACATGCCGATCGCGACGGTCAGGTGGGTGACGGCGCGTTCGATGGCGTGCTGCTTGGACTCGAAGCTCGCGTCGAGCGCCTCGGCGAGCAGCTGCCGGTGGTGGTAGACCTCGATGCCGCGCTCGCGCATCATCGCGACGAAGGCGTCGTGCTCGCGCTGCGCCTGTTCGACCCAGAGGATGTCGTCGAACAGCAGCCGGTCGTTGTTGGCCGGCGTGAGCCGCTTCATGCTCAGCTCGGGCCGGTGCACGATGACCTTGCGCAAGGTGCCGACCTCGGAATGCACTCCGAAGGACATGCCGGTTCCTCTCGACTAGCGACTAGATGGTGATGAAGCCGGTGGACAGCCCGATGACGCCGAGGACGGCGCCCGCGCAGACCACGGCGAACAGCAGCTCGGCGGGTGAGAAGACGCGCCTGCCGCGTTCGCGGCGGGTGATGGCGAACAGCACGGTGCCGGGCGCGTAGACGATGCACGACAGCAGCACGAACTCCAGCCCGGCCGCGAAGATCAGGAAGGCGGTGTAGACGGCCGCGAGCGCGGCGACCGCCACGTCCTTGGCACGGCCGCCCAGCTTCAGCGCGTACCCGGCGGCCAGCAGGTACGGGATCAGCGACAGCGCGCTCGTCAGCTTGAGCGTGAAGGAGAAGGCGTCGTCGGAGAACAGCGTGACGGCCAGCACGAGCGTGATGAGCGCGCTGGTCAGCACCAGCGCCGCCGCGGGCGCGCCGTGGGCGTTCTCCCGCCGCAGGAAACGCGGCATGTCCTCGTCCCTGGCCGCCCCGAACAGCACCTCGGCCGCCATCAGCGTCCAGGCCAGGTAGGCGCCCAGCACCGAGACGATCAGCCCGGCGCTGATGAACACCGCGCCCCACGGCCCGACCACCGACTCCAGCACCCCGCCATGGACGGCTGGCGCACCTGCGCCAGGTCGGCGCGGGGCAGCACGCCGTACGGGAGCACCGACACCGAGGCGAACAGCGCCAGCACGCTCAGGAAGCCGAGCACCGTCGCCCGCCCCACATCCTCACGCCTGCGCGCGTAGCGGGAGTAGACGCTGGCCCCCTCCACGCCGAGGAAGACGAAGACCGTCACCAGCATGGTGGCCCTCACCTGGTCGAACAGCGGTCCCGCGCCCTCGCCGCCCCAGAGGTTGGCCGCGAACACCTCGCCGCGCGGCGCCACGATCATGATCACCACGAACAGCACGATCGGCACCAGCTTCGCGACCGTCACGATCTTGTTGATCGCCGTCGCCTCGCGCACCCCTCGCATGATCATGAAGTGGAAGGCCCAGACCCCGATCGCCGAGACGGCCACCGTCAGGAGCGTGTTGCCCTCGCCGAAGCCCGGGACGACCGCGCCGAGCGTCGACTTGATCAGCACCCAGTACGACACATTGCCCACGCAGGCGCTGGCCCAGTAGCCGAAGGCGGAGAAGAAGCCGGGGAACTCGCCGAACCCGGCCTTGGCGTAGGCGTAGACGCCCGCGTTCAGGTCCGGCTTGCGTACGGCCAGCGTCTGGAAGACGAACGCCAGCATGAGCATGCCCACGCCCGCGATCAGCCAGGCGACGAGCGCCCCGAACACGCCGGTGGCCTGGGCGAAGTTGCGCGGCAGCGAGAACACGCCGGCCCCGACCATGGAGCCGACCACCATCGCGGTCAGCGCCAGCGGCCGAGGAGATCTTGGTTTCGGTGCTCAAGGCTGAGCCTCCTGACTGCCGGGAGGTACGGTGACCGTCCGTTCGACCTTGAATCCGGTGAACCCGTACAGCACGCTCAGCAGCGGGCTGAAGATGTTGAACAAGCAGAACGGCAGGTAGGCCAGCGTGGAGACGCCCAGCACCGCGCCCATGAACGCGCCGCAGGAGTTCCACGGCACCAGCGGCGAGGTGACCGTGCCGCTGTCGGCCGTCAGCCGGGACAGGTTCGTCGGCGCCAGCCCGCGTCTGGCGAACTCGGCGCGGAAGACCCGGGCGGGCAGCACCAGCGCGATGTACTGGTCGCCGGCGACGACGTTGAGGCCGAAACGCGCTGGCGAACACGGTCAGGAACAGCCGTCCCGTCCCCCTGGCCGCGCACCATCGGCTCGATGAGCCGGTTGATCAGGCCGAACTCCTCCAGGATCGTGCCGAAGGTCACCGCGGGCTGGGTGAACATCCCGACCAGACCGGCGAACAGCGCCGAGGCGATCAGCGCCAGGGTGGCCGGCACCTTGCGGGCCGACAGCACCACGAGCAGCAGCAGCGGCAGCAGGTTGAGCGGCGTGATCCAGAAGATGTCGCCCAGCGACCTCAGCTCGACCGTGGTCCAGGAGCTGCCGATCGACATGGCGATGACCGCGCAGATCAGCGCGGTCGCGGCGTAGTACCAGCCGGGCGAGAGCACCTGGATCCCGTAGTAGACGAGGGTCGGGATGGTGCCCGGCATGTTCCAGGTGCCGATCAGCGCGCCGACCGCCGGCAGGATGAACAGGGCGGTGGTGATCGACGACAGCGCGCGCTGCCCGCTGGCCTGCAGGTCCTCCCACCGGTGGCCGTTCTTCAGCACGACCAGCCCCGCGATCATCGCGCACAGGACCAGCGCGATCTGGATCGGGCCGTCCAGCGCGTCGAGCCCGAACAGCGCCAGCGAGCCGCCGATGAGCACCACCAGGGCCACCAGCGGCCAGATGGCGTCCCCCAGCGACGGCTCGCGCGGGTGCCGGACCTGTCCGCCAGCCATGGATCAACCCTCACCGGGGGAGCTCGGAGAGCCTGGCGCCCGCAGCCCACCGACGGCTGCCGGCGCATCGGACGATCCCGAGCGCGCCTAGCGCGCGGCTTGGGCCACCTCGAGCGCCTCGCGCAGCTGGAGCTCCGCATCCTCGCTGAGCGAGGTCTGCATGATCTCGCCGCCGTACGGCGCGACCTCGGCGATCACCTTGTCCGGCGTGCTCCGCGTGACCAGCAGGAACAGGGCCGCGCCACCCGTCTGCAGCCGCCGGCCGAGGTCCTTCATGAAGGCGTCGTCGACGCCGACGTCGGTCGCCGCGCCCATGGCGGCTCCCGCCGCGGCGCCCACCGCCATGCCCAGCAGAGGCGAGAGGAAGATCAGGCCGATCAGCCCGCCCCAGAGGCTGCCCATGGTCGCGCCGGCGCCGACGGTGCTGTGCAGCTGGTGGAGCTTGATCTTGTCGTCGGCCTTCTTCTCCGCGACGACCGCGTCGGCCAGCGTGATCAGGTTCTGGCGCTGGAGCTCCATGAGGCGGTCGCGGACTCTCATGGCGGTGTCCACGCCAGGGTAGGCGACGGCGATCAGCGTGCTCATGGAGCATCCCCCGTTTCGATGGTGAGAGCCAGGCCGTTTCCCGCCTCCCAGAACTTCACCCTCGTTCCGCCACGAACCCCGGCCTCAACCTGGCATTTGTAAATCATTCGCAAACGGCGGCGCGCCTTCGCCCGGTCACGGCGCTCATCCCGGCAGCTCGGCCAGCCAGCGCAGGGCGCCGAGCCCGGGCGTGAAGAAGTACTCGCCGCCGCGGGTGGTGACGAAGGACGGCAGGCCGGTGAGCCGACGCCGGACGGGCCGCTGCGGGATCGTGAACGTGCCCGTGCCCTCGTTGGCGCCGCACAGCGGGTCCCGCTCGCCGTCCCGGCCGATGAAGATGCCGCTGTTGACCCACTCTTCCTGGACGAACTCGAACCGGCGGCTCAGGGAAGCGCCGACGCCGGCGAACAGGATGCCGCACTCGCCGCCGGACGGGACGCCGTGGGCGGCCTCCCGCTCCATCTCGGCGACCTGATGGCCGTGGACCGCGGCGATCACCTCGTGGCCCCTCGCCGCGAGGTCGAGCGAGGCCATGCACCCGAATCCGGTGCCGGCCCCCGTGATGAGAATCCGCTTCCCCCATGAACCCCGCAATGCCGTCCGTCGTACCCGGCAGGCAGGGCGTAACCATTGCAAACCGGATGCCCAAGGACCTTCACTCGCGGGATCATTAGGATAGGCTTACCTTACTGTTCAGGAACGGGGGATCCGTGACCATCGTCGTCGGCCGGGACGCCTGGGGCATTCCGCACGTGAAGGCGGACAACGCCCTGGAGCTCGCCTTCGCGCAGGGGCGCGTCACCGCCGTGGACCGGGCCTGGCAGTTGGAGATCGAACGGCACCGCGCCCGGGGCACGTCCGCCGCCTTCCTCGGCGCCGAGGCCGCGGGCTGGGACGTCTTCGCCCGCCAGGCCCGGCTCGACGACACCGCCCGGCGCTGCTTCGCCGCGCTCCGGCGCGGGGATCCGGACACCGCCGCCTGGGTCGCGGCCTACGCCGACGGCGTCAACGACGGGCTGGCGGAGGGCGCCCGCCGCGCCCCCGAGTTCGCGGCCGTGGGCCTGGAGCCGGGGCGCTGGGAGCCGTGGACCCCGATGGGGATCTGGCTCTCGGCGCACATCCTGTTCGCGGGCTTCCCGGCCAAGCTGTGGCGGGAGGAGGTCATCCGCCACCTGGGGCCGGAGGCCGTCGGGCTGTTCGCCACGGACGGGCCGGGCACCTCGGGCAGCAACGGCTGGCTGCTGGCCGGCGTTCGCACCGCGACCGGCCTGCCCCTGATCGCGGGGGATCCGCACCGCTTCATCGAGGACCCGGGCGTCTACCAGCAGATCCACCTGGCCTGCCCGGAGTACGACGTCGTCGGCCTGGCGATTCCCGGCATCCCCGGCATCGCCCACTTCGGCCACACCGGCACGGTGGCGTGGGCCATCACCAACGCCATGGCCGACTACCAGGACCTCTACCGGGAACGGCTGCGCCGTACCGGGGAGGGGGTGGAGGCGCTCGGGCCCGGAGGGTGGCGGCCCGCCCACCGGCACACCGAGACCGTCGAGGTGGCCGGGGACGAGCCCGTCGAGGTGGAGGTCGTCGAGACCGAACGCGGCCCCGTGATCATCTTCCTCGGCGGGCCGGCCGAGGGCGAGGGCGAGGGCATCAGCCTGCGCTACCCGCCGCGCGTCCGCGAGGACCTGGGCTTCGGCGCGCTGCCCGCGCTGCTGGCGGCCCGCCGCGTCGCCGACGTGGACCGGGCGCTGGACGCCTGGGCCGAGCCCCTCAACGTCGTCCTGGCCGCCGACGTCGAGGGCGGCCTGCTGCACCGGGTCGCGGGCGCCGTCCCCGTGCGTCACGACGACAACCGCGTGCGCGCCGTACCGGCGTGGGAGGCCGGCCACGAGTGGCGCGGCTGGCACCGCCCGCCCCGCGGCGAGGTCCGCGACGGGCTCGCCGTCATGGCCAACGACCGCGGCCTGGCCGCGCCGCTGGGCGTGGAGTTCGCCGCGCCGCACCGCGCCGCCCGCATCCGGCGCCTGCTGGAGAGCCGGAACGCCTGGTCGGCCGCGGACATGGCGGCGATCCACACGGACGACCACCTGTCCTCCGCCGCGCCCCTCCTGGACCACCTCTCGCGCTTGGACGGCCTCAGCCCGCCCGCCGCCCGGCTGCGCGACCGGCTGCTGGCCTGGGATCGGCGCATGGCGGCCGGAAGCGCCGACGCGGGGGCGTTCGCGGCTGTGCGCGGCGCGGTCGTCCGGCGGCTCGCGGCGCACCCCGCGCTGGCCGCGCTCAGCCGGCCCCCGGCCTATCCCGCGCTGTTCCTGCCCTGGCTGAACCTGGCCTCCCGCGTCGCCTACGCGCTGGAGCACCTGCTGCGGGAGGACCTGACCGCGGGCCCGCTGCCCGGGCTCGACGCCGCCCGCGCGGTGCGGGAGGCGCTCGAGGAGGTGGCCGCGACCGGCAACCCCGGCATGACGTGGGGGCAGACCCACCGGCTCGCCGCATGGCGCGCCCTGCCGTACGGCCAGGACGCTCGCGAGCGGCCGCCGGCGCTGTCCGGCGACCACGACTGCGTGCTGTGCACCTCCAGCGTGCCCGGCGTCACCGACCTCGCCGCGCGAGGGCCGGCGGCCCGCTACGTGTGGGACCTGGCCCGGCGCGAGGACAGCCGGTGGGTCGTCCCGTTCGGCGCCTCGGGCGTGCCGGGGTCGCCCCACCACCGCGACCAGCTCCCGTTGTGGCTGAACGGGGAGCTCGTGCCCGTGATCACCGACTGGGACCGGCTGGCCACCGAGTCCTTCCCCACCCCGAACCCCACCCCGAGCCCCACCCCGAGGAGGACCACCCCCATGACCGCACGCGCCTGGACGGCGGCGGGCCGCGCTCCCGTCCACGAGCAGCACGTCGAGGGCTTCGGCACCGTGCGCCTCCTGCGCGTCGACCCGGCCGCCGACGTCGACGTGCTCCACGGCTGGGTGACGCAGGAGCGGGCCCGGTTCTGGGGCATGAGCGGCTTCAGCCGTGAGGAGGTGCTGCGGACCTACGAGCACCTCGACTCGCTCACCACGCACCACGCCTACCTGGCCGTCCGGGACGACACGCCGCTCGCGCTGTTCCAGACCTACGAGCCGCAGGCCGACCGGGTCAGCGAGTGCTACGACCCCGAGCCCGGCGACATCGGCGCCCACGTGCTGATCGGCCCGGCCGAGGGCGAGGCGCGGCCGGGCTTCACCGGCGCGCTGCTGTCGGTGCTCGTCTCCTTCGCGTTCGGCACGCTGGGACGGCGGCGCATCGTGGCCGAGCCCGACGCCGGCAACGACAAGGCGATCAGCCGTCTGGTCAGGATGGGCGCCGAGCTCGGGCCGGTGGTGGTGCTGCCCGAGGTCGACCTGCCGGAGGTGTACCTGCCGGCCAAGCGGGCGCAGCTGGCCTTCCTCACCCGGGAGCCGGTCTCCTAGCGACGTCGCGGGCGCCGGCTCGCCAGCGCGCTGCAAGCGTGCGTCAATGGGCGCTTCCCATAGTGGGGACTCCAGCTCCTCGGGAGGTGACCGGATGACGTCCACGCGGACACCGGCCGCGACGGCGGTGCGCGCGCAGCCTCAGCCCGGCCGCCGGCTGGCGGAGGCCGAGCGGTGGTTCGTGCGCCAGGGGCTGCCCAGGCTGCGGCGCGCGCCCGGGCGCGGCGACACCGTGACCAGGATGGCCCCCGTGCTGGGTCTCCTCGGCATCGTCCACTGGATCCCCGCCGACTTGCCCGAGGTCCTGGTGATCTGCATGGTCGCCGCCGCGGCCGTCCCGTTGCGCCACTGGATCGGCGGCCGGCTCCGGTCCCCTCTCGCGCGCCTGACGGCCGTGGCCTGTGTCTGCCTGTACGGCTCCAGCACGCGGCCCATCGTCGAGGGCTTGAGAACGGCGATCGAGACGCGCCACCTCCCGCAGGGTCTCCTGGTCTGGACCACGGTGGTCCTGCTCGGCGCGGGCTTCGCCCTGGCCTACCTGTGCACGGCCTTCGGGCTGGTGCCGCTGGCCGGCCGGGCGCTGCTCCACGCCCTCGGCGACCTAAGGAACGGCTTCCAGCTACAGGCCCGCAGCATGCCCATGCTGCTCTTCCTCACCTTGTTCTTCTTCTTCACCGGCGAGCTGTGGCAGCTGGCCGGACGGCTGACCTGGCAGCGCGAGGCTCTCGTGATCGCCATCTTCGCCATCGTGACGGTGTTCGCGTCCGGCGCCCGGCTGCGTGAGGAGATCGCGCAGATCGAGGACGGCCTGTCGGCCGAGGCCGTGATCACCGCGTGCCGGGGCACCCCGCTCGAAGGCTCCGCGGCCTGCCGCGCCGGATGGCGGGCCGCCCCGCTGTCGCGCCTGCAGAACCTGAACCTGCTGTTCCTGCTCGCCAGCAGGCAGCTCGTCCAGGCGGTCGTGGTCGGCGTCGGCATGTTCGCGTTCTTCGTGACGCTGGGCCTCGTCCTCATCGACCCGCACACGATGCAGGAGTGGATCGGCGCGCCGCCGCAGCCGTCCGCCCTCGTGCCGGCCGTACCGGCCGAGCTGGTGCGCGTGTCACTGCTGCTGGCCGGCTTCTCCAGCATGTACTTCGCCTTCTCGGCCATGGTCGATCCGAACTACCGCAAGCAGTTCTTCCCGCCGGTGATCCGCGAGCTGGAGAGGGTGCTCGCGGTGCGCGCCGTGTACCTGACGCTCGCCCGCGGCGGCTCCTAGCCGAGGCGCTCGATCTCCTCCAGCGCGGCCGGATCCTCGATCGTCGAGGGCACCCGGTACTGCCTGCCGTCGGCGATGGCGCGCATCGTGGCCCGCAGGATCTTGCCCGACCTGGTCTTGGGCAGGCGGGAGACCACCCTGACGCGCTTGAACGCCGCCACGGGGCCGATCTGGTCGCGGACGAGCGCCACCAGCTCCGCCTCGACGTCGGGCTCGGCGCGCTCGACGCCGCTCTTGAGCACCACGTACCCCACCGGTACCTGGCCCTTGAGCTGGTCCGTCACGCCGATCACCGCACACTCGGCCACGTCGGGGTGGGTGGCCAGGACCTCCTCCATCGCCCCCGTGGACAGCCGGTGTCCGGCCACGTTGATCACGTCGTCCGTGCGCCCCATGACGAACAGGTAGCCGTCCTCGTCGACGTGGCCGCCGTCGCCCGTCAGGTAGTGGCCGGGATAGCGGGCCAGGTAGGACTGCACGAACCGGTCGTGGTCCCGGTACAGGGTGGGCAGCGTGCCGGGCGGCAGCGGCAGCCGTACCACGATCGCCCCGTCGACGCCGGGCGGGCACTCGCGGCCCTGCTCGTCCAGGATGCGCACGTCGTAGCCGGGCACGGGCACCGTCGGGGAGCCCGGCTTGGGCTGAAGCGGCTCGATGCCCATGCAGTTGGCGGCGACGGGCCAGCCGGTCTCGGTCTGCCACCAGTGGTCGATCACGGGGACGCCCAGCAGGTCCGTGGCCCAGTGGTAGGTGTCGGGGTCCAGCCGTTCCCCGGCGAGGAAGAGGTAGCGCAGGTCCGGCAGGTCCCGCAGGAGCCGTCCCGACGGGTCCTCCTTCTTGATCGCGCGGATGGCGGTGGGCGCGGTGAACAGGGTCTTGACCTTGTGGTCGGCGGCCACGCGCCAGAACGCGCCCGCGTCCGGCGTGCCGACCGGCTTGCCCTCGTACAGGACGGTCGTGCATCCGGCCAGCAGGGGCCCGTAGACGATGTAGGAGTGGCCGACCACCCAGCCCACGTCCGAGGCGGCCCAGAACACCTCGCCGGGATGGGTGTCGTAGACGGCGCCCATCGACCACCGCAGGGCGACGGCGTGGCCGCCGTTGTCGCGGACGATGCCCTTGGGCGCCCCGGTGGTGCCGGAGGTGTAGAGGATGTAGAGCGGGTCCGTCGCGGCCACCGGCACGCAGCCGGTCTCCTCCGCCTTGGCCGCCGTCTGCGCCCAGTCCAGCTCCCCGTCCCGCAGCTGCGCCTCGGCCTGCGGGCGTTGCAGGATCACGCAGGCGTCCGGCCGGTGCGAGGCCCGGTCGAGCGCGGCGTCCAGCAGCGGCTTGTACTCGACGATCCGCCCCGGCTCCAGCCCGCAGGAGGCGCTGAGGATCACCTTCGGCTCGGCGTGGTCGATCCTGGCCGCGAGCTCGGGGGCGGCGAACCCGCCGAACACCACCGAGTGCACCGCGCCGATGCGGGCGCAGGCCAGCATCCCGATGACCGCTTCTGGCACCATGGGCATGTAGATCACGACCGTGTCGCCCTCGGTCACGCCCAGGCTCTGCAGCATGCCCGCCGTCCGGGCGACCTCGCCGCGCAGTTCCTCGTAGGTGAACCGGCGCAGCGTCCCGGTGACCGGGCTGTCGTAGATCAGCGCGGGCTGGTCGCCGCGGCCGTCCGCCACGTGCCGGTCGAGGGCGTTGAAGCAGGTGTTGAGCCGCCCGTCGGGAAACCACCGCCCGTCCTCGAACACCGTCTTGGGCTCCACGTCCCACGCGATCGCCCGCGCCGCCTCGCCCCAGAAGCCCTCGGGGTCTTCCAGGCTGCGCCTGTAGGTCTGCTCATAGCCGGCCATGGTGCCCATCCTCTCCCCGGCCGCCGCCGTACGGTAGACCCGCGCCTCCTGGGGTACCCGGTACCCCGTCCGAAGCTGGATCAGGCAGGCGAAGGGGTGGCGGCGTGACGAGCCGGTTCGCGCAGTGGACGCTCGATGTGCACGACAGCAGGAAGATGGCCGCGTTCTGGGCGGCGGTGCTGGGTTATGAGATCGAGCACGACGGCGAGGGGCCGCACCTGTGGCCGCCCGCGGACGCGCCGAGGAACTCGCTGACGGTCTGGCTCCAGCCGGCCGACGCGCCGAAGCGCGGCAAGAACCGCAACCATCCCGACCTCTATGTCCCCGACGGCGGCGACGTGGACGCCGAGGTCGAGCGGCTGATCGGGCTGGGCGCCACGCGGGTGGACGTCGGCCAGCGTGGTGACGAGGGGTTCGTCGTGCTGGCCGATCCGGAGGGCAACGAGTTCTGCCTGCTGTACCGGCGGCATCCGCAGGGCGCCTAGGAGGGGGCGCGCGACGCCCGGTCCAGCACGTCGCGGACGAGGGCGGCCACCTCCTGCGGCGTGAACTCCATGGCGTTCTCCCCGACGCTGACCTCGAAGCTGCAGCAGGTGGGGTCGGGCGCGGAGCGGACCCGGCCCCACATAGGCGGGCATGCGGGAGCCCAGGGTGTCGAGGCGGACCCCGGCCGGTGCTCAGCGGGACTGCAGGGCGTCCAGCGCGACGGCCTGGGCGACGGCCAGACGCCAGTCGAGCCGCCGATCGAAGATCTCCAGCACGTACGAGTCGCGCACGCGCATCTTCTTCGTCAACGCCAGCACCCGGCTGCCGTCGGGAGCGTGGAAGTCGAAGTGGTACGGGATGAAGAACGGGATCGCGTCCACCACCGGCATCAGGTCCCACAGCCGGCGGACGATCGCCACGCTCATGCCGCGTTCGGACCCGACCATGCCTTCGAGGGCGGGCTGGTCGAGATGCCGGGTGGAACGCAGCAGCAAGCGGGCGAAGTCCTTGCGGAACGACCCGATGGGCACGCCGGACCGGTCGAGGACGTCGTAGGCGGCGCCAAGGTCGACGAGCTGACGGGCCTTGAAGGAGAACAGCGGCGTCCGGCGGTCCTCATCGGCGTAGAAGCGGACCTGTTCCTTCAACGCCATCCGCTTGTGCCGGGCGACGGCGACGAGCGGCCCCTCCTTGCCGTCTGCCTGCACGGCGTGGACGGCGTAGCGGTTGACCATGGGTGTGATCCGCTGGCGTACTCGGAAGATCGAATTGAGGGTGTTCATAGGTTTCTTTCCTTGATCTGGGGCCGGGGTCACCGGCACCGCTTGCCGTCCGCGGGCGGGCGGCCGTCGATGAGGTAGGTGTCGACCGCGTCGTTGACGCACGCGCTGCCGTCCATGCCGTAGGCGCCGTGGCCGTCGCCGTCGTAGGCGAGCAGCACCCCGGAGGAAAGCTGGCCCGCCAGCCCCTGCGCCCACCGGTACGGCGTGGCCGGATCCTTGGTCACACCGACGACCAGGATCGGGGCGGCCCCCGGCGCGGTGATCGTATGCGGTTTGCCGACCGGCTTGACCGGCCAGTACGCGCACTGCAGATCGAACCAGGCGGTCTCCTCTCCGAAGATGGGCGCCACCTTGCCCAGCTCCGGCTGCAGCGCCTGGGCCTGCGCGACCGTGGTCACGCGGGGCGGCCCGTCCAGGCAGAAGTTCGCCGTGAAGGCCTCGGCGAAGTTGCTCTCACCGTCCCCTGATCCGCCCAGGTCGAGCAGAGCCGCACCGTCGCCGGCCATGGCCTCCTTGAAGCCGGTCCGCATCGCGGGCCAGGACTTCTTGTCGTACAGGGCTGCGCCGATGACGGCGATGGCCGTCCGCTTGTCGAGCCTGTCCGCGCCGTCTCCGGGCAGCGGCGTGCGGTCGAGGCGCTCGAGCAGCTCGGCCAGGCTGCGCTTGGCCGCCTTCGGCTCGGTGCCCAGCGGGCAGTCGGGGCGCTTCGCGCAGTCGGCGACGAAGGAGTCCAGCGCCAGTTCCCGTCCCACCGCCTGCGCGCGGAGCCCGCCCGTCGGCCACTCGCGGGGATCGACGGCGCTGTCCAGGACCAGCCGGCCGACCCTGCCGGGGAACTGCTCTGCGTAGGAGGCGCCGAGGAAGGTGCCGTAGGAGTAGCCGAGATAGTGCAGCTTGGCGTCGCCGAGCACCCCGCGCAGGATGTCCATGTCCCTGGCGACCTCCGCGGTGGAGACATGACCGAGCAGCCTGCCCGAACCCGCCCGGCAGTGGGTGGCGAACTCCTTGAAGTGCTTCACGTAGTCGCTCGCCGTGGGCTCCGCGCTCGCGCGCGGGTTGCTCGCGGTGGGCACGTAGACGTTTCCACCGGTCGAGGACCGGCAGCTGATCGCCGCGCTCCTTCCGACGCCGCGCGGGTCGAAGCCCACGACGTCGAACCGGGCACGCAGCCGCTCGGTGAGGATCGAGCCGGAATCTTGGGCGAGGTCCAGTCCCGAGCCGCCAGGCCCGCCCGGGTTGAGCAGCAGGGAGCCGATCCGCCGGCTCTGGTCGGCGGCGCGCTTGCGGTTGACCGCCACGGTGATCGTTTCGCCGCCCGGGTCGGCGTAGTCGAGCGGCACCCGGATGCGGCCGCACTCGAAGCCGTCATCGCAGGCCTTCCAGGTGATCTTCTGCTCGTAGAAGGGACGGAGCGCCCCGGCGTCGGCGGGGACGGACGAAGGTCTGCTGTCGGTGTGCCCGCCGGCGGCGCAACCGGCGGCGAGCAGGCCCAGCAGCACGCCTCCGGCGGCCAGCGCGCGCCGGGCCCAGGACGGTGCGTGGCCGCGTCGGGACGGCGTCATGCGTCCCTCCTGTGCGTCAGATGGATCGCGAGCGCGAGCACCACGACGGTCCAGGCGCAGCACACGCCGAACCAGACCCACGCGTCATCCGAGGTCATCGTGATGAGTTCGGTCCCGCTCGGGTAGGGCAGGACCTCGTCGGCCCACTCACCGATGTGCGGGACGAGGCCGGCGAGGAACGGCAGCACGTAGACGACGCCGATACCGGCGAGGATTGCGCCCGCCGCGTGCCGTACCACCGCGCCGATGGCCATCCCGAAGACCGCCAGCACGGCCAGGTAGGGGGCGTACCCGAACAGCACCCGCAGCATCTCGGGGCCGAGGTCCCCGATCGTCTCGCTGGAGGCGTACTGGATCCCGAACGCGGCCCAGGCCGCGACCTGCGAGGCCACGGCGACCGCCGCGGCGAGCACGAGTGCCTTGGCCAGGAGCAGGTGCCACCGTCGCGGGACGCTCATCAGCGACGTGCGGATGGTGCCCGAGCGGTACTCGCCGGTGATCGTCAGGATGCCCAGCACCAGGATGACGAGCTCGGCGAGCCCCATCCCCAGCTGGGTCGTGCTCACCAGCTCGCCCATGGTGGCCGTTTCTGCGCCATAGAGCGACATGGCCGCCGCCACGGCGAAGCCGGCGCTGGTCAGGACGGAGATCAGCGCGAAGATCGCGAGACACCAGCGGAAGGATCGGACGGAGCGGAACTTGGTCCACTCCGCGCGGACGGCGTCGCCGAAGGTGAATCTCGCGGAGTCCGGGCGAGCGGCGATCGCCGGTTGTGCCTGTGTTGTCATTGACGTCTCCTTGTCACGCGCCGGCAGGGGCCGGGCTCGCCTGGTACTCGACGCTGTCGTGGGTCAGCTTCATGAACACGGCCTCCAGCGAGTCGGTCCGCGTCCAGAGCTCGTGGAGGGCCGCCCCCGCCGCCAGGGCGAGGTCGCCGACGCGGTCGGAGGGCAGTCCGCTCACCGTGAGCGAGCCGTCCGGCTCCGCGCTCACCTGGGCTCCCGCCTCCTCCAGGGCGGGAGCGAGCGTGGTCGCGTGCGGGGTGCGCAGCCGAACCGTCCGCAGGGAGTTGGCGGCGACGAAGTCCTTCAGGGACGCGTCGGCGATGAGCCGTCCCTGGCCGATCACGACGACGTGGTCGGCGGTGCCCTGCATCTCGTTCATGAGGTGGCTGGAGGCGAACACGACCCGCCCCTGCGCGGCGAGCGACTTCATGAGCGTGCGGACCCACAGGATCCCCTCGGGGTCCAGCCCGTTCATCGGCTCGTCGAGCATGAGGATCCCCGGATCGCCGAGCATGGCGCCAGCGATGCCCAGGCGCTGCCTCATCCCGAGGGAGAAGGCGCCGACGCGCTTACCGGCCACGGCCGACAGGCCCACCAGGCCGAGGACCTCCTCCACCCGGGCGCGCGGGATGCCGTTGGCCTGGGCCATCCACAGCAGGTGGTGGAAGGCGGACCGGCCGGGGTGGACGGCGTCGGCGTCCAAGAGCGCGCCGATCTCGCGCAGCGGATGGCGCAGCTTGCGGTACGGCTTGCCGTTCACCGTGACCGAGCCGCGCGTCGGGCGGTCCAAGCCCATGATCATGCGCATGGTCGTGGACTTGCCCGAGCCGTTGGGCCCGAGGAACCCGGTGACCCTTCCCGGCTCGACGGCGATGGACAGGTCGTCCACCGCCACGGTCTTGCGGAACCGTTTGGTCAGCCGCTGTGTCTGTATCATCTGCTCTCCCTGGTGCGGCGCTCCCTGGCGGGGTGCGCAACGAGCACCAAAGGTGACAAATCAGACTTTCACTGCGGTTGTGACCCAATTAACACGACGGCCTGACGCGGCGACTCGCACCGCGTCAGGCCGTCAGCGCCCCCTCAGCGCCCCCTCAGCGGCGCCTCACCACGGCGAGGGCGGCGGCGGGGTGACGACCGGCGGGCGGTCGTCGCAGGTGACGGTGTTCGGCAGCATCCACGGGGCGAGCCAGCCGCCGTCGTTGCCGCCGCGGTCGAGGAGCGTGAACTCCGAGCCCGTGGGCGGGAAGCCGAAGGAGCCGCAGTTGTTGACGCCGACCGCCCCCACGTTGCGGGCGTCCACGTTCTCGAACGACGCCGACCCCTTCACGCGGGCGCTGACCACCGAGGTGCCGGTGCCGTCGACGCGGATGTCCCTGAACGCCACGTGCGGGATGGAGTACAGGTCCTTCACCGACCACTCGCTCACCAGCATGATCGCGTTGTAGGTGTTGTCGAGGTAGTGGTCGCCCACGACCTGGACGTCGGCCTCGATGCTGCGGTCGAGCGCGTAGAACCAGATCGCGCCCAGCCCGATCTTCCAGTTCAGCTCGAACGTCCCGGCCCGGACCACGGTGTTGTCCCGGAACAGCAGCTCGCCGGCGAACGGCTCGGCGCCGAAGCGCGCGCCGGCGTGCAGGCCGCTGCCCTCGCGCACCGGGTCGGCGACGAGGTTGCCCGAGACGGTGTTGTCCGTCCCGCCGTAGATCGCGATGCCGTTGGCGAGGGAGGGCGACTGGACGGTGTTGCGCGTGAAGACGTTGCGCGCGTCGGCGGTCTTCTCCGACCACATGGCCAGCCCGTCGTCGCCGGTGTTGCGGACGAAGTTGCCCGACACGACCGAGCCGGTGACGCCGGTGTGGAAGTTCAGCGCGTCGGCGATCTGGTCCACGATGACGTTGTCGCGCACCGTCAGGCCGGACATCGGCCCGTCGAACCACATGCCGACCTTGGTGTGCCGGATGTGCAGGCCTTCGATGGTCGAGTCGCTCATCGCCCCGCCGATGCCGTTGACCTGGTCGGTGTCGATGCGCTCGCGCACGTCGCCCTCGATGGCGAAGCCCGACAGGTGGACGTTGCGGCTGCCGCCCTCGGCGGCGGGCCTGCCGTAGAAGCCGACGCCGGTGTGGACCGAGCCGTCCGGGGCGGGCGTGTCGAGGGCGACCTCGCGACCCTTGATGATCGTGTACCAGCTGCCCGCGCCCTCGATGGTCACGTCGTCGACGATGATGTGCCGGTTGACCTGGTAGGTCCCGGGCGGGAGGTACACCGGCAGCCTCTTGCGCTTGGCGAAGGCGATGGCCCGCTCCAGGGCGCGGGCGGAGTCGCGGCGGCCGGTCGGGTCGGCGCCGAAGGCCAGGACGTTCGCCGCCGCGAGCCGGATCCTGGGCGGGCCGACCAGCTCGGAGTCCAGCAGGTCGATGACCGTCCAGGCCGCGTTGCCGCCCGCGGGGACGGTGAGCCGCACCTTGTCGCCCGCCCGGTAGGTACGGCCGAGCAGCAGCCGCTGCTCGTCGTAGAAGTGCATCGGGCGGAACGGCTTGGCGATGCTCACCCCGGGCGTGGAGGCGGGCACGCACGAGCACTCGGTGATCCACCAGTTGGGGTGCAGCAGGTCGGCCTGCGGGTCGTTGGTGAAGGGGTACTGGTTGTACAGCCAGGAGTACTGGGAGGTGAGCGTCATCGTCTTGCGGCCGCCGCCGTTGACGGTGACCTCGAGCGGCGCGGTGATGCCGCCCCCGCGCGGGGCGTCGGGGATGCTGTAGCGGACGGTGATCGCGTTCGCCGCGCTCGGCAGCGTGAACTCCACGTACTGGCCGGGCGTGAGCCGGACCGCCGAGCGGCCGGACGCCTCGGCGGGCAGCGTGTAGGGCGTCCGGTCGGGGCCGATGACGGTGCCGGTGGTGACCGCGTTCTCCGCCTCCTGCTCCAGGAAGGGCACCTCGGCCCCGCGGCCGGCGACCAGCGCGGGGTCGAGCGCGGCCCGCGTGACGACGGGCGCCGCGGCGGGCTGGGCCAGCGCGGGCGTGCCGGAGACGGCCAGCATGACCGCCGTGACCAAGGCCGGGAGTGCTCGGGACATGGGCGAGACCTTTCAGACGAGCCAGACGGCGGTGTCGGGAGGCAGGCGCTCGCCGTCCAGCGGGCCGCTGGCCAGCAGCACCCGCTCGTGCGGCGGCAGCCGTACGGGATCGGAGCCGAGGTTGACCACGCAGGTCAGCCCCGACTCGCGGGCGAAGGCCAGCACCTCGGCGGGAGAGTCCAGCCAGGTCAGCGTGCCGTCGCCGAGCAGGTCGCGGCGCAGGCGCAGGGCCTTGCGGTAGAGGGTGAGCATGGAGCCGAGGTCCTCGCGCTGCGCCTCCACGGTGAGCTTGCGCCACTCCTCCGGCTGGGGCAGCCACGGCGTGCCGGTGCTGAAGCCGAACGGCGGCTCCTCCCCCGACCAGGGGATCGGCACCCGGCAGCCGTCGCGCCCCGGGACCGTGTGCCCCGAGCGCCGCCACATCGGGTCCTGGCGCAGCTCGCCGGGGATGTCCTCGACCTCGGGCAGGCCGAGCTCCTCGCCCTGGTAGACGTAGACGCCGCCGGGCAGCGCCATCGCCAGCAGGGCGGCGGCGCGGGCGCGGCGGTAGCCCAGTTCGAGGTCGGAGTGGACGCCGTCGCGGCGGTCGGCGTGGTCCCAGGAGGTGTCGGCCCTGCCGTACCGGGTGACGACGCGGGCCACGTCGTGGTTGGACAGCACCCACGTGGGCGGCGCGCCCAGCGGCGCGTGGGTGGCGATCGTCCGCCGGATGCAGGCGCGCAGCGCCGCGGGCTCCCACGGGCAGGCCAGGAAGTCGAAGTTGAAGGCGGTGTGCAGCTCGTCGGGCCGCAGGTAGCGGGCCAGGCGCTCCTGGTCGGGCAGCCACACCTCGCCGACCAGCATGCGGCCGGGGTAGGAGTCGGCGACGCGCCGCCAGCCGCGGTAGATGTCGTGGACGCCGTCCAGGTCCTCGAAGGCGGACTCGGACTTGACCAGCAGCGCCGCCGAGTCGACGCGGACCCCGTCCACGCCCCGGTCGAACCAGAAGCGCAGCACGTCCTCGAACTCGGCGCGCACCTCCGGGTTGTCCCAGTTGAAGTCGGGCTGGGCGGGGTCGAACAGGTGCAGGTACCACTGCCCGTCCTCGACCTGGGTCCACGCGGGCCCGCCGAAGATGGACTGCCAGTCGTTGGGCGGGCCGCCGTCGGCGGAGTCGCGGAACCAGAACCGGTCCCGCCCGATCCCCCGCAGCGCCTCCTGGAACCACGCGCTCGCCACGGAGGAGTGGTTCGGCACGACGTCGACGATCACCCTGATGCCGGCCTCGTGCGCCTCCCGGATGAACTGCTCCGCCTCCGCCAGGGTGCCGAAATCCGGGTGGATGTCGCGGTAGTCGGCCACGTCGTAGCCGCCGTCGGCCATCGGCGAGGGGTACCAGGGGTTGAGCCAGACCGCGTCGACCCCCAGGTCCCGCAGGTACGGCAGGCGGGAGCGCAGCCCGGCCAGGTCGCCGATCCCGTCGCCGTTGCCGTCGGCGAAGCTGCGAAGGTAGACCTGGTAGATCGCGGCTCCCCGCCACCACGTCTCGGGCATGCTGAACACAACTCCTCGCGTATGAGCAGGCTCAGCCCTTGAGGCTGCCTGCGGTGAGACCGGCCATGATGTGCCGCTGGAAGATGAAGAACACGATGATCGTCGGGATGCCGGCGATGACGAGCGCGGCGATGAGCACGTTCTGCGGCATCTGGCTGGACAGCGAGGCGATGCCGATGCTCACCGACATCTTCTCCGGGTCCTGCAGCACCAGCAGCGGCCAGACGAAGTCCCGCCAGACGTTGACGACGGTCAGGATGGACACCACGCCGAGGATCGGCCGGGACACGGGGATCACCACGGACCACAGGATGCGGCCGGGCGAGGCGCCGTCGATCTCGGCGGCCTCCAGCAGCTCACGCGGGATGGAGTCGAAGAAGCGCTTGAGCAGGAAGATGTTGAAGCCGTTGGCCGCGGCCGGCAGCCAGATCGCCCACGGCGTGTTGAGCAGGTCCCAGCCGAAGATCGGCAGGTCCTTGACCGTCAGGTAGGCCGGCAGCATGATCACCATGGGCGGGATCATGAGGGTGGCCAGCATCATGCCCAGCACGAGCTTGCCGAGGACCGGGCGCAGCTTGGACAGCGCGTAGGCCGCCGTCACGTCGACGGTGAGCGTGAACAGCCACGCGCCGCCGGCGTACAGGGCGGTGTTGCCCATCAGCAGCTTCAGGTCCATCAGCTCCCACGCCTCGGCGAAGGCCTCCAGGCTGAAGCGGGAGGGCAGGAACGTGGGCGGGATCGCGACGAGCTCCTCGGTGCTCTTCATCGCCCCGGTGACCATCCAGTACAGGGGGAAGACGAAGGCCGCGGTGAAGGAGGCCACCACCAGCGTGAGCACCAGCCAGTAGACGCGGCGTCCCCACGGCGAGTTGAGCTGGTGGGGCGAGACGACCGTGCGGTGGCCGGCGGGGATGTGCCCGCGGGGGCGCCTGGTCCCGCGGTGGGCGGCGGGCCGGCGCTCGGCCGTCGCGGGAGGAGCGGTGAGGTTCGCCGTCACGTCCGGTCCTCCCTCGACACGCGCAGGTAGACGGTGGAGAAGACGAGCAGCACGATCATGAGCATCACGCCGAGCGCGTTGCCGCCGTTGATGTTCCCGAAGTTGAAGGCGTACTGGTACATGAGGTAGACGACCGTGACGGTGGAGTTCTCCGGCCCGCCGCCGGTCAGCAGGAACGGCTCGATGAAGACCTGCATGGTGGCGATGATCTGCAGCAGCAGCATCACCAGCAGGATCAGCTTGGTCTGCGGGATCGTGACGTGCCAGACCCGTTTGAGGATGCCCGCCCCGTCCAGCTCGGCCGCCTCGTACAGCTCGCTCGGGATGGTCTGCAGCGCGGCCAGGTAGATCAGCGTGCCGCTGCCCAGGTTCATCCAGGTGGAGACGATGACCAGGGAGACCAGCGCGGTGTCGGTGGAGTTGAGCCAGCTCAGCGTGGGCAGGTGCAGGGCGTCGAGGACGGTGTTGAACAGGCCCGTCTCCGGCTCGTAGAACCACTGGAACAGCAGCACGCCCACGGCCGGCGGCAGCATGACCGGCAGGTAGACCACGAACCTGAGGTAGGCGCGGCAGTGGCGCAGCTCGTTGAGCACCAGCGCGATCACGAACGGCACGCCGTACCCGATGATCAGCGCCAGCAGCGTGAACATCACGGTGTTCTTCCAGGCCGGGCCGAAGGCCGAGTCCTGGAAGACGGTGAGGAAGTTGTCCAGCCCCACCCAGACCGGCGGGTCGACGAAGTTGGTGTGCTGGAAGCTGAGGACGATCTCCCAGACCATCGGGTACCAGGAGAAGAACGCGAAGCAGATGAGCGCTCCGCAGAGGAAGCCGTAGGCGGTGAGGTTCCGCCTGACGGCCCGGCGGCGACTGGCCCGTCGCAGGGTGAGTGTCGTCATGCTTGTCCGATCCGTGCCGGGGCCACCCGGACCCGGGCCGGGTCCGGGCGGCCGTGCCGCCGTGTCAGCCCTTCTTCTCCAGCAGGGCGTTGACCTTCGCCTCAGCGTCGGCGAGCAGCTGGTCGATGTTCGCGTCCTGCCTGGTGAGCACGGCCGACATCGGGGTGTCGAGGATCGCGTAGATCTCCTGGGCGTACGGCCCGGGCTCCGCCTTCGGCGGGATGCCCTTGGAGCCCTCCACCCACAGGGCGAACTGGCCGGCGTCGATGTTGGCGTTGGCCGCGCGCAGCTCGGCGACCTTCTTGCCGGAGTCGGTGTCGGGCCGGTACAGGTCGGGGTACGGCTGGCCGACGGTGAGGTCGGCGCCCTTGGCGCGGACGTAGTCGAGCTGGCCCTTGCCGGGGGTGAGGAACTCGTACTCGATCCACTTCAGCCCGGCCCTGATCTGCTCGGGCGTGGCCTTGGGGTTGATCATGTAGCCGGAGCCGCCGTTGAGCAGGGCCTTGGCCTCGGGCACCGCGGTGACGGCGTAGTTGTCGAACTTGGCCTGGAAGTCGTTGCGCAGGGCGATGAGCACGTCGGGGGCGCCGAGCATCATGCCCATCTTGCCGCCGGCCATGGCCTTCATCAGCGCGGGCCACTCGTTGTACAGGCGCGAGCCCATGCTGTTGTCCCGCCAGCGCATGTCCTTGAGGTTCTGCAGGACGGCCTTGCCCTCGGGGCTGTTGAAGGCGGCCTTCTTGCCGTCGGGGGTGAGGATGTCGCCGCCGCGGGCGTAGAGGGAGGCGGTGAAGTGCCAGCCGCCGGTGTTGCCGCCGGAGTACTCGCCGAAACCGACGTAGCCGGGGCCGAGCGCGGCGATCTGCTTGGCGGCGGCCTGCACCTCGGCCCAGGTCTTGGGCGGGTTGGCCGGGTCGAGCCCGGCCTTGGCGAAGACGTCCTTGTTGTAGACCAGGCCCATGCCGTAGCCGTCGGTGGGCAGGCCGTAGACCTTGCCGTCCTTCTTGAAGATCTCGATGGACTGGTTGTAGTCCTCGAAGGTGTCGATCTCGTCGAGGTACGGGGTGATGTCGGCGGCCTGGCCGGCCTCGATGAGGCGTCCCACGTTGGGGAAGTTCACGTAGAAGACGGTCTCCAGCTGGCCGCCGGCCAGCTTGGCCTCGAAGGTCCGCGGCTCGTAGCAGGGGAAGGCGTCCACGGCCTTGGAGATCGTGATGTTCGGGTGGAGCTTCTGGAAGGCGGCCACGTCCTCCTCGAAGGTGGCGCGCTGCGCGGTGTTGGTCTTCGGGGGCTTGCAGTTGATCGTGATCGACACCGGCGCGCCGGAGGCGGCCGAGCCCGGCTGGGCCGCCTTGCTCGAGGCCGGCGGCGCGTCGCTGGAGCCGCATCCTGCCAGGCCGAGGGCGAGGCCCGCGCTGAGCAGGGCGGCGAGGTGACGGGGTTTCATGGGTGGTTACCTCCTGGACGGTCCCCGACCGACGAGGCTGAAGATTCACAGGCTGGCTACGCGAACAGATTGCGAGAAACCTACATTTCGAGACAGAGACCAGCAAGTAGCTGAATAGCTCGATGCAAAAAAGTGACAGAGGATGATGGGGCACTCCATGCGAAAGCCCGGTGTCCGGAAGCGGACACCGGGCTCGCCGGGATGCGTGAGGGGTTCTAGGCGGTGCGCGCCTTCAGCGGAGCGGTGGACCCGCGCACCACGAGCTCCGGCTCGAACAGCAGCTCGTCGGTCGATCCCGCCGTGCCGTCGATCTGGCTGACCAGGAGCGTGACGGCGGTGCGGCCGATGGCCTCGATCGGCTGCCTGACCGTCGTCAGGGGCGGGTTGGTGCAGTTCATGAACGCCGAGTCGTCGAAGCCCACCACCGACACGTCCTCGGGAACCGACAGGCCCAGCCGCCGCACCGCCCTGACCGCGCCCAGGGCCAGCACGTCGCTGGCGCAGATGACGCCGGTGACGCCCCTCTTGACGAGCCTGGTGGTGACCGCCTGCCCACCCTCGAGGGAGAACAGCCCGTGCTCGACCGCGCCGGGGTCGAACTCCAGCCCGGCCTTGGCCATCTCCGCGCGGAAGGCCTCCAGCTTCCGGCGCGAGGGCATGTGGTCGGCGGGCCCCAGCACCATGCCGATCCGCTCGTGGCCCAGCGAGGCCAGGTGGCCGAACGCCAGCTCCACCGCCACCTCGTCGTCGGTGGACACCCGGGGGAAGGCCAGCCCCTCGGTGGCGGCGTTGACCAGCACCACGGGGAGCTTCAGCTCCAGCAGCCGGTGGTAGTGCTCGTGCGGCGCGTCGGCCTCGGCGTAGTGCCCTCCGGCGAACACCACCCCGGACACCTGCTGCTCCAGCAGCATCTCGATGTAGTCGGCCTCCGACAGGCCGCCCGCCGTACGGGTGCACAGCACCGGGGTGAACCCGCGCTGGGCCAGCGCGCCGCCGACCACCTCGGCCAGCGCGGGGAAGATCGGGTTGCCCAGCTCGGGCAGCACCAGGCCCACCAGCCGGGCGCGCTCGCCGCGCAGCTGGGTCGGCCGCTCGTAGCCCAGCACGTCGAGGGCGGTCAGCACGGCGGCCCGGGTCGCCTCCGACACGCCCGGCTTGCCGTTGAGCACGCGGCTGACGGTGGCCTCGCTGACGCCGACCTTCTTGGCCACCTCCGCGAGGCGGCGGGTGGTGGTGCGCCCTGACGTCGGGTTTTCGGTCACATCGCAAGCATAGTGTCAATCGTGCGCAAGCGGCTTGCGAACGGGCAGCCGGATGCGGCGGCCTTGCGGAGCCCGGATGAAGCTTGCCGTAATCTAGTCGTTACATTGCATGATGCCGTCGAAACATTGCAGCAGTCTGTTCGTCAACTTAGTGTGTGGGGCCACGGTTAGAGCGTCCCTGACCGAGAGCGCCCCCACCCCCCTCTCACGGACAGAGGAAGCGATGAGAAGCAAGCGCGTGGTGTTACGGCTCTTCGCCGTCATGCTCACGACCGCCGTGGCCCTCCTCGGCTGGGCGGTCCCGCCCTCCTCCGCCGCCGGCGGCCCCAACCTCGCGGCGGGCAGGCCCGCCACGGCAGGCAGCAGCGTCAACGGCTACGTCGCCGCCAACCTGACCGACGGCAACCAGGCCACCTACTGGGAGAGCGCCAACAACGCCTTCCCGCAGTGGGCCCAGGTCGACCTCGGCGCCAGCACGAGCATCGACCAGGTGGTGCTCAAGCTCCCCGCCACCTGGGAGGCCAGGACCCAGACCCTGTCGGTGCAGGGCAGCACCGACGGCACCGGCTTCACCACGATCGTCGGCTCGGCCGTCCACACGTTCGCCCCGACGGCCACGATCACCTTCCCCGCCACGGTCACCCGCTACGTGAGGATCCACATCACCGCCAACACCGGCTGGCCGGCCGGGCAGCTGTCGGAGCTGGAGGTCTACGGCGCCACGGCCTCCTCCCCCAACCTCGCGGCGGGCAAGGCGATGTCGGCCAGCGGCACCGTCGAAGCCTACGTCGCCGCCAACGCCAACGACGGCAACCAGGCCACCTACTGGGAGAGCGCCAACAACGCCTTCCCCCAGTGGATCCAGGTGGACCTGGGGGCGGCCGTCAGCGTGAACAAACTCGTCCTCAAGCTCCCCTCCTCCTGGGGCGCCCGCACCCAGACGCTGACCGTGCGCGGCAGCGCCAACGGCTCGACGTTCACCGACCTGGTCGCCTCCGCCGGCTACTCCTTCACCCCCGCCACCGGCAACAGCGTGACGATCGCCTTCAACGCCGCCACCGTCCGCCACATCCGGCTGCACATCACCGCCAACACCGGCTGGCCGGCCGGGCAGCTGTCGGAGCTGGAGGTGTACGGCCCGGCCACGGGCGACACCCAGCCGCCCACCGCCCCCACCAACCTGGCCTACACCGAACCGGCCACCGGCCAGATCAGGCTGACCTGGACCGCCTCCACCGACAACGTCGGCGTAGCCGCCTACGACATCTACGCCAACGACGCGCTGCTNGTACGGCCCGGCCACGGGCGACACCCAGCCGCCCACCGCCCCCACCAACCTGGCCTACACCGAACCGGCCACCGGCCAGATCAGGCTGACCTGGACCGCCTCCACCGACAACGTCGGCGTAGCCGCCTACGACATCTACGCCAACGACGCGCTGCTCACCAGCGTCGCCGGGAACGTCACGACCTACACCGACGCCCGGCCCGCGAGCGAGACCGTGTCGTACCACGTCAAGGCCAGGGACGCCGCGGGCAACGTCTCGGCCCCCAGCAACACCGTGACCCGGCGGGGCCACGGCGGCGACACCCAGGCCCCGACCGCGCCCACCGGCCTGACCTACACCCAGCCGGCCACCGGCCAGATCAGGCTGACCTGGACCGCCTCCACCGACAACGTCGGCGTCACCGGCTACGACATCTACGCCAACGGCGCCGTGCGCGCCAGCGTCGGCGGCACCACCACGACCTACACCGACAACCAGCCCGACACCGCCACGGTCACCTACTACGTCAGGGCCAAGGACGCCGCGGGCAACGTCTCGGCCCCCAGCAACAGCGTGACGCGCAACGGCACGGGCACCGGCTCCAACCTCGCCCTCGGCAAGGAGGTGGTGGAGTCCGGGCACGTGCACACCTTCGTGGCCGCCAACGCGGTCGACGGCGACCTGAACACCTACTGGGAGGCCAACTCCGGCGCCTTCCCCAATACCCTGACCGTCAAGCTGGGCGCCAACGCCACCCTCACCCAGGTGGTGCTCAAGCTCAACCCCTCCAGCGCGTGGGGCACCCGTACCCAAAACATCCAGGTCCTCGGCCGCGAGCAGAGCGCCTCCGGCTACACCGGCCTCGTGGCCGCCGCCGACTACACCTTCAACCCGGCCACCGGCAACAGCGTCACCATCCCGGTCACCGCCACCGTCGCCGACGTCCAGCTCAAGATCAACAGCAACACCGGCGCGCCCGGCGGCCAGGTCGCCGAGTTCCAAGTCTTCGGCACCCCGGCGCCCAACCCCGACCTCACCGTCACCGACCTGTCCTGGACCCCCGCCTCCCCCGTCGAGACCGACGCGATCATGCTGTCGGCGACCGTGAAGAACCAGGGCACGGCCGCCTCCGCCGCCACCAGCGTGGCCTTCTACCTCGGCGACACCAAGGTCGGCACCGCCGACGTCGGCGCGCTGGCCGCGGGGGCGTCGGCCACCGTGTCGGCCGGCATCGGAGCGCGCGACGCCGCCTCCTACGAGGTGACCGCCAAGGTCGACGAGGCCGGCGCGGTGATCGAGCAGAACGAGGGCAACAACTCCCTCACCGGCTCGACCAGGCTGACGGTCCGCCCGGTCGACAGCTCCGACCTGGTGCCCGTGCTCAGCTGGACACCGGGCAACCCACCGGCGGGCGGCACCGTGACGTTCTCCGTCGCCCTGAAGAACCAGGGCACGGTGGCCTCCGCGGGCGGCACCCACGCCATCACCGTGACCGTGCTCAACGACACCGGCGGCACCGTCAAGACGCTGACCGGCAGCCACAGCGGCACGATCGCCGCGGGCGCCACCACCTCCCCGGTCAGCCTCGGCACCTGGACCGCGGCCAACGGCCGCTACACCGTCCGCGCCGTCGTCGCCGCCGACGCCAACGAGCTGCCGGTGAAGCGGGACAACAACACGGCCACCCGGTCGCTGTTCGTCGGCCGCGGCGCGAACATGCCGTATGACCACTACGAGGCCGAGGACGCCGTGACCGGCGGCGGCGCCACCGTGGTCGGGCCGAACCGCACCATCGGCGACCTGGCCGGCGAGGCGTCGGGCCGCAAGGCCGTGACGCTGAACACCACGGGCGCCTACGTCGAGTTCACCACCAAGGCCAGCACCAACACGCTGGTCACCCGCTTCTCCATCCCCGACGCGCCCGGCGGGGGCGGCATCAACGCCACGCTCAACGTCTACGTCAACGGCTCCTTCCACAAGGCGCTCAACCTGACCTCCAAGCACATGTGGCTCTACGGAGCCGAGGCCAGCCCCGGCAACTCCCCCGGCTCCGGCAGCCCGCGCCACATCTACGACGAGGCCAACCTGATGCTCGACGCCTCCTTCCCGGCGGGCACCAAGATCCGCCTGCAGAAGGACGCGGCCAACACCACGACCTACGCGATCGACTTCATCGACACCGAGCAGGTCGCCCCGGCCGCCAACCCCGACCCGGCCAGGTACGTCGTGCCCAACGGCTTCACCCACCAGGACGTCCAGGCCGCCCTGGACAAGGCCCGGATGGAGAGCGGCTGGGAGGGCGTCTACCTGCCCGCGGGGACCTACCAGACCTCGCAGAAGTTCAACGTGTACGGCAAGGCCGTCAAGGTCGTCGGCGCCGGCCCCTGGTACACCCGCTTCTACGCCCCGACCGGCCAGGAGAACACCGACATCGGGTTCTCCGTGCAGTCCTCGGCCAACGGCTCGGCCTTCGCCGGGTTCGCCGTCTTCGGCAACTACACCGCGCGCATCGACGGCCCGGGCAAGGTCTTCGACCTCAGGAGCGTCAGCGACCTCACCATCGACAACCTCTGGATCGAGCACCAGATGGTGATGGTCTGGGGCACGAACCTGAAGAACGTGACGATCACCAACAGCCGGGTGCGCGACCTGTTCGCCGACGCGATCAACTTCACCAACGACAGCGACGGCAACACCGTGCGCAACGTCGACGCCCGCAGCACGGGCGACGACTCCTTCGCCCTGTTCAACGCCGTGGACATCGTCCAGGGCGACAACACGGGCAACGTCTTCGAGAACCTGTCGGCCACCCTGCCGTGGCGCGCGGCCGGCGTCGCGGTCTACGGCGGGTACGACAACGTCTTCCGCAACATCCACATCGCCGACACGCTGACCTACTCCGGCATCACGATCAGCTCGCTGGACTTCGGCTACCCGTTCCGCGGCTTCGGGACCACCCCGACCAGGTTCGAGAACATCTCGATCATCCGCTGCGGCGGCCACTTCTGGGGCGCCCAGACCTTCCCGGGGATCTGGCTGTTCTCGGCCTCCAAGGAGTTCCGCGGCATCCGGGTGAGCGACGTGGACATCGTCGACCCGACCTACCACGGCATCATGTTCCAGACCAAGTACACGGGCGGCCAGCCGGAGAACCCGATCACCGACACGCTCTTCACGAACGTGACGGTCTCGGGGGCCCGCAAGAGCGGTGACGCCTTCGACGCCAAGTCCGGCTTCGGCATCTGGGCCAACGAGATGCCCGAGCCCGGGCAGGGACCGGCGGTCGGCTCGGCCACCTTCACCAACCTGACCCTGACCGGCAACCACACCGACATCCGCAACACCACGTCCACGTTCACGATCAACCGGAACTGACACGAGCCGGATGCCCGGCGGGAGGAGGACGCACCCCCGCCGGGCATCCCCATGCCCGCTCGCCGGACCGGCCGAATTCCCGGGCGGCCAGAAAGGGGACAGATAAGGTAAGCGCACCATATTCCCCGACTGGCCTGGAGTTCGCCGTGCCGCAGATGTCCCGCCGCCAGGTACTGTCCCTGCTCCCCGCCGCCGGCTTACTCGCCGTGGCCTCCCCCGCGCGTGCCGCGGCGGGCATCGACCACGCGCGGCTGCTGGCCAACACCGTGGCGATCTTCGCGGGCACCCCCGAGGTCAACGCCAGGCCCGAGGTGGCCGGCAAGCTGGCGGCGATCCTGAGCACGGCCAGGCGGCGGCTGGCCGACCTCGACAGGGCGGGCGAGGGCGAGCTGTTCGCGGGGCTGAGGCTCGGCGCCGACGACGCCAACCTGCGGCTGGCCTTCCAGTACCTGTACGAGATCGCCCTCGCGACCCGGACGCCGGGCGGCGAGCTCGCCGGCGACGCCGCCGTCCAGCGGCGGGTCGCCGACGGCCTGGCGTGGCTGCACGAGCACCACTACGGCGACCAGTCGAAGGGCTACTACGGCAACTGGCACACCTGGGAGATCGGCATCTCCACCCACGTGAGCAGGACGCTGGTCCTGCTGGCCGAGCGGCTGCGGGAGGAACGGCCCGATCTGACGGCCGCCTACATCGCCTCGATGGACGCCTACCTGCGCAACGGCAAGAACGGCGACGTCGACCTCGACTCGCGCTTCCACACCGGGGCCAACCTGGCCGACATCACCGCCAACCGGATCCTGCAGGGCGCGCTCACCGGCGACGACGCCCGCGTCACCAAGGCCATCGCCGACCAGGCCACCGTCTTCGCCACCATCGACCCCTACGACCTCAGGCACGGCGTCACCGACGGCTACTACCGCGACGGCTCCTTCATCCAGCACCACTCGGTCGCCTACACCGGCTCCTACGGGCGCATCCTGCTCACCCGCGTCGTGCAGACCATCAAGATGCTGGAGGGCGCGACGAGCGGCGGCTCGGACGGCCTCGCCGGCGTGGTGTACCGCTGGATCGCCGACGGCTTCGCCCCGCTGATCTTCGAGGGGTGGATGATGGAGATCGTCAAGGGTCGGGCGGTCTCGCGCACCACCACCGGCTACGCCGACGTCGGCGTGATCGTGGAGGCCATCGCCGACCTGGCCGACCACGCCGGGCCCGCCGAAGCCCTCGCCCTGAAGAAGTACGTCAAGTTCCTGCCCGCCGCCGACCCGGCCGCCTTCGTCTCCCCCGTCAGCATCGCCCGCTACGCGGCCATCCGCGCCGACGCCGCCGTCCCGGCCGCCGACCTGAACCCGCCCAGCCGGTGCGTGGCGTTCAACGCCATGGACCGGACCGTCCACCGCCGCCCCGGCTACGCCTTCGCCCTGGCGCGCAGCTCCGACCGGATCAGCAAGTACGAGTACATGAACGGCGAGAACCTCATGCCGTGGTTCCAGGGCGAGGGCGCGTACTACCTCTACCTGGCGGGCGAGGACCAGCGCGAGGTCTTCGGCGTCGACTACTACACGGCCGTCTCGCCGTACCGGCTGGCCGGGGTCACCGCGCCGGTGGAGGAGCGGCGGACCGTGCCCGAGCTGTACGGCCGCTTCTGGTACGAGAACCCCGGGCACCCGCTGAACTTCACCTCCTCCTCCGAGTCCCAGAACACCTACGTGTACTTCCCGCGCGGCGGGAACGTCCTGTCCGGCGGCGCGACGCTCGGCGCGTACGGCGCGGCCGGCATGGTCTGCTCCGACGACGCCGCCTACACCGCCAAGCGGGCCGGGATCCTGCCCGGCGACTTCGTCGCCTACCAGAACGCCCGGGCGACCAAGTCGTGGTTCATGCTGGATGAGGAGATCGTGGTGCTGGCCGCCGACGTCTCCGGCCAGAGCGGGCGGGACGCGGTGACCACCGTGGACAGCCGCATCGCCGCGCCCGCCGACGAGGTCGCCGTGTCCGGCGAGCTGTGGGACGGCGGGGCCTGGCGGGCGGGCGAGACCGCGCCGCCGCGGTGGCTGCGCTACGCGAACGGCACCCGCGGCACCGCGGTCGGCTACGTCTTCCTCACCAGGCAGCCCGTCGCGGCCGGGCTGGAGACGGTGACCCGCAGCCGCAGGATCGTCCGCGCCGCCAACCCCGACACCGCCGTGACCAAGAACGTCTTCACCGCCTCGGTCGCCCACCCCGCCGCCGGCGACGTCCCCGCCCTCGCCTACGCCCTGGTCCCGAACGCCACCGAGGCCCGCCTGCGCGGCTACGCGCACGGGCCGCTGACCGTCCTGGCCAACAACCGGCACGTGCAGGCGATCAAGCACCGCGGGCTCGGCATCGTGGCCGCCAACGTGTTCGCCGACGGTCCTCGCCACGCCGAGCGCCTGCTCATCGACGGCCCCGCCTCGGTCATCGTCCAGTCCTCCCGCGAGCGGACGGCCGTCGCCCTGTCCGACCCCACGATGAGGCGCGACCGCGTCACCGTCGTCGTGCGCGGCGCGCAGCTGAGGCTGGAGTCGGCCGACGAGGGGGTGACGGTACGGCGCGTGCCGGGCGGCACCCTGATCCGGGCCGAGACCCGGCAGGCCTACGGCCGCACCTTCACCGCCACCCTGCACTGAGCCGGGGTCTCCGGCGTTCCGGAGCGTTGAGCGGCTAGAGCACCGCCATCGCCGAGCGCACGACCATCCCGGCGCCCAGCAGCACGACCACGGCCGCCGTGCCCGCGGGCGCCAGCCGGGACAGGCGCGCGGCCACGCGGTGGCCGAACCGGGCGCGACGCTCCAGCCGGTCGGCCAGCCTGACCAGAAGCAGGCCGACGACGGTGAGGGTGGCCGCCATGCCGACGCCGTAGGCGGCGACCAGGGCGACGCCGAACCATGCCCGGCCCGCGGCGATGGCGCCCAGCAGCACGATGAGCGCCGACGGGCTCGGCACCAGGCCCCCGGCGACGCCGAGCCCCACGAGCCCGCCGCGGAGACGACCGCCATGCCCGTGCCCATGGCCCTGGCTGTGCTCATGCGCATGCCCATGGCCGTGGCTGTGTCCATGTCCGTGACCGTGACCGTGACCATGGCCGTGACCGTGGCCGTGCCCGTGGAGCCGCTTGGCGCCACGCAGCGCCGAGAGCAGCAGCCCCGCGCCGATCACCGCGATCAGCAGCCCGCTCGCGACCCCCAGCCACGCCAGCACCGACTCCCCGGCCAGCGCGGAGAACGCGCTGATCGACACCCCCACCACCAGCACGCCGGCCGTGTGGGTGACCGTCACCGTCGCCCCCGCCACCAGGGCGTCCCTCGGACGGCCCCGCCGGCCCGCCAGGCAGGCCGCCATGACGGTCTTGCCGTGCCCCGGGATCAGGGCGTGCCCCGCGCCGAGGACGGCCGCCAGCGCGATGGCCAGCAGGCCGAGCGGCCCCGCCTGCGACGAGGACCCCACCAGCCCCGTGAAGGTCCGGTCGACGAAGTCCAGCGCCGCCGCGATCGGACCGACGCCGGACGACAGGGCCACCCCCGGCGCTCCCGGCGCGGCCGGGCCGCCCAGCACGGCCGTCGCGGTCCGCTGGTCGAGCGGGTCGGCGAGCAGGTCCGGCGGATAGGCGCGCAGCTGTGAGCTGACGCTCGTCGCGGGCACGTCGGCCCTGCGCACCGACGAGCCGGTCACCGTGATCTCCCGCCAGCCGATGCGGTCCTGCTGGAAGGCGTCGGTGAACTCCACCGAGCGCGTCGCCCGCACGCGCGCCTCCAGCGAGCACGTCAGGCGGCTGGTCGCCAGGCCGCCCTGCCCGGGCTCGTAGCCGAAGGAGGAGCCGGTCACCCGCCACGGCACGGCGGCGCCGTCCACCACGAGCCGCTGCCCCGCGGCCAGCTCAGCGCACTGCTCGGCCGCCGGCCGTACCCGGCCCTTGGCCTGGAGGGTGGGCAGCTCGGCCGCGTCCACCACGGCGGTGCTCTCCACCCGGTCCTGCAGGATCCGCAGCCCGTTGTAGTGGTTGACGGTGAAGTTGCCCAGCGGGTGCGCGAGCGCGGCCCGGGCCGGCACCGTGAGCGCCAAGCCGGCGACGAGGGACAGCAGGGCCAGACGAACCAGTCTCATGAGAACCTCGCGAGCGCGGGCAGGGCGGGATCGAAGCGCGGGTTGAACTCCAGAGCCTTCGAAGCGGGCCGCAGGCCCAGCGCGCGTTCGATCTCGGCGCGGTGGTGGTGGACCAGGGCGTTGCGCCAGCCGGTCGCGGTGGCCTTGCGCGCGTACGGCAGCGCCTCGCGCGACCGCCCGGCCCTGTGCAGCGCCCAGGCCAGGGCGTCGGCGGCGACGAGGTTGGGATGGCGGGCGTACTCGGCCTCGGCGTGCCGTACGGCTCGCGCCGGATCGCCGTGGTCGGCCTCGAACTCGGCCAGGGTGAGGTCGTCGAGCACGCCGGCCTCGCGCGCCAGCCGGGTCTGGGCCTCCAGCAGGCTCCAGTCGGGCGGCAACCCGGCCTTCAGGCGAACCTCGCCGTGCTCGACCAGGTACTGGGGCAGCGGCAGCCGGGCGGTCACGGCCTCATACCGCCGCAGCGCCGCGCCCAGGTCTCCGGACAGGGCGAGCACCCTGGCCTGTCCGGCCATCGCGGGCGTGAAGGAGGGGAGTGCTTCCAGGGCCTTGCCGTACCACTGGCGCGCCTGGGCCAGGTCGCCGGAGCGCAGGGCCAGCTCGCCGAGGTAGTGGCGGCAGTAGGCCACGTCGGCGGGGGCGAAGGCGTCGGCCAGCGCCTCGTGCAGGTGGCGGCGGGCCGCGGCGAGGTCGCCGCGCAGTTCGGCCGCGTAGGAGGCGCGGGTGTAGGCGGGCACGCCGGGCCGCAGCGCCAGCATCCGGTCGACGGCCGCCTCCGCGCCGCGCAGGTCGCCGAGCTGGGTCTTGGCGTCGGCCATGACGCCGTGCGCGGTCACGCCGGAGGGGTTGGCCGCGACGGCGCGGCCGGCCAGCCGTACCGCCTCGGCGAAGTCGTGCCTGGCGGCGGCCAGCGCCGCCAGGCCGGTGAGCACCGCGTCGTCGCGCGGCGCCAGCCGCCGGGCGGTGTCCAGGGCCTGTTCGGCCCGGGGGTAGAAGGACGGGTCGCCGGTGATCCTGGCCTGCTCGATGTGCTGCAGGCCGAGGCGCGCCCAGGCCCGGTGGTCCCGGGGCAGGCGGCGCACCCTGTCCTGGAGGGTTTCCCGGAAGACCGGCCCGTCGGACCCGGCGGCGGGCACGGGCGGCCGGTGCGGCGGCGCCAGGACGGCCGCCGCGGTGAACGCCAGTGTCCCGGCCAGGACGATGCCGCCTGCCGCGAGCGCGATGCGCATGCTTGCTTCTCCGTTCCGTCGTGTTCTCTGTCGGGGGGGTGCGGTGGGTGCGCGCTTGCGGGGCGGGAGGGGCCGGCGGTCGGGTCGTCAGCGGGCGCCGACGGCGTTCACCGACACGTTGCCGGGCAGCGGGATGTAGGGGAACGTCGCGCCGATGGGCTTGTCGTTCCGGTCGACCTTGTCGGTCAGCGCGGGGATCGGCTTGCCGCCGGCAGCCGCGCCCGCGACCGCCTGCAGCGCGATGTCGACGACGTCGTCGCCCAGGCGGCGCCCGTTGGGGAAGCCCTGCAGGTCACCCGCGAGCACGCCCAGCCGGTTGGGGTTCGCGGCGGGCGGGACGGCCATGTTGAGCCGCAGCATCTCGGCCGGGCGCAGCCTGCCCGCGTCCTTGTTGAGCGTCTGGGAGTTCAGGTCGGCCTTGATCGGGCCGTTGCCCTTGGCGATGCCGGTCAGGAAGATCTCGACCAGGTCGCGGCGCGGGGTCCGGGGCGCCTTGATCCCGTAGATCTTCTCCAGCAGCCGGGCGACCTCCGGGTCGGTGACCCGCTTGACGACCGCCGGGACGCCGGCGTCCTGGTGCGGCGGCAGCGCGTTGAAGGCGTCCTTGAGCCCGGCGGGCACCACGACCTCGTTGACCAGCGGGTTGCCCAGGCGGGAGACCTGGACGTAGCCGCGCGGGCCCCACTTGTCGGTCGTGGACCAGACGCCGATGACCGGGTTGCGCCCGACGTCGCCCTTGAGCGCGAGGTCCTTGGCCGGGACCTGCAGGGCCAGGGTGTGGACGTTGTAGCCGCGCATGGTGTCCTGGCCGACCTCGGACAGGTTGCCGCCGTACAGCAGGTCGAAGACGCGCAGGTCCAGGAAGAACGCCTCGTCGGACTGGCCGGCGAAGGCCTTGCCGCCGCCGCGCAGGGCGGTGATGGACTGGCTGCGCAGCGCGCCGTAGTCCGGCATCGAGGCCGGGCCGACGTTGCTCGGGGCGACGACGCCGTTGGAGACCAGCGTCCGGGATCCGTGCGGGGTGACCCGCTTGAGCGTGTAGCGCTGACGGAACAGCAGGTCGGGATCGCCCAGCGAGGTCACGGGCCCCTTGGCGTACAGGAAGGTGGAGTTTCCGCGCCTGTCCTCGTCGCGGAAGGTCCACTCGTAGGTGATGTCCGGCCTGGCGTCGCCGTCGTTGTCGATCTTGATGTTGTAGCGCGACCTGGTGTCGAAGGTGTAGAAGTTCGGGCCTCCGTTGGGCTCCTGGAAGGGGATCCAGTTGGCGATCAGGGTCACCGTGTCCGGCTTGTCCGGGCTGACGAACGCATAGACGTCGGTGTTGTCGTTGCGCGGGTCGCCCGCGATCATCGGAGCCTCGCGGTGCGAGGAGGCCGTGCCGCTCTCGGCGCGGAACAGGGCCGGCGCCGAGGCGGCCACGAGCACCGCGACACCCAGCCCGATGACGGCGCGCCGGTTGATCCGGAGTTCCATGGTCGGTCCTTTCGTGATTGGTTCGCAGGTGAGGTTCCGGCCGGGAGTCCTCGGGTGCCTATTCGTCACCGCCGCCGCGGTGGATGGGCGCCGAGGCGTCCCAATCCGGAATCTCCTCGGCCGCGAATGTCTGTCAGGCGACTTCGTCGCGGGCAGGGCCGGTCATGGTCAGCCGAGCGCGGGACGGGAGAGACATGGGGCCTGAGAACGAGCCACGCGGGGAACGTGCGGAGCACGCCCCGGCGGGGCTGGAGCGATGGCTGGCGGCCGTGGCGCGCGGCGACCGGCCGGCGTTCGAGCGGTTGTACGAGGCGGTGGCCCCGAAGGTGTACGGCCTGGTGCTGCGGGTCGTGCGGGATCGGGCGCTGAGCGAGGAGGTCGCCCAGGAGGTGCTCGTGGAGGTGTGGCGCAGCGCGGCACGCTACGATCCGCGCCGGGGATCGGCGCTGGCCTGGGTGATGACGATCGCGCATCGCCGGGCCGTCGACCGGGTGCGGTCGGCACAGGCGGGCAGCGACCGGGAGGAGCGGGTGGCCCGCATGGAGGTCCACCGGCCCTACGACGAGGTGGTCGAGTCGGTGGAGGCCCGGCTGGAGCGGGAACGGCTGCGGCGCTGCCTGGAGGGCCTGACGCCCCTGCAGCGCGAGTCGGTGACCCTGGCCTACTACGGTGGGTACTCCTATCGGGAGGTCGCCGAGCTGGTGAGGTCGCCGCTGCCGACGGTCAAGACACGCATGCGCGACGGGCTGATCCGGCTGCGTGACTGCCTGGGGGTGGAGCGATGAGGCCGGACCCGCACACGCTGGCCGGCGCCTACGCGCTGGACGCCATCGACGACGATCTCGAACGGCGCCGCTTCGAGCAGCACCTGGCCGAGTGCGCGGAGTGCGCGCACGAGCTGGCGACGTTCGCCGAGACCGCGGCCCGGCTCGGCCAGGCGATGGCCGTCGAGCCCCCGCCCGGCCTGCGCGCGAACGTCATGGCCGCCATCGGCCAGGTGCGCCAGCTGCCCCCGGCCGTCGCGTCGCCCGGCGCCCGCCGCCGGCGGATCGGCTGGGCGCCGTGGCTGGCCGCGGTGGCGGCCGTCGCCGCCGTCGTGCTGGCCGTGGTGGCGGTGCGCGCCCAGGACCAGGTCGAACGGCTCGAGGCCGCCAACCGGCAGGTCGCCGCCGCGCTCGCGGCGCCCGACGCCCGCGTGGCCACCGCCGCGGCGGAGCGGGGCGGCCGCGGCACGGTGGTGATCTCCCGGGAGGAGGGCCGGCTGGTGTTCGTCGCCGAGGGCCTGCCGGCACTGCCCGAGGACCGCACCTACCAGGTGTGGCAGATCGCCCCCGGCCGCATCCGGTCCGCCGGGCTGGTCGGCGCCGAGGCGGCCACGATGGTGCTCGCCCCCGCCCCCGGGGTGTCCTCGGTCGGCGTGACGGTCGAACCCGCGGGCGGCTCGCCGCAGCCCACCGGCACGCCGTTGCTGCTGGTGGAGGTGCCCGCCACCTGATCCGGCTCAGCGCTCGCGGCGCCCGCCGGGCCGCGAGCCCATCGCCTGGGCCGCCGCGACGGCCGAGCTCCTCCGGGCCGCTCCCCCGCGAGCCGCTACTGGGTTATTGGGAAATATTGGAGTTCATGGCGTGTTGTGGCTTTCTCGCCGTGTGCGGGTAAAAATACGCTCGCGGCTCCACTGCGGACGCCGGCTCGAAAACGTGGCGGACTGGGAGCGTTGACACCCTAGGTCCAGCAGGGCTTCGCGGAAGCCCGCGGCAATCCGCCGGCGCCGATAACATGAACATCCCTCGAACTCCACGTCAAACCCCCTCCAATGTTCTGTTTATCGCAACGTATGCGGCGTTCCATGGGATAGTGTTCTATTTGTCCATATCGAGGCGAGCTCCCGCACTGGGGAGTTCGCAAGAGGGGGAAATTTATGGACCTGACCGGCTTCCCCACCCGCTGGGATGACGGGGGAGACAGCTACCGACGTCGCCGCAGGTATTGGAGGCGCCGCCGCAGGCACACCCACGGATGGTGGTGGCGGCGGCAGTGGTGGTAAACCGCCGAGATCTGACCGGCTGACCGTCGGATTCCTCCCCGCCCGGGCCTGTGCCCGGGCGGGGAGGTCGTTTCAGCCGGCGTCAGCGTGCGACTCCCTCGCGCGTAACACCTTCAGTAAAACTTTCAACATCTTTGGACATGTCTGTCATTATTGGGCAATCGCCTGCGGCCGATCGGATACCCTACCGCGCGCTCGCGCGCCGGCCCAAAGGTCGCCACCGCGTTTTCGCGGGCGAAACCTGAACCTTTTAACGGCGGTTTTCCAACCCGCGGCAAGGACGGCGGGCCAGCCCGTCCTGCGCGAAAAGAACAACGGCGAAGAAGCGCAGTGCATGGGCACGCGCCCCTCCAGTCTGACGGCCAGGCCCGGATCCGGCACGGTGATGCCGGGAAACCCGCACCGGAGGCCACGCATCGTGTAGCGCAACGACCCTGGTCCGGCCTCGAGGACGGCGCCATCGCCAGGGGCCGGAGCCGTTCACGGCTCGCCGCCGGCTCGAGGGTCACGCCAGGTGATTAGTAGGAAGCTTTACTAACTAATCTGAGGCGGGCACTATAGAGCACGGCCGTCCCCTCACCCCCGGGAGTCACCCATGACACGCCGCCTGGGCGCCTTAGCGCTGGCCGCCGCCGTCCTCGCCGTCTCCTCCCCGCCCGCCCACGCCGCGCCCACGTGGCAGCTGCGCTGGGCGCCCGACCCGGCCACCGTCGGGCTGCGCGCCTTCGAGACCGTCGAGGACGATCGCGCCGATTCCCATCCAGCCGGTCAGCCGCACATCAAGGTGTCCGGCAACGCCTACCGCTTCGACATGCACATGGTCGACCGGGACACCTCCACCGACCGCCAGCGCCAGGAGGTCACCGGCAACCGGATCTCCTCCACCGCCCACCTCCAGTGGAGGCTCGGCGAGACCTGGCGAGTCACCTACTCGATGTACATTCCCAGCTCGCTCAAGGCCACGACGACCTTCACGCACATCATGCAGACCAAGCAGCCCGGAACCGGCACCTCGCCGATCACGGTGACCTCGCTGCGCCGGGTCAACGGCGTGCAGACCATCGAGCACAAGATCTTCGCCGGGAACATCCTGGTCGGCCGGACCAACCTGGAGCCGCTGCAGAACAAATGGATCGACGTGGAGTACGAGATCAAGATCGGAGACGGCGCCGCCGGCGCGGTCCGCTGGGTACTGCGCAGCGGGGGCACCACGATCCTGGACGCCGCCAAGACCGGCGTGGATACCTTCCTGGCCGATCGCGTGCGGCCCAAGTGGGGCATCTACCGCTCCCTGGGCGACACGTCCGGCTCCCTCCAGGACACCTACCTGCTGCTGCGTGACATGCGCGCCTACCAGCTGGCCGGCGGTGGCGCCTCGCCGACACCCAGCCCGACGCCGACCGCCACCTCCGGGCCGACCCCTTCGCCCACCCCGACGCAGACCGGCGCGACCGGCTGGAAGGCGGGCACCGCCTACGCCGTTGGCGCCCTGGTCACCTACAACGGCGTCACGTACCGCTGCCTCCAGGCGCACACCGCCCAGATCGGCTGGGAACCGCCCGGCACCCCTGCCCTGTGGCAGCGCCGATGACGTCGAACCGCCGGGATCCGGCCCGGCCTACCACGACCGCACGCCGCAGCGCGTGGAGGAGCCGATCGTGCGCCGCGTTTGCCAGGTACGGCGCGCCGCCTACGATGGGTAGGGCCCAAGCCCCCTCTGCGATGTCACGGCGAGCGAGATGTTTGAGATCATCGAGGCCCTGGTGCCTCCCACGGTTGTGGCCATCGTCGTCATCCTCGGCGTGCGCGCTGTCCTGAAGAAGGAGCGCGCGGACCGGGCCCAGGAGGCGGCGGGCCGGAAGGCGGCCCAGAAGGCGGCACGCCCTCCTTCCGACCCGGGCGGCGACGGCGCGGGAGCCGGGTGACGGCGTCAGGGCGTCATGCCCGGCCGCCGGTGATCAGGCGGTGCCCGCCCGGCGTGAGGGACCTGAGGAACAGCCGGTCCGCGCCGGGGAGGGCGGCCAGGCGCAGCAGCCAGTCGCGCATGACGATGCGCAGGCCGCTGGAGGGGGCCAGCCACTCGATGAACCGGCGCCCGAACGCCTGGGTCTCGGCGATGACCGGCCGCATGCGCCGCTGGTAGCGGTCCAGGGCGGCGGCCAGATCGGCGGCGCGCCCATCGACCGGCTCGCCGGTCAACTCGTCGGCCAGGACCCAGGCGGCGGCCATCCCCAGCGAGGCGCCGTGGCCGGCGAACAGCGAGACCGCCTGGCAGGCGTCGCCGACCAGGACGACCCGGCCACGGCTCCACCGCTCGATCTCGATCTGCGTGACCTGGTCGTAGTACAGGTCCGCGGGGACCCGGTCGAGCACCTCGGGCAGGATCCACCCCAGGGGGCCGAAGTGGTCGCGCAGCGCGGCGGCCGGATCGGCCGGAAGCGCGGGATCGGGCTCGCGGCGCAGGAACAGCAGCGCGAGCCGGCCGCCGCGCAGCGCGTAGGCCCCGGCCATCGACCCCGGCACGGTGAGCATCTGGTACCGCATGCCGATCTGCTCGCTGAGCCGTTCGTCGGCGATGACGTAGGCGGCCACGTGGTGCCCGAGGTAGCGCTCGAAGCGCTCCTCGGAGCCGAAGGCGAGCCCGCGGACGACGGAATGGGCGCCGTCGGCGCCGACCAGCAGGTCCACCTCGCGATGGGTGCCGTCGGTCAGCCGCACCTCCACGCCGTCTTCGTGCCGGTCGACGGCGGCGACGCCGGTGCCGTACCAGATCTTGGCGTGCACGCCGTCGGCTATCGCCCGGGCCAGATCGACGCGGAGCAGGCTGACCAGCCGGTCGAAGCCGGAGGGCACCCGCGCGCCGCTGGTCCGGCGGCCGTGCCGGTCGACGTACCGCAGCTCGTTGATCTGGTAGCCGACCTCGCGCAGGCGGCCGTCGATGCCCATCCGCCGGGCGATCTCGTACCCGGCGCCGTAGAAGTCGATCATGTAGCCGCCCTCGCGGAACGCCGGTGCGCGCTCGACCAGCTCCACCTCCCATCCGGCGCGCTCCAGATGCCAGGCCAGCGTCAGGCCCGCGATTCCCGCCCCGCAGATGAGAACCCTCACGAGGGCACCTCCTGAACATTCGCCTTGGACGTTCGCCCAATACGGTGACGATATGCCTCCCCCGGTGCGTCGTGCAAATGGTTCGCTCGAGCCGGCGGCGGTCAGGCCTCGTCCTCCGGCTCCGCCCGCAGCATGGCGCGGAGCGGGCCGGCCAGCGCGGTGAGGTCCAGGCCGGGGTCCAGGGCCCGGTGCAGCACCAGGCCGTCGACGACGGCGGCGAGCAGCACGGCCGCCGCCTCCGCGTCTCCCGCGTGCCCGCACGATCGCAGCCACGAGACGACGGCCCGGCGGAAGTCGGCCATGATGGCGTGCAGCTCGGCACGCAGCGCGGGGACGCGGCTGGAGGCCAGGTACGTCTCCGCGACCAGGAGCGAGGCCGGATCCGTGCCGGTGTAGGCACCCAGCCGGTCCAGCAGCCAGTCGAGCCCGCCGCCGAGGTCGCGCTGCTCGGCCAGCCCGGCGGCGAGCTGGTCGACCAGGTCGCGGGCGAAGCTCACGGAGGCGGCGACCAGCAGGTCGGTCACCGAGGCGAAGTGGTAGTGGACCACTCCCGGCGCCACGCCGGCCCGCTCGGCGACCATGCGGGTGGACACGCCGCTCCAGCCCGCCTCGCCGATGAGGGCGACCGCGGCTTCGAAGAGCCGCTGCCGCGTCGCCTTGCCGCGCTCCGCAGCCGTTTGCACCATCGGACGTCTCCCGCGCAGCCGCTCTGGACATGTGATCTGGGCGTACGTCCAGATCCTAGCCGCGCGGGCGGCTTCGCCGTTCCGGTCAGGCCGCGGCGATGAGATAGCGGAAGACGTTCCGCTGGCGGCACCGCCCGTCGGGCTCCACGCCGGGAGCGAGCGCGCCGCGTATGGCCTCGGCGACGGCGTCCGGCCCGGCCTGCTCGATGGCCCGGCGCGCCGGTCCGGACGACAGGTGCGCCCTGACGGCGGTGTCCAGGTCGGGGTGGTCGAACGTCATCGGCGCCTCGCCCGCGTCCTGCGGGTTCAGGCCCGCGGCGCGGACCAGCTCCTCCAGCGCGCCCGGGGCGCTCAGGGCGAACGGGCCGGGGGCGCCGGGCGGCGGGGGCGGGAGCAGCGCGCCGATCGCGGCGAGCACGACCCTGGTCTCGCACCGCTCCGCCGGCCCCCACGTCACGACGGCGACGGGCGCGCCCGGCACGGCCACGCGGCGCAGCTCGCGCAGCGCCGCCACGGGGTCGGCGGCGTACTGCACGGCGTTGAAGGAGGTGACCGCGTCGAACGAGTGGCCGGGGTACGGCAGCCGCTCCAGATCGCCTTCCCGCAGGTCGGCGTGGGGGAGGCGGCGGCGGGCGACGGCCAGCAGGCCGGCGGCGGCGTCGAGCCCGGCGACCACGGCGCCCCGCCTGCGCGCGAGCTGAAGGGCCAGCCCGGCGCCGCAGCCCGCGTCCAGCAGGCGGGTGCCGTCCCCGACGCGGATGGCGTCGAACACGGCCTCGTACACCGGCGTCATCGCCGGCTCCGCCAGCTGCGACCAGTCCTCGGTCGCCGCGCCCCACAGCCTTCCCTGAAGTACCGCCGAGCTCATGTGTCCGCTCCTTCCATGCTCAGGCCGAGGATGCGCGCGATGTTCGCGGGATCGAAGAACTCGGCCGGGGACAGGGTTTCGGCGATGACGCCGGCGAAGGCGTCCATCGCCTCCGGATCGCCGCTCACGGCGGCCAGCAGCCGCTGCACCTCGGCCGGCGGCGGCGCCGGCGTGGCCAGCTGGGCGGTGAACTCGTAGACGGGCATGGCGCGCTCCGTCACGCTCGCGCCCCCGGCCCCATGGCCGCGGACGCCGGTCACGGCTCCGTCCTCGGCGAGCACGTCCTCGACGGTGAAGCGCTCGCGGACCTCCGCGCCGCTCGCCGCCGCGCCGTCCACCAGGATCTTGTCGAGCAGGGTCCGCCGCGGCGCGTAGGCGGTCGAGACGCCGTCGTGCGCGTGTGGCGTGCCGGCGATCGTGAAGGGGCCGAAGTCGAAGGAGTACCGCCGAAGCGGCGGGCACCCCGTCGCCGTCACCCGGTCGAGCAGGCCCCAGCGGGCCGGCGCGGCGACGCCCGGCGGATGGATCACATGGGTCGGCAGCGTGTCGTTCGGGAAGCTCGCCCGGTCGGCGAGCAGGACCCGGTATCCCCGGCGGGCCGGCAGCATCGCGGTCGGAGCGCCGGGGCATCGCGCGCCGACGACGATCGCGTCGTATGGAGTCATCGGCCCACCCCGCACCCGTTGATGTGACGTCCGTTGCGACGTCCGATGTGACCAGGCTCGCGCGGCGGCGGTGCGGCGGGATCGGGGAACTCCCCTATTGCGCGCCTGGTTCGGCGCGCGCCGCGTACGCCGCGGCCTCCGCCCGGCTGCGCAGGCCCAGCTTGGCCAAGATGTTGCCCACGTGGTGCTCGACGGTCTTGCGGCTGATGAACAGGCGCTCGGAGATCTCGGGGTTGGACAGGCCGTGCCCGAGCAGCTCCAGCACCTCGGCCTCGCGCCGGGTCAGCGCCTCGCCGCCCTTGCGCGGCGCCGCCGTACGGACGCCCAGGGACCTCAGCAGGGCGGCGGCGGCGTCGGCGTCCCGTACGGCCCGCAGCCGGTCGAAGGCGTCCAGCGCCGCCCTGCCCTCGGCCAGGGCCACCTCGGGCCGCCGGGCGGCCAGCGCGCGGGCCAGCTCCAGCCGCGACCGGGCCACCTCCACGGGCATCCGCGCCCGGGCGAACGCGGCCAGCGCTTCGCGCAGGCAGGTCTGCGGGTCCCCGGCGCCCGTCGCCAGGCACACCCGGCCGCGGGCCAGGGCGGCCACCGCGGTCAGGTAGTGGCTGGGATGGCGTCTCGCGCACGCCGCCAGCTCCTCGGCGGCCGACTCGGCCTGCTCGACCTCCCCTGCCGTCAGGTGGGCCTCGACGAGCAGGGCCAGCAGCGGCGCCGCCTCCGTGCCGTGCCGGTCGACCTGGTGCAGGGCGCGTTCGGCGAGGTCGACGGCGAGCACGGGCCTGCCCTGCGCCAGGCGCACCGCCGCCAGCGACCGCGCGACCTCGATGTCGGCCTCGGGGTCGGCGTCCTGGAGGAGCTGCTCGGCCTCCTCGAAGCGGCCCTGCCGTACCCTAAGATCGGCCAGCCGGGCCAGCGCCCCTGCCCGCAGCATGGAGCGCCGGCCCAGGCCCCACAGGCGGACGGCCTCGGTCAGCGCCACGTCGGCCTCGCTCCAGCGGCCGGCCTCGATGAGCACGCCGCCGTAGTGAGTACGGCAGTAGGCGGTGACGGAGGGCAGGTTGCGGCGCCGGGCGATCTCCTCGCCGATGCGGCTCCACTGCTCGGCGCGCGTGACGTCGCGCGCCCTCTCGCAGGCGGAGAAGAGCTGGCAGAAGATCTCCTCCAGGAAGAAGAAGTCGTCGACCTCGTCCCCCGCGACCGCCGCGAGCGCCTCGTCCAGCAGCGCCATGCCCTCCTCGACCCGATCGCCGTGCACGAGGCTGGCGCCCAGGTAGCCCAGCGTCACGATCTCCAGGTCGGTGTCGCCGCACCGGCGCGCCACGGCGAGCGCCTCGCGGAAGCGGTCGTCCTTGCGTGCCCTGTCGCTTTCGACCATCCCGGCGTTGAGCGCGACCCATCCCCTCTCCGAGGACGCCTCCCCCTGGCCGAGAAGCGTCCGGGCGCGCGCCAGCCAGCCGTTGCAGACCGCCCGATCGCCCATGACCGACAGGTACACGCACGACAGCATCCGGGCGACCCGGATCGCGCCGGCGTCGTCGCCGGTGGCCCGGTACAGGGCGTACGCCCGCTCCCAGCCCTCGATCGCCCCGGGGAAGTCCAGCTCCAGATAGCAGGCGCGGGCCAGCCCCTCGGCCACCTCCGCGCACGGCGCATCGGCGGCGGCGCGCTCCAGTGCCCGCCGCGCGCGGGCGGCGTCTCCGCTGCGCAGCGCGGCCCGGCCTTCGGCGATCAGCTCGCCCACCGAGACGGTCACCCTTCCGTTATACGTGGTCACGCAGGTGAGGCAATGTCGAAGTGATGACGTCGTTCCCGCTGATCGCCTCGAGAAATGTCCCAATCGCGCCCCGCGCGCCCGATCGACCGGGCATGATCAAGATCGGCCGGTGTCGCACACGGCACCCGGCCGGCTGACCGACGATTGGAGCACCGTGCGAAGAAGATCTTCTCTGCTCGCCGTCGCCTTCGCGATGCTGGCGGCACTGTTACCCGCCTCGGCGGCCGGCGCGGCCACCGCGGGCGCGACCCCGGCGCCCGCCGGGACGGGCGGCATCGCCTGGGCGCCCTGCGCGGAGGAGCCCGCCGCCGAGTGCGGCACGCTGGCCGTTCCGATCGACTGGTCCGATCCGGACGGGCCCACCGTCGACCTGGCCGTCGCCCGCCGCAAGGCCACCGACCCGGCGGCCCGCGTCGGATCCCTGGTGATCAACCCGGGCGGCCCGGGCGGGTCGGGCGTGGAGGCCGTCTACGGCGCCCCCGGCTTCTTCACCGAGGAGATCCAGCGGCACTTCGACATCGTGGGCTTCGACCCCAGGGGCGTGGGCCGCAGCCACCCGGTGATCTGCTCGGCGTCGGTGTTCAACCAGATGCCCTACGCCGTCATGTCGAGCCGGGCCGACTTCGCCAGGTGGACCGCCTACGTCAAGCGGCTGCACGCCGACTGCCGGGCCCGCACCGGGCCCCTGTACGACCACGTCGACTCGCGCAACGTCGCGCGTGACGTGGACGCCCTCCGCGCCGCCCTCGGCGAGGAGAAGCTCACCTACTACGGGATCTCGTACGGCACGCTGATCGGCCAGATGTACGCCGAGCTGTTCCCGCACCGGATCCGGGCCATGGCCCTGGACAGCAACATGGACCACAGCCTCGGCGTCAAGCGGTTCCTCGACACCGAGGCCGCCGCCGTCGAGGACGCCTTCGACCAGTTCGTCGGCTGGTGCGATCAAGAACCCGATTGTGCCCTGCACGGGCAGGACGTGCGGGCGGTGTGGAAGCGGGTGCTGGCCAAGGCGCGCGACGGCAAGCTGTACTGGCCGGGCGTCACCGACCGCCCGATGACCGAACTGCAGGTGCTGTGGAACGGCGTGCTGGGCACCGAAGGGCCCGCCTGGCAGCTGCTGAGCGAGATAATCCGTGCCCTGGACGGCGGGCCGCCGCCGTCGTGGGTGCCCCCGCTGCCCGGCCGCCAGCCCGTGACGGGGGATGTCGCGCACCTGCCGACCGTGATCCTCTGCCAGGACTACAACCTGCGGGTGCACAGTTATGGGCACTACGCCGCGCTGCTGCGCAGCTCCGCCCGCCTGGCCCCGGACATGCGGTTCAACCCGATGCCGATCGAGGACCTGCCCATCTGCCTCAACCACCCCACCGCCAACCCCCAGCACCGGCTGCGCTACACGGGCAGCGCCCCGATCCTGCTGGGCAGCTCGCTGCACGACCCCTCCACCCCGTACGGCTGGTCCGTCAACGTGGCCCGCCAGCTCGGCCCCAAGGCGGTGCTGCTCACCTACGAGGGCTGGGGGCACCGCATCTACGGCAAGGACAGGTGCAGCACCGAGCCCATCGACAAGTACCTGATCTCGCTGGTCGTGCCCCCGCACGGCTTCCGCTGTCCCGTGGGCGGGCTCCAGGCCACGGCCAAGCGGCAGCGTGAGACGTGGCCGTCGGACGGCCTGCCCTGGGCCGGTCCGGCCGGGACGCCGTTCCGGCTTCCGCCGGGACCGGCTCCCGCCGGAACGTCAGGCTGAGCTTCGACCGGGTTTGCTCGCGCCCGCGGCGCCGCCCTGGCCGGGCACGAGGCCGGGGCGGCGCCGCGTGGGAGGGGTCGTGCTCATCCCCGGGCCGCAGACGCCGGTGACCTCGCCCGCCTGTTCCGCCGCCCGAGGCCGGGCTGGCTCCGGGTGGCCGGGCGGCTGCTGGTCCCCTGCGGGCTTCTCGGGACGCTCACGGGCTTGTGGATGACGGTGTTCTACACGCCCCCGAGGGGGACGGCGCTCTCCTGGCCGGGTTCCGGCTCGTCTTCGGCGTCGCCATCCCCCGCGCGGCGGCCCCGGGGGACGGGGCTCGGTCCACACGGAGCGAAGCAGGCCGTACACCAGCCCATCGTAGCCGGGAACCGGTGCCGCCCCGCCGGCCTCACCCTACGGCACGAGGACCTCGTCCCACTCGAGGATGCGCCACGCGCGCATGATGCCGTTGGCGACGAAGGGATCGCGCCTGACGAAGTCCTCCGCCGCCTGCCGGGTCGCGAAGACCGACATGGAGCCCTCCTTCTGCGGGTCGCCGAAGGTGCCGACCATCAAAAGCTCGCCGCGGGCATGAAACTCTCCCAGGAGCGCCTGGTGGGCCTCCAGGTGCGGGACCGCCCTGGTCAGCACGTCATCGGCCGGCTCGTAGAACAGGACGTACTTCACGTGGCCTCCTCGATCGCCTCTCAAGCGGGTGCGGCCACCATGATCCGCTTCCGGCCCGTGCGTTCCGGAGGCCCGGATCGCACACGGCGGCCTGCCCCTAACGCTCGAAACGGCGCACGGGGGCCGGAGCGCAGGAGGCCACGTTCCAGAGGGAGTGATCCAGCGCCAGGTCGGCCACCACGATGGGCGCCCCGAACGCCCGCTGCGCGCGTGCGGCCCTGGCACGCCAGGAAGGGCCTAGACGGCTCAGGAGGGCATGCGGGTCGCGCGGCACCACCACGAGGTACCACGCCGGGACCGGCCGCCGGACGACGCTCAGCAGGGTGAGGGCCCGGCAGGGCACGAGCCTCAGCTCGGCGACCTCCGGCCAGGCGAGCTGGACGCCGCCGAGCACCCGCATGCCGTCCTCGTCCAGGACCAGGACCGGCTCTCGCGAGCGCGGCGTGATCGTGACCAGCGCGTTGACGGCCCCGAGCGCGAGCGCGCAGCTCACCAGCTTCAGCAGCGTCACAAGCACTGGCCCTCCGCCCACCCGGCCGGCGGCCGTCCACACCAGCGCCGCTCCGGCCGCCGACGCCGTGGCCGCTGCGAGATGGATCGCCAGGCCACGCCCGCGGTACCGGACCGTGACCGTTCGTCCGGGTGCGAGGCTTCCCACGCCGGCCGGCCCCAGCGCCACCAGGGCGTTGGCCAGCTCCATGCGTCCCAGCACGAGCATGCGGGGCAGGTACATCACCCCCTTGGCCACCAACGCGACCAACATCACCAGGCTCGCCAGGACGGCGATCAAGAGCAGCAAGGCGAACGTGAGCCATGCCGCGATCTCCAGCGCGCCGAGTGCGTCGAAGTCCAGGGACGGCAGCGGCATCACGGCGGCCAGCACGACTATGGGCACCGGCGCCACCACCAGCCAGCTGACCGGTATCCACGCTCGGTCGAGCACGCTGCCGGCGTAGCGGGCGGCGACGGCCGCGATGCCGGGGTCGGGATGCCCGCGCAGGCGCAAGCCGGCCACCAGCAACCGCCGGCGGGTGCGCCGGTCCAGCCGCCGCCACCGGCGGCGTGCCTCCCGATGGTCCTGCCGGCCGATCGTCGTCGTCATCATCATTCCCTCTCCTCACAGACGTCCTCACAGATGGGCATGCCGCCACGCATGCGTGCCAGGCGATCGCCGACTTCGGCCAGCCGGCGCTCCACCTCGGCGGCGACAGCGGGCGCAAGGCGGTCGCGAACCGTCATGAACCGCTCCCAGACGGCGACCGCCTCGGCGGTGGCCAGGTCCAGCACCAGCCGCCGCCCCCGCTGGAAGGCCTCGTCCACCACGGCCCGGCGGTCCCGGGCCAGAGCCGACGCGAGCGCCGCGGCGTCCTGGTCCATCGCGTCCCGCAGACCGCCGGCGGCCAGGACGGCCATGGCCGGCCACACCGGGAAGGCCGCCGGGAGACCCGGCGACACCTGCGGCGGCAGCAGCGCGAAGCCGGCGCCGAGCACCGCGGCGGTGCCGAGCAGCAGCGCCGCGCGACGGCCGGGCGGCAGGTCACGCCAGTGCAGCGCCAGCAGCGGCCCGAACCACAGCAGGAACAGCTCGAACGGCAGCCGCGCGACCCCCGACGTCTCGGTGTTGACCATGCCCGCCGTCGAGGCGATCGCGTCCACCGCGCCCAGAGCCAGCCCGGCGGTCACGAGCGCGGCCGGCGGGCGGGTACGGCGGTGCGCCCACCAGGCCGCCCCCACCTCCAGCGCCGCGACCGGCACGGTCACGGCCGGCGGCACCGCCTCGAAGCTGGGCAGCGAGTGGCACAGCGCCCCGGCGGCGGCCAGCAGGAACGCGATCGGCCCGAGGTCCGGCAGCCGGACCGGCGCCGCCGCGTCGGCGGGCACCACCAGGGGTGTCCCGTTCAGCAGCAGCCGCTGCTCGCCGCCGACGGGCCGGGGCTCCGGCACGTCGACCACGACCACGCCGGAGGGCGAGGCGGCATCCAGGAGGCGTTCCAGCGCGGTCACCTGGGCGGTGGTGAGCAGCAGCGTCCCCGCGCCGGGGGACGGGCGCAGGTCGGCGTCGGCGGCCAGCCAGGGGCTGCGCGCGTTGTGGACGCGCTGCCAGCGCAGGAGCGCGGTGCCCAGGTAGGTGGCCTGCCGGGAGCAGGATTCCGCAAGCGCGGCCTTCCACGCGGGCAGCGGCGAGGGAACCGCCGCCCGCCCGGGGACGGCCAGCAGCGGCGCGGTCCTGGCCAGCACGTCCACGACCGAGTCGGCACCCATGGCGACGCTGTTCTGCCCGGCCAGCTCCGCCGTACCGGCCTCGGCCGCGACGCGCGCGCGGGCCAGGCGCTCCAGTACGGCCAGCCGGGCGGCGAGGTAGCGGGCGGCGGCGAGCCCGGCCCCGGCGGTGGCGACCGGCCACAGCACCGGCGCCGGTCCCGGCGGGCGTCCGGCGGCGAGCAGAAGCGCCGCGATCGCCGCGCCGACGAGCAGCGGCAGCAGGAGCGCCGGGCGCCCGCGCCGCAGGCCCGCCTCCAGCGCCAGCGGGGCGGTGATCAGCACCGCCGCGTCGTAGGGGAACCCGACGACGAGCGACCAGGCGGCGGCGTCCGCGACGTCGGCCACGGCGCGCGGCCACAGGCGCGCCCTCCCGGAGCGGCGCAGCCGGCGGGCGACCAGCACGTCGTAGGCGGCGCAGCCCGCGAGCGCCGGCCCCGCGAGCTGCCAGGGCGTGGACGGCTCGGCCGCCAGGACGGCGGCCACGCCGAACCGGACGCACAGCCGTCCCCACAGCACGTACCGGTGGCGCAGCCGGTGAACGGCGTGCCCCATGGCCTCGGCCAGGGCGCCGGGAGCCGCCGCGGGCTCACGCATCGGGCCGTCCCGGCTTCACGCGGGTGGCCCACGCCAGGAACCGGGCGATCTGCGTGACGGACGGCATGTCCTGCGGCCGGTCCGGAACCCGCCCGTCCCTGGTGACCGGCGTGAGCCGGGCGTGGGCGTTGAAGTCGCGGCGCAGACGCAGCCACGCGCGGCTGCGTGGGCTGTCCCGGACGGCCAGCCGGTCGGGGATCCCGTGGTCGAGCGCGTAGGCGACCGCCCGGTTGACCGTGGAGACCCGGCTGACGCCGAGCCGGGCCATCGACTCGGGATCCACCGGCCCGGGTACGGCCGGCCGTACCGGATGCGCGGCCAGGACCGCCTCGTACAGGACGGCGACGTCGGCGAGCTGGGCGCGGTGGTAGAACAGGTCGGCGCGGGCCTCGCGCATCCGGCGGCGCAGCGCGTCGTCGAAGAAGTGGCCGGTCACCACCATGATCCGGGTCTGGCCCGCGGTCCGGTGGCGGCGGATGGCCTCCACGACGGCGACGCCCGGGAACTGGTCGTCCCGGCGGCGCTCGTCGGCGGCGTCGACGATCGCGAGATCGACCTCGTGCGCCGACCACTCCTCCGCCCACTCCAGCGCCCGGCCATGGTCGAGCGCCGCCACCACCCGCACCCGCGGGTGGTCGGCCAGCAGGCTCGCCATGCCGCGCCTGCTGATGTCGTCGTCCTCCACCACCACGACCCGCCGTGGACGGTCCGTTCGCTCGTGCACGCGCCATCGCCTCCCGAGAAGCGATGATCGCCGAACGGCGTGCCGTGATCGAGCGGAACCCGATCTTTCACCGGCCGATCGTGACGAGCGCGGTGGGGCGGCGGTCGGCATGGCCCCGCAGCGTAAGCCCGCCGGCCGCGCGATCACGATGATCGGAACGCGCACCCGCCGATCAGCCGGCGGGCGGGTTCACCCGGCGCGCTTGTCCGCGTAGGGGGACCAGCCGCACTCCTCGCATACGGCGTACGCGCCGATGACGTAGGCGCCCGTGCCGGCGAAGGCGTAGATGGTGGCCGTGTCGAGGGTGCTCTTGAGACAGCGGGCGCACCACTCCTGGCGGATCTCGCCGAGACTGACCGTGATGTCGTCGTCGACGTCGTCGCTCTTCGGCTGGGGGATCATGCGGTCTCCTTCGCGGGTACGGCTGTCGCCTCGGCGAGGAACAGCCCGATCGGCCAGTGCCCTGTCCCAGCTTCTCCCCCTCGTATCGTCCGCGGCGGCGCCGGTGCAACAGCGAGATGACGTCGCCGCCGGTCAGGGGCCCGCGGGGGCTGCGGCGGACGCGCGGTAGGGCCTGCTCTACCGCCGACACGGTTGCTCGCCGGATTCTGGGCGGGGCCGCGGATCCGTAGCCTCGCGGCCATGGATCTCATCGGCGCGGCCATCTGGGCCGTCTTCCTGATCGCACTGGTCGTCTCCGTCGTCGCCCGGGTCCGCGGGCGCACCACGCTGGGGTTCGACGTCCGCCGGCCGGGGCTCGGACTCGAGATCGGCTGCGGGTTATTGATCGTCACCGTCGCGATGTCCTTACTGTTCGCCGCGCTCGTCGCCGCGGGCGGCACCGAGGTCGTCTCGGTCACCGTACGCGGCGATGTGTTGTGGCACGGCTTCACCGCGTTCCTGAGCTGGGCCGTCCTGGAGGAGATCGTCAGCCGCATGGGGCTGCTGATCGCCCTGCTCGTCCTCACCGGCAGGCCCTGGGTCGCCCTGGCCGTCAGCTCGGCGCTCTTCGGCGCCATGCACCTGGCGGACGGGGACGGCAGCGTGCTGGGCGCGGTCAGCAGCACCGTGGGCGGGCTGATGTACGGGCTCGCGCTGCTGCGGACCGGGCGGCTGTGGATGCCCATCGCCATGCACTTCGCGTGGAACTTCGTCCAGGGAACGCTGCTCGGCTACCCCGTCAGCGGCGAGCACCGCCTGGGCGTGCCCTTCCTGGCCGAACACGACGTGATCGGCGGCCTGCTGACCCTGCGCGACCACGGCCCCGACCTGCTCACCGGCGGCGCCTACGGGCCGGAGGCCGGCCCGCTGTCCCTCGCTGCCCGGTTCCTCATCATCGCCGGCGTGCTCTTCGCCACCCGGACGATCCAACGCCACCGCACCCTGCTGCGCTCCGCCGCCCCCGCCCGCCGACGCGCCGGGCTGCCGTCAGCGGTGGCCGGAGGGCCTCCGTCGGGCGATCCAGATCGCCAGACCGGTGCGGTCGCGTAAGGACAGCTTGCGCAGGCAGCTGGAGATGTGGTTCTTCGCCGTGCCTTCCGTGATGTGCAGGCGACGGGCGATCTCCCGGTTGGAGGCGCGAGCGCCTGTGACCTTCCGATCCGTGAGATCCGAGCAGTGCGGGCTCAGCGGCTGCGGACCGCCGCCGAGTCGGGGTCGGCCATCAGGGAGGAGGAGTCGACCGCCTCCAGGTCGGAGCCCTTGATCAGGCCCAGCGCCCGCAGCTGGTCGTTGTCCCAGCGCTCGTCCGGCGTGCCGCTGATGTACCAGCTGGAGCCGTTGTCGGCGACGATGAGCCCGTGCTTCTTCATGGCCTCGGCGATCACCCTGGCCTGCCGGGGCAGCCTGCTCGTGTCGAAGCCGGCCCGAAGCCGCAGCCGCAGGCCCATGGGCGGCAGGGCGGGGTCCGTGCTGCCGGAGGCGAAGTGGCGCGCCGGCCACACGTACTTCTTCTGGCTGCGCGGGACCGTCACGCGGATGGCGTGGTCGATGCGCCCGGCGGCGACCTCCTCGTAGCGGACCAGGCCGGGCGCGATGGGCAGTCCGGCCGCGTCGGCGGAGGTCCAGCCGGCGGGGCGCAGCTTGTTGGACTTCAGGTCGAACACCGCGCCCGACCCGGCCCGCCATCCCCCGTCCGGCCGGGGGTAGGCCGCGTAGAGCTCATACAGCTTGCAGGTTCCGGTGCCGACGACCAGGACGTGCCGGTCGCCGTCGCTGTTCGGTCCGCCTTCGATGCGCGCGTCGCGTGGAACGGGGTAGGGCCCCTTGTCGCTCTCGCCGGCGTACTCGAAGGAGACCGGGACCTTGGGCTGCCCGGGCTTGACGTAGGTGATCGGGATTCCGATGGGCCCGCCGTCCCACAGGCCCGCTCCGAAGTCGGCCTTGACCTTGCGGGTCGGGCCGACGCTCGAGATGTACGCCTGGCTGCCGGGGTGCCGGGGCAGCTTCGACACGTCCGCATGCCAGAAGCTGTCGGCCGGGGTGTTCGGGCAGCCGCCCAGCGGGACGCCGGCGGGCGCCGCAATCTGCCGCGTGGCGGACCGGGCGGACGCCGGCGGCGCGGTCAGGGCGCCTGCCGCCGCGGCCGACAGAGCGATGCCCACGACGGCTGCCGCGATCGGAGTGGATCTGGTCATGGGACCGAGCCTGCCAAGGGCATGGAACCCCGGCAACCGTAGTGACACAAGTGCTGTATGCCGGATTTACCGGATTTATGCGCTTTTATACGGTGGACTTGCGGCGTTTCATCCCTGCCGGGGCCGGCGCAGGAAGTCCGACAGGCCCTCCAGCAGCCGGTCGACGTCCGCGGTGTCGTTGTACGGGGCCAGGCCGGCACGCAGTCCGCCGCCGTCGCCCAGCCCGAGCCGGCGAGAGGCCTCCAGCGCGTAGAAGCTGCCGGACGGCGCGTCGACGCCGCGTTCCGCGAGGAAGCGGTAGGCGTCGTGGGTGCTGCGGCCTTCGATGGTCAGCAGCAGCGTGGGCGTGCGCTCGGCCGCCCGCGAGTGCACCGTGATCTGTTCCAGCTCGGCCAGCCCCTGCTCGATGCGCAGCCGCAGAGCGTCCTCGTGGGCCTCCAGCGCCGCGAACGCGGCCACGAGCCGCTCCCGGCGCGTGCCGCCCGCGAGCGGGCTCAGCCCGGCCAGGAAGTCGACGGCGGCACGGGTGCCCGCCAGGAACTCGTACGGCAGCGTGCCGTACTCGAAGCGCTCGGGCACGACGTTCGTCGCGGGCAGCAGCTTGTCCGGCCGGAGGGTTTCCAGCAGGTCGGGGCGGGCGGCGAGGACGCCCAGGTGGGGGCCGAGGAACTTGTACGGCGAGCAGGCGAAGAAGTCCGCGCCGAGCCGCGCGAGGTCGACGGAGGCGTGCGCGGTGTAGTGGACCCCGTCGACGTAGAGCAGGGCCCCGGTCCGGTGGACCAGCCGGGCGATCTCGCCGATGGCCGGGCGGGTGCCGAGAAGGTTGGAGGCGGCGGTAACCGCGACCAGGCGGGTGCGCTCGGACAGCACGGCCTCGATGGCCTCGGGAGGCAGTTCGGCCGTCGCGGGGTCGAAGTCGGCCCACCGGACCGTGGCGCCCGCCTGCGCCGCCGCCTGGACCCATGGCCGGATGTTGGCGTCGTGGTCCAGGCGGGTCACGACGACCTCGTCACCCGGCGCCCAGGTCTTGGCGAGGGTGCGGGAGAAGTCGTAGGCCAGCTGGGTGGCGCTGCGCCCGAAGACGATGCCGGAGGGGTCGGCGCCCAGCAGGTCCGCCATCGCCTGCCGGGCGCCGGTCACGGTGGCCTCGGCGTTGCGCTCTCCGAGCGTCACCGTGCCCCGGTTGGACAGCGGCCCGGCCAGGGCGTCGGCGATGGCCTCGATGACGGGCCGCGGCGTCTGGGTGCCGCCGGGCCCGTCGAAGTGGGCCGTACCGGCCTTCAGGGCGGGGAACTGCGCGCGGACGGCGGCGACGTCGTAGGTCACGAGGACTCCTTGCACGAGAGGTGAGGCGGCCGGGCCGGCGAGCGCCTCGGAGTGCTCACGATCTCATCGTTGTGGGCCCCACCCGAAGCGGTCAAATGCCGTCAGTTCTTGATCCCGGTCAGCGTGACCCCTTCGATGAGGTAGCGCTGCAGGAAGGAGGACTGTGCGATGAGTGGAGGCGGCATGCCCTCGTGCGGGGGCAGGACGGAGCCCGCGCACGAGGGCCGTCCCGGTCTCAGCAGTTGGGGATCACGGTCCCGTTGTTGTCGCGGGCCTCGTCGTTGCCCCAGCGGCTGAGGTAGTAGGCCGAGACGTAGGCGCCCCAGCCGTTCTTGCCCGGGTAGACGATGTCGAGATCGGTCTTGAGCCACCAGTGGTTGTAGTTGCCCTGGCCGTCGCGGATCTCCTGGCCCCAGACCTTGCAGAAGACGTAGTTGGTGCCCGCCTTCAGCACGCCCTGCGCGTCACCGGTGTTGGGACCCGCGTAGCCGGTGGCGTCGGCGAAGGTGTCGACCCAGTACTTCGCCGGACCGCCGCATCCGTTGTCGCTGGTCAGGTAGCGCTGGTTGTAGTACGGCGGGTACGGCGCGAGCGAGCCGCCGTTGATGACGATCGTCTGGCCGACGCCGTTGTAGAGCTGCTCGTAGTGGATGTGCGGCCCGCTGGACGCGCCGGTCGAGCCGGTGATCCCGATCTGCTGCCCCTGCGCGACCCAGACGCCGTGCCCGACCGAGAAGGAGGCGAGGTGGAAGTAGTAGGTCTTCCAGCCGCCGCCGTGGTCGATCACGATGTAGTTGCCCGCGCCGCCCGCCTCCCAGTAGCGGTAGGCGGTTCCGGCGGCCGAGGCGAGCACGGGGGTGCCGCCGGTCGCCCCGCCGTCCGACCTGACGAAGTCGAGGGCGAGGCGGACTTCGGCGGAGTGGTGGCTGTAGGTCCAGGTCTGCCCGCACGGGAAGGGCGCCTTGAACACGGGCGCCGCGTGGGCGGGTAAGGCGATGAGAAAGCTCGCCAGCAGCAGGAGTGTGGCGGTGAGGGTACGGGTGACGATACGCATCGGGGCCTCCTACGCCGGCAGCCAGGGGAACTCGTCGAGTCGGTCGCGCACCTGCGCGGGCAGCGCGGGCTCGACCAGAGAGCGGATCCGGGCGACTTCGGCGCGCGCCCGGTCCGGGTCGCCGTTGAACAACTCGTAGGGAGTCGGGATCGGCAACGGCAGCGGCGGGCCGTGCGGTACGCGGGGCGGCTGCTGGATCAGCAGGTCGCCGCCGCCGGTCACCGCGTCGGGGTCGATGTCGTAGGCGTGGTCGCCCATGAAGTAGCCGGCGATCCCGTTGGCGAAGCCCAGCAGGTTGGTGATCGGGTTCTCGGAGTGGCAGATGCCGTCGTTCCTGTTGCAGATCTCCATCACGCGCAGCGAGCCGAAGCCGCGCGAGCCGCGCATGGTGATGCCGGGGACGACGGTGGGCAGGTTGCTCTCGATCCCGCCCGGCCCGCCGCCTGCGCCCGGGCGGCGCGGGTCGCCGTACAGCACGCCGTTGAGCTGGGCGTGCGGGATGCCGGCCGAGCCGGACAGGGCGTGCAGGACGTCTCCGGCGACGATCGCGCCCTGGGAGTAGCCGGAGATCGTGATGTGGCTGCCCGGGCAGGCGGCGTGGAAGTCGCGGACCGCGCGGTCGAGCTTGGCGACGCCCTCGGCGACGGATTCGTCCATGGAGACCGGGTCGCCGGGGTAGGGCGCGATGGACGCCGAATAGCGGATCTTGGTGAAGCTCACGCCAGGCGGGAGTGTGGCGTTGCTCGCGTCGTAGACCCTGGCCTCAGGATCGAGGTGGCCGCCGACCTCGAAGATCATCTTGGTGGCGCACGTCTGCGCGCCGGCCGGTGCCGGTAAGCCGGCGACCGTCATGGCCGCCATGACGGCGGCTAAGGCTGCCCTGCCCGCTCTCATGATGCCTCCATCCGAGGAGAAATCGATTGCTGAGCTGACTATAGAGCGGGCCTACTATCGCGTACAGTCATGTACGTAAATTGGTCCTGTCAATGCCTCGGTCTGATGCCCGCCGGATCCTCGGCTAAGGAAACAGGCTTAGGGAAACAGCCGCCTGGCCAGCCCGGCCAGGGGCTCCTCCAGGGCGGTCAGCCCGTCGACGTCGCCCGCCACCAGCTTGGCCGTGACGAGCTGGGCCGCCGCCGCCACGAGCGCCAGGCACGCGAAGCGCTGCTCGTCGGTGGTGGCGTCGAAGAGCGCGGCGATCGCGTCGGCGAAGCGCTCCTGGTTGTGGGTACGGCGGGCCATCGCCTCCGGCCCCGCCGCGTAGACCTCGACGAGGAAGAGCCGGGCCAGCGCGGGCTCGGCGGCCAGGGCGTGGAGGTAGAGCCGCAGGAGCGCGCGGAAACGCTCGTGCGGGTCGCCGCCCCGGTCCGCCCCCTCGTCGCGCGCGGCCTCCAGCAGGCTCGTCAGGAGCTCCATCGCCTCGTCCAGGCCCTGGACGAAGCAGTCCTGCTTGGAAGAGAACTGCTGGTAGAAGGTCTCCCGCGAGACGCCGGCCCGGCGCACGATGTCGGTGACGGAGGTGCCGACGTAGCCGCGCTCCATCATCGACTCGCGCATGGCCTTCAGCATGCGTGCCCGCTGGGAGGCCACGACCTGCTCGCGGGTGAGGTGGTGACGCCCGCTGGGCAGCGAGCGGCCGGTGGCGGTCTCAGCCACGGCCGGGCCTGCGGGGACGGTCGGTCTGGACGCGCAGCGTCCTGATCGTCGTCGCGAGCATCTCGTAGTGTCCCACCAGCGTCACCAGTTCCATGGTGCGGACCTCGCCGAGGGCCGCACGTAGATCCTCCCACGTCCGGTCGTCGAGGTCGCGCCGCTCGTGGAGCTGGTCGACGGCGAGGAGGACGAGCCGCTCGCGCGCCGCCCAGCCGGGCGCCTGCGGGCCCTCGCGCACCCGTGAGGGGTCGCCGACGCCGGCGCGCAGCGCCAGCCGCCGATGGTGCTCGAACTCGTAGTCGCACCCGCACAGATGCGCGACACGGAGGATGGCCAGCTCGGTGAGGCGGCGGGGAAGCCTGCCGCCCGGCATGAGCCGGCCGGCGAACAGCAGCCAGCCCCAGAACAGCCGCCGGTGGCGGCCGAGCGTCAGGAACAGGTTCGGCGGGCCGGTGCCGGCGACGCGCCCGGCCGCCGCGCTGAACAGCCAGACGGGCCAGCCGACCTCGCGCCGCCGTCCCGGCGCGATCCGCGGCCCCGCCGACGCGCCCCCGGCGTCACCGCCGTTCCCGGTTTCACCGCCGTTCCCGGTTTCACCGACGTTCCCGGTTTCACCGACGTTCCCGGTTTCACCGACGTTCCCGGTTTCACCGCCGTTTCCGGCCTGCCCTGTCACCGGGGCTCCAGCGCGCGCGTCAGCAGGTCGTTCATGGCCCGCATGATCACCACGTAGACCGGCGGGCAGAACCGTTCCGCCCAGTGCAGCAGCCGTACCCGGGTCGAGGTGTGGACGAGATAGCGGTCGCGCGCCACTCCGCGCAGGATCGCTCGCGCCGCCTCCTCCGGCGTCGCGGCGCTCTTGCGGAAAAGCTCCTGGAGCCGCCTGAACGCCGGGCTGTAGCGGTCGACGCCGGCGATCTCCACGGTCTCGGTCAGCGGCGTGTCCACCGCGCCGGGACAGACCAGCGTCACCCGGATGCCGTGGCGGCGCAGGTCGAACCTGAGCACCTCGGACACCCCGCGCAGGCCGTACTTGGCCGCGCTGTAGGCGGCGTGCCAGGGCAGCCCCACCAGCCCGGCCGCCGAGGAGACGTTGACCAGGTGCCCGCCCCTCCCCGCCGCGATCATGGCGGGCACGAAGCACTCGATGACGTGGATCGGCCCCATCAGGTTGACCTCGACCATGGCACGCCACTGGTCGTGCCGCAGGTTCTGGACGGTCCCCCAGGTGGAGATGCCCGCGATGTTCATCACGACGTCCATGGGCCCGGCCACGGCGTGGATCTCCTCGGCCAGCCCCCGCACCTGGGCGAGGTCGGAGACGTCGGCGGTCTTCGCGAGCAGCGCTCCGGCCTCGGAGGCGACGCTCGCCAGCCCGCCGGCGTCGCGGTCGGTGAGGTACAGCTCGGCCCCCGCGCGGGCGGCCAGCAGGGCGGTGGCGCGGCCGATGCCGCTGGCCGCGCCGGTGATGAGCACGCGGCGGCCATGGAGGGTGGTCATGCCCTCGACGCTAGCATTGAAGAACATTCATGTACATCAATGGGAACTCCCCGTGCGCGCACGACGCCCTGACCGCGTCGCCCTCCCTGACGAGCTGCCCCCAGCCCGTGGGCAGCAGCAGCGGCCACCGGCCCGGAGCGCGGGTGGACAGCGTGCCGCTGGGGCCGTCCCAGGTGATGCCGGCCATGGCCTCCAGCACCGACCAGCCGGCCATCGCTCGCACGTAGTGGTCGCCGCATTCGATCTGGTTGTAGGGGTTGCGCCGCCGCCCGTCGTAGCGCGCCCACAGCCCGTGGAGGATGGCCTCGGCCTCCTCCCGCAGCCCCTCCCACAGGCAGTGCGCGGCGACCTGGTACTCGCTGCCCGTCCACACCTCGTCGCAGTACCTGGTCGGCACCTCCGGCCTGCCGCCGTGCGGCCAGGTGCACATCAGCAGCCCGGTGTCGTCGCGGTCGGCGAAGACGCGGTAGGGGTGCTCGAAGCCCTCGAAACCGGTGCGCAGGTTGTGGCGGACGATCGCGCGCAGCGCGCTGCGCACGTGGTCGCGCGGCAGCAGGTGGCCCAGGCCGAGCTGGTGGGCCCACCACTGGCCGATGAGCTGGTCGGACAGGCACCCGGCGCCCCACTGGAACTCCGGGGAGTCACCCTCCTCCAGGACCTGGACGTAGTACTCCCCGTTGAACAGCGCCTCGTCGTAGCGGACGCTGCCCTTGCCGAACAGCTCGCGCAGCTCGGCGGCGAACCCCGGCTCGCCCGCGAGCTCCGCCATGCGCTCGGCCGCGCGCAGCGCCGCCAGCCACAGCGTGCCCATGAAGGGGTTGAGCCCGCACAGGTCGATGTCGTGGGTGGAGGGCTGGACACCGGTCAGCGTCCCGGTGCCGTCTGGGTCCCACTTCCCGCGCACGTGGGCCAGCAGCCGCTTCACACCGGGCCAGTAGGCGGCCAGGTCGGCGCCGTGCCGTACCTCGCGGTAGGTCTTCAGCACCGCGCCGAGCATCCCGTCCAGCGCGGGCTCGGCCGGGCCGCCGATGGGGACGTCCCACAGCTGGCGCAGGTAGGCCGGGACGATCACCCGGTGCGGCAGGTACCCCTCGGGCGCCTGCATGACCTCGAACTCCGTGGCCCGCATGCTCCGCTCCAGCTCGGGGAAGAGCCGGGCGGCGGCCTGGGCGTAGTTCCACACGTGCGTGCAGTTCAGCGGGCACGAGCCGCCGACGTCGCCCGACCACATGACCGTGGAGGCGCCGAGCACGCCCTCGAAGCCGAAGAACGCGCCGTCGGCGCTCAGGAAGCACGACGGGCTGCGCAGGATGGCCGCCTGCGCGGCCAGGTGCTCGACCGCGAGCGGGGGCAGGCTGCTGCCGGTGAGCGTGTCGACCCAGGCCAGCGAGTCGTCGCGCAGGCTCGTCCAGTCGCGCTGGATCTCGGCGGCGACCTCGACGGCGTCGGCGAAGCGGGTCGCGTAGGCGTTGCCGAGCCAGAACCGCGTCGGCCCCCACTGCGGATTGGGCGGGCCGAACTGCACGAAGTTGGCATACCTGTTGGGGAAGTGCCAGGCCAGGCAGATCCGGACCTGGAACTCCTCGCCCGGCTCCAGCACGGCGGGCACGACCAGGCCGCCGTTCCACGTCTGGCCGGGCGGGCTGGGCGCGAATCCGCCGGCCGGGCCGCTGGCCTGGTAGTCGGCCGACCAGCCGGCATGCCGTACCCGGTCGGCGTCGCCGTAGACGGCCCGCGCGGCCATGAAGGCGAGGAACTCGTCGGGATGGGCCCACTGCGGGAGCACCGCGGCCCGCGCGGAGTCGGCGCTCAGCACCGCCTGGCCCGCGCCCGGCGCGGCCGGGTCGACGGCCGTGTTGTCCATCACCAGCGCGGTCCAGCCGTCCTTGCGCCGCACCCGGTTGGTGTTGCCGCCGTAGCCCGCCGCGCGCACCCCGTCGACGGGCGTGGCGCCGTCGTGCCCCACGGGGTTCTGGACGGCGGCGCCGAGCCACACCTGCGCCGGCAGGCCGCCGGCGTTGACGATCGTGAAGGTGAACAGCGCGGCCGGCAGCGAGCTGCGCTCGACGTCGAGCGGGACCAGCGGGTTGAAGGCCTCCATGCGCACGCGGACGGGCAGCCCGTCGTCGTGGTAGTCCAGGTGCGCGAAGGGATACACGCCGCGGAAGGTCGTCGCCGCCACGCCCGCGTGGCGGCGCAGCAGCTCCCGCTGCCACTGCGGCACGTGGTCGTCGTTGACCAGCGGCGTGGCCGTCGTGCCCGGTTCCGGCGGCGGCGCCTGGAGGATGACGGTCCTGTCGAACGGCGGCTCCCACCGGCTCACGCGCAGCGCGAAGAAGCTGTACGGCAGGTCGCCGCGATGGTTGCCCACGTTCTGGAGCTGCCACTGCCGCAGCGCGCCGTCGGCGCAGACCGCCAGGTTGCCGGTTCCGATGCCGCCGAGCGGCATGGCCACGTGCCGCCCCTCGTCGTGCGGTATGGCCCTCATTTGAGCCCCGTGATCCGGACGCCTGCGATGATCTGCCGCTGGAAGATCAGGAACAGCACGATGACCGGCAGCGCCGCCAGCGTCGAGCCGGCCATGAGCAGCCCCATCTCCGAGGCCCGGTCGGAGCGGAAGGTGGCCAGGTACTGCTGCACCTGGAACAGCTCCGGGTCGGTGATGGTCAGCACCGGCCAGACGTAGGCGTTCCAGAAGGCCAGGAACGAGGTCGCGCCCACGACGACGAAGGCGCCCTTGGACAGCGGGACGAAGATGCGGGTGAAGATCCGCCACGGCCCCGCGCCGTCGAGCTGCGCGGCCTCCTCCAGCGCGACGGGGACGCCGAGGTAGTACTGGCGCAGGAAGAACACCTGCATCCCCGAGGCGGCGCCGGGGATGACCAGCACCGCGAGCGTGTCGAGCATGCCCAGCTGCGTCACCACCACGAACGAGGTCAGCATGATCGCGATGCCGGGGATGAACATCGTGGTGATGACCACGACCCAGAGGATCCGCTTGAAGGCGAAGTCGAGCCGCGCGAAGGCGTAGGCGCCCAGCGCGTTGACGGTCAGGCTCAGCGCGGCGAACAGCACGGCGCCCGCGAACGTGACGCCGAGCGAGCGCAGGAAGGACTCGTCGGCCAGCAGCTGGGTGTAGTTGTCCCAGCGCCACACCTCCGGGAAGAACTGGAACGGCGTGGCCACGACCTCGGTCTTGGCCTTGAACCCGGCGACGGCCATCCAGGCCAGGGGGAAGACGGCGGCCACGACGAACAGCGCGGCGATGCCGTACCTGAGGATCCAGCCGAGCAGCCTGGTCATCCGTCCACCGCCTTCTCCGAGCGGACGAGCCTGAAGATGAGCGCGGACACCGCACCGAGCACGGCGAACAGCAGCAGCGCGGCGGCGATGGAGTAGCCGATGTACAGGTCGTTGGTGAAGTGGCGGAAGATGAACAGGTTGGGCAGCGTGGTGGAGTCCACGGGCCCGCCCTGGGTCATGATCAGCGGCAGCACCAGGAACTGCAGCGACGCTGCGAAGCCGGTGACCAGCAGGAACAGGATGATGTTCTTCATCAGCGGCAGCGTGATCTTGAACATCTTGGTCCACGGCCCGGCCCCGTCCAGCGAGGCGCACTCGTAGTACGCCTCGGGGATGTCGAGCAGCCCGGCCAGCATGATCAGCGAGGCCACGCCCATGCCGATCCAGATGGCGGGCACGGCCACGGCGGGCAGCGCGGTGGACGTCTCGCCCAGCCAGGCGGTGTCCTCGCGGCCGAGCAGGCCGAGGAACCAGTTGAGGATGCCGCCACGGTAGGCGTAGATCAGCGAGAAGACGATCGCCGCGATCACCTCGGAGATCACGGCGGGGATGTAGATCGTGACCTTCAGCACCGCCGCCGTCTTGCGGCTGACCGACTTCACCAGGTTGGCGAACAGGAAGGCTACCGCCACCTGCGCGGGCACCACCATCGCGGTGAACGCCAGCCCCCGCACCACCGAGTCGACGAACTCCTGGTCGGTCAGGACCGTGAGGTAGTTCTCCAGCCCGACGAAGACCGGCGCCTCGTAGAAGCTCCAGGTGTAGAAGCTGATGTAGACCGCGTGCAGCAGCGGCCAGATCACGAAGATCCCGAGCAGGATCAGCAGGGGCGCCAGCATGATCAGCGCCGCCTTGGTCTCCCTTCGCCGGCCGCGGCCCGCGGGCCTGCCCCTGCTCCGGGTGTCGCGGGCGGGGGCACGCAGCGTCGTCACAGCCACGCCGCACTCCTTTCTCCGATGTTTCTCCGAAGCGCTCCAAAACGCTGAACCGGCCCCGCGGCTGCGGCGCGGGGCCGGTCGCGGCCGGTCAGGATCCGGAGCCCTGTCCCGCCAGGTCGTTCTTGGCGATGAAATCCTTGATCTCGGCGTCGGCCGCCTTCAGCGCGGCGTCGATGTCCTTGCCCTGCAACGCCTTCTCGATGGCCTTGCCGAAGGCCAGGCTGATGGCCCAGTCGTAGGTCGGCTCCGGCTTGGCGTGGGCGACGACCTGCTCCTCGATCGTCTTGGCCCACGGGTTCTCGGCCGCCGCCGGGTCGTTCTTGACCGCGTCGGCCACGGCGGCGCGCGGCGAGTACTTGGAGAACTTGGTGGTCTTGAAGAAGTCCACCAGCAGCGTGGTGTCGCCGGCCAGCAGCCAGGCGACGAAGTCGGCGGCCGCCTGCGGGTTCTTGGACTTGGCGTCGACGACGAGGGTCCAGCCGCCCAGCGTCGCGGTCGGCTTGGCCGGGTCGCCGTCGAAGGAGGGCAGCGCCGCCGCGCCGATGTTCGGCACCATCTTGGGGTAGTCGGACAGCAGCACGCCGGCCGCCCACGAGCCGCACACCATCATCGCCGCCTTGCCCTGGCCCATGGGGTTGGCGTCGGCGTACGGCGCGAGCGGCTGCTTGGGCATGATGCCCTGCTGGTAGAGCGTCTGGTAGACCTGCAGCAGCTGCCTGTACTTGGGGTCGGTCGCCTGGGAGGCCGACCAGTCGTCGCTGATCGGCAGGTGGCCGGCGGCGTTCCACTGCAGGCCCCAGGTCGACCACGCCATGTCCACGGCTGTGCCCGCCGTCACGACGCCGGAGACCTCCTTGGTGGTCAGCCGCTTGCCGTAGTCGATCAGTTCGGCCCACGTGGCGGGGGGCCGGTTCGGGTCGAGCCCGGCCTGGGCGAACAGGTCCTTGCGGTAGAACAGCACGGCCGACGGCTCCACCAGCATGGGGTAGGCGTACTTCTGGCCCTTGTACTGGATCGAGCCGACCACCGACTCCTGCAGGCCGGTCCACTTGTCGGCCGGGATGAGCCGCTCCAGCGACTGGATCTGGCCGGTACGGGCGAAGCCCGGGACCTTGTTGTAGTTGAGCGTGTAGACGTCGGGCGCCTTGCCCGCGGCCTGGGCGGCCTTCATCTTCTGGTCCCAGACGTCGGCCGGGACGATCTGGTGCTTGAGGACGATCTTGTCCTGGGCCTTGTTGAAGGCGGCGACCGCCTTCTTGTACCAGGCGTCCTCCTGGTCGGTGAACTTCTGCTGCCACAGGGTGATCTCGGTCCTGCCGCCCTGGGCTGCCCCCGGCGCCTTGCCCGCGCCTGATCCGCAGCCCGCCAGGACGCCGATCAGCAGGATGGCCGTCAACTGCCTTCGCACGTCTGCTCCTTCGCCTCGGTGGGGATGTCGCCGTGTTTGCGCAGGTCCAGGCGAAACAGGAAGACGTTGTAGGGCTCCCACAGCGACAGGTTGAAATACACCCGGCTGCCGTCGCTCGACGGGCCGGGATACAGGAAGGGGGCGTAGAGTCCCGGGTGGTCGGTGGCGCTGACGGCCGTGATCGGCTCGCTCCACGGGCCCCAGGGGGTGAGCCCCTCGCGGATGACGACTCCGGTGCCTTCCCGGAGGTACAGCATGATCCAGCGGTCGAGGTGGCTGTTGCGGACCACCGACAGCTCGCCGACGGTGTCGTCGACGACGAGCGTGGCCTTGGCGCGGTCGGCGCTCCAGCCCCGGGCGGTGCGGTACTCGTAGGCCTCGGGCCGCTCGACCTGCCCGGCGGGCACGCGCATCAGCGAGACCCCGCCGAAGCGGCCGGCCGGGATGGACCACAAGTACAGGTAGCGGCCCTCGCGAGCCACGCTGACCTGGGCGAAGCCCGACTCTCCCGGCCAGGTCGGCGCGTCGAGCACGGTCCAGGTCTGGCCCCGGTCGTCGGAGCGGGCCAGGCCGGAGTGGTTCACCTCCCAGTGGCCGGGCGCGCCCCAGTGCCGCACCGACATGTAGTGCAGGTACATGGCCTCGCCGACGGCGAAGCCGTACGTGGGGATGACGGTGATCTCGTCGTGGTCGACCTTTCTGGACGGCAGCAGCTCCTTGGCCAGGCCCGCCTCGTCGGTGATCATCCCGTCGAGCCGGACGCCGTCGGACAGGTCGGCGTCGGTCGTGTAGGCCATGACGTTGGAGCGCCAGAAGCCGCCGCCCGCTCCCGTCTGGCCCTCCTGGCGCTCGCCGAAGGTGTCGCCGAACACCAGGTAGGTCCGCTCGCCCATGGTGAAGGCGGATCCCAGGTCGGTGCCGTGCACGCCGTACCGATGCGTGGCCGGGCCGGTCACCTGCGCGACCTTCGTCAGGCCGCACACCCCGGCGAGCACGAAGTCACGCGCGGGCGGCCCGGCGCACCCGGCCGGCGACACGACGGGGGCGATCACCGCGATCCGCCCGGCGATCACAGGATGGGCAGCCGGGCGCTGACCGGCGGCAGGTCGAACGGCTTGTGCGGCAACTCCTGGTACCAGTAGGCGACCGAGGACAGGTCGTCGCTGCGGCGGTTGGCGTGGCCGTGCTCGATCGTCACCCGGATGGACCTGGTGAAGGGCACGGGGTCTTCGATGTGGAAGCGGTAGAGGGAGATCTGCCCGCTCCAGTTCTCGCCGCCCGGGAGCGTGATGCCGTGGTAGGGCGCGTGGTACGGCTGGCTCGGGCACCAGGCGGTGTTGAAGTAGTCCTCGGTGCCGGTGCCGTGGAGGCTGGGTGGGAAGGCCTCGCCGTCGATGAAGATCATGTCGTCGCCCTCGCCGTACCAGTTCCAGTCGGAGGTGCGGCGCAGGTTCGTCACGTTCAGCACGCAGCCCACGTAGTGGCCGCGGCCTTCGGCGTCGAGGATGACGTAGTTGCCCTCGCCGTCGAGGTTGGCGCCCTCGAAGAGGAACTCGGAGTTGGACATCGAGCCCTGCTCGATCCCGTCGGCCGGGCACTCGCGGCGCCACTGGGCGTGGAAGCGGCCCAGGCCCTCGCCGAGCTCGTCGAACTCGTCGTAGTCGATGTAGTAGTAGAACCACAGGACCTCCGAGTCGCACTCGCTGGTCAGCTCGAAGCGCGCCCGGGTGGCGAAGGGCATGTGGAACCAGCAGTTGAAGGCCTTGCCGTCCTGCGGGCTCATCTGGAGCGGGGCCGAGACGAAGTTGCCGGTGCGCGCGTGGCCCATGCCGAAGAAGTCGCCGAGCGGCACCAGCACGCTGGGGTGCTCGGAGTCGTCCCAGAAGACCCGCAGCACGAGCTTGCGGAGGAAGTCGCGGTCGGCCGTCTGCGGCGTGCCCGGGTCGCGGGGCGCGACGGTCATCCAGATGTGGTTGACCGAGCCCGCCCCGCGTATGTCGGCCAGCGTCACGGTCTGGCCGGGGCCGACCGTCAGGCGGTCCTCGTTCCCGCCGGCGCGGTCCCAGCTGGACACGCGGCGGCGGCGATGGTTTCGCAGCCGCGGGAGGTCTCGCAGGCTGCTGCCGTGCTGGCCGTAGGTCACGGTCATCCTCCTTGAGAAATCGATTGCTGACGGTCTACTCCCTGGGCGTCCGCCCGTCAATAGCCGCTCGCTGCAGCGTTACCCAATCGTCGCCACGCGAGGGGCCGTCCGGTGCTGTACACCTCCGTACATGAAACGCCAGTGTGCCAGCGGATATGCGGATCTGACCAGGTCCGACGGGTGGAGGGATCTGGGAAAACGATTTTTCGCTGTCGAGCTCCGGACCTAGCTCCGGACCAGCGCGAAGTCGTCGTGCTGGAGCCACATGTCGCCGTTGTCGGTCCAGATCCCCGCGAAGACCTCCACCGAGGTCCGGTTCCCGCTGTTGAAGCGTACGGTGAACCTGGTCCAGGAGTTCACGGCACGGAAGTTGACCTCGGCGAACGGCAGCCCGCCCGGGTCGCGGACGCCGAAGAAGCCGTTGTCGTTGTTGGGCGAGGTGCGCAGCCAGCCGGTGAGGGTGTAGGTCGTGTTCGGCGCGACCGTGACCGCCTGGTGCAGGTCGTGCCAGCCCCGGTTGTAGCGCACGAAGCCGTTCCTGTCGGCGGTGAAGGCCCAGGTCGCCTTGTCGACGCCGCAGTTGCCGCGACACGCCCACGGCGAGCTGACCGTGCCCGTCGTCTGGCGCTCGAAGCTCGGGTCGCGTATCAGGTTGGGGTTGGCGATCGTGGCGTCCGGGTTGAGGGTGATCTTGATCAGGTAGACGTTGTACGGCGTCCACTCCGACAGCGCGAGATACAGGTCGGGGCCGGACGACCAGGGGTGCATGAAGCCGCCGTAGAGGCCGGGGAAGTCGGCGAAGCTCGCCACGACGGCCGGGCCGCTCCAGGGCCCGGTGGGCGAGGCGGCCGACCTCAGCACGACGTCGCTGCCCTGCAGGTAGGTCATCAGCCACCTGCCGGTGTAGGCGTTGAACTGGACCGACAGCTCCGACACGGGCGCCGGGACCACCGGCGCGGCCAGGGTGTCGGGGCCGGACTGCCAGGCCGAGCCCGTCCAGTACTGGTAGGCGGACTTGACGAGCACGGACCCCTCGGGAACGCGGGCGAGGTAGGCCGAGCCGTTGCGGCCGCTCGGGGTGCCGAACATGTAGACGTATCCGCCGCGGCGGACGAAGGCGGCCATCTGGAAGTGGTTGTCGCCCGACGGGTTGTCCCAGCGCGGGCCGCCCGCCGTGGTCCAGTTCTGGCCGTTGTCGTCGGAGTAGGCGATGCCGGAGTAGTTGGTGTCCCACTGGCCGGGCGGGCCCCAGTGGCGTACCGACATGTAGGCGAGGTACTGCCTGCCGCCGACCGACACGCCGGCCGTGGGGATGACGGTGATCTCGTCGTTGTCGACCTTGCGGCTGGGGATCAGCTCCTTGGCGTGGCCGGGGGTGTCGGTGGCCGCGCTGGAGAAGGACATGCCGTCGGCGAGGTCGCGGTCGGTGCTGCGCAGGAGGACCTGGCTGCGCCAGTCGCCGCCGTTGGCGCCCGGCGGGGCCCATCCGTCGTCGAAGGTGTCGCCGAAGGCGGCGAGGATCTCGCCGCTGCCGTTGTCCCACATGATGCCGAGGTCGGTGGCGCGCACCTGCCAGGCGCGGTCCGTGGCGCTGAGCGAGCCGGGGCCGGTCATCTTGCCGACGACGACGGCGGGGGAACGGGCGGTCGAGGCGTGGGAGGGGCCGGCCGGGGCGATCGCCAGGGCGGTGAGCAGGGCGAACGCGGCGGCTGGGCGTAATGCTGGGCGTAAGCGGCGCATGGCGGCTCCTTGCCGACTCTCCGGGAATCGATTTCCCGGCATTGTGCAAGGGGAGACCGGAGCCGTCAATGCCGTGCCGGCCCGCCGGGCGGCACGGCGCGGACGCGGGGGCCGGCGCCGGGCGAAGGCAGGGTCAGTGCAGGGTGGCGGACAGCACGACGTGGCGCGGCGGGAAGTTCTCCCCCGCCACCCGCCGCAGCAGCAGTTCCGTGGCCTGCCGCCCGATCTCGTAGGTCGGCTGGGAGATCAGCGTCATCTCCTCGCTCAGCCCCAGCGCCCAGCTCATGTCGTCGAACACGGCCAGCGCGATGTCGTCGGGATACCGCAGCCCCGCCTCGCGCAGGGCCGTCACGGCGCCGAGCGTCATCAGGTTGTTGGACACGAACAGCGCGTCCGGCCTCGGCTGCAGCCCGAGCAGCTCGTGCGCGGCCGACCGGCCGCCCTCGATGCGGTAGTCGCCGCGCACCACCAGCTCCGGCCGGTACGGCAGGCCGGCCGCCTTCAGCCCGTGCCGGTATCCGGCCAGGCGGTCGACCGCCGTGGTCACCTCGGTGGGCCCGGCGATGAAGCCGATCCGCCTGCAGCCCTGGTCGACCAGGCGCAGCACGGCGTCCTGGGCGGCCTTGACGTTGTTGACGCCGACCCGGTCGACCCTGGCGGTCTGGAGCCGCCTGTCGATGGTCACCACGGGGATGCCGCGCTCGGTCAGCAGCGCGATCGAGGTGCGGGTGGCCGAAGCGGGCGACAGCAGGACGCCCGCCATGTTCTCGGCCGCCGCGACCTCGATGTAGCGCTGCTCCTTCTCCAGGTCCTCGTCGGTGTTGGCGAGCACGACGGAGTAGCCGGCCTTGCTCGCGGCGTCCTCGGCGCCCCTGACCATGGAGGTGAAGAACGGGTTGGTGATGTCGGAGATGATCACGCCGAGGACCGTGGTCGCTCGCGTGCGCAGGAAGCGCGCCTGGCTGTTGGGCCGGTAGCCGAGCTGGCGGACCGCGGCGAGCACGCGCTCGCGCAGCTCGGCGGCCACGGTCGGTCCCTGGTTGAGCACCCGGGACACGGTGGACGGAGAGACGCCCGCCTGCCTGGCCACGTCCTTGATCGTGATCTGTGACACCCGCACCTCCAGTCCGGCCCATCATCCCATTGACACCCGTCTGCCAGGAGCCTACGGTATCGGAAATCGATTTCCCACCTAGCTTCCCCGATTCCCCGAAGGAGAGCGCCACGTGGCACGCATCGGAGTGCTGAGCATGTCGGACGGGCGGGACTACGTCGCCCGCGACCTGGTCGACCACATCACCAGCGCCACCGGCGGGCTGGCGCGGGCTCTGCGGGACGCCGGCCACGAGGTGATCGTGGCCCCGGAGATCGTCTGGACCAACGAGCTGGCCACCAGCCAGGCGCGCTGGGTTGCCGACATGCGGCCCGACCTGACCGTCTTCAACTACGCGGTCTGGGCCTTCCCCCACTTCACCATGCTCGCCGCCGCGGCCACGCCCGGCCCGCTGCTGCTCATGGCCAACATCGACCCGGCGCAACCGGGGATGGTCGGCATGCTCGCGGGAGGCGGCGCTCTCGACCAGATCGGACGGGTGCACGCCCGCGCGTGGGGCGACATCGCCGACCCCGGCGTGCTGGGCCGGGTGCTCACCCAGGTGCGGGCGGCCCAGGCCGTCCAGGGGTTGCGCGGGTCCACCTTCGGCCGGATCGGCGGGCGCCCCATGGGCATGAACACCGCGGTCGCCAACACCGACCAGTGGATGCGCGTCTTCGGCGTGGACGTCGAGGAGATCGACCAGTGGGAGATCGTACGGCGCAGCGAGAACGCCGACGCGACCCGCGTGAAGGAGGCCCGCGAGTGGCTGGAGCGCCACGGCAACGTCCACTACGACGGCAAGCAGCTCACGCCCGAGCTGTTCGAGCGGCAGATCCGCAGCTACTACGCCATGCGCGAGCTCATCGACGAGTGGAACCTTGACTTCTCGGGCATCAAGGGGCAGCCCGAGCTGACCACCCACTTCTGCACCATGGACGTGGCCGAGGCCTTCCTCAACGACCCCTACGACTGGGAGGGCCCCAAGGAGACCCACGTCTGCGCGACCGAGGCCGACATGGACGGCGCGCTGACGATGCAGCTGCTCAAGCTGATCAGCGGCGACCCGGTGCTGTTCGCCGACGTCCGCCACTACCACGCCGACAAGGACGTCTGGGACCTGTGCAACTCCGGCCAGCACGCCACCTGGTACGCGGCCCGCTCGGCCGACCCGGCCGAGAACCTGGCCAGGACCCACTTCTACCCGGAGGTCTTCTTCTTCCCCGCCGGCGGGGCCAGCGTCCACCACCTGGCCGCGCCCGGCTCCGCCACGTTCGCCCGGCTCACCCGCCGCGACGGCCGCTACCGCATGCACGTCATGCGTGGCGACTTCGAGCTCTACGACGACGCGACCAACGAGGCGATGGCGCGGCAGTCCACGTTCGAGTGGCCGCATGCGTTCACCCGGCTCCACGCCCCCGCCACCGAGTTCCTCGGCAGGTTCGGCTCCAACCACATCCACGCGGTGCCGGGCGACCACGTCGGCGAGCTGAAGGCGGTCTGCGAGCTGCTCGACCTCGACTTCGACGGGTTCGGTGACCTCTAGCCATGCTCGTGCTCGGCATCGACATCGGGACCTCCAGCTCCAAGGGCGTCCTGGCGGACCCCGGCGGCAAGGTCGTGGCCACCGCGACGCGCGAGCACCGCACCTCCACGCCGCGTCCCGGCTGGTTCGAGCACGACGCGGCCGGGGTGTGGTGGGCCGACTTCGCCGCCCTGGCGGGCGCGCTGGCCAGGCCCGAGGTCGCCGCCGTGGCGGTGAGCGGCATCGGGCCGTGTGTCCTGCCCGCCACGGCCGACGGGGTGCCGCTGCGCCCGGCCATCCTCTACGGCGTCGACACCAGGGCCGTGCGGGAAATCGATGCCCAGCGCAAGCGGTACGGCGACGCCGCGATCCTGGAGCGGTGCGGCTCGCCGCTCACCTCCCAGGCCGCCGGCCCCAAGCTGGAGTGGCTGCGTGGCAACGAGCCGCGAGTCTGGGAGCGCACCCGGCGCCTGTTCATGGCCCACTCGTGGATCGTGCACCAGCTCACCGGCGCCTACGTGCTCGACCACCACTCGGCGAGCCAGTGCACGCCCCTCTACGACACCCGCTCCCACCGGTGGATCGCCGAGTGGGCCGCCGACATCGCTCCCGGGCTTGAGTTGCCCGAGCTGCTCTGGAGCGGCGAGGTGGCCGGACACGTCACCGCCGGCGCCGCCGCGCGGACCGGGCTCCCCGCCGGCATCCCGGTGGTGGCGGGCACGATCGACGCCTGGGCGGAGGCGCACAGCGTCGGCGTGCGGGAGCCGGGTGACGTCATGCTGATGTACGGCACGACCATGTTCATCGTGGAGGTGCTGGCCGAAAGGACGGCTTCGCCGTACCTGTGGGGGACGGCCGGGATCGCGCCGGGCACCTACACGCTGGCGGCAGGCATGGCCACGTCCGGGGCGGTCACCGCCTGGCTGCGCGACCTGACCGGCGCCGGGTACGAGGAGCTGACCAGGGAGGCGGCGGCCGTGCCCGCGGGCGCCGAGGGGCTGGTCATGCTGCCGTACTTCGCGGGCGAGCGGACCCCGCTGTTCGACCCGGACGCGCGCGGCACGGTGGTGGGGCTCACGCTGCGCCACGGGCGGGGGCACCTGTACCGGGCCGCGCTGGAGGCGACGGCGTACGGCGTGCGGCACAACCTGGAGGTCATGCGGGAGGCGGGCGGCACGCAGCGCCGGCTGGTCGCCGTGGGCGGCGGCACGCGGGGCGGGCTGTGGACGCGGATCGTCTCCGACGTGGTGGGGCTGCCGCAGGTGCTGCACGAGCAGACCATCGGGGCGTCCTACGGCGACGCGATGCTCGCGGCCGAGGCGCTCGGCGTCGGCACGCAGGGGTGGAACCCGGTGGCTGAGGTGATCGAGCCGGATGCCGCGGCGGGCTACGACCGGTTCTACCGGATCTACCGGGACCTCTACGGCGCGACCGCGCCGCTGATGCACGCCCTCGCCCGATCGTGAGCACGGCCGCCTGAGAACCCCGCCACGCGGCCACTCCGCCCCCGGCGTCCCCGGCGATCCGGTGCCCGCGTGAAAGCAACATCACCGATAATTCAAGCGTGGCGTCATCAGAGACCCGGCGCGTAGGCGACTACGAGCTCGACAGCCAGCTGGCGCGCAGCGACACCGGAGTCGTCTACCGGGGCCGAGCCCCCGACGGCACGCCGGTGGCGGTCAAGATACTGACCGCCGCGGCGGAGCGTCCCGACGTTCCCCGCATCGCGGGCTACCACCTCGCCCAGGTTCTGGACGCGGGCGTCTGGGACGGCAAGCCGTACATCGTCACCGAATACGTCCCCGGCCCCACCCTGGAGGCCGTGGTCCGGCGGGACGGCCCGCTGGAGGAGACGGCGCTCCACCGGCTGGCGATCGCCACGATGACCGCCCTGGCGGGCATCCACCGGACGCCCGCCGTGCACGGCGCCTTACGACCCGACAACGTCGTCGTCGGGCCCGACGGCCCCTGCCTGATCAACGCCGGGGTGGCGGCGGCCGTGGAGACCTCGGCGGCCCAGGCGACGCACCGGGTGGAGGCCCCCGGCTACCTGGCCCCCGAACGCTTCGAGGGCCGGCCACCCGGCCAGCCGGGAGACCTGTTCTCCTGGGCCTGCGTCATCGCCTACGCCGCGACCGGCAGCGGCCCGTTCGACGCCGGCACGCCGACGGGCACCATGAACCGCATCCTCAACGACGAGCCCGACCTCAGCCGGGTCCCCCAACCCCTCGACGACGTGCTGGCCGCCTGCCTGGCCAAGGATCCCGGACATCGCCCGACCGCGCCGCAGGCCCTGATGGCGCTGGTGGGCCACACGTTACGGGTGATCGCGCCACCCGCGCCCGAGCCGCCGGCGCGGCCTCGCCGTACCGGAAGGCTCCTGATGGGCGCCGCCGCCGTCGCGCTCGCGGCACTGTCCGCGGCCGGGGGCCATCTCGTGGCCAGGGCGACGGTCGCCCAGCCGCAGCCGGCGGCGACGCCGGCACCCACGCTCAGCACGGTGGCCGCGCCGCGGGAGCCCACGCCGCCGCCCGCGCCCACCACCTCCATCAAGGTGCCCGGGGTCCGCATGACGCTGCGGGAGCACCCCACCGACCCCATCAGGATGACCGCCTACCGTGTCGGCGAGGACACCTACGTCCGCGAGGGCGACACCTTCGTCAAGAGCGACATTCCGGGCGCCGACCCCGCGCACTCCCCCGACGGCCGCTGGCTGGCCCTGGTCGCGGGCACGCGGGTGACGCTGGTGGACCTGGCGGCCAAGGCGAGGCACACCGTCACCACGCAGCACGCCGGGACGGCCCCCACGTGGTCGCGGGACAGCAGGCGCCTCATGCTCACGGTCATCGCCAACGAGCGGTATGCCGGGTTCCTCCTCATCGATCCCGCCACGCGAGCGTCCTCCTTCGTCGCCACCGACGACACCGTCACCCCGGCCACGCGCAACTACGCCTGGCTGCCCGACGGCAGCGGCGTCATGATCGCCCACAGGTCCGGCATCCGCCTGCTCGACCTGAACGGCAGGCAACTGCGCACCATGGAATGGGTCGGCGACCCGTGGGGCCGCAAGTCGTACTCGCCAGACGGCCGGCTGTTCATGACCCACTGCCCCAGCGGCGGCACCTACTGCTTCTGGGACTCCGAGCAAGGGGTACGGCAGGCGACCATCGCGCTGTTCACCACGCAGGGCGGCGAGGCATGGGAGTGGTACGACGACCAGCACCTCATCGTGGCCGAGCCGCGACCCAAGCCGACGCCCGTGCACCGCCTGGTGACCATGGACTTCCGCGGGCAGGCCGGCCGCGTGCTGGCGGAGATCGCCGCCGAGGACGACACCGATGACCTGGTCTTCTACTTCACCAGGAGGACGAGGTGACACAGCTCGGCGACGTGCGACAGGTGGGCAGGCCGCTCACCGGGCCCGAGCGGGACCGGGCGGAGGCGGTACGGCGAGCCGCGCCGGTCGGCCTGGTCCAGCTCCTGGAGGTCGGGCCCGACTACCTCGTCACCGAGCGCGTGGAGGGACCGACGCTGGCCGAGCGGGTGTCGGCGGAGGGGCCGCTCGACCCGGACGCGGCGCACCGGCTGGCGGTCGCCGTCCTGGCCCCGCTGGCCGCTCTGCACCGGGCCGGGCTGGCGCACGGCCTGGTCCACCCCGACCAGGTGATCATGTCGGAGGACGGGCCGCGGCTGCTGAGCCCCGACCCCACCGACGGCGGTCCCGGCGCCTGGTACCCGGAGGAACCCGTCACACCCAAGGCCGACGTGTTCGCCTGGGCGGCGCTGGTGAGCTTCGCGGCCGGCGGTCGCGACCCCTTCGCGCCGCGTGCCGACGATCCGGACCTGACCCGCGACCTGCGCAGGCGACACGGCGCGGCAAGCCTCGGCGGGCTCGGCGGCGAGCTGCGCGACCTGCTGGCCGACTGCCTCAACGACGAGGCGGACCACCGCCCGGACTCCCAGGAGGCCCTGCTGCGGCTGCTCGGGCACTCGGGCGCGCTGGACACCGTCGTCCCGGCCGCGGCTCCCGCACCCCGGGAACGCCGTCCCCGCCTGCGCGTCGCCCTGGCGGCCCTGGCGATCGTCGCGGTCTTCGGCGCGGCGGGTTTCCTGGCCACGCCCCGCCCCGCGGCGGCCCCGGCCGCCACCGCCACGGCGGCGCCATCGGGGGCGCCATCGGTCAGGCCGCCGGCCACTGTCGCCCCGCCCGGACGGCGCACGCTGCCCGATGGGACCGGCACCCTCGACGAGGACCCCGCCTCCCGCGTCCGGCTGCTCTCCTACACCATCCAGCGCCACTCCGGCGGAGGCGGGGCCTACACGCTCTCCCCCGACGGAACCCGCTTCGTCAAGACCGGCGAGGAGTACTTCGCCTCCGTCGTCTCCCCCGACGGGCGCTGGGTGGCCACGGTGAACGAGTTCAGCGTCACCTCCACCAGCCGCCCCGAGGTCGCCTTCACCGACCGGCGTACCGGACGGTCGTTCGCCGTGCCGATCACGCTGGAGTTCCCCCGCTTCGCCCAGTTCCCCGAGTGGTCGCCGGACGGCACGCGGCTGCTGCTGACGCTCATGGAGCTCGACCCCGACAATCAGGCCATCGCCGCCCGGGGGTTCGTGGTCCTGGACGTGCGCACCCGGGCGGCCTCGATCGTGGAGACGGCCAACGACGAGGACATGCGGCGGACGTTCGCCCTGCCGGTGGCCCAGCGGGTCGGCTCCGGCTTCAAGTGGATGCCCGACGGCCGGTCGGTGGCGCAGGGCTACCTCACCCCGGAGCAGCAGTACGGCACGCGCGTCCACGACCTGACGGGACGTGTGCTGCGCTCCATGCACTGGGTCGGCCGCCCGGCCACCACCGGCTGGCTGTCCCCCTCCGGCACCGCCTTCGTCACCACCGACTGCAGCAGGACCGAGAGCGTCTGCCTGTGGGAGGTGGACACCGGCAAGCGCGTCGGCGGCCTGCGGCCCGGCACCGGCGGGCTGTACGGCTGGTTCGACGACCGCCACCTGGTCGTCGGCTCCCAGCCGACCGGCGGCGTCATCACCGTCCGGATCGTCGACCTGACCGGCCGGACGGTGCGCGAGCTGGGCGCCTTCGACCTGGGCGGCGAACGCGGCTACGTCCGCCTCTACTTCGGCGCCCATGCCTGACCCCACGGCCGGAACCGTCGGCGGCTACCGGATCCTCCGGGTGATCGGGTCCGGCGGCCAGGGCGTGGTCTACCTGGGCGAGTCGCCCGACGGGCGGCGCGTGGCCATCAAGACGCTCCACATGCCGCCCGACGCCGAGGAGGCGGCCCGCTTCCTGCGGGAGGCCTCCGTGCTGCCCCGCGTGGCCTCCTTCTGCGCGGCGCGGGTGCTCGACACCGGCGTCGAGGGCGGCATGCCGTACATCGTGAGCGAGTACATCGACGGCCCCACCCTCCTCGCGCGGGCCGCCCAGCGCCCCTTCGCCGGACGCGAGCTGCACCGGCTGGCGGTCGGCACCGTCACCGCGCTGGCCGCCATCCACAAGGCCGGGGTGACGCACCGCGACTTCAAACCCGCCAACGTACTGCTCAGCGGCGACGGCCCGCGGGTGATCGACTTCGGCATCGCGGTGACCGCCGCAAGCGACACCACGCGGCGGGACGCCGCGGGAACGCCCGCCTACATGGCGCCCGAGCAGTTCGCCGGCGAGCCGGTCGGCCCGGCCGCCGACATGTTCGCGTGGGCCTCCACCATGGTCTACGCCGCGACCGGCCGGGCTCCGTTCGGCCACGACTCGGTGCCCGCGATCATGCGCAGGGTCATCGGCGGCGAGCCGGACCTGGGCGCCTTCCCCGAGGGTGAGCTGCGCGAGATCGTGCTGGCCTGCCTGGCCAAGGACCCCGCCGAGCGCCCCACGGCGAGCCAGGTCCTGCTGCGCCTGCTGGGACTGCCCGAGCACACGGCCGCCCGGCCGCTGCCGGACCACGTGCTGGCCACCGGCAAGGGCGTGGCCGACGCCGGGACGCGGTCGCCGCGCCGCCGATGGCTCGCCGTCGGCGCGGCCGTGGCCGTCTTGGCTCTGGGCGCGACGGCCACCGCGATGATCGTCGGCCGGGAGCCGCCCGCGCCCGTCCGCCCCAGCCCGTCCTTCAAGGGGAGCGGCCCGCCCGACCCGAACACGACCCCGCTGGCGGTTCCCGAGCTGCGGGCCACGTTCTACGAAAGCCCGTCCGACCCCGTACGGCTCAGCGCGTTCGTCGTGCGGCAGGGCATGATCCGCCCGGCCTACGTCCGCGTGCCGGGCACGGCGCGGTTCGAGCGGCTGCCGGAGTACCGCGAGCCGGTCGTCTCCCCCGACGGCCGCACGGTCGCCTCGGTCTTCAGCTTCCCCCAGTTCGCTCCCGACAGCCGGGGGACGGTCCAGCTCACCGACCGCGCCACCGGCCGGTCGTTCCTGGTGCCGACGGTGGCCAAACCGCTCCTCGTCAAGCGCCCCGCGTGGTCGCCGGACGGCGGCAGGGTGCTGGTGACCGTCACCGACGCCGAGGACCGCACCCGGGGCTTCGTCGTGGTGGACGTCCGCGGCCGCACCGCGACACCCCTGGCCGAGGTGACGGGCCTGCCCGAGGGGGCCGTCGAGTTCGCGTGGACGCAGACCGGGAGGGAGGTCTATGTGAGCCTGGGCGACCAGCCGGACGGCGTGGCCGTACTCTCGCTGGACGGCAGGCCGCTGCGGACCGTCCGCGGCATCAGGACCACCACCGGCACCACGGCGTCCTTCTCGCCCTCCGGAGCCAGGCTCGCGGGCCTGTGTCCCGGCAAGCGGTTCGACGCGTGCGTGGTCGACCCGGCGACCGGACGGCGTCTCGCGCGCTTCCCGCTGCCGGAGAAGGGCAACCTGTGGAACTGGTTCAACGAGGACCACCTGCTGGTCTACAGCACGCCCTCGACCCGGTGGAGCGTGGACGTCGTCGACCTGAGCGGCAAACCGGTCCGCCCGTTCGCCCGCATGACAGGTGACGCGGAGACCTGGTGGCGGCTGATGTGGGGCCCGAGCTGACCCTCGGCCTCGCCCTGGGAGATCCGGCGCGCCTACCATGGCCGCGTGCTGGAGATGATCGTGGTGCTGACGGTGGTGCTCAGCCCCGCCTGGCTGACGATGGGCGGCTCGGTGCTGTGGGCGGCCCGCACCGCCCGCCTCGGCCGCACGGTCCGGGCGCGCCTGCTGTGGGGAGCGGCGCTGGCGATCATCGGGCTGGGCGTGATGGCGCTGTGCGCGTGGTCCACGCGCGAAGACGTCCACTACGACGACTTCGGCTCCTCCATGGTCCTTCTGGCCGGCATCATCGGCGGGGCCGTCCTGCTCCTCGGCCTCGGTCCGTTCCTGCCGTGGCTGGCCGGCACGCTGGGGCGGCGTGCCGTACGGCTACCGCTCCCGTTACGGCTCGCGATCCGCGACGTGGCCGGCCATCGGGCCAGGTCGGCCGCGTGGATGGCGGTCACCATGTGCGCCACCGCCGTGGGGGTCGCGGTGACCGTCATGGCGGTCGCCAGGGCGGCGCAGGACAGGGCGGAGTACGAGCCGCGCGCCCGGCCCGGCACGCTGCTGGTGGAGCACTTCTCCCCCGAGCGGGCGCCGGCCGTCCGGGCGGCGATCCAGCGGCAGTCGCCCGGCGTGCCCGTCGTCCAGCGCGACGACCCGGAGGGATACGTCGAGCTGGGGGTTCCCGGCCTGTCGCCCCTGGACATCGACATCGTCACGGAGCCGTACATCGGCGGGCCGGATCTGCTCCGCTACCTGACGGGAAGCCCCGCGACGCCCTACCGCCCGGACACGGCGGTCGTGGTGACGACCAGGGACGTCGCCTACCCTGAACTGGAGATCGGCTTCGGACCCCCTGAGGACTCGACCACCAGGACCATCCCGGCCGTCACCGCCCGGCCCGCCGATTCCCGCATCGAGGGAGTCTTCATCCCCGGCGGGGTCGTCCGAGACCTCGGCCTGGCTGTCGAGCCGCAGTTCCTGATCGTCGACCCGGCCTTCCACCGGACGTCCGTGCCCGAGCAGGAGCGGCTCGGCGAACGCCTGGACGGGACCGCGACCGTCTACGTGGAGCGCGGCTTCCAGCCTTCGACCGGCTGGCGCGCCGCCGTCGCGATCGCCGCTCTGGTCGCCGTCGGTGGCGCCGTGGCCGCGACCGGACGGCGGATCGGCGCCACGCGCCCGCAACGTGTCCTGCTGCGAACCTCGGCGGCGCGGGCGCGGCTGTTCGTCGCCTGCCGTGCGGGCTTCGGCGCGGCCTGCGGCGGGCTGCCGGGCGCGGTCGCCGGCGGCATCGGCGGCTGGTTGCTGGCCTGGCCCATGACGGCCTCGAGCGACTGGGAGCCGGTCCCGCGGCCGCCCTTCGACATCCCGTGGCCGGCCATCGCCGCCTGCGTGGCCGCGCTGCCGATCCTGGCGGCTGTGATCGCGGCTGCGATCTGGGCGGGTCGGGTCAGCCGCCCGGCCGCTCCCGCCGCACCCTCCAGGCATCCCTCGCCTGCTGCCTGAGGACGCGCGTCAACCGACCCTTCCCGTGCCCCGGCAGCGCGAGCACTTCATCCGGTCCCAGTTCCCCGAGGAGCTGGGCGGCGCGAGGACCGTGCCCCTCCCCCTGCAGGCAGGGCAGTCGCCGGGCCTGATCGGAGTGCGGGGACTGCCGGTCGTGACGAGGTTGTAGATCCAGGAGAAGACCATGAGGACCACGACCACCACGAAGAAAATGAGCACCAAACCGAATCCCGCCTCCATCGGTCCACCTTCCTCATCGTGATCGAGCACCGAGGCTGGAGCGCCTTGCCTCGTCAGCTCACCACGCGGGCGGGGTTCCCGCCTGAGTAGCCCATACCTAATCGGCCCAGGCGGCCCTGGCTCGTGTCGCGGCGGAGCCCCTGCCTCACCGGCAGTCCCCTCGAAGACCGTGCAGATCGTCGAGCGACGACCGGGCCACCTCCACGCCCTTGTAGTAGATCACCGGGTGGAAGGCATGCGGCAGCGGAGCGCCGCGTTCGAGGCCGTACCGGCAGCGATCAGTCACGCGCCTGGGCCGCGAGCTGGTCTCCGAGGTGGCTTCGGCGGTAGAGGACGCGCCTTCCGTGGCGGGCCCGGACGACCAGCCCCGTGGCGTACAGCACGCGAAGCTGCTGGGAGACGGCGCTGGGGGTGACCTTCAGGCGGCGGGCGAGTTCGACCGTCGGCTGCGGCTCCTTCAGCAGGTCGAGCAGCGCGGCCCGGGGCGCGCCGATCAGCGAGGCCAGTGCCGTGGGGTTCGAGGCCGGCGCGGGTGCCCACAGGGTGGCCGCCCCGCGGCTGGGATAGGTCAGGAGCGGCGGCTCCTCGGGGTGGACCGGCGGGGCGGGCTTGTGGGCGAACACGGACGGGATGAGCAGCAGCCCCCGCCCGGACGCCGCCACGTGGTGCCGGCCGATCATCTTGTCGATGGACAGCACCCCTTCGTGCCAGCGCAGGTTGGGGTGCATGTCGGCGAACAGCAGGCGCGCGCCGCCCACGGCCAGCTGCCGTGCCCGGTAGGTCATGTCGGCCTCCAGCACCAGCCGTATCTGCGGCCACACCGGCTCGATCGCGAGCTGCCAACACCGTCGCAGGACGTCACAGGCGGTGTCGCGGAATCGCGCGGCCGCGGCGTCGTCGGGAATCGGTTCCGGGACGAGCGCGGCCTCCAGATCCCGGCGAACGACTTCCGGAGGCGTCTGCCGTACGGCGGACAGCTGCTCCTCGAAGGCCGGGGCGAACGTGGCGGGGCGCGGCGTGAGGAAGTCCGGGAGGGCCAGCCTGGTCCCGACCAGGGACGTGAGCAGGCCGACGTCGCGCGGGCCGAGACGGGCGAGCGCGGACCTGCGCCAGGGCAGGTGCAGCGCGTGGAGGCCGGGCTCTCGCAGCACGCGCAGGCTGAACACCGTCTCGTTCAGCGGGGAGAGGGCGAAGCGGGTGTCGGCCAGGTCCTCGACGTCGAGCTCGAAGCTGATCATTAAGCCCCACGCTACATCGTTTGGCCGCCGGTCGCGGCCGTTGTGGACTTGGTCTCGCGACACCGGACGCGGAACGACGTCGGCGACGCCGCCGGGCCATCGGACGGGCCGCCGTCGAGGGCGGGAAAGGGAGGAACGGTGAAGGGTTTCGATCCTCGGACGAGCTTCGGGTACGAGGTGTCCAAGAGGTATGACGACGAGGTCCGAGGCGATGAGGAGGAGACGGTCGCCTTCCTTGCCGGGCTGGCGGACGGGCGCGACGCGCTGGAGCTGGCGGTGGGCACCGGCCGCATCGCCCTGCCGTTGACGAGAGCCGGCGTGCGGGTGGACGGCATCGAGCTGTCGCCGGACATGGCCGACCGGCTGCGCGAGAAGCCGGACGGCGACCGGATCGACGTGACCATGGGCGACATGTCCCGCGTCACGACCGGGCGGACCTACGGGCTGGTGTACCTGGTGTACAACACCATCGGCAATCTCCTCACCCAGGACGATCAGGTCCGGTGCTTCGAGAACGCCGCCCGGCACCTGGCCGACGACGGGGTGTTCGTCGTGGAATGCCGGATACCGACCGCGCCCGCGCGTCCCGGTCACCAGTACGTCGACCCCGAGCAGATCGAGGTGGACGAGGTCGGCCTGGACGTGTGCCGCTACGACCCCGTGACGCAGGTCCTCGACGAGAACCACGTCCGCATCCGCGCCGACGGCATCACCTTCAGCCCCATCAGGCTCCGGCTGGCGTACCCGCCGGAGTTCGACCTCATGGCGCGCATCGCGGGCCTTCGCCTGCGCGAGCGGTGGGGCGGCTGGGAGCGTGAGCCGTACACGGCCAGGAGCTGGCGTCACGTCAGCGTCTACGAGCGAGGACGGCACGGCGACCAGGCCGCGCGGGCGATCTGATCGCCGTGCCCGGCGGGGCGGTCCCGGCGTCAGGAGGCCCGGCTCCTGACCCGAGCGCCGGGTGAGGTGTTGTCCTGGAACTGCTTGCAGACGGTCTGCTCGGCGACAGAGGCACGGGCGGCGTCCTCGAGGTCGCTCCCAACGATCACCGAACAGCCCGTCGACGTGCGGAACCCTACCGCACCGGCAGTCCCGTCACTGCCCGCCCGATGATGAGCCGCTGGATCTCGGACGTCCCCTCGAAGATCGTGTAGATCTTGGCGTCCCGGTGGAAGCGCTCCACCGGATGATCGCGCGTGTAGCCCGCGCCGCCCAGGATCTGGATCGCCTGCTCGGTCACCCAGACCGCCGTCTCCCCCGCCACCAGCTTGGACATCGACCCCTCGGCCTGCTCGAAGGGCCGCCCGTTGCGCGCCATCCAGGCCGCGCGCCACGTCAGCAGCCGCGCCATGTCCACCCGCGTGGCCATGTCCGCCAGCAGGAACGCGATCGCCTGGTTCTCGCCGATCTTCTTGCCGAACTGCTCGCGCTCCCGGGCGTAGTCGCGTGCATACTCATAGGCCGCCCGCGCGATGCCGACCGCCATCGCGGCGACCGAGGGGCGGGTCGTCTCGAAGGTCCGCAGGGCGGCCTGCTCGCCGGTGCGTTCGCCGTTGCGGGCGCGGGCCAGGCGCTCCTCCAGCCTCTCCACCCCGCCGAGCAGGCACGAGGACGGCACCCGCACGTCCTCCAGGACGACCTCGGCGGTGTGGGAGGCGCGGATGCCGTGCTTGCGGAACTTCTGGCCCATCGACAGGCCGGGAGTCCCGGGAGGGACGACGAAGGTCGCCTGACCGCGCGTGCCGAGCGCCGGGTCGACGGACGCGACCACCAGGTGCACGTTCGCGATGCCGCCGTTCGTGGCCCAGGTCTTGACGCCGTTGAGCACCCAGTCGTCGCCGTCCCGTACGGCGCGCGTGCGGATGGAGCCGACGTCGGAGCCCGCGTCGGGCTCGGAGGCGCAGAAGGCGCCCAGCTTGACGTCGCTTTCGGTGCCGAACATCTGCGGCAGCCACTCCCCCATCTGCTCGGGGGTGCCGTTGGCGGCCAGCGCGGCGGCGGCCAGTCCGGTGCCGACGATGGACAGGCCGATGCCGGCGTCGCCCCAGAAGATCTCCTCGAACGCCACGGGCAGGGCCAGGCCGCTCTTCTCGAACCACTGGGTGGCGAAGAAATCGAGCGAATACAGGCCGATCTTGGCGGCCTCCTGGATGACGGGCCAGGGCGTCTCTTCGCGTTCGTCCCATTCCGCCCCGGCCGGGCGGATCACGTCACGGGCGAACTCGCGGACCCAGTCGCGAACCTGGATGACCTCTTCGCTGGGTTCGGGGCAAAAGCCGTCCATGTGTTACCTCCGGTAACACCCTACCGGCCAGTAGCCTCCAGGAGAAGCCCGGGACTGTTGTTCTCCGGCGCGGGACCCACTGGTCGGGCGCACTCTGCCAGGCGGCGCCGCCGACCGTCAGCCGGTCAGCGTCAGGTCCATATGCGGCTCCTCGGTGCCCACGTTGACCAGGACGACGTTCTTGGCGTTGTCGGAGGCGGAGACGTGCGGCTTGCCGGTGTTCGCGCGGGCGTCGACCATGGTCTTGCCGAACAGTCGGAACAGGCCCTCGCCGGTGAACATGCCGATTCCGCAGCCTGGCGTCATCGGTGGTTCCTCCTGGACAGCCCGGATTTCCGATCGGCTCGACTGGACCCCCGATCATCCCGCCCGGACGCCGCCGCCGAGGCCAGGAAGGCGTTCAGCGCAGCGCCGCGCTCAGCTCGTCGGGGGTGAGACGGCGCGAGCCGATGTAGTACAGCACGGAACCCGCCGGAAGCTCGCTCTTCCAGTCGGGGGCGACCAGCAGCCGGTCACCGGCGCGGGCGGCCAGCAGCGTGGCACGGTGACCGCGGCCGAGCGCGGTGTGGCAGTGCTCGACCGGCACCGGGCCGAGCGAGGCGGGCAGGCGCACCGAGTAGGTGCCGGCGCCGCCGTAGGTCATCAGCTCGGTGTAGACCTCGGTGATGCCAGGGTCCCGCAGCTCCTCGGTGATCATGTACGGGCTGTGCCACTGGACGCAGCTCAGCGACTCGCCGAGGTAGCGCAGATGGCGGACCCGCCGCAGGTCGCGCAGTGCCACCACCAGGTGGGCGCCCTCGGTGACGTGGTCGGCGGTGAGGGCGACGGCCAGCGCCTCGTTGTCGTCGCGGGCGTCCACCAGGACGCTGTAGGCCCGATGCACGCCGGCCCGGCGCAGCACGGCGTCGTCGGTCAGGTCGCCGCGGACGAACTCCACGTCCCGCTCGGCCATCGGATGCGCCTGCACCTCGTCCCAGGCGCACACCACGACCCGGGTCGTGCCCTCAGCCAGCAACTCATCCACCATCTGCTCCGTGCGCCCGGGCGTGTAGCCGAGCAGCACGATGTGGCCGGAGGCGTCCACGGTCACGGCACCTCGCATCCTTCGTCCCCTGGCTCGCTCCAGCACGGCGGCCAGCCTGGTGAACACGGTGGTCAGGGTGGCGATGCCGCCCACGATGACGTACGCCCCGACGACGTGGCCGGCACCCGTCTGGGGGTAGAAATCGCCGTAGCCGACGGTCGAGGCGGTCACCACGAAGTACCACCAGTAGTTGGCGGGCGCGACGAGCGCGCTCCCCGCAGGCTCGGCGAGTGTCATCAGCGGCCAGCTCGTCACGAAGACGGCACCGGCCACGAGCACCGGCGTCCACCACGTGCCGAGCACCCTGAACCGGGCGAGCAGGCGGGCTATGAAGATCGGCACGCTTCCTCCTGCGCGGCACGCTCCGGTGCAGCCACCATAACCCGACAATTCCCATGAAACACCCCTTGGGCCGCATGGGTTGGCCCACGCCGCTCCGGCGAGGGCGCCCCCGTCGTCGGCGGGGGAGCGTACAGCCGGACGTACATCGGCCGCGCCCCGGCGAGGCGTCCTCGGCCGGCGCCGGACGGTCCTCGGGGGCGAGCCGGTCGGGGTGGGCAGGCGCAGGTCTCGCGGGCCGGCGGACTTGCGCCACCAGCGCTCGCGGCCGGTCGAGCGCTCGGGGATCTCCTCGACGAAGCCGTACTTCTCCAGCCGGCGCAGGTGGTAGCCGGTCGTGCCGGTCTGGGCGCCGAGTCGAAGATGTCGGCGTCGCGACGGTGCATGGTGGCGCGCCCCGGGAGAGCCCGCGGTCTTTCCGGCGAGCAGGGCACCGAGCCGGGCGGTGAGCATGTGGCCGGCCACCACGGGGCGCCATCGGCGCGGAGAAGCGAAGGTCTCGCGACTTGTTGACGGCGGATACGGCGGCCGCCCTGATACGGCAGCCGTAGATCGTTGTGATTGTCCCGCGACACCGAAGGCTGGGCGCGCGCCATCGAACCTTGGTCGGTTTCAGGTCCACTGGTGCCGCCGATGTCCGAGTCACGGCGTGCGAGGCGAAAACTAGGTGCGGAGCAGCCTGCCACCCGGCAGACTCGGTGACATGACCTTGAAGATCAGCCGTTTCAACCCTGACCACCTTCACGAGACACCCGGCTATCACCACGTCACCGTTGTGACGCCCGGCCGGATGGCGTTCCTGGCCGGCCAGTGCCCGCTCGACCGTACCGGCACCTTGGTCGGCCCCGATGATCTCAACGCACAGATCGATCAGGTCGCGGCGAACGCCTTGACCGCCCTGACGGCCATCGGCGCCGAACCCAAGCACGTCGTCCGTTCCGTGATTTATGTCGTCAGTCAGGACAGGGAGGCCTTGGCCGAGGCGTGGCGCCGCCTCAACGACTCGGTCATCGGTCCGGCGTTCACTACCGCCAGCACTCTCTTGGGCGTTGCACAGCTGGGTTTCAGCGGACAACTCGTCGAGGTGGATCTCACGGTGGCTCTTCCCGACTAGACCAAAGGACCGAGAAGCGGTACCGGGTGAGGAGGCCGATCAAAAGTCGATGGCACGCGCCCAGCCTTCGGTGTCACGGGACAGTGATCATGGAGTTGTTGCGCGTAGGCGTGCCGCCGCTGGTGGCGGAGGCGGGCGCGGTATCGGTGCTGTCGCTGCCAGATGGACCAGGTCAGGCGGTGTGCCCGGTCCCGTCGTGGGTCAGGGATGACGATGCCGCGGAGTTGGCGGAGCAGTTCGGGATGGCGATGGCGACCAGGCCGCAGGTCTGCTTGGCACGTTGGTGATCTTCTTCGATGCGCCATCTGCAGGTGGCGACGTGGACCAGGCGGGCCGGCGGCACCGGGCGCGGGCTCCAGCAGCGGTGGAACGAGGTTTGGCCGGTGTAGCGGTGGCGGCGGACCAGCAGGGCGGCGTGCCCGCCGTCATGCAGGTGCTCGATCGCCCCGCGGGCGGCTTGGGCTGTGACCTCCCGCTCCTCCCAGGAGGCTCGGGCCGGGAAGTGCTGCAGCCGGTCGGGCGTGGCGTGTCCTGCGGCCTCGGCCCGTGTCCAGCAGTTGTTGTCTTCCAGCCCCATCGGCAGCCCGGCCGGCATCTGCCCGCAGGTGGTGCGGCTCTCGCGCCGGGGGAAGCACCCGGCCGGCCGAGCCGGCGGTTCCTGTTGTGGAGCGGCCTGCTCGGCATGCGCTGCGGTGACGGCACGAGCCGCCGTGGCCTGATCTTGATTCACACCTTGACATGATCGCGGCGGCTCTTCGTGTCACGGCACACGACCAGCGGCAACGCCATGGGGATCACGATCTACGGCTGCCGTACCTGATATGGCCACGAATATGATGCACATATCCCGACAAGACACATAAATTCCTAGCATCGCAAAAATGCAATAGGCGACACTCCCACCCCTTTTACTGCTTGATCCTTTACCCTTTCCTTGTCGGTGACCGGCCAGGTGAGGCTCGCGGGCGCGACATGCCAGCCCACGGCCATGTCGGAAGCATCGGGATCACGATGTAGAGCTGGCCGCTGACGAGCAGGGCGGTGAGGGCGAACACCGTCAGCGTGGGAGTAAGCCGGATTTGAGGCGAAATTTCGGTATCCGGGAGGGTTGCAGCCGCCATAGCCGGGACCGTAGCCAACCAACCGGTTGGATGCCAACCAACTAGTTGGTAGCACTAGGATGGTCGCATGTCACCCAGGGACTCCACCGCAGCGACCCGCCAGGCCCTTCTCGACGCCGCCCGGGAGGAGTTCGCGGCGCACGGCGTCGCGGGGGCGCGCGTGGACCGCATCGCCGAGCGGGCAGGGGTCAACAAGGAGCGCATCTACGGGCACTTCGGCAACAAGGAGAAGCTCTTCGACGCCGTGGTGGTGGAGGCGCTCGACGACCTGACCAGCCAGATCTCGCTGCCGGGTGCGGACCCCGTGGACTACGTGTCACGGCTGGCCGAGTACTACCGGACCCACCCCGACCTGGTGCGGCTGCTGATGTGGGAGGCGCTGAACTATCGCGGGCAGGACCTGCTGCCGGGGCAGGAGACGCGGGTCCAGCGCTGCGCACGCAAGAACGAGGCCCTGGCCGAGGGGCTGGGCCGGGAGCCCTCGCAGGACACCGCGCGGCTGCTGTTCGTGCTGACGGGGCTGGCGCTGCTGCCCTCGATGCTGCCGCAGCTCGCGCGCATCATGCTGGGCAGCGACCACGACCCGGCGCGGATGCGGCAGTTCGTGGCCGACTTCGCCGGGATGGCACTCGGCCCGCGCGAGCAGGCCGGCGTGGAGGGGTGAGGCCGGGGACACGTGTCAGGGGTGACCGCGGAGCGCCCGGACGGTGGCCATCGGCGGGCGTTCGGCGATCGCGACATCCCTGACCAGGACGTCCATCCTGGCGGCGCCGCGGCGGAGCTGCGCCAGCCGTACGGCGGGCTCCTCCAGGGGGATCATCTTGCCCTGGCGGGCCAGCCGCGACCAGGCGGCGAGCATGATCTGCGCCGCCATGCCGCCCAGCGCCTCGGCCGACTGGTGGGAGTGGGCGCGCGAGCCCAGGTCGACCTGGGCGAGCGCGTCGAGGCCCACCAGGTCGAGCAGGTCGACCAGCAGGCCGAGCTCGACCCCGTACCCCGTGACGAACGGCACCCGCTCCAGGACCGAACGCCGTCCCGCGTACTCCCCCGCCAGCGGCTGCGCGAACCCGGCCAGCAACGGCCAGTGCAGGTTGATCAGCGGGCGCGCCACCAGCTCCGTCACGCGCCCGCCGCCGGTCGGCGCGCCGCCGAGGGGACGGTCGTAGCAGCCCTTGACGTACATCACCGAAGGATCGGCCAGCAGCGGGCCGAGGAGCCCGCCGACGAACTCGGCCCGGAAGTTGCGGATGTCGGCGTCGACGAACGCGACGAGGTCCCCCGAGGTGACGGCGAGCGACTTCCACAGGGCCTCGCCCTTGCCGTCGAGGGGCTCCAGGTCGGGCAGGATCTCGTCCTGGGCGACCACCCGTGCGCCCGCCCGCTCGGCCACCTCGGCGGTGTCGTCGGTGGAGCGCGAGTCGATCACCACGACCTCGTCCACCAGAGCGGACAGCTCGCACCGGATGACCGAGACGATCTCGCCGACGGTCTCGCGCTCGTTCCTGGCCGGGAGGACCACGCTGACGGCGGTGCCGCCCTTGAGCGCCAGGAGGCGGTCGAGCGGCCAGTCCGAGGCCGAGAAGGTACGGCGGCGCAGCCACGTCTCCGCTTCAGGCAGCACGCGACCCCTCCCCCGTCGGTCTCACCTGCCACAGCCTAGATGCCCCGCTATCGGGGCATGCGTCCCGGTCCCCTGACTCCCCATCGCACCCGAAGTCACCATCTGACACAAGCGTTTCGCTACATCACAGGGAGTGCATGCCCTATAAAAGAGCCCGGCCCTCCCAAAGGAGCCCGGCCCTCCCAACCCCCTCACCAGCTACGCTGGACACAGCAAGGAGGATGGATGACGATCAGCATCGAGGCGCGCGTCACCAGACTGGAGAGCGATGTCATGATGCTCAGAGCACATGCCGACCAGAGCGACCGCACGTCGCAGCTCATCCTGGCGGCGCTGACCCGGCTGGAAGAAGGCCAGGACTCGCTGCGCGCCGGCCAGGAGGTCCTCTCCTCGCAGGTCGGCGAGCTCACCACGCGAGTCGACGGGCTCACCACACAAGTGGGCGAGCTCACCACAAGAGTTGACGGACTCACCGTGCAGGTGGGCGACCTCACCACGCGAGTCGACGGACTCACCACGCGAGTCGACGGGCTCACCGTGCAGGTCGGCGAGCTCGGTGACCGCATGACGGTGGTCGAGCGTTCCGTCGGCGGCATGGAACGTTCCCTCAAGCAGGTTCAGGAGGACGTCGCCGAGATCAAGGCGGGCCACATCGAGCTTCGCAACCTGGTCGCCGGCCTCGTGAAGTAGGCCGTCCCGCAAGACAGAGGAGAGCCGCCGGCGCGCCCCGGCGGCTTCGCCGTACCTGAGCGGACCTCACTGCGCGGCGTGCCGCTCCAGGAACGCATACACGTCCGCCTCGTCCACCCCCGGGAACGACCCGGGCGGCAGGGCGGCCAGGACGTGCGAGTTCGCCCGCGCCGAAGGCCAGGCGAAGCCGTCCCACCGCTGCGCCAGCTCGGCCGGAGGGCGGCGGCAGCAGTCCCCGTGCGGGCACTGCGACTTGGTCCGGTGCGTCGTCTCCCGCCCGCGGAACCACCGCGACTCCTTGTACGGCACGCCCAGCGTGATCGCGAAGTCCCGCTCCCGCGAGGGGTCGACGTGCGCGATGCAGAAGTACGTCCCCGTCGGCGAGTCGGAGTACTGGTAGTAGACGGAGAACCGGTCGGGCGACAGGAACACCTGCCGTCCCGACCACTGCAGGCACATCCGCTGCCCCTCGATGGCGCCCTGCTCGTCGGCGGGGAACTCGATGCCGTCGTTCTCGTACGCCTTGTAGATGATCCCGCCCTCGTCGTTGCGGACGAAGTGGCAGACCAGCCCGAGGTGGGCCGTGGCCAGGTTGGTGAAGCGGTGGGCCGCCATCTCATACGACACGGCGAAGACGTCGCGCAGGTCCTCCACCGACAGCGCCCGGTCCTGCTTGGCCTCCTGCAGGTAGGCGACGGCCGCCTTCTCCGGCACCAGGACGGCGGCGGCGAAGTAGTTGGCCTCGGTGCGCTGGCGCAGGAAGTCGGCGAAGTCGCGCGGCTTGCCGTGGCCGAGGGCGAGGTGCCCGAGCGTCTGCAGCAGGATCGTGCGCGGGGTGTGCATGCCCAGGTTCTCGTGCTTGACGTAGATGCGGCGGTTGCGCGTGTCGGCGACGGACCGCACCGAGCGCGGCAGGTCCTGGGCGGTGTGCACCGTGTAGCCGAAGCGTGTGACCAGCGCCTGGATCATGCTCTGGGACAGGGCGCCGGTGCGGTAGCCGACCGCGGACAGCGCCTCGGCGGCGGCCTTCTCGATCTCGGGGAAGTAGTTGCCGACCTCCCGCTGGCGGCGGCGCAGCTCGGCGTTGGCGGCCCTGGCCTCCTCCGGCGTCGCCGTCCCCCTGGCCTGGCGGGCGCGCAGCTCCCCATACAGGCCGAGGATGTGCTCCAGCACGTCGTTGGGCACGCGCGCGGACACCTTGAGCTTGGGCAGGCCCAGGCTCGCGTAGATGGGGTCGCGCTGCGCCTCCTCCAGGGCGATCTCCAGCTGGGCGCGGCGGTTGGGGGCCTGGCGGCGCAGCAGTTCCTCCACCGGCACGTTGAGCGCGGCGGCCAGGCCCTTCAGGAGGGTCAGCTTGGGCTCGCGCTTGCCGTTCTCCAGCAGCGACAGCTGGGAGGGCGCCCTGCCGACCCGCTCCCCGAGGTCCGACAGGGTCAGGCCGCGCTGTTTGCGCAGGTGGCGCAGGCGCTGGCCGAACGCGATCAGATCCAGCTCCTGTGTCAAAGACAGCGGTTCTTCACTGAGCAAGCCGGCCATGCCCGCATCATAGGGGGAAAATCGGGCGTTCTTCCAGAGCCATCCGGCGGCCTGTCTAGACCACACGCGGGATTGGTCTAGGCCAAACGGAAAAGTGGCGAAATTTTCGCACTGGAATACTTGTAAGTATTTTCTCTAAGAGAATTTTCGCCGTTCTTCGCTCGCCGTACAGGCTGTCGAACCTCGTGCGAAGGGCACAGACTCTGACACAAGCCCCAGGGGACGACAAAGGAGTGAAGATGAACGATCGCCTCAAGGGAGCGGCCGAGGAGCTGCGGCACGAGTGGGAGACCGACCCGCGGTGGCAGGGCGTCGAGCGCACCTACACCGCTGAGGACGTCATCCGCCTGCGCGGCAGCGTCCAGGAGGAGCACACCTTGGCGAGGCTCGGCGCCGAGCGGCTGTGGCAGCTGCTGCACACCGAGGACTACGTCCACGCCCTCGGCGCGTTGACCGGCAACCAGGCCGTCCAGCAGGTCAAGGCCGGGCTGAAGGCGATCTACCTGTCCGGCTGGCAGGTGGCGGCCGACGCGAACCTGGCCGGTCAGACCTACCCGGACCAGTCGCTGTACCCGGCGAACTCGGTGCCGGCCGTGGTGCGCCGCATCAACAACGCGCTGCTGCGCGCCGACCAGATCAGCTGGTCGGAGGGCGACACCGGCACGCACTGGCTGGCCCCGATCGTGGCCGACGCCGAGGCCGGCTTCGGCGGCGTGCTGAACGCCTTCGAGCTGATGAAGGCCATGATCGCCGCGGGTGCCGCGGGCGTGCACTGGGAGGACCAGCTCGCCTCGGAGAAGAAGTGCGGCCACCTGGGCGGCAAGGTGCTCATCCCGACCGGCCAGCACATCAAGACCCTCAACGCCGCCCGCCTGGCCGCGGACGTCGCCGGAGTCCCGACCCTGATCATCGCGCGGACCGACGCCCAGGCCGCGACGCTCCTGACCAGCGACGTGGACCCCCGCGACCAGCGCTTCACCACCGGCGAGCGCACCGCCGAGGGCTTCTACCGGGTCCGCAACGGCGTCGACGCCTGCATCGCGCGCGGCCTGGCCTACGCGCCCTACTCCGACCTGCTGTGGATGGAGACCTCCACGCCGGACCTGGACGTCGCCCGCGAGTTCGCCGAGGCGATCAAGGCCGAGTACCCCGACCAGATGCTCGCCTACAACTGCTCGCCCAGCTTCAACTGGAAGAAGCACCTGGACGACTCCACGATCGCCAAGTTCCAGAAGGAGCTGGGCCACATGGGGTACAAGTTCCAGTTCATCACGCTGGCGGGCTTCCACTCGCTGAACTACTCGATGTTCAACCTGGCCCAGGGGTACGCCGAGGACGGCATGACCGCCTACGTCGAGCTGCAGGAGGCGGAGTTCGCCGCCGAGTCGCGCGGCTACACCGCCACGCGCCACCAGCGGGAGGTCGGCACCGGCTACTTCGACCTGGTCAGCACCGCGATCGCGCCCGACTCCTCCACCACCGCGCTGAAGGGCTCCACGGAGGAGGAGCAGTTCCACCACTGACCCGCTGATTTCGCCGTCCTCCTTGGGCATGGGAGGTTCCCCGGCGATCCAGGGCCGCGCCCGGCTCCCCCCGGCCGGGCGCGGCCATTTTCGTGTTCTTCCTGTACGGCGGAGCCCGCTTGGACCCACCCGCTTTTGTGTTCTTTCTGTACGGCGGAGCCGACTTGGACCCACCCGCCGACCGGGGCCGGCGGCATTCCAGGGTGACGCTCACCGGCCGCGCGTGGCCGGCCGCCGTTACGGCGCACCGCCGGGCGCCTGGGTGGTGGTGCGGCGGGCGCTTCCCTGGCCAAGCTCTTGGGCCCTTCCCTCGTCGAACTCTTGGGCGCTTCCCCAGGCGGGATGCTTGGGCGCGTCCCAGTGAGGCGGATGCAACACTTTCGCCCGGCCGTCCCTCTTGGAGGTGACACCAGAGAAAGGCGAAAGGCTGTTGGAACCCGATGCCCGCTTCGCGGACTTCGTCGCCCAACGTGGGGACGCGCTGCTGCGCTACGCCTACGTGCTGGCCGGTGATCCGCACGATGCGGCCGACCTGGTCCAGGAGGCGTTACTCAAGCTTCGCGCCTCCTGGTCGAAGGTGCGGCACAAGGACAACCCGGAAAGCTACGCGCGCACCACGATCTCCCGGCTGCACATCGCCGTCTGGCGGCGGCGCCGCAGGGAGCTGCCCATTGGGCAGGTGCCCGACCGGGAGCACCACGACGCCCTGCCGACCGGCGTGGACGACACGCTGTGGCGGCTGCTGGCCGCCCTGCCGCGCAGGCAGCGGGCCGTCCTGGTGCTGCGCTACTACGAGCAGCTGACCGACGAGGAGATCGCCGGCGTGCTGGGCGTCTCCCGGGGCACCGTGCGCAGCCAGGCCTCCCGGGCGCTGGACAAGCTTCGCGCCGCCGTACCCGCCTCCGAGAGGAGCACCCCTTGACTTCCTCCCCACCGCTGAAGCCCGAGGGTCCGCACGCTGAGGAGCCACCGATGAACGACCTCGACGAGGCCATCGCCAGGAGCCTGGGCCGGGCGGCCGAGCGGGCGCCGCGCCTGCCCGAGGGCCTGGCCGCCCGGGTGGAGACCCGCTACCGCGCCCGGCGGCGCCGCCGGCAGGCGGTGCTGGCCGCCGCGGCCGTCGCCGTCGTGGCGGGCGGCACGGTCCTGGTCCTGCGGGACACACCGGCCTCCACCACGGTCGCGACGACGCCGGACCGCTCGGCGCAACCCGCCACCGTGACCGCGCCCGACGCCGCCGTGACCGCGCAGGTCCCGCCGCCGCCCACAGAGCTGTCATCGTCCCCGGAGCCCAACGCCCCCCTCACCTTCACCGCCGAGGCGACCCCCGGCCCCGCGGGCGCCCTCCCCCCGCCCGTCGAGCAGGTCTGGCCGCAGGCGGTCAGGAAGATCCCCGCCAGACTCGCCGACGGCCGCGCCTACCACCCGCAGCTGTTCCTCGACGACCGCACGCTGCTCCTCACCACCGAGTCCGGCTTCGAGAAGGCCGACGCCGTCCACTCCTACGACCTGGAGACCCGGCAGGCCACGAAGATCGCCGACGTGGTGACGCCGGCGGGTTCGACGACCTTCGCCTCGGACTTCGCCGCCGGCGACGGCCACCTGGTGTGGTGGACGGCGCGCGGGAACCAGGTCACGATCTGGGCCGTCCCCCTCGGGGGCGGGACGGCTGAGAAGGTCGCCACCCACGCCACCGCCGGCGGCCTGGACAGGCTCCAGGTGGCGGACGGCACGATCTACTTCTCCGGCCAGGAGGCCCCGGGCGTCTACAGCGTGCCGCTCGGGGGCGGGACCGTGGAACGGGTCGAGCGGGCCGGCGAGCACCGCCTGATGGCCTGGCCGTGGGTCGGCGTCCGCGCCAAGGAGGTGAGCGACGGCTTCACCGCCATCGTCAACGTCGAGACCGGCGAGAAGAAGGAGGCCGTCGTGCGGCCCGGCGAGAGCTTCTTCGGCTGCGGGCTGGTCATGTGCTCCGGGAGCCGGGAGGGGCAGGCGTTCGTGCGCATGCGTGACGGCGGCGGGGAGCAGCGGCTCGACGCCATGGTGCCCCCGGGCGTGGCCCCCGCCCTGGACCGCTTTCTCACCTACCCGATCGGCGACGACGGCTGGGAGGGGGTCGTGCTGCGCGACCTGACCGGCGGCACGCAGGCCGAGCTGGGCATCCGCCCCGGCAAGGACGGCTCGATCGACACTCCCATGCCGGCCTCCGGCGGTCGCCTGCTCACCTACGAGCTCGGCGAGGAGCGGATCGTCATCGACCTGTCGAAGATCCCGTAGGTCCCGTCGGGGACGGGGTCGCGGTCTGCGACGGCGTCGCGCTCTGGGAGGGGCCGGGCGACTCGCCCGGCCCCTCCTGCGGGATGCTGCTGATGCTGGTGGAGGGCTCGGGACAGCGGCCGCGCTTCCTGCCCGCCGGGTTGACGCACCCGCCGGGGTCGCCGGGGCGGGGCCGCTCGGCGCTGGGCGGCGGCGTCCCGCCCTCGTCGCGGTGGTGGTCCGGTGTGGGCAGGCTCACCACCACGGTGGGCCGGACGGTGGCGGTGCGCGTGACGACCACCGTCGGCGTGGCGGTGCCCGAGGGGCGGATCAGGCCCGAGGTGCCCGCGACGATCGGCTTGACCGTGGAGTCCGCGGTGCCGTGCGGGCGGACCACCGGCACGGCCTGCGGGCTTGGCGGCGTGGCGGCCCGCAGGCCCGCGCCCCCGCCGGCCGCCGCCACGGTCACGGCCGCGATGGACACCGTCGCCAGGGCCGCGAAGCTCGCGTGCGACAGGTGGGCGCCCTGCCGGGCCCGGCGCCGCCGCCGGGGCGCGGTCCGCTCCTGCCGGGCGGGCTCCGCCTGCGACCTGCCCGGCGCCCGGCTCGCCTCGCCCGCCGGGTACGGCACGGCCGTCCAGATGCGCCGCAGTACGCCGGCCACGGCCTCCCGCAGGTCCCACGGGTCGCCCACGCCGCCCACGGCCAGCAGCGCCCGCAGCAGCTCGGCCGAGGAGGGCCGCCCGGCGGGATCCTTGGCCAGGGCCGCCTCCACGGCGGGCCGCAGCAGCGCCGGGACGTTGCCCGTCCTCGGCGGCTCCAGCAGGATCCGCCGGGTGATCACGTCGGCCTCGCCCGTGCCGAAGGGGTGGCCGCCGGTGGCGGCGAAGGCCACCAGGCACCCCCAGGCGAACACGTCGGAGGCCGGCACGGCGGGCCGGCCGGTCAGCCGCTCGGGCGCGACCCAGCCGGGGCTTCCCATGACGTGGCCGGCCTGGGTGTGGGCGGTGGCGGTGTCCAGGTCGCGGGCGATGCCGAAGTCGATGACGCGCGGCCCGTCGGGCGACAGCAGTACGTTGCCGGGCTTGAGGTCGCGGTGGACGAGCCCGGCCTCGTGGACGGCCACGAGCGCCGCCGCCACGCCGAGCGCCACGCCGTAGGCGAGGTCGGGGGGCAGCGGCCCGCGGGCGGCGACGACCTGGGACAGGGCCGGTCCCCTGATGTATTCGGTGACCAGGTAGGGCCGGTCGTGGTCGGTGCCGTCCTCGATGACCGCGGCGGTGCAGAACGGCACGACCCGGCGGGAGAAGGCCACCTCCTCGCGGAAGCGGGCGCGCAGCGTGGGGTCGGCGAGGTGGACCGCGTGCGGGGTCTTGAGCGCAACCAGCCCGCCGCGCGGATGCTCGGCCAGGTAGACCACGCCCATGCCGCCGGAGCCGAGCCTTCCCAGCAGCAGGTATCGGCCGATGATGACCGGGTCGCCCACCGTAAGCGGCCGCACGCCCGGCGGCATGCCGTCGCTCCCACCTCGCGCCATGAACGACACTGTGACCCGGGGGCGGCGGGTGTGCGGGCGAAGGTGTCACAAGCGGTATCGCAGGTAAGGCGAATCTTGCTGAAAAGTGAGTAAAAGGTGTGATACCTGCTGTTTTGCGTGGCGGATGAGGAAGGCGATGCCAGCGTCCTCGGCCGCTCAGGCGCCGGCGCCGCCCGTGAGCGCCACGGCCTCCTCGGCCTCCACCTGGCGGTTCCAGTCCTTCTTGACCGCGCGCCAGCCCTCGTCGTCGACGCCGGCGCGCCAGTAGCCCGAGATCGACAGCCGCTCCAGCGGGACGCCGCGCTCGACCCGCAGGTGGCGGCGCAGGATCTTGACGAAGCCGGCCTCGCCGTGGACGAAGCCGTGCACCCGGCCCGGCGGGAACGCCAGCCCCGTCACGGCCTCCACCAGGGCCTCGCCGTAGGGGCGGGCGCCCCGGTGCAGCCACACCACGTGCGCCTCCCCCGAGGTCTCCAGCTTCTGCTCCTCCTCCGGCCCCGACACCTCCAGGAAGACGTGGGCGAGCGCGCCGGGCGGCAGCGCCTCCAGCGAGGCGGCGATGGCCGGCAGGGCGCTCTCGTCCCCGGCCATGAGGTGCCAGTCCGCCGCGGGGTCGGGCGCGTAGGCGCCGCCGGGCCCCACCATGAGCACCTCGTCGCCCGGCCGCGCGTTGGCCGCCCACGGCCCGGCCAGCCCCTCGTCGCCGTGGTAGACGAAGTCGAGCGTCAGCTCGCGGGCCTCCGGGTCCCAGGCCCGCACCGTGTAGGTGCGCAGGCGCGGCCACTGCTCGCGCGGCAGCGCCTCACGGCAGGCCGCCATGTCGAACGGCTCGGGATAGGCCACGCCCGGCTGCTTGAACACCAGCTTGACGTAGTGGTCGGTGAGCCCGGACGTGGCGAAGTCACGCAGCCCGTCGCCGCCGACCACCACCCGGATCATGTGCGGCGTCAGCCGCTCGGTGCGCAGCACGACTCCCCGGTGCGTCATCCTGAACCCCCAGTGCTTTGTTAGGTAAACCTAACCTATCAGGCGGCGGCCGACCCCGCCGCCCCCGCCCGCGGGAGATCGGCCAGGAACTCGGCCATGTGCCGGTAGGCCAGCCGGGCCTCCGGCAGGACGTCGGCGAGGATGGGGAAGGCGTGCGGCATGTTCGGCCACTCCTCGTAGCGCACCGGCACCCCGGCCCTGCGGGCCTGCACGGTCACGCGGCGGGCCTCCTCGCGCAGCACCTCGGTGGAACCCGTCATGATCATCAGCGGCGGCAGGCCGGTGTAGTCGCCCAGCACCGGCGACACCAGCGGGTCGTGCGGGTCCAGCCCGGCCGTCCAGCGGCGGGCCAGCCACCGCACGCGGGAGGCCGACAGCATCGGGTCCTGCCACCGGTTGGCGCGGCGCGGGAAGTCGGTCAGGTCCGCCCACGGTGACAGGCAGATCGCCGCCGCCGGCATCGGCCGGTCGCGGTCGCGCAGCGCCAGCAGCGTCGCCAGCGTCAGGTGACCGCCCGCCGAGTCGCCCGCCAGCAGGATGTCCCGCGGCTCGTGGCCGCGGCCCAGCAGGCAGTCGTAGGCGTCCAGCGCGTCCTCCAGCGACGCGCTCAGCGGGTGGACCGGCCCCTGCCGGTAGTCCAGGGCCAGCACGGGACGCCGCGCCACCACCGACAGCCGCCACGTGATCGCCCGGTGGGTGGCCGGCGAACAGGAGAAGTAACCGCCGCCGTGGAAGTAGAGCAGGACCTTGCGCTCGTCCAGGCCGCCGCCCGCGCGCACCCACTCCCCGCCGCACCGCGCCAGCTCGTGGGGGATGACGGTCACGTGCCGCGGCAACGGCAGCGCCACCTGGCCCAGCACCGAGCAGGCGCTCAGCGCCAGCGGATGGCGCAGCAGCAGGTGGCCGAGCGGTTTGACGGCGCCCCACAGCACGCCGTTGAGGGCACGCGCCTGCCAGCTGAAGGGGTAGCGGGGGAAGACGTCCTGGTCGAGCATGCACAGCCTCCTCGAGGAAGATTGCCCGCCAGAACATTGCTTTAACGGGATATTTCGGGAAGGCCATGTCACCCTGGCGGCATGGCCGGACCCTCGGCGACGCCGCTGCGCGAGCGGCCGGCCGGGAACGGCGGCCCGTGGGCGTGCCGGCCCAAGCGCCTCGGTTATCGGCTTGCCGACCGCTGACCGCCGAACGGATAATCGCGGGGCTCACCCGTGCCCGCCCCCGGGCACGGGCTGTCGTCATGCCGTCACGCAGCGGAGGTGACCATTCTCTACCTCAAACTCATCCACTACAGCTTCAGAAGGCACGCCACCTACGTGGGGGCGGGCCTGGCCGGCGCGTTCACCAACAGCGTCTTCGGCGTCCTGCGCGCCTACATCCTCATCGCCCTCTGGCAGGCCCGGCCCGGCCTCGGCGGCTACGACGTGACCGCAGCCGTCACCTTCTGCTTCCTCACCCAGGCCATGATCGGACCCATGCAGCTGTTCGGCGGCGGCCTGACCCTCCCCGAGCGCATCCGCAGCGGCGACATCGCGCTCGACCTCGTCCGCCCCGCCTCCCTCCAGCTGTGGTGCCTGGCCGAGGACCTGGGCAGGGCCGCCTTCCTGCTGCTCGTCCGCAGCCTGCCGCCCACCCTCCTGGGCGCGGCGCTGTTCGGCATCACCGCCCCCGCCGACGTGCCGACCCTCGCCGTGGCCTTCCTGCTCGGCCTGCTCGTCAGCTTCGCCTGGCGCTACCTGGTGGCGCTGTCGGTGTGCTGGCTCGCCGACGACCGCGGCGTCGCGACCGCCTCGATGCTGCTCATGACCTTCTTCAGCGGCCTGATGCTGCCGCTGAACATCTTCCCCGGCTGGTTCGGCGAGCTGGCCAGGGCCCTGCCGTTCGCCGCCATGGTCCAGGTGCCCTCCGACGTCTATCTGGGCACCGCCGACCCGCTGCCCGCCTTCGCCTTCCAGGCGACGTGGGCGCTCGTCCTGCTCGCCCTCGGCGTCCTGGCCACCCGGGCGATCCGCCACAAGGTGGTGATCCAGGGTGGTTAGGACCTACCTCCTGCTGGCCTGGACCTGGACCCGGGCGGCCGCCGCCTACCCGCTCTCCTTCGCGCTCATGTGCGTGATGAGCGCCGTCGTCGCGGGCCTCGACGTCGTCGTCATCCTGATCATCTTCGCCAACACCACCTCGCTGGCCGGCTTCTCCCGCGAAGAGGTCCTCTTCCTGTACGGCGCGGCCACGCTCGCCTTCACCGTCGCCGACACCTTCTGCGGCAACCTCGACCGCATCAGCCAGCACATCAAGGCCGGCACCCTCGACACGATGCTCATCCGGCCCGCCGGCCCGTGGATCCAGGTGGCGACCGACCGGTTCATGCCCGCGCGGCTGGGCCGCATCGTCCAGGCGGTCGCCGTCCTCGCCTACGCGCTGACCGCCCTGGACCTGCCCTGGCAGCGGCTCTGGATGCTCCCGGTCATGATCGCCACCGGGCTGGTGATCTTCGCCGCGCTGTGGACGCTCGGCGGGGCCGCGCAGTTCGTCCTCGTCGACGCGCCGGAGGTCACCAACGCCTTCACCTACGGCAGCGGGCAGCTGTCGCAGTACCCCTTCAGCGTCTACGGCCGCGACCTGGTGCGCGGCGTGACCTACGTGCTGCCGCTGGCCTTCGTCAACTGGCAGCCCGGCCTGTATGTGCTGGGCAGGGCCGACCCCTTCGGCACGCCGGAGTTCATGCGGTTTCTCGGGCCCGTCGCGGCCCTCCTCCTGGCCCTTCTGGCCGCCGCGGCCTGGCGGCGGGGGCTACGTCACTACCGATCCACGGGGAGCTGAACGATGATCGAGCTTGTGCGGGCCGGGCGGTCGTTCAAGGCCCGGCGCACGACCGTGCACGCCGTACGGGACCTGACCTTCACCATCGAGCCGGGCGAGTTCGTGGGCTACCTCGGCCCCAACGGCGCCGGCAAGTCCACCACCATCAAGATGCTGTGCGGCATCCTCACGCCCACGTCCGGGACGGTGCGGGTGGCCGGGCTCGACCCCTCGCGCCGGCGCACCACGCTGGCCCGGCGCGTCGGCGTGGTCTTCGGGCAGCGGACGACGCTGTGGTGGGACCTGCCGCTGCGGGACAGTTTCGACCTGATCCGGCACCTTTACAAAGTAGATCGCAAGGTGTTCGCCGAGCGGCTGGAGGAGCTCGTCGAGACGCTGGACCTGGGCGAGTTCCTCAAGCGGCCGGTGCGGCAGCTCAGCCTCGGCCAGCGCATGTGCGGCGACCTCGCGGCGGCCCTGCTCCACGCGCCGGAGATCCTCGTGCTCGACGAGCCCACGATCGGCCTGGACGTGGTCAGCAAGGCCGGCATCCGCGACTTCCTCCGCCGTGTGAACGCCGAGCGCGGCACCACGATCCTGCTCACCACCCACGACCTGGGCGACATCGAGCGGCTGTGCCGCCGGGTGATGGTCATCGACCACGGCCGCCTGGCCTTCGACGGCTCGCTGGAGGAGTTCACGGCCGGGGAGTCCTCGCTCGAGGAGGTCGTCACCCGGCTCTACACGGGAAGCTAGGCGGCGGCACGGGCCTGCGGCGCCTCGCGCGCCGCTAGTAGTAGCCGCCGCTCTCGCGCGTCTCGAACTCCTCGTCCTCCAGCTCCTCGTCCCGGCGCGACCAGCGTGAGGGCATCAGCACCGGGATGAACAGCGCCACGCCGAGCAGCGCGTAGACGCCGGTGGTCAGCAGGGTCTGGGTGCCGGCGCCCACGTCGCGGACCAGCTGGTGGACCGAGGGCTCCCTCGGGATGAGCGACAGGGCGCGGCCCACGTCCAGGGCGTAGACGACCGTCCAGGCCAGCAGCACCATCGACGGCACGAACGTGGCCAGCGGCGAGATCCGCCCGGCCAGCACCAGGCCGAGCACCAGGCCGACCGCGGCCATGGCGCCCAGCGCGATCCACAGCGGCCGGCCGCCGGACGGCGTGGCCGCGGCGCCGGCCTGCGCCTGGAAGGTCGCCCAGCCGGCGCCGCCGAGCAGGGCGGCGGTGACCACCAGCCCGACGAGCAAACCCGCGAAATGCCGCACGATCATCACCTCGGCACCGACCCTAGCGACAAGTCCGGCCAAACCACTAGGCATTGCGCGACATGGACATGCCGTGGCCTCAAGAACGGCCGGCGCCCCCGGCCGGCCGCGGCGCGCTGTGTCTCGGGAGGCGTTTCAGGAGGTGATGTCCTTGCTGGTGAAGCGGGCCCACGCCAGGGAGCCGAACAGGACGGTGTACGCGCAGAACGCCAGCAGCCCCTGCCCGAGGTCGGAGGTCGCGACGGGGTCCCGCAGGACGGCGTCGAACCCGGTCCAGCGGGTGGGCAGCAGGTACGGCGCGAGCCAGTCCAGCTGCGGGATGGCGCGCAGCACCTGGGTGACGACGATGAGCACGACCGTGCCCGCCACGGCTCCGATGGGGATCTCGGTGAGGGTGGACAGCGCCATCGCGACCGCGGCGAGCGCGGCCATGCCGGCTGTGACGTAGCCGACGATGAGGAGCGTGCGCAGGAGCCCCTCGGCCATGGTGACCGTGGTGCCCGACAGCAGCGTCACGTCGCCGACCGGGAACAACGCCAGGCCGGTGATCAGCGCGGTCGCGGCGACCGTCACAGTCAGCGCGAGGGAGAAGACGACGGCGTTGAGGTACTTGACCGCGAGCAGCCTGGTGCGCCCGGCGGGTGCGGTCAGCAGGTAGCGCAGCGTGCCCGCGTTCGCCTCGCCCGCGATCGCGTCGCCGCCCACCACCGCGACCGCCACCGGCATCAGCAGCGGCACGAGGACGTAGAGGGAGACGAAGGTCAGCATCAGGCCGTTGCCCGCCGTCGCCGCCACGATGCCGCCCGCGTCGCCGTCGGAGCCGAAGGTGCGCACCACGACGCCGATCAGCACGGGGACGAGGGCCAGCAGCGCGAGCATGACGAGGTTGCGCGGGCGCCGGAAGGTCAGGCCGAGCTCGGAGCCCAGCAGCCGCGCGAAGGCGGCGACTCCGCCGGACCGCCCGGCCGTCCTGGCCGACGCCGCCGCCTGCCCGAGGACCTCCGTCCCGGCCGCGGATGCTCCGGCAGCGGACGCCTCGGCCGCGGGCGTCGAAACCCCGGCCGTGGACGTCCCGGCTGCCGAGATGTCAGCCGTCGACATCGAACCCCTCCCCCGTCAGTCCCACGAACACCTCTTCCAGGCTGGGCCGCACGACCGCCAGCCCGCGCACCGGGACGCCCTGCCGTACCAGCGCGGCGTTGATCTCCTCGGGGGCGTGGCCGCCCAGTTCCGCGGTCACGTGAGACCCCGCCGCGGTCACCTCGGCCAGGCCCAGCCCGTCCAGGATCCGCGCCGCCTCCGCGGCCCGCGGCGTCTCCACCCGGAGCAGCGCCGGGCGCCCGCCGTGGAGCGAGGAGATCGTCCCCTGCGCCACCAGCCGGCCGTGGCTCATGACGGCCGCGTGCGTGCACATCTGCTCCACCTCCGCCAGCAGGTGCGAGGAGACGAACACGGTCGTCCCGTCCCGGGCGATCTCCCTGACCAGCGCCCGCACCTCCCGCGTGCCCTGCGGGTCCAGCCCGTTGGTCGGCTCGTCGAGCACCAGCAGCTCGCGCGGGCGCAGCAGGGCCGCCGCGATGGCCAGCCGCTGCCGCATGCCCAGCGAGTAGGCCCGGTACCGCTTGCCCGCCGCGGCCGACAGGCCGACCCGCTCCAGGGCCTGGCCGACGCGCGAGCGCGCGTCCCGCGCCGAGGAGGCCGGGTTGGCGGCGTCGTAGCGGAGCAGGTTCGCCTCGCCGGACAGGTAGGGGTAGAACGCGGGCCCCTCGACGACCGCGCCGACGGACGGCAGGGCCTCCGCCAGCGGCCGGTCGAGCAGCGCGTGGTCCCCCGCGGTGGGCGTGACGAGCCCCAGCAGCATGCGGATCGTGGTGGTCTTGCCCGAGCCGTTGGGCCCCAGGAAGCCGAACACCGACCCGCGCGGCACGTCCAGGTCGAGGGCGTCGACCGCGACCTGGCCGCCCTTGAAGACCTTGGTCAGGCCGCGGGTGCGGATGGCGGCGGGCGCCCCGGAGGGCGCCCCCGCGTCGTGCCCGACGGTCACCTGGTGCCCGCCGCTTCGATCAGCCTGTCCGGCGTCACGGCGCCCACCAGCAGCCGGCCGTCGTCGGTCAGCAGCGCGGTGAGCAGCTTGGACTTCACGATCCTGCCGCTGCCCCACGAGCCGCTGACCGGCGTGGCGCCCGCCAGCACCGAGTCGAGGACCTGCCGGCCCTCCCCCTCGGCGGCCGACGCCCGGTCGAACGGCAGCACGGCGATCGTGCCCCAGCCGTCGCCGACGGTCTTGACCGGCGGGTCCTCCTGCTTGTGCCCCTCGTGCGACCGCTCGTCGGGGCGGAGCGAGCCGAGGTCCTTCTCCTCCACCTTCACGCCCTGCGGCGGGGTGAAGGTGAAGTTCTCCTCGGCCGGCGGCTCGAAGGCGATCTCGGTGAAGCCCAGCTCGAACGCCGGCTCGGCCGAGCCCTTGGCGTACACCTGGACGCGCAGCGGGACGTAGGTCTCGCCGTCGACGGCCAGGCGCACCTCCCTGACCAGGGTGGCCGGGTCCTTCGGGGTGAGGACGAGCTGGTAGACCGGGCGCCCGGCGACCCGGTCGGTGTTGGTCACCGAGACGGTCGAGTGCCTGTCCGCCTCGGCGAGCAGCCGCTCGCCGGCCTGCTGCGGGGTCAGGTCGGTCGGCTGCGGGGTGACCGGCTGCCCCTCCCCCGCAGGCATTTTGATCTTGGTCGCGGTGTTGCTGGAGCTGTCCCACAGCCACGCCTGCTCGCCGTTGACGATGAGGTTCTTCTCACTCATCTCGCCTGGCAGCGCCACCCGCAGCCGGTCGTGCGAGCCGTACCAGACCTTGGCCTCGTGCGCCCCCGACAGCAGGGCCGCGGGCGATTCCGGGCCGCCCGGCAGCTGCGGCAGGCCGAGCGAGGCGGTCTTGGTCACGGTGCCGGACATGGGCGGCGGGCCGTCGCTGCGCCGGGCCGCCGCGGCGGCGTCGGCCAGCAGCCGGCTCGCCGTGCGCTCGGGCAGGACCGGGTCGGCGCCCACCGCCGCGATCACCGGCCCCGCGGCGACGGCGGCGCCGATCACCGCCACGGCCGCGACCGGGACGCCCCACCTCACGAGCTTGCCTGTTCGCATGTCACTCCTTCACGGTATTGGCTATGTGACGAGCCTGCGTGAGGAGCCCTGAGCGGAGCCTGAGACGGGCTGAGAGGGCTCTCAGCCGCCCTTGCCTAGACTCCCGGGCATGAGGGTTCTGGTCGTCGAGGACGAGCGGCGGATGGCCGCCGCGCTCCAGCGCGGGCTGCAGGCGGAGGGCTTCGCGGTGGACCTCGCCCACGACGGCGAGGAGGGGCTGCACCTGGCCAGGCAAGGCGACTACGACGTGGTGGTGCTGGACATCATGCTGCCGCGCCTGTCGGGCTACAACGTGTGCAAGCAGCTGCGCGCGGAGGAGAACTGGGTGCCGATCCTCATGCTGTCGGCCAAGGACGGCGAGTACGACATGGCCGACGGGCTGGACCTGGGCGCCGACGACTACCTGACCAAGCCGTTCTCCTACGTGGTGCTGGTGGCCAGGCTCCGGGCGCTGCTGCGCCGCGACGCGGGCCGCCGCCCGGCGGTGCTGACCGCGGGCGACCTGTCGCTGGACCCGGCCCGGCGGCAGGTACGGCGGGGCGAGGAGCCCGTCGAGCTCACGCCGCGGGAGTTCGCGCTGCTGGAGTACCTGATGCGCCGCCGCGACGAGGTGGTGTCCAAGGCCGAGATCCTCGAGCACGTGTGGGACACCTTCGACACCGATCCGAACGTGGTGGAGGTCTACGTCGGCTACCTGCGGCGCAAGATCGACGCGCCGTTCGGCAGGAGCTCCCTGCAGACCGTGCGGGGGGCGGGCTACCGGCTGGCCGGCGACGGTGGCTGACTCCCCGCTGACCTGGTGGCGGCGGCAGAGCCTGCGTTTCCGCCTCACCGTCGCGGCCTCCGCCGTGCTGGCCTTCGCGCTGGCGATGTCGGCCTCCGTGCTGCTCAGCGTGCTGACCAAGACGCTGACCGACAGCAGCGACGAGACGATCCGCACCCGGGCGCAGGCGGTGCGCGTGATGGCCGACGCCGGGACGATCCCCCGGCCGCTCACCACCGACGACGGCACGATGATCCAGGTCCTCGACCGCACCGGGCGCATCACCCACGCCACGCCCGGCACCGACCGGCTGGTGCCGTTGCTGGACGCCGGGCACCGGGCCCGGGCGCTGCGCGACGGCGAGCCCCGGTACACGCGCGGCGGGCTGCGGGTCATCGCGGTCGCCGCCGACGGCGGGCAGACCGTCCTGGCCGCCAGGTCGGTGCGGGAGATGCAGAAGAGCCTGCACGCGGCGGGCAAGGTGCTGCTGGCCGGCACGCCCGTGCTGACGATCGTGCTGGCCGCCGCCAGCTGGGTGATCATCGGCAGGACGCTGCGGCCGATCACCGCGCTGCGCCGGGGCGCGACCGAGATCACCCACACCGCCCGGTCCCGGCGGCTGCCCGTGCCGCAGTCGCGCGACGAGGTGCACTCGCTGGCCACCACGCTCAACGACATGCTGGCCCGGCTGGAGGAGGCCGAGGAGCGGCAGCGGGCCCTGGTCTCCGACGCCGCCCACGAGCTGCGCAGCCCGCTGGCCAGCATCCGCCTGCAGCTGGAGGTGGCGCTCGGCCACCCGGAGGGGCAGGACTGGAAGGAGACGGCCGAGGGCGTGCTCGAGGACACCCTGCGGCTGTCGCGCCTGGCCGAGGACCTGCTGGCGCTGGCCAGGCTGGACGAGCGCGGCGGCGTCCCGGCCCGCCGCGAGCCGGTCGAGCTGCACGAGGTGGTCCGGCGCACGGCGGAGCGGCACCCCATGGTCGCGGTGACCGCGTGCGAGCCGGCGCTGGTGCGGGGCGACGAACTGGACCTGGGGAGGGTGCTGACGAACCTGCTGGACAACGCGGTACGGCACGCCGCCTCCCGGGTGGAGGTGGCGCTCACCGCCGACGGGACGCTGACGGTGACCGACGACGGGCCGGGCATCCCGCCGGAGGACCGGGAGCGGGTGTTCAACCGCTTCACCCGGCTGGACGAGGGGCGCGGCCGCGACCAGGGCGGCGCGGGGCTGGGCCTGGCCATCGTCCGCGAGACGGTGCTGGCCCACGGCGGCACGGTGAGGCTGGAGGATGCCGATCCCGGCCTGCGGGCCGTGGTCCGGCTGCCGGTGCTCGGCCGTTGACCCCCCGCCGGGCGGCCAGGCCGGTGCTCGCCCGCGGGAGGCGCGTTGACCCCCGCCGGGCGCGGGCCGTACGGTCCCGGCATGGATCTTCCGGAGAGCGGCCGGTCCGCCGAGGACCTGCTGGCCGAGCTGGCCCGGCTGCGCGGGCGCGACCTGCCCGTGCGCGGCGGCAGGGTGACCGCCTACGTCTACGACACCGGGCGTCCGGAGGTGCACGAGGCGGCCGCCCGCGCCTACCTGGAGCTGCTCGAGGTCAACATGCTCGACCCCACCGCCTTCCCCAGCGTGGTGGCGATGGAGCGCCAGGTCGTCGGCGCGGTCGCCGACCTGCTGGGCGGCGGGCACGGCATCTTCACCAGCGGCGGCACCGAGTCGATCATGCTGGCGGTGAAGGCGGCGCGCGACGCCTCCCCCGGCCGCGGCACGCTCGTGCTGCCGGTCACCGCGCATCCGGCGTTCCACAAGGCGGCGCACTACCTCGGCCTGCGGGTCCGGCAGGTGCCGGTCGACCTCGAGACCTTCCGCGCCGACCCCGCCGCCATGGCCAAGGCGGTCGACGAGACCACCTGCCTGGTCGTCGCCTCGGCGCCCGCCTACCCGCACGGCGTGGTCGACCCGGTGGCGGAGATCGCCGCGCTCGGCGTGCCGTGCCACGTCGACGCCTGCGTCGGCGGCTGGCTGCTGCCGTGGCTGCGGGAGGCCGGCGCCGACGTCCCCGCCTTCGACCTGACCGTGCCCGGCGTGACGTCGATCTCCTGCGACCTGCACAAGTTCGGCTACGCCCCCAAGGGCGCCTCGGTGGTGCTGTTCAGGGACCCCGCCTGGCGGCGCCGCGCCTACTTCGCCTCGGCCGCCTGGCCCGGCTACACCCTGGTCAACCCGACCGTGCAGAGCGCCAGGACCGCGGGGCCGCTGGCCGGGGCGTGGGCGACGTTGCAGGCGCTGGGCCGGGAGGGCTACCGGGAGCTGGGCCGGGCCACGCTGGAGGCGACGCGGCGGCTGCGCGCGGGGCTGGCGGCCATCCCGGGGCTGCGGGTGCTGGGCGATCCGCAGTCCTCGCTGGTGGCCTTCGCCTCCGCCGAGGTGGACGTGTTCGTGCTGGCCGACGAGGCCAGGAAGCTGGGCTGGCTGCTGCAGCCGCAGCTGTCGTTCGCGGGGATCCCCAAGAACCTGCACGTCACCGTCACCGGGGTGACGCTGGCCGGGGTGGAGGCCATGCTGGAGGCCATCGCCGCCGCCACGGAGGCGGCCAGGCGGCGCGGCCCCGCCGTACCGCCGGAGGGGCTGGTGGAGCTGGTGGCCGGGCTGGACCTGGACGCGCTGGACGACGGGCAGTTCGCCGAGCTGGCGGCCTCGGCAGGGGCGGACTTCGACGGCGAGCCGGAGATGGCCATGGTCAACGCGATCCTCGACGCCCTGCCGCCGCGGCTGCGGGAGGCCGTGCTGGTCAGGTTCTTCTCGGCTCTGTACGCAACCGGGTGACCTCGGCCAGCGCCGTGCGGGCCGAGGCGGGGTCGTGGACGCGGAACACCCGCGCGCCCAGCAGCGCCGAGACGGCCAGCGTGGCGATCGTGCCCGCGTGGCGGCGCTCGACGGGCAGCCCGCCGAGCGTCTCGCCCACGAAGTCCTTGTTGGACACGGCCACCAGCACCGGCCAGCCGGTGGCGACCAGCTCGCCCAGGCGGCGGCTGACCTCCAGCGAGTGGTAGGTGTTCTTGCCGAAGTCGTGCGCGGGGTCGATGAGGACCGACTCGCGCGGCACGCCCGCCTTGACCGCCTTCTCCGCCAGGCCGGTGGTGTAGGCGACCACGTCGGCCACGACGTCGTCGTAGCCGATCCGGTGCGGCCTGGTGCGCGGCGTCACCCGCCCGGCGTGCGCGCACACCAGCCCGGCCCCGTGCGCGGCGGCCACCTCGGCCAGGCGCGGGTCGACCCCGCCCCAGGTGTCGTTGAGCAGGTGCGCGCCCGCCTTGGCCACCACCTCGCCGACCTCGGCCCGCCAGGTGTCGACGCTGACGAGCAGCCCGGGGTGGCGCTCGCGCACCGCCTCGACCAGCCCGGCGACGCGCCGGATCTCCTCGCGGGCGTCGACCTCGTCGCCCGGGCCCGCCTTCACCCCGCCGATGTCGACGATGTCGGCCCCGGCCTCGGCGGCCCGGTCGACGGCGGCCAGCGCGGCCTCGAAGCCGAAGGTCGCTCCCCGGTCGAAGAAGGAGTCGGGGGTGCGGTTGACCACGGCCATGACCGCGAACTCCCCCGGGCCGAACGTGCGGCCGCCCAGGCGCAGAGTGCTCATCGACCTCGAGCCTACTGGCGGGTCGCGACGCTGACGTAGTCGACCAGCATCGGGCGGCCAGGCACGGTCGCCGGGGTGGGGCCGCCGCCGTGGGCGGCGGGCAGCCCGCCGCCCACGGCCACGTTGAGGATGAGGAAGAAGCGGCGCGGCAGGCTTCGGCCGAGGGTGAAGTACGGCCGGCCGTCCAAAAACCACGTGGTGCGGCTGCCGGTCAGCTCCACGGCGTAGGTGTGGAAGGACCCGTTGCAGGCCGGGCAGGGGTGCTCGCCCGAGGTGAGGCCCCTGGGCTCCCGGCACGGCCCGCCCGGCGTCGTGCCGCCTGCGGGGACGGCGAAGTCCTCGCGCCGGGTCCTGACCCGCCCCGAGGTCCACCGGCCGCCTGACAGCAGGGGCGTGATGGCCAGGCGGCCCCTGCCGTCCAGCGCCGCGCAGCCCGTGGTGGCCAGGAGCAGCAGCAACGCGATGATCGTCCTCATAGCACCGTGGGGATCAGGTCGAGGTCCTCCAGGTCGCGCTCCAGGCGGGGCGCGAGCCGCACGACCAGGGTGTTCGTCAGGTGGGAGCCGTCCCGGTAGAGGACGACCCCGTCCAGGACGGCCGGGCACGCCGGGCCGGTGCCGGGGCACAGCACCTCGGTGACGTCGAGCCGCCACATGCCCGGCTGCCGGGTCTCGGCCAGCGGGTCCTGCGGGAGCGCGCGCTCGCGCGGGAAGGCGCACTGGCGGGCGGGCCTGGCGGCCAGGCAGGAGGGCACGTCGATGCCCGGCAGGGGGGTGTCGCGCAGGTGGACCAGCGGCGTGCCGAGCCGTGACAGCCGGGCGAGCGTGGTGCGCCAGCCGCGCAGGGTGGCCTCGGGCCCGGCATACGTGGCCAGGGAGGCGAGCAGGACGAGCCGGGGCGGCGGCTCGCCCTCCAGCCTGCGCAGGGTGTGCTCGCGCCAGGCGTCGCACTCGCGGTACTCCCGGCCCAGCCGGGGGTCGACGACGGTGATCGCGGGCAGCGGGCAGCCGGGCTTGGTCAGCACCTCCAGCGCCCAGCCGCGGCGCTGGGCGATCCGCAGCGCCGCCGAGAACCACTGACCGGCGTGCGAGTCGCCGATGAGCACGATCCGATCCTTGCTCGGGCCGCCGAACAGGCAGGGCGGGCTGGTGGTGGCGGCCGGCTCGACCTCGCAGCCCCGGGAGGGCGGGTAGTCGGCGCGGGCCGCCGCCACGTCCACGGTGGGGGCGGGCTCCACGGGCTCCACGGGCTCCACGGTGGCCACGGCCACCGCCTGCCGGGGCGCGCTCACCCCGCCCAGCAGGAGGGCCGCGGTCACCGGGATCGCCATGGCGGCGGCGCCCACGGCCAGGCCGCGGCGCGGCAACTCGGTGACCACCGGGGAGAAGCGGACCGGCTCCTCCACCAGCTTCATCGTCAGCCAGGCGGGCAGCGCGGCGCCCAGCACCAGGGCGAGCTTGACCGGCCACGGCTGGCCCGCGCCGAAGAGCACCACGACGGGCCAGTGCCACAGGTACCAGGAGTAGGACAGGCGTCCCATGGCGCGCGGCGCGGGATGGCCCAGCAGAGTCGAGACGGGCGAGCGGAACAGCAGCACGGCCGCCGCGCCCAGCGTCGGCACCAGCGCCTGCGGCCCGGGGTAGCCGGTCTCGTCCAGGGCCAGGGACCAGGCCAGGACGACCCCGCCCGCCGTGCCCGCGGCAGCGGCGGCGAGCCGGGGCAGGCGGGCCAGGTACGGCGCGGCCAGCGCGGCCAGCGCGCCCACGCCGAGCTGCCAGGCGCGCGCCGGGGTGGCCAGGTAGGCGGCCGGGCCGTCCCAGGACAGGCACAGCGCGAGCGAGGCGCCGGTGAGCAGCAGCGCGGCGACGGCCACGGCCCGGCGGCCCGCGAGACGGAAGGCCAGCAGCGCCAGCGGCGCCCACACCAGGTAGAACTGCTCCTCCACGGCCAGCGACCAGAAGTGCAGCAGCGGGCTGGGGTCGCGGTCGGCGGCCAGGTAGTCGGTCTGCTGGGCGACGAAGCGCCAGTTGGCCGCCGACAGCGCCGCGGTGAAGACGTCCGCCGCGAGCTCGCGCAGGCGCAGCGCGGGCAGCAGCGGCCAGGCGGCCAGCGCGGTGACCACCAGCACGACCCCGGCGGCCGGAAGGATGCGCCTGGCCCGGCGGGCGTAGAAGCCGGCCAGACGGAACCGCCCGGCCTCCAGGTCGCGGACGATCAGGCCGGCGATGAGGAAGCCGGAGACGACGAAGAAGACGTCCACGCCGGCGAAGCCGCCGCCCAGGCCGGGCACGCCCGCGTGGAAGGCCAGGACGAACAGCACGGCGACGGCGCGCAGGCCCTCGATGTCCTTGCGGTGTGCCGTCATGGCGCCAGGGGCGGCAGGTCGGCCCAGCCGGTGGCCACGACGGCGGACAACAGCAGCAGCGCGGTGATGGCCAGGGCCTCCGGCCAGCGCAGCCGGTGGTTCATCGGGCGAACCTCCACAGGTCGCGGATCAGGGGAAGGGCGATGTAGGTGCCGGCCACGGCGAAGCCGGTGAGCGCCCAGTAGCGGGCCCAGCCGTACTCGGGGGCCCGCCAGGCGATGCCCGCCCAGACGGCGGCGGTGGTCAGCGTCAGCCAGGCCAGCGCCACGCGGGAGACGGTGCGCACCAGCGGGGACCGGCGCGCTCCCCGGCCGCCGCTGGGCACCCACGCGGCGACGCGGCGGCGCAGGGCGTGCCAGATGGCGAACAGGTGGCAGTAGGCGTAGAGCGTCTGGGCGCGGACCACCTCGAAGCGGTAGCGGCCGACGGAGGTGGCGGGCAGCAGGACCAGCGTCACCCACAGCGGCCCGAGGAAGGGGATCATGTGCCAGGCGCGGACGTCGCCGGGTAGGCGTAGAGCATGATCAGGCCCGGGAGCGGGATGGCCGCGATGTTGACCGCCGAGACGAAGTAGGAGACGAACCCGCTCCAGAACGACAGCCGGACCCGCCACGTCATGGGCGTGCGGTGGAAGTCGCGGCTGAACAGCAGGCTCAGGCAGCCCATGGCCCAGCGGTACTGCTGGGCGGCGTAGGAGCCGGCGTTGTCCGGTGACAGGCCCTTGGCCAGCAGCACGGGCACGTACTTGGTGCGCAGGCCGTGCTTCATCAGCGCGACGCTGGTGTAGATGTCCTCGCTGTGGTCGATCTTCGGGAAGCCGCCGATGAGCTCCAGCGCGCTCCTGCGGTAGACGACGTTGGTGCCGACGCAGATGGCGGCGCCGTCGGCGTCGCGCGAGGGCTGCAGCCAGCGGTAGAACAGCTCCTGGGCGGCCCCGGCGGTCCGCTGGACCCACGGCATGCCCGGCTCGGTGTCGAAGAACTGCGGCGACTGGACGATCGCCACCCCGGGGTCCTCCAGGTAGGGGACCAGGTGGCGCAGGAAGTCCGGCCGCGGCGCGAAGTCGGCGTCGAAGACGGCGACCAGCTCGTTTCCGGTACGGCGCAGGCCGTGGCCGAGGTTGCCGGCCTTCTTCAGATGGCCGCGGTCGGGGCGGTGCTCGTAGGCGAAGCCGTGCTCCTCGGCGAGCCTGGCCACCTCGGGGCGGCCGGCGTCGTCGAGGACCAGCACGGTCATGGGACCGTTCCACTCCAGGCGGGCGACGTGGGCGAAGGTGTTGCGCAGCACTTCGGCCGGCTCGTCCATGGTGGGCAGCAGCACGTCCACGCCGGGCACCCTCGCGGGGCGCCAGGAGCGGACGAGCAGCAGGTGGGACTCCCAGGTGGTGGTGCGCCGGCGCTGGCCGTCGACGTACGCCAGCGCCCAGCCGGCCAGGTTCACCAGGAGCACGGCCAGGAACGGCAGCAGGACGGGATGGCGGAGGGAGAAGAGGAACAATGTTCCGGCCGTGAACGTCAGCGAAAGGGGGATGGCGAGGACGACCCATCGCTTCTGCGGGCCGAAATAGAGGGAAATTTCGGAATCTGTTGGTGGTTGTGGAAGAAAGCGCTGCAGAAGAAAGCATTGTGGAAGAAAGCGCTGCGGAAGAAAGCTTCGCTGAAGGCTTCTTTCCGGTCGCGGCTCGGACGTGATCATGGCGGAGGACATGCCGAGCACCCCCTGTATCCAGGCATCATCGCTCTAACAGTAAAGAAACTTATCTAATTGTGAGCGACGCGACGAGGAAGGGGCGGTGAACTGAACGGCATTCTGAACGCGATAAGTCCGCCTATTTGACACAACGTCCGAATTTATCGGCCTAGTGTGGCGCACTTCACAGAAAAATCCACAGGAAAAGCCACAGAAAACGTGAAAATTCAACGGGCGGCGGCCGGATCCCCGAGCCTGGCGCGGTATGCCTGGATCAGGCACGGGCTCGGGTGGATCGTTCCGTACGGCTAGGCGGCCGACCCCTTCTCGGTGAGGGCCAGGAAGTCCTGCGCGATCAGCGGCAGGCGGCGGCGGGCGTGGACGACCGCGATGACGCGGCGGACGGCGGGTTCGAGGGAGCGGACGACCAGACCGGCGCGGGCGGCCTGCTCGGCCATGCCCCGGTACCACAACAGGGAGGCCTGCCCCGAGGTGGCCGCCTTGAGCCAGCCGTTGCGCTCGTCGGTCTCCAGCACGACGATCGGCCGGACGGCGTACTTGCCGAACATGGCCTCCAGCTCCCTGCGGCGCAGGCTGCCCCGGGCCGGCAGGGCCAGGCGCAGGCCGTTGAGCCGGGACACCGGGACCGGGTCGGGCAGGTCGAGGCCGGGCGGCGAGATCAGCACGATCTCCTGGCGCTCGACGGGATGGGTGACGAGGTCGGGCGGGACGGGCAGGTCGGTCAGGCCCAGGTCGGCCCGCTGGTCCCGGATGGCGCTGACGACGGCCTCGCGGCCGTCGCAACGGACGATGTGCACGCGCACCCCCGGATGCTCGGCGGCGTAGGCGGGCAACAGGCGCGCCGCCAGCCCGGGCTCCAGGTTGGGGGTGGAGGCGATGCGGAGTTCCGCCTCCGACGTGCCGCCGTGGCCGGCCAGGCTCTCGATCTCGCGCACGGCGTCGAGCGCCTCCCTCGCCAGCTTGACCACTCGGCGGCCCTGCGCGGTGACCACCACACCACGCCCCGAACGGGCGAAGAGCGTCATGCCGAGCTCTCGCTCCAGGTCCCTGATCGCGCGCGACAGCGCAGGCTGCGCGATGTAGAGGGACCTGGCGGCGTCGGTCATGGTGCGGTGCTCCGCAGTCGCGACCACATAGCGGAGCTGCTGCAGATTCATGCTTTGAAGCTAGGGCACGGGTCGCGGCCCGGTCCGGCACATAGCGGAGATCACCTCGCGCGATTTCGGAGCGTAGTCGCATACCGCTACATCCGTGACGGGAGATAAATCAGTATGCTTCTGCCCCATATTCGATAAAGGCCCGGAAAAGTGGGGCATTCTGGGTAAAGGGGGCATGTCTTGGCAGGCAACGGCCACTATCCTCCGCCGGACGACCGGCGGCCGCAGTCGCCGCCTCCCCCGCCCCAGCGACCGCCTTCGCTGCCCTGGCCGCCGCCCAACTACCCGCCCCGGCCCGGCGCCCCGCTCCCCCACCAGGCGCCGCCGCCCGGCCGACCGCACCAGCCGGGCCCGCCTCCCGGGCAGCCGCATCCGGCGCCGCCCTCCGGACCGGCCCGTCCCGGACCCGCCCAGCCGTACCCGGGCCAGCCGTACCCGGGTCAGGGGCCGCACCCCGGGCAGGGCGGACAGCATCCCGGGCAGGGCGGGCCGTACCAGCGCCAGGGACCGCCGCCGCCGCGGCCGGGCTGGGCGCCGCCGCCACCGCCGGTGCCGCCGCGCCCGTACGGCGGGCAGTGGCCGCAGCGGCCGCGCAAGTCCGGCGGCGGCGGGGCCCTCATGGTCGTGGGGATCGTGGTCGGCTCGCTGGCGGCGGTGTTCGTGCTGCTGGTGGTGGCGGGCGCGATGCTCAAGGAGGCGGGCGGGCGCGAGACGACGACGCCGGTCGCGATCCCCACCTTCGAGCCGCCCGAGCGCGCCACCCGCGAGCCGGTCGAGCCGACGCGGCTGCCCACCGAGCGTCCCACGCGGCGGCAGGACACCGGCCAGGACAGCGACCGGAACACCAGTCAGAACGGCGACGACCAGCAGACCGTCAATCCGCCCAAGCAGGTGCAGGTCGACTACAGCCTCAAGACCAACAGCCTGTACCGCAGCACGGGGCTGCCCAGGCTCACGTGCCGGGCGGGCAACGCCAGCATCTACAGCCACAGCCAGCTGAAGGCGCTCATCCTCAAGACCGGCAAGTGCATGGACCGGGCCTGGGCGCCCGTGCTGGAGCGGGTGGGGATCCAGTGGAGCCCGCCGGGGTACGCCATCGCGCCGGTGCGCGGGCGCGGCGCGTGCGGCGACTACCCCTCGCCGGGCAGCATGGTGCCCTACTACTGCCCGCGCAACAACACGATCTACGCCTCCACCAGCGCGATGGCGCGCGGCAACGGCCGCCAGATCGGCTACGGCGACATCATCTCCTGGCACGGCGGGATCATCAGCATGATGGCCCACGAGTACGGTCACCACGTGCAGAACCTGTCGGGCATCCTCGGCTCGCACTGGCGGCGCCATCTGGACAGCTCCAGCCAGAGCGGGCGCCTGGCGCTGAGCCGGCGGCTGGAGCTGCAGGCGACGTGCTTCGCGGGGATGTGGATGCGCTCGGTGGCCTCCAGCTATCCGGTGCCGTCCGGCCGGCGGGCGCAGCTGTTCGCGTTCTACTCCCGGATCGGCGACCATCCCGGCTGGCCCCGCGACCACGGCTCACCGGCCAACAACTACCGGTGGTTCCGGCAGGGCTGGGAGCGGACGAAGCCGTACCAGTGCAACACGTGGCTGGCCTCGGCCGAGTCGACGTCCTAGCGTCACCGCTGAGCAATCGTCAAGACCTGTGGATCAAGATCTTTTAGGCGGCTCT
>NZ_KZ084335.1 GCF_002093975.1 Thermoactinospora rubra
GCACAAACAGTAAAGGGGGGGCTGCCCGGCAGGGCGGCCCCCCTTCTTGTGTTAGGGGGGCTACCCGGAGGGGTGGCCCCCTTTTTTTTTTCTGTGTGAGGGGGGCTGCCCAGACCGGGCGGCCCCTTTTGTCATTTCTGGCTTTTAGCCGGTGCGGACGGCCGCGTCCAGCAGAGGCTCGATACGGTACGGGATCTGCGTGGACAGCGCGATGGTGGTGTCCGTGCGCTGGACCGCCGGGGAAGCGAGAATCGCCGCGATCACGTCCTGAAGGTGATCCGTACTCCGGGCCACCACCCGGCACAGCAGGTCGTGCTGCCCGCTCGTCCCATGGACCTCCAGGATCTCCGGCACTCCCCGCAGAGCCTCGACCGCCTCCGTCAGGCGTCCCTGGGCGATCTGGAGCGAGACGAACGCGAGGATGGGATACCCGGCGCGGGCGGCGTCGACGGTGGGGCCGAAGTCCGCGATGATCCCCCGCGCGGTGAGCTTCTCGACCCGAGCCTGGACGGTGCCACGCGCGACGCCGAGGAGGCGTGCGAGTTCCGTGAGGCCGATGCGGGGATGGGCGCGCATGGTCGTCAGGAGTCGGGTGTCGAGGGCGTCCATGGGCTCACCTCTGCGCGATTCGACCAGTCATTGGCGGCTTGTGCCGTGCGGAACTAAGCGTATCGACCAGGGAAACTGGGCGCTCTTGCCAGGGATTCGGAGAATTGCTGTCATTTAAGGCATGTTCGAGGAAGCGCAGTACTTCGCCCCGGTGTCTACCACCGAGGAGGGCGACGTCGTGGTCGAGCTGGCCGCCTCCCACCCGGGGTTCGCCGATCCGGTGTATCGCGCCCGGCGCAACGCGATCGCTGCGCTGGCGCTGAACTACCAGCGTGGCATGCCGATCCCCGAGGCCGAGTACACCGAGCAGGAGCACGGCGTCTGGGCCAGCGTGGTGCGGGAGCTGGCGGTCAAGCACCGCAAGTACGCCACGGCCGAGTACCTCGCCGCGGCCGAGCGGCTCGGGCTGCCGGAGGACAGGATCCCGCAGCTGCAGGAGGTCAGCGATCTGCTCCACCCGCTGACCGGGTTCCGGTATCTGCCCGCCGCCGGGCTGGTGCCGCTGCGCGAGTTCTACGGCGTGCTGGCCGACGGGTACTTCCACTCGACCCAGTACATCCGCCACCACTCCGTGCCGTTCTACACGCCCGAGCCCGACGTCATCCACGAGGTCATCGGGCACGCCAATGCGCTGGCGTCCGACCGGTACGCGGCGCTCTACCGGCTCGCCGGACAGGCCGCCCGGCGGGTCGAGAGCGAGGAGGCGCTGGAGTTCGTGTCCAAGGTCTTCTGGTTCACGCTCGAGTTCGGCGTGATGGCCGAGGACGGGGAGCTCAAGGCGTACGGCGCGGGCATCCTGTCCTCCTACGGGGAGATCGAGGAGTTCAGGGGGATGGACATCCGGCCGCTGGACATCGCGGCCATGGGCACCACCCAGTACGACATCACGAAATATCAGGATGTGCTGTTCCGGGCCGAGTCGCTCGCCCACCTCGAGGACGTGGTCGGCGGCTTCTGGGCGACCTGTGACGACGACATGATCGCCAAGCTGGTGGCCGACAGGGCGTGAGCCGCCCCCCGGTCCCGCCGTCCGATCCGATCCCGCCGTTCGTTCCGGTCCCGCCGTTCGTTCCGGTCCCGCCGCTGAAGGGCTGACCTGGCCGGTCCGTTTCGCCGTACGGCGGGCCTGGCCGCCCGAACTCCGCCGTTCTCCGCCGCGTCCAAGAACCAAAGGGATGTGTTCCTGGGCGTCTCTCCTCGAAGGGTGCGCCTGCGAAAGGCGCGTTCCCTGACAAAGCGCCCCGCCTGAGGAAACGGCGGGGCGCGACGGGGTAGTCGCGGTGGTGGGTGGTGAGAGCGTGGTCAGGACATCGGTGGCCAGGGTTCTCGCGGTGGGGCTGGCGACGGCCCTGGCCGCGAGCGGCTGCACCCGCTCCGGCGCACCGGGCGACCCGGACGCCGCCGGCCGTGGCTCGCCACATGCCGGCGCCTCGCCGCACACCCCAGACAGCGTCCCACCCCACACCCCAGACAGCGTCCCACCCCACACCCCGAGCAGCGCCCCACCCCACACTCCGGCCAACGCCTCCCCCGAGCCCGCCACGATGCGGGCCACCCCCACCGCCAAGCCGGCCGCCCCGCCCGTCGACGCCCGCCGCATCACCGCGCGCCTCGACGCCTTCCTGAAGCGCCGCCCCGGTCCCGTCACCGCCATGGTCAAGGACCTCGACACCGGCCGGACGTACCGCTACCACCCCAGACAGCGCCTGATCACCGCGAGCACCGCCAAGGTCCAGATCCTCATGGCCCTGCTCCTCAAGACCCCCTGGGCCAAGCTGAGCGACGCGACCAGGCACGACGCCGACATCATGATCCGCCACAGCGACAACGAGGCGGCCGACCGCCTGTGGACGCGCATCGGCGGGGCGCCGGGCTTCACCAAGGCGGGCAGGCGCCTGGGGCTCAAGCACACCCAGGGCGTCGCGGGCGACTGCCTCGACCTGTACTGCTGGGGCATCACCCGGACCTCGGCCGAGGACCAGATCCGCCTCATGGCCGCGCTCGACTCACCCCGGAGCCCGCTCGCCGCGGCGGACCGCGACCAGGTCAAGCGCCTGATGACCAAGGTGATCCCCGAGCAGAGGTGGGGCGTCAGCGCCGCCGCCTGCGCAGGCGAGGAGACGGCGCTGAAGAACGGCTGGCTGAAGCGCGTGTCGACCAAGAAGTGGGCCGTCGTGAGCGTCGGCCTCATCGCCGGGCGCTACGCCGTGGCGGTCCTCACCGAGGGCAGCGCCGAGGCCCACCACGGCATCGCCACGGTCGAGGGCGTGGCCAGGCGCATCATGTCCGGGTTCCGGACCTGCTGAGCCGGTAGCCGACGCCGCGCACGGTCTGGATGAGCCGGTCCTCGTCGTCGCCCAGCCGGGCCCGCAGGCGTTTGACGTGCACGGCGATGGTATTGGTGGAAGCGTTGTCCGTCGAGTGCCACACGTTGCGCATGATCTGCTCGCGCGTCACCGTGCGGTCGGCGTTGCGCATCAGGTAGTGCAGCAGCTCGAACTCGCGCAACGGCAGGTGGACGGCGCGGCCGTCGACGCGGACCTGGTGGGCGACGACGTCCAGCTCGACGCCGCCGACGCACAGCACGCGCGGCGCCGCCTGGATGAACGGCAGCAGCTCAGGCACGCGGTACGGCCTGGCCACGACCGCGGACGCCCCGGCGGCGAGCGCCTCGACGGCCTGCTCGGCGTGCCCCTCGCCGACGCCGAGCAGGACCGGTACGGCTCGCGCGAGCCGTACCGCGCGGACGAACTCCACGGCGCCGATGACCGGCAGCGTGGCCGAGACCAGCACCACGTCGGGTTGCAGCGCCCCGGCCTGCAGCAGCGCCTGGGCGCCGTCGCTCGCGCCCACGACCGAGACGCCCTCGCGTTCCAGCTCCGTCGCCAGCTCCTTGACGACGTTCTCGTCGGGGTCGGCCGCCAGCAGGACGGGCAGCTCGGCGGCCATCAGCCGAAGCGCCCCGTGATGTAGTCCTCGGTGCGCTTGTCGGAGGGGTTGGTGAAGATCCGGCTGGTCTCGTCGAACTCGACGAGGCGGCCGTGCCGTACCCCCTGCTCGTCGACCTCGGCGGTGAAGAACGCCGTGCGGTCGGACACGCGCGCCGCCTGCTGCATGTTGTGCGTGACGATCACGATGGTGTAGTCGCGCTTGAGCTCCTGCATCAGGTCTTCGATCTTGGTGGTGGCGATCGGGTCGAGCGCGGAGCAGGGCTCGTCCATGAGGATGACCTCGGGCTTGACCGCGATGGCGCGGGCGATGCACAGGCGCTGCTGCTGGCCGCCGGACAGGCTCAGGGCGTTCTGCTTGAGCTTGTCCTTGACCTCCTCCCACAGGGCCGCCTTGGTGAGGGCGTCCTCGACGATGTCGTCCATCTTGCCCTTCATGCCGTTGACCCGGGGGCCGTAGGCGATGTTGTCGTAGATGGACTTGGGGAAGGGGTTGGGCTTCTGGAAGACCATGCCGATGCGGCGCCGTACCTCGATGGGGTCGACGTGGTCGCCGTAGAGGTCCTCGCCGTGGTAGGTGATCTTGCCTTCCGCGCGTGCGCCCGGGATGAGGTCGTTCATCCGGTTGAAGCAGCGCAGCACCGTGGACTTGCCGCAGCCCGAGGGGCCGATCATGGCGGTGATCTCACGGTTGCCGATCGTCATGTCGACGTTGCGGACCGCCTCGTAGTCGCCGTAGAACACGCTGAGATTCGACACGGTGAAGACCGGGTCGAGCGCCTCGATGGTGCGCGGCGCCTCGGGGCCGCGAACGCTGACGTTCGGCATGGAGATTCCTATCTCAGACAATGTGGGTCCTCACCACCGCTTCTGGTAGCGGTTTCTGAGCCAGATGGCGACGGAGTTCATCAGGAGCAGGATGGCCAGCAGGATCACGATCGCCGCCGCCGCGATGACGTGGAACTCGGGCCGCGACTGGGCGATCAGGTAGTAGATCTGCACGGGCAGCACCGAGAAGCTGCTGTCCAGGCCGTCGGGGTTGAAGCGGACCAGGGTCGCGGCGCCCAGCAGCATGAACGGCGCGGCCTCGCCGATCGCGCGGGACAGCGCGAGGATGGAGCCGGTCGCGATGCCGGGCACCGAGGCGGGCAGGACCTGCCGCCAGATCGTCTGCCACTGGGTGGCGCCCAGCGCCAGCGAGCCCTCGCGGATGGAGGGCGGCACGGCCTTGATGGCCTCGCGCGAGGCGATGATCACGATGGGCAGCACCAGCAGCGTCAGCGTCAGCGCGCCGGTCAGCACGGACGGGCCCAGGCCCATGGTCCTGGAGATGATGCCGAGGCCGAGGATGCCGTAGACGATCGAGGGCACCGCCGCCAGGTTGGAGATGTTCAGCTCGATCAGGCGGTTGTACCACTTGGTCTTGTCGGCGTACTCCTCCAGGTAGACCGCGGCGAGCACGCCCGTGGGCAGGGCGAACAGCGCGGTCAGGCCGACCACCCAGACCGTGCCGGTGATGCCGGACAGCACGCCGGAGCTGTCGGGCCGGCGGATGGAGGGGAAGTTCTCCCACAGCCGGGCGTCCAGGCGCGGCCAGCCGCGGTTGACCACGTACACCAGCAGGACGGCCAGGACGCCGAGCGCGATCAGCAGGCTGGCCAGCAGCATGAGGCGGAACAGGTGCTCCTTGAGCGGGCGTCCCTGTCCCGCGAGCTGTACGGCGGAGCGCGGCGTGGACAGGACAGCCATCAGTCGTACACCTCACGGTACTTCTGCACCATCCGGGCGCTGAACCAGTTCATCGCGAAGGTCATGAGGAACAGCAGCGTCCCGACGGCGAAGATGGTCTTGTAGCCGATCGAGCCGACCGGGTTGTCGCCCGCCCCGGCCTGGGCGATGAAGGCGGCCATGGTGGCCATCTCGTTGGCGGGGTTGAAGGTGAAGATCGACCGGGAGCCGGCCGCCACGACGACGATCATCGTCTCGCCCGCGGCCCGGGAGATCGCCAGGATGACGGCCGCGATGATGCCGGAGAACGCGGCGGGCACGACCACGCGCACCGAGGTCACCATCTTCGAGGCGCCCAGCGCGAAGGAGCCCTCCCGCAGCGAGTTGGGCACCGCCGACATGGCGTCCTCCGACATGGACGCGACGATGGGGATGATCATCACGCCCACCATGAGCCCGGCCGCCAGGGCGTTCTTGCCCTCCAGGTTCAGGAAGGGGAACCAGTCCTTCAGCAGCGGCGTGACGAAGGTCAGCGCGAAGAAGCCGAACACGACCGTCGGCACGCCCGCGAGGACCTCCAGCACCGGCTTGAAGATCTTGCGGACGCGCGGGGTGGCGTACTCCGACAGGTAGATCGCCGAGGCCAGGCCCAGCGGCACGGCCACGACGATCGCGATGACCGTGATCTCGAGGGTCGCCACGATGATCGGCCACACGCCGAAGCTCGGCGGGTTGAACAGCGGCCCCCAGCTGGTGGAGCCGAAGAACTCGCCGATGCTCACGGCCTGGAAGAACTCGATGGTCGGTTCGAGCAGGGCGCCGACGATCCCGATGGTCGTCGCGATGGACAGCAGCGCGGCGGCCAGCAGGAGCGCCTTGACGACCAGCTCTCCGTAACGCGGGCGCGACCGCGCCAGGGACCTTCCGTTCCCCCGCGCGGTCGCTCGGTGCTGCGCCATCATCATCCGGCCGTCTTCAGGGCGGCCACGTCGCTCTTGAGCTTGGCCTCCTGCTCGGCGTTGAGCGGGATGAACTTGGCCTCCTTGGCCAGCGTGCCGATGTTGCCGACCAGGTAGTCGAGGAAGGCGGCCACCTCGGGCCGCTTCACCGCCGTGGTCGACGGGTAGATGTACAGCGGGCGCGACAGCGGGACGTAGGTGCCGTTCTGCGCGTTCTCCACGCTCGGCGCGACGCAGCCCTTGCCCGAGTCGATCTCCAGGGCCTTGAGCTTGTCCATGTTCTCTTCGTAGTAGGTGAAGCCGAAGTACCCCAGGCCGCCCTTGGCGCCGGCGACGCCGGTGACGATGTCGTTGTCGTTCTCCGAGGGGCTGTAGTCCTTGCGGCTGGCGCCCTCCTCACCGTTGATCTCGTCGGTGAAGTAGTCGAACGTTCCGGAGTCGGTGCCGGGACCGAACAGCTTGAGCTCCTCGGCCGGGAACTTGGGGTCGACGTCCTTCCAGGTCTTGACCTTGCCCTCGGCCGCCGGCTCCCACATCTTCTTCAGCTGCTCGACGGTCAGGCAGGTGGCCCAGGTGTTCTCCTTGGGCACGACCACGGTCAGGGCGTCGGTGGCCACGGTCAGCTCGGCGAACTTGATGCCCTTAGCCTCGCACGCGGCCTTCTCCTCGTCCTTGATCGGACGGGAGGCGTTGGAGATGTCGGTCTCGCCGGCGCAGAACTTCTCGAAGCCGCCGCCGGTGCCGGAGGTGCCGACCGGGACCTGGACCTTCGGCTGCTCCTCGCCGAACGCCTCGCTGGCCACCTGGATGAGCGGGCCGACCGTGCTGGAACCGTCGATCTTGATCTGGCCGCTCAGCTCCTGCTGCGCGCCCGCGTCGGCGGACTGGGCCGGAGCGCCGGACTGTTGGGCGGTCGAGTTCCCGCCGCCGCTGCCGCAGGCCGCCGAGAGGGAAACGACGAGGGCGGCCGTCGCCACACCAAGGAGGCGGCGCTGTCCACTGGTCACGGTATGTGTCCTTCTCCGTGTTGAGATCCCATGTTTCGTTACACACAGACCAAACCAGTGGAAAGTGAACGGAAATGAAACGAGCTGTGACCGATGGCGGAAGAGGCGTGCGGGCTCGTGTGAATACCGCGTCAAGCTGCCCGGCCGGGTACGGCATGCTGGTCGCATGACGTATCGCGTGTGCTTGGTGTGCATGGGGAACATCTGCCGCTCGCCCATGGCCGAGGTGGTGCTCCGCCGTACTCTGGCCGACCACGGGCTGGACGACGTCGTGGTGGAGAGCGCCGGGACCGGCGGCTGGCACGTCGGCGAGCCGATGGACGAGCGGGCGCTCGCGGTGCTGACCGCCCACGGGTACGACGGGTCCTCGCACCGGGCCAGGCAGTTCGCCAGGGACTGGTTCGACCGGTTCGACCTGGTGCTGGCGATGGACAGCGAGAACCTGCGGGCGCTTCGCCGTATGTCCGATAATGTGCGGCTTTTTCGATCTTTTGACCCGAATGCTCCGGAAGGGGCGGAGGTGCCGGACCCCTACTACGGCGGGCCGGAGGGCTTCGAGGAGGTGCTGCGCCAGGTGAAGGCGGCCTCGGAGGGGCTGGCCAAGTACATCGCCGAGCAGCGCCGCCCATGAGGCCGGTGGCGCACCGGCGCGAGGGCCTGCCGGACGGGCGGCGCGTCTTCGTCAAGACCGGTCCCGTTTCCCCGTTGTTCACCTCCGAGGCGGCCGGGCTGCGGTGGCTGGGCGACATCGCGGCCACCGTCGTGGAGGCGGGCGAGGACCACATCGTCGTGGAATGGGTGGACACCGAGCCGCCCACGCCGGAGGCGGCCGAGCGCTTCGGCCGCGACCTGGCCCGCACGCACCTGCTCGGCGCCGACGCCTTCGGCGCGCCCTGGCCGGGCTTCATCGCCGAGCTGCCCATGGACAACTCGCCGTCGCACTGCTGGCCCGAGTTCTACGCGCGCCAGCGGGTGCTCCCTTTCGTACGGCAGGCGCGGCTGCCGGCCGGCGACGTGCGGCTGATCGAGCAGGCCGTGGAGCGCTTCCCGGAGGTCGCCGGCCCCGCCGAGCCGCCCGCGAGGATCCACGGCGACCTGTGGAGCGGCAACGTGCTGTGGTCCGGCGGCCGATGCGTGCTGATCGACCCGGCCGCGCACGGCGGCCACCGGGAGACCGATCTGGCCATGCTGGCGCTGTTCGGCGCGCCGTACCTGGACCGGATCCTCGGCGCCTACGCCGAGGCGGCGCCGCTCGCGGACGGGTGGCGCGAGCGGGTGCCGCTGCACCAGCTGCACCCCCTGCTGGTGCATGTGGTGCTCTTCGGCGGCTCCTACCGCGACAGCCTGATGAGCGCGGTCAGGAAAGTCTTGTCGCTGTGAGCTTGGCCAGGACCTCCTCGTGGAGCAGGCCGTTGGTGCACACCAGGCTGCCGCCGTCCAGTGACCTGCCGCCGGACAGGTCGCTCCACCGGCCTCCCGCCTCCTCCACGATGACGGTCAGCGCGGCGATGTCCCACGGGGACAGCTCAGGCTCGGCCGAGATGTCGACGGCGCCCTCGGCGACCATCATGTGCGACCAGAAGTCGCCGTAGGCGCGGCTGCGCCAACATGACCTGTTGAGGTCGAGGAAGTTGTCCAGCAGACCCTGCGCCTCCCAGCCGGCGAAGCTGGAGTAGGAGAAGGAGGCGTCCTCGAGTTTGCCGACGGACGAGACGCGCATGCGGGTCGCCTTGGTCAGGCTCTTGCCCGTCCACGCGCCGCCGTCCCTGGCCGCCCACCAGCGCCGCCCCAGCGCGGGCGCGGACACCAGCCCCACCACGACCCTGCCGTGCTCCACCAGCGCGATCAGCGTCGCCCAGACCGGGACGCCGCGCACGTAGTTCTTCGTGCCGTCGATGGGGTCGATGATCCACGACCTCGCGCCCCAGCCGGTGGAGCCGAACTCCTCGCCGACGATCGCGTCACGCGGCCTCGCCCGGCGCAGCGTGCCTCTGATCGCCTCCTCGACCGTCCTGTCGGCGTCGCTGACCGGGGTCAGGTCCGGCTTGGTCTCGATCTTCAGGTCGACGGCCTTGAAGCGGCGCAAGGTCATGTCGTCGGCTGCGTCCGCCATGACATGCGCGAGGCGTAGATCGTCGCTGTAACCCGTCACGAAGAGCCACGCTACCGTGCGTGGGCGGTCGCCACCTAGCCTGCCCGCTGTGGCTACCAGCCAGTAGCATAGTGCGCATGTCTTTCGCCATGGACTTCGACATGGGTGCCTTCCTCCAGGAGACCGTCCCCTTCGTCCGCACGCTCGGGATCGTCTACGACAAGATCGAGAACGGCGTGGCGGTCTGCCGCCTCCCGGACCGGGCCGAGCTGCACAACCACGTCGGCGGGCCGCACGCGGGAACGCTGTTCACGCTGGCGGAGTCGGCTTCGGGCGCGGCGGTGCTGTCGGTGTTCGGCGACCAGCTCTCGCGTGCCGTACCGCTGCCGACGACGGCGACGATCCGCTTCCGCAAGGTCGCCCAGGGCGAGGTCGTGGCGGAGGCGAAGCTGCTGGCGTCGCGCGACGCGGTGCTGGGGCGGCTGGACGCGGGGGAGCGGCCGGAGTTCGACGTGGTCGTGGAGGTGCGCAACGCCGAGGGTGTCGTGGTGTCGGAGCTGACGGTCACCTGGACGCTTCGGCCCAACCGCTGAGGGTTCCCGGGCACCTCCGGGCGAGTGGCCGGCCGCCGTCGCCCAGGCGTGCGCCCGTCCTCATGCGGGACCAGGTAGAGGATGGGTTGGGAGGTGCTGCAGGGGAGGCTTGTGGAGCTACTGTAGGGGATGGGCCGTCCGCTGTTGCCCAGGCGCGCCCGTTCTCCTGCGACGCCTACGGCGGCCCGCCCCTTACTCCTTTAACCACCCCTTGGTCCTGCATGAGGTCGGCGGGGCACGAGGGCGGCGGCGGCGAAGGGAGCACCCCTGGAGTCGCCCAGAAAAGCCAGAAGCCGGAAAAGCCGGAAGGCTAGGAAGCCGGCAAGCCCGCAAACCCCCGGTCGAGCCGCCTCAAGCCTCGGCGCCCTCCCGGCTGGCCAGCAGCCGCCGCAGCGAGTCCAGGCGCGCCCGGTCGGCATGGCCCGCCTCGACCCATGCGTCCAACGCGCATCCCTCGCCCAGATGCGTGCACCCCTTGGGGCACTCCACCGTCCCCTCCACCAGATCGGGGAACGCCGCCACGACCGTCTCGGTTGAGATGTGCGCCAGCCCGAAGCTGCGCACCCCCGGCGTGTCGATGATCCACCCGCCTTCCGGGAGGCGCAGCGCCACCGCCGACGTCGAGGTGTGCCGCCCCCTCCCCGTGACGGCGTTGACCTGCGCCACCGCCCGGTTCGCATCCGGCACGAGCGCGTTGACCAGCGTGGACTTCCCGACGCCCGAATGCCCGACCAGCACGCTGATCCGGTCCACCAGGTGCTCCCGCAGCTCGTCGAGCGAACCTCCCTTGTGCACGACGACATAGGGCACCTCGAGCGGCGCGTAGAGGGCCACGATCTCGTCCGGCGGCGCGAGGTCGGACTTGGTCAGGCACAGCAGGGAGTCGATCTCGGCGTCGAAGGCCGCCACCAGCATGCGGTCGATCATGCGCGGCCGGGGCGGCGGGTCGGCCAGCGCCGTGACGATGACCAGCTGGTCGGCGTTGGCCACGATGGGACGCTCGACGCCGTCGTCGGTGTCGTCGGCCGACCGGCGCAGGATGGAGCGGCGCTCCTCGACGCGGACGATGCGGGCGAGCGTGTCGGGATTGCCGGAGGTGTCGCCCACGAGCGCCACCCGGTCGCCGACCACGATGCCCTTGCGGCCCAGCTCGCGGGCCTTCATCGCGACGACGTCGCGCTCGCCCTGGCGGCGGCCGCGCCGTCCGCCGCCGTCGCCGGACACCAGGCAGGTGTAGCGGCCGCGGTCGACCGCGACCACGAACCCCTCGACGGCGCTTTCGTGCGCAGGACGGATGCGGGTCCGCGGCCGGGAGCCCCGTCCCGGCCGGACCCTGACGTCGTCCTCGTCGTACTCCCTGCGGCGCAGGTCAGTCCCCCAACATCTCGGCCCACATGCGGGCGAACTCCGGAAGGGTCTTGCTGGTCGTCGCGATGTTCTCCACCTCGACACCCGGCACCCTGAGCCCGATCACGGCGCCCGCGGTGGCCATGCGGTGGTCGTCGTAGCTGTGGAAGACGCCGCCGTGCAGCGGGCGCGGGCGGATGACGAGGCCGTCGCCGGTCTCCTCGGCGTCGCCGCCCAGCCGGTTGATCTCGGTGGCCAGGGCCTTGATCCGGTCGGTCTCGTGGCCACGGATGTGCGCGACGCCCCGGATGCGGCTCTCCGAGCGCGCCAGCGCGGCCAGCGCGGCGATGGTGGGCGTGAGCTCGGCCTCGTCGCGCAGGTCGGCGTCGATGCCCTCGATCTCGCCCGTGCCGGTGAGGGTCAGGCCGCGCTCGTCGAGGGAGACCGTCGCGCCCATGCGGGTGAGCAGGTCGCGCAGCGCGTCGCCGGGCTGGGTGGTCGCCTGCGGCCAGCCGGGGATCGTCACCGTGCCGCCCGCGATCATCGCGGCGGCCAGGAACGGCGCGGCGTTGGACAGGTCGGGCTCGACCACCAGGTCGCGGGCGGCGATCGGGCCGGGCTCGACGCGCCAGACGTCGGGGGTGGAGTCGTCGACCTCGACGCCGGCCGCCCTGAGCATCTGGACCGTCATCGCGATGTGCGGCATCGAGGGCACCGGCGGGCCGTCGTGCCTGATCGTGACGCCCTTGTCGAAGCGGGCGGCCGTCAGCAGCAGCCCGGAGACCAGCTGGGAGGAGGCGGAGGCGTCGATCGTCACCTCGCCGCCCTGGATCGGCCCGCGGACGGTGAACGGCAGGGCGTCGTTGTCGACGTGGGCGCCGAGCGAGCGCAGGGCGTGGAGCAGCTGGCCCATCGGGCGCTTGCGGGCCTGAGGGTCGCCGTCGAAGAACACCTCGCCGTCGGCGAGGGCGGCCATCGGGGGCACGAAGCGCATCACCGTGCCGGCCAGGCCGACGTCGATGCGGGCGCCGCCGCGCACGGGGCCGGGGGTGACGCGATAGTCGGGGCCGTCCTCGGCCAGCTCGGCGCCGAGCGCCCGGAGCGCCTGGACCATCAGGTCGGCGTCGCGGCTGCGCAACGCCTGCCGTACGACGCCTGGACCGTCGGCGAGGGCGGCCAGCAGCAGCGCCCGGTTGGTGACCGACTTGGAGCCGGGCAGCGCGACGGTGGCGGAGACCGGCGCGGTCGCCGTGGGCGCGGGCCAGAGCGGAAGGGACATGCTCAAAGCCTACTGGGAGCCGGTACGGCGCAGCTCCAGCCTGTGGACAACCTCTCAGAGGAAGATCGAGGTGTCGAGGGAGAAGTCGACGGGGTCGGGGATGTGGAGGGGCTTGCCCATGGTCACGGCGGTGGAGGTGGTGTAGGCGCCGTCCTTGGGATCGCTGAAGATCGTAACGGTGGGCGGAGCGGCGATGGGGTCAACGAGGAGGTAGAGGGGAATGCGTGCTACGGCATAGGCGATGCGCTTTTCCTCGCGGTCCTGGGTCTGGCTCCCGTCGGAGACAACCTCTCCCACCATGATCACGCCGCTCGCGAACACCTCTCTGACCCCCCAACGGGGCGCATCAGGCGGAGCGATGACAAAGTCGGGCGCGTATGGCTCACGGGTGCCGTCCATGACGATGTCCAGACCCGCGTATGCCTTCCAGCCACGGCTGATGGCATGTGGACGCAGGGTCGCGCCCAAGGCCAGCGCGATGTCTTGGTGTTCGGGGGTGCCGAGGGGGCTCACGATCAACCTTCCGTTAATGATCTCGGCTCGCAGCTTGGTGCGGCCGACCAGCTCGTCGTATATCTCGCGGAGCGTCGTCAGCTCCTCCTCGCCTTGAGTGGCGGGGGGCGCTTCGACGGACGAAGAGGACTCCTCCGGCTGGGGGGCCGGTGTGGGACGGGTGCGGGCCTTGCGTGAAGCTGAGGTGACCATGGTTTCCGTATCCCTTCGTGACCTCTTCGGCACTCAGAGTTTCCCACAGCCGGATCGCACATGCGAGCGAAAGCCGTACGTGGCAGTGTGGTGATATGTGCGGCCGATACGCCTCAACCAGAAAGAAGCACGAGCTCCTTGAGGAGTTCCGGGTCGAGCAGGACGCCGATCCGGACATCGAGCTCGGGCCCGACTACAACGTCGCCCCCACCAAGAAGGTGTACGCGGTGATGAGCCGCGTGCCCAAGGACGCCGAGCGCGCCGTGAGGCAGCTCAAGATCGTGAAGTGGGGGCTGGTGCCGCCCTGGGCGAAGGACCCGTCCATCGGCTCCAGGATGATCAACGCCCGGCTGGAGACCGTGGCCGAGAAGCCGTCCTTCCGCCAGGCATTCGCCAAGCGCCGGTGCCTGCTCCCGGCCGACGGCTTCTTCGAGTGGATGCCGGTCGAGGGAGACAAGAAGAAGAAACAGCCGTACTTCATCCACCCGGCCGACGGGGGGCTGATGGCCATGGCCGGGCTGTACGAGTTCTGGAAGGACCCCACCCGCGACGACGACGATCCGCTCAAGTGGCTCGTCACGTGCACCGTCATCACCACCCAGGCGCAGGACGAGGCCGGGCGCATCCACGACCGCATGCCGATGATGATCGAGCCGGAGCGGTGGGGCGATTGGCTGGACCCCAAGCTGACCGACCCGCAGCAGGCCAGGACGCTGCTGGTGCCCGCCGGCTCCGAGCGGCTGGTGGCCTATCCGGTATCGACGGACGTCAACAACGTGCGCAACAACGGCCCTGAGCTCATCAAGCCGCTTCCGCCCGAAGAAGAGGTGGCGCTTTTCTAAACAGGCGGTGTAAGAAGGTCGTCAAGTGGGCATCCGGTGAGAAAAAGCGATGACTGTGCGTCACCGCCGACAAATGCCCCCTAACTGCGCCGGGCGGGACTGCCGGGGAGTCTCGCCTCCAGGCTGCCCCCCACCTACCCACCCGGAGGTGCGGACTCGTGGACGTCACGACCGCTCGTGAGCGACTGGAGAGCATGCTCGCCGACATCGACCGATCCATCGCGGTGCTGAGCGGAGACCCGGTGGCCGTACGGGAGAGGTCGGCGGCCGACGCGGGCTCCGATCTGACCGACGCCGACCGGGCCCAGGCCATGCTGAGCGTCGCCACGTCGCACCGCCGCGCGGTGCTCGACGCGCTCAAGCGCATCGAGGAGGGGTCGTACGGCAAGTGCGTCGACTGCCACAGGCCCGTGCCGGAGGGCAGGCTGGAGGCCCGCCCAGAGGCGGCCAGGTGCGTGAACTGCCAGGCCAAGCTCGAAAAGCGCCGCTGACCCCCGCCCCGAGCCGCTAGGGCTTCTTGGTCGCGCTGGCCACCAGGTGGATGCCGACGGTGTCGTCGTCGTCCGGGTTGGCGCTGAGCTCGGTGCGCACCAGCCAGGCCAGCGCCCTGGCGTCGGAGGCCAGGACGTGGTCCACCGTCGAGGGCGACAGCACGGTGCGCGGCCGTACCCAGTCCACCTCCAGCCCGGCGCCCTTCAGCAGCTCCCGCAGCTGCGTGCTGCTGAAGCAGCGGGTGATGCTGCCGTCGGGCCACGGCACGAGCATGACCTCGCCGGAGACCCGCAGGTGGTCCCAGCGGCCCTGCTCGGCCAGGATCGCCATGCCCAGCACCAGCGAGTCGACGCATACCAGCGCCCGCCCGCCCGGCTTGAGCACGCGCGCCACGTCCGCCATCGCCGACTCGGTCATCAGCTCGATCGACATCGCGCGTTCCTCGGCCACCACCGCGTCGACGCACTCGTCCGGCAGGAACGACAGGTCGTCGGCGCGGACCTGGCACACCCGCGTGTCCTGCAGCCGGCGTTCGGACCGGCGGAAGTCCAGCACCTCGATCACGCGGTGCCCGGCCCTGGCGGCCTGGCTGGACCAGCGGCCGCGGCCGCCGGACAGGTCGAGGACCACCGAGGGGCTGTCGGGCAGCCACCGATGGAGCTGTTCGGCGGCGACTGCGCGGTAGAAGGTCCAGTACGGCCCGAGCGTCCCTGAGCCGTTCAGCTCCTCGGCCGGAATGGGCAGCACACGCGACTCCTGGGGTTAAGGAAATGGCTACCTGCCGGTACGTATAGGTTTTCCCCGCACCGGGTCGTTCGTCACTTCCCATCTTGCCGGGAACAGACCGGCGCGCGGGCGTGTTGCGACGAGCATGCTCACATTGGCCGACCCACGGGAACAGGTATCCTCCCCTGAGTACGGTGTTCCGCCTCGGCGGGCCACCGGTGATCTTAGGGGGGTGGGTCCGGTGTCCGCGACAGGCGCGGAGACTCTGGAGCAGCGCAGTGAGCGGTTCGAGCGCGACGTCATGCCGTATCTCGACCAGCTCTACTCCGCCGCGCTCCGGATGACTCGGCATCCGGCCGATGCGGAGGACCTCGTCCAGGAGACCTTCGCCAAGGCCTTCGCCTCCTTCCACCAGTTCCAGGAGGGGACGAACCTCAAGGCCTGGCTGTATCGCATCCTGACCAACACCTTCATCAACAGCTACCGCAAGAAGCAGCGCGAACCCAAGCAGTCCGGCACCGAGGAGATCGAGGACTGGCAGCTGGCGCGCGCCGAGTCCCACACCTCCAGCGGCCTGAAGTCGGCCGAGGTGGAGGCGCTGGAGCACCTGCCCGACGGCGACATCAAGCAGGCACTGGCCGAACTGCCCGAGGAGTTCCGCATCGCGGTCTACCTGGCAGACGTGGAGGGATTCCCGTACAAGGAGATCGCCGACATCATGGGCACGCCCATCGGCACGGTGATGTCGCGGCTCCACCGCGGCCGCAGGCAGCTGCGGACGCTCCTGGAAGACTACGCCCGCGAGCGCGGTCTCGTCCCGGCGGAGGGATCCAAATGAGCTGTGGCGACCCGCACGACAAGGACTGTCGCGAGGTCCTCGACAAGGTCTACGCCTACCTCGACGGCGAGCTCGACGAGCACGACTCCTTCGACATCAGGCAGCACCTGGAGGAGTGCAGCCCCTGCCTGAAGGAGTACGACCTCGACAAGGCCATCAAGGCCCTGGTGGCCAAGCACTGCGGCTGCGACCCGGCGCCGGCCGAGCTGCGCGAGAAGGTCCTCGAACGCATCAAACAGGTCCGCGCCGAGCTGTCCTGACCACGCCGGGCGGTCGGCGGGTCGCCACTGGTAGTGGCTTGATTACGCTTTGCTTGCGATTCCCGCGTCGGCCTGCTTGCGCCGAGCCCTTTCTGTACCGTGACACACATGTTGTGGAAGGTGAAAGGTGTCGCAGCGTGGCTGATCGCGCTCGCGGTGCTCGTCGCGCTGGCGAACGGCGGAAGCCTCGTGCCGCCAGGGGTCTCCTGGACCTGATCCGTTCCGGGGGGCCGCCATGCGCGAACTGCCGTGGCCCGCAAGGGTCTATCTGGTCGCCGTCCTGACGGCGGCCACCGTCTTGATCGCACGCTCCGACGTGCCCGCCGCCTGGGACGTCCTGCTCGTGCTGGGCCTGCTGTTCCTGGTGTGCGAGTCCATGCCGACGCTGCTGAACGTGGAGCAGTTCGCGGTGTCGGTGAGCTTCTCCGCGTCGCTGGCCGCGGTGGTGCTGGTGGGCGCCGAGGGCGCGGCCCTGGTGGGGCTGACGGCGGTGTTCTCGGTACGGCCCGGCCTGCCGCTGGTCAAGCGCCTGTTCAACGGGGCGCAGTTCGCCGTCTGCGGGTATGCGGCGGGATGGGTCTACGAACAGTTCGGCGGCGTGTCGGGCGTGCCGGAGGTCGACGAGTTCGACCGGCTGATCGGCCCCTACGCGGCGGCCACCGCGGTGTTCGTCCCGCTGAACATCCTGCTGACGCTCACCATGGTGAAGCTGGCCACCCGGGGCGAGGTGCCGCTGCGCGGCATGGGCCAGTTCCTGCTGTCCTACCTGGGCTACGGCACCTTCGGGCTGCTGGTGGCGGGGCTGTGGGCGACCGTGCAGTCGATCTCCGCGGTGCTGGTGCTGCTGCCGCTGTTCGTCGCCCGCTGGGCCTTCGGCCAGTACCACGCGCAGCAGCGCTCCTACGACGCCACCATCGCCGCGCTGTGCCAGGCGGTGGAGACCAAGGACTACTACACCCGCGGCCACTGCACCCGCGTGTCCCTGGCCTCCACGATGATCGCCCAGGAGATCGGCATGGGCGCCGAGCGGCTGCGCGCCATCCGCTACGCGGGGATGCTGCACGACGTCGGCAAGCTGGGCGTGCCCACCAAGGTGCTGCAGAAGGACGGGCCGCTGACCGAGGAGGAGTTCGCGGCCATCCAGCTGCACCCGATGCGCGGCCTGGAGATCGTGCGCGGCATCGACTTCCTCGACGAGGCGTTCGAGGGGATCATGCACCACCACGAGCGGCACGACGGCAAGGGCTACCCGATGGGGCTGGCCGGCTCGGAGATCCCCGAGTTCGCCCGCATCATCGCCGTGGCCGACGCCTTCGACTCCATGACGTCGGTCCGCTCCTACCGCGGCGCCCGGCCCGTCGCCGAGGCGGTCGAGGAGCTGCGCAAGTGCGCGGGCACCCACTTCGACCCGGCGATGGTCGACGCGTTCGTCAGGGCGCTGGAGCGCCGGCCCTGGCAGCCGCCCAGCCGCGTCGTCACCGTGCCGGACGAGGCGACCGAGACCGCGGCCAAGGACCACGACGACCCGACGATGCCGATCGAGGTGCTCAGCGGCGGATGAACCCCACCCTGCGCGGACTGGACTCCGGCCAGCTGCTGCTCATCGCGGCGGCCGGGCTGCTGGCCGTGGCCGGGGTGGCGCACACCGCCGCCGTCGGGCTCGTCCAGCCGGAGGTGGCCATCGGCTTCGGCGCGCTCATCGCCGTGGGCGAGCTGGCCAGGCTCACCATGCCGGGCAATCGGGAGGTGGCGCCCATCGGCGCGGCGGCCGCCCTGGGGTACACGCTGCTGCTGGACATGAGCGACGAGCCGCTCACGCACGACGCCTTCCAGGTGGTGGCGGTGATCTCGGCCGGGATGATCGCCGGGGCGCTGCCCCACCTGGCCGTCGGCCGCCCGCCGCGCCTGGACGCCGTCGCCCGGCGGCTGCTTGTCGGCGCCATGCTGGCCTTCGCGTTCCGGCCGCTGGCCGACACCCTCTACGCGACCACCCATTCGCTCGATCCGACCTGGTGGCCGGCCCTGGGCGTCATGGTGGTGCTCATCGCCGTGACGCTGCTGGCCGACGTGCTGGTCGCCGCGGCACTGCGGGCCGAGCAGGTGCGCACGGCCTTCCGCGTCGCGGTGCGCGACGAGATCAACATGGCCTTCCCGCTGGGCGCGGCGGTGGCGGCGTCCGGCGTGCTGCTGGCGCTGGCCGCGCACAGCATGGACATGGTCGCGTTGCTCGTCTTCGCGGCTCCGCTGCTGGTCACGCAGGTGGCCTTCCGCAAGTACGCGGGGATCCGGGCCACGTACCTGCAGACGGTCCGCGCGCTGTCGCGGGTGACGGAGGTCGGCGGCTACGTCGAGCCGGGGCACTCGCGGCGGGTCAGCAAGCTGGCCGTGGCCGTCGGCCGCGAGCTGGGCATGGCCGAGCCGGAGCTGCTGGACCTGGAGTACGCGGCGCTGATGCACGACATCGGGCAGCTGTCGTTGCGCGACCCGATTCCCAGCGGGGCGACGGTGCTGACGGACCCGCAGCAGGCGCGGCGCATCGCGGAGCTGGGCGCGGCGGTCATCAAGCAGACGGGGGTGCTGGACTGGGTGGCCGAGCTGGTGCGCCGCCAGTGCGACTCGGTGGCCGAGGACCCGCCGCTGTCCAGCCGCGTCATCAAGGCCTGCAACGCCTACGACGACCTGGTGGGCGGGTCGACCGACCGCGACCGCGCCCATGCCGCGCTCGAACGCATCCGGCTGGGGGTGGGCACCGACTACGACCCGGCGGTCATCGAGGCGCTCGCCCGGGTCGTGGATCGCCTGACGCCGTTGCACCGGTTGTGACGCTCTCGCGCGCATGCCCCGCATTGTGGGATTCCTACAGATCGCATCCTCCGGATCGGTGGTCTGCGAGGAAAAGGCAACCCATGCGGCGGGCCGTAATGTGGTCGGCGTGCTTAGTGAGACGCTTGGACCCGTCCTGATCGCCAACCGCGGAGAGATCGCCCGGCGCGTCATCCGCACCGTCCAGCGGCTGGGCCTGCGCGCCATCGCGGTGCACTCCGAGGCCGACGCCGGCCTGCCGTTCGTCCGCGAGGCCGACGAGGCCGTCCTGCTGGGCCCCGCCAACCCCGCCCAGAGCTACCTCGACGTCGCCAAGGTCCTGGAGGCGGCGCGGTCCACGGGCGCGAGGGCGATCCACCCCGGCTACGGCTTCCTCTCCGAGAACGCCGCCTTCGCCCGTGCCGTCGCCGAGGCGGGCCTGACGTGGATCGGCCCGGCGCCCGAGGCGATCGAGCGGATGGGCGACAAGATCAACGCGCGCAACCTCATGGAGCAGGCCGGCGTCCCGGTGGCCGCGGGCACGAGGGAGCCGGTGACCGACCTGGCCCAGGCGCTCGCGGCGGCACAGGAGATCGGCTACCCGGTCATGGTGAAGGCGGCCGGCGGCGGTGGCGGCATCGGCATGGGCGTGGCGCACGACGAGGCCGGGCTGGCCAAGGCGTTCGAACAGGCGGCCAGGGCGGCGGCGCGGTTCGCCGGCGCCGCGGCGGCGGGCGGCGAGGGCGACGCGCTCGCGGCGCCCGCGATCCTGCTGGAGCGCTACATCGAGCGTGCCAGGCACGTGGAGGTGCAGATCCTGGGCCTGCCCGACGGGCGCGTGCTGGCCCTGGGCGAGCGGGACTGCTCGGTGCAGCGCCGCCACCAGAAGGTCGTGGAGGAGTCCCCCTCGCCCGGCATCACCCCCGAGCTGCGCGAGCGGATGCTGGCCGCCGCGGTCCGCGCCGGCGAGGCGGTCGGCTACCTCGGCGCGGGAACGGTCGAGTGCCTGGTCGACGCCGACAAGCAGGACTTCGTCTTCCTGGAGATGAACACCCGCCTCCAGGTCGAGCACCCGGTCACCGAGATGGTCACCGGCCTGGACCTGGTGGAGCTGCAGCTGCGGATCGCCGCCGGGGAGACGCCCGAGGTCACGGTGGAGCCCAGGGGGCACGCCATCGAGTTCCGCGTCTACGCCGAGGACCCCAAGCGGTTCCTCCCCGGCCCCGGCGCCATCACGACGTGGAAGGAACCCGAGGGCGAGGGCGTGCGGGTGGACTCCGGCTACGAGAGCGGCACGACCGTCACGCCGTTCTACGACCCGCTCATGGCCAAGCTCGTCGTGTACGGCGACAGCCGCGCCGAGGCGCTGCGGCGGGCGCGCGAGGCGGTCCAGGCGTTCGTCGTCGAGGGCCCGAAGAACAACCTGCCGTTCTGCGCTGAACTGCTGGAGAATGCGGAGTTTGTCAGCGGCGAGTACGACACGGGCCTGGTCGGCCGCATGCGGGCCTGACCCGCGTGTCATTGTTGGTTCTGGAAAGGGGAGCACAGATGGCGGAAGTCCGGGCCGAGATGGTGGCCAACGTGTGGAAGGTCGTCGTGAGCGAGGGCGACAGCGTCTCCGAGGGCGACACGCTGGTCATCCTGGAGTCGATGAAGATGGAGATCCCGGTCCTGGCCGAGGACGACGGCGTGGTGGCCCAGCTGAAGGTGGCCGAGGGCGACGTGGTCCAGGAGGGCGACCTCATCGCCGTCATCGACTAGCGATCCTCGCCAGAAACTTCTCGCGGTCGACGACCACGCGCTCGACGGTGCCGCGGCCGACGACCCTGCCCCGCTCGCGCGCCTGGAAGCCGAAGACCAGCCGCCGGCCGTCGACCCGGGTCAGCTCGACGTCGACCTCGACGTGGGCGCCGAGCGGGCTGGCGGCGAGGTGCTCCAGCTCCACGCGGGTGCCGACCGAGGTCTGCCCGGGTTCGAGGCGGTCGCGCAGGGCCTCGACCGTCGCCCGCTCCGCCAGCGCCAGGAGGCGGGGCGTGGCCAGCACGGGCACGTCGCCGCTGCCGACCTTCTGGGCGGTATCCTCCCGCTCGACCATGATGAGGAGCGAGGCGCGAAGACCGGGAGCGAGCGTCATGACCTCAGCCTACTGCGATCACTGCGGCGGCCCCGCGGAGGATGATCACGCGGCGTGCGCGCGGGCGCGGGCGATGGAGCCGCCGCGGTACTGCCCGCACTGCCGTCGCCGCCTCGTCGTGCAGGTGACCCCGACGTCCTGGTCGGCGCGGTGCGCCGAGCACGGCCTCCTTCAGTGATTTCTCCGATCGGGCGCAGGCCAGCACGGTAGGGTTTATCCGAGCTTGTGATGATTCTTGTGATGCTGGTGAGGTAAAGTCCGTAAACCCTGACTTCTGCGTCGCCTCGACGCGAGTCCGTTGTGTTGGGGTTGGCGAGTTAGGAGAGGCAGGGGCAACGGGGGAGAGATGGCTGGCCAAGGTACGACGCTTGCGGGAAGGTATCGGCTCGACACCCGCATAGGCGCCGGTGGCATGGGCGAGGTCTGGCGCGGGGAGGACATCGTCCTGGCGCGCACCGTCGCCGTGAAGGTGCTGCTCCCTGGCCGCACGACCGATCCCGGCTTCGTCGCGCGCTTCCAGGCCGAGGCCCGCGCGATGGCCACCGTCAACCACCCGGGCGTCGTCGACGTCTACGACTACGGCGTCAGCGGGGACAACGTCTACCTGGTGATGAAGTTCGTCGACGGCGAGCCGCTCGACCGCCTGCTCACCCGGCTGGGCCGCATCGCCCCCGAGTCCGCCATGGAACTCGTCGCCCAGGCCGCCTCGGCCCTGCAGGCCGTCCACGACCAGGGCATCGTCCACCGCGACGTCAAGCCGGGCAACCTGCTGGTCCAGCGCGACGGCACGCTCGTGCTCACCGACTTCGGCATCGCCCGGGCGGATGCGGGCAGCCGCCTCACCGACGCGGGCATGGTGCTGGGCACCGCCGCCTACTGCGCGCCCGAGCAGGCCGAGGGCATGCCCGTGACGCCCGCCGTCGACATCTACGCGCTCGGCGTGGTGGCCTACGAGTGCCTGGCCGGGGTGCGGCCCTTCGACGGGGACAGCGCCGTCACGATCGCGCTCAAGCACATCCGCGAGACCCCGCCGCCGCTGCCGCCCGACATTCCGGCCCCAGTGCGGGCGCTGGTGGAGCGGGCGCTGTCGAAGGACCCCGCGGCGCGCTTCCCCAGCGCCGCCGCGATGAGCACCGCCGCCCGCCAGGTCGCGATCGGCGCGGCCCACCTGGGCGACCTGGAGCCGGTCACCACGGGCGCCACGATGGCCCGTCCCGAGCCGCCGCCCCGGCCCGAGAACACCACGCTGGAGGCCGCTCCGTCACGGCGCGGCCGCCGCGCGTCCAAGGCCCGCAGCAGCAAGGGCGGCCTGGTGGCGGGCATCGCCGTCGTGGCCGTCCTCGGGGTGGGCGCGGGCGCGTTCGCCATCACCGGCGGCGAGATCCTCAATCCCACGCCCACACCCACGTCGACCAACGTCGGCGCCGTCGGCAAGACGTCCTCCATCTCGAAACCCCCCAAGTCGCCTACCAGGAACCACCAGACGCGGCCCTCGGAGACCAAGCCCACGGTCCGGCCCTCCATGGAGGATCCCGAACCGTCGCAGGAGCCTTCGACGTCCGAGCCCACGAAGACCGAGCCCACCAAGCCCACGGTCTCGCCCACCAAGCCGACCACCACGCCGACGGTGCAGCGCAAGAAGATCCCGCCGGTCTACCACCTGACCCCGGCCGCGGCCCAGGAACTGCTCAGGAAGGCGGGCTTCAAGCAGGTCAACACCTTCAAGGACCACGACCCCGACTGGAAGGGCTGCGTGAAGATCGGCGCGGTGGAGCCCGAAGTGGGCACCCTCCACCCGATCGACAAGAAGATCACGCTGACCGTGATCGAGGACATCGCCTGCTCGGTCAGCCCGTCGCCGTCCACGAGCCCGTCGCCGACCAAGACCCCCTAGGCTAGAAAACGATCACCGGCTTGACGGCCTTTCCGGCGGCCATGTGCTCGGCGGCCAGGGCGATGTCGTTGAACGCGTAGTGGAAGATCAGCCTGTCCACCGGCAGGCGGCCGTCGCGCACGAGCCGGACCAGGGCGGGGATGAATGTCTGCGGCTCGCCGTCGCCCAGGGTCAGGCCCGTCACCCGGCGGCCGGGGAGCATGGCGTTGACGTCCAGGGCGACCTCCGTGCCGAACGGCGGCGCGCCGACCAGCACGAGCGTGCCGCGCGGCGCGAGGGCGTCGGCGCCCTTGCGCACCACGGCGACGCTGCCTGTGGTGTCCACGACGCCGTCGGCTCCCCGCCCGCCGGTGAGGTCGAGGATCGCCTCGGTCACGTCGGCCTCCCCGACGTCGACCGTGTGGGTCGCGCCGACCTCGCGGGCCAGCCGCAGGCGTTCGCCGATCCTGTCGACGGCGACGATCGTCGTCGCGGGCGTGAGCGCTGCGGCCATGACGGCCGACAGCCCGACGGCGCCCGCGCCCAGGACCGCGACGCAGCTGCCCGGCTCCGGCCGCAGCACGTTCCAGATCGCGCCCGCCCCGGTCTGGACCCCGCAGCCCAGGGGCGCGACGGACTCCAGCGGCACGGCGGGGTCGACCTTCACCATGCTGCGCCGGTCCACCAGGGCCCGTACGGCGAGGGAGGACTGCCCGAAGAAGTGGCCGCCCAGCGGGACGCCGTCGCGGCTGATCGTGGCGTTGCCGTCGGCGCGGCGGCCCCCGATGAGGTTCAACGGCAGCCAGGCGGCGCAGTAGGCGGGATGGCCTCCCCGGCAGTCGCGGCAGTGGCCGCAGGAGGTGAACGACAGCACGACGTGGTCGCCGGGCGCGATGTCGGTGATCGCCGATCCGACCGCCTCCACGACGCCCGCCCCCTCGTGGCCGAGCACGCCGGGCAGCGGGAACGGCAGCGCGCCCGCGGCCACGCCCAGGTCGGTGTGGCACAGGCCCGCGGCCACCATGCGGACGACCGCCTCGTCCGGCCTTGGCTCGTCGAGTTCGACCTCGGTCAGGGTGAACGGCGCGCCGGCCGATTCGACGACGGCGGCCCGGGTCGGTGTGCTCATGACGCGCTCCTTCAGTCCAGTGAGACGACGACGGACTTGGTCCTGGTGTACGAGGCGAGGGCCTCCGGCCCGTACTCCCGTCCGTAGCCGGAGTCCTTGACACCTCCGAACGGCACGGCGGGATCGAGCATCGCCCAGTCGTTGACCCAGACGATCCCGGCCTGGAGCCTGGCCGCCACCCGGTGCGCGCGGGCCACGTCGGCGGTCTGGATCCCCGCCGCCAGTCCGTACGGCGTGGCGTTGGCCATCTCGACGGCCTCGTCCTCGGAGTCGAACGGCTGAACGGTGAGGACCGGGCCGAAGATCTCCTCCTGGACGACCCGGGAGCCGGCGGCCAGGTCGGCGATGACGGTGGGCCGGTAGTAGTAGCCGCCGTTCAGGTCGAGCCGCTCGCCGCCGCACACGATTCGGCCGCCCTCCCGGCGGGCCTGTTCGACGTACTCCTCGACCTTCTTGACGTGCCGGTCGGCGGCCATCGGTCCCACGACGGTGCCTGGGTCGCGGGGGTCGCCGACCGGGACGCCGGGAACGGCCTGGGCGAGGATGCCGAGGATCGTCTCGTAGAGCGGCCGGGCGACCAGCAGCCGTGGCCCGGCCATGCAGAACTGGCCGGTGTTGAAGACGAACGCCTTGATGATCGCGCCGATGGCCTTGTCCAGGTCGGCGTCCTCGAAGACGAGGTGGGCGGCGTTGCCGCCGAGTTCCATGGTGACCGGCTTGAGCGCCGCGCCCGCGACGCTCGCGGCGTGCCGCCCGACGGCCGTGGAGCCGGTGAAGGCGATCTTGTCGATGCCCGGGTGCTCCAGCAGGGCCTTCCCGGCCTTCGCGCCCATGCCCGTGACGACGTTGACCACGCCGTCCGGGACGCCGGCCTCCTGGAACAGCCGGGCCATGAACAGGGCGCTCAGCGGTGTGTCCTCCGACGGCTTGTGCACCACGGTGTTCCCGGCCGCGAGCGCCGGCGCCAGCTTGGAGCCCGACAGGATGAGCGGGAAGTTGAACGGCGTGATCGCGGCCACCACGCCCAGCGGTTCGCGGCGGGTGTAGGCCAGGGCGTTCAGAGGGGTCCCCCGGGTGGCGCCGTCCAGGGTCTGCGCCAGGCCGGCGTAGTACTCGTACTGCTCGGCCGTCGTCTCGACGTCGACCGCGCGGCACAGCGTGACCGGCTTGCCGACGTCCAGGCTCTCCAGCCGGGTGAGCTCGTCGGCGTGTTCCCTGACGAGGTCGGCCACCCTGCGCAGTACGCGGGCCCGCTCCCGGCCGCTCGTCGCGGCCCACGGTCCCCTGTCGAACGCCTCGCGGGCGGCTCCGACGGCGGCGTCGACGTCGGAGGCGTCGGCATCGGCCACGGTGGCGGCCACCCGGCCGGTGGAGGGGTCGACGACGTCCGCGCGACCACCGCCCGCCGATTCGCGCCACCGCCCGCCGATGAACAGCAGGCCGTCCTCGATTTTGTGGTCGCCCATGCCGAGCCGTCCCTTCACCTGGGGAATCCGGCGATCTATCATCAGGAAACCTGATAAAGCGAAGTGTCGTTACAATCAGGATTCCTGTCAATGCTCCGGAGTGGGGAACGTGATGGCGACTTCCGCGTCGGGCCCGTCTCTGCTCTACATGGTCAAGCGGGTGGAGCTGGTGGTCAGGTCGCACCTGGACGCGCTGCTCCGGCCGGCGGGCATCACGGCCCAGCAGTACACCGCGCTCAGCGTCCTGGAGCGGCACGACGGGTTGTGCGCGGCCGAGCTGGCACGCCTCTCCTTCGTCACGGCGCAGTCGATGGCCGACATGGTGCGGGCGCTGGAGGACCGGGGGCTCATCCGCAGGGAGCGCAATCCGCGCAACCGCAGGGAGCTGCTCATCCTGCTGACCGACGCGGGACGCGACGTGCTCGCCCGTTTCGAGGCCCCGGTCCGCGAGCTCGAGGAACGCATGGTCGGGGGGCTGACCGCCGCCCAGGTGAAGGTGCTGCGGGAGGCGCTCACCAAGGCGTGGAGGGCACTGTCCTGAGCGACCGGGTTGGGAGTGAGGCATGCAGCAGCGCCGCCCGTCCGTGACGCGGAGGGTCCTCGGCATCCTCGACGCCTTCACGCCGGACCGGCCCGCCCTGCCGCTGGCCGAGATCGCCCGGCGCGCGGGCCTGCCGCCCGCCACCGCCCACCGGCTCGTCACCGAGCTGACCCGCTGGGGCGCGCTGGAACGCGGCGGGCGCGGCGTCTACCGGATCGGGCTGCGCCTGTGGGAGGTGGCCGCCCTGGCCCCGCGCGGGCTCGGATTGCGTGAGGCGGCCATGCCGTTCCTGGAGGACCTCTACGAGGCCACGCACGAGAACGTCCAGCTCGCCGTCCTGGACGGGCTGGAGGTCGTCTTCGTCGAGCGCATCTCCGGCAGGGACGCGGTCCACGTCTTCACCCGGGTCGGCGGGCGCTTCCCCGCCCACGCCACCGGGGTGGGGCTGGCGCTGCTCGCGCACGCCGACCACGAGCTGCAGGAACGTGCCATCGCCGCGCCCAAGGCCCGCCTGACCCCCAAGACGATCTGCGCGCCCGACGAGCTGCGCCGGGCCCTCGCCGAGGTGCGGCGCACCGGGGTGGCCATCAGCGACGGGCAGGTCGAGCTGGTGGCGCTGTCGGTGGCCGCGCCGGTGTTCGGGCCCGGCGACAGGGCGGTGGCGGCCGTGTCGGTGGTCGTCCCGTCGCGGGAGCGGGCCGCGCAGCCGCTGATCCCGGCGGTCCTGGCCGCCGCGCGGGGCATCTCGCGGGCGCTCGGCGCGCCCAGGGCGATCCGCGTTCCCCCCACCCTCCGCAGGCTCCCGCCCGGACAGCCATTCCATCCAACGGAATGAGCGTGGCCCGGCCGTCGGCCCATTGGCGAAAGTCGGGGCATTCCCGTTCCCCGTCCGCCGAGGAGCCCGGCCATGCCGTTCCCGCGCAACCAGTGGTACGTCGCCGCCTACGGCGAGGAGGTCGGCGACGGCCTGCTCGCCAGGACGATCTGCGGCGAGCCGATCCTGTTCTACCGCACCGCCGCCGGGCGGGTCGCCGCGCTGTCCGACCGCTGCGTCCACCGCCGCTACCCGCTGTCGGAGGGCAGCAGGGACGGCGACACGGTCGTGTGCGGCTACCACGGCTTCACCTACGCCCCGGACGGCCGGTGCGTCGCCGTACCGGGCCAGGCCCGCATCCCCCGCACCGCCCGCATCCCCGTCTATCCCGTCGTCGAGCAGGACACGCTCGTGTGGGTGTGGATCGGCGACGCGAACGCCGCCGACCCGGCCGCCGTCCCGCGGGCGCCCTGGCTGGCCTCCCCCGACTGGACCACCGTGCGCGGCATGGAGCCGCTGGCCGCCCGCTACGAGCTGCTCGTGGACAACCTGATGGATCTGTCGCACGAGACCTACCTGCACGGTGGCTACATCGGCACCCCGGAGGTGGCGCAGACGCCCATCACCACCGAGGTGGACGAGAAGGCCGGGGTCGTCTACGTCAGCCGGCGCATGACCGACGCCGAGTGCCCGCCCTTCTACGCCCGCTCCACCGGCATCGAGGGCCGCATCGACCGCTGGCAGGACATCGAGTACCACCCGCCGTGCCTGTACCTGCTCCACAGCCGCATCGCCCCCACCGGCGTGGCGCCCGGACCCGACGGCGACGACAGCCGCGCCTGCCACGCCGAGATCGTCTACGCGATCACGCCCGAGACCGAGACCAGCACGCACGACTTCTGGATGGTCTCCCGCGACTTCGCCCGCGACGACGAGGAGGTCAGCGCGTTCCTGGCCGAGAGCAACCGCACCGTCGTGCTCCAGGACGTGCGCGCGCTCGACCTGCTGGAGCGGGTCATCGCCACCGAGCCGGAGGGCTACCAGGAGCTCAGCATCAACATCGACACGGGCGGGCTGGCCGCCCGCCGCCTGCTCAAGCGGATGATCGAGACGCCATGACCGCGACACGGCTGAGGGTGGAGTGGACTCCCGGCTCCGACGTGCTGACCGGCGTGTGCCACTGCGGCGCCGTACGGCACGCCGAGGACCCGGTGGAGATCTGGGCCCTGCTCCTGGACCACCCCGAGCACGCGAAGGACTCTCCATGACGATCACGTTGGTGGTGGCGGCCAAGCGGACCGCCGCCGAGGGGGTGGCGCACCTGACGCTGCGCGCCGCCGGCGGTGGCCCGCTGCCGCCCTGGACGCCGGGTGCGCACCTCGACCTGGTCCTGGGGCCCGGCCTGGTGCGCCAGTACTCCCTGTGCGGCGACCCCGCCGACCGGTACGCCTACGAGATCGCCGTGCTGCGCGAGCCGGCGAGCCGGGGCGGCTCCCGCCACGTCCACGAGCGGCTGGCCGTGGGCGACAAGGTCGACGCGCGGGGGCCGCGCAACACCTTCGAGCTGGTCCCGGCCAAGCGGTACCTCTTCATCGCGGGCGGCATCGGGATCACGCCGATCCTGCCGATGCTGGCCGAGGCCGAGCGGCTCGGCGCGGCGTGGCGGCTGCTGTACGGCGGGCGGACCCGGGCGTCGATGGCCTTCAGGGAACGGCTGGCCGCCGACCCCCGGGCCGAGCTCTGCCCGCAGGACGAGACGGGCCTGCTCGACCTCGACCGCTGGCTCGGCGAGCCGTCCTCCGGCACGCTCGTCTACTGCTGCGGCCCGGCGCCCCTGCTGGACGCCGTGGAGGCGCGGTGCGCGGGATGGCCGCCCGGCAGCCTGCGCGTGGAACGCTTCGCCCCCAGGGACGGCGCGGAGCCGGGTCCCGGGGAGGAGTTCGAGATCGAGCTGGCCCGCTCCGGGCTGACGCTGCGCGTGCCGCCCGGGCGATCGGTGCTGTCGGTCGTCGAGGAGGCCGGGGTGCCGGTCCTGTCGTCCTGCCGGGAGGGCACCTGCGGGACCTGCGAGACCGGCGTGCTGGACGGCGTGCCCGACCACCGGGACTCGCTGCTCACCCAGGAGGAGCGGGAGGCCGGCGACACGATGCTGATCTGCGTCTCCCGCGCGTCGAGCTCCCGGCTGGTCCTGGACCTATGACGTCCTGGTCAGCCGGAGCAGCAGGAGGTGTTCGGGATACAGGTCGGGCGCCTGGATCCCCACCCGGCCCAGCACCCTCCCCGGGAGGTGCACGCGGCCCGCGGTCAGCCACGCCGGGAGGACGCTGTTGACTCCCGCGGGCGTGCCGGCGGGCGGGAGGGGTTCCACCCGATACACCGCGTCGGGATCGAGTCCGGGCAGCCGCACGCGGCCGGGCGGTGCGGTGACGGGGGTGGCCATGGCGACCAGGGCGAAGATCGCCTCGGAGCCGTTCTCGGCCACCACGCCGTGCACCCACAGCGCGGGATCCGGATGGTCGGCCCGCACGGTGCGTCCGGTGTGCAGCAGGTCGCGGACGCTCTTGTAGAGCGAGATCCAGCGCGCCAGCTCCTCCAGCTCTGCCGCGGAGGCTCCGGTGAGGTCCCACTCGATGCCGAAGTGCCCGAACAGCGCCGTTCCTGCGCGGAAGGCCAGGCCGTGGCGGCGTCCGGTGGTGTGGGCGTACGGCGCGCCGACGTGCGACCCGATCAGCTCGGGCGGCAGCAGCAGCTGGGTCCAGCGCTGGATCGACTGGCGTTCGAGCGCGTCGATGCAGTCGCTGGCCCACACCCGGTCGGTGCGCTGGAGGATGCCGAGGTCCACGCGGCATCCGCCGGAGGAGCAGGACTCGATCTCCAGGCCGGGGTGGCGGCGGCGCAGCTCGTCCATCATCCGGTAGACCGCGAGCACCTGGCGGTGGACGGCGGCCTCGCCGTACGGGCTGTGGCCGGCGTCGACGAGGTCCCGGTTGTGGTCCCACTTGAGGTAGTCGATGCCGTACTCGCCGACCAGGCTGTCCAGGCGATTGAGCACGTAGGCGTACGCCTCCGGGTGCACCAGGTCGAGCACCTGCTGGTGCCTGGCCTCCGGTGGCGTGCGCCCGCCGGTCGACATGATCCAGTCGGGGTGGGCGCGGGCGAGAGCGGAGTCCGGGTTGACCATCTCGGGCTCGACCCACAGGCCGAACTGCATGCCGAGCGCTCGCACGTGCTCCACGAGGGGCCACAGGCCCGAGGGCCAGACGGTCTCGTCGACGTACCAGTCGCCGAGCCCGGCGTGGTCGTCGCGCCGCCCCCGGAACCACCCGTCGTCGAGCACGAACCGCTCCACGCCCGCCTTCGCGCCCAGATCCGCGAGCCGGCGCAGCTTGTCCAGGTCGTGGTCGAAGTACACGGCCTCCCAGGTGTTGAGCACGACCGGGCGCGGGCCGGCGGGATGGTGGGGGCGGGCGCGCAGCTCGCGGTGGAACCGCTCCGACACCGCGTCCAGGCCGTGGCCGTGCGCCGCGTACAGCCAGGGGCCGGTGTACTCCTCGCCGGGCGCCAGCCGTACCTCGCCGGGGAGCAGCAGCTCGCCGCCGCCCAGCACGGCCCGGCCGTCGGGCAGCCGCTCGGCGAAGGTGGTGTGGTCGCCGCTCCAGGCCACGTGCACGGACCAGACCTCGCCGGAGCGGAAGCCGAAGCCCGGAACGCCGGCGGTGAGCATGAGGGTCGCGTCGGCGCCGGTGCGGCCGCGGCGGTTCTCGCGCACCCGGGCGCCCACGGTGAACGGCTGGCGCTGCGGCGACCGCTCGCGCAGGTGCCGCCCGGTCAGGTCGAGCAGTTCGGCGGCGTGGGAGGGCACCGGCAGCGCGAGCACGAGCCCGTCCAGGGTGTACGGCTCGGCCTCGTGCAGGTTGCCGACGGCGGCGCGCATCTTGACCAGGCCGGCCCTGGTCAGGCCGATGTCCAGCACAAGGGCCAGCCGGGCGGTCGCGTCCTCGGCCCGCACCCGCACCAGCCGGTCCTCGTCGCCGTCGCCGGCCTCCACAGACGTCACGGTGAACAGCGGCGACCAGTCCCGGCCGTCCCGGTGGCCGCGCAGGCCGGGCAGCCCGGGCCAGCCGGTCCCCGGCTCGGGCAGCACCGCGACGGACATGGGCTCATCCAGCGTGTTGGAGACCACCGGGGGCACGCCGGCCAGCGCGAGCTCGGCGAGCTGCTCGGAGGACAGGTCGCCGAGATCGTCACCCCAGTGCAAGACACGCGGCAACCCCTCGCCGCCGAGGTCGATCAGCAGGCTGACGCCTGCCTCACGCAGGTGCAGCAGGCGCGGCTCCGGGTTCGCGCGGGCGGTCTTCTCGGGTGTCATGAAGCTCCCTCTTCGGAAAGGGCAAGTCTGAACAAGGCGGTTCGGTGGTGCGGTTTCGCGTGTTCCACGGGTGCGAGCCGGGGGAGCCGTGCCCCCGGCGGGCGGGACGGTCAGGGCCGGACCGCGGGCGCGGTGCTTTGCCGTGCCACCAGCACGCTGGGCACCAGCCGCTGCGCGGGCGGGGCGTCGGGGGCGGTGAGATGGTCGATGAGCGCCTCCACCGCGGCGGCCGCGATCTCCCGGGCGGGCGGGGTGGCCGAGGTCAGCTGCGGGTCGGTCCACTCCGGCTCGCCGTTGGAGCACAAGACCAGGGACAGCCGCTCGGGTATCGGGCGGCCGAGCGCGCGCGCCTCCCGCATCGCACCCAGGGTGGCCTCCCAGTTGTAGGAGATGACGGCCGTGGTGTGCGGCGCGGTCTCCAGGAGTGAGCGGAGCGCCGCCCTTCCGGCCGCGATGGTGTGCTCGCCGGCCACGATGGCGCACTCGAGCCCGCGCTCGGCGCACGTCTTGCGGACGGCGTCGGCGAAGCGCACCGCCGCGCCGATGCCGCGGGTGCCGCGCTCGTACGGCGCGTTCAGCATGCCGATCGACCGGTGCCCGAGCTCGGCGAAGTGGTCGATCACCAGGCCGGCGATCTGGTCGAAGTCCGCGTCCGCGTAGGGCAGGCGGTCGGGGCTGCGGGTGCGCCCGATCAGCCCGACGGGGATCCCGGCCGAGGTGAGCAGCCGCACCCGCTGGTCGGAGAGGGCGACCTGCATGAGCAGGAACCCCGCGACCAGCCCGGTCCTGGCCAGCTGGCGCAGCCCGTCCAGGTCGCGCGAGCCGGAGGTCCACAGCCGGAGGTCCACAGCACGACGTGGAAGCCGCGCTTCCTGGCGGCCTCGGTGGCGGCCAGGATGTATTCCATGTCCGTCCCGACGATCGTGCGCGGCTCGGAGGGGAAGACGATGGCGATGATCCGGCTGCGGCCACCGGCCAAGGCACTCGCCATGGCGTTGGGTGTGTAGCCGAGCTGCTCCATCGCGGCGAGGACCCGCTGGCGGGTCTCCGGGCGGATGGAGGGGGCGCCCGCGATCACGTGGGAGACGGTGCCGGTGGAGACTCCGGCGAGGCGGGCGACGTCGGCTCTGGTGACCATGTGCCAAGTGTCCTGCGGATGTCGGGTGGAGACCAATCGGGGATGAACGTTACGCATCTGTAACCGCCTGGTGGTTCAGATGTCACGCGGACTATTTCTATCTTTGACGCGCGTCACTTTTTGACGCGCGTCAATACTAGCCCGTCGTCGAGCCCCCGCGGCAGTACAAGGAGTCACAGATGCGACGGACGAAACTCATCACGACGTTGGTGCCCGCCACGGCGGCCGTGCTGCTCGCGAGCGGTTGCCTCAACGACGGCGGCTCGACGGCGAGCAGTGCGGGCCGCGACGGCGGCAGCGGCGACAAGACCGTGGAGATCATGACCGGTCTCACCGGCGACGGCCTGGAGGCCCTGAAGGTGTCGCTGGAGCCGTACGCCAAGCAGCAGGGCATCACGATCAAGTGGTCGCCCGCCGACAACTTCAACCAGCTCATCGTCACCCGGGTACAGGGCAACAACCTGCCCGACATCGCGCTGTTCCCGCAGCCGGGCATCATGAAGGACCTCGCCGCCAAGGGACGACTCGCCCCGCTGGACGGCATCCTCGACCTGCCGACGCTGAAAAGCAGCATGTCGGCCGGGACGCTGGAGGCCGGCACCCATGACGGCAAGCTCTACGGGCTCATGGTCAGCATGAACGTCAAGAGCCTCGTCTTCTACCCCAAGCAGGCGTTCGAGTCGGCCGGCTACCCGATCCCGAAATCCATCCCCGAGCTTCTCCAGCTCACCGACAAGATCAAGGCCGATGGGAAGATCCCCTGGTGCCTGGGCATCGAGTCGGGCCCGGCCACCGGCTGGCCCGCCACCGACTGGATCGAGGAGCTGGTGCTCAAGTACGGAGGCATCGACAAGTACAACCAGTGGGTCGAGCACAAGATCCCCTTCGACTCCCCGCTGGTACGGCAGGCCGCCGGCACCTTCGAGAAGATCGCCTTCACCGAGGGCAACGTGCTCGGCGGGCGCAAGTCCATCTCCAGCAACGCCTTCGGCACGGCGGGCAACCCCATGTTCCGCAACCCGCCCGGCTGCTACCTGTTCAAGCAGGGCAACTTCGTCGCGGCCAAGGGCTTCTTCCCCGACGACGTGCTGGCCGACATCGACAACCGTCTCGGCGTCTTCGGATTCCCCCCGGCCACCGCCGGCGGGGACAACCCGGTGGAGGGCGGCGGCGACCTGGCGGGCCTGTTCAGCAAGGACAACGAGGCCGCCAAGAAGGTCCTGCAGTACATGAGCACCAAGGACTTCGGCGCGGCCGGGGCCAAGACCGGGGCGTGGCTGTCCCCGCACAAGGACTTCGACGTCTCCCACTACCCGTCGAAGACCATCCGGGACATCGCTGAGATCGCCTACGGCTCGACCTCGTTCGCCTTCGACGGGTCCGACGCGATGCCCGGAGCGGTCGGCTCCGGGACGTTCTGGAAGGCCATGACCTCCTGGATCAGCGGCCAGCAGACCACCGACGAGGCGCTGAAGTCCATCGACGCGAGCTGGCCGGCCAACTGACCCTGGGAGCAACGCCATGCTGGTCAAGACGATCAACGCCATCCTGGCCGTCGTCGCGGGAGTGGGCGGCGCACTGCTGCTGTTCTGGGTCCTCAACCGGCTGGCGGAGCTGTTGCCGGGCCGATGGGAGGCGTGGCTCAAGCCGTACCTCTACATCGGCCCGGCCTTCCTCGCGATCTGCCTGTACCTGATCTACCCGGCGATCCAGACGGTCAACTACAGCTTCGCGAACGCCGACAGCACCGCCTACGTCGGGGTGGAGAACTACACCTCGCTCCTGGGATCGCCGGGATTCCGCTCCACCCTGGTCAACACGCTCCTGTGGATCGTCATCGTGCCCGCGGCCACCATCGGTCTCGGGCTCGGCATCGCCGTCCTCGCCGACCGGCTCAAACCGCGCGCCGAGAAGCTGGCCAAGACGGCCGTCTTCATGCCCATGGCCATCTCCGCCGTGGGCGCGGGCACCATCTGGCGCTTCGTCTACGCGGCCAACCCGCCGGGAGAGCCCCAGATCGGCCTGCAGAACGCGATCGTGACGGGCCTGGGCATGGAGCCGGTCAACTGGCTCCAGATCAGCCAGTTCAAGTTCAACAGCCTCGAGCTCATGGTGATGCTGCTGTGGGCACAGGTCGGGTTCGCCATGGTGCTGCTGTCGGCGGCCATCAAGAGCGTGCCCGCCGAGACCCTGGAGGCGGCCAGGATCGACGGGGCCGGCGAGTTCCACATCTTCCGCAAGGTGATCGTCCCGCAGATCCGCGGGACGATCATCACGGTCTTCGTCACGGTGACGATCGGCGTCATGAAGCTCTTCGACATCGTCTACGTCATGACCAACGGCGACTTCGACACCAACGTCATCGGCGTGCAGTTCTTCAACGAGCTGTTCACGAACTTCCACAACGGGCGGGCGGCGGCGATCGTGGTCATGCTGATGATCGCCATCGTGCCCATCATGATCTACCAGGTGCGGCAGTTCCGCGCCGAGGAGGCGGGACGATGAGCGTCGCCACCCGATCCGAGACACGTCCCGCCCTGCACCGGAAGGCGGCGCGGCGCCCGGCGCGCACCCGGGGCGAGGCCACCGTGATCGCCAAGATCACGATGGCGTTCGTCTGCACGCTGTGGCTGCTCCCCACCGTCGGCCTGCTCGTCACGTCCTTCCGGACCAAGGACGACGCGAACACCAGCGGCTGGTGGACGGTCCTCACCGACCCCGCCTCCCTGGCCCGCCTGACCACCGACGCCTACGGCGAGGTCATCGCCCAGGCCAACCTCGACGAGGCGTTCGTCAACAGCTTCGCCATCGCGCTGCCCGCCACGTTCATCCCGCTCCTCATCGCGGCGTTCGCGGCCTACGCGTTCGCGTTCATGAGCTTCCCGGGGCGCAACGCGCTGTTCATCCTGATCGTCAGCCTGCTGGTCGTGCCCAACTACGTGGCGCTCGTCCCGGTGCTGCAGCTGTACGGCGACCTGCGTCTCACCGGGACGTTCCCGGCCGCCTGGCTGGCCCACATCGGGTTCGGCATGTCCCTGGCGATCTACATCCTGCGCAACTACATGGCGACCCTGCCCAGGTCGGTGCTCGAGTCGGCGAGGATCGACGGCGCGAGCCACTTCACGACGTTCTGGCGCGTCATCATGCCGATGTCCGTGCCGGCCCTGGCCTCCTTCGCCATCTTCCAGTTCCTGTGGGTGTGGAACGACCTGCTGGTGGCGCTGGTCTTCGTCGGGCCGGGGGAGAACCAGCCGATCACGGTGGCGGTCAAGGCCCTCATCGGCCAGCAGGGCCAGGGATGGCAGCTGGTCACGGCCGGCGGTCTGGTGTCGATGGTCGTGCCCGTCCTGTTCTTCCTGTCGCTGCAAAGGTTCTTCGTGCGCGGCCTCACGGCCGGGTCCGTGAAGGGCTGACCACGTTTCCACCGTTCGAGGAGAGTTCTTGTCCCACCGCTCCCTGCCCCGGCGCGAGCCGTACCGCCCGCAGATCCACTACACGCCCGCGCGCAACTGGATGAACGATCCCAATGGGCTGGTCTGGCACGACGGCGAATATCACCTGTTCTACCAGTACAACCCTGAAGGCGATCAGTGGGGCAACATGTCGTGGGGCCACGCGGTCAGCCCCGACCTGGTGCACTGGGAGGAACTCGGCACGGCCATCCCGGCGACCGAGGACGAGCACGTCTTCTCGGGCAGCGTCGTGATCGACGAGCACGGCACCGCGGGCTTCGGCAGGTCCGCCGCGGTCGCCGTCTACACCGCGAGCTGCCAGCGGACCGGCGTCCAGACGCAGGCGCTCGCCTCCAGCGCCGACCGTGGCCGGACCTGGACCCGCTACCGCGGCAATCCGGTCCTCGACATCGGTTCCAAGGACTTCCGCGATCCGAAGGTGTTCTGGTACGCCGAGGGCGGCTACTGGATCATGGCGATCGCGCGGTGCTCCGAGCGGCGGATCGCCCTGTACCGGTCCGCCGACCTGAAGGCGTGGACCTGGCTCAGCGACTTCGGCCCCGCCGGGGCGACGCTGGGCGAGTGGGAGATGCCGGACCTGTTCCGGCTGCCCCTCGAGGGCGGGGGATCCAGGTGGGTGATGCTGGTCAGCGTCAACCCGGGCGGCCCCGCCGGAGGCTCCGGCGTGCAGTACTTCGTCGGCGACTTCGACGGCGTGACCTTCACGCCGGAGGACGCCTCGGGCTCCTGGGCCGATGTCGGCCGCGACTTCTACGCCGCCGCCACCTGGGAGGGCACGCCGGAGGGACGGCGCTGCCTGATCGGCTGGATGGCCAACTGGGGTGACGCCGCGGCCATCCCCACCCATCCCTGGCGCGGCGCCATGACCCTCTCCCGCGAGCTGTCGCTCGTCACCGCCGGCGGGCGGACCTGGCTGGCGCAGCGCCCCGTCGCGGCGGTTCGCGACCTGCGCGCGGGCGAGCCGTTCACGTTCGGCGATCTCGAAGTGAGGGGCGACGTGCCGCTGCTCGGCCACCTGGACGAGGGCGCGCTGGAGGTGACCGCGGAGTTCGAGCCGGGTACGGCCGAGCGCGCAGGGCTCGTCCTCGGGGACGGCGCCATCGTGATCGGATACGACGCGCGGACGGGAGAGCTGTTCGCCGAGCGCGGACCCGGCCCCGTCACGGCCGGCCGCCACGGGGGCACGGCCGTGCTCCGGGACGGCAGGATCCGGTTCACCGCCTACGTGGACGCGTGCTCGGTGGAGGTCTTCAGCGACGACGGGCGGACCGTCATCACCGACCTCTTCTTCCCCGAGCGCCGGGCCCTCGGCCTGTCGGCCGTGGGCGGGACCGCGTCACTGGTCTCGCTGGTCGTCCAGCCTCTCCGGCCGGCTCGGCGTGACGTCCGCTCACCCGGTCCGCACGGTGCCTAGACGCCCGTCGTGGTGCGCGGGTAGGCGATCTCCGGGTCCGTCGCGATGTTCACCATGTACGGCACGCCGGAGTCGAACGCCCGGCGCAGCGCGGGAGCGATCTCCGACGGCTTGGTGACCAGCTCGCCGCCCCCGCCGAGCGCGGTGACGACCTGGTCGTAGCGGCAGTGCGGCTGCAGCTCCGCGGCCACGTCGTAGCCGTACAGCATCCGCATCGGGTGCTTCTCCAGCCCCCAGATGCCGTTGTTGCCGCAGATCATCACCACCGGCAGGCGGTGCCGTACCAGGGTGTCGACGTCCATCAGCGAGAACCCCGCCGCGCCGTCGCCGAGCAGCAGCACCACCTGGGAGGACGGGCGGGCCACGCGGGCGGCGATGGAGTAGCCCAGGCCGGTGCCGAGGCAGCCGTAGGGGCCGGGGTCGAGCCAGTTGCCGGGGCGCTTGGGCTCGACGTACTTGCCCGCGTAGGAGACGAAGTCGCCGCCGTCGCCGATGACCACGGCGTCGTCGGCCAGCACCTTGGCCAGCTCGCCGTAGATGCGCATCGGGTGGATGGGGTCGGACTCGGCGGCCAGCAGCTCGGCGTCCTGCGCGATCGCCGCCGCCGCGGCCTCGGACAGGCGCGTCACCCAGTCGGCGTAGCGGGTGGGCTTGACGCCCGCGTCGCCGCAGGCCGCGCCCAGGCTCCAGAAGACCAGCGACAGGTCGCCCGAGGCGGACGCGGCGGGCTGCATGTGGGTCGCAAGCTGCGACGGCGCGTCGGCGATGTGCACGACGCGGGCCAGAGGCGCCCCCTCCTTGCCGCCGAACCAGCCGTAGGCCAGGCGGAAGTCCAGCGGCGTGCCGACCACGATCACCAGGTCGGCCTGGCCGAAGGCGATGCCGCGGGCCCGGGTGACCAGCAGCTCGTGACCGGCGGGCAGGACGCCGCGGCCCTGGCCGTTGGGGATCACCGGCAGCCGCCAGGCCTCGGCGAAGTCGCGGGCGGCCTCCTCGGCGCGGTCCATCCACACGTCCGAGCCGAGCACCAGCACCGGCCGCTCGGCCTCGGCCAGCAGCCGGGCGATCCGCGCCACCGCGTCGGGGTCGGGCTCCAGCGGCGAGGGCGTCAGCGGCTCGGCGGCGTGCCCGGCGGCGGGCGCGAACAGGTGGTCCATGTGGAAGTCGACGAACACCGGGCCGCGGTGGGGCGCGAGCGCGGTGCGGAAGGCCAGCTCCACGTCCTGGCCGACGGCGTCGGCGCCGGAGGAGGTGAAGGCCAGCTTGGTGATCGGCTCCAGCAGCGGCGGATGGTCCAGCTCCTGCAGGGCGCCGCTGCCCCAGCGGGACTGCGGCGCGCGCCCGCCCATCACCACGACCGGCGAGCCGTTGAAGTGCGCGGTGGCGATGCCGCTCACGCCGTTGGTGATGCCCGGACCGGCCGTCAGCACGGCGAGCCCGGCCTTCCTGGTCAGCCTGGCGGTCGCCTCGGCCGCGAAGACGGCGCTCTGCTCGTGGCGCACGTCGAGGATGCGCATGTCCTCGTGCACCGCGCCGTCATACAGCGGGAAGACGTGGCCGCCGGACAGGGTGAACATGGTCTGGACGCCATAGGCCTTCGAGACGGCGACCGCGGCGTCGCCTGCGTGCTTCGCGGACTCCATGCCCGGAACCTACCAGCCGGTTACCGAATGAAACTACAGTGGCGGGACGGACCAGCCCTTCTCCCGGAACAGCGGAGCGTGCTCGGCGTTGACGAACAGCCGGTCCTCCGGATGCGGGATGCGGAAGTAGCTCTGCGGGTGCAGCAGCTCGCGGGCGTCGTCCGACAGGTCCATCACGTAGCGATCGGGAGCCCGCCGCTGGGCCAGGAAGCGCAGCTCGAAGGGCAGGACGGCGAGCGGGCCCGCGTGGTTCCACAGCCCCAGCCCCTCCTGCCGCGCCTTGCGCACGGCCTGCCGCGCCCGGCCCAGCGCGCCCGCCTCGGCGACGGCATGCGCGCTTCCCGGCGCGGGCACCGCGTCGGCCACGCGCCCCTCCTGGCGGACGAAGGGGTCGACGTTGGGCCAGATGAAGTACGGCACGACGTGCCCGGCCGCCAGCAGCCGCTCGTTGTAGGGGTCGGGCCGGGGCCTTTGCCGCTGTTCCCGGTTGACGTAGCACAGCAGCCTGCCGTACCGGTCGAGGATCTCGTGCGCGAACGCCAGCCGCAGCTTGAACGTCTCCCCGGTGAGCCCCTGCTCGGCGATGTCGCCCTGGATCATGTCCTTGAGCGCCTGGGTCGCCGGGGCGGCGTGGTGCGCGTGGTTGGGACCGGCCTCCGGGCCCACCTTGGTCAGCATGTGGTCGCGCAGCGCGGCACGCAGGGTCAGCTCGGGGTAGCCGGCGGCGAACGGGTCGGTCAGGAACCGGGTCCACGCCGGGTGGCCGATCTTCGCGAACCCCTTCGGGTCGTCGGGGAAGTCGGGATGCCTGGGCAGCTCGAAGCTGACCTCGGGGGCGTCCACGCCGAGCATGCGGACGCCGAAGTTGCCGTCGGCCGCGATGTTGATCGTGTCACCGTCGTGCACGACCTTGTCGAGCGGTTGCACCGCGCCGCCGGAGCGGGCCAGCAGCCCGTGTCCCACCGTGATCCCGGGAACGGGCTGTTCGATCGCCTTCGCCATACCTGCATCATCACCGAACCGGCGGCCCGCGTCCCGCGTCTACCTCAAGCATGATGACGATGTTGACGAATGCCGCCGTCGCCGTGACCTTGCTGGCGCCGGTGATCCCGCAGGACTTCCTGCTGTTCGAGAAGGCCGCCAAGGGACCCAGGAAGGAGTGGCAGAGCTGGCAGGTCTCCGGCGACGTCCGCAGGCCGCTGCTGGTGAACCCCTGCTGGCGCAAGCGCGCGGACGAGGCCGCCCGGGTGGCCGCCCGCACCGTCGGCTTCACCGACGAGGTGTACGGCAAAGCCGAACAGCTCGTCGTCTACCGCGACGCCGGCCAGGCCAGGCAGGCCATGAACCGGCTGCGCGCCGACCTCAAGAAGTGCGCCGACATCGGCAAGGGCCACAACCGGGCGCTCAACTTCAGCAAGCCGCTGAAGCTGGGCGACGAGGCCCTGCGGTCGGGCAGCCGCTACTTCGAGGGCGGCCAGGTGGCCGTGGTGGCCAGGAAGGGCGCCGTCGTCTTCCTCTACGCCGAGACGGCCGTGCCGACCAGGCGGCTGCCGGCCAAGCAGTTCAAGAACGTGCTGCGCTGGGCGAACCAGATGGCCGGCAAGGTGTGCGCGCTGCCCCAGGCCGGCTGCTAGAGCGTCTGCGACAGCGCCTTGATCGGCATCTTGAGGTCGTCGAGCAGCGCCAGGTCCTCGGCGGGGGAACGGCCCAGCGTGGTCAGGTAGTTGCCGACGATGATGGCGTTGATGCCGCCGAGCATGCCCTCGCGGGTGCCCAGGTCGCCGAGCGTCAGCTCGCGGCCTCCGGCGTACCGGAGGATCGTGCGCGGCAGCGCCAGCCGGAAGGCGGCGATGGTCTTCAGCGCCTCCTTGCCCTCCACCAGCGGGTAGTGGGCGAACGGCGTGCCGGGGCGGGGGTTGAGGAAGTTCAGCGGCACCTCGTCGGGCTCCAGCTCGCCCAGCTGGGCGGCGAACTCGGCGCGCTGTTCGAGGCTCTCGCCCATGCCGATGATGCCGCCGCAGCACAGCTCCATCCCGGCCTTCCTGACCATCAGGCAGGTGTCCCAGCGCTCCTCCCACGTGTGGGTGGTCACGACGTTGGGGAAGTGGGAACGGGCGGTCTCGAGGTTGTGGTTGTAGCGGTGCACGCCCATCCCGGCCAGCTCGTCGACCTGCTCCTGGGTGAGCATGCCCAGGGAGCAGGCGATGTTGATCTCGACGGCCTCCTTGATGGCCGCCACGCCCCGCCGTACCTGGTCCATGAGCCTGCGGTCGGGGCCGCGCACGGCGGCGACGATGCAGAACTCCGTCGCGCCCGTCTCGGCGGTCTCCTTGGCGGCCTTGACCAGCTCGTCGATGTCGAGCCAGACCGCCCGCACCGGCGAGGAGAACTGGCCGGACTGCGAGCAGAAGTGGCAGTCCTCCGGGCAGCCGCCCGTCTTCAGCGAGACGATTCCCTCGACCTCCACCTCGGGGCCGCACCAGGCCATCCGCACCTCGTGGGCGAGGGCGAGCAGCTCGGGCAGCCGGTCGTCGGGCAGGCGCAGGCACTCCAGCGCCTGGTCGAGGTCGAGGCCGACGCCCCGCTCGAGGACCTGGGCGCGGGCGATCTCCAGGATGTCCGTCACGGGGGACAAGCTTAGGGGCGGGGGTTCAGGGGGCGACAGTGAAGGTACGGCGGAAGGCGGCGGGGTCGAACGAGCCGCCCAGGACGGGGGCCAGGCCGGTCCTGGCGATCGAGGCGAAGCCCTCGGCGCGGGCCGCGCCGGCCGGGAGGGCGCCGGCGAGCGGCCGGGCGGCCAGCATCTCCAGGTCGGCCACGTTGCACCGCTCGGCCAGGCCGGGCTCGCGCGGCCAGGAGCCGATCACCACGCCCGCCAGGTCGAGGCCGCGGTGGGCCAGCGCCTCCAGGGTCAGCGCTGTGTGGTTGAGCGTGCCCAGGCCCGGCCGGACGACGACCAGCACCTGGGCGCCCAGGTCGCGGGCGAGGTCGGCGATGGTGGCGCCCTCCTCGTCGTAGCGGACCAGCAGGCCGCCCGCGCCCTCGACCAGGACCAGGCGGTGGGACTCGGCGAGCTCGCGGATCCGGGCGGCCGCGTGCCGCAGCGACACGGGCGGAAGGCCCGCCCGGCGCGCCGCCGCCGCGGGCGACAGCGGGTCGGGGAAGCGCGCCAGCTCGAACGTCGTGGTGACGCCCGCCAGGCGCACCACCTCGTCCATGTCGCCGGGCTCGCCGGGCAGGACGCCGGTCTGGCCGGGCTTCACCACGGCCACCGTCGCACCGCGCTGCCTCGCCAACGCGGCCACGGCGGCCGTGACGACCGTCTTGCCCACACCGGTGTCGGTTCCGGTGACCACCAGGACGCTCATGGGGGTAAGGGTAGGCCCCTCTGCGGGAGCGGCCTACGGCCGGCGCAGCCGCGTGACGAACTTGTACCGGTCCCCTCGATACAGCGACTGCGCCCACTCCACCGGGTTGCCCTCCGCGTCGAAGGCGTGCCGGGTCAGCAGCAACATCGGCAGCCCCACGTCGACACCGAGCATCTGCGCGTCGTACGGTGTCGCCAGCACCGTCTCGATGATCTCCTCGGCGTCCGTCAGCCGCACGTTGTAGGCGTTGTGCAGGGTCTCATACAACCCGGAGTGCACCTCGAGCTCCTTGCGCAGCCGGGGGAAGCGCCGGGCCGACAGGTGGGTGGTGTCGATCGAGACCGGCTCCCCGTTGGCCAGCCGCAGCCGGTGGATGCGCAGCACCCGCCCGCCCGGGTTGATGGCCAGCCGCCGCGCCAGCGTCTCATCCGCCGAGATGTACCCGATCTCCAGGATCTTCGTGTCCGGCTCCAGCCCGGCGTTGCGCAGGTCGCCGATGTAGGAGCTGAGCTGCAGCACCTGGGCGACCTTGGGCTGGGCGACGAAGGTGCCCTTGCCCTGGATGCGGATGAGCCGCCCCTCGACCACCAGTTCCGACAGCGCCTGCCGCACGGTGGTGCGGGAGGTCTCGAACCGGACGGCGAGCGTCCGCTCGGGCGGCAACGACGCCCCCGCCGGCAGCGACTTCGTCAGCTCCAGCAGGTTCCGCTTGACGTCGTAGTACTTCGGAACTCGGGGGTTTTCTTCCGTCACGCGCTCACCTTGCTCTCTGCCACGGCGGTGAGGGCGTGTCTGATCACCGCGAGATCATCGGAACTCAGATTGGCCCGCGCGGTCAACCGCAGGCAAGAGCGGCCGACGGGCACCGAAGGCGGACGGAAGCATCCGACGCGCACTCCGTGCTGCGCGCAGGTGGCGGACGCCCGCAGCGCGGCCTCGGGAGGGCCGAGCACCACGGGGACCACCGCACCCGCCGGCTCGCTCGTCTCCAGGCCGAGCTCGCGTGCCGTCGCGGCCAGCTCGCTCGCCCTGGCACGGGCGAATCCGGGCAGTTCGGGCTGGTTCCGAAGGATATCGACGGCCGCGAGTGCCGCCGCCACCGGGCCCGGCGCCAGGCCGGTGTCGAAGATGAAGGAGCGTCCCGTGTCGATCAATGTTTCGATCACCTCCGGCGCGCCGAGGACCGCCCCGCCCTGGGACCCGAGCGATTTGGACAGTGTGAGGGTTCTCACAATGTGAGATTCCCGAAATAGCCCGGTTGAGTGCACCGCGCCGCGGCCATGTTCGCCGACGACGCCGAGCGCGTGGGCCTCGTCCACCACGAGCATGGCGCCGTGCCGTACCGCCGCCTCCGACAGCTCCGCGACGGGCGCCAGGTCGCCGTCGACGGAGAAGACGGCGTCGGTCACGACGACGGCGTGCTCCTCCTCACGGCCGGCCAGAGCCTTCTCGACGGCCTCGACGTCTTTGTGCGGCGTCACGACCACCCGCGAGCGGGCCAGGCGGCAGGCGTCGACGATGGAGGCGTGGTTGCCCGCGTCGGACACCACCAGCGCCCCCCGGCCCAGCGTGGCGACCGCCGCCAGGTTGGCCAGGTACCCGGAGGAGAACACCAGCGCCCGATCCGCCCCGCAGAAGTCCGCCAGCGACTCCTCCAGCCGCTCGTGCAACCGAGTGGACCCGGTCACCAGCCGCGAGCCGGTCGAGCCCGTGCCCCACACCCGCGTGGCCTCCACGGCCGCCTCAATGAGCCGCGGGTCGCGGGCCAGGCCCAGGTAGTCGTTGGAGGCCAGATCCAGCAGGCCGTCGAAGTCCGGCGTGCGAGGCCACAGCGTGCGCGTCAGGCCGGCCTCGCGGCGGGCGGCGGCAGCCGTACGGAGTCTGTCGAGCATGTGCGCATCTTGCCAGTTTGGAGATACGGGGCGGCAACACGCATGATGCACTCGTGCCCACGCTCAGCGACCTCGCGGTCCGCCACACCGCACTCGACGCCTCCGACATCGAGTGGCTCCACACGCTGGTCTCCGACTGGCAGCTGCTGGCCGACCTGTCCTTCGCCGACCTGATCCTGTGGGCGCCGCTGCCGGGCGAGGCCGGCTGGGTGGCCGTCGCCCAGATGCGCCCCACGACGGGCCCGACGGTCTACCACGACGACGTCGTCGGCACGGTCGTCAAGCAGGGCGAGCGCCACCTCATCGACACGGCCTGGCGGGAGCGCCGCATCTGCCGGGAGGGCGACCCCGACTGGTCGACGGGCGTGCCGGTGCGGGAGGAGACCATCCCGGTACGGCACGCCGAAGGCCGCTGGCTGGGCGTCATCCAGCGCTCGACCAACCTGTCGTCGGCGCGCACGCCGTCCCGGCTGGAGCTCACCTACCTGCAGAGCGCCTCCGACCTGGCGCAGATGGTCGCCGAGGGGCGCTTCCCGTTCGCCGGTGAGCCGCCGATCCTGGTGCGCTCGCCGCGCGTCGGCGACGGGCTGCTGCGCCTGGACCGCGCCGGGCGGGTCACCTACGCCTCGCCCAACGCCCTGTCGGCCTACCGCCGCCTGGGCCTGCACGCCGACCTCGTCGGGGCCGAGCTCGGGCGGCTGACGGCCCAGCTGTGCTACTCCGACGAGCCGATCAACGAGGACCTCATGATCGTGGCCAGCGGCCGCGCGGCCAAGGAGACCGAGGTCGAGTCGGGCGGGACCATCGTGCAGCTGCGCGCGATCCCGCTGATCGTGGGCGGCGGGCGCATCGGCGCCCTGGTGCTCCTGCGCGACGTGACCGAGCTGCGGCGGCGCGAGCGCGAGCTGATGACCAAGGACGCCACGATCCGCGAGATCCACCACCGCGTGAAGAACAACCTCCAGACGGTGGCCGCGCTGCTGCGCCTCCAGGCCCGGCGGCTGCGGGTCCCGGAGGGGCGCGAGGCGCTGGAGGAGGCGGTCCGGCGCGTCGGGTCGATCGCGATCGTGCACGAGACGCTCTCGCACGCACCCGAGGAGTTCGTCGACTTCGACGACATCGCCGACCGCGTGATCGCGATGGCGGGCGAGGTGTCGGCGCCCGAGGCCGCGGTGACGCCGCGCCGCGTGGGCAGCTTCGGGGTGCTGCCGTCGCTGATCGCCACCCCGCTGGCGATGGCCCTGACCGAGCTGTTGCAGAACGCCCTCCAGCACGGGCGTCCCAGGCGGCTGGAGGTGGTGGTGACCTCGGAGTTCGCGCCCGCGGGACGGGAGCCGCGCCGCGAGCGGTTGACGGTGTCCGTGCGGGACGACGGCCGGGGTCTGCCGGCGGACTTCGACCTCGACAGCAGCACGAGCCTGGGGCTGCAGATCGTGCGGACGCTGGTGGAGGGCGAGCTGTCGGGACGGCTGACGATCGAGCCGCGGGAGGGCGGGGGAACCGCGGTCACCCTGTCGATCCCGCTGCCGGCCGCCTGACCGGCTCGGCTCGGGGTCGGGGTCGGGTGACCGTACGGCGGGGCCGCGGGTCGCGGCGGGGTGGCGTTCAGCGGCGGGTGCGCTCAGGATCCGACGTGGACGCGGCCGGTGCGCTCAGGAACCGACGAGGACGCTGCGAGGTGGCGCTCAGGGGGTCGGCGCGAGCGCGGCCGGTGCGGTCAGAAGCTGGCGCGGGCGCGGGCCCGGGCCGTGCGGCGCTTGAGTGCCCGGCGCTCGTCCTCGCTCAGGCCGCCCCAGACGCCGGCGTCCTGCCCGGACTCCAGCGCCCACTGCAGGCACGCCTCGGTGACCGAGCAGGAACGGCAGACCTGCTTGGCCTCCTCGATCTGCAGCAGAGCGGGTCCGGTGTTGCCGATGGGGAAGAACAGCTCCGGGTCCACGTCACGGCAGGCGGCTCGGTGGCGCCAGTCCATGCGTCCACTCCTTAGTAGATGGAGTCGATGGTTTGACTCCGTGCGGCCACTACTTTGTGAAGACTTTCACTAACGAGTGCGAACAGGCACCCGAATCTGGTGATCCGGGCTTGTTCCTTGATCGTCGGGGGCGGACCCTTGGGGGTTTCGTTCAAAGGTCCTACGTTCCGACGTCACTGTTGAGCCTTTCAGCCACGCTCAGTGCACGCAAGGGGGTAGCGGCGATGTTTTGGCGGATATGGCTGTAAAATACGTCACACAATGACGGAATGTAACCACTTAGACCACTATTTGTAACGCATTCGGGATAGACCGGAACGTTACGGACTCGAGCTCCCCCAGGTAGTCGCCGTCGAGCTGGAAGGCCACGGGCCGCTCGGCGGCCAGCGTGAACTCCGCCTCGTCGTGCAGCTGAACCAGGTGACGGCCCTTCGGCCAGGTGTCGCGCTCCTGGAGCAGCTGCCGCACGAGCGACAGCACGGCCGGCAGGCCCAGCCGCCGCAGGGCCAGCAGGTCCAAGCCGGTCTCGAAGCTCGCCCACGGCGTCGGCAGCACCGGCTTGGGCCCCACGTAGGTCCAGGGGGAGGTGTTGGACACGATCGCCATGAACACCCCCTCGGCCGTGGGGATGCCGGGGCCCGTGAGCGTCATGGCCGGATGCCGCCTGTCGGTCTGGAAGTAGCGCCGCACCGCCGTCATGACGTACCGGGCCGGCGTGGCCTTGCGCCCGTTGCCGCGCATGCCCTCGACCGCCCGCACCACCTCGGCGTCGTAGCCCAGGCCCGCGCAGAAGGTGAAGTAGCGGTGCCGTCCCTCCCACGACGCCTGGCCCAGCCCGATCGTCCTGGTCCTGTCCTCCTGCAGCGCCTCCAGCACCATCCCGGTGGCCTCGACCGGGTCGTTGGGCAGGCCGAGCGCGCGGGCGAACACGTTGGCGCTGCCGCCCGGGATGACCGCGAGCATGGGCCGCCCGCCGCCGTTCACGGGGTTCAGCAGGCCGTTGGCCGTCTCGTTGATGGTCCCGTCGCCGCCCAGCACGACCACGAGGTCGTAGCCCTTGGCGTGGGCCTTGCCGGCCAGCGTGGCCGCGTGCCCTCGGTAGCCGGTCTGCTCAACCGTCAGCTCCACGGCCGCCCCGAGCGCCCTGATCAGCACGTCCCTCGTTCGAGAGTTGGTAGTGGTCGCTTTGGGATTGACCAGGAGCATTGCCCGCATATCGCCCAGAGTAGTCGGCGGCTGCCGCCTAATGGCACTGCGAACCCACGGCAAGCATCAGGTCTTCGATCAGGAACGCCAAGGTGGCGGCGATCGTATCCGGATCCGCCAAGGGCCCTGCCGCTTGTGCGGCCATGGTGGCGTACGGCCCGGCGGGGCTGGTGCCGTGTGACCGCAGTGATCTGATCGCCTGGCGTGTGGTTTCCGAGCACAGAGGCTCCTCGGCGAGTCGGGTCAGCTGCAACGCCAGCGTGTTGGTCTCCACACTCTGAAGGAGCCGGAGAACATCCAGGCTGTCCTTGGGGCTCAAGCGCTCGGGTTGCCGGAGCCGTTCGTCAATCTTGATCGTCTTGGCCACGAGGAGCGCTGCGGGGCCGGCGACACGGATGGTGAAAGAGCGTCCGTCGTCGTCTGCCAGACCGGTGACGGTGTGCTCGCTGTTGTCGATGACAGCTGCTTCCAGTCCGGTCGTGCGGCGTGCGACGCGGTTTCCATGGACGGGGATGCGGGCGCCGCGGCGTCCACCACTCCCGCTGAGAGCGTCGGGAACCATCAGATCCACGGCGACGCCCAGCCTGCCGTGCCAGGTGCCGGGATTCACCCCAGGTCTGAACCCGCGGCTCGCAGCGCTTCCTCCAACAGGGGTTCGTCACGCAGCTTGTCGGGCGCCAACGCGATGTCGGCGTCGGTAGTCGTGGGTGCCACGGCGATGTCCGCATCTCCGGTGTGAAGGTAGACAGCCTGGGCGCCGACCAGGACGACCGCGTCGATGTGCGGGCCGAGGGCCGCCAGTGCGTCGAGGAGGACCGAGCGGGCCAGAACATACTCAGCAGGTGCCGAATCAGCCCTCATCGTGCCCACTCCTCATCGTCTGCGGCCAGAACATCCAAGAGCTGCTCTGCCTCTTCTGCGGATCGTCCAGGGCCGGTGAGGAGGTCGGCCGCTGTTTGACTCGGACTTGCGTACCTGAGCCCGTCACGGATGACGGAGTTCGCATGGACGACCTCATCGAAGGGTTCGACCAAGAGCACGTTGGCGCCGGCTTCGGTCGGCCGCAGGCGGAGCTCTCGTGAGAGGGCAAACGGATCGTCCACGAAGATCGCCAGGACGGTGAGCGGCGTGATGGGGGCGAGGGAGGCCGGCAAGTACGCCCGGCTTGCCGCGCTGCCGGTCAGGGAGTAGCGGCCTTGATAGTGGCGCAGGTCTGCCAGAGTTCTGTTGAGCCCGCGGAGGGCGACCGACGGCGTCACCGCGTTGGACCGCGTTAGACCGTAGACCCGCGTCCAATGGCGGAGAAGCGCTCGTTTCCGCACGCCCTGGACGGATCCATCGGTTCCTCGGGTGATCAGGATTTCCTTGGTCAGCAGTTCGAGCACCCGTGAGCTGGTGGCCACGCCAACCTGGGCCCGTTGGGCAAGAGCACGCACGCCGATGGGTCCGCGCCCATCCATCAGGGCGCGGACCACGCGGGCCGCTCCTGGGCCGCGAAGCGACCGCAGGCGTCTTTCCCCGGGAACGGCGAACGGGTCGCGATCAGCGCCTTGACGATCAAGGAAGAGTGCTGGCCGGCTCAGCCGCATCCGCACGTTGCCCGTGCTGTCGAACCACCCGAGCCCCAGCTCGGCGAGGACTTCCCGCACGCGGGGCGAAAGGTACGGCGCTGCGAGAACAACACCTTGATCACATTCCAGCGGGGGCAAGCTCGGAAGCCGGCGCTCCATCGTCGCGTGCAACGAGGGAACATCCCGAGGCTGGACAGCGGTCTTTGTTGCGACGAGGAGGCGCGCATGTGTTCCGTCGGGCGCTGTGAGTTCGATGATCCCGTCAAAGGCGTCGGGACGAACAACCAGACCGACCTGCCAGTCGTCTGGCAATGTGGACCGGAGGAACGTCTCCATGTCGTACAGCAGGCGTGTTCCGCTGCTGGTAGGGTTCCGCTTCACGTGGAACACCTTAATACGCGGAACATTCTGACGCTGGGTACTCGGAATATTGCGTTCTGTGTGCTCATTGCGGGGTGTATGTCGCGTTATCGGTGACTCGCTCGACGATTGACCACGGTGCCACTTCGAGGGGACGCCGTCGCAGCGGGAAGGGGTACGGCGGAGCCCGGCGCAACGAGGACAGCGCCCAGGGTGGGAACCACGGCGATCGCCCAAGAAGACGCCGTAACGGCGGCCGGCCATGCACACCCGGTGAGCGTCACCCTGGACAGGGCCCGGCCCAGTGCGGCGGGTGGGCGCAACCCGGCTCCGCCGTACAGGAAGAAAGAAGAGATATCGTTGCGGGCGTGGAGCGTCCGGTGAGCTTGGTGGTTGCGGCGGTGGTGGTCGCCCTGGAGGGGCTGGTCGCGGCCGGTCTGGGCGTGTGGCTGGCCGTGAGCACGGTGACCGGGCAGGTGCGGGAGGTCACCGCCGCGCTCGCCGAGGCGGTGTTCGGGCTCGGCATCGGCGCGGGCCTGCTGTGGGTGGCGTGGGGCGGGCTGCTGAAGGCCCAGCGGTGGGGGAGGACGCCGGGCGTGCTGGCGCAGATCTTCCTGATCCCCGTGGGCGGCACGGTGCTGCTGGAGTGGCCCGCGGTGGGCGTGCCGATCGTGGCGGCGGCCCTCGTGGGACTGGTCGCCCTGCTGGCGCCGCCGACGACCCGGGCCCTCTACGGCGAGTGACCCCGGGGGTCAGTCCTCCGCCGTGAGCCCCTCGCGCAGCTGCGCCAGGGTCCGCGCCAGCAGGCGGGAGACGTGCATCTGGGAGATGCCCAGCTCGTTGGCGATCTGCGACTGCGTCATGTTGCCGAAGAAGCGCAGCAGCAGGATGCGCTTCTCGCGTGGCGGCAGCCGTTCGAGCAGCGGCTTGAGCGACTCCCGGTATTCGACGCCCTCCAGCGACTCGTCCACGATGCCGAGCGAGTCGGACACGGCCGGGGCGTCGTCGTCGCCGGAGTCGGGCGCGTCGAGCGACACGGTGGAGTAGGCGTTGGCCGACTCCAGGCCCTCGAGCACCTCCTCCTCGGTCATCTTCAGGTACGCGGCCAGCTCGGCGACCGTGGGCGCCCGGCCCTCGCGCTGGGACAGGTCGCTGATGGCCTTGGTCAGGGAGAGCTTGAGCTCCTGCAGGCGGCGCGGGACGCGCACCGCCCAGCCCTTGTCGCGGAAGTGCCGCTTGATCTCGCCGACGATGGTCGGCGTCGCGTAGGTGGAGAACTCCACGCCGCGGTTGAGGTCGAAGCGGTCGATCGACTTGATGAGGCCGATGGTGGCGACCTGGGTGAGGTCGTCGAGCCATTCGCCGCGGTTGCGGAACCGGCGCGCCAGGTATTCGACCAGGGGAAGGTGCAGCTCCACCAGCTCGTCGCGGATGCGCTGGCGACGGGGCTCGTCGGGGCCCAGCTCGGCCAGCTCGGCGAACAGCATGCGGGCGCGCACCCGGTCGGGCACGGCGGGCTCGCTCGTGGCCATGGCTCCAGTCCTTTCCGTCACGCCGGCCTCGCCGTGCCTCGGCGCTTACGCAGGACGATCGCCATGCGGTCGGGGGAGTCGGTCACCGCGTCCACGTCGTCGGCGAGCGCGGTCAGGACCATCCAGGCGAAGTCGTCGCGCTTGGGTGCAGTCGCCCCCACGGTGGCCACCTCCACTCGCACCTGCATCTCCTGCCCGGCCAGCTCGAACTCGGCCAGCAGGTCGGTGCCCGGCACGGCCTCGTTGAGCAGCATCGCGCACGCCTCGTCGACGGCGATGCGCAGGTCCTCGATCTCGTCGAGGGTGAAATCCAGCCGGGCGGCCAGACCCGCGGTGATCATGCGCAGCACGGACAGGTAGGCGCTCGCCGCGGGCAGCCTCGCGCTGACTACGTCGCGGATCGCGCCAGGGCTGTCCCCACTGCCCTCCACGCGCGTCGTGGTGTCCTCGGTCACGTTCCTCCTCGCTGCGGCGCCCGTCTCGGGTGGCGCCGTATAGGTGACGCTGACTGCAACTTACCGCCCCTGGGGTGTCGTTGGCGGAACGAGACGCGCCAGGAGCGGAAAAGCCCCGAGTGGTAAACACCACCCGGGGCCGGTTTGTGCCGCTACGCGGCCTTGGTCTCCCAGAAGATCTTGGCAATCTCGTCGATCTTGGCGAGCAGCTCGTCCGCCTTGGCCACGTCGACCTGGCCCTTGCCGCCGGCGGCGCCGGCCAGCTTGGTGGCCTCCCAGAACAGCTGGTGCAGCTGCGGGTACTGCTCGAGGTGGTTGGGCTTGAAGTAGTCGGTCCAGAGCACCCACAGGTGGTGCTTGACGAGCTCGGCGCGCTGCTCCTTGATGATCAGCGCGCGGGTGCGGAAGACCGGGTCCTCGTTGGCGTTGTACTTCTCCATGATGGCCTTGACCGACTCCGCCTCGATGCGGGCCTGCGCCGGGTCGTAGACGCCGCAGGGCAGGTCGCAGTGGGCCGAGACCACGTGCTTGGGGCGCAACAGTCGTCCGAGCATGGATAAGGTCCTTTCCTCTTGGTCCAGTAACGACCTTACTCTGGGCCCGTGAGGGTTCGTGTGGAAGGGGACTCCATGCGTCCCGCGCTGCATCCAGGGGACTGGTTGCTGGTACGGCGGGGCGCCGCGATCCGGCCCGGGGACATCGTCGTGGCGCGGCTGCCCGGCGACCCCGACCGGCTGATCGTCAAGCGGGCCCAGTGGCGCGGCGAGGACGGCTGGTGGCTGGAGAGCGACAACCAGCGGGCGCCGGGGCGGCGCGACAGCTGGGACTTCGGGCCGGTCAGCGAGGTCGTGGGGCGCGTGGTGCTGCGGTACTGGCCGCTCGTGCGACGGAGCGGGCGAGCGCGATAGGAGGGTTCGTCAGCGGGCGACCTTGCGGCGGGCTCGGTAGGCGGCCACGTTCGCGCGGCTGGCGCAGCGCTCGGAGCAGTAACGGCGCGAGCGGTTGGTCGTGGCGTCGATGAAGGCGTTGCGGCAGGGCGCGGCCTGGCAGCGGCCGAGACGGTCGGGCCCGAGCATGGTGACCAGCACCGCCAGGCCCATGACGGCCTTGGCGAGCTTGTCGTGGTCGTCGGACAGGTGCAGGTGCCAGCGCTCGCCGTCGTGCCCCGAGATGTGGGGGCGCATGGGGGAGTGGGCGAGCAGGGCGTTGAGCCGCGCGACCACGTCCTCCTCGGCGCCCTTCTCGGCCGCGTCGAAAACGGCGCCCAGCTCCTCGTGGCCGCCCTCGTTCACCAGCTCGACCGCCAGCTCGGCGTAAGAGGTGAGCTCCATACGCAACTATTACCCGATGAGCGCCGGTGGGTACGGCCCGGCCGTACCCACCGGCGATGTCAGCGCTCCTCGGGATGCAGGACCCGGCGCAGGAACGTGCGGGTGCGTTCGTGCTTCGGGGCGCCGATGACCTGCGAGGGCGGCCCGTCCTCCACGATCACGCCGCCGTCCATGAACACCACCCGGTCGGCCACCTCGCGGGCGAAGCCCATCTCGTGGGTGACGACCAGCATGGTCATCCCCTCCTCCGCCAGCTTGCGCATGACGGTCAGCACGTCGCCCACGAGCTCGGGGTCCAGCGCCGAGGTCGGCTCGTCGAACAGCATCAGCGCGGGGTTCATGGCCAGCGCCCGGGCGATGGCCACGCGCTGCTGCTGGCCGCCCGACAGCTGCGCCGGATAGGAGTCGCACTTGTCGCCCACGCCGACCTTGGCGAGGTTCTCGCGGGCGACGACCTCGGCCTCCTTCCTGCTCCGCTTCAGCACCCGCTGCTGGGCGATCATGACGTTCTGCAGCGCCGTCATGTGCGGGAACAGGTTGAACTGCTGGAACACCATGCCGATGTGGCGCCGCGCGGCGTCGATGTCGACGTCGGGGTCGGTCAGCTCGCGGCCGTGCACGAAGACCTGGCCCTTGGTCGGCTGCTCCAGGAGGTTCACGCAGCGCAGGAGGGTCGACTTGCCCGACCCCGAGGGGCCGATGACGCAGACGACCTGGCCCGGCTCGACCGTGAAGTCGATGCCCTTGAGCACCTCGTTGTCGCCGAAGTACTTGTGCAGGTCCCTGACCTCGATGGCGTGGGTCATCGGCCGGCTCCCTTGCGTCTTTCCAGCTTGGTGGCCAGGTAGCCGAGGGGGATCGTGACGATCAGGTACGTCAGGCCGGCCACCATGATGGGCGTCGCGTTGGAGTACTGGGAGGCCAGGTCGTTGCCGAACTTCGCCAGCTCGACGAACTCGCCCGACACGCCCAGGAACAGCACCAGCGAGGAGTCCTTGAGCAGGGCCACCAGCTGGTTGGTCGTCGGCGGGATGACGATGCGGACGGCCTGGGGGATGACGACCGTGAACTGCGCCCTGGCCGCCGACATGCCCAGCGATCTGGCCGCCTCCGTCTGCCCCTTCGGCACGGCCTGCAGGCCCGCGCGGAAGACCTCCGCCTGGTAGGCGGTGCCGATCAGCCCGAGGCCCAGGATGCCCTGGCCGTAGGTGCCGCCGGGCACCTCGAAGCCGGGCAGCGCCAGCGGCAGGAAAGTGATCATCAGGAACACCACCAGCGCCGGCAGGCCGCGGAAGATCTCGATGTAGACCGTCGCGATCCACCGGTAGGGGCGCACCTGCGAGATCCGCATGAGGGCCAGGATCAGGCCGAACACGAACGACAGCAGGAAGCCGCCGAGCGTGTAGATGATCGTGTTCTTCAGGGCGATCCTGAACAGATCGGGCAGCGCCTTCTCGGCGACGTCCGGCTTGGCGAAATTGTCGGCCAGGCTGGACCAGTCCGCGTAGAAGACGACGAAGATCGCGGCCGCGGCCAGCACCACGTACTGGACGGTCCTGATGATGCGCTGCTTCTTACGCGGGCTGAGCCGGGCGGGACCCGGCTCAGCCACGGTCGGGCTCGGCGTGGTCATGAACCCAGCTCACCGGGCTTCTTGCCGAACCACTTCACGAAGATCTGGTCGTAGGTGCCGTCCTTCTTGGCCTGCTCGATCGTCTCGTTGATGGTCTTGAGCAGGACCGGGTCGGCGTTCTTCTTCAGGCCGATGCCGTACTGCTCACCGGTGTCGAGGCTGGCGATCATCTCGAACTTCTCGGCGATCTCCGGCTTCTTCAGCCAGGTGAGCACGACCGGCAGGTCCTGGACGATGACGTCCTCCTGGCCGGACTGCAGGGCGAGGAGCTCCTTGGCGGAGTCGGCGTACTCCTTGGGGTTGAAGCCCTGCTTCTTGACGTAGTCCAGGCCGGTGGTGCTGGCCTGGGCGCCCAGCTTGAGGCCCTTGGCCTTGACGTCCTCCAGCGACTTGGCGCCGGTGCCCTTCTTGGCCAGCAGGGCCTGGGTGGCGTCGAAGTACGGCACGGAGAACGTGATGTTCTGCTGGCGCTCCGGGGTGATCGTCATGCCGGCCGCGGCGACGTCGCACTTGCCGGACGCCATCGCCGCGCCACTCTTGATCACCGCGAAGTCGATGTCCACGATCTCCTGGGTGACGCCGAGCTTCTTGGCCACGAGGTCGACGATGTCCACGTCGAAGCCGACGATCTTGCCGCTGGCGTCCTTGAACTGGAACGGCTCGTATGGGATGTTCGTGCAGGTCGTCAGCTTCCCAGGCTTGACCAGCTTGGCGCCGCCCGCGGCGGTCTGTCCCTGCTGGGCGGTGTCCGACCCGCCGCCGGTCGACGACTGGCTGCCACACGCCGTGAGTGCCAGAGCGGCAGTCAGGATCGCTGTGCCGATGGCCATGGTTCGGCGGTTCAAGATGGCCTCCTAGGTGTTTTTCGTGCGGATTTCAGCAGTTTAGGCGTGTCCTGATAGCGGTCTGTCGCCGGGGATTTAACAATGTGTCAACGGAACCGTCTCTGTCCGTATGGCACAATGCTGAAACGGGTGACCCCCGTCCTGTTCGCGAGACGACCACCTCCATCGTCGTAGGTCCCTTCCGTCCGAAGATCTACAGGGGTCGCTGTGGCTGTCACCTCCCTTGAAACTCTCGATCTCGATCCGGCGTTTGCCCTGCACAGGGGCGGCAAGCTGGAGACGAGGTCGACCGTCCCCGTCCGCGACGCGGACGACCTGTCCCTCGCCTACACCCCCGGGGTGGCCCGTGTCTGCACGGCCATCGCCGAGTCGCCGGAGCTCGTCAACGATTACACCTGGGTCTCGAATGTGGTGGCGGTCGTCTCCGACGGCACCGCTGTGCTAGGGCTCGGCGACATCGGACCCGCCGCCGCCATGCCCGTCATGGAGGGCAAGGCGCTGCTGTTCAAGCAGTTCGCCGGCGTCGACTCCGTCCCCATCTGCCTTGACTGCACCGACGTCGACGAGCTGGTGGAGACCGTGGTACGGCTCGCGCCGTCCTTCGGCGGCATCAACCTCGAGGACATCAGCGCCCCCCGCTGCTTCGAGGTCGAGGCCCGGCTCCGGGAGCGGCTCGACATCCCGGTCTTCCACGACGACCAGCACGGCACCGCCATCGTGACGCTGGCCGCGCTCAAGAACGCCGCCCGCCTCACCGGCCGCTCCCTGGCCGACCTGCGCGCGGTCGTCGCGGGCGCGGGCGCCTCGGGCGTCGCGGTCACGCGCATCCTCCTCGAAGCCGGCATCGGCGACATCGCGGTCTCCGACTCCAAGGGCATCCTCCACTCCGGCCGCGAGGGGATGAACGGCTTCAAGGAGGCGCTCGCCCGCGACACCAACCAGGCGGGCTTCACCGGCTCCACCGAGCAGGCCCTGGCCGGCGCGGACGTCTTCATCGGCCTGTCCGGCGCCACCGTCTCGGAGGAGGCGATCGCCTCCATGGCGCCCGACGCGATCGTCTTCGCGCTGTCCAACCCCGAGCCGGAGATCCACCCGTCGGCCGCGCGCAAGCACGCCGCGGTGGTGGCCACCGGCCGCTCGGACTTCCCAAACCAGATCAACAACGTGCTGGCGTTCCCTGGCGTCTTCCGCGGCGCGCTGGACGTCCGGGCCCGGCAGATCACCGAGAACATGAAGGTGGCGGCGGCGAACGCGCTGGCCGCCGTCGTGGGCGACGAACTGTCGGCCGACTACGTCATCCCCAGCCCGTTCGACGTCCGGGTGGCGCCCGCGGTCTCCGAGGCGGTGGCCGCCCAGGCGCGCCTGGACGGCGTGGCGCGCAGGTAATCCGGTAATCCGGCAGTCCCGTAGTCGTCCGGTCGGCTCCGCCGTACGCGATCAGCTTGTACGGCGGAGCCGGCCGGCTTGTTCGCGTCAGAACTCCAGCTGGTCCCAGTCGATGGTGATCGGGATGGGGTTCGTGATGAGGGGCGGCTCGCCCGCCTCGTCCTTCATGAACGTGCCGATGTGCTTGTAGGTCCTCGACACGCGCTCGAGGCGGTAGCGCTCGATTGTCGAGATCCCGGTGGTGTCGAGCCAGACGATCCAGTAGTTCGGGATGCCTGCCTTGGCGTACTCGCCCACCTTGTCCGTGGTGTCCCTGGTCTCGGATGAGGGCGACACGACCTCGATGACCAGAAGTGCGTGTTCGGCCTTGAGCCGCTCGTTTCTGCCGCGGTCCAGGCAACGGTAGAGAACGACGTCCGGACGCAGGTTGAAGAGAGGAACGTCCCGCAGTCGCAGATCGACATCGAAGTCGACTTCCAGGCACGGGTGGCCATGGGCCATCGCGGCCCGCGCGTGCTTCTCCACGAGATCGGCCAACCGGCGCACCGCTCTCTGGTGGTCTCGGCTCGGCGCCTCGCACGAGATGATGAAGCCGTCGATGACCTCGATGCGTCTGCAGACCTCCTCGTCGAGGTTGTCGTAGTCCTCAGCGGTCAGCAAGCACGTCTGCGGCCTGTAGTCACGGAACCAGTCGTTAGACGGCTCGGTCATGGGCGTCTCCACGGTCATGGAATGGCTGTTCCAGCCTAGGACAGGGGGATCGGCTTTTACCGTTAGTCGAAACATCGATTACCCATTGTGCTATAACGGAGACGCTCTGTCAGGGCTCATCGAGGAGAGCGATGGAACGCGAGCCCAACCACCAGCTCAGGCAGTTCATCGCCGACGCGGGCCTGTCGCACAAGGGGCTCGCCAGGCGCCTCAACGACCTGGGCGCCGCCCGGGGCATCCCGGGCCTGAAGTACGACCACAGCTCCGTCCTGCGCTGGATCGGCGGCCAACGCCCGCGCGACCCCGTCCCCGCCCTGCTGGCGGAGATCTTCGCGATGCGCCTCGGCCGGCCGGTGTGTCCCGAGGACTTCGGCATGCCGGCCATCACTGCGCCCCTCCATCTCGGGCAGGAGTTCACGCACACATGGCGGGAGGGGGTAGCGACGGTGACCACACTGTGGCGGGCGGACGTCGAGCGGCGCAGGTTCCTGCTGGACTCGACCTTCGCCATCGGAGCGGGCTCGGTGGGGGCCGTGCGGTGGCTCACCTCGCCCCCCGACAGGCCCCCGGACAGCCGCCCGACCGGCGGCGGCGGCCGCAAGGTCGGCAAGGCCGACATCGCCGCCATTCACGAGGTCACGCGCTCCTTCGGCGAACTCGACAACCGCTTCGGCAGCGGCCGCGTCCGCTCCTCCGTCGTGAAGTACCTCGACTCCGCCGTCGCTCCCTTGCTGCGTGACGGCTCCTACGGCGAGGCCACCGGCCGCGCGCTCGCGGGCGCCGCCGCGGAGCTGACGCGGCTGGCCGGGTGGATGGCCTACGACATGGAGCACCACGGGCTGGCCCAGCGGTACTTCATCCAGGCGCTGCGGCTGGCCCGCGGCGCCGACGACCACGCGCTGGGCAGCGAGATCCTCGCGGGGATGGCGCACCAGGCGATCTACATGGGCCAGCCGGCGCACGCGCTGGACCTGGCCAGGGCCGCGCACCTGTCCGCGAGCCGTTCGGGACACGGGACGTTGGTGGCCGCGGCGTGCGTGCTGGAGGCTCACGCGCATGCGGGGCTGGGCGACGCCCGGGCCTGCGGGGCGGCGCTGAACGAGGCCGAGGACGCCTTTACCGCCCGTGTGGTGGGCGAAGAGCCGGAGTGGCTGGGGTACTTCGACGAGGCGTATCTAGCGGCGAAGTTCGCGCACTGCTTTAGGGACCTGGGCGACGGGGCCCGGTGCGTGTCGTTCGCGCGGCGGTCGCTGGACATGGACGGGCGTTACGTCCGGGGGCGGATGTTCAACCTGTCGCTGCTGTCGGCGGGCCTGGTGGCCTGTGGGGAGCTGGAGGAGGCCTGTACGGCTGCCGCCGACGCCTTCGCGCTGGCGGGGGAGCTGCACTCGGCTCGGACGCGGACATATGCGGCGGATGTGCGCAGGCGGCTGGAGCCGTACCGGGAGGAGCGGCCGGTGCGGGAACTCACCGAACAGGTCGCGGAACAGGCAACGGAGTCCGTCCCGGTGTGACGCCGCTGGTTTGGTCTATGGCATAAGCGAAGGTCCGGCCCTCTCTGCCAAGACCGGACCTTCTTCCCTTCACTGCGATCCCTTTACTGAAGGAGTCCCCTGGGGGTCTATGGGTGACCTTGGGGAGGGTCGCCGGGGAAAGCTTGGAAAAGGCCGAGGGGGCTCGGCGGAAGCCGAGCCCCCTCGGGTGGTGCTGGGTCAGGATGAGGTTTGGACCCTCATCCCGCTGGTGGGGAGGCTCAGGAAGCCGGGCCCGACCAGTTGTTGATGGCCGCCTTGTAGACAGTCGCCGTCTCACCGTCGAAGTACGGCGAGAAGATCGTGTCGTAGCGGTTGTTGCCGTCAACGTCGCCGAACGCAGCGGTGGTGACACCGTTGACGTAGCCGAGACGCTGAGCGTTGCTGTACTTGTACAGCCAGGGGCCGCCGTTGGCGCCCGGGGTGAAGGCGCACTTCAGGGAGACGAGCTCCTCGGCCTTGAGGGCCGAGATCACGTTCGCCTTGGCGCTGGTCTTGCCGTAGCACCACTTCGGCGTGTTGCCCGTGTAGGGCTTGTTGCCGTCGGGGTGCTCGATGCCCGGGTAGCCGAAGACGCGCACGTACTTGCCGGTGGGCTGGTTCCACGCGAAGCCCTGCATGCCCGCGTTGTCACCCAGCTTGCCGACGTTCTTGCCGATGCCCTCGACGATGAAGAAGATCGTCTTGACGTACTTGGTCGCCTTGCCGGGGACGTACCACTTCTGCACGTAGTAGTGCGTGATGGTGTAGTTGCCGACAGCGTCAACCTTCTTCTCGCCCGGGCCCCGGTAGGCGTCGTACTGAGCCTTGGTCACGTACTCGGTGATGGGCTCACCGAACTTGTAACCCTGTCCCTTGCCGATCTTGGCGGCGTCGTAGACGGCCTTGGAAACCTCGACCTTGTCCACCACAGCACCGGGGTGCTCGGGGCCGGCCTCCTCGTCGCTGGAGCCGGGGACGACGTCGCAGAAGTCGGTGGTCGCCGGGTCGAGCTTGCACTTCAGGTACTCGTCCCGGGAAATCTCGACCTGCTTGTCGTACTTGATCCCCTGGTACTTCTTGAACTCCTCGAAGGAGACCTGCTTGTGGGTGCCGGGGCCCACGCCGATGCCGTCGTAGACGGTCACGAACGCGTAGTCGCGGTCGAAGTCCTCGTAGGTGGCGAAGTCGTAGTGGACGTAGGCCTGCTTGCCGACGTAGATGCCGAGCGGGGCCTTGCCCTGGTACGCCATGGGCACGAAGACCCACTTGTCGAGGACTTCCTTGTTGCCGGCCGTGTCGTAGACACAGTGACCGGCGGTGGCGACGAGGTTCTTGTAGTTCGACTGGATGGAGGTCGCCGAGCACCAGCGCAGGTCGCCCTTGGCGTCAACGAAGAAGACCTTGCCGATCGTCTTCGGGATGTTGACGTTGTGGACCTTGGAGGCCGACGGCTTGGGGGCGCCGACCAGGCCGGGCTTGGTGTCGGTGGTGAAGCCGCCCTTCTGGACGAGCTTGTTGACTTCCTTGTAGTCGTAGCGGTAGACGGTCGCGGCCTTCATGGCCGCGCCCTCCGCCTTGGACCAGAACTCGATCGCCTCAGCGACCTTGCTGCTCGGAGTCAGCGGCTTGGTGTCGACGACACCGGAGGCCTGAGCCGTGCTGGCCAGGCCGGCCGCCAGAAGGCCGGAGGCGAGCAGGGCGCCACCGGCCGGGAGGAGGATGCGCTTCAAGGTAACTCCTTGCGCTGTCGTGGAACGCCTCTTGCGTCCCATGCGTCAGTAAAGGGATGCCACGAAACATACAGCGCGGATCTTGGAAACAGGAAGCCGCTTCGGCAGGAAAAGGTGGGGCATGTCGGAGCGTGACCGTTTCGTGATGTTTAAATGGGCGCAGAGTGCCTACGTGGCTAAGGAGGCAAGGGCGGCGTTTGGGCTGATCACCATAAGGATGGTGTCAGTGGTGCCAGTGTGACTGCAGCGAACCCGTGACGATGCGTGACGCTCGAGTGTGATACACATCACATTCATCCGATGGCACCAGATCGGCCTCCGACGCGTCCAAAGGCCAGCAAAAAACCACCCAGAACGCCCGAAGGGGCCCGGTGAGAACCGGGCCCCTTCGGTGTGAGAGGGATGGAGAGAGAGCTGGCGTCAGCCGGCGATCTTGCCGGACCAGACGTTGGCCGCCGCGCGGTACACAGCAGCCGTCTCACCGTCGAAGTACGGCGAGGTGATGGTGTCGATGCGGTTGTTGCCGTCCTGGTCGGCGAACGTGCTCGTGACACCGTTGACGTAGCCGAGGCGCTTGGCGTTGCTGTAGCGGTACAGCCAGGGACCGCCGTCGGCGCCCTCGGTCATGGCGCACCGGAGCGCGACGTGCTCCTCGATCTTCTTGGCCGGGGCGACCACGGTCTTCGAGGAGGTCTTGCCGTAGCACCACTTCGGCGTCACGCCCGTGTAGGGCTTGTTGCCGTCGGGGTGCGGCAGGGACGGGTAGCCGAAGACGCGGTGGTACTTGCCGGTGGGCTGGTTCCAGGCGAAGCCCTGGGCGCCCACGTTGGTGGCCAGGCGGCCGGCGTCGAGCGCCTTGAGGTCGACGATGTAGAAGAGCGTCCGGTAGTACTTGGTCTTGGTGCCGGGCTTGTACCACTTCTGCACGTAGTAGTGCGTGATGGTGTAATTGCCCGCCTCGTCGACCTTCTTCTCGCCGGGGCCCTCGTACTTGTCGTACTGGTCCTTGGTCACGTGCTCGGTGACGGGCGGGCCGAACTTGTAACCCTGGCCCTTGCCGACCTTGGCGGCCTCGTAGGTCTCCTTCTTGACCTCGACCTTGTCCACCACGGCCTCGGGGTGGTTCGGGCCGGCGAGCTCGTCATTCGTTCCGGGCTTGACGTCGCAGAAGTCCGTGGTGTGCGGGTCGAGCTTGCACTTGGTGTACTCGGCCTCGGAGATCTCGACCTGCTTGTCGAACTTGATCCCCTCGAACTTCTTGAACTCCGAGAACGGCACCTGCTTGGGAGTGGCGTCCGAGAACTTGATGCCGTTGTAGACCGTCACGAACGCGTAGTCGCGGTCGTAGTCCTCGTACACGTCGAAGTCGTAGTGCGTGAACGCCTGCTTACCGACGTAGATGCCCCACGGGGTCTTGCCCTGGTAGTAGCCGGGCACGAACACCCACTTCGACATGACGTCGGTGTTGTGGGCCGGGTCGTAGACGCAGTGGCCCGCGGTGGCGACCAGGTTGCCGTACTTCGACTGGATCGACGTGGCCGAGCACCACTTCTTCTCGCCCTTGGCGTTGACGAAGAAGACCTTGCCGATCGTCTTCGGCAGGTTCACGTTGTGAACCTTGACCGACTTGTTGGCCTTGGGGGCGCCGATGAGGCCGGGCTTGCTGTCGGGGGTGTAGCCGCCGGCGGTCTTCAGGCGGGTGACGTCGCCGTTGTCCCAGACGTTCGAGGCGGTGGCGGCCTTGAGAGCGGCACCGTTCGACTCGGTCCAGAACTCGGCGATCTCCTTGGCGACCGCCGCGCTCTTCGCCAGCGGGTCGGAGGCGACGTCCGGGGCGGCCTGGGCCGTACCGGCGAGGCCGGCGGCGAGCAGGCCGGTAGCCATGACGGTGCCACCGGCCGGGATGAGGATGCGCTTCAAGGGAGGTTGCTCCTTGCTCTGTCGTGAGACGCGGTCACATGCGCCTCAGGCGTCAGTAAAGGGACAGCAAGGAACATACCTGGGGGATCTTTGCAGGTGGCAGCCCTTTCTCATGATCGGGAAGCCGCCCTTACCGCCGTGACCTTTCTGTAATCTGTCAGAAGAGAAAGTGTCGGCAGTGAGAGGGATGACGTTTTCACTGAACAGAGGGTGAAAGTCACGGTTGTGTCACGAGAGATGTGAGTGAGGGTACACAGTCAGTGATCGCCTGTTCTGTGACTCAAATCACACTCATCGCATGGCACCAAACGCGCCTCTGCTCCGTCTAAGTCGGCCTTGATCCTCTCCTGGCAGGGCAGGGGCCTACTCATACAGCTCCCCGTTGGGGCCCACGATCCTCCCCGACCACACGCTCTTGGCCGCCTCGTACACCGCCGCCGTCTCCCCGTCGAAGTACGGCGAGGTGACCATGTCGATCCGCCCGTTGCCGTCCTGGTCGGCGAACGTGCTGGTCACCCCGTTGACGTAGCCCAGCCGCCGGGCGTTGCCGTACCTCGTCAGCCAGGGCCCGCCGTCGTAGCCGGGCGTCACCGCGCACTTCAGCCCGACGTGCTCCTCGATCCTGAGCCAGGAGGCCCCCAGCGCCTTGCCCGTGGTCTTGCCGTAGCAGTACTTGGGCGTCAGCCCCGCGTACGGCTTGTCGCCGTCCGGGTGCGGAGCCGCCGGGTAGCCGAAGGTCCTGACCACCCTCCCGGCCGCCTGGTTCCAGGCCAGCCCCTGGCCGCCGACGTTGTCGCCCAGCCGTCCGGCGTCCTTGGACAAGGCCACGAAGTACCGCCCGCCGCGGCTCCACCTGGGCCCGGCGAACCGCTCATACTCCCGCCGGTCCACCTGCTCGATCCGGTCGAAGTGGATGCCGTTGTGGACGGTCACGAAGGCGTAGTCGCGGTCGTGGTCCTCGTAGGCGACGAAGTCGTCGTGGGTGAACGCCTGCTTGCCGACGTAGACGCCGAAGGGCGCCTTGCCCTCGTAGTAGCCCGGCACGAAGATCCACTTGTCCATGACGTCGCGGCCGCCGGTGTCGTAGACGCAGTGGCCCGCGGTGACGACCAGGTTGCGGTAGCCGGACTGGACCGCGGTGGCCGAGCACCAGCGGTGGCGGCCCGCGGCGTCGAGGAAGAAGACCTTGCCGATGGTCTTGGGCAGGTTCACGTTCTGGACGCGGCCGAGCGGCCTGCGCTCCTCCCCGCGGGGGGCGACGGCGCCCGGGCCGCCGTCGGCGGACGGGCCGCCCTTGGCGACGACCTTCCCGGCCTGCCCGGCGTCCCAGCGGTACGCCGAGGCGGCCCGCAGGGCGGCGCCGTTCGCGGCCAGCCAGAAGGCGGCGACGGAGGCCGCCTGGCCGGCGTCGCGCGCCATCGGCTCGTCGGCGACCCTGCGCGCGAGGCCGCCCGCGACGCTGCCCGTAACGCCGCCCGCGGCGTGGGCCGGAGCGGCGAGGCCGGTGGCCGCGAGTCCCAGCACGGCGGCCCCGCCGAGCGCCGGGACCAGGACACGCCTGACAGGCTTCATCACAGTCTTCACGGTGAGCAAATCCCAAGGTTCGGTAAAGACGGACACCCGTAAACTACTGTGATCTTGGGAGTGGGGTGATCGGTTCAGCGCGCGTCGGAGCCGGCGGCGTACTGGTAGATCAGGAAGGTGTCGGCGTTGAAGTACGGCGAGGACACCGCGTCGTAGGAGCCCTTGGCGTCGCGGTTCCACGTCAGGCTGTTGACGCCGTTGAGCCGGCCGAGCTTCTTGGCCGCGTCGTAGCCCAGCAGCCACGGCCCGCCGCTGGCGCCGGCGGTGAAGTCGCACTTGGGCACCTGCAGGCCGTACTGCAGGGCCAGCCCCGGGGCCTTGACCCAGGAGGTGCGGCCGGCGCACTGGGCCAGCTTGCGCCCGTCGAAGGGGCGGCTGCCGTCGGGCTGCGGGCCGGCGGGGTAGCCGAAGGCGTGGACGGAGTTGGCCGAGCGCTTGAGGACCGAGATGCCCTGGCCGCCGACGTTGTCCTGGAGCCTGCCCTTGGGCGTCATGGTGAGCTGCCCGCCCTTGAGCTCCCACTTGATGCCTTCGTGGACGGTGACGAAGGCGTAGTCGTAGTCGTAGTCGGCCGCGCCGGACCAGTCCTGGTGGATGCTCAGCGAGGCGCCCACGTAGATGCCGTCGGGGGTGGAGCCGTCGGGGCCGGGGTTGGGCACGAAGATCCAGTAGTCGGCCGGCTTGAGCTGGCGCACGTCGTAGGCGCAGTGCGCGGCGGTGGCCACGACGCTGCGGTTCTTGGCGGCCACGGAGGTGGCCGAGCACCAGTACTCCTTGTCGCCGAAGCGGAAGAAGACCTTGCCGAAGGTCCGCGCCTCCGAGCCGCCCTTCGGGAGCGCCGGGGCGACCTCGCGCGCCGACGTGCGCGGCACGGCGAGGCTGACGTTCTGCGACCCGGCGGAGGTGCTCGGCTCAGGGCTCGGCCGCGAGCCGGGCGTGGCCGGGGCGGAGCTCTCGGCCCGCTTGAGCCGGTCCGGCTTCCAGTACTCCGCGACCGCCTTCATCTGGGCCTCGGTCTTGGCCATGTCGACGGTCAGCACGTCGCTCGGCGCGGCCATGGCGGCCCCCGTGAGCGCAGGCAACGTCAGCAGCGCGCCGCCGATGGCGGTCGCCGCGAGACGCCTGAGCCGGGGGATCATGAAATTGCCTTCCTTCGCGCCGTAAGGGGAGATTTTTCCAGATCAACTCGTGTCGTGCAGCTCGGATCGGGATTCGTTACACGAAGACCTGCGACCGTGATCTGATCAGCGTGCCGTACGGAAGGTAAAAACGCCGTCAAAGGGGGTCCGGGCCCCGAAAGGCCCGGACCCGGGGAAAGGAGCTACGGCGTCGGCGCCGGCGGGTTGCCGGTCCACCGGTTGGCCGCGGCCTTGTAGACCTTGTAGGTGTCGCCGTTGAAGTACGGCGAGGAGATGTGGTCGTAGCGGTCGTTGCCGTCGGTGTCCCAGGCGACGCTGTTGACGCCGTACAGGTAGCCGGTCCGCGAGGAGTTGCGGTAGTTGTAGAGCATCGGGCCGCCGCTCGCGCCGGAGGTGAAGGCGCACTTGAAGCCCACGTGCTCCTCGATGCGGTACTTCGGCGCGGCCGGCATCGGCGCGGTCTTGCCGTAGCACCACTTCATGGTCCGGCCGCTGTACGGCTTGTCGCCGTCGGGGTGCTCCCCGGCCGGGTAGCCGAAGGAGAAGACGGTCGCCTTGGTGCTGCGGTTCCAGGTGAAGCCCTGGCCGCCGACGTTGTCACCGAGCCGGCCGACGAGCTTGCGCTCGACGGTCCACTTGCCGCCGACCTTCTTCCATTCGAGTTTGTAGCCGTTGTAGACGTTGACGAAGGCGTAGTCGTAGTCGAAGTCCTCCTTCACCACGAAGTCGTCGTGCGCGTTGAACGTCTTGGCGGCGTAGATGCCGTAGGGGGCCTTGCCCTCCCACCAGTGGTCGCCGTCCCAGTAGGACGGGATGAACACCCACTTGTCCATGAACTGGTTGTGCTTGACGTCGTAGACGCAGTGGGCCGAGGTGGCCACGAGGTTGCGGTACTTGCCCTGGACCGAGGTGGCCGAGCAGTAGCGCGGCTTGCCGGCGCCGTCGATGAAGAAGACGCGGCCGACCGTGTTGGGCAGGTTGACGTGCTTGGCCTTGGCGGACTTGCCGCCCTCCTGGCCGATCGGCGGGACGGAGCCGGGAGGGCCGTCGGGCCGCCCGGCCGAGCCGGACGAGCCCCTGGAGGTCAGGCCGTCGTCGGCGTTGGTGGCCGCGCGCAGCCGCTCGGGCGTCCAGAACGTCACCGTCTGCTCGACGGTGGTCCTGGCGTTGCGTGAGACGACGTCGTCGTCCGCCGCGGCGTTCGCGGCGGGCACGGCGACCAGCCCGCCGGCGGCCGCCGCCAGGCCGGCGAGGGGGATCGCGATGCGTCTTGCTCGGGGGTACATGGAGCTCCTTCCAGTTCTCGGCGGCCCAGAGCGGGGAACTGTCGCCCCGGATGGGCCAGGAAAACGAGCGAGACGCTAACGAAGGGCGCAAGCGGCAATCCACGAAACGACGTGAAAAAGTCTGGGACGGTTCCATTCTGTTATTGAAATAACAAAAGGGAATGTATATCGAAATGGTATTTCCGCTGGCAGGGGCGTGGGATAAATCACCGGCCGCACAGCGGCAACAGGGGTTTCAGAAATCACTCGCTTATCACCGGAAGATTGTTCTGCTTAGATGGCGGCATGGACCCTCGCACTCCCTGTCTCATCGGCGCGGCCCAGCTGACCGTCCGCGACCAGCCCGGTCCGGAACCGCTCGACCTGTGGGAGCGCGTCGCCCGCCGGGCGGCCCGCGAGGCGCGCCTGCCACCGGCCCGCCTGGACTCGATCCAGGTCGTCCACTGCGACTCCTGGCAGTACGACGCGCCGGTCGGCCGCCTGGCCGAGCGGCTGGGCGCCGACCCGCGCCACCGGGTCTACTCCAAGGTCAGCGGTACGGCGCCGCAGCTGCTCGTCGGCGAGGCGGCGCGGGCGATCGCGGCGGGGGAGATGGAGGCGGCGCTGGTCGTGGGGGCCGAGGCGCTCGCCACCCGCCGGACCTACCGCCACAGGGGCGAGCACGTGCCCTGGAGCCATCCCGCGAACCCCAAGCCGCCCTACGGCTGGGAGCGCCCGCCCCACCCGGCCGAGCTGGCGCACGAGCTGTTCCTGCCCGCGCACACCTACGCGATCATGGAGACCGCCCGCCGGGCCGCCTCGGGGCAGGCCATCGGGGAGGAGACGGCCGAGCGCGGCCGCATCATGGCGCCGATGACCGAGGTGGCCGCCGCCAACCGGCACGCCTGGCGCCGCACGGCCATGACGGCCGAGGAACTGGTCACCCCCGGGCCGCGCAACCGCTTCGTCGGCTGGCCGTACACCAGGAACACCATCGCGGTCATCGAGGTCGACCAGGCGGCGGCGCTGGTCCTGGCCAGCGAGGGGCTGGCCGACCGCCTGAGGGTGCCGCGGGAGCAGCGGATCTACCTGCGCGGGTGGGCGTACGCCGAGGACACCTGGGAGGTGGCGGCCCGTCCGGCGCTGGGGAGCAGCCGGGCGATCGCCGCGGCCGCCGAGGCCGCCTTCAAGCGAGCGGGGCTCGGGCTGGACGACATGCACGCGCTGGACGTCTACAGCTGCTTCGCCGTCGCGATCCGCCAGGCGTGCGACGCGATCGGCTTGGACCCGCTGGACCGGCGCGGGCTCACCGTCACCGGCGGCCTGCCGTACGCCGGAGGGCCCTCCAGCTGCTACGTGCTGCACTCGACGGCGACGATGGCGGCGCTGCTGCGCGACGGCGGGCACGGGCTGGTCACGTCGGTCGGCATGCACCTGACCAAGCACGCCTACGCGGTGTGGTCGAGCGAGCCGGGCGGCCGGCTCGGCGACGCCGCCCCGGTCTTCGCGGCCGACGCCGTGCCCCTCGTGGACCGCTACGAGGGGGAGGCGACGGTGGCCGGGTACACGGTGGCGCACGACCGGGAGGGGCGGCCGGAGCGGGGGATCGTCGTGGTGGACCTGCCGGGCGGGGCGCGTGCTCATGCTCTGGTACGGCAGGCGGACCTGATGGCGGACGCCATGGGGCGGGAGCTCGTCGGACAACGGGTGCGGCTGGTCACGGACGGTAAGGTCAACGTCACGACTTGGTAATGAGAAAACCTGTGCGATGATGTGACGGGTCCGCTACTATCTGTGCTTGACATTTTTATGTCACTGGCCGACGCTGGAGTCATGCGTAGGACCACGGTGCGGATCGACGAGGCGTTGCTCAACGAGGCGAAGGCGCATGCGGCCAGGCAAGGACGAAGTCTCAACTCTGTGGTGGAGGATGCCTTGAGGCAGCTGCTCAACCGCTCCGCGGAGGCGGCGCAACGGCCGCGCGTGGAGCTTCCCATCTCTGACGCGGAGCCGGGATACACGCCCTACGTGGCCGCCCGCCTCGCTCGTGGCGACAAGCTCGAGCACATCGTGTGGGACCTGGACGATCACGAGCGTTTCGGGCTGGAGCTGCCAGATGCTTCTGCCTGACACCAACGTCCTGGTCAACGCCTTCCGGCGCGACGCGGAGGAACACGCGCGGTGCCGCGAGATCGTCACCGAGATGGTGACCGGAGATCGCGCCTACGCCGTCAGCGACTTCGCGCTCAACGGGTTCGTGCGCCTGGTGACCAATCCGCGGGTCTACCGGAATCCCGATCCTCTGGAGGCGGCGCTGAAGTTCGCGGCGACGGTGCGAAACCAGCGGCATGCCGTCGTAGTCCATGCGACCGAGCGGCACTGGGGGATCTTCACGCGCCTTTGCCGCGAAGTCAACGCGAAGGGCAACCTCGTTCCCGACGCCTACCTCGCGGCGCTGGCCATCGAGCACGGTTGCGAATTCGTGACCCTGGACAAGGACTTCGCGCGCTTCGAGGGCTTGCGCTGGCGGCACCCGCTCAACTGAACTGGCCCTGAGAGGCGGGCCGGCGTGGGCGAGCAGTTCGACGACGTCATCGAGGCGGGCACGCGGGGCCGGAAGCGTGTGATCGGCATCGTGGTCCTGGCGGTGCTGGTCGCCGTCCCGGTCGTGGGACTGGTGGCCAGCGACGACGCGCCGCCCGAGATGCCCGAGCCGGTGCCGCAGCCGATCGGCTCGCTCACCACCGTCACCGCCGAGCCGAACATCCTCACCCCCAAGGTGCGTGTGAAGGGACGCACGCACCTCATCGACGTCGTCTTCCCCGACGGGCGGCGCGCCACCGTCCGCTACCCGGCCGAGCTGCGGCTGGACCGGCTGGGCGTGCGGCCCGCCCAGGGCGGCTGGCTGGAGGGCGATGAGCCGGAGTTCCGGCAGCTGGTCGCGCCGTATGGGGGCGAGGTCGAGGTGACCAAGGGCGGCCGGCCGATCAGGAGCATGACCGGCAACGTCACGCTGTGGCCCAGGCAGGCGGGCGGCGAGGGCGGCCAGGTGCTGCTGTTCGCGTTCGGCCCGTGGCGGCTGGCGCTGTACGACCGGCCGCTGGGCCTGACCTTCGAGCAGCGCATGGCGTGGGCCCGCAACCTCAGGGGGCGCGTCACCGGCGACGGCTACCTGGTGCTGTCGGCGCGGCGGCCGCTGCGGCTGGCCGGGCCGGGGGAGGCGGCCGGGCCGCAGCTGTGGTTCGGCACCAGCGCCGACCGCATGGTGGTGCTCATGCCGGTGCCGAGCTGCTCCCGGCCGATCCGGGAGCCCCCGGTCCTGGCCGAGCCCGTCAGCGCCGCCGGCCATGCGTGCCGCGACGGGGTGTACATCGGCGTCACGGGCCCGGAGGAGTTCGTCGGCAAGGCGGTCAAGGGCCTCAGGATCAGGCTCGAGTAGGGTGCGGCCATGTTCGCCGTAACCGCCACACAGACCGATCCCGACAACCCGCTCGCCGGGCTGACCCTGGGCGAGCACCCCGACCCCAAGGCCCCCGAGGGGTGGACGACCGTCTCGGTCAGGGCCGCCGCGCTCAACCACCACGACCTGTGGACGCTCAAGGGCGTGGGCATCCGCCAGGACCGGTTGCCGATCGTGCTCGGGTGCGACGCGGCCGGCGTCGACGAGGACGGCAACGAGGTGATCGTGCACTCCGTCATCGGCGAGGGGCCGGACGAGACGCTCGACCCGCGCCGCAGCCTGCTGTCGGAGGTCCACGACGGCACCTTCGCCGAGCGGGTGGCCGTGCCCAGGCGCAACCTCGTGCCCAAGCCGGCGGCGCTCAGCTTCGAGGAGGCGGCCTGCCTGCCCACGGCGTGGCTGACCGCGTACCGCATGCTGTTCGACAAGGCCGGCCTGCAGCCCGGCTCGACCGTGCTGGTCCAGGGCGCGGGCGGCGGCGTGGCCACGGCGCTCATCGCGCTGGGCCGGGCGGGCGGCTACCGCGTGTGGGTGACCTCGCGGTCGCCCGAGAAGCGTGAGCGGGCCCTCCAGCTGGGCGCCGACCGGGCCTTCGAGCCCGGGGCGCGGCTGCCGGAGCGCGTCGACGCGGTGATGGAGACCGTGGGCCAGGCCACCTGGGACCACTCGCTGAAGTCGCTGCGGCCCGGCGGCCGGATCGTCGTCTCCGGCGCGACCAGCGGGGCCGTGCCGCCCGCCGACCTCAACCGCGTCTTCTTCCTGCAGCTGTCGGTGATCGGCTCCACCATGGGGACCCGCGACCAGCTCCAGCGGCTGGCGGTGTTCCTGGAGCAGACGGGCGTGCGCCCGCTCATCGACCGGACGCTGCCGCTGACCCAGGCGCGCGACGGCTTCGCCGCCATGGCCGAGGGCGAGTTGTTCGGGAAGATCGTCTTCACCCTCGATAAGTAGGGACTTACCCGCCGCGCCGTACGGGTGATACAAAGAAAGTGAGGATGTATCACCCAGGAGGCGAGGCCATGGAGACCTTCGGCCCGGGCTCGATGCAGTGGGACGTCGCCGGCGAGTACCGCAACCTCCTCGTCGCGGGCAGCGCCCTGGTCCTGCAGACGATGCACCCCGCCGTCGGCGCGGCGGTGGCGGAGCACTCCGACTACAAGCGCGACCCGTGGGGGCGGCTGGACCGCACGCTGGCCTCCATCCAGAAGTGGGTGTACTCCGACGGCCCGCGCGAGGGGGAGCGGCTGCGCGAGCTGCACCGGCCCATCTCCGGGGTGGACGAGCGGGGCCGCGGCTACCACGCGCTCAACGGCGAGGCGTGGGCCTGGGTCCACCTGACGTTGTTCGAGCGCTTCCTCACGCTGCGGCGGATCTTCGCCGAGCCGTACTCCGCCCAGGAAGAGCGCCGGCTGTATGAGGAGTTCAAGAAGCTCGGCCGCATCCTGCAGGTGCCCGGCAGGCAGGTGCCGGACAGCATTGAGGCGTTCCGGGCCTACTTCGACCGGATGGTCGCCGAGCGGCTCGAACCCCACCCGACCGCGTTCGACGTGCTGGCGACCATGCGGGACACCCCCGTGCCGCCCGCCCTGCCCCGGCCGCTGCGCCTGCTGTGGCGGCCCGTGGGGATGGGGGCCGGGGAGTTCAACTACTTCGTCACCGTGGGGACGCTGCCGCCCGCCGTACGGGACAAGCTCGGGCTGCGGTGGACGGCCCGGCAGGAGCGGCTGCTGCGCGCGGTCGGGCGGACGGTCGCCGCCGTCACGCCGCGGCTGCCCGAGCGGCTGCGGTACCTGCCGCTCGCCTACCGCGCCCGGCAGGCCGCCCAGGCCCGGGCGTCGGCCGCCTGAACGCCTGAACGGCTAAATGCCTGAACGCCTAAAGGGCGTCGCGGATCTTCGCCGCGGCCTTGTCCAACGCCTTGCGCGCCTCCTCCAGCGAGTGGCGGGTCAGGCGCCCCTCCGAGGCGTCGCGGCGGACCCGCTCGACGAAGTCGGCCAGCATCTCACCCAGCTCGGCGTCGAGCTCGGCGCGGTTCTCGGTGGCGCCGCCCCACGTGGACCACACCTGCGACCAGATGCTGCGCCACTCGCCGCTCCAGCGCTCGCCCTCCTCCTGCCAGCGCTGCGCGTGGTCCATCCAGTCGGACTGCACGCGGCGGAAGTCGGGCCGCTGCCCGGAGCGGACGTTCTTGGCCATGTGGGTCAGCTCCTCGCGCAGCGACCGGACCGTGGCGCGCACGTCCTCCTTCACCTCGCGCGCGATGTCCTGCACAGACTCGGTGATCTCCTGCTCCAGGTCGGCCAGCTCGTCCAGCCGCGCGTTCAGCTCGGCGCGGCCCTCGTCGGTGAGCGAGAACACCTTCTTGCCGTCGATCACCTCGTGGGTGACCAGGCCCTCCTCCTCCAGCCTGGCCAGGCGGGGGTAGATCGTGCCCGGCGAGGGGGAGTAGACGCCCAGGAAGCGGTCCTGCAGCAGCCTGATGACCTCATAGCCGTGCCTGGGGCTCTCCTCCAGCAGCTTGAGCAAGTACAGCCGCAGCCGGCCGTGCCCGAAGACAGGGCTCATCGCCTCTCCCCCCTGAGCAGCGCGACCTGTCCGGAGACGGTCGTGGCGGACAGGGCGGCCATGCCGTCGCCCAGCCGCCCGGTCAGCGACCTCATGCCCGGGGCGAAGCGCTCCCGCAGGCCGTCGAAGGCGCAGTCGAGCTGTCCCGACGTCGAGCGCACCTTCACGTCGGTGTCCACGTTGTGCGGGAGCCGTACCAGGACGTCGCCGGAAACCGTGTTGATCGTCACGTGGCTGGTGGGGCGCAGCACCAGGTCGGCCGTGATCCGGCCCGACACGGTGTTGGCGCGCAGCCGGCGCGGCGTGCCGCCCGCGACCGTCAGGTCTCCCGAGACGCTCTTGAACGACAGGTCGCCCTCCATGGCCCGGCTCTCGACGGAGCCGGAGACGGCCTCGGCGTGCACGTCGCCGCTCACGCCGTCGAGCACGATCTCGCCCGACACGCTGCGCACCCGCGTCCGCCGCTCGAACCCCGCGACCGTCGCCGAGGCGGTCACCACGCCGGCGTTGACCGCGCAGGTGCGCGGGACGGCGATGGCCAGCTCGCAGCGCCGCTTGCGCGGCCCGGCGAGCCAGGACAGCAGGCCCTCCCAGCTGAGGTCCTTGTAGGTGACCGTGAGCGTGCCGTCGGCCTCGTCGTGCGTCACGATCAGCGGCCCGGCGTTCATGTCGGTGACCTCCAGCACCGGCGGCCCGTCGCTGGCCAGCACATCGAGCCTGCCCGACACCGTGCGGACGTTGAGCGTCCGCACGTCGCCGAACGTCAGCTTCTCCGGCCCGTCGATCGCCCACTGCGGCATGCCCCACCCCCGGCGAATCGGTCTCGTAGACACGATATGTCGCGTCTTCGGGGATTTCAAGATGTATCGCGAGCGGTACGGCGGGGCCGCCGCTCTGGCTCGTGTCCTCACTCGTCCTCGTCGTCCAGCCGGGCCAGCCAGGTCGCCAGCCGGTCGATGGGCGTCTCGAACTCCGGGTTGAGGTCGACGAACTCCCGCAGCCGCTCGCCCAGCCAGGTCAGCGAGACCTCTTCCCCGCCACGGCGCTCGACGAGCTCCTCGATTCCCCGATCGGTGAAGTACATGGCGTTCACTTTAGTGCGGAAACGACAGCGCCCCGCCGGGCGGACGGGGCGCTGCGGCGTCGACGGCTCAGCTCTCCTGAAGAGCGAAGCGTCAGGCCTCCTGAAGAGCGAAGCGTCAGGCGAAGAGCTGCTGCAGGATCTCCTCCAGCTCCTGCTCGTGGGCGGCGTGCGAGCCGACGGCCGGGGAGCTGTTGGGCGTGCGCGAGACGCGGCGCGGCCTGCGCCCGCCGAACAGGCCGGGGTTCTCGGCCAGCTTCAGCGACAGGTACGGCCACGGCCCCATGTTGACCGGCTCGTCCTGCGCCCAGATGAGCTCCACGTCCGACCCGTAGCGCGACAGCTCGGCGCCCAGCTCCTCCTCCGGGAACGGGTAGAGCCGCTCGAGACGGACGATCGCGGTGTCGGTGCGCCCGTCCTTCTCCCGACGCTGGACCAGGTCGTAGTAGAGCTTGCCGGACACCAGGATCACCCGGCGGACGCCCGACGGGTCGACCGTCGTGTCGCCCAGGACCGGCTGGAAGACGCCCGAGGTGAACTCCGACGCCTTCGACGTGGCCAGCTTGTGCCGCAGCAGCGACTTGGGCGTGAAGACGACCAGCGGCTTGTGCCGGCCGGAGTGCACCTGCCAGCGCAGCAGGTGGAAGTAGTTGGCCGGGGTGGTCGGCTGCGCGACGGTCATGTTGTCCAGCGCGCAGATCTGCAGGAACCGCTCGATGCGGCCCGAGGAGTGGTCGGGCCCCTGGCCCTCGTAGCCGTGCGGCAGCAGCAGCACGACGCCGGACTTCTGGCCCCACTTCTGCTCGCCCGACGAGATGAACTCGTCGATGATCGTCTGGGCGCCGTTGACGAAGTCGCCGAACTGCGCCTCCCAGCACACCAGCGCGTCGGGCCGGACGACGCTGTAGCCGTACTCGAAGCCCAGCGCCGCGAACTCGCTCAGCAGCGAGTCGTAGACGTAGAACTTCGTGGTGCCCTGGTTGAAGGCCTTGAGCGGGGTATGCTCCTCGCCCGTCACCCGGTCCACGAGCACGGCGTGGCGCTGGGTGAAGGTGCCGCGGCGGGAGTCCTGGCCGACCAGGCGCACCGGGTGGCCGTCGATGAGCAGCGAGCCGAACGCGATCGTCTCGCCCATCGCCCAGTCGATCTGGTCCTGCTCGACCATCTGGCCGCGGCGCTGGAGCACCGGCGCCAGGCGCGGGTGGACCGTGAAGCCCTCGGGCATGTTGAGCTGGGTGTCGACGACCCGCTTGAGCGTCTCGTCGGTGATCGCCGTGGGCGTGTCGGCGTGCGACCACTTGACGACCTCGGTCGGCGGCACGCGCAGGTCGCCGGAGCTCTCGTGCTTCTTGGCCGCCTCGCGCACCTCGGTGAAGGCCTGCTCCAGCTTGGCCTGGTAGTCGCGCAGCGCCGACTCGGCCTCCTCGACCGTGATGTCGCCGCGGCCGATCAGGGCCTCGGTGTAGAGCTTGCGGGTGGAGCGCTTGGCGTCGATGAGGTCGTACATCAGCGGCTGGGTGAAGGCCGGGTTGTCGCCCTCGTTGTGGCCGCGGCGCCGGTAGCAGATCATGTCGATCACGACGTCCTTGCGGAACGCCTGCCGGTACTCGAAGGCCAGGCGGCCCACCCGGACGACGGCCTCGGGGTCGTCGCCGTTGACGTGGAAGATCGGCGCCTGGATCATCCGGGCCACGTCGGTGGCGTAGACGCTCGACCGGGACGAGGCCGGCGAGGTCGTGAAGCCGACCTGGTTGTTGACCACGATGTGGACGGTGCCGCCGGTGCGGTAGCCGCGCAGCTGCGACAGGTTGAGCGTCTCGGCCACCACGCCCTGCCCGGCGAAGGCGGCGTCGCCGTGGACGAGGACCGGCAGCACGGAGAAGCCCTCCTCGCCGCGCTCCAGCAGGTCCTGCTTGGCGCGCACGACGCCCTCCAGGACCGGGTCGACCGCCTCCAGGTGGGAGGGGTTGGCCACCACCGAGGTGGTGATGGTCTTGCCGCTGCGGCCGGTGAACTCGCCGGTGGCGCCCAGGTGGTACTTCACGTCACCCGAGCCGTGGGCGGTGCGCGGGTCGATGTTGCCCTCGAACTCGCCGAAGATCTGGCCGTAGGACTTGCCCACGATGTTGGCCAGCACGTTGAGCCGGCCGCGGTGGGCCATGCCGATGACGACCTCGTCGAGCTCGTCGGCCGCCGCGGCGTCGATCACCGAGTCGAGCAGCGGGATCAGCGACTCGCCGCCCTCCAGGGAGAAGCGCTTCTGGCCGACGTACTTGGTCTGCAGGAAGGTCTCGAACGCCTCGGCGGTGTTGAGCCGCGACAGGATGTGCAGCTGCTCGTCGCGGTCGGGCTTGGCGTGGGGCTTTTCCACCCGCGCCTGGATCCAGGCCCGCTCCTCGGGGTTCTGGATGTGCATGTACTCGATGCCGACCGTGCGGCAGTAGGAGTCGCGCAGCACGCCGAGGATCTCGCGCAGCTTCATCAGCGGCTTGCCGCCGAAGCCGCCGGTGGCGAACTCGCGCTCCAGATCCCACAGCGTCAGCCCGTGGGACTGGATGTCGAGGTCGGGGTGCTTGCGCTGCTTGTACTCCAGCGGGTCGGTCTCGGCCATGAGGTGGCCGCGCACCCGGTAGGCGTGGATGAGCTCGATCACCCGGGCCGGCTTGGCCACGTCCTCGTCGTGGGAGACCGAGACGTCCTGGGTCCAGCGGACCGGCTCGTAGGGGATGCGCAGCGACTCGAAGATCTCGTCGTAGAAGCCGTCCTCGCCCAGCAGCAGCCGGTGGATCTGGCGCAGGAAGTCGCCCGACTGGGCGCCCTGGATGATCCGGTGGTCGTAGGTGCTGGTGAGGGTCATCACCTTGGAGACGGCCAGGCGCGCGAGCGTGTCGGGCGAGGCGCCCTGGTACTCCGCCGGGTACTCCATCGCGCCGACGCCGATGATGGTGCCCTGGCCGGGCATCAGGCGCGGGACGGAGTGGACGGTGCCGATCGTGCCGGGGTTGGTCAGGGAGATCGAGGTGCCCTGGAAGTCCTCGATGGTGAGCTTGCCGCCGCGGGCCTTGCGGACGATGTCCTCGTACGCCATCCAGAACTGGCGGAAGTCCATCTGCTCGGCCGCCTTGATGGAGGGCACGAGCAGCTGGCGCTCGCCGTTCTCCTTCTGCACGTCGATCGCCAGGCCCAGGTTCACGTGCTCGGGCTTGACCAGCGTCGGCTTGCCGTCGACCTCGGCGTAGGAGTAGTTCATCTCCGGCATCGCCCGCAGCGCCTTGACGACGGCGAAGCCGATCAGGTGCGTGAAGGAGACCTTGCCGCCGCGTCCCCGCTTCAGGTGATTGTTGATCACGATGCGGTTGTCGATGAGCAGCTTGGCCGGGATGGCGCGGACGCTCGTGGCGGTGGGGACCGCCAGCGACGCCTCCATGTTGAGCGCCGTGCGGGCGGCGGCGCCGCGCAGCTTGACCTCCTGCGCGCCCGGCGGCAGCGGCGTGGCGGGCTGCTTGGGCTTGTCCGCCACCGGTGCCGCGTCCGCCGGCTTGGCGGCCGGCTTGCCGTCCATCGGCTTGGCGGGTGTCGCGGGGGGAGCGGGCGCGGGCGCGGTGGCGCCGTTGGCCGCCTCTCTCACCGGGGTTCGGCCCGGTCCGTAATCAGGGTTGTAGTCGGCAAAGAAGTTCCACCAGGCCTTGTCCACCGACTCGGGATCCTGCAGGTACTTCTGGTACAGCTCGTCGACAAGCCACTCGTTCTGACCGAAGCTTGCCAGCGGGTTTGTCCGCGACGACTCAGACGACACGGCGGAAATCGCCCTCTTCCGCAGATCGGCGTTGATGTTAGAGAACCTGTACAAGGCTACTCGCCCGAGCTGGCCGAATGTGCGCGCCGGGCGGGGCAGCCCTGACTGACCCCCTCAGGACGATCCAAAGGGGTGGCGCCGACCTAGTCAATTCGGGTGGGGTGCAGATTGTCACCTTTGGATATCAACTTGCCGCAGTGATCACTCTGGTGACGATGCGGACATCCGGCGACAGCTCCGTCAAGTGCTCAGCAAGCTCCTCCCCGGCGGCCTTCAGCTCCTCCAGCGACATCGGCTCCAGCCGCTCCAGCAGGAACAGCGCGTCGGCCGTCTCCTCGGTGATCCGGGTGCGGACCACCTGGCGCCAGTTCCACCGGCGGCAGGTCACGCCGACGTCGTCGCGCCAGATCACCTCGCCGGGCTCCGGCGCGCCGAGCGCCTCCTCCGAGGCCTCCTCGCCGGTCGCCCGCACCAGCCGCGCCGCGCCCTTGTAGTGGGCCAGGTCCTCGCCGCCGATCGGCAGGACGTGCCTGACGCTGACCGCGTTGTAGGCGTCGACCACCAGGTTGATCTCCGGCAGCGGCAGCCTGCGCGTGAGGGCGTCCACCGAGGGGCGGGTCCGCGACGGCTTGGCGCCGAAGGCCCGGTAGGCCTCCCGCCACGCCTCCAGCCGCTCGTGATCGGCCGGTACGGCATGCCGCGCCGCCTCGGCCAGCCAGGCGCGCGAGCGGTCGTCCGTCGGGCCGTTGCGCACGCCGTACGCGGCCATGGCCAGCACCGCGAAGTCCGGCCTCAGCTCGAAGACCGCCTCGTCCACTCGAATGTCGTCCAGCATGTTTGGCAGGCTATCGGCCCATGAACCCTCCGCAGTCCTGGTTGGTCATCGACATCAGACACCACTGGCTGGCCTTCTCGCTGGCCATCATCACCCCGCGCCTGTCGATCAACGGTCAGCCGGTCCCGGTCAGGTGGGGCCGCAACGTCATCCCGGTGGTCCCCGGGCAGCACCTCCTGGAGGTCTACGTCCCCTGGATCGGCCGCATGGGGCTGGTGCGCGAGCCGCTGTGGCTCCAGCCGGGCGGGACGGTCGAGCTGGAGTACCACGCGCCGCTGACCGTCTTCAACGCCGGGGCGCTGGGGCCGGCGCCGCAACCGTGGCCGGGCATCGGCTGGACCATCGCCCTGGGCGTGGTCGCCCTGGTGTGCCTGCTGTTCATGCTCGTGATCATCGTGGTCGCGGTCGCGAGCGCCTGACCGCAAAAACTTCTTTGCAAATATTTCTTTGCGATCTATCGTGACCTCATGGAGCACGAGTACGTCGTCACCGACCCCCGGGTGCTGAAGGCCGTCGCGCACCCGCTGCGCGTCAGGCTGCTCGGCCTGCTGCGCGCCGACGGCCCCGCGACGGCCAGCCAGCTCGCCCGCAAGGTCGGCGAGAGCTCCGGCTCGACGAGCTACCACCTGCGGGAGCTGGCCAAGTACGGCTTCATCGAGGAGGCGCCCTCCGGCGACGCCCGCGAGCGCCGCTGGCGCGCCCGCCACCGCTTCACCACCTGGAACAGCCGCGAGCTGTCGGCCACCGCCGAGGGCCGCGACGCGAACCGGATGATGCGGGAGCGGCAGCTGGAGATCCTCGCCAGGGCGATGCGGGAGTACGACGAGGCCGACTGGCCCGCCGAGTGGACGGCGGCCGTCGGCAACGGCGACGACATGATCAGGCTCACCGCCGAGGGGCGGGCGGAGCTCCTCGCGCGGTTCCGGGCGCTGATGGCCGAGATGGAGCAGCGGTACGGCGACTCGCCGGACGCCGAGGACGTGTACGTCTTCATCGCGGCCTACCCCAGGAAGGCCGTCCTGTGACGCCGTGGTCGGCCCGCCGCCGCTACGCGCTGGTGTGCTTCCTCGGCTGGCTGCCCGCCGCGCTGATGATCGCGCCGATGGTCCTGCTCATGGGCGAGCGAGGGCTGGGCCTGGCCCAGATCGGCGTGGTGTTCACCGCCTTCTCGGTCCTGACCCTCACCCTTGAGCTGCCCACCGGCGGCCTGGCCGACGTGATCGGGCGCCGCAGCGTGCTGGCCTGCTCGGCCGCCTTCAGCACCCTGGGGATGCTCGCCATGGCCTTGGCCACGACCTTCTGGGCGTTCGTGCTCAGCGTGCCGCTGCTGGCGGTCGGCCGCGCTCCTGGTCGTGGTGCTCTTCGCGCTGCCCGAGCCGCCGCACGGCCGCCGCTCCCTCGGCACCGTGCTGCGCGAGGTGCCCGGCACGGTGGCCGCCGGGCTCCGGCTGGCGACCGGCTCGGCCCTGCTACGCCATCTCATGCTGTCGGCGATGGTCGCCGGCGTCGTGCTGAACTCCGTCGAGCTGCTGACCCCCGGCCGGCTGGCGGCCCTGACCGGTACGGCGGAGCTGGGCACGACGGCCTTCGCCGTGGTGTCGGCGCTGGGCGTCGCGGGCCTGGCCACGGCGGGAGGCGCCTACGTGCTGCTGTACGCGGGCGGCGGCGTCACCGGCCTGCTCCGCCAGGAGCTGACCCACAAGTCGGTCACCGCCGCCCAGCGGACCACGGTGACGTCCGTCGGCTCCCTGTCACTCCAGCTCGGCGGCGGCGTCTCCAACTTCGCCATCGGGCTGCCGGCCGCCGTGTACGGCGTGGGCCCGGCCTGGGCGCTGGTCGCCGGGCTCGCCCTGGCCTCGGCGCTGCTGTTCCTCCGTCTTCCCGCCCTACAGCCAGCCCTGCTCCCGCGCCAGGCGGAACGCCTCTGACCGGCCGGTCACGCCGAGCTTGGCGACGATCGCGGCCAGGTAGTTGCGCACGGTGCCGTTGGACAGGTGGGTGCGCCGGGCGATCACCGCCACCGGCGTGTCGACCTCGGCCAGCCGGAGCACCTCCAGCTCCCGGGGCGTGAGCGGGCACTCCGGCATCGTGAGCGCGTCGGCGGCCAGCGCCGGGTCGACGTAGCGGCCGCCCGCGTGGACCCGCCGGATGACGTCGGCCAGCGTGCCGCCGGGCGAGCCCTTGGGCAGGAACGCCTTGGCGCCCGCGTCGAGGGCCCGCTTGAGCAGGGGCGGCCTGCCGTACCCGGTCAGGATCACGACCGCGCACGACGGCAGCGACCGGGCCAGCTCGGCGCTCACCGCGAGCCCGTCGAGGGCGGGCATGTCGAGGTCGACCACGGCGACGTCCGGCCGGTGGGCGAGCGCCCGGTCCACGGCGGCCCGCCCGTCGGCGGCCTGGGCCACGACCTCCAGGCCGGGCTCCAGGCCGAGCAGGGCGGCCAGGGCGTGCCGGATCAGCTCCTGGTCGTCGGCCAGCAGGACCCTGATCGCGGCCCCGCCCGCATCCCCTGTCACAGCGCCACCTCTGTCACAGCGCCACCTCGAGCGTGAACACGTCGCCGTCCACCCGTGTGCGCAGCGTGCCGCCGTGCTCGGCGAGGCGGTCGGCCAGGCCGCGCAGCCCGGAGCTGTGCGGGTCCGGCTCGCCGGCTCCGGCCCCGTCGTTGGCCACGGTCATGCCGCGCGGCGTCACCTCGATCCTGCACCAGCTGGCGGCGCTGTGGCGCAGGATGTTCGTGCTCGCCTCGCGCAGCATGGGCGCGAGCTGCTGCGGCAGCTCGCCGTCGGGCGCGCTGACCGTGCACCGCACGCCGGAGGCACGCAGGACGCGCTCGACGGAGGCCAGCTCGGCGCGCAGGTCGGTCCTGCGGTAGCCGTCGATCGCCTGGCGCAGGTGGGTGAGCGTCTCGGCGGCCAGCCTGCGCAGGTCGGCCGCCTCCGCCCTGGCCTGCTCCGGCGGCAGCCGCTCGACCAGCTCGGCCTTGAGCGCGATCACCGACAGGTCGTGGCCGAGCAGGTCGTGCACGTCGCGGGCGAACCGCAGCCGCTCCTCGGCCGCCGCCAGCCGGGCCTGGGCGTCCCTGCCCTCCCTGGCCTCCAGCAGCAGCTGCCAGAGCCACACGTGCAGGCCGCCCAGCGCGACGAAGGACAGGCCGACCGTCACCGTGATCAGGACGGCGCGCAGCGGGGAGGCGCCCGACCAGGCGGCGGTGCCGTACGAGACCAGAACGGTCGCCGGGATGACGGCCAGCGTGAGCGCCCGGCCGGCCAGCAGCGGCGCGGTGCCGATGATCGAGGCGCCGATCCAGGCCCAGGTCTGCCAGGCGGCGCCGCCGAGCGGGGCGGCCAGCGGGACGGTGAGCACCGAGGCGGCGGCGAAGGCGGCCACCAGGCGGCGGTGCGTCGCCTGGCCCAGCGACGGGGTGACCGCGGCGTACAGGACGCCCGCCTGCGCGGCCGCGAAGGCCGCGATCGCGGCCAGGCCCAGCGCGATCCACAGCGGCCGCGGCTCGCGCAGGGCGCCGAGGGCGGGCATGACGAGGCTGACGGCCACGCCCATGCCGAGCGTGGCCAGCGTCGCGATCCTGGCCGCCCGCAGGCGGGAGTCGGGTGTGCCGGTCATCGTAGGGGTCACTGTAGGCGTCACGGCAGGAGCGGTGCGGCGCCGGGCATGAGGTCGATCCCGGCCACGGCGGGCCGGCGGCGAAGGTGCGTGTGGTGCGCGGTCGCGGTTGTCATGGGCCCAGCGTGCCGCCGGGTGGCGCATGCGGGACCCGTGTGGTTCGCACCCGCCCGGATTAGAATATCGTTCTGTAGCATGGCGAAGTTTGCGGTGACGGCGGCGAACGAGGCGCAGCGGGCGGCCTGGCAGGGCGGCGTGCTCCCCGAGGTGGAGAAGGTACGGCCCGGCCTGTGGTCCATCCCGGTGCCGATTCCCGTCAACCCGCTGCGTTACGTGCTCGTCTACGCCCTGGAGCTGCCGGACGGGGTCGCCGTCGTCGACGCCGGGTGGAACACCGACGAGGCCTACCGGGCGCTCGCCGAGGGGCTCGGGGTCGCCGGGTACGGCATGGCCGACGTCAAGGGCGTGCTCGTCACGCACATCCATCCCGACCACTACGGCCTGGCCGGGCGCATCCGGGAGGAGTCGGGCGCCTGGATCGCCCTCCACCCGGCGGACGCCGCCCTGCTGCGCGACCGCTACGACGACGAGTTCATCGAATCGCTGATCGCGCGGGAGCGGGCGCTGCTGGTCCGGTGCGGGGTTCCCCTGCTGACCCTGGAGGAGCTGGCCGGGGCCTCGATGATGATCAGGCACATGGTCTCCACGGCCCGCCCCGACCGCCTGCTGGAGCACGGCGACCCCGTGGGGCTGGACGGCTGGGACCTGCGCGCGGTGTGGACGCCCGGCCACTCGCCCGGTCACCTGTGCTTCGTCTCCGCCGAGCGCCGCCTGCTGTTCTCGGGCGACCACGTGCTGGCGAAGATCACGCCGATGGTGGCCGTGCACCCGCAGAGCGGCCCCAACCCGCTCGCCGACTACCTCGACTCCCTGGCCGCCGTGCGCGGGTTCGACGTCGAGGAGGTGCTGCCCGCGCACGAGTACCGCTTCCTGGAGCTGGCCGAGCGCGTCGACCACGTGATGGCGCACCACGAGCGGCGGCTGGCGGAGATCGAGGAGGTGGTGCGCGCCGGGGACGGGGTGACCTGCTGGGCCGTCGCCACCCGGCTGACCTGGTCGCGGCCGTGGGAGTCGATCCCGGCGTTCATGCGGCGGGCGGCCAACAACGAGACGCTCGCGCACCTGGCCTGGCTGGAGGCGAGGGGGCGGGTGCGGCGCGTGCCGGGGGAGCCGGACCTCTGGCATTCCATGTAAATCCTGTAGGAAATATTGACTTTGGTCCTCGGCTTCCGTAGCGTCGAGGGCATGAGCAGCCAGGTCCTGACCCGGCGCGCGCACGTCGACTACTGCCGCGTCGCGAGCGCGCAGTGTCACTGATCACGATTTCTCGGTCTTTCAACTCCTAGATAGGGATAAATCGTGATCAAACGGGCAATTCCGCTTGTCCTGCTCCTCCTCGCGTCCTCCGGCGCGGTGTCCTGCGGCACCGCCCAGGGCGCCGCCTCCGAGACCCAGGTGCTGCGCTACCAGGGCAGCGTCGGCGCCGTCACCCTCCCCGAGCTGGCCGAGGACCTCGGCTACCTCGCCCCCGTCAAGCTGAAGTGGATCGGCAACACCATCAGCGGGCCGCAGGACATCCAGGCCGCGGCCACCGGCCAGACCGACTTCGGCGGGGCCTTCAACGGCGCGATCGTCAAGCTCGCCGCCCGCAGGGCCCCGATCAAGGCGGTCGTCAGCTACTACGGCAGCGACAAGGACGCCTTCCAGGGCTTCTACGTGCTGTCGGACAGCCCGATCAGCTCGGCGCGCGACCTGATCGGCAAGAAGGTCGGCATGAACACCCTCGGCGCGCACGCCGAGGCCGTCCTCAAGGAGTACCTCAAGCGCGGCGGCCTCGGCCCCGAGGAGGTCAAGCAGGTCGAGCTCGTGGTGCTGCCGCCGGTCAACACCGAGCAGGCGCTGCGGCAAAAGCAGATCGACGTCGCCCAGCTCGGCGGCATCCTGCGCGACAAGGCCCTCGGACGCGGCGGCCTCCGGCCGCTGTTCAAGGACATCGACCTGCTCGGCGAGTTCTCCGCCGGGTCCTACGTCCTCACAGAGGAGTTCATCGCCAAGAACCCGAACACCACCAGGAAGTTCGTCGAGGCCGTCGCCAAGGCCCTCCAGTGGAGCCAGACCCGCCCCCGCGAGGAGGTGGTCGCGCGGTTCAAGCAGATCATCGCCAAGCGCGGCCGCAGCGAGGACGCCACGGCGGTCGGCTACTGGCGCGGCTACGGCGTCACGGCGCCCGGCGGCGTCATCGCCGAGGCGGACTTCCAGCGGTGGATCGACTGGCTGGAACGCGAGGGCGAGATCCCGGCCGGTCGGGTCAAGGCCGCCGACCTCTACACCAACGCCTACAACCCGCTGGGGGCAGGACGATGAAGATCCAGTTCCGCGACGTCGGCAAGGAGTTCCCCGTCCGCGACTCAGACCACACCTTCCCCGCCCTGTCCGGCGTCACGCTCGACGTGCGCGAAGGGGAGTTCCTCACCCTCGTGGGCCCCAGCGGCTGCGGCAAGTCCACGCTCCTGGACCTGCTCAGCGGGCTGACCGAGCCCACGAGCGGCGAGATCCTGATCGACGGCGCCCCGGTCGAGGGCCCGGGGCTCGACCGGGGCATCGTCTTCCAGCAGTACGCCCTGCTCCCCTGGCGTACGGCACTGGCCAACGTGGAGTTCGGGCTCGAGGCCAAGGGCGTGCCGCGCACCGAACGCCGGGAGCTGGCCCGGCACTACCTCGACCTGGTGGGCCTGCGGGACTTCGAGGCGCGCTACCCGCACGAGCTGTCCGGCGGCATGCGCCAGCGGGTGGCCATCGCGCGCAGCCTGGCGTTCGACCCGGACATCCTGCTCATGGACGAGCCGTTCGCCGCCCTCGACGCGCAGACCCGGGAGTCGCTCCAGGAGGAGCTGCTGCGCATCTGGGAGGCGACCGGCAAGACGGTCGTCTTCATCACGCACGGCATCGACGAGGCGGTCTACCTGGGCCAGCGCGTCGCGGTCATGTCGGCGGGACCCGGGCGCATCAGGACCGTGCTGGACGTCTCGTTCGACTCGCGCGAGGGCGACCTCCGCGCCGACCCCCGCTTCGGCGAATACCGCCACGAGATCTGGACCCTGCTGCGCGAGGAGGCGATCCCCGTTGGCTAGACCCTCTGCCACGTCGTCCGGCCTGTCCGCCTCGGCCCTCGACGCCGACCCATGGGACGCCTCCTCACCGCCCGCCGATGTGGCGGGGGGCCCCCCCCCCCGGGCGGGCCCNCGGTGCGGACCCTTCTGCGCCGGGTCGGCGAGGAGGGGTACGGCGGAGCCCGGCGCCTGCGAACGGCGGCAAGCCGGTGACAGCCGTGGCGAGAAGGGCGTTCCGCGCCTCGGCCGCGATCGTTCTCCTGGCGGCCGTCTGGGAGACGCTGCCGAGGCTGGGCGCGGTCAACCCCGTCTTCCTCCCGCCCCTCACCGAGGTGCTCACCGCCTGGTACGACCTCCTGCGCACCGGCCAGCTCCTCGACCACACCCAGGCCAGCCTCCTGCGCTCCCTCACCGGGTTCGCCCTGGCGATCGCCACCGCCATCCCCCTCGGCCTGCTGATCGGCTGGTACCGCCCGCTGGCCGGGTTCCTCAACCCCGTCCTGGAGCTGTTCCGCAACACCGCGGCCCTGGCCCTGCTGCCGGTGTTCGTGCTGATCCTCGGCCTGGGCGAGACGTCCAAGGTGGCGATCATCCTGTACGCCTGCTCCTGGCCGATCCTCCTCAACACCATCGCGGGCGTCAGGAACGTGGACCCGCTCCTGGTCAAGTCGGCGAGGTCCATGGGCCTCAACGCCGCCCGCCTGTTCCAGAAGGTGATCCTCCCGGCCGCCGTCCCGACCGTGTTCACCGGGATCCGCCTGGCCGGCGCCTACTCGATCCTCGTGCTCATCGCCGCCGAGATGGTGGGCGCCAAGGCCGGGCTGGGCTACCTCATCAACTACGCCCAGCTGAACTTCCGCGTCACCGACATGTACGCCGCGATCATCACGATCTCGGTGCTGGGCCTGCTGTTCAACCTGTCCCTGGTGCGCCTGGAGCGCCGCTTTTCGACCTGGAGGACGACGTGACGATGCACCTCAACGCCTTCCTCATGGGCGTCGGCCACCACGAGGCGGCCTGGCGGCACCCGCGGACCGAACCCCGGCGCGTCACCGACATACGCCACTACCAGCAGCTCGCCCAGACCGCCGAGCGCGGCAAGCTCGACTCGGTCTTCCTGGCCGACGGCCTGGCCCTGTGGGGCGACGTCCGGCACAACGCCCTCGGCGGCCTCGAACCGCTGACCCTGCTCAGCGCCCTGGCCACGGCGACCGAGCGCATCGGGCTCATCGCCACCGTCTCCACCACCTACAACGAGCCCTTCCACGTGGCGCGCAAGTTCGCCTCGCTGGACCACATCAGCGGCGGCCGGGCCGGGTGGAACATCGTCACCTCCGCCACCGAGGCGGAAGCCGCCAACTTCGGCGTCCGGCGCCCCGCCCACAGCACCCGCTACCACCGGGCCGAGGAGTTCCTGGAGGTGGCGCTGGGGTTGTGGGACAGCTGGGCGCCCGGCGCGGTCCTGGCCGACCGGGCCGGCGGCGTCTACGCCGACGCGAGCAAGATCAGGCCGCTCGACCACCTCGGGACGCACTTCAAGGTCCAGGGGCCGCTCAACGTCCAGCGCTCCCCGCAGGGCCGGCCGCTGCTGGTGCAGGCCGGCTCGTCGGAGGACGGCAAGGAGTTCGCCGCGCGGTTCGCCGAGGCGGTCTTCACCGCCCAGCAGACCCTGGCGGACGCGCAGGAGTTCTACGCCGACCTCAAGCGCCGCCTGCCCGCCTACGGGCGCGAGCCGTACGAGCTGAAGATCCTGCCGGGGATCTCGCCCATCGTCGGCTCCACCGAGCGGGAGGCGCTGCGCCTGGAGCGGGAGCTGGAGGAGCTGATCATTCCGGAGTACGGCGTGCGGCAGCTGTCGGGCATCCTCGGCGTCGACCTGTCCGGCGAGCCGCTCGACGGGCCCCTGCCGGACGTCGAGCCCAACCCGGACGGCCAGCAGAGCCGCCAGAAGCTCGTGCTCGACCTGGCCCGGCGCGAGAGGCTGACGATCCGCCAGCTGATCAGGCGGCTGGCGGGCGGCCGGGGGCACCGCGTGGTGGCCGGGACGCCCGAGCAGATCGCCGGCCAGCTGCAGGAGTGGTACGAGAACGGCGCGGCCGACGGCTTCAACGTGATGCCGCCGCTGCTGCCCGGCGGGCTGGAGGACTTCGTCGACCACGTGGTCCCCGAGCTGCAGATCCGCGGGCTGTTCCGCAAGGAGTACGAGGCCCGCACCCTGCGCGGGCACTACGGGCTCGAGCCCGCCGGCCGGGGGAGGGCCGCATGAGCGTCGTCACCGTGGTGGGCAACCCGCGCGCCGGATCGCGCACCCTGCGGGCCGCGCTGCTGGCGACCGGCGCGCTCGTCGCGGAGCTGGGCCACGAGGGGCCGCGCGACGTCGTCGACCTGTCCGCGCTGGCGCCCGTGCTGCTCGCCCCGGGCGCGCACGCCGGGCTGGAGATCGCGCTGGAGCTGGTCGCCGGCGCGAGCGTCGCGGTCTACGCCAGCCCCACCTACAAGGCCACCTACACGGGCCTGCTGAAGGCGTTCCTGGACCGGCTGCCGCCGCGGGCGCTGGCCGGGCAGAGCGCGCTTCCCCTCCTGGTCATGGGCGACCCCCGGCACGCGATGGCGGTGGAGGCCCACTTCCGCCCGCTGCTGGTCGAGCTGGGCGCGCACGTGCCCACGCCCGGCCTGGCGCTGCTGGAGTCGCAGCTGGAGGACGCGGAGGTGCCGGCGGCGTGGGCGCGCCAGGTGGCGCCCCAGATCAGGACGGGGGTGCTGCGATGACGCTGACCACCGTCGACGCCGACCGCTTCCGCGGAGCGCTGGCCCAGCACGCCGCCGGGGTGGTGGTCGTCACCGCGCTGCCGGAGGGCGTGCCGGTCGGGCTGACCGCGACGTCGTTCTCCTCGGCCAGCCTCGACCCGCCGCTGGTCAGCTTCTCCATCGACCGGGGGTCTGCCACCTGGCCCTGGCTGCGGCTGGCCGACCACTTCGCGGTCAACGTGCTGGCCGCCGACCAGGCGGACCTGGCCACCCGCTTCGCCCGGCGCGGCGTCGACCGCTTCGGCGGCTCCACCCGCTGGCGGCCTGGCCCGTACGGCACGCCGCTGCTGGACGGCGTGGCCGCGCACGTGGTCTGTCACCTGCACGCCACCCACGACATAGGCGACCACGTCCTGGTCGTCGGGGCGGTGGCGGACGTGACGGTGCATCCGGCCCGGCCGCTGCTGTACCACCGCGGCCGGTACGGGCGGTTCGAGGCGAGCCGGTAGGGCTCAGGCGAGGCGCACGGCTCCGCGGCCGGTCGGCAGCGGCAGGTCCAGGAGCGTGCGGATGCCCGGGGCGGCCGTGACGACGGCGGGGATGGAGTTCACCGCGTGCGCGGCCGCCGCCGCCAGCCCGTGGGAGACCTCCTCCACGGAGACGGTCATCTCGGGCACGCCCTCGATGTGGATGGTGAACCCGGGCTCGGCCCAGCGGCCGACCCGGGTGGCGTCGGCCTTGTACACGCACTCCACCGTCATGAACGGCCGCCCGCGCACCAGCCCGGAGAACACCCACCGGGAGGCGGAGACCGTGCCCTCGCGCACCAGCCCGGCGGCGATCGCGAACTCCTCGGAGGCGAGCTCGAACTCGTCGCTCTCCTCGACCTCGTCCAGCCGGATGCCCAGCGCGTCGGCCACCAGCTGGACGCTTTCCGCGAACAGCGCCCGCTGGAAGGCGCGATAGGGCCGGATCGAGGAGGAGTAGTCCTTGGCCGAGCGGGTGAAGCCGATCAGGTCGACGACGATCTGGCGGGAGGGGTGCCCGCGGAAGTCGGAGGACTCCCGCACGTAGATGTGGTCCACGCGGCTGGACAGCCCGGTCAGCGCCAGAGGTAAGTAGTCGCTCATGAAGCCCGGGTTGACGCCCGTGCCGTGCAGCGAGGAGCCGCCCTTCGCGCAGGCCGTCTCGATGCGCTCGACCAGGCCCGGGCCGTACGCCCTGGGGTAGACGAAGCCCGTGGTGGTGATGACGTTCTTGCCCGCGGCGAGCAGCGAGCAGATGGTCTCGACGTCGGCCGACGGGTCGTCGCCGAAGTACGCGGCCGGCAGCGGCATGTGGAGCACGCAGTCGGCCGGCAGGTCGAGGATGCGCTCGACGTCGTCGGTGCAGGGGACGCCCACGGCGGGGAGCCCGACCAGCTCGCCGGCGTCGACCCCGACCTTGTCGGGGTCGTAGACAAGGACCCCGGCCAGCTCCAGATCCGCCTTGGCCAGCACACTCCGCAGGGCGTAGCGCCCGACGGCTCCGGTCGCCCACTGAACCACGCGGAAGGGCATGGCACCTCCTGCCCGTGGGGAAGGGCGAGCCCGCAGGCGTCCTCGCCCTTTGGGAGCCCAGAACTCTAGCAGAAATTCACTCGTCCGATCACTATCCGCGACGATCAGGGCCCGTACTAGAATGTTGTTCTCTTTCGAGAAGGGCGGAGGGTCGCATGTTGCGGTTCGATGACAAGGTCGCGATCGTCACCGGCGCGGGACACGGTCTGGGCAGGTCGCACGCGCTGTTGCTGGCCGAGCGGGGCGCCAGGGTGGTCGTCAACGACCTCGGCGGCGCGCTCGACGGGACCGGCGCCTCGACCGGACCGGCCACCGAGGTCGCCGAGCTGATCAAGAAGAACGGCGGCGAGGCCGTCGCGAACACCGACAACGTCGCCACCCCCGAGGGCGCCCGCGCCATCGTGCAGACCGCGCTCGACTCGTTCGGCCGCGTCGACATCGTCGTCAACAACGCCGGCATCCTGCGCGACAAGTCGTTCGGGAAGATGACGGCCGAGGAGTTCGACGCGGTGATCGCGGTGCACGTGCGCGGCTCGTTCCTCGTCACGCAGGCGGCCTATCCGCACCTCAAGCAGCAGGGCTACGGGCGCATCGTCAACACCTCCAGCCCGGCGGGGCTGTTCGGCAACTTCGGCCAGGCCAACTACTCCACGGCCAAGATGGGGCTCGTCGGGCTGACCAAGACGCTGGCCATCGAGGGGGCGCGCAACGGCATCAAGGCCAACGCGATCGCGCCCATCGCGTGGACGCGCATGACGGAGTCGCTGCTGCCGGCGGAGTTCGAGGCGAAGTTCACCCCGGAGCGGGTCAGCGCGCTGGTGGCCTACCTGTGCCACGACACGTGCGAGGCGTCGGGCGAGGTGTTCAGCGTCGGCGGCGGCCGGGTCGCCCGGGTGTTCGTGGCCGAGGGGCCGGGCTGGAAGAGCGACTCGATCGACCCCGAGGGGATCGCGGCCAACTGGGAGGCGATCATGGCCGAGCAGCCGTACGTGCTGACGGCGCAGGACTCGATGAAGGCGATGCTGTAGCTCCCCGGAGAGCTCTCCAGGGCGCGACAGAGGCGCGACAGGGGCGCGACAGGGCCGGTACGGCATGCCGTACCGGCCCTTCGTCATGTGGCAGGAGAGCCACCAGAGCACCTTTGTTCGGAAATCGACGGAAGTCTCAGCAAATCTCAAGAAAAGTATCTTGCTTACGCCAAAGATCGACCTTATTGTCGCCGCATGACCCTCACACCGGGCGAGGAGCGGCCGTTGGGCGGCTCCCCGGGCGATGTTCTGACGCTGATCAGCGCCGGTTCCGCCACGACCCGGTCAGATCTGGCACGGCTGACCGGCCTGGCCAGATCGACGATCTCCCAGCGCGTGGACGCCCTGATCGAGTGCGGCCTGGTGCAGGAGACGGTCACCGGTGAGTCGACGGGCGGCCGGCCGCCCCGCCAGCTGCGCCTGCACACCGACAACAGCGCGGTGGCCGGCGTCGACCTGGGCGCCACGCACTGCAGGATCGCGGTGATGGACCTGACGGGCCGGGTGCTGGCCTCGGCCGAGGACCCGCTGCACGTCGCCGAGGGCCCCGAGGTCGTCCTCGGCCACGTCGAGGAGCGCGTCAACGCCCTGCTCCTGCAGGCGGGGCGCTCCCGCGCGGCCCTCAAGGCCATGGGCATCGGCGTGCCCGGGCCCGTGGAGTTCGCCACGGGACGGCCGAACAACCCGCCGATAATGCCGGGCTGGAACGACTACCCGATCCCCGAGTTCTTCTCCGGCACGACCGTGCTGGTGGACAACGACGTCAACGTCATGGCGCTGGGGGAGCACCGCAACGCCTTCCCGCAGCGCAGGTACCTGCTGTTCGTCAAGGTCGGCACCGGCATCGGCTGCGGCGTCGTCGCCGACGGCCGGCTGCACCGCGGGGCCCAGGGCTCGGCCGGCGACATCGGCCACATCCGGGTCAGCGGCCACGACCACATGGGCTGCCGGTGCGGCAACAGCGCCTGCCTGGAGGCGGTCGCCGGGGGCGCCGCCCTCGCCCGGCAGCTGACCGACCTCGGCTTTTCCGCCGAGTCGGGCGCCGACGTCGTCGCGCTCGTGCAAAGCGGCAACACCCAGGCGCTGCGCCTGGTCAGAGAGGCGGGCCGGCTCATCGGCGAGGTGCTGGCGAGCCTGGTCAACTTCTTCAACCCCGAAGTCATCGTCATCGGCGGCGTGCTGGCCAGGGTCCACGAGCACCTGCTCGCGGGCATCAGGGAGACCGTCTACCGGCGCTCCCTGCCGCTGGCCACCCACCACCTGGACATCGTGCCGAGCCGGGTGGGCGAGGACGCGGCGGCACTGGGCGCCGGGATCCTCGCCATCGAGCACTACCTATCACCCGACAACATCAACCGCATCGTCAACGCATAGGACGCACGCCATGACGGAACTGCTGGTCATGCGGGGCATCGTCAAGGAGTTTCCCGGAGTCAGGGCGCTGGACGGCGTGGACCTGGAGGTCCGCGCGGGCGAGGTGCACTGCCTGCTGGGCCAGAACGGCGCGGGCAAGTCCACGCTGATCAAGATCCTCGCCGGGGTGCACTCGCCGGACGCCGGGACGATCACGTTCCAGGGCAGGGAGGTACGGCCCGCGAGCCCCGTGGACGCGCTCCGCCTCGGCCTGTCCACGATCTATCAGGAGCTCGACCTCGTCGACGGGCTCAGCGTGGCCGAGAACATCTTCCTCGGTCACGAGCACGCCCGCTGGGGCTTCCTGCGCCGCGCGAGCGCCAACCGGGCGGCCCGCGAGGTGCTGGGCCGGCTGGGCCATCCGGAGATCAGGCCGACCACCGAGGTGGGCCGCCTGTCCCCGGCCGCCAAGCAGGTCGTGTCGATGGCCAGGGCGCTGTCGCACGACGCGCGGCTGATCGTCATGGACGAGCCGTCGGCGGCGCTGGCCCACGACGAGGTGGCCAACCTGTTTCGCATCATCCGCGAGCTGACCGCCCAGGGCGTGGCCGTGGTCTACATCTCCCACCGCCTGGAGGAGATCCGCGAGATCGGCGACCGGGTGACGGTGCTGAAGGACGGCCGCGCGGTCGCCGTCGGCCTGCCCGCCAAGGAGACGCCGACCTCGCGGATCGTGTCGCTGATGACCGGCAGGAACGTGGAGTACGTCTTCCCGCCGCGCGGCCCGCGCACCTTCGGCGAGGAGGTGCTGCGCGTGGAGAACCTCGGCTCGCCGGGCGTGTTCCACGACGTGTCGTTCTCGGTGCGGGCCGGGGAGATCGTCGGGCTGGCGGGCCTGGTGGGCTCGGGCCGTTCGGAGATCCTGGAGGCCGTGTACGGCGCGCGCCCCCACACCGGGCGCGTGCTGCTGCAAGGCAGGCCCGTCGGCCGGGGCGGCACCCGCCGGACCGTGCAGATGGGCATGGGCCTGGCCCCCGAGGAGCGCAAGGCCCAGGCGCTCCTGCTGGACCAGAGCGTGACCTCCAACATCACGCTCGGCAGCTTGACCCGCTACGCCAAGGCGGGCTGGCTGGACCGGGCACGGGAGCGCGCCGACGCCAGGGAACTGGTGCGGACGCTCGACATCCGGCCCCCCGATCCGGAACGGCCGATCAAGACGCTGTCCGGCGGCAACCAGCAGAAGGCGGTGCTGGCCCGGTGGCTGCTCAACGAGCGCAAGCTGCTGCTGCTGGACGAGCCGACCCGGGGCGTGGACGTCGGGGCGAGAGCCGAGCTGTACGGGGTGATCCGGCGGCTGGCCGACGAGGGGATCGCGGTCCTGCTCGTCTCCAGCGAGGTGCCGGAGGTGCTGGGCCTGGCCGACCGCGTGCTCGTCATCCGCGAGGGTCACGTCATCCACGAGGGTGACGCCACCGAGCTGGACGAGCACGCCGTACTCGACATGATCATGGAAGGGAGCGCGGTGTCATGAGCGAGCCGCGTACGGCGAACACCGCCAAACCGCTCGGGCCCACCGGGTGGCTGCGATCGGCCAACGGCTCGCTGGCCGGGATGCAGCATCTCGGCCTGGTCGCCGCCCTGGTCCTGCTGTGCATCGTGGGCCTGGTCACCAGGCCGGAGAACTTCGCCAGCTACTCCAACCTGGTGAACATCCTCGCGCTGGCCTCGACTATCGGCGTGATCACGGTCGGCATGACGTTCGTGATCATCGGCGGCGGCATCGACCTGTCCGTCGGCGCCATCATGGCGCTGGCCTCGGTGTGGGCGACCACGCTGGCCACCCAGTCCTACGGTCCCTGGGTGATGGCGCTGTGCGCGCTGCTGGTCGGCACCGGCGCCGGGCTGGTCAACGGCCTGCTGATCGCGTACGGCAGGCTGGTGCCGTTCATCGCGACGCTGGCCATGCTGGTGGCGGCCAGGGGCCTGGCGCAGCGCATGTCGGACCGCAAGACGCAGCTCATCCGGCCGGAGAACTCCGCGATTGTGGAGCTGTCGACCACCCGCGTGCTGGGCATCCCGCTGCTGGTCTACATCTTCGCCGCCGTGGTCGTGATCGGCTGGGTGGTGCTGAACCGCACCACGTTCGGCCGGCGCACCTTCGCCGTGGGCGGCAACCCCGAGGCCGCCCGGCTGGCGGGCATCGACGTGCGGCGCCACACCATGCTGCTGTACGCGCTGTCGGGCCTGTGCTGCGGCATCGCTGCGATCATCATCATGGCCCGCACCACCACCGGCTCCTCCACCCACGGCGACCTGTACGAGCTGGACGCGATCGCGGCCGTCATCATCGGCGGCACGCTGCTGTCCGGCGGCCGCGGCTCGATCGTCGGCTCGATCCTCGGCCTGTTCGTCTTCACGCTGATCACCAACCTGTTCATCCTCAACGGGCTCAACACCAGCGACCAGCTCGTGGCCAAGGGCCTGATCATCGTCGTCGCCGTCCTTCTCCAGCGGCGGAACCTCAAGGAGAGATCACTATGACGCAGAACGTCGCGCGCAGGGGTTTCCTCGTCGGCGGAGTCGCCCTGGGCGCCGGGGCCCTGGTGTCGGCCTGCACGAGCAACGAGCCCCAGCAGCAGCCGGCCGCCCAGTCGCCGGCGCCCGCCCCCGCCGCCACCGGCGGCAACGACGCGCCCGGCCAGCGGGTCAGCATCGGCTTCTCCGCCCCCGCCGCCGACCACGGCTGGATCGCGGCGATCGCCAAGAACGCCGAGACGACGGCCAAGCAGTACTCGGATGTGGACTTCAAGCCGGTCGAGCCGACCAACGACATCAACCAGCAGATCTCCGCGGTCGACTCGCTCATCCAGCAGAAGGTCAACGTGCTGGTGCTGCTGCCCAACGACGGCGAGCAGCTCAACCAGGTGGCGCGGCGGGCCATGGACGCGGGGATCCCCGTGGTCAACCTGGACCGGATCTTCCCCGACAAGCTCTCCTACCGCACCTGGGTCGGCGGCGACAACTACGGCATGGGCGTGGCCGCCGGGCACTACATCGGCAAGAAGCTCAAGGACAAGGGCGTCACCAACCCGGTGATCGTGGAGATCCAGGGCATCGCCACCCTTCCGCTGACCCAGGAGCGCAGCAAGGGCTTCGAGGACGCGCTGAAGACCTACGGCTTCAGCGTCACCGCCAAGCAGGACGCCAAGTTCACCGTCGAGACCGGCAACCAGGTGGCCACCAACCTGCTGCAGGCCCACAAGAAGATCGACGCGCTGTGGAACCACGACGACGACCAGGGCGTGGGCGTGCTCGCCGCGATCAAGGAGTCGGGGCGCAACGAGTTCTTCATGGTCGGCGGCGCGGGATCGGCGAACGCGATGCGCGAGATCCAGAGCGGCTCCAGCGTGCTGGAGGCCACCGTGACCTACAGTCCCACCATGGCCTCCTCGGCCATCAAGCTGGCGCGGTTGATCGCCCAGGGCAAGGGCATGAGTGACCTGGTGGAGAACCAGGTCCCGCAGTCGATCACGCTGGCTTCGGAGACCATCACCAAGGACAACGTCGCCGAGTACCTGCCTCTGGGGTTCGAATCATGACGCAAACCATCGGGGTCGGCATGGTGGGCTACGCCTTCATGGGGAGGGTGCACTCCCAGGCGTGGCGCAACGTGTCGGCGTTCTTCGACCTGCCCGTCACGCCCGTCATGGCGGCGCTCGCGGGCCGGTCGAAGGACAAGACCGCCGCCGCTGCCGCCCGGCTCGGCTGGAAGGCGGCCGAGACCGACTGGCGGGAGCTGGTCGCGCGGGACGACGTGCAGATCGTCGACATCTGCACGCCGGGGGACTCGCACGCCGAGATCGCGATCGCCGCGCTGGAGGCCGGCAAGCACGTGCTGTGCGAGAAGCCGCTGGCCAACACCGTGGCCGAGGCCGAGGCCATGGCCGAAGCGGCAGCCAAGGCCGCGGCCGCCTCGGGGGCCAAGAGCATGGTGGCCTTCAACTACCGGCGCGTCCCGGCCATCGCGCTGGCCCGAAGGCTCGTGGCCGACGGCCGGCTCGGCGTCATCCGGCACGTGCGGGCCCAGTACCTGCAGGACTGGATCGTCGACCCGGACTTCCCGCTGGTGTGGCGGCTGCAGAAGGACAAGGCGGGCTCGGGCGCGCTGGGCGACATCGGCGCGCACATCATCGACACCGCCCAGTTCGTCACCGGTCAGCGCCTGGTCGGGGTGTCCGGGCTGACCGAGACCTTCGTCAAGGAACGGCCGCTCGCCGAGAGCTCAGAAGGGCTCGGCGGCAGCCGTACCGCCGAGAAGGGGCCGGTCACCGTCGACGACGCCGCGCTGTTCATCGGGCGGATGAGCGAGGGCGCGCTGGCCTCCTTCGAGGCCACCCGCTTCGCCACCGGCCGCAAGAACGCCCTGCGCATCGAGGTCAACGGCTCGCTCGGCAGCCTGGCCTTCGACTTCGAAGCGATGAACGAGCTGTGGGTCGACCAGGGCGAGGGCTTCACCCGGATCCTGGTCACCGAGCCCGACCACCCCTACGTGGGCGCCTGGTGGCCGCCGGGCCACGGGCTGGGCTACGAGCACACCTTCACCCACGAGATCCGCGACTTCCTGGAGGCGGTCGCCACCGGCGCCGACCCCAGCCCATCCTTCGCCGACGGGCTGCAGGTGCAGAAGGTGCTGGCCGCCGTCGAACGCAGCGCGAGTGAGGAGAGCCGCTGGACTGAGATCTGACCCCGGTCTCCGGCGCGGCCCGCCCGTGTGAGGGATCCGCCGCGGTTGCGCCCCGCGGGGAGCGGGCGGCCGGCGCCGGAAATCGGTGTCCTTCCCCGACGTCCGTCGGCCTCGGTGCGCGTGGCACCGGACCGGGGCCGGTCCACCCCCCAACGCACAACTTCACAAGGCTCCGGCGCGACGGCGCGCGCCTTGCCTGGCCACCCATGCCAGTCAAGGAGGAACGAGCATGCTCAGGTCTCGATGGCCGCTCGCGGCCTCGGCGGTCCTGCTCGCGGTGTCCGGCCTGGCCGCCGCGCCCACCGCCGCCGCGGCAGCGCCGGCGGCGGACTTCCAGCAGGTCACGCTCGCCAAGGGCGTCGCCGAGATGGGCGAGCCGATGGGGCTCGCCGTGCTGCCCGACCGCTCGGTGCTGCACACCGCGCGCGACGGCACCCTGCGGCTCACCGACGCCGCCGGCAACACCAAGGTGGCGGGGAAGCTCGCCGTGTACACCCACGACGAGGAGGGATTACAGAGCGTCGGGGTCGACCCCGGCTTCGCGACCAACCGGTTCATCTACCTCTACTACGCGCCGCCGCTGTCCACCCCGTCCGGCGACGCCCCCGCGAACGGCACCGACTTCTCCGCCTGGCAGGGCGTCAACCGGCTGTCGCGGTTCGTCCTCAAAACCGACGGCACGCTCGACCCGGCCAGCGAGAAGAAGATCCTCGACGTGCCGGCCGACCGCGGCATCTGCTGCCACGTCGGCGGCGACATCGACTTCGACGCCGCCGGGAACCTCTACCTGACCACCGGCGACGACACCAACCCCTTCGCCTCCGACGGCTACACCCCCATCGACGAGCGGGCCAACCGCAACCCCGCCTTCGACGCGCAGCGCACCTCCGCCAACACCAACGACCTGCGCGGCAAGATCCTGCGGATCAAGGTGAACGCCGACGGCTCCTACTCGATCCCCAGTGGCAACATGTTCGCGCCCGGCACGCCGAACACCCGCCCGGAGATCTACGCCATGGGCTTCCGCAACCCCTTCCGCATGTCGGTCGACAAGGCCACCGGCACGGTCTACCTGGGCGACTACGGTCCCGACGCGGCCGCCGCCAGCGCCACCCGCGGCCCGGCCGGGCAGGTCGAGTTCAACAAGATCACCGGCCCCGGCTTCTACGGCTGGCCGTACTGCACCGGCGGCAACACCACCGCCGAGACCTACAACGACTACGACTTCGCCACCGGGACCTCCGGCGCGAAGTTCGACTGCGCGGGCGGGCCGACAAACGCCTCCCCGCGCAACACCGGGCAGAGCAGGCTCCCGGCCGCCAAGGCGGCGTGGATCAAGTACGACGACTGCTCGGTGCCGGAGTTCGGCTGCGGCTCGGAATCGCCCATGGGCGGCCCGGTCTACCGCTACGACGCCGCGCTGACCTCGCCGGTCAAGTTCCCGCAGACCTACGACGGGCACTTCTTCGCCGGGGAGTTCGGCCGCCGCTGGATCAAGCACATCGACACCGCCACCGGCGCGATCAACAGCTTCCCGTGGTCGGGAACCCAGGTCATGGACCTGGCCTTCGGCCCCGACGGCGCGCTGTACGTGCTGGACTACGGCACCGGCTACTTCAACGGCGACGAGAACTCCGCGCTGTACCGCATCGAGCACATCGGCTCGGGCAACCGCGCCCCCACCGCCGTGGCGGCCGCCACACCGACCTCCGGCCAGGCCCCGCTGACCGTGTCGTTCTCCTCGGCCGGCTCCTCCGACCCCGAGGGCGGCGCGCTCACCTACTCCTGGGCCTTCGGCGACGGCGCCACCTCCACCGCCGCCAACCCCTCCCACACCTACACCGCCAACGGCTCCTACACCGCCACGCTGACCGTCAAGGACCCGCAGGGCGCTTCCGGTACGGCCAGCGTCACGATCACCGTCGGCAACACCGCGCCCAAGGTGACGATCACCATGCCGAAGGACGGCCAGCTGTTCTCCTTCGGCGACACCGTGCAGTACCAGGTCACCGTCACCGACCCCGAGGACGGCACGATCGACTGCGCCAAGGTCAAGATGACCTACGCGCTCGGCCACGACAGCCACGGCCACGGCCTGGCCGAGAAGTACGGCTGCGCCGGCTCGATCACCACGCCCGTGGACGGCGAGCACGACCCCAACGCCAACATCTTCGGCGTGTGGACCGCCGAGTACACCGACAAGGGCGGGCTGAAGACCACCGCCCAGGCCATCACCCAGCCGCGCACCCGGCAGGCCGAGCACTTCGGCGCCTCCTCCGGCGTGCAGGTCGTCGACCACGCCCCGGCGCACGGCGGCAAGACGGTCGGCTACATCGACAACGGCGACTGGATCTCCTTCCACCCCTACGTGCTGGCGAACGCCTCATCGGCGGCCTTCCGGGTGTCCTCGGCCGGCGCGGGCGGCACGATCGAGGTCCGCGCGGGCTCGGCCACCGGCACGCTGCTGGGCAGCGCGACGGTGCCGGTGACCGGCGGCTGGGAGACGTTCACCACCGTCACCGCGCCGCTGTCGGGCGCCCCGGCCGGGACGACCACGCTGGTGCTGGCGTTCAAGGGCGGCTCGGGCGCGCTGTTCGACGTCGACGACCTCACCTTCTCCGGCGCCGGGCCGATCACCGGGGTGGGCGGCAAGTGCGTGGACGTCAGCGGCGCGAACACGGCCGATGGGACGAAGATCCAGCTGTGGACGTGCAACGGCACGGGCGCGCAGCAGTGGAGCCGCCCGGGCGACGGCAGCATCAGGGCGCTCGGCAAGTGCATGGACGTCAAGGGCGCGAACAGCGCCAACGGCACCGTGGTGCAGCTGTACACGTGCAACGGCACCAACGCGCAGAAGTGGACGCTGCCCGGCGACGGCACCCTCCGAGTCCTCGGCAAGTGCCTGGACGCCTCCGGCGGCTCCAGCGCCGACGGGACCCAGCTGATCGTCTGGGACTGCCACGGCGGCGCCAACCAGAAGTGGAGCGTGTCATGATCCGCGGCCTTCTCGCCCTCCTCCTCGCCCTCGGCGGCCTGGCGCTCCCGGCGCAGGCGGCCCCCTTCTCCGTGCTGGTGTTCTCCAAGACCGCGGGGTTCCGGCACGACTCCATCCCCGCGGGCATCCAGGCGATCAAGGACCTCGGCGCGGCACACGGGTTCACCGTGACCGCCACCGAGACCTGGCCGTCGTCGCTGTCGGGCCACGCGGCCGTGGTGTTCCTCAACACCACCGGCGACGTGCTGGACGCCGCCCAGCAGGCCGCGTTCGAGAGCTACATCAAGGGCGGCGGCGGGTTCGTCGGCGTCCACGCCGCCGCCGACACCGAGTACGGCTGGCCCTTCTACGGCGAGCTGGTCGGCGCCTACTTCCGCAGCCACCCGGCCATCCAGCAGGCCACGGTCAAGGTCGAGGACCGGGCCCACCCGGCGACCGCCCACCTGCCCTCGGCCTGGACGCGCACCGACGAGTGGTACAACTACCGGGCCAACCCCCGGCCGAACGTCCACGTGCTGGCCTCGCTGGACGAATCCACCTACTCCGGCGGCGACATGGGCGACCATCCGATCGCCTGGTGCCGGCCGTACCAGGGCGGGCGGGCCTTCTACACCGGCGGCGGGCACACGGCTGCCTCCTATGCCGACCCGGCCTTCCGCGCCCACCTGCTCGGCGGCATCCGCTACGCGGCCGGGCAGGCCAAGGCCGACTGCCGGCCCGAGAACGGCTACGCCTCGCTCATGGGCTCGGGCTGGTCGCAGGCCGGTCCCGGGGGCTTCACCTCCTCCGACGGGACGCTGACCTCCTACGGCGGGCTGGGGCTGCACTGGTACTCGGCCAGGGAGTTCGGCTCCTACTCGCTCAAGCTGGACTGGAGGCTCGCCGGCGACGACAACTCCGGCGTCTTCGTCGGCTTCCCGGCTTCCAGCGACCCGTGGTCGGCGGTGAACAACGGCTACGAGGTGCAGATCGACGCCACCGACACGCCCGACAAGACCACCGGCGCGGTCTACGGGTTCAAGGCCCCGGACACCGCCGCCAGGGACGCGGCGCTCAACCCGCCGGGGGAGTGGAACACCTTCGAGCTGCTGGTGGAGGGCGAGCGGCTGCAGGTGTTCCTCAACGGCGTGAAGGTCAACGACTTCACGAACACCGACCCGGCGCGATCCCTGCGCCAGGGCCACATCGGCCTGCAGAACCACGGCGACGGCGACGAGGTGTCCTTCCGCAACGTGCGGATCAAGGAGCTCGGCGGCGCCGTCCAGGCGGAGGCGTGGACCGCCGCCTCCGGCGTGGCGACCTACCCGCACGCCACCGCGCACGGCGGCCTGGTCCTCGGCTACGTGGACCCGGGCGACTGGGCCTCCTACGCCGGGCTGGACCTGGCCGGGGTGACCGGCTTCACCGCCCGCGTGGCCTCCGGCGGACCCGGCGGCACGATCGAGGTACGGCGCGGCTCGCCCACCGGCACGCTGCTGGGCTCGGTCGCCGTCCCCAACACCGGCGGCTGGGAGAGCTACCGGGACGTGTCCACCACGCTGGCCTCCGGCGGCAGCGGCGAGCTGTACCTGGTGTTCACCGGCAGCGGGTCCGGCCTGTTCGACGTCGACGACTTCACGCTGGTGAAATCCGGCGCCGGGCCGATCACCGGGGTGGGCGGCAAGTGCGTGGACGTCAGCGGTGGGAACACCGCCGACGGCACCAAGATCCAGCTGTGGACGTGCAACGGCACGGGCGCGCAGCAGTGGAGCCGGCCGGGCGACGGCACGATCAGGGCGCTCGGCAAGTGCATGGACGTCAAGGGCGCATCCAGCGCCAACGGCACGCTCGTGCAGCTCTACACGTGCAACGGCACCAACGCGCAGAAGTGGACGCTGCCCGGTGACGGGACGATCCGGGCCCTCGGGAAGTGCCTGGACGCCTCCGGCGGCTCCAGCGCCGACGGGACCCAGCTGATCGTCTGGGACTGCCACGGCGGCGCCAACCAGAGGTGGGCCCTGTCCTAGGACCCGCTCATGGCCGCGGCCCGGTCGACCCGCCCGCCGTCACGCCGAGGCGGCGGGCGCGGCGAGTGCCACCCGGGCCGCGGCTGCTTCCCTTCGGGCAGGTTGCCATCTACGATGCCATCGACGGCAGGGAACCGGGGGGCGCAGACCCGTTCCCGCACGTGCCCGCCTTTTCGATGTTGGCCGGTTTCTCCCTCACCCCGGCATGTCAGCTCATGCACGGAGGTATGACGATGACCCGTCCGATCACTCTCTTCACCGGCCAGTGGGCCGACCTGCCGTTCGACGAGGTGTGCCGGCTGGCCGCCGAGTGGGGCTACGACGGGCTGGAGATCGCCTGCTGGGGCGACCACTTCGACGTCTCCCAGGCGCTGGCCGACCCCTCCTACGTCCCGGCCAAGAAGGCCCAGCTGGAAAAGCACGGCCTGAACGTCTGGGCGATCTCCAATCACCTGGTCGGCCAGGCCGTCTGCGACCACCCCATCGACGAGCGGCACAAGGCCATCCTCCCGGCGCGCATCTGGGGCTCCGGCGATCCGGAGGAGGTACGGCAGGCCGCGGCCGAGGAGATGAAGAACACCGCGCGCGCCGCGGCCCTGCTGGGCGTCGACACCGTCGTGGGCTTCACCGGCTCGTCCATCTGGCACACCGTGGCGATGTTCCCGCCGGTGCCCGCCTCGATGATCGAGGCCGGCTACCAGGACTTCGCCGACCGCTGGAACCCGATCCTCGACGTGTTCGACGAGGTCGGGGTGCGGTTCGCGCACGAGGTGCACCCCAGCGAGATCGCCTACGACTACGTGACCACCAAGCGCACGCTGGAGGCGATCGACCACCGGCAGGCCTTCGGCCTCAACTGGGACCCCTCCCACATGGTCTGGCAGGACCTGGACCCGGTCGGGTTCATCCTCGACTTCGCCGACCGGATCTACCACGTGGACTGCAAGGACACCAAGGTCCGGGTCGGCGACGGGCGGCGCGGGCGGCTGTCGTCCCATCTGCCGTGGGCAGACCTGCGCCGGGGCTGGGACTTCGTGTCCACCGGCCGCGGCGACGTGCCGTGGGAGGACTGCTTCCGCGCGCTGAACTCCATCGGCTACTCCGGGCCCATCTCCATCGAGTGGGAGGACGCCGGGATGGACCGGCTCGACGGCGCGCCGGAGGCCCTGGCCTACATCCGCCGGCTGAACGCCATCACCCCGCCCACCGCGGCCTTCGACGCCGCCTTCGCCGGCGACTGACCACCATCAGCCGTCGTAGGGGAGCACAGTGAAGTGACTGGCTCCCCACAGCGGTCGCAAGGTGCGGAAATGCCGCTGATCGAGGGTGGCGATCGAGGTGGTCCGGTAACGATCGGCGAGAATCACGTTGGAGGCGTCCGCCAGGCCGAGGTAGTCCTTGTCGGTGGAGAATTGATCCGACACGGCGAGCGCGGCTGCATGGTCGAAGGGCGTCCACTCCGGCAACTCGTAAGCCTCGGCCACGACATCCGCCGCGAACCGCCTGGCCGCGGCCGGGCCCAGTCGCGAGTGAAGCATGTAGTCCGCCTCGGCGAGGACGAAGGGCGAGACCACGAACGGCCCGGCTGCGGTGGCGATCAGACCGGCCAGCGTGGCGTGCTCGGCGTAGTCCTCATCGAAGAGCGCCAGGATCGCACTGGTGTCCACGATGACAGCGCTCATGCGCCGAAGCCTTCCGCAAGCTCGGCATCGATCTCCTCGGCCGACAGGGGCCTTCCGCTCCGGAAGCCGCCGACTGTGGGCTTGGGGGGTGGGGCATGCTGGTCGATGAGCTTTTCGATCTCCTGGGCCAGGGTCAGCCCGTCGGCGGCGGCCAGGCGGTGGAGGCGATCGCGGACCGCCTTGGGCACCTTGATCGTCGTCATGGTCATACCTGCGAGTATACCGGCGGCATCATCCGTGATTCTGTCGGTGCCCTGCGCTAGACATGGTTCATGGACTGGACCGCCCAGCTGCTCGACCAGCTCGACTGGCACTGGACCAACCACCTGCGCCCGCGCCTCGACGGCCTGACCGACGAGGAGTATTTCTGGGAGCCCGTCCCGGGCTGCTGGAACGTGCGGCGGCGCGAGGAGGCCGACCCGGCCAAGGCCCACGGCTCGGGCGACTACGTGATCGAGTACGAATGGCCGGAGCCGGCGCCCCCGCCCGTCACCACGATCGCCTGGCGCCTGGGCCACATCATCGTCGGCATCTTCGGCACCCGCTCCCACCGCCACTTCGGCGCGCCCGAGACCGACTACGACAAGCAGCGCTACGCCGGCACGGCGAAGGAGGCGCTCGCCCAGCTCGACGCCGGCTACGCGCACTGGACCTCCGGCGTGCGCTCGCTGTCGGCCGACGACCTGGCCAGGCCGGTCGGCCCGGCGGAGGGAGCGTTCGCCGACCACCCCATGGCGGCGCTGGTGCTCCACATCAACCGTGAGGTCATCCACCACGGCGCCGAGATAGCCCTGCTGCGCGACCTCTACCTGCGCCGCTGACCGGTCAGCGAGGCCAGGGATCGCCGATCCGGCGGCGGGGTGTCCGCGAGACAGGTCACCGGCCGGGACGCTCGCGCTCTTCCAGGACCTCGAAGTCGAGGATGGACTCGGCGTTGTCCTGAAGCCAGGCCAAACCTCGCGCGCGGTCATCGGCGCTCGTCGACGCCGCGATGGCCAGAGCCCGGTTGATCGTGTCTCGCCTGGTCTTCGTGCCGAGCCGGCGCTGCGCGAGGGCCAGCATGCGCTCATCCAGGTCGACGACGATTCTCGCCATGGCACCCCCTCATGCATCGTCTGCCATCAGCAAACACTGCCTGACGCCAAAAAGGGGCCGGGGAACTCCCCGGCCCTCTTGGCGCACGGACGTGTCAGTCCATGATCACGATCTGCCGCGCCACCTCGCCGCCGCGCAGGGCGGCCACCGCCTCGTTCAGGTCGGTCAGCTTGATCCGCGCGCTGATCATCGACTCCAGGTCCAGCTGGCCGGACTTCCACAGCTTGGCGAAGTAGGGGAAGTCGTGCCGCACGTCGGCCTCGCCGTACAGGCTCGACAGCAGCTTCTTGCCCTCGAACAGCAGGCTGAAGGCGGAGATCTGCACCATGTCGTCCATCGCACCCGCGCCCACGACGACCACGGTGCCGCCCTGCCGGGTGACCTGCCAGGCGGTCTGGATCGTCGCGGCCTTGCCGACCACCTCGAAGCCGTAGTCGAACCCGCTACCCCCGGTGAGCTCGCCGATCGCTTCCATGAGCTGGTCGGGCGTGACCGCGTGGGTCGCGCCCACCTTCTTGGCCGGCGCGTGCTTGGACTCCAGCGGGTCGACCGCGAGGATCACGCGGGCGCCGGAGATCCGCGCGCCCTGGATGACCGACAGGCCCACGCCGCCGCAGCCGATGACCGCCACCGTGGAGCCGGGCTTGATCCGCGCCGTGTTGATCGCGGCGCCGACGCCCGTGGTGATGCCACAGCCGATCAGTGCCGCGACCTCGTAGGGGATGTCGGGGTCGATCTTGATCGCGCCCTGCCACGGCAGGACGGTCTCCTCGGCCCACGTGCCGCACCCGGCCATGCCGAAGGCCTGCTTGTCGCCGTCGAAGCGCAGCCGCGCCGTGCTGAAGGACTCCACCACGTACTTCATGCACAGGTACGGCTGGCCGCCCAGGCACAGGTCGCACTGCTGGCAGGAGGGGCGCCAGTTGACGATGACGTGGTCGCCCGGCTGCACGGAGGTAACGTGGTCGCCCACCTCCACCACCTCGCCCGCGCCCTCGTGCCCGGGGACGAGCGGCATCGGCTGCGGCAGCACCCCGCTCATGGCCGACAGGTCGGAGTGGCAGACGCCGGTCGCCTTGATGCGCACGCGGACGTCGGTCGGTCCCAGAGGGGTCAGCGTGACGTCGTCACGGATGTCGAGCTTGTCGTCGCCTGCGGCGTGGACGAGCGCAGCACGCATACGGGGGATCACTCCTCCAGTGAGAGGGCGGCTTTCGGACAGGACCGCACCGCGTGGCGGACGCGGTCGAGCATCTCGGGCGGCGGCTCGGGGAGCAGCACGTGCAGCTGGTCCTCCTCGTCCACCTCGAAGACCTCGGGCACGAGGCCCATGCAGACGGCGTTGGCCTCACACACCAGGTAGTCCACTTTGATCTTCATGTCAGCCTCCTGTGGTCCCATGAGACCACCTTCGTGGGCTCCACCACATAGGCGACCCGCTTTCTCCCGGTCTGCTCCACGTACGGCCGGAGCAGCTCGTCGGGCACGCCGGGCGTCATGCGCCTGGCGACCTCCATGCCGAGATCGAGGGTCGCGCCGACCCGCTTGGCCACGCCGTACACCAGCACGCCCCGCAGCTCGTCGTAATCCTCCCCAGCCTCCACCAGGCAGCTGACCCGGGGGTCGCGCTCGATGTTGCGCGCCTTCTGGGCCTTGCCGTAGGTCCAGAAGCCGATCCTGCCGTCGACCAGGGCGTAGAACATGGTGACCAGGTGCGGCGTGCCGTCGGGGTTGATGGTCGCGAGCTGGAGCTTGCGCGAGCCGGCGAGGAAGGCTGCGACCTCGTCGGGAGACATCGCGATGCGGGCGCGCTGATTCACGAGCCAAGTAGAACAGGTTCCAGAACCCGGTTCAAGAGTATTGTTCTGTTCCATGACTGAGATGCCGGCTGATCTGCGGCGGGCCGCCGAGCGGGCCAAGGGGTTCATGCCGCCGGAGGAGGGTCTCGCGCTGTACGAGACGGCTCTGCGGTACGGCTCCCGCGGCCCGCTCTGCGAGATCGGCACGTACTGCGGCAAGTCCGCGATCTACCTGGGTGCGGCGGCGCGGCAGGTCGGGTCCGTGGTGGTCACGGTGGACCACCACCGCGGCTCGGAGGAGATCCAGCCGGGCTGGGAGCACCACGACCCGACGCTCATGGACCCGCGCTTCGGCAAGATGGACTCCCTGCCGACCTTCCGCGCCACGATCGCCGCCGCCGGGCTGGAGGAGGAGGTCATCGCCGTCGTCGGCCGTTCCGAGCAGGTGGCGAGGCTGTGGAACACGCCGCTGGCCATGCTGTTCATCGACGGCGGGCACTCGGAGGAGCCCGTGACGCGCGACTACGAGGGCTGGGCGCCGCACGTCATGGCCGGGGGCGCGCTGGCCTTCCACGACATCTATCCCGACCCGCGCGACGGCGGCCAGGCGCCCTACCGGGTGTACCTGCGGGCGCTGGAGTCGGGACAGTTCAAGGAGGTCCGGGTTCAGGGGTCGCTGCGGGTGCTGGAGAGGGTCTGACCCAGCGCCCGCCTGGTGTGCGACTGCCAGGCCAGGTAGTCGTGGCAGGCGTGCGGGTCGTGCCCCAGCGCGATGAGCGCGCGGTCCACCCGCGCCGCCGCGTCCTCCGGCTCGATCCCGGCCAGCACGGGCACGGCCTGCGCGGTCGCGCGGGGCAGGTGGCCGGAGCGCAGGGCCGCGGCGGCGGCGAACGCGCTCCCCTGGGCGAGCCGGATGCGGAAGCCGTCGGCGCGGGCGCGCAGGGACAGCGCCGACAGGTCGGCGGCGTCGGCGCCGCCCACGACGGTGGCCGCGTACCCCACCCCGCTCCACAGGTCGCCGCGCCGGGCCGCGGGGAAGGCCGCGATGCGGGCGGCGACCGCGTCAGGGGAGGCGCCCGCCTCGTGCCACAGGAAACGGCCCAGCCCCTGGTCGGCGACGGCCCGCTCGGCGCGTGAGCGCAACCGCGGCTCCTCCGCGCGGTGCGTGAGGGCCAGCTGGAAGCCCAGCCCGTCCAGCGCCGCCCACCGCTGCAGCGGATGGAGCCTGGACCATCCCGAACGCAGGCGCAGCCGCGCGTAGGCCCGCCCGGCGCCGAGGTAGACGGCGTGCGAATGCCGTACGGCGGGGCCGGCGAGCAGCGCCTGGAGGCGCCGCCCCCGCGACAGCGTGATCTGGTCGAGGATCGCGCTCGCGGCGGCGGCCCCCTCGCAGGCGAACCCCAGCTGGTCGGCGGGCACGGCCTCCAGCCGGTCCAGCGTGCGCGACAGGGCGGCGGCGAAGCCGCGGGCGAAGGACTTCTCCGCCGCCTCCAGCACGTCCGGCGCGGGCCGGCGCGGGCGGCGGGAGCGGCGATCGGCCGGATCGGCGCCGCCTGCGCTGCCCACGGCCGGCGGGGTGGTCTCGTGCGGCGCCAGATGGGCCGTCACGGCCGCGGTCAGCATGACCCCGAGCCCTCGCAGCCGGCGCCCGCCGGAGATGCGGTGGCGACCTCGCGCCCCGCGCCGGGCCACCGGCGCCGGTTCGGTCCTGACATGGTCCAAGAGCAATCTTGCGCCCACTGTTCCCCCGAAGACGCACGTTTGCGGCCGCTGAAGAACCTACTCACGGCACGCGCGGCCACGTGGACGGCACTCCGGGCGCGGCGCGCAAAGAAACCGCAAAGCGGCTTGCGCTCAGGTCCGGGCGGGGGTGCAGCCGCAGGCGTAGGGGTCGGCGGCCGGTACGGCGGGCGCCGCCGCGGCGCGGAAGATGCCCGAGGCGGGGGTCAGCTCCAGCAGCGCGTCGGCGGCGAGCACGACGGCGGCCGCGGTGTAGCCGGAGCGCTCGTGCGGGAAGTGCCTGCGGTTGGCGAACTGCCAGCCGGTCCAGTAGGAGCCGTCCTCGTGCCGCAGGTGCTGGACCTCGGCGAACAGCAGCCGGGCGCGCCCGCGGTCGCCGATGGCGTCCAGCGCCAGCACCAGCTCGCACGTCTCCGCGCCGGTGACCCACGGCTGGTCGGACACGCAGCGGACGCCCAGCCCCGGCACCACGAACGTGGTCCACTCCCGGTTGAGCAGCTCGAACGCCTCCGGGCCGCGCACCGCGCCGCCCAGCACGGGGTAGTACCAGTCCATCGAGAAGCGGCTCTTGTCGGCGAACGCCTCGGGGTGGGCGGCCACCGCGTGCGCCAGCCGGTCGGCGGCCAGCTCCCAGTGCGGCTGGGAGTCCTCCAGGTGCTCGGCCAGCAGCACGCCGCAGCGCAGGCCCTGGTGGATGGAGGAGCAGCCGGTGAGCAGCGCGTAGTCGGCCGCCCGGCCCGCCGCGTCGCGCTCCCAGACGATCTCGCCGCGCTCGGTCTGCAGGCCGACCACGTAGTCGAGCGCCTTCTTGACCATCGGCCACATGCTCGCGGCGAAGCCGTCGTCGCCGGTGACCAGCAGCTCGTGCCAGACGCCCACGGCCAGGTAGGCGGCGTGGTTGGACTCGCCGTTGCGCTCGACCGCCCGGCCGTCCCTGACCTTCGACGGCCAGGAGCCGTCGGGGCGCTGGTGCCTGGCCAGCCACTCGTAGCCGCGCCGTACCTCCTCGGTGAGCCCGGCCACGGACATGGCCATGAGGCACTCGATGTGGTTCCAGGCGTCCACGTGCCCCTCCGGCCACGGCACGCCGCCGTCGGCCTGCTGGATCGCCGCGATGCTGACGGCGGTCTGGACGACCTGCTCCCGCGTGATCACGCCTTTGGCTTCCTGACGTACAGCACCACGCTCTTGCCGATCAGCGGGTTCAGCAGCGACTCGGCGATCCTCGTCACGGCGGGGCGCTTCATGATGTCCCAGACCAGCAACTGGTGGTAGGCCTTGGCGAGCGGGTGGTCGTCGTCGTTGACGCCGACCGCGCACTTGATCCACCAGTACGGCGAGTGCAGCCCGTGGGCGTGGTGGTGCGGGCCGATCAGGAAGCCGGTGGCCTTGAGCTTGGCCCGCAGCTCGGCGAGCGTGTAGATCCTGACGTGGCCGCCGGGCGCGGTGTGGTAGGCCTCGTCCAGCGCCCAGCAGATCCGCTCGGGCAGGAAGCTCGGCACCGTCACCGCCGCCGTCGCGCCCGGCTTGAGCACCCGGTACAGCTCGCGCATCGCGGCCATGTCGTCGGGGATGTGCTCCAGGATCTCGGCGGCGATCACCCGGTCGAAGCTGGCGTCCTCGAACGGCATCGCCAGGGCGTCGCCGTGGACGGTCTCGCCCGTGGCGCCCCGCGGCACCTCCCCGGCCTCCTCCATGGCCAGGAACATCGCCTTGACGTTGTCGAGCTCGGCCTGGTCCATGTCGAAGGCCACCACGTCGGCGCCGCGCCGCAGCACCTCGAAGGCGTGCCGCCCGCCGCCGCAGCCCAGGTCGAGCACGCGCATGCCCGGGCCGACGGACAGCAGGTCGAAGTCGACAGTCAGCACTTACCGGTCTCCCTCACTGTGCCTGCCACCGTGCGATGGCTTCCTGGTAGGCCTCGACCGTGCGCCTGGCCACCACGTGCCACGTGTAGCGCTCCATGACCCGGTCGTAGCCCGCCTTGCCGACCCTGGCGCGCTCCTCCGGCGAGTCGTGCAGCCGCCGCAGCACCGCCGCCAGCTCCTCCGCGTCGCCCGGCGTCACCTGGATCGCCGCGTCGCCGACCACCTCCGGCAGCGCGCCCGTCCGGCTCGCCACCAGCGGCGTCCCGCAGGCCATGTGCTCCACGGCCGGCAACGAGAACCCCTCGTACAGCGACGGCACCACCGAGATCTCCGAGGTGGCGATGAGCTCGCCCAGCTCCTCGTCCGAGATCCCGTGCACGAACCGCACCCGCTCGCCCAGCGACAGCTCCTGCACCAGCTTCTCGGTCGGCCCGCCCGGCGTCGGCCTGCTCACCACCGTGAGGTGCACGTCGCGTTCGGTCGCCAGCTTGGCCACCGCCCGCAGCAGCGTCGCCACGCCCTTCATCGGCGAGTCGGCGCTCGCGACGGCCACGATGGACCCCCTGCGCCGCGGCAGCTCCGGGCGCGGGTGGAAGTAGCGCGTGTCCACCCCGAGCGGGATCAGCCGCATGTTGGCCTGCGGCACGTTGAAGTCGCGGTGGATGTCCGCCAGGGACGACTCGCTGACGGTCAGGATCGGGTTCAGCCTCGGCGCGACCCTGGCCTGCATCTTGACGAAGCCGTACCAGCGGCGCAGGGACAGCCGCTTCCACCCCTGCGCCGCCTCCAGCTCGATGCGCCGGTCGACGCTGATCGGGTGGTGGATGGTGCCGACCACCGGGAACAGCTTCTGGATGCCGAGCAGGCCGTACCCCAGGGTCTGGTTGTCCTGGACGACGTCGAAGTCCCTGCGGCGCTTCTTCAGCTCGCGGTAGGCGCGCAGGCTGAAGGTCAGCGGCTCGGGGAACCCGGCGGTCCACATGGTGCCGACCTCGAGCAGGTCGATCCAGTCGCGGTACTCGTGCAGCTTGGGCGTGCGGAACGGGTCGTCGTCGCGGTAGAGGTCCAGGCTCGGCACCTCGTTGAGGATCACGCCCTCGTCCAGCTCCGGGTACGGCTGGCCGGAGAACACCTCGACGTGGTGCCCGAGGGCGACCAACTCCCGGCTGAGGTGGCGCAGGTACACCCCCTGTCCGCCGCACGTCGGCTTGCTGCGGTAGGACAGCAGCGCGATCCGTAGCGTCGTCTTCACTGACCGCTCACCGCTCCTCGTTCGCCCCGCGGACCCGCTGGTGGATGGCGGGGATCCCGCGGTGACCACGTCGGCGCACGGACCCCCCTTTCTCGCCGGCGATCCCCCTGAGACCGGTGTGTACCGTGGGAGATGACCTTAGCCGCAAAGGCTACCATTCGGTAGGTCATGTGGAATTGTTCCTACATGCTTGAACAGCCCATGCGAACTGCGACGTCGCCTTGACCGAGCGTTATTCTGTGGAACACGTTCTATCTGGCCTGGTGCCGACCCTGGCCCGTGCCGGTACATTCCCGTCCCAACGGATGCGGAAGTGAGCAGTTGGAGGACCCCGTTGGCGAGGCGCGCTCTGATCACCGGCATCACCGGCCAGGACGGCTCCTATCTGGCCGAGCATCTGCTGAGCCAGGGGTACGAGGTCTGGGGGCTCGCCCGCGGCCAGGCCAACCCGCGCGTCTCGCGCATGCGCAAGCTCCTGGCCGACGTCCGCATCGTCCGCGGCGACCTGCTCGATCAGGGCTCGCTGATCTCCGCGGTCGAGCGTGTCCAGCCCGACGAGGTCTACAACCTCGGCGCGATCTCCTTCGTCCCCATGTCGTGGGAGCAGGCCGAGCTGACCGCCGAGGTCACCGGCATGGGCGTGCTGCGCATGCTGGAGGCGATCCGGGTCTGCTCCGGCATCTCCCGCGGCTCCTCGCCGACCGGGCAGATCCGCTTCTACCAGGCCTCCTCGTCGGAGATGTTCGGCCAGGTCAGCGAGACCCCGCAGAACGAGCGCACGTCCTTCCACCCGCGCTCGCCGTACGGCGTGGCCAAGGCCTACGGGCACTTCCTGACGCAGAACTACCGCGAGTCCTACGGGATGTTCGCGGTCTCGGGCATCCTGTTCAACCACGAGTCGCCGCGCCGCGGCGCGGAGTTCGTCACGCGCAAGGTGTCGCTCGGCGTCGCGCGCATCAAGCTCGGGCTCGCCTCGGAGCTGCGCCTGGGCAACCTCGAGGCGCGCCGCGACTGGGGCTTCGCCGGCGACTACGTCAGGGCCATGCATCTGATGCTTCAGGCGCCTACGCCGGAGGACTACGTCATCGGCACGGGGCACATGAAGTCGGTCCGGGAGCTGGTGGAGGCCGCCTTCTCGGCGGCGGGGCTCGACTGGGAGCGGTACGTCGTCACGGACCCGGCGCTGCACCGGCCCGCCGAGGTCGACCTGCTGTGCGCGGACCCGAAGAAGGCGCGCACCCAGCTCGGCTGGGAGCCCACGGTGTCGTTCGACGAGCTGGTGGCGATGATGGTCGAGTCGGACATCCGGTTGCTGTCCGACGGCGGCGACCCCGACCAGGACTCCTCCTGGCCCTGACGCCTTCCTGGCTTGACGTTCTCTCCCTGGCTTGACGTTCTCCCTGGCCTGGTGTCCTTCCTGGCCTGATGTTCTTCCTGGCCTGACGTCCGCCCCCCGCGCCCCCGCGCCCACCGCGCCCGCGAGGTTTCCCGGGCGCCACGACCGTCACGGGCTGAGCCAGCGTCTCGCCGCGTCCGCGGGCGGGCAGACCTCTCTGGGTGTTTTCTTCGCCACGCTCGCGCGACGCATGGGGTGGGAAACCCAGGACGGAGATGATCACACCCTGGGTGTCACGAGCGGCGCCCCGGCGGGCAGGGCGGTGAGCGGAGTGCTCCGGCAAGAGTCGGCCGGAGCACTCCGCCCCTCCATAGAGGGTCACGAAGCACCCGCCACCCCATGAAGGACTGCCGGGCGCTTCGCCATCCCATGGACCGCCATGGAGCGCCTTGCTATCCCCTGAAGAGCCACGAAGCGCCCCGTCCTTCGGGAGGGCAACAAAACTCCCTCCACGGAGGGTCCACGGAATACCTCCGACACCCCACGAGGTGCCGAGCCATGGAGCGGGGCCCGGTGGCCGAGCTCATCTGCGGCGGCGGCGGCGACGGGCGCGGATGTAGCCGAGGATGCGGCGCGTGCGCTCGGGACCCGGGCGCCAGCCGCGTTCGATGAGCGCGTTGGCGACATGCTCGACGATGTCCGCCGGGCGTGCGTCGCGGCGGACCGCGATGACGCGCCACCCCTTCGCCCTGATCTCCTCCCGGCGCCGGTCGTCGTGAAGCCGGGCGGTCGGCGAGGAGTGGTGCTCGACCCCGTCGTACTCCACGCCGACCTTGAACTCCTCCCAGCCCATGTCGAGGTAAGCCACCCGCCCCTCGCCCAGCGGCACCCGGATCTGCGTGGACGGCCGGGGCAGCCAGCCCTCGACCAGCACGACGCGCAGCCAGCTCTCCCGAGGCGATCCAGCCCCCGGATCGGCCATCATGAGCGTGTCGCGCAGCCGCCAGGACGAGCCGACCTCACGGATCAACGTGTCGATGTCCAGCCCCCGGCGCAGGAACTGGTCGAGTACGGCGACCGCGTCGGGGCGGGGTAACCAGCGGACGCAGTCGAGGGCGGTGCGCTCGATCGTCGTGACCCGGACATCGCGGCGGACCGTGACGTCGTCTGGGTCCAGCGAGTCGACGAATGTCGCGCAGCCGGGCACGTCGACGGGCTCGGGGACGACGAGGTCCACCGGCCAGTCACGCTCGTCGACATGCCAGGGGAGGGCCTTCAGGCCCCAGACGTGCGCGGCCGTGAGGCGGCATGCGACGGCCTGCGGGATGAGCTCGGTGAGGATCCGAGCACGAACGAGCAACGACACGCCCCGAGGATGCCGGGCACGGCCCACGCCCATGAGAGCCGAACAGCGTTCTGTGGACAACCGTGCTCTGTGGACACCCATGCAGTGGACAAATCCGGCGGTCGCGCAGCGGAACCGCCCTACGGGTGCAACGACAGCCCCTTCACCACCTTGTCCACCGCATTGCGAGGCCCGTAGACCGCCACCCCCACCAGGCGCATGTCGTCGGCCTCCACGGCGCGCACGGCGGCACGGTTGTCCTCGTCGTTCCCCGTCTTGAACATCTCCTCGACGTACACCGCCGCCTCCAGCCCCCGGGCGAGCGCCCGTTCGCGGATCGCCCCCAACGCCTCCCCGGACCCCGCGTACACCAGCACCGGCTGACGGAACATCGGCAGATACACGTTCCCCGACCCGTCCTCGTACCGCTTCCCGACCGTGTCCGGCACCCCGCCGGACACCCCGCTCGCCAGGAACGCCGTGACGTTGAGCTTCTGCCAGACGGCCAGGTCCTCGCGGACCACGATCCCGATCTTCGTGTCGAACCGCATGCCACCAGGCTGCTCAGCCGTACCCGAAAACGTCTTGAACGCTCGTGCGGGACAATGGTGAGGTGACGACGCCCGACTGGTCACGCTACTGGCGCTCGCCCGACCGGCCGCTGGAGGCCATGCACGCCCACTTCGAGGAGCACGTCTACCACCGCCACAGCCACGAGACCTACTCCTTCGGCGTCACCGACGACGGCGCGCAGGCGTTCCGGTGCCGGGGCGGGCGGCACACCAGCGCGGCCGGGATGGTCATGGCGTTCAACCCCGACGATCCGCACGACGGCCACGCCGCCACGGACCTCGGCTTCACCTACCGGATCGTCCACATCGGTCCCGAGCTGGTGTCCGACGTCCTGGAGGGCGCGGGGCTGCCGCTGTTCGCCGAGCCCGTGGTGCGGGACCCCGTGCTCGCCGGTGCGTTGCGCAGGCTGCACCGGGCGCTCATCGGCGGCGCGCCCGCGCTGCGTCGCGAGGAGCTGCTCCACGACACCGTGGCCGTTCTGGTACGGCGCGCCGCCACATCCGGCCGCCCCCGCCCGCCGCTGCCCAGGGGCGCCGCCGTGATCGCCGAGCGGGTACGGCGGCGCCTCCACGACGGCTTCCTCGACGACGTCACCGCGGAGGACCTGGCCCGCGCGGCCGGGGCCAGCCGGTTCGCCGCCTATCGCGCCTTCCAGGCCGTGTACGGCATGCCGCCCAGCGACTACCACCGACAGCTGCGCCTGCGCGAGGCCCGGCGGCGGATCGCCCGAGGTGAGCCGATCGGCGAGGTGGCCGCGGTGACGGGGTTCGCGGACCAGAGCCACCTCACCCGGTGGTTCGGGAGATATTTCGGGATCACGCCGGGCGCCTACCGCGAGGCTGCCTCCGACCGATACCCCACCCGCTTGGCGGACCTGCCCGGATAGACCACGACGAGGTGCTCCTCGTAGGACGAGCGCGCCCGCGCGTACACGCGCACGCGGTACCGCCCCGGCCCCGCGACCGCGAGGTCGGGCAACGGGCGACCGGCTCCCTCCTCGGCTCCCTCCGTCATGCTGGGCACCTCCAACCGGCCGCTGCGGCTGACCACGCCCACCTCGACCACGTCCTCCCACCCCTTCAGCCGGAGCGGCGGAGCCGAGCCGAACGCCTTGACCGTCAGGCAGATCGTGGATGCCTCGTAGGCATACACGCCGACGACGCCACCCGACGATCCGGCCAGACCCCTGGCCGGGAAAGCCTTCTCCCAGTCCGCCTCGGCGGTCCCCTCGGGGTCGTAGACGGCGTAGCTGCCGACCTCGACCGTGAAGTACGCCGCCGTGCCCTCCCGGCGTGCCCTGACCCGAGGCCACGGATCGGCGCACCGGGCGTTCGCCTCGGCGATGTGGTCACGTTCCGCCTGGCGGGCCTCCGACTCCGACCGCAGCAGTTCCGGTCGCCGCCGCGCCACGACCTCGGGGCAGAGGAACACCAGAACGTTGTCTTCCACGCTCCACGTGCTGCGCTCGCTGCCCGCCTCGCGCAGCAGCGCCTCCCGGGCCTTCTCGTTGGTGGTACGGCACAGCGCCCTGCCGTACGAGAGGACCGCCTGGTCGGACAGGGTGTCCGGCAACAGTTGCGGCACGCCGAAGGCGTCGGTGGAGACCTTGCAGAGGAACGCCTTCTCCCGGTCCTCGGGGCGCGTGTCGCCGTAGCGGGTCTCGCCGAAGGCCCATGCGGGGCACTCGTCGTTCCACCGGTTGAACGTCTGGCGCGCCGACTCCTCGGCCTGGACCAGGCCGAGGAGGAGCAGGAGTGCCCCGGCGGCCATCAGCCACCTGGCCCCACGGTACGGCCGAGCGGGCGCGGTGGCCGCCTGCCACGGTGTGGCGAGCTCGTGAGCCGATCGGGCGAGCCACACGGTGAAGAAGACGTCCAGCTCGCCGAGGAGCTCCAGGGCCTCGATGTCGAGGTCCAGCAGCGACCCGCCGATGGGCCACACCCAGATGAGAACCAGGCCCAGCAGGCCGATCAGGACCGTGCCCAGGCTCCACCGGCCGTCACGCCGCTGGGATCCGAGGAGCAGCACGTGCCACGCCACGGCGGCCAGCGCCACGACGGCCGCCCCGCTTCCGACGGGCGCCGTCCGGTAGCCCACGTCCATGACGTCCAAAGCGACGATGAGCGCGCTCCCGGCCACGCTGATCAGTCCGGCCAAGGTCAGGGCGGTCCGCCGCCACGCCGGGTGGTCACCGAGGACCCGTGGGAACAGCAGGACCACCGGAGCCCAGACGAGCACTCCCACCACGTCGTACAGGTCGTCCGGCAACAGCTCGGCGGGCCACCACAGGATCACGTCGTAGGCGACGTTCAGGTAGATGGCCCTGCGCAGCCATGCCACACGTCTGTCCCGGGTGACCGGTCCTGACACCGGGCCGCGCAAGACCTGCCACAGCATCCAGGTGTTCGCGACCCAGACCAGGGCGAGCGTGACGATCAGCGGGGTCGGCGAACCACGGTCGACGCCGAAATCCTCCGCATAGCCGGTGAGGGCGATCCACACCGGCCGGACGTCGCCCAGCACGACCGAGACCACCGCGGTCACGGCCACGGCGGTCGCGTAGAGTCCGGCGATGATCAGCGCCAACCGCCAAAACCGATATTTATGCATTTATGAGTCCCGATCACCCGAAAGGAAGGGTGATCTTAGCGGCTCACCGCCGGTAGCGCGCGATCCACAGGCCGGGGATCACCTCGACGTCCTCCTTGTGGAGGAAGCCGAGCCGCTCGTAGAGGGTGCGGGCGGGCACGTTGTCGCGGCCCGTGGAGACCACGACGGGACGGCCCCCCGCTCGGCGGACGACCTCCTCGACGAGCCTGCGGCCTATGCCGCGCCGGAACGCCGAGGGGTCGACCACGAGGCGGTGGATGTCGAGCTCGCCGGGGGACTCCTCCCAGGCGATCGCGCCCAGCAACCGGTCCTCCTCGATCGCGCCCAGCCAGGTCAGGGGCGCGGCGAGCAGGTCGTCCAGGGACTCGTGGAGGGGCGGGATGCGGTCGTCGCCGATGAGCAGGGCCTCGACGGCGTAGGAGGCCCGTTGAAGGTGGAGAAGGCGGTCGTCGGGCGATATTTCGGCGATGAGCACCGGCTCACGATAGTGGGGTAAATGGCCATCTAGCTCGTGATATTTCGGTCCTGCCTCACGACACCCGCACCGGCAGCTCCTTGATCCCGTTGATGAACAGCGACCGCAGCCGCCGGGCCTCGCCCGCCTGCCGCATCCGGGGGAACCGCCTGGCCAGCTGCTCGAACAGGACCCGCAGCTCCAGCTTGGCCAGATGGTTGCCCAGGCAGAAGTGCGCGCCCCCGCCCCCGAAGCCGATGTGCGGGTTGGGGTCCCTGCCGATGTCGAACACGTCAGGATCGCCGAAGACGGCCGCGTCCCGGTTGGCCGAGGAGTAGAAGACCACGACCTTGTCGTCCTCGCGGATCAGCTGCCCGCCGAGTTCGACGTCGGCGGTGGCGGTGCGGCGGAACAGGTTCACCGGCGACACCCAGCGCACGATCTCCTCGCTCGCCGTACCGGCCAGGGAGGGGTCGTCCACCAGCCGCTTCCACTGGTCGGGGTGCTCGAACAGGGCGAGCATCCCGCCCGAGGCCGCGTTGCGGGTCGTCTCGTTGCCAGCGACCATCAGCAGCAGCACGAACAGCTCGAACTCGTTGTCGGTGAGCGTCTCGCCGTCCTCGCCCGGCTGCAGCAGCTTGGTGACGATGTCGTCGCGCGGGGCGGCCTGGCGCTGGGCGGCCAGGTGCTCGGCGTAGGCGTAGACCTCCATGGCGGCCTCGTGGCCGTCCTCGGGGGTGGAGGCGTAGTCGGGGTCCTGGGAGCCGATCATGCGGTTGGACCAGGCGAAGAGCTTGTCGCGGTCCTCGACGGGCGCGCCGAGCAGCTCGCAGATCACGTACAGCGGCAGCGGCGCGGCGATCTGGGTGACGAAGTCGACCTCGCCCGAGCACTGGTCGAGCAGGTCGTCGCAGATCTCGCGGATGTGCTGCTCCAGCGCGCCGATGGTGCGCGGGGTGAAACCCCGGTTGACCAGGGCGCGGCGGCGGGTGTGCTCGGGCGGGTCCTGGTTGAGCATCATCAGCCGCTGCACGGCCCGCTCCTCCTCCGGCAGCTCCCAGAACAGGGCGAGCCTGCGCGAGGAGGAGAAGAGGTCGGAGTGCCGCGAGACGTAGACGACGTCCGCGTGCCGGGTGACCGCCCAGAAACCTGGTTCTCCCTCGTGCCAGTAGACGGGGGCGTTCGCCCTGAGCCAGGCGAACTGCTCGTGCGGGGGTCCGTGGGTGGCGTATCGGTCCTGGTCAACGAGGTCGATGTGCATCCAGGGTCACCTCACTGCGCGCATTTGATCAAGCGCTTGGTAGGACACCTCATTGAAACGTGTTCTACCCGCGTGCTGTACGCCCGTCAAGGCAGGATTTGTCACCCCGAAACCGCCCGCCGCCCCACCCCATCCGATGTTTCCGCCCCGACTCACCCCGATGTCTTGACTTGGCCCGTCAGACAAGTCAGCATTCGACTCAAGACATCCGATGAATCGTGAGGACGCCAGGCGTGAAGCTGCTGCGAGTAGGACCCGCCGGCCAGGAGCGGCCGGTGGTCATGGACCCCGGCGGAGCCTTCCGCGACCTGGGGGAACCCGACATCGACGGGGCGTTCCTCGCGTCCGGGGGAGTGGCGCGCGTCCGCGACCGGCTCGGGGACCTGCCCGTCGTGGACGTCACCGGCATGCGCGTGGGCGCCCCGATCGCCCGCCCCGGCAAGATCGTCTGCATCGGGCTCAACTTCCGCGACCACGCCGCCGAGTCCGGCGCGGCGATCCCCGAGGAGCCGGTGGTCTTCATGAAAGCCGCCAACGCCATGGTCGGCCCCTACGACGAGGTGCTCATCCCGCGTGGCAGCGGCAAGACCGACTGGGAGGTGGAGCTCGCGATCGTCATCGGCGCCACCGCGCGCTACCTGGACTCGCGCGAGGCCGCCCGCGAGGTCGTCGCCGGGTACGCCGTCTCCAACGACGTCTCCGAGCGGGAGTTCCAGCTGGAGCGCGGCGGCCAGTGGGACAAGGGCAAGTCGTGCGAGACCTTCAACCCCCTGGGCCCCTGGCTGGTGACCGCCGACGAGATCCCCGACCCGCGGAACCTCGGCATGCGGCTGTGGGTCAACGGCGAGCGGCGGCAGAACGGCACCACCAAGGACATGATCTTCGACGTCTTCGAGATCGTCCGGTACCTGAGCCAGTTCATGGTGCTCGAACCCGGTGACGTGATCAACACGGGCACCCCCGCCGGCGTGGCCCTCGGCGGCTTCCCGTACCTCAAGCCGGGCGACGTCATGGAGCTGGAGATCGACGGCCTGGGCCGCCAGCGGCAGACGGTGGGCCAGGCATGACCGCTGCCCCAGCTTCGTCGATCGTGAGGATGCGGACCCACGACATCCGCTTCCCGACCTCGGAGCACCTCGACGGCTCCGACGCCATGAACCCCGACCCCGATTACTCCGCCGCCTACGTCGTGCTGACCGCCGGCGACGGCCTGGAGGGGCACGGCTTCGCCTTCACCATCGGCCGGGGCAACGACGTGCAGACCGCCGCGATCGGCGCGCTGGAGCCGTACCTCGTGGGCCGTGACGCCGACGACCCGGCCACGCTGTACAGGGAGCTGGTCTACGACTCCCAGCTGCGCTGGCTCGGCCCGGAGAAGGGCGTCATGCACATGGCGATCTCGGCGGTCGTCAACGCCCTGTGGGACCTGAAGGCCAAGAGGTACGGCCGGCCGCTGTGGCTCCTGCTCGCCGAGATGACCCCCGAGCAGCTGGTCGAGCTCGTCGACTTCCGCTACCTGACCGACGCGCTCACGCCGCGGGAGGCCCTGGCGATCCTCCGCGCCGCCGAGCCGTACAAGGCCGACAGGATCGCCGAGCTCAGGGAGAACGGCTACCCCGCTTACACCACCTCGCCCGGCTGGCTCGGCTACGACGACGACAAGCTGCGCCGCCTCTGCCGGCAGGCCCTGGAGCAGGGCTTCGGGCAGATCAAGCTGAAGGTCGGCGCCGACGTCGAGGACGACGTCCGCCGCTTCGAGGCCGCCCGCGAGGTGTGCGGGCCCGACTTCCCGATCGCCGTCGACGCCAACCAGCGCTGGGACGTCCCCGTCGCCGTCGACTGGATCAACCGGCTCAGGCCGTACCGGCCCCACTGGGTGGAGGAGCCGACCAGCCCCGACGACGTGCTCGGGCACGCGGCGATCGCCAGGGCCGTCGCGCCCGTCCCCGTCGCCACCGGCGAGCACGTGCAGAACCGCGTCGTCTTCAAGCAGCTGCTGCAGGCCGAGGCCATCTCCTACCTGCAGATCGACGCCGCCCGCGTCGGCGGCGTCAACGAGAACCTGGCGATCCTGCTGCTGGCGGCCAAGTTCGGCGTCCCGGTGTGCCCGCACGCGGGCGGGGTGGGGCTGTGCGAGCTGGTGCAGCATCTGCAGATGTTCGACTACGTGGCGGTCAGCGGGACCATGGAGGACCGCGTGATCGAGTACGTCGACCACCTGCACGAGCACTTCGCCGACCCGGTCGTGGTCGAGAACGGCCGCTACCGCGCCCCCGCGAGGCCCGGCTTCGGCGCCGAGATGCTGCCCGAGTCGATCGACGCCCACACGTGGAGGGGACGCGCGTGCGAGCCGTCGTGACCGGCGGCGGCTCCGGCATCGGGCTGGCCACCGCGACGGCCTTCCACGAGCGCGGCTGGCGGGTGGCCTGCCTGGACCTCGACCCGCCCGGCGAGCCGTTCGTCGGCCTCGCGTGCGACGTGACCGACGACCAGCAGGTCCGTACGGCCGTCGCCACCGCGGCCGAACGGCTGGGCGGCATCGACGTGCTGGTCAACAACGCGGGCATCGGGGCGCAGGGCACGGTCGAGGGCAACCCCGACGAGGAGTGGCGCAGGGTCTTCGACGTCAACGTCCTCGGCATCGTCCGCGTCACCCGGGCGGCGCTGCCGTACCTGCGCCAGTCGGAACACGCCTCCATCGTCAACACGTGCTCCGTCGCGGCGACCGCCGGGCTGCCCCAGCGGGCCCTCTACAGCGCCACCAAGGGCGCGGTGCTGTCGCTGACGCTGGCGATGGCGGCCGACCACCTCCACGAGGGCATCCGGGTGAACTGCGTCAATCCCGGCACCGCCGACACCCCCTGGGTGGAGCGGCTGCTGGCGGCCGCGCCGGACCCCGAGGCAGAGCGGGCGGCGCTGAACGCCCGCCAGCCGATGGGGCGCCTGGTCAGCGCGGAGGAGGTGGCGGCGGCGATCTCCTACCTGGCGGGCCCGGAGTCCTCGGCCACCACGGGAACGGCCCTCGCCGTGGACGGCGGGATGCAAGGACTGCGGCTGAGGACAGGGCGATGAGGCTGCCGCCGTTCGGCTTCGGCGCCGCGCCCATCGGCAACCTCTTCACCGCCGTCGGCGACGAGGAGGCCCGCGCCGCCGTCGACGCCGCCTGGGAGGCGGGGATCCGGTACTACGACACGGCGCCCCACTACGGCCTGGGCCTGTCCGAGCGCCGCCTGGGCGAGGCGCTGCGCGGCCGGTCCGGGTACGTGCTGTCCACCAAGGTCGGCCGCCGCCTCGTCCCCGGCCCCCTCGCCCGGGACTCCGAGGGCTTCGACGTGGTCGCCGGCCTGCGCCGCGTCTGGGACTTCTCCCGCGACGGCGTGCTGCGCTCGCTGGAGGAGTCCCTGGTACGGCTGGGCCTGGACAGGGTCGACCTGGTCCTCGTCCACGACCCGGACGAGCACATGGACCAGGCGCTGCGCGAGGCCTATCCGGCGCTCGCCTCGCTCAGGGACCAGGGCGTCGTCCGGGCCGTCGGGGTCGGCGTGAATCAGTGGCAGGCGCCGCTGCGCTTCGTCCGGGAGACCGACGTCGACGTCGTGCTCCTCGCCAACCGCTACACCCTGCTCGACCGCTCGGGCCTGCCGCTGCTGGAGGCGTGCGCGGAGCGCGGCGTCCAGGTGATCGCGGCGGGGGTCTTCAACAGCGGCCTGCTCGCCACCGACACGCCCTCCGGCACCTTCGACTACGCCCCGGCGCCGCAGCCTCTGGTGGAGCGCGCCCGCGCGCTCGCCGCCGCCTGCGCCCGGCACGGGGTGTCGCTGCCGCAGGCCGCCATGGCCTTCCCCCTGCGGCATCCGGCCGTGACGTCGGTGCTCGTCGGCGCCCGGTCGGCCGCCGAGGTCCGGCGCAACGCCGAGCTGTGGCGCCGCCCCGTCCCCGACACCCTCTGGGCGGACCTGGCGGAGGCGGCTCACGCGGGAACGAAGATCCAGCCCTCGCCGTAGGGGGCGTCCAGGCGCTTGCCGACCACGCCCGGCAGGCCCTGCTCCCGGGCCGCCTGCCGTACCGCCTGGAACTCGCCGCGCCACGACGGGGCGGTCTGCCACCGCGCGCCCGCGATCCGCAGCTCCTCCAGCCGGGCCCGCCGGTCCTCGTACGGCTCGCCCACCAGCGACCGGCCGTCCAGGTAGAGCAGGTCGTAGCAGACGAAGATCCCGGCGCCGGACAGCGTGACCATCTCCCCGTCGAGCACGGCCGTGCGGCTGCCGAACGACCTCGCCAGCCGGTCCAGCCCCCGGACGGTGGTGCGCCCGCCCTGGACCGGCACGAGCACGCGCTCGCCGCCCCAGGCGAACTCGAACGCATAACGCTCGACGTCGCGGGGCGGGCGGGACCGCTCGACCGGCTCGGCGGGCTCGACGTCCGGGAACGGGTCCCGCGTGGGCGGATCCATCCGATGGATCATCCAGTTCTTGCCGTCGGTCTGGAACAGCACGAACCGGCCCGACGCCCGCTCGCCGTGGAGCACCACCTTGACCTCGCGGTCGCTCCACTTCTCGGTCTCGTAGGTGCCGCTGTCCCAGATCGTCATCGTGCCGCCGCCGTACTCGCCCCGGGGGATCTCGCCGTGGAAGGCGGCATACTCCATCGGGTGGTCCTCGGTGTGCACGGCCAGGTGGTTGACCTTGGGATCCTCCGGCAGGCCCTTGGGGATCGCCCAGGAGGCCAGCACGCCCTCGCGAGCCAGGCGCAGGTCCCAGTGGAGGGAGCGGGCGTGGTGCTCGTGGATGACGAAGGTGTCGCCGTCCCCATCGCTTCGGGGACGGGGTTCGCCGAAGGGCTCGGGCGTGCGCGCGGGGTCGCGCTTGCCGCGGTACCGCTGGAGTTTGTCGGCTCTGTCGGCTCTGTCGGCCACTCCGTGGTCTTACCCCTAGCCGAGCGCCTTTCTCAGCCACGACTCCACGCCCGAGATGTGCACCGTGGCCCACGCCCGGGCGACGTCGGGCTGGCGGGCGGCGATGGCCTCGTAGATGGCGGTGTGCTGCTCCATGGTCTTGGCGACCGCGCCCTCCTCGGTCAGGCCGCGCCAGATCCGCGCGCGCTGCGTCGGGCCGGCGAGGCTCTCGACGAAGGAGCACAGCACGCTGTTGCCGGAGCCGCGGGCGATGCGGTGGTGGAACTTCAGGTCGTTGTCGACCAGCTCCTCGACCGTGGGGTCCGGGGGGAAGGAGTCGAGGATGGCGCGCAGCTCCTCGACCTCCTCGTCGGTCATCAGCTCGGTCGCCATCGCGGTCGCGGCGGGCTCCAGGATGCGGCGCACCTCGAAGAACTGGATGACGGTGTCGTCGCGGTGCAGGTCCAGGACGAAGGAGAGGGTCTCGAGGAGCAGGCGGGGCTCCAGGCTGGTCACGTAGGTGCCGTCGCCCTGCCGTACGTCGAGGACGTTGATCAGGGCGAGGGCTCGGACGGCTTCGCGGAGCGAGTTGCGCGACAGGCCCAGGCGTTCGGCGAGGTCCGCCTCCTTCGGCAGCCTGTCGCCCGGCGCCAGCTCGCCCGAGAGGATCATCTGCTTGATCTTGCCGATCGCGGCGTCGGTGACGGCCACCCTTGGCTCCGCTCCCTCAGACATCGGATGTTTCCTCAGTCTATGAGAGCACCACTCTCCGTCGCGTGTTGCTCGCCGTCCTGGACGTTGCCCTTGGGTGGGGGCGGGACTGTGAGGTGGTCAACCCCGACTCTCTGTCGCGTGTCGCCCGGGGCGGGCGTAGAGGTGGAGGAGGGGTCAGGAGGCGCGTTCCAGGATGGTGGCCGTCGACAGGGCGCCGCCCGCGCACATCGTCACCAGCGCGGTCGTCGAGTCCGAGCGCTCCAGCTCGTGCAGCGCCGTCGTCACCAGGCGCGCTCCCGTGGCGCCGACCGGGTGACCCAGGGCGATGGCGCCCCCGTTGACGTTCACCCGGTCGAAGTCCGGCTCGTGGACCGACGCCCACGACAGCACCACCGAGGCGAATGCCTCGTTGACCTCGAACCGGTCGATGTCGCCGATCGTCATCCCGGCACGCGCCAGCACGTGCGCCGTGGCCTCCACCGGCCCGTCGAGGTGATAGTACGGCTCGGCCCCCACCAGCGCCTGGGCCAGGATGCGCGCCCGCGGGCGCAGGCCGTGCCGCCTGGCGGCCTCCTCGCTCATCAGCAGCACCGCCGCCGCCCCGTCGGAGATCTGCGAGGAGGTCCCGGCCGTGTGCAGCCCGCCGGGAAGCACCGGCTTGAGCCGCGCCAGCCCCTCCACGGTCGTCTCCCGCAGTCCTTGGTCGCGCGAGACCCCGGCCACCGGCACGATCTCGCGCTCGAACCGGCCGTCGGCCCACGCCTTGGCCGCCAGCTGCTGCGACCGCGCGCCGAACCAGTCCAGCCGCTCCCGCGTCAGCCCCCGCCGCTGCGCGATGCGCTCGGCGGCGGTGAACTGGTCGGGCAGGTCGATGCTCCAGTCGTCCGGCCTGGGCTGCGCCGGGCGCACGTTGCTGCCGAGCGGCACGCGGCTCATCACCTCGACCCCGCAGGCGACGCCGACCTCGACGACCCCCGCCTGGATGAGCGCCGCGGCCAGGTGGACCGCCTGCTGCGACGAGCCGCACTGGGCGTCTATCGTCGTGACCCCGGTTTGGTACGGCAGGCCCGCGTACAGCCACGCATGGCGCCCCACGTGCCCGCCCTGCTCGCCCGCCTGCGTCACGCATCCGGCGAAGACCTGGCCGACGATCGACGGGTCGATGCCCGAGCGCTCGACCAGCCCGGTCAGCGCCGTGGCGAGAACCTGTTGCGGTTTGAGGGCCGAGAGCCAGCCGTCGCGCTTCCCGATGGGCGTGCGAACGGCCTCGACGATGACGGGTGTGCCCATGCTGCGCCTCCAGAACGATGCTCTGGATGCGACTGTAACCTGTTCTATTTTGTTGCGGAACGGCGTCGCCCGACCTGCTACTGGACCGGGGTGGCCTCCGGCAGCCTGCGCGGCAGCCCGAACACCTCGAACAGCGACAGGTCGAAGAACTGGCTCACGTGGCTGACCTTGCCGCCCGACAGCGTGAGCACCGGGATCGCGAAGGCCTCGCCGCGGAAGTACATGCCGAAGGCGGCCTGGCCGTTGGCCGAGACCGGCACCAGCTTGAGGTCGCCGGGCCGCTTGGCCGGGCACCAGTTCGCGATGAGCCTGCCGATGTTCTCCGGGCCTTGGTACCAGCCCAGGAACGGCGGCATCTCCCAGACCGCGTCCTTGGTGAACAGCTCGACGATCGCCGCGATGTCATAGTCCTCGAACGCGGCGACATAGCGGTCGAGCAGCTCCTTGCGCTCCTGGGCCGTGGGCTCGGCGAGGTCCTCCTCCTTCAGCCCGACCTGCTCCAGCTGGGCCTTGGCGCGCTGCAGCATGCTGTTGACCGCGGTCGTGGTGGTGCCGAGCACCTCGGCCACCTCGGCGGCCTTCCACTGCAGCACCTCGCGCAGGACGAGCACCGCGCGCTGCCGGGGCGGCAGGTGCTGGAGGGCGGCCATCAGCGCCAGGCGCAGCGAGGAACGGCCGGCCACCACGGAGGCCGGGTCGTCGACCATCGAGTCGGGGATCGGCTCCAGCCACGGCACCTCCTTGGAGGACTCCAGCTCGGCGCTCGGGTCGGCGCTGGGCGCGCCCAGCCCCGTGGGCATGGGGCGGCGCTTGCGGCTGTCGAGGGCGGTCAGGCAGGTGTTCGTGGCGATCTTGTAGAGCCACGTGCGCAACGACGCCCGGCCGTCGAACTTGTCGTAGGCGTTCCACGCCCGCAGATAGGTCTCCTGGACCAGGTCCTCCGCGTCATGGACCGACCCCGTCATGCGGTAGCAGTGCGCGAGCAGCTCGCGCCGCATGGGATCGGCGAGGCGAAGGAACTCGTCGTTGTCCGTCATACCTCCCTGTATAGACGAGCCCACCGACAATTCCGCGGCCCGCCGGAGAGTTTTACGCGGCAATCGGCACGCAATCACCCGCCGGAGCCGGCGGCGGCGGGTCAGAAGTCGGCGAGCAGGCGGCCGGCCGCGATCTCGATGCGCTGCTGGATCTGCTCGTAGGTGCGCCGGCCGCGCAGCATCTCCAGCAGCTCGTGCACCCACACGCTGGCCAGCGACCCGGCCAGCGCGACCTCCTCCTCTGTGGCCTGGTCACGGCCGGACACCCGCAGCAGCAGCCCGGTCATGCGGTCGCCGAACGGCGTCTCGACCTCGGCCAGGATGAGCGAGCGGATGAGGGCGTCGGCCAGCTCGGGCTCGCGCATGAGGCCCCTGGTGGCGCGCATGAGCACGTCGACCGCGCGGCCCGCCGCGGTGGCCGCGCTCGGCGGCCGGCGCTCGATGGAGCTCTCCAGCAGGTCGATCTCCTCGCTGACCACCGCCACGACGAGGTCCATCTTCGAGGGGAAGTAGCGGTAGAGCGTGCCGAGCGCGACGCCGGCGCGCTCGGCGACGGTGCGCATCTGCATGGCCTCGACGCCGCCGCGGGAGGCGAGGGCGGCCGCCGCCTGCACGATCCTCTTGCGGCGCTGGTGCTGGCTGCGCGTGCGGACGCCTGAGGACACCGAGGGCGCCTCGCTGTCCACGGCTCTCTGCTCGGGGACCGCGGGCGCGGTGGGGATGCGCATGAGAACACGTTATCTGATTTTTCCGCCCCTGGCTTGTTACTGGCGAGTCACTAAAGAGCCCGCATACCCCCATGTCTACCGCGTTTCCACAATATGTCAGGACTTTGGCGGAAAAGAGACACTGGACAGTTATTAGAATCTGTTCTACTTTGCCAGAAGCTGACCGAGCGCTTGGTGGAGGCGCGATGACCGCTGGCCCGTTCGCCGTCCTCCTGGCGGCCCGCGCGGGCGACGACCGCCCGGGGCTGCTGTCGGAGGACCATGGCTGGACGTGGCGCGAGCACGTCGAAAGCTCCCGCGCCCACGCCGCCTGGCTGGACCGGGCCGGTCCCGCGGGTCTCCACGTGGGCGTGCTCCTCGACAACACGCCCGAGATGGTCTTCCTCATCGGCGCCGCCGCGCTGAGCGGCCACGTGCTCGTCGCCCTCAACCCCACCCGCTCGGTCGAGGAGCTGACGCGCGACGCCAGGGCCACCGACGTGGGCCTGCTGCTGTGGGACGACCCGTACGGCGAGGCCGCCCGCGCGGTCGCCGGCGCCCTCGGTGTCCCGGCCCGCCACGCCGCGGACACCCGGGCGACAGGCATTCCCACGAGCCCGCCGGGCGAGCTCGTCATGCTGATCTTCACCTCGGGCACCTCGGGACGGCCGCGCGCCGTCCGCGTGACCCAGCGGAAGATCGCCGTCCCCGGCACGAGCCTGGCCGCCCTGCTCCGGCCCGAGGACGTGGTCTACTGCTCGATGCCGCTGTTCCACTCCGGCGCCGTCATGGCCGCCTACGCCCCGGCCGTGGCCTCCGGGGCCGCGCTGGCGCTCCGCCGCCGCTTCTCGGCCTCGGCCGTGCTGCCGGACGTGCGCCGGTACGGCTGCACCTACCTGCACTTCGTCGGCAAGGCGCTGTCCTACGTCCTGGCCACGCCCGAGCGGCCCGACGACGCCGACAACCCACTGCGGATCGCCTTCGGCAACGAGGGCGGCGCGACGGCGGTCCGCCGGTTCGGCGAGCGGTTCGGCTGCCACGTCGTTGACGCCTTCGGCTCCACCGAGACCGCGATCTCCATCACGCCCGACCCGTCAGGGCCGCCGGGCAGCCTGGGGCGGCTGCCGGAGGGCGTCGAGATCCGCGACCCGGTGACGGGGCGGCGGTGCGCGACGGCGGTCCTGGACGGCGGGCGCCTGCTCAACCCCGGCGAGGCGATCGGCGAGCTGGTCAACGTCGGCGGGACCGGCCTGTTCGACGGCTACTACGCCGACCCGGAGGCCGACCGCGAGCGCGTCCGCGACGGCGCCTTCTGGTCCGGCGACCTGGCCTACGCCGACGCCGGCGGCTACGTCTACTTCGCCGGGCGCGGCACCGAGCGGCTGCGCGTGGACGGGGAGAACCTGGCCGTCGCGCCGATCGAGGAGGTCCTGCGGCAGTTCCCCGGCGTCGTCGAGGCCGCCGTGTACCCCGTGCCCGACGCCGCGGCCGGCGACCAGGTCATGGCCGCGCTCGTGCTCGACGGCGACTTCGACCCCGGCGCGTTCGAGGAGTTCCTCGCGGGCCGCAAGGACCTCGGCGCCAAGGCGGCGCCCCGCTACGTCCGCGTCAGCGCCGACCTGCCGCGGACGCCGTCGCACAAGGTCCTCAAGCGCCACCTCGCCCGGGAGGCCTGGCGCACCCGGGATCCCGTGTGGCGCCGCGCCCGCGCCGGGCAGTACCGGCGGCTGACGGGGCGGGACGTCGAGGCCATCGAGGACGAGTTCGCACGGCACGGCCGGCAGCACCTTCTGGAGAGCTAGTGGACTTCACCCTGGACGAGACACAACGGGACCTGCGGGCGCTCGCCGAGGGCGTCCTGGCCAAGGAGGCCACGCCCGAGCGCGGCGGCCGGCCGTACGACGAGAAGACCTGGCGCGCCATGACCGAGACCGGGCTGGCGGACGTGTGCGTGCCCGAGGAGGCGGGCGGCGCGGGGCAGGGCGCGGTGGAGATGGCCGTGGTGCTGCGCGAGGTCGGCGCCCGCGCGGCCCCCGTGCCCGCCCTCGGGCACCTGGCCGGGACCCTGGCCCTGGCCCGGTACGGCAGGGCGGTCGAGGGCCTGGTGACGGTGGCGGCCCAGGGCTCGGGACGGCGCTTCCGGTCCGTCCCCTACGCCGCCCAGGCCGACCACATCCTCATCGCGGCCGACGACGGCGTCCACCTCGCGCGGAACCCGGCGCTGACCCCCGAGTTCACCGCCACCGGCGAGCCCGCCGCCACCGTCGCCTTCGAGCGGGCCGACCGGATCGCCGACGACCCCGCGCCCCTGCGCACGCTCATGCGGATCGCGATCGCCGCCCAGGCCGGCGGCGTCCTGGCGGGCGCGCTCAAGCTGACCACCGACCACGTCAAGGCCAGGCGCCAGTTCGGCCGCGCGCTGGCCGAGTTCCAGGCCGTGACCATGCAGGTCGCCGACGTCTACATCGCCTCGCGCGCCCTGGACGTGGCGATGTGGGCGGCGGCGTGGGGCGGCGACGAGACCGACGCGGCCGTGGCGGCCTTCCACGTCTCGGAGGCATTCAAGGCCCTCTACACCTGCCAGCACCTGCACGGCGGCCTGGGCCTGGACGTGACCTACCCGCTGCACCGCTACTTCGCCCAGGCCAAGCACCTGGCGCACCTGCTCGGCGGCGCCGACGCCCAGCTCGACCTGATTGGAGCGCTCGCCCGATGATGATCGACCTGACCGCCGAGCAGGAGCGGCTGCGCGCCGAGCTGCGCGAGTACTTCCGGACCTGCCTGACCCCCGAGGACCGCGGGAAGATCGCCGAGGATCCCTTCGGCGAGCACTACATGGAGCACTGCCGCCGCCTCGGCCGCGACGGCAAGCTCGGCGTCGGCTGGCCCAAGGAGTACGGCGGAGGCGGCTACGGCCCCGTCGAGCAGCAGATCTTCGCCAACGAGATCGCCCGCGCCGGCGTGCCGTACCCGATCATCACGCTCCAGACCGTCGGCCCGACCCTGATGCAGTACGGCACGCGGGAGCAGAAGGAGTTCTTCCTGCCGCGCATCCTGGCGGGGGAGTGCCACTTCGCCATCGGCTACAGCGAGCCGGAGGCGGGCACGGACCTGGCCGCGCTGAAGACCACCGCCGTGCTGGACGGCGACCACTACGTCGTCAACGGGCAGAAGATCTTCACCAGCGGCGCCCACTACGCCGACTACGTCTGGCTGGCCGCCCGGACCGGCCCCGACAGGCACCGCGGCATCACCATGATGATCGTCGACTGCCGCGACCCGGGGTTCTCCTGGACGCCGATCGTCACCATGGACGGCCGCCACCACACCAACGCCACGTACTACTCCGACGTGCGCGTCCCGGTGTCCATGGTGGTCGGCGAGGTCAACAAGGGCTGGGACCTGATCGTCAACCAGCTCAACCACGAGCGCGTCACCCTCGGCCCGGCGGGCAACATCGGCCGGCTCCGCGACCGCTTCCTGGCCTGGGCCCGCCGCGCGGACCTGCTGGACCATCCCGACGTCCGGCGCGCCCTCGGCCGCGTCCACGCCTACTTCCGCACCAACGAGCTGCTCAACTGGCAGGTCGCCGCGTCGATGGACCTCGGCTGGCTGGGCGCGCCCGACGCCTCGGCCACCAAGATCTACGGCTCGGAGCGCATGCAGGAGGTCGGGCGGCTCATCGCCGAGGTCCTGGCCCGGCACGGCGACCCGGCCGACCCGGACACCGCCGAGTTCATGGAGAGCCTGGACCACGGGATCAAGGGCGCGGTCGTGCTGACGTTCGGCGGCGGGGTCAACGAGGTGCAGCGCGAGCTGATCGCCATGCTGGGGCTGGGCCTGCCGAGGCCGCCGCGATGACCGGGCAGGACATGACCGGGCAAGACATGACCGGGCGGGACCTGCACGAGCTGGCCGGCAAGCAGGCCGCCCTGGGCGAGGTGCGCGGCGCGCCGGGGCCCGACCCGGTCAACGAGACCATGATCCGCCACTGGCTGGAGGCCATGGGCGACGCCAATCCCGCCTACCTGGAGCGCGGCGTCGCGCCGCCCGCGATGTCGCAGGTGTGGACGATGCCCGGGCTCGCGCGGGCCAGGCAGGCCACCCCGGTCGACGACGTGCTCGCGGCGCTGGATGCCGGCGGCTACACCGGCGTCGTCGCCACCGACTGCGACCAGACCTACCACCGCTATGCCAGGGTCGGCGAGCGCCTCACACCGGGCACGCGCTTCACGAGCCTGGCCGGGCCCAAGAAGACGGCGCTGGGCGAGGGCTACTTCGTCACCTGGACCGTCGTCTGGTACGCCGAGGACGACTCGCCGGTCGCCGAGATGATGTTCCGCGTGCTGAAGTTCCGGCCACGGGAGCGGCGGCAGCCGTACCCGCTCAAACCGGCCGCTGGCCGCGACACCGAGTTCTTCTGGGAGGGCGTGCGGCGGCGGGAGCTGCGCATCCAGCGCTGCCTGGACTGCGGCCAGTTGCGGCACCCGCCCGGGCCGCTGTGCCCCTCCTGCCGGTCGGCCAACCGGGGACACACGGTCGCCACAGGCGAGGGGACCGTCTACAGCTACGTCGTCCACCACCATCCGCCCGTCCCGGGACGGGAGACGCCGTACGTGGTGGCGGTGGTGGAGCTTCCCGAGGGCGTGAGGATCGTAGGAAATATCGTGAATTGTCGGATTGATGAGGTGCGCATCGGGATGCCGGTGCGCGTGACGTACCAGGCCATGGACGACGAGCTCGTCCTGCCGATGTGGGCGCCGCGGGAGGCGCGATGCTGAACGAAGGCACGGTGCTTCCCGAGCTGTCCATCGACCTCACCCCCACCCTGGTCGTCGCCACGGCGCTGGCCACGCGGGACTTCACCCCCGTCCACCACGACGTCTCCGGGGCGCGGGCGCAGGGGGCCAAGGACGTCTTCCTCAACATCCTGACCACGATGGGGCTGATCGAGCGCTACGTCACCGACCACGTGGGACGGCAGGCGGTGATCAAGCGCCTCAGCGTCAGGCTGGGCGTCCCCGCTTATGCGGGCGACCGGCTGACCTTCACCGGGACCGTGGTCTCGCGCGAGGACTCCCAGGACGGCTCGCAGTACACGGTCGAGGTCCGCGGCAAGGTCAGCATCGGCGACCACGCCACCGCCACGGTCACGTTCGCCATCCCGGGAGAGGCATGAGATCCGCAGCCGCCGTCGCCGGCATCGGCGCCACCGAGTTCAGCAAGGAGTCCGGGCGGTCGGAACTCCGGCTGGCCGCCGAGGCCGTGCTGGCCGCCCTCGACGACGCCGGGCTCGCCCCCGCCGACGTCGACGGCCTGGTGACCTACACCCAGGACGCCAACCAGGAGATCGCCGTCGCCCGCGAGACCGGCATCGGCGAGCTGACCTTCTTCTCCCGCGTCCACTACGGCGGCGGCGCGGCCTGCGGGACGGTCATGCACGCCGCGATGGCCGTCGCCACCGGCGCGGCCCGCACGGTCGTCTGCTACCGCGCCTTCAACGAGCGCTCGGGGCGCCGCTTCGGCCAGCCCGACGCCCGCCTGGGCGGCGAGCCGTCCTCGCAGGGCCTGGAGATGAGCTGGCACGTGCCGTTCGGCCTCATGACGCCCGCCGCCTGGGTCGCCATGTTCGCCAGGCGCTACATGCACGTCTACGGCGCCACCTCCGAGGACTTCGGCCGGGTCGCCGTGGCCATGCGCCGCCACGCCGCCACCAACCCGGCGGCGTGGTTCCACGGCCGCCCGATCACGCTGGAGGACCACCAGCGCTCCCGCTGGATCGTCGAACCGCTGCGCCTGCTGGACTGCTGCCAGGAGAGCGACGGCGCCGTGGCCCTGGTCGTCACCTCCGCCGAGCGGGCCCGCGACCTGCGCCGCACCCCGGCGCTGATCACCGCTGCGGCGCAGGGGTCGGGGTCCGGCCAGATGATGATGACCAGCTACTATCGCGACGACATGACCGGACTGCCGGAGATGGGCGTCGTCGGCAGGCGGCTGTGGGAGACGTCGGGCCTGTCGCCGCGCGACATCCAGACCGCGATCCTCTACGACCACTTCACCCCGTTCGTCCTCACGCAGCTGGAGGAGCTGGGCTTCTGCCCGCGCGGCGAGGCCAAGGAGTACGTCAGGGACGGCGGCATCGAGCTGGGCGGCCGCCTGCCGGTCAACCCGCACGGGGGCCAGCTCGGCGAGGCGTACATCCACGGCATGAACGGCATCGCCGAGGCGGTGCGTCAGGTGCGCGGCACGTCGGTGAACCAGGTGCCGGGCGTGCACAACGTCCTGGTGACCGCGGGCACCGGCGTCCCGACCAGCGGGCTGATCCTGTCGGCGGCCTAGCGTGACCCGCTAGAAGACCAGGAACGCCAGCAGGGCGATCACCACGCAGACGACGAAGCCGAGCACCTCCCACGCCCAGTCGCGGCCCGGGTCGACGGCGGGCTTCCCCGGCCGCCCGGTCGGCTGCTTCCGCGGCTGGGGCCGCCCGGCTTCCGCCCGGCTCGATTCCGGCCGTCGCGGCGCCTCCGTGCCCGCCGTTTTCCCCGCCGCTTCCCGCGCGACCGGCTCCTGGGCGGCAGGCCGCGCGGCCTTCGGCTCGCGCAGGTAGTAGACCGGCTCCCGGCGTCTGGCCTGGGGAGCGAACAGGCTCCCCGGCTTGCCCGCCACCAGCACGTCCCCCGGCATGGGCGCGGACAGCGGCGGCACCTTGGGCATCGGCGCGGTCGCCGCCTCGTGGTGCGACACCTCCGCACGCGGCCTCAGCAACTCGGCCGGGAACAGCCCGGTGCTGGTCGCCGGGTCGGTCTCCGCCAGGGGCAGCGGCCAGACGGGCGGCACGGGCCAGGGGGCGGGCGCGACGTCACGCACGAGCGAGCGGACCGACTCCGGCGGGACGGGCCAGGGCAGGCGCGCGAGCAGCTCGCGGGGCGGCGTGACGGCCAGCGCCTCGTGGGTCTGGTCCGCCAGCCGTACGGCACTGGCCAGCGCGGTCAGCAGGGCGTGCTGGAAGCGGGCGCGGGCGTGGGCGGCCAGCTCGTCGGCGGTGTCGGCGGCCACGTCGAGCACCCAGGCCAGCTCGGCCCGGTCCAGCCCGCACACCTCCGCCAGCAGCAGCACCTCCCGCTGGTGGGGGCGCAGCTCGCGGAAGGCCCGTTCGACGAGGGCGGCCTGCGGGTCCACGAGGGGGTCGACGACGGGCGGCGAGTACACCACGTCGCGCTTGTGGATCTCGCGGCGGGCCAGCGCGTAGAGCGCGGCACGCGGAGGGGCCTGGCCGGCGGCCCGCGACAGGACCGCGGCCAGGGCGTCGGCGGCGACGCCGAGGTCACCGAGCTGGTCGGCGCAGTAGGCGAACACCCCGGCGGCGTGCCGGTCGTACAGCTCGGTGCGGCTGGTGAGCTGAAGGGTCACGGGGTCCTCTGGGGGAAGACGGATTGGTGGCAATCATGCCGCCAATCCGGCCCGCCGCGCACTGCCGGATGCGCATTTGATAGCAAACGGTGCTGGTCGGTGAAACGGTTCACGCCGGGGCCGGGAGGACACAAGGGATCGCATCGCCGTAGGGTGTGTGCATCGGGGATCTTCGAAGGCGCCTTCGAAGAGGTCTTCGATGGATCGACGACGGCGACGAGCACGAGGTCATACATGATCACATTCGACTCCGTCACCAAGCGCTACGCTGACGGGACCGTCGCCGTGGACCAGCTCTCCCTGGAGGCGCCGACCGGCGAGATCACGGTGTTCGTCGGGCCGTCCGGCTGCGGCAAGACGACGTCGCTGCGCATGATCAACCGGATGATCGACGCCACGGAGGGCCGTGTCCTGCTCGACGGCACCGACGTCACGACCATCGACCCGCCCACGCTGCGGCGCGGCATCGGCTACGTCATCCAGCAGGCCGGGCTGTTCCCGCACCGCAAGATCGTCGACAACGTCGCCACGGTCCCGTACCTGCTGGGCTGGGACCGGCACAAGGCCCGCACCCGCGCGATGGAGCTGCTCGAGCGGGTCGGGCTCGACACCAAGCTCGCCCAGCGCTACCCGTTCCAGCTGTCCGGCGGCCAGCAGCAGCGCGTCGGCGTCGCCCGCGCCCTGGCCGCCGACCCGCCCGTGCTGCTGATGGACGAGCCGTTCAGCGCCGTCGACCCGATCGTCCGCACCAGCCTGCAGGACGAGCTGCTGCGGCTGCAGGGCGAGCTGCACAAGACCATCGTGTTCGTCACCCACGACATCGACGAGGCCATCAAGCTCGGCGACCGGGTGGCCGTGCTGCGCGTGGGCGGCAGGCTGGCCCAGCTGGCCGACCCCAAGACGCTGCTGTCGCAGCCCGCCGACGACTTCGTCCGCGAGTTCCTCGGCCGCGACCGGGGCATCAGGCGGCTGCAGTTCGTCCCCGCCGGCCGCGTCCGGCTGGCCGACCCCTCCGCCGCGGCCGGCGGCTGGCGGCTGGTCACGCAGGACGGCCGGCCCCGGGGCTGGCGGCGCGGGGACGGGCCGCTGGAGCCGTACGGGACGTTCGTCCCCGGGCGCGACTCGCTGCGCACCGCCCTGGACGCGGCGCTGCTGACGCCGGCCGGCTGCGCGGTCGCCGTCGACGCCGAGGGCCGGGTGGTCGGGATCGCCACGCGGGAGGCGCTGGACGAGGCCCTGGCGGAGGCCGCCGATGGATGACGAACCGCTGTTCCGCTGGAGCTGGGTGGTCAGCAACTGGGACAACGACACGCCCAACAGCATCGTCAACCTGCTCCAGGCGCACATCGTGATGGCGGGCGTGCCGACCGTGCTCGGCCTGCTCCTCGCGGTGCCGCTCGGCGTGGCCTGCGCCCGCTGGCGCTGGCTCTACCAGCCCACGTCCGGGCTGATGAACGCCGTCTACGCGCTGCCGTCGATCGCGCTGTTCATGCTGCTGCTGTCCGTCACCGGGTTCAGCCGCCTCACGGTGATCATCCCGCTCACGCTCTACGCGGTGGCCGTCCTCATGCCGGCCGTGGTCGACGGGCTCAGGTCGGTCCCCGAGCACGTCAGGCAGTCGGCGGTGGCGATGGGCTTCACCCCGACGCGCAGGCTGGTCCGCGTCGAGCTGCCGATCGCCGTGCCCGTGGTGCTGGCGGGGCTGCGGGTCGTGGCGGTCTCCAGCATCAGCCTGGTCAGCGTCGGCGCGCTGATCGGCCAGGGCGGGCTCGGCAACTACTTCACCGACGCCTACCAGCGCGACTTCTACACGCCCGCGGTCGTGGGCATCGCGCTGATCGTCCTGCTCGCGCTGGTCGCCGACGGGATCATCGTCGGGGCGCAGCGGCTCCTCACCCCCTGGGTGCGCGCCAGGAGGTCCGCGTGAACTTCCTGCTGGACTTCTTCGGCGACCCCGCCAACTGGTCGGGCGCCGGCGGCATCCCCGCGCGCCTGCTGCAGCACCTCGGCTTCTCCGCCGCCGCGCTCGCGCTGTCGGCGCTGATCGGCATCCCACTCGGCCTGCTGATCGGCCACACCGGCAGGGGCGCCTTCCTCGTGGTGGCCTCGGCCAACGTCGCCAGGGCGCTGCCCACACTGGGCCTGCTGGTGCTGCTCGTCCTGCTGCTGGGCACCGCGTCGGTGTGGCCGGTGCTGATCCCGCTCGTGGCGCTGGCCGTACCGCCCATCCTCGTCAACACCTTCGAGGGCGTCAGGGGCGTGGACCCGGAGTTGCGCGACGCCGCGTACGGCATGGGCCTGCGCGGGCCCCAGGTGCTCGGCAAGGTGCTCGTGCCGGTGGCGCTGCCGCTCATCCTCCTCGGGCTGCGCCTGGCGGCCGTGCAGATCGTGGCCACCGCGGCGGTCGCCGCCTACGTCGGGCTGGGCGGCCTGGGGCGGTACATCATCGACGGTTTGGCGACCAAGGAATACGACCAGGTCGTCGGCGGCTCTGTACTGATTGTGTTGTTCGCTCTCGCCACGCAGGGCCTGTTCACGATCGTGCAGCGGCTGACGGTCTCGCCAGGGGTGAGCCAGCGTGTGCGCATCCCGCGCTAGGAAGGGAACCACTTCATGAGACGCATCTTCGGCGCCGCCGCAGTGATCTTGTCGGCTGCGCTCGCCTTGACCGCCTGCGGGTCCGGCGACCCCCTCACGCAGGCCAGCCCCACCCCCGCCCCCACCGGCCAGGCCACCGCAGGAGGCGGCGGCAAGGTCGTCGTGGGCTCGGCCGACTTCCCCGAGAACGTGCTGCTCGCCTCCATCTACGCCCAGGCACTGCGGGCCAAGGGCGTCCAGGTCGAGGAGAAGCCGAACATCGGCAGCCGCGAGGTCCTCTTCGACCAGATCAAGAGCGGCGGGCTGAGCGTGCTGCCGGAGTACAACGGCGCGCTGCTGGCCTACATCGACCCCGGCACCAAGGCCGCCTCCACCGAGGAGGTCAACGCCGAGCTGAAGAGCAAGCTGCCGCCGGAGCTGGAGATCCTCGACTCCGCGGCCGCCCAGGACAACGACTCCCTCACGGTCACCAAGGACTTCGCCGCCAAGAACAACCTCACCACCATCGAGGACCTGGCCAAGATCTCCAAGAACCTGGTCGTGGGCGGGCCGCCGGAGTTCAAGAAGCGCCGCGAGCAGCAGTTCAAGGACGTCTACGGCCTGGAGTTCAAGGAGTGGAAGGCGACCGGCGCCGCCACCGCCGACGCCATCAAGGACGGCACGATCCAGGTGGGCAACGTCTTCACCACCGACCCCAAGATCCTGATCAACGACATGGTCTCGCTCCAGGACCCCAAGAACGTCTTCAGCGCCCAGAACGTCACGCCGCTGGTCAACAAGGCGGCCGTGAACGACACGGTCAGGACCACGCTGAACGCGATCTCCGCCAAGCTGACCACGGACCAGCTCGTCGACATGATGAAGAAGCTGTCCATCGACAAGCAGGACGCCGCGGTCGTCGCCAAGGAGTGGCTGACCGCCAACGGCCTGGCGTGAGCCCGTCCGGCCAGGAGTTCAGGGAGGCGATGGCCCAGCTGGCGGCGGGCGTCGCGGTCGTCACCGTGCGCGACGGCCGCGACGACCTCGGCGTCACGGTCTCCGCGCTGATGTCGGTGTCGATGGACCCGCCGCTGGTGCTGCTCAGCCTGGCCTCGCGCGGCTACCTGTGCGAGGTGCTGCTGCGCCGGGACCGCTGGGCCGCCTCCCTCCTGGCCTCCGGCCAGGCCGCCATCGCGAGCCGCTTCGCCACCCCGGGCCGCCCCAGCGCCCGCCACCTCCTCGCCGGCACGACGCACCACCGCGGCCCGCTGTCGGACGCCTTCGTGGTGGGCGAGGGCGTGGCGGCCCTGGAGGCGGAGACCGCGCAGGTGGTGCCGGCGGGGGACCACACGCTGTTCATCGCGGGCGTGCTCGCCGTGGACTACGTGAACGCGGCCAAGCAGCCTTTGGTACGGCTCCGCGGCCGCTACCGCCCCGTGGGGTAATCGAAGGAAACCGATGTGGGACACGGCGTAACCTCGGGGCATGAGCGCGCCTCTCGACGAGCTCCCCGAGATCAGCCAGTGGGATCTCAAGCATCGAGCAGCGGAGATCATGGACGCCATAGAGCATGGCCAGGCGTTCGTTCTCACGCGAAACGGGCGAAGGATCGCGGTCGTGACGCCGATCAGCCGGCGCCGGACATTTGTTTCCCGGGAAAGGATGCAGGCTGCGTTCTCCGGCATCGGAAGAATCGACGACCGGAAGTTCGCCGAAGATGTTCGTGCCGCATTTGCGGACGATACTGACGAAGACGCCTACGACCGGGCATTTCGTCGCACACCCAAGGGCGAGCAGTGACTTTCGGGGCGCCCTGGACACCAACATTCTGATCTTGGCGTTATGGCGCGATCCCGATGGACCGCGCCTGCGGGAAGGTCTCGCGCCTCGGCCGATCGGGCGGGCCGCTGAGCCGTACCGTCAGCGGATCGTCCACCAGCCCGGCAGCACCAGCGGGCCGTACGACGGGAGGCCCAGGTCGGCGGCCAGGCGGGCGAACGGGCCCCAGGCCTCCAGGCGGAGGCGGGTGATCGCGGCGGCGCGGTCCTCGCTGGAGTCGGGGCCGCGCAGGCGCTCCAGCGGGTTGAGCCGGGGGTAGATCCGCACCGGGGCGTCGGCGGCGAGCCCGGCGCGCTTGCGCGCGATCGCCATCGCGTCCTCCAGCCCGCCGACCTCGTCCACCAGCCCGCCGGAGCGCGCGTCGGCGCCCGTCCACACCCGGCCCTTGGCCAGCTCGTGCGCGCGTTCGCGGGTGAGGTTGCGGCCTTCGGCGACCTTGGCCACGAAGTCGTCGTAGATCCGGTCCAGCCAGGCGTTGATCTTCTCCCACTGGGCCGGCGAGAAGCCGCGCGAGGTGGAGAACATCGCCGCGTTGCCGCCCTCGGCCACCACGTCGGAGGTGACGCCGATCTTCTTCAGCAGCTCGGCCAGCACCGGCTTGCCGCCGAACACGCCGATCGAGCCGGTCAGCGTGCCCGGCTGCGCGACGATCACATCCGCGGCCATCGAGACGAAGTACCCGCCCGAGGCGGCCAGGTCGCCCATCGACACGATGACCGGCTTGACCTTGCGCGTCAGGACGATCTCGCGCCACACGGCGTCGGAGGCCACGTAGGAGCCGCCGGGGCTGTCGACGCGGAAGACCACGGCCTTGACGTGCTCGTCGCGGCGGGCGGTCCTGATCGCCGAGGTGATGGTGTCGGACCCCATCGCGCCGCCGCCGAACGGGCTGCGCCCGCTCTTGCCCAGCTTGATCATCCCGGTGCCGTGGATCAGCGCGACCGAGTCGGCCTTGGGGTGCGGCAGCTTGGGCCCCCGGATGTAGCGGGAGACGTACAGCAGGTGCGCGTCCGCGCCCGCGGCCTTCTTGACCTCGTCGTACACCTGGTCGCGGTAGGCCAGCTCGTCCACCAGCCCCGCCTCGACCGCCTCGGCGCCGATGAACGGCCCGCGGTCGATGAGCTCGCGCACCTTCCCCGGGTCCAGCCTGCGGCCGTCGGCGATGCCCGCGACCAGCTGCTCGGTGACCGACTGGGCGATCCTGGCCACCGACTCGCGGTGCGGCTCGGTCATGTGGTCCTGGGTGAACACGTTGGCCGCGGTCTTGTACTCGTGCCGCTGGCCGCCCTCGTAGACGATGCCCAGCTTGTCCAGCGCGCCCTTGACGAAGCGCTGCTCCAGGGCCACGCCGGTCAGCCCCACGTCGCCGCTGGGCTGGAGGTAGACGCGCTCGAAGGCGCTGGCCAGGTAGTACGGCACGGTGCCGTTGCCGAACTCGCCGAACGTCTCGGCGAAGGCCACCGTCAGCTTGCCGCCCGCGCGGAACTGGATCACCGCCTGGCGCAGCTCCTGGACCGTCGCCAGGCCGATCGGGTTGCCGCCGATCTTGACGATCAGCGCCTTGACGCGCGAGTCCCGCCTGGCCCGCTTCAGCCCCGCCAGCACGTCCGCCAGGCGCGGCTTGCGCATGGTGAGCAGCGCGGATATGGGGTCGGCCGGCGGGCCCTCCGTGAGCCCCTCGGTGAGGTCGAGCTCGAGGACCAGGGGAGCGGTGCGTCGCTGCAGAACGGCGTTGATCGTCTTGCTCGCGTCCATGACGTCACACTAATCGGCGGAAGCCGGTCATGGGCGACCGGCTTCCGCCTCAGGGAGCCGCCGGGCCTCGGCGCCTCAGCGGGCCGTCACAGCCGGAGGCCTTGACAGGGCCTCACAGCCGGATGCGGAAGATGGCCGCCAGCACGTCGATCCTGGGCGTGGTCACCTGCGTGCCCGCGCTCGTGTAGGTGATCGGCTTGCCGTACCGCTCGAGCCGTCCCTCCAGCTGGGCCACGGAGCTGCGCGGGTTGGCCTGGCGCAGCAGGGCGAAGGCGCCCGCGGTGTGCGGCGTGGCCATCGAGGTGCCGCTCAGCGTGCCGTACGCGTCGTCGGGCACCGCCGCCCTGATGGCGACGCCGGGGGCGAACACGTCGAGCAGCGAGCCGCGGTTGGAGAAGGAGGCGACGTTGTCCTGCTTGTCCGTCGCGCCCACGGCGATCGCGGTCGACACGCAGGCGGGCCAGGAGACGGCGCTCTGGAAGCCGTCGTTGCCGGAGGCCACCACGGTCGCCGTGCCCTTGGCGATCAGCTTGTCGACCTGGGCCTTGAAGTCGGCGCCGTCGCCCTCGTCGCAGTAGGTGTCGTACTGCCCGCCGCCCAGGCTGAGGTTGACCGCCGCGATGTTGTGCTGGTCGGCGAGCAGCTCGGCGTAGGCCATGCCGGTGAGGATGGAGGAGTCGTAGGCGAGCACGCACACGGGCCGGGTGCCGCAGTAGGGCGAGTTGTCGAAGCGGCTGAAGACCTGCACCGGGATGATCTTCGCCTTGGGCGCCACGCCGTTGGCGGCGAACTCGGCCGTCTTCTGCCCGGCGGCGATGGCGGCCACGTGGGTGCCGTGGTAGCACAGCCCGGCCGTCGGGTTCGGCGCGCCGCGGTAGCAGGCGTCGGTCTCGACGTGCGCGGCGCCGTCGCCGATCTGGAACGGCGCGCCGTTCGGGCACAGCGAGGTCGACTGGTCGGCCGGGTCGGTGTTGGAGAAGCACGCCTGGGCGACGATGCGTCCGGCGAAGGCCGGGTGGTCGGCGTCGATGCCGGTGTCGAGGATCGCGACCGCCGTGCCCCTGCCGGTGATCGCCAGCTTGTGGGCCTTGTCGGCCCTGATGAGCGGCACCGACTCCAGCAGCGTCGGCTCGTTGAGCTTGTCCCTGCGGATGGAGACGACCTCGGCCTGCTTGGCCACCTCGACGAGCTCCTCGCGGGTGCCCCGGTAGACGAAGAAGTCCAGCTCGCCGGCGACCTCGGCGGGCGGCTCGGCGGCGATGTTCCGCTTGGCGTCCTGCACCTGCTCGGCGCTGGACCTGACGGAGGCCACCTGGGCGGGCTGCTGGACGCGCACGATGACGCGGTGCTCGCCGGTGGCCGGGATCGAGGGGTCGATCTTGGATTCGGGATCGGCGTACGCGGGGGTGACCGCGAAGGCTAACGACGCTGTGGCGAGCGCGATGGCGCCGGCCAGGAGAGACAGGGGTCTCAAATGAGCCTCCGGTGCTGGGAGATGCCTTTGCGCCTTGAGAGTAAAGTTTCGCACTCCCGATGTCAGTGTGCCGTTACCGGATCTTTTCCTGATTTATCGCCACAAACAGCGAAGAGGGCCGATCGCCGCTTCCGCGACCGGCCCTCCTCGGTGTGGCGCTTACTTGTTCACGTGCTTGGCCAGGTAGGCGGCCGCCTTCTTGGCCTGCGCCGCCGTACCGCTCGCGCGGTGCTTCTCGGCGATGGCGACGGCCTTGGCGAAGGTCGTCTTGCCGTGGACCTTGGAGGAGCCGTTGTAGACGCCGTGCGCGTAGTTGAGCCACGCGGCCAGCAGCTCACGGTCCAGGACGTTCTTGCCCTTGAGGACCCGGTACGCCTTGGCCGCCGTCTTGGCGTCGGTCACCTCGGAGAAGACCTTGCTGCCCTTGTCGGCGATGGACAGGTAGCAGGCGACGGTCGCGGCCTTGCCCTTCTTGATCCAGGCGGCCCACTGCGCGGCGGTCAGCGAGTCGGTGCCCTTGCCCCGCTTGCAGGCGGGCTTGGCGGAGTCATTGCCGCTGGGCTGGGAGAAGTCCCCCGAGCCGGTGCCGGTCTGGGTGACGGGCTCGAAGACCGGGCCCGGGTCCTGGGTCGGCTTGGGCGACGCGGACGCCGTCGGCGTGGCCGTCGGAGTCGAGGGCGGCGGGAAGAGGGCCGACAGGTCGAGCCTGGGGGTCGTCACCTGGGCCGAGCCGCTGGTGTAGGTGATGGGCTTGCCGATGCGCTTGAACAGCGCCAGCAGGCCGGCGGGCGTGCCCGGCACCTTCTTGGACACCAGGGCGAACGCGCCGGCCACGTGCGGAGCGGCCATGGAGGTGCCGCCCAGCGTGCCGTAACCGTTGGCGGTGATCGGGCCCTTGATCGGCCAGCCCGGCGCGAACAGGTCCAGCATCGCGCCCCGGTTGCTGAAAGCGGAGATCTCGTCCGTCTTGGTGCCCTGTGCGGCGTTCTCCACGTTGGTCGAGCCGACAGTGACGGCGCTGGACACGCAGGCGGGCCACGACACGTCGGTGCCCCAGCCCTCGTTGCCCGCGGCGACGACGGTCGCCACCCCGATGCCGAGCAGCTGGTCCGTCAGCTGCTTGAAGTCGGCGCCGTCGGTCGCATCGCAGTAGGTGGAGTAGCGGCCACCGCCCAGGCTCAGGTTGACGGCCTTGACGTTGAAGGAGGCGGCGATGTTCCTGGCGTAGGCCATGCCGGCCAGGATGGAGGAGTCGTAGGCGCCCACGCAGGCCGGCGTCCCGCAGTACTCGGGGTCCTCGATGCGGCTGAAGACCTGGACGGGGATGATCGTCGCACCGGGCGCCACGCCGTTGGCGGGGAAGGCGGGCGTGGCCTTGCCGGCCGCGATGCCGGCGACGTGCGTGCCGTGGTAGCACAGGCCGTACGTGGGGTGACCGTCCTTCATGCACGCGTCGGTCTCGGCGTCGGCGGCCCGGTCGCCGATCTCGAAGGCCCGGCCGGACGGGCACAGCGACTTGGTCTTGTCCGCAGGGTCGAAGTCCGAGAAGCACGCCGCGGCCTTGATACGGCCCTCGAACGCCGGGTGGTCCAGGTCGATGCCCGTGTCGAGGATCACGACCGCGGTGCCGCCGCCGTCGAAGCCCTGGGCGTGCGCCTTGTCGGCGCCGATGACCGGGATGCTCTGGAGGAGGGACGGCGAGCGGAACTTGTCCTCGCGGATCGAGACCACCTCGGGCTTCTCCGCGATCTTCAGGAAGTCCGCGTAGGTGCCGTTGGCGACGAAGAAGTCCGTGGTGCTCGCGACCGGCTCCGGCGGCAGGAAGACGTCCTTCTCGCCGGTGACCGCCTCGGCCTTCTCGGAAGCGGGGCCCACGGCCTGGGGCTTGGTGACGCTGATCAGGGCCCGGTGTTCCCTGCCGTCGTCGAGCGCCTTGTCGACCTTGGCCGCCGGGTCAGGGGTGGCCGCCGCTGGTCCGGAGACCAGCGCTAAGGATGTGGCGGCCAGCGCGACGGCGCCGGCCAGCAGAGACCGCAGTCTCACTGTTCCTCCGTGGGGAGTGAGGGATGAGGGGAGGGAGGACGGCCGCTCTGCCGAAATGGCCCCCGGTGTCGTCATCCCCCGTGATCAATCAGGTTGCGAGGGACGAGAGTAACGGATGTTACTTGTGGGTTTTTAGAGGGTCATAGTCACTGTTATGGACTCTTTATAACGGTCCAAAAGTGGATAAATCGGGAAATTTGCCGTTCCAGAAGGGCGGGAGCCAACGAGGCCGGCCGTACCTCTGCTTGCTGTCAGGAACGGCCTGCGCCCTCGCTACGCGCCCTCGCCGGGCGTGAAGATGTCAGCGGCGGTCACGCACAGAAGCTCCGGAGGTGCGTGAACAATGGATTCTCGCGCGCAGACGGCATAGCGCAGCGAATCCGGCACGCCCGGCAGAGCGCTCGCCTTCACGGCGAGCTTGTGGACCAGCCGGGTCCCATCCACCTCCCGGGCCCACTTGGCCTCACCGGCCAAGATGGGCACGGTGGTCCCGTCCCGGCGTCCCAGGACGACCGCGTCGATCTGGTCCTGGCCGTCGCTCTTCCACCAAGGCCCCACGGCGGTGACGGAAGGCCCGAGCTCGCCGAGTACGGCCAGTCTGCGAAGGTGGTCGCGGAAGGCGTCCTCGTACACGCCTCCCATGTGGTCGTCCAGGTCGGTGACGATCTCCCGGACGATCGTCTCGCCGAGCCCGCGCTCGATCTCGGCGCGGTAGTGCTCCAGCACTCCCAGATAGAAGGCCAGGAAGTTGTCGGCGATGCGGTAGATGCGCTTCCTGGTGCGTCGCGGATCTTCGGTGACCGGGATTAGCCGTTCGATGAGCCGCATCTGGAGCAGCCTGTCCAGCGTCCGGCTCGGCTCGGCGCGGACGGCGTCGGCGATCTCCTGGTACTTGGTCTTGCCGGAGGCTATGGCGTACAGCACAGCCGCGGGCAGGTCTCCGGACTCCACCTCGGAGCCCAGGACCCTGTCACCCTCGGTGAGAAGGAGGGATCCGGGCCGGCAGGCCAGCCTCCGGAGGTTGGCGGTGATCGGCTGGCTCTGGTTCCACCACTCCAGATACTGCGGCATTCCCCCGACGATGCCGTAGACCAGAGCCCGCTCGGCGGGGGCGAGGTCGGGCAGCATGGCGGCCGCCTCGTGCGGGCGGAAGGGGTGAAGGAGCAGCGTCAGGTCGAAACGTCCGTAAAGGGGCTCGCGATACTCCTGGATCGCTTCCATCGTCCGCACCGAGGAGCCGCAGATGAGGATCCTGAGCTGGGTGTGCCCGCGCGACCTGTCAAGGAAGGCGCGCAGGATGCCGGGCAGTGCCGGCGTCATGGCCATGAGCTCCGGGAACTCGTCGAGCACGAGCAACAGTGGCTCGTCTCGAGCGGCCGCCCCCAGCGCCTCCAGCAGGTCTTCCCATCGTTCGTAGGGGTGGAGACGTAGATCCCGCAGCGGGTCGCCGGCCACGGCGGCCACGCGGTGCGACAGCTCTGTCAGCTCATCCTTGGTCGGTCGCCTCGCGGCGGTATGGAAGACGACGCGCTTGCCGGTGCTGAAGCGCTCAATGAGAACGGTCTTGCCCACGCGACGGCGCCCCCAGATCAGCGCGGGCCTGGGGAAAGGGCTGGACCACCATTCTTCCAGCGCGGCCAGTTCTGCCGTCCGTCCGACGAAGCGCGTCACCACCACAAACTAACTCGTGACGTTAGTTACATGCAAGGTAACTAACGTATCATGCGAGTTTTTCCCCAGCATTGAGTCTTGGCTCACCGCGAACTGCCGGAGCTTCTCCACGGGGGACGTGCGTTGTGGCGGCCCGCACTTACCCTTCCGTTCGGCTACACACTCGTCACCGCGACCATCCCCACGTGCGCGGGGAGCACGCCACGACGCCGGGCCTGTTCAAGGGCGCCCTGGGATCATCCCCGCGTGCGCGGGGAGCACACCACGCTCGTCGGCGGTCTCAAGTCGCACACGGGATCATCCCCGCGTGCGCGGGGAGCACGGGGTATCGAGCCGCAATACCCCTGTCACGCGGGGATCATCCCCGCGTGCGCGGGGAGCACCAGGCCAGACGCGGCCCCGACGACTGGGAGCGGGGATCATCCCCGCGTGCGCGGGGAGCACCCGGGATCGCGAACAGCGCCTCGTCGGGCGGGGGGATCATCCCCAATGCCGGGTAGTTAAGGCCCACCGCGTGTTGTCAAGTCGG
>NZ_MSZZ01000042.1 GCF_002093975.1 Thermoactinospora rubra
TGATGCTGGCTTCAGGGCCTCCACGAAAGTCGGAGTGGTTCAGACTCTCGCCCTGACAGGGCGGTGGGGCGCGGTCGCGGCGTGGGCGATGGCGGCCTTGTTCGTGGTGAGCGCCGTGGTGTTCACGATCCCTTGGGCCGTCGAGATCGTCTCCGACAGCTGCAGGGACACGCTCCGCTTCACCGGGTGGGGCGCCGTGAAGGATGGGCCGATGTTTCACTACTTGGCCGGGGCGGTGCTCCTGCTGATCACGTCACGGCTTCGCCGCGACCAGGAGACGGATCGCTATGCCATCGTCCGCGGCGCCTTGCCGTAGCTGTCGCCCTTGACCGTCTGACTCGGCTGCCTCGCATGGCGAACCCCGTCCGGCAGGAAACCTCGGACGGGGTTTTCGCATGTCAGCGCCTACTTCAGGAGCTGGCGGGCCATCACCACGCGCTGGATCTGGTTCGTGCCCTCGTAGATCTGGGTGATCTTGGCGTCCCGCATCATCCGCTCCACCGGGAACTCCCGCGTGTAGCCGTACCCGCCGAGCAGCTGCACCGCGTCCGTGGTGATCTCCATCGCCGCGTCCGACGCCGCGCACTTGGCCGCGCTCGACAGGAACGTCAGGTCCTTCTGCGGCTGGCCGTTCATCGCGAGCTCCGACTTGGCCGCCGCGTGGTAGGTCAGCTGGCGCGCGGCCTCGAGCTTCATCGCCATGTCCGCGAGCATGAACTGCACGCCCTGGAAGTCCGCGATGGGCTTGCCGAACTGCCTGCGCTCCTTGACGTACCCGATCGCGAAGTCCAGCGCCCCCTGGGCGATGCCGATGGCCTGGGCGGCGATGGTGATGCGGGTGTGGTCGAGCGTGGCCAGGGCGGTCTTGAAGCCGGTGCCGGGTTCGCCGATCATACGCCAGGCGGGGATGCGGACGTCCTGGAGGATGACCTGGCGGGTGGGCGAGCCCTTGATGCCGAGCTTCTTCTCCTTCGGCCCGAAGGAGACGCCTTCGTCGGACTTTTCCACGACAAATGCGGAAATGCCCCGGGCGCCCTCCCCCGGCGACGTCACGGCCATCACCGTGTAGTACTCGGACACGCCCGCGTTCGTGATCCACATCTTGGTGCCGTTGAGCACGTAGTGGTCGCCGTCGAGCACGGCGCGCGTCTTCATCGCCGCCGCGTCCGACCCGGCGTCCGGCTCCGAGAGCGCGTAGGAGAACATCGCCTCACCGGAGGCCACCGGCGGCAGGTAGCGCCGCTTGAGCTCCTCCGAGGCCGACAGCAGCAACGGCACCGTGCCGAGCTTGTTGACGGCCGGGATGAGCGAGGAGGCGGCGCACGCGCGGGCGACCTCCTCGATGACGATCACGGTCGCCAGCGCGTCCGCGCCCGCTCCGCCGTACTCCTCGGGCACATGCACCGCGTGCAGGTCCGCCGCCACGAGCGCCTTGTAGACGTCCCAGGGGAACTCCTCGGTCTCGTCGGTCTCGGCGGCGCGGGGCGCGATCTTCTCCTCCGCCAGCGCGCGGACGGTCTCCCGGAGCATCTCGTGCTCTTCGGTGGGCGCGTAGTAAGACATGCCATAAATAGTAGGACGTCCGAGTAGTTTGTTACCAGCCGGTACGGTTTGTGGGATCCTCCCCGTGGCACAGAGGTACTACCGGCGGCCGGTAACATGCGTGCCGATGGAAGGGAGCCAGCTCGTGCCATATCGCCTGACGGTGATCGGAACCGGATACCTTGGGATCACCCACGCGGCGTGCATGGCGGATCTCGGATACGAGGTTCTCGGCGTTGACATCGACGCCGACAAGATCCGCCGGCTCAACGACGGCGAGCTGCCCATCCACGAGGACGGCCTGGAAGAGCTGCTCAGGCGCGGCCTCGACTCCGGCCGCCTGCGGTTCACCACCTCCTATGAGGAGGCCGGCGCGTTCGGCGACGTCCACTTCCTGTGCCTGGGCACGCCGCAGAAGAAGGGCGAGTACGCCGCCGACGTCTCCCAGCTCGACGCCGCCGTCGAGGCGCTGGCCCCGCACCTGACGCGCGAGTGCCTGGTCGTCGGCAAGTCCACCGTCCCGGTCGGTACGGCGGAGCGGCTGGCCGCCAAGCTCCTCGCCCTGGCCCCCGCCGGTGAGCAGGCCGAGCTGGCCTGGAACCCCGAGTTCCTGCGCGAGGGGTACGCCGTCAAGGACACGCTCAAGCCCGACCGCATCGTCATCGGCGTCCGCTCCGAACACGCCGAGAAGGTGCTGCGCGAGGTCTACCAGCCGCTCGGCGACGTCCCGTTCGTGGTGACCGACTTCGCCACCGCCGAGCTGGTCAAGAGCGCCGCCAACGCCTTCCTCGCCACCAAGATCTCCTTCATCAACGCCATGGCCGAGGTCTGCGAGGCGGCCCATGCGGACGTCGTGCAGCTGGCCAAGGCGCTGTCCTACGACGACCGCATCGGCGGCCGCTTCCTCAACGCCGGGCTCGGCTTCGGCGGCGGCTGCCTGCCCAAGGACATCCGCGCGTTCATGGCCCGGGCGGGCGAGCTGGGCGCCGACCAGGCGCTGACGTTCCTGCGCGAGGTCGACGCGATCAACATGCGGCGCCGCGCTCGGATGGTCGACCTGGCCCGCGAGCTGGCCGGGGGCTCCTTCCGCGGCTGCACCGTCGGCGTGCTCGGCGCGGCCTTCAAGCCCAACTCCGACGACATCCGCGACTCCCCCGCCCTCGACGTCGCGGTCACCATCGGGCACCAGGGCGGCCTGGTGTCCGTCTACGACCCGGTCGCCCAGGACAACGCGCGCAAGGCGCACCCGGAGCTGAGCTACGCCACCTCGGCCGTCGAGGCGGTGCGGGGGGCGCATGTCGTCCTTCTGCTCACGGAGTGGCGGGAGTTCGTCGAGCTGGACCCGGAGGAGCTGGGCTCGGTCGTGGCCACGCGGAAGATCGTCGACGGCCGCAACGCGCTGGACCCGGCCGTGTGGCGGGCCGCCGGCTGGCACTACCGCGCTCTGGGGCGTCCCTAGCCTTCTGCTCGTGTACGGCTGGGCCTCAGCGGATGTACGGCTGGGCCCGGCTCAGTCCCCTGGAGCCTTTCGACCGGTCGCGTGGACGATCGCGGTGTCGTCCCGGCCATCGCCTCAGAACAACCCCAAGTGGCCGACGATTCGGTGAGCCGCGTCAATGATGGCGTCGGCGGCGGCTACGGCCTGCTCCGCCTCTTCATGGTCTACGGCTTCATCGGGATATACCGGATATTCCAGCTCATTCCGCCGCCGTCGCATGACGCCGAATGGCTCGAACGTGGAACCAAACTGGCGCAGCACGGCCTGCTGTACGGCATAGTGCCCGCCGGTCGTGGTCGCCCGGAGGCCCTGCTGAGCCAGGAGTCCAGTGCAGGCGAACCGGGCAGCGTCCTACGCAAGGGTGTAGGCCGAGTTCGGATCAGAGCCCAGCAGCTCACGTGCGCTGGAGAGGACAGTCCTGGCCCTTTTCCAGCCATCCTGCCCCGTCGGCGGCTGCACCTTGGACGCGCTGGAGTTCGTTGGCTGCCAGCATTCGTTCGACATCCGCCTCGCCACGTGTCCACCTCATCAACCACCGGCCTCCTTGGACACCGCGGCGGGAGAAAGATCAACAGTCGGGCTGGCTTTGATCTGCCGGATCAATGCGTCCGATGCGTCCTCCCAGCGACGTTTCGAGGCCACGACGGGGTTGACCGGGATGCCGACGCGCGCCTGGGCTCGGTCGGCGGCCGCATAGACCTGCGCGCGGTCGACATCACCCACGGGAGCATCGGCGGGCCCGGCTTCCCGATAGAAGACCTCGATGCCGTCGACGTCGACGGTCCGGCGAGTGATGGGCGCCGGCAACGGCATGGGGATCACCTCCAGGGGCGTCGATCACATGACCTTCCCCGTGCCCCGAGGACATGCCCGCATGCCGTATCGCCGTCACCCCTTGACCGTCACCCCTTGACCGCGCCCTCCATCAGCCCGCGCACGAAGTACCGCTGGAACACGAAGAACACGATCGCCACCGGGATCATGGTCAGCGTCGCAGTCGCCAGGAAGAACGGGAAGTTGAAGTCCTGCCCCTGGCTTCCCCGGATGAGCGCGAGGCCCACCGGGAGCGTGTACAGCTCCGGCTTGTTGTTCGCGATCAGCATGTGCGGGAACTCGTTCCACGACGACTGGAACGACAGGATGGCCAGCGTGATGACCCCGGGGCGGGCCAGCGGCAGGATCACCGACCACCACGTGCGCAGCACGCCCGCGCCGTCGATGCGCGCCGCCTCCTCCAGCTCCCTCGGCATCGCGAGGAAGAACTGCCGCATGATGAAGATGCCCGTCGCGTCGGCGGCCAGCGGCAGGATGAGCGCCGAGTACGTCGCGTACATCGACAGCTCCTTCAGCACCAGGAAGCGCGGCACCAGCAGCACGATGGGCGGTACGGCCAGCACCGCGATGATCCCCGCGAACAGCAGCCGCCGCCCGGGGAAGTTCATGCGGGCCAGGGCGTACCCGGCGAGGCTGTCGAGCAGCACCCGGGCCACCATGACGACCAGCGCGACGACGACCGTGTTGACCAGCCAGCGCGGCACGTCGGCGACGGGACTCTCGGTGAGGCCGAGCGCCTGGCGCCACCACTCGGTGGTCACCGGGTCGGGCACCAGCGAGACGGGGTTCTGGGCGAAGTCGGGCCGGGTCTTGAAGGAGGTGACCACGGACAGCACGAAGGGCCCGAGGAAGAGCACCGCGAAGAAGGTGAGGATGGCGTATCCGACGACGCGCCGCATCATCGCTCCCTCAGCAGCCGGCGTTGGAGCAGCGTGAACAGGACGATCACCAGGAACAGCAGGAAGGCCACCGCGCAGGCCAGGCCCATCTGGCGGGTCTCGAAGCCGAAGACGTAGACCAGGTAGGCCGGGGTGAGCGAGGTCTTCTGCGGGCCGCCGTCGGAGATGACGAAGATCTGGTCGAAGACCTGCCAGGTGCCGATGATGCCGAGCGTGAGCACCAGGAAGAGGGTGGGCCGCATCTGGGGCAGCGTGATGCGCCAGAACAGCTGCCACCGGTTGGCGCCGTCGACGACGGCGGCCTCGTCGACGTCCCGCGGCAGGTTCTGCAGCCCGGCCAGGAACATCAGCATGAACGTGCCGATGGTGGTCCAGACGGCGATGGCCATGATGGCGGTCAGCGTCACGCTCGGCCCGGACAGCCAGTCCCACCACGACAGGCCCATGAAGCGGCCCTGGAGGAAGCCGGGCGCCTCGGAGACCCCGAACCAGCCCAGCACGATGTGGACCAGGCCCCGGGGATCGTCCAGCCATACCGACCCATCGAGCCCGAAGAACTCCAATGTCCGGTTAAGCACGCCGTTAGGCTGAAAAATCGCCATGAAGACCAGCGCGACCGCCACCGAACTCGTGATCGACGGAAAGTAGAACGCCGACCGGAAGAACCCCCGCGCCCGCAGCACCTTCTGGTGCAGCACCAGCGCCAGGAAGAACGCGATCGCCGTCTGGACCGGCACGACCCCGAGCACGTAGTAGAGGTTGTTGCGCAGCCCGCGGGCGAAGTCGCGCTGGGCGAGCCCGGGCTCGACCAGGAGCTCGGCGTAGTTGTCCAGCCCCACGGGCTGAGACCCGGGCCCGAACGGGCTCTCCAGCCCCGACCAGCTGCGGAAGCTCACCCACAGGGCGAGCAGGATCGGGATGACCATGAAGAGCCCGAGGATCACCAGCGCCGGCGCCATGAACAGCCAGCCCCACAGGCCCTCGCGGCCCCGGATCCCGGGTCCCCGCGCTCTCCCCTTCCCACGGCCGGACACCGGCGACTTCCCGCCGCCGGCCGCCGGAGACCTCCCGCGGCCGGCCTCCGGCGACGCCGCCATCCCCGGGTCACCAGGTACGGCGGAGCCCGTCATTCCAGGACGCCCTTGGCCGCCTCGTCGAACGCCTGCAGTACCTGCTCAGGCTTGGCCGATCCCTGCAGCAGCTTGTCGATCTCGGTGTTCGTCTCGTCGATCACCGGCTTGAACCCGGCCGGCCACAGGGGCGTCTTGGCGTACTCGGCCCCGGCGATGAACGCCTTGGCGTCCGGGTAGGCCTCCAGCCACTTGTCGCGCAGCCGGGGAGTGGCCGGCATGGGACCGAACCCGCGCGTGAGCGCCAGCTGCTGCTCGTCGCTCATGAGGAACTTCACCAGCTCCAGCGCCAGCTCCTTGTTCTTGGACGCCGCCGCCATGCCCCAGCACACGGTGAACGCCAGCGTCCCCTTGCCGGCCGGCCCGGCGGGCAGCTCCACGGCCTGCCACTTCAGGTCGGGGAAGTCCTTCTTCATGGCGCCGAGCATCCAGTTGCCCTCGATGGTCATCGCGGCCTTGCCCTTGCCGAAGGCCTCGCCGGCCCATCCGGCGCCCAGCTGCTTGGGGGTCTTGGCTCCCAGCTCCCGCAGGAACGCCAGGCCCTGCCGGTTCTGCGGGGTGTCACCGGTGGCCTGCTTCAGGTCGTCGGAGAGCACGAAGCCGCCGGCCTGCTGCATGAACACCAGCACGCGCACCAGCTCGGGGGCGATGGTCAGGCCGACCTCGTGCTTGCGCACCTCGGCCTTCAGCTCCTCCCACGTGGTGGGCGGGCTCGAGACCATGGAGGTGTTGACGGCCAGCGCGAGGGTGGAGAAGTCCTTGGGCACGCAGTAGTAGGCGCCGTCGACGGTGAAGGCCTCCTTCAGCGCCGGGTAGACCTCGATGCCGGCCTTGTCGCCGTAGGGTTCGAGGGCGCCCGCCTTGACGAGGTCGCGCACGTTCTCGACCGGGACGTAGAACAGGTCGGGCGGGTTGCCGCCGGCCAGGGCGGTGGTGAGCTGGGTGGTCAGGTCGGTGGCGATCTCGAGCTTGACCTTGCCCTTGCCGGTCGCCTCGAAGGCCTTGAAGGCGTTCTGCAGGGCCTCGGTTTCGACGTTGCCGGAGCTTGCGGCCAGGACGCGCAGCTCGCCGCCCTGGGCGGGCGAGGCGGCGGAGGAGGCTTCGGGCTTGTCGAACCCCTCCCCGCCTCCGCAGGCAGCTACCGACACCACTAAAAGCACAGCGATCAGGGCGCGCAGCATGGGCGTTTCCTAACTCCGGGCCGCGCTGCGGGTCAAGATCCCTTTCGGTCACAATAAAGTCACCGTTTAGGACAGGTGCTTACCCCACACCGTGAGCAGCGACCGGTATCCCCGCCGCGCCCAGAACGGCGCGGACAGGGGGTTGGCGATGGCGTGGTGCAACAGGGTGACGCGCACCCCGGCGGCGTCCACGGTGGCGTGCGCCCGGGCGGCCAGCGCCGCGCCGATGCCCCGGCCCCGCGCCCGCGGGTGGATGTAGCAGAGGCCGAGGTAGGCAACCGGGTCGGCCGTCACCGCGGAGGCGATCCAGCCCGAGTGCGAGGGCGGCTCGACCGTCAGCATCCCGACGAGCCGGCCGTCCTCCTCGGCCACCCAGCACCAGCCCTCCTCCAGCCCCAGCAGCTCGGCCAGGTGCTCGCGCAGCCGCATCGACGTCGAGGGCCCCGCCCACAGCCACCCGAACTGCGCGTCGAAGGCATGCAGCTCCTCATACAACGGGTGCATGGCGTCGAGGTCCTCGGGCCCGGCCCGCCGTACCCGCGCCTGCCCGGGCGCGCGCCGTGCCTCCAGGTCACCGGCCGGTACGGCGGAGCCGCCCGGGCGGGCGGCGACGGCCGTGGTCGGCGCGAAGCCGTGCCGCGGCAGCGCGCCCACGGGGACGGTGTCGCGCGAGGGCCAGGTCACCGCCATGGCCCGGCCCGGCCCCCGGGAGCCCGGGTCGGCGTCGACGATCTCCTGCCAGCGCTCGAGCAGCGGCCCGAACGCCTCCGGATCGCCCACGCGGGGCCGCAGGGTGTAGACGACGGGAGGGCTCCAGGGCGCGTTGAGCGAGTCCGGATCGTTCCGCGTCACACCGGCCAGGCCCACCGCGCCCGGCACCTCGATGACGCTCTCCCCCTCACCGGCCTGCGGCAGCGAGTCGTGCCCGGCGACGAGCGGGTCCACGCGGCGCACGCGCTCGGCGTGCCGTTCGATCGCATCCACGCCGACCACCGTAGACGCTCGACCCGCCCCGAAAAAAGATCAAGACCTGTCCCGTCGAGGGCTCACGCCCGCCTCACGGAATGGCCGCTTGGGTCTTCTTCCCCGCCCCCGCCGGGTCGAGGATTTCACGTGGGGGATGCGGTACTGCTCGCTGTACCCCGCCCGAGTGTGCTTTGTGCTCCGCCAGTTCTGCCAGTACTGCCAGCTTTGTCGCGAGAGGGAGCTTCGTGAATCCCATGACACAGCTCGACCACCTCGTCTACGCCGTGCCCGACCTCGTCGCCGCCACCGAGGAGTTCGCCAAGCTCACCGGCGTGACCCCGGTGCAGGGCGGCAGGCATCCCGTCGGCACGGCCAACTACCTCGTCGGCCTGGGACCGGCCGCCTACCTGGAGATCATCGGCCCCGACGAGCCCGGCTCGCGCCCGCCCGTCTTCGGCCTGGACCGGCTCACCGAGCCGCGCCTGGCCGCGTGGGCGGTGCGCACCGGCGACATCGACCGGCAGGTACGGCTGGCCCGCGAACGCGGCCACGATCCGGGCGAGGTGGTGCCGCTGTCGCGCCGCAAGCCCGACGGCACGCTGCTGGAGTGGCGGCTGACCCGGTGGCCCGACCCCGAGCCGATCGCCCTGGTGCCCTTCCTCATCGACTGGGGGGCGACGGCCCATCCCGCCGCCTCCGGCCTGCCGCGGCTGGAGCTGGTGTCGTTCAGGGGCACGCATCCGGAGCCCGGCCCGGTGCGGGCCGCCCTCGCGGCGCTGGAGGCCGAGCTGGAGGTCGCCGAGGGGCCGCAGCCGGCTCTGGAGGCCCGGCTGCTGACCCCGAACGGGCTAATCCGGCTGTCCTGAGACCGCGCCGAGCCCGGCCGCCTCGGCCCGCAGCTTCTCGCCCTTGGCGTGGGCCTGCTCCCTCAGCCGCTCCTGGAACTGCGCCATGCGGGCGCGCAGGCCCTCGTCGGAGGCGGCCAGGATGCGGACGGCCAGCAGGCCCGCGTTGCGCGCGCCGCCGATCGCCACCGTGGCCACCGGCACTCCGGCGGGCATCTGCACGATCGACAGCAGCGAGTCCATCCCGTCGAGGTACTTCAGCGGGACCGGCACGCCGATCACCGGCAGTGGGGTGACCGAGGCCAGCATGCCGGGCAGGTGCGCCGCGCCACCGGCGCCCGCGATAATGACCTTGACGCCGCGCTCGGCCGCGCGCCTGCCGTACTCGATCATCTCGGCGGGCATGCGGTGCGCGGAGACCACGTCGGCCTCGAACGGCACGCCGAACTCGGCGACGGCCTCGGCCGCCTGCCGCATCACCGGCCAGTCGGAATCAGACCCCATGACGATCCCGATCATGTGTACTCCCCCGTCATGAGGTAGACGGCCGCGTGGCGGGCGCGGGCGCGCACGGTCTCCAGGTCGTCGCCGAGCGCCGTGACGTGCCCGATCTTGCGGCCCGGCCGTACGTCCTTGCCGTAGAAGTGGACCTTGACGCCGGGGTCGTGGGCCATCACGTGCTCGTAGCGGGCGTAGATGTCGGGGTCCTCGCCGCCGAGCAGGTTGGCCATGACGACGACCGGCGCGGTCATCGCGGGCGAGCCGAGCGGCAGGTCGAGGACGGCGCGCAGGTGCTGCTCGAACTGGGAGGTGCGGGCGCCCTCGATGGTCCAGTGCCCGGAGTTGTGCGGGCGCATGGCCAGCTCGTTGACCACGAACCCCTGGGCGGTCTGGAACATCTCCACCGCCAGCAGCCCGGTCACGCCGAGCTCGTCGGCGATCGTCAGGGCGATGCGCTGCGCCTGCGCGGCCTGCTCGGGGTCCAGCCCGGGGGCCGGCGCCAGCACCTCGACGCAGATGCCGTCGCGCTGCACGGTCTCCACGACGGGGTAGCTCACGCCCTGCCCGTGCGGGGAGCGGGCGACGAGCACCGCCACCTCGCGCTCGAACGGCACGAACGCCTCGGCCATCAGCGGCACCCCGCTGTCCAGCACCTCGGCGGCGTCATCGGCCGAGCGGCACACCCACACCCCGCGGCCGTCGTAGCCGCCCCTGACCGCCTTGAGCACGACCGGCCAGCCGTGCTCGCCGCCGAACGCCTCGACGTCCGCCCGCGAGGAGATCCGGGCCCAGGCCGGGCACGGCGCGCCGATCGCGGTGAGCCGTTCGCGCATGACGGCCTTGTCCTGGGCGTGCACCAGGGCCTCGGCACCCGGGTGGACGGCGTGGCCGTCGGCGGCCAGGGCGCGGACGTGCTCGGTGGGCACGTGCTCATGGTCGAAGGTGACGGCGTCGCAGCCCTTGGCGAACTCGCGCAGGTCCGCCAGGTCGCGGTAGTCGCCGACGCGGGTGTCCACGATCACCTTGGCGGCGCTCTCGTCGTGGGAGTTCGCCAGCACGCGCAGCGCGATGCCCAGGGCGATCGCGGGCGGCTGGGTCATGCGGGCCAGCTGGCCGGCGCCGACGATGCCGACCACGGGAGCGACGACAGGGCCGACTACGGGGTCTTTCACGTGACCTGAGCATACCTGGGCACGTCGAGTGGGCACGTCGAGCGTTCCGTGCCGGACCGCACGTCAGGCGGGCAGCTCCGCGCGGCGGACGGCGACCGTGGACAGCTTGTTGGCCGCGGTGATCTCGGTGGCGAGCAGCACGAGCTCGGTCTTGCCGCCGCCGGTGACCCGCAGCGCGTGGAAGACCAGCATGGCGCCCTCCGACAGGGCCAGCGTGCGCCCGCCGCCCGGCAGCAGCTCCACCTCGGCCTCGCGCGCCGTCACCTCCTCGCGCAGCTCGCGCATGGGGTCGCCGGCGGGGAAGCGGATGCCGCTGACCCCGGCCGGGTCGGTGAGGTAGGTGAGGTGGCGCTGCGGCACCAGGCGGGCCCGCACGGCGGTGCCCGGCGCCGGGCTGGCCTGCGCCGCGTGGGCCGGCGCGTCCCCCACGACGGGGATGGGCCCGGACGCGAGCCGCCAGCGGCCGTCGTCCCGGGCGAACACGAAGTAGGCGGGCCGCGGCGCCCGGGCCAGCGCGGCGAACCAGCCGCCGTCCTCGGGCAGGAAGAACTCGGGGTCGCGGTAGGCGGCCAGGTCGCCGTCCGGGGCGGCGTCGGGGCAGGCGCGGCCCAGCACGTTCTCCGCCCAGGTCGTGTAATGCCTGACCGCGGCGCAGTCGCGTTCCTTCCACGCCTTCTCCAGCGGGCCGAGGACCTTGAAGGCCTCCTCGGCCTCGGTGCGGGTGACGGCGGCGGCAGAGGCAGGCGAGGGCGCGGTGGTGGACCCGGCCACCTGGTCGATGTGCGCCGCGCCGCATCCCGTGGCCGCCATGGACAAGCCGATCAGCACAACGATCAAAGGTCGCCGCACGGTAGGTCCCTCGAGGTCTGGTATGGCACGTCAGCGTAGTGGGTGAGCTCCCGCGATTTCCCCGATAACGCAAATTCCGTTCATATGGCGATATTTGGGGGAGCGTTCTTTGTGCGTGGATGATGAGGTCCGGCGGGCCCCGGCTGGGGTGTCCGGCCGGTACCCTGGGGAGGTCGTGCAGCTGACCAGGAAGGAACCGAGCCGGACGTGAGGGTCATCAAAGCCGCCTACCAGCGGTTCGCCCACCTGGTCCACGAGCTCGCGAAGTTCGGCACCGTCGGCGCGCTGGCGTTCGTGCTCGACTTCGCGATGCTCAACCTGTTTCACGTGGCCATCGGCCTCGGCCCGCTGACCTCCAAGGTCTTCGCCACGATCATCTCCACGACGTTCGCCTACTTCGCCAACCGCCACTGGACCTTCCGGCACCGCGAGCAGAGCGGCCTGGGCCGGGAGTACTTCCTGTTCTTCCTGTTCAACGGCATCGCGCTGCTCATCGGCCTGCTGGTGATCGGCTTCACGGCCTACACGCTCGGCCTCACCGACCCGATCAGCTACAACGTCGCCAACATCATCGGCGTCGCCCTGGGCACGCTGTTCCGCTACTGGTCCTACAAGCGCTGGGTGTTCCTGGAGGCGACCGAGCCGATCCCCCAGGAGCTGCCGGAGGCCGGGATCAAGCGGGGCCGCTGACCACGCGGTTGCGGCTGGTCTCCTCCACCGGGCGCAGGAACACGGCGAAGGCCGCGGGGCGCCGCCGTACCAGCTCCAGACGGCCGCCGTCGGCGGCGGCCATGGCGCGGGCGAGCGTCAGCCCCAGGCCGGTGCCCCCGCCGCCGCTCACGTTGCGCTCGAAGACCCGCGGCGCCAGCTTGTCGTCGATGCCCGGGCCCTGGTCGGCCACCTCGATGACGATGTAGTTGTCGCTGTTGCTGGTCGTCACCGTGGTCGGGCCGCCGCCGTGGCGCAGCGAGTTCTCCAGGAGGGTGGCGATCACCTGGCCCAGGCCGCCCTCGGTCGCCAGGGCGCACAGCCCCCGCGAGCCGTCCAGCAGCAACTGCCGGCCCTCGCGGCGGAAGGCGGGCTCCCACTCGGTGATCTGCTGGATGATCACCTCGTCCACCGACAGCGGCCTGGCCTGGGCATGGCGCTGCCGCCGGGCGGCGGCCAGCAGCTCGTCGATGACCGCGGTCAGCCGTTCGGCCTGGACGATCGCCGCCTCGCCCTCCTCACGGACGATGCTGGGCTGGTCGGCGGCGGCGACGATCTCCTCCAGCCGCATGGTCAGCCCCGTCAGCGGCGTGCGCAGCTGGTGGGAGGCGTCCGTGGCGAACTCGCGCTCCCTGGTGAGCAGGTCGGAGATGCGCGCCGCGCTGCGGTCGAGCACCTCGGCCACGCGGTCGAGCTCGGGGATGCCGTAGCGGTGCCTGCTCGGCTTGGCGTTGCCCGAGCCCAGCCGTTCGGCGATCCTGGCCAGGTCCTGCAGGGGCAGCGTCAGCCGCCGGGACTGGACGATGGCCAGCCCCACCGCCACGGCCAGCGCCGCGGCGGCCAGCGCGACGATGAGGAGCAGACGCGCGCGGACGTCCTGCTCCACCGCCCCCTTGTCTCTGCTCACGCGCACGTAGACGCCGTCTTCTGACTTGGCGTCCTCCCACATCACGCGGTCGGCGGGCACCTCGGTGCCCACGATCAGAGCCCTCGGCGGGTTTCCCGTCGTGTAGATCTGGATGAAGCGATCCGGATAGTTCTGCTCGATCTGGCGCGGATCGATCGGCGTCTCCTGGATCTGGGCGTACTCGACTTCCTGGACCAGGCGGTTGGCCTCCCCCTGGAGCTGCTGGGCCGCGTCCTCCACGATCAGGCGGCTGACCACGATCCCCAGGGGGACTCCGAGCAGCAGGACCGCGATGACCGCCACGACCAGGGTCGAGGAGAGCAGGCGACGCCGCATCGCCTACTCACGCTCGAACCGGAAGCCGACTCCCCGGACCGTGGTGATGTAACGCGGCTTGGCGGCGTCGTCGCCCAGCTTGCGGCGCAGCCATGAGATGTGCATGTCGAGCGTCTTGGTCGAGCCCCACCAGTTGGTGTCCCACACCTCGCGCATGATCTGCTCGCGGGTGACCACCTTGCCGGCGTCGCGCACCAGCACGCGGAGCAGGTCGAACTCCTTGGTCGTCAGGTGCAGTTCCTTGTCGCCCATCCAGGCGCGCCGGGAGTCCGCGTCGATCCGCACACCCTGGACCACGGGGGTCTCGCTGGTGCCGCGGCGCAACAGCGCGCGGACCCGGGCGAGCAGCTCGGCGAGCCGGAAGGGTTTGGTGACGTAGTCGTCCGCACCCGCGTCGAGCCCGACCACGGTGTCGACCTCGTCGACACGGGCCGTGAGGATCAGCACCGGGGTGCCGTGACCCTCGGCGCGGATGCGGCGGGCGACCTCCAGGCCATCCATTTCGGGAAGGCCCAGGTCGAGCACGATGAGGTCGATGCCACCCGACAGGGCCCGCTCCAGGGCCTGCGGGCCGTCGGGGGTCACCTCGACCTGATAGCCCTCGCGGCGCAGCGCGCGGGCGAGCGGCTCGGAGATCGAGGCGTCATCCTCGGCGAGAAGTACGCTGGTCATGAAGCGATCGTAGGACCTTAAGCGATCGTTTCCCGGCCACAGCGCGCGGTTTGACTTGTCGTTGACCTATCCATTGGACTGGGCAAACGCAGATAAATGTCGGCTAGTCGGCGTTAAATTAGCGCGATCTTCGTTGGGCAGGGGAAAACCGGGCTTGCGACAAAGCAGACACGCCCGCCGGAACACCTTCCGGCGGGCGTGTCGCGTGAAGTCGGGATCAGTCGTCGCCCGAGGGCGGCTCGGCGTAGCGGGCCAGGTACAGCTGCTCACCGAGGCTGCGGATCAGCGACAGCTCGGTCTCCAGGTAGTCGATGTGCTGCTCCTCGTCCTCGAGGATCTTCTCGAAGATGCGCGCGGAGGTGGTGTCGCCCTTCTCGCGCATCAGCTGGATGGCGGGGCGCAGTCGCTGCACCACCCCCATCTCCACCTCCAGGTCGGCGCGGAGCTGCTCCTCCACCGTCTGCCCGATGTGCAGCGTGCCCAGGCGCTGGTAGTTGGGCAGGCCCTCGAGGAACAGGATCCGGTCGGTGAGCCACTCGGCGTGGCGCATCTCCTCGATGGACTCCTCGCGGGTGTGCCTGGCAAGCCGCGTGTAGCCCCAGTTCTCCTGCATCTTGGCGTGCAGGAAGTATTGGTTGATGGCCGTCAGCTCGGCCGTCAGCTGCTCGTTGAGCAGTTCGATGATCTGCTTGTCGCCCTGCATGGAACGGGCTCCTCGTGCTATGCGGTCGCTGTCAACTCTTCAGACCGCTTCAGCATTGCACAGATCTTCCGCACGCAAGAGGCGCAGTCCGCTCCGGCGCCGGTGGTGTCGCGTATCTGCCTGGCGGAGCGAGCACCTGCGGCAATGCAGTCGTGGACCTCGTTTTCGGTCACGGCTCGGCAGATGCAGACGTACATGCGGGAGACGACCCTCTCTGATCCATAAGGTTAGGCACACCTAAGATAGCTCACTATGGTTAGGCTTGCCTACGTGGGGTGCGACACAGGCATGACAAGTGCGACACAGGCATGATCCACCCATGAGTGGACACTCCGCCTAGGACGTCTTCTTCCGGATCACGTAGGGCTGGACCAGCCCCAATCCCCGCGCCGGCCTGCGCCGCAGCCGTACGGTCTCGACCCCTACGACGTCCCGCAACCCCTCGGCGAGTGCCTGGTCCACCAGCACCGTGCCGGGCCTCGCGATGGCCGTCAGCCGGGCGGCCAGGTTCACCGTGGTGCCGAAGACGTCGCCCATCATGGGCAGCACCGGCCCGTACGCCATGCCGATGCGCATGTCCTCGCCCACCAGCGCCAGGGCGATGTCGGCGGCCTGGCCGGGCGTGGGCGCGGTGAACAGCACCTCGTCGCCCAGCGTCTTGACCAGCCGCGCGCCGTGCGCGGCGATGACGTCGGCGGCGCGCGCCTCGAACCCCTCCACGAGCGCGGCCAGCTCCGCCTCGTCCAGCTCGCGCGAGCGCCGCGTGAAGGACACCAGGTCGGCGAAGCCCACGGCCAGGGTGGCGCGGGTCGGCACCGCCTCCTCACTCGTGTCGGCGATCGTCAGCAGCCGGGTGCCGGCGGCGGCCAGCTGGGCGCGCCAGACGTGGACGAGCACCTGCTCGAAGTCGGGCAGCAGCATCTCCGCCACCCGCATGACGCGGGCCAGGTCCTCGTCGGAGGGCTCCCGGTCGGGCGGCAGCATGGCGCCCAGCATGATCTCGGTCTGCCACTGCGCCAGCCGGGCGGTGGTCTGGCCCAGCGCCCTGGCCATGCGGACGGAGGTCTCCTCGTCCAGCAGCCCGGTGTCGAGCATGGTCCTGACCCGGCGCAGCGCGGCGACGTCGGCGTCGGTGAAGGCCACCGCGTCGTCCGGCAGCGTGGCGAAGCCCAGCGCCCGCCACAGCCGCTCGGCCAGCGCCGAGGACACTCCCGCCTTCTCGGCCACCTCCAGGCGCGTGTAGCGGGGGCCCGGGCCGACGAACAGCCGCTCGATCTCCTCGGGCGTCGGCCTAGGCATGCCGTACGGTCTCCCGGGGCGCCGGCCTAGGCATGCTGGTCGACGTCGCCGTCGGAGGCGTCCTCGACCAGGCGGAACAGCTCGGCGCGGACCTCCTGGATGCGCGGGATGTCCTTCAGCGCGATCTGCCCCTTCTCCCCCGCCGACTCCACCGTGAGCGTGCCGCAGCCGAGCAGGCGCTCGAAGAGGGTCTGGTCGGAGCTGACGGTGTTGACCTTGGTCATGGGGATCTCGTCGGTGGACTTGTTGAGCACCCCGGTGCTGATGGTGAAGCGGTGCGTGGTCAGCACGTAGCCGGTGTTCTTCCACCGCAGGTACGGCACGAACGACCAGACCGTCAGCAGGATGAGCGCGATGGCGCCGACCGCCAGCCTGGCGTAGAAGGCGTACTGCCAGTCGCCGGGGATGAGGTAGAGCCCGGCGCCCGCCGCGAGGGCGATGAGGAGCAGGGCGAGGACCGGCCCGAGGAGCTGCTTCCAGTGGGGGTGGAAGGAGCGGATGCGCCGCTCGCCCTCCGTCAGGTGGTGGTCGGGGAGTGTCATGGCGAAAGGCTAGCGTGGACCACGTCTCCCGCACTGAGCGTGTAGTGCTTGCCTTCGGCGGTGACCTGCAGGTGGCCGCCGGCGTCGACGCCGGTCGCCCGGCCGGTCAGCAGGCGCTCGCCGGGCAGCTCCACGCGCACGTCGCGGCCGACCGTGGCGCAGGCCGCGAGGTAGGCGGCGCGCAGCCCGCACAGGTCGGCGTCGCCGTCGGCGGCCGTCCAGTCGCGGTAGTGGGTCTCGACCTCGCGCAGGATCTCGCGCAGCAGCGGGTCGCGGTCCAGCCCCGCGGTGCGCTCGCGGTGGCGGGTACGGCCCGCCAGCTCGATGGCGATCGACGTCGCCCGCTCGACGGGCAGCTCGCCCGGCCGCAGCGACACGTTGATCCCCATGCCGACGATCACGGCGTCGTCGACCCGCTCGGCGAGGATCCCGGCGAGCTTGCGCTCCCCGACCAGCAGGTCGTTGGGCCACTTCAGGCGCACGTCGAGCTCGGCCAGGCGGCGCACCGCCGAGGCCGCGGCCACGCCGAACAGCAGCGGCAGCCAGCCCTGCCGCATCACGGGCACCCGCGGGCGGAACAGCGCGGAGAACGTCAGGCCCGAGCGCGGCGGAGCCGTCCATGGGCGGCCCAGCCGTCCCTTCCCCGCGAACTGCGCCTCGGCGACCAGCACGGTCCCCTCCGGCGCGCCGGCTCTGGCGGATCTGGCCAGGTCGGCGTTGGTGGACCCGGTGCGCTCGACGACGGTCACGCCGGTCCACAGCCCGCCGGGCCGCACGAGCGCCCGGGTGAGCGCGGCCTGCGACAGCGGCGGCCGGTCGAGGTCGGTGTAGCGGGACCGTGGAGGCTCTGCCATATGGCCATCATCCCGGAGGGAAGATGGGAAGATGAACCCGCGCAACTGGGCCTCGTGGCGGCCGTTCGGCATAGGGCTGCGCAAGCCCAACAACTACCTGGAGCTGTGGAAGGCGTTCAGGGCGGTCAAGGGCAACCGCCGCTACGCCTGGCGCATCCTCAACCAGGGCACCTGCGACGGGTGCGCGCTGGGCACGATGGGCATGCGCGACTGGACCATGGACGAGATCCACCTGTGCAACATCCGGCTGCGGTTGCTCCCGCTCAACACCATGCCCGCGCTCGACACCTCACTTTTGGGTGACATTTCCGGACTTGTCGGTAAAAAGAGTGCCGAGCTCCGCGGCCTGGGGCGCCTGCCGTACCCGATGCTGCGCCGCGCCGGCGAGCCCGGCTTCACCCGGATCTCCTGGGACGAGGCGCTGAAGCTGGCGGCCGGGCGGCTGCGCGGGGCGCGCTTCGGCGCGTACCTGACCAGCCGCGGCGTGCCCAACGAGAACTACTTCGCCGCCCAGAAGGCGGTGCGGGCCATGGGCAGCGGCAACATCGACAACGCCGCCCGCATCTGCCACTCCCCCTCGACGGTCGCGCTCAAGCAGACCGTCGGCGCCGCGGCCACGACCTGCTCCTACCGGGACTGGATCGGCTCGGACCTGATCGTCTTCATCGGCTCCAACCCGGCCAACAACCAGCCGGTGGCGATGAAGTACCTCTACCACGCCAAGAACGCCGGCACTCGCATCGCGATGGTCAACGCCTACCGCGAGCCGGGCATGGAGCGCTACTGGGTGCCCTCCAACGTGGAGTCGGCGGTCTTCGGCACGAAGATCACCGACGAGTTCTTCGGCGTCAACGTGGGCGGCGACATCGGCTTCCTCAGCGGCGTCCTCAAGCATCTCGTCGACAACGACTGGATCGACAAGGAGTTCGTCGACGCGCACACGACCGGGTTCGAGGAGGTACGGCGGGCGCTGGCCGGCCAGTCGTGGGAGGAGCTGGAAGCCGTCTCCGGCGCGCCGCGGCAGGACATGTTCCGCCTGGCCGAGCTGTTGGGCCGGGCCCGCTCGGCGGTCCTGGTCTGGTCGATGGGCATCACGCAGCACACCTTCGGCGAGGACAACGTGCGCGCCATCGTCAACCTGGCGCTGGCCCGGGGGTTCGTGGGGCGGGAGAAGTGCGGCCTGATGCCGATCCGGGGGCACAGCGGCGTGCAGGGCGGAGCCGAGATGGGCGCCTATGCCACCGGCCTGCCGGGCGGGCTGCCCGTCACGCCGGAGAACGCCGCGAGGTTCGCGCAGCTGTGGGGCTTCGAGGTGCCGGACGCGCCGGGGCTGACCGCCACCGAGATGATCGACGCGGCCCACGCGGGCGAGCTGGACGCGCTGATCTCCAGCGGCGGCAACTTCCTGGAGGTGCTGCCCGACCCGGGCTACTGCCGCGAGGCGCTGTCGCGGCTGAAGCTGCGCGTCCACATCGACATCGTGCTGTCCTCGCAGATGCTCGTCCCCTGCGAGGGCGACGTGCTGCTGCTGCCCGCCCAGACCCGCTACGAGATGGCCGGCGGCGTGACCGAGACCTCCACCGAGCGGCGGATCATCTTCTCGCCCGAGGTCGAGGGGCCGCGCATCGGCGAGGCGTGGCCGGAGTGGAAGATCTTCACCGAGCTGGCCGCCCGTGTCCGGCCCGAGGTCGCCGGGAAGATCCGCTACACCGGCACCCCGGCGATCCGCGAGGACATCGAGGCGGCCGTGCCCTTCTACCGGGGCATCGCCGCCCTGCGCAGGTTCGGGGACAACGTCCAGTACGGCGGGCCCCGCCTGTTCGCCGACGGCCGCTTCTCCACCCCCGACGGCCGGGCCCGCTTCTCCGCGGTCCGGCTGCCCGCGCTCGACCGCCCGGACGGCGCCTTCCTCGTCGCCACCCGGCGCGGCAAGCAGTTCAACAGCATGGTCCACGAGCGGCGCGACGCCTTCAACGGCGCCACCCGCGAGGCGGTGCTGATCAGCGCCTACGACGCCGACCGGCTCGGCCTGCCCGACGGCGCGCCGGTGGAGCTGGCATCAGGCTCGCGCACCTTCCGTGGGAGGGTCCTGCGTGCCCCGCTGATGCCGGGCAACCTGCAGATCCACTGGCCGGAGGGCAACGTGCTGCTGGATGAGTCCCGCCGCTCGCCCGAGGCCCGGATCCCCGACTTCAACGCCGTCGCGACCCTGCGGAAGCTCCCCTCATGAAGGTCCGTCCGGGTCCCACCACGCCGGTGCGCATCCGGCAGCTGTCGGGGACGAGCGCCCGCGACCGCCGCGACGATCTGGCCACCGAGGAGCCGCTGGAGATCCGCCTGCAGGCCGACGACGGCACGCGGACCGTGGCGATCACGATGCGCACGCCCGGGCACGACTTCGAGCTGGCCGCGGGTTTCCTCCACGGCGAGGGCGTCGTGCGGCCGGGCGGCATCGCGGGGATCGCGTACTGCACCGACGCGGACCTGCCGCCCGAGGCGCGGCACAACACGGTCACGGTGCGGCTGCGCGGCCCGCTGCCCGACCTGGCGACGCTGGAGCGCCACTTCCTGACCTCCAGCGCGTGCGGCGTGTGCGGGTCGGCCACGCTGGAGGACCTGCACGCCAGGTGCACGCCGCTGCCCCGCGGCGACCTCGTGCTCACGCCCGAGGTCCTGTACGGCCTGCCGTACCGGCTGAGGGAGGGCCAGGGGGTCTTCGGCAAGACGGGCGGCCTGCACGCGGCCGGGCTGTTCACCGGCGACGGCGAGCTCGTGGCGGTGAGGGAGGACGTGGGCAGGCACAACGCGGTGGACAAGCTCGTGGGCTGGGCGGCGCTGAGCGGGCGGCTGCCGCTGTCGGACCACGTCCTCATGGTAAGCGGCAGGGCCAGCTACGAGATCATGCAGAAGGCGCTCGCGGCGGGCGTCCCGGCGGTGTGCGCGGTGTCGGCGCCGTCCTCGCTGGCCGTGGAGCTGGCCAGGGAGTTCGGCATGACGCTGGTGGGGTTCCTGCGCGGGGAGCGCTGCAACCTCTACGCGGGCGAGGAGCGGGTCACGGCGCCACCGGAGAGGTGATCAGCCGGCGGATGACGTGGCCCGCCGCGCCCAGGATCGCCGCGTCGCGGCCCAGCCGCGAGGCCGTCAGCCGGGGCGCGGTGCGCCGCATGCCGCTCAGCCGCCCCTCCAGCGTCTCGGTGATCGGGCCGGCCAGCCAGGGGAACAGCGCCGACAGCGTCCCGCCGAGCACGATCAGCCCGGGGTCGACGAGCTGGACGGCCGAGGACAGGGCCAGGCCCAGCGCCCGGCCGGCCCCGGCGCAGGCGGCCAGCGCCCTGGTGTCGCCCCGCTCCAGGAGGGCCAGCAGTTCCTCCACCGTGGCCGGCTTGCCCGCGGCCTCCAGCAGCGCGTCCTGCCCCGCGTAGACCTCCAGGCAGCCGTGGGCGCCGCAGTGGCACGGCGGCCCGCCGGGGGCGATCAGGACGTGGCCGAGCTCGCCCGCGAAGCCGTGCGCGCCGCGGAACAGCGCGCCGTCCACCACGAGCCCGGCGCCGATGCCGATCTCGCCGGAGACGTAGAGGAAGCCGGGGCCGACCTGGCCGAACCACAGCTCGCCCAGCGCCGCCAGGTTGGCCTCGTTGTCGACGGTGAGCGGCAGCCCCAGCAGCTCGGGCGGCCGCACGTCGTGCCAGCCCAGGTGGGGGGCGTGGACGAGGACGCCGTCGTGGACGGGTCCGGGGACCGCGAGCGCGGCGCCCGCGACGGTCAGCTCGCCGGTGGCCGCCATCGCCTCGGCCGCCAGGTCGCACAGCTGGTCCAGGGCCTTCTGCGGGGCCAGCGCCCGGTTGTCGACCTTCCTGGTACGGCGCAGCCGTACGGTCCCGGTGAGGTCGACGACGCACACGGCCAGGTAGTCGACGTTGATCTCCAGGCCCAGCGCCGCCAGCCGCTCGCCGCTGAGCCGTACCAGCACGCCTGGCCTGCCGCGCTCGCCGTCGGAGGCGGCCTGCGACTCGGTGACGTAGCCGGCCGCGAGCAGGTCGGCCACGAGCTTGGACACGGTCGTCTTGGTCAGCCCGGTCCGCTCGCTGAGCGCCGCCCTGGTCAGCGGCCCGGCCCTGTGGATCTCGCCGAGCACGGCGGCGAGGTTGCTCGCCCGCATGGCGTCGTGCCGGATGCCTCTTGACGGTGTCTCCACAGGAGGAATATTAAGTGCATTATGTGGACTAATTTGGCGCCAACGCCGGAAGACCGCTTCACCTTCGGCCTGTGGACGGTCGGCTGGCAGGCCAGAGACCCCTTCGGCGACGCCACCCGCGCGCCGCTGGACCCCGTGGAGACCGTGCACAAGCTGGCCGAGCTGGGCGCCTACGGCGTGACCTTCCACGACGACGACCTGCTCGCCGTGGAGCCGGACCGGGAGCGCGCCATCGCCGCCTTCCGCAAGGCGCTGGGCGAGACCGGGCTGAAGGTGCCGATGGCCACCACCAACCTGTTCACCCACCCGGTGTTCAAGGACGGCGCCTTCACCAGCAACGACCGCGCCGTGCGCCGGTACGCGATCCGCAAGGTCATGCGCAACCTCGACCTGGCCGCCTCGCTCGGCGCGACCACCTACGTCTGCTGGGGCGGGCGCGAGGGCGCGGAGTCCGACGCGGCCAAGGACGTGCGGGCCGCGCTCGACCGCTACAAGGAGGCGTTGGACCTGCTCTGCTCCTACGTGATCGAGCAGGGCTACGGCATCCGCTTCGCCATCGAGCCCAAGCCGAACGAGCCGCGCGGCGACATCCTGCTGCCCACCATCGGGCACGCGCTGGCCTTCATCAACGAGCTGGAACACCCCGAGATGGTCGGGCTCAACCCCGAGGTCGGGCACGAGCAGATGGCCGGGCTGAACTTCGTCCACGGCATCGCGCAGGCGCTGTGGCACGGCAAGCTCTTCCACATCGACCTCAACGGCCAGCACGGGCCCAAGTACGACCAGGACCTGGTCTTCGGCCACGGCGATCTGAAGAGCGCGTTCTTCCTGGTGGACCTGCTGGAGAACGGCGGCTACGACGGCCCGCGGCACTTCGACTACAAGCCGCTGCGCACCGAGGACGCCCAGGACGTGTGGGACTCGGCCGCCGCCAACATGCGCACCTACCTGATCCTGAAGGAGAAGTCCAAGCGCTTCCGCGCCGACCCGGAGGTCCAGGAGGCGCTGGCCGCCTCGCGGGTGACCGAGCTGGCCGAGCCGACGCTGGCCCCCGGCGAGACGCTGGCGGACCTGGCGGGCGAGGAGTTCGACCGCGACGCCCACGCCGAGCGCGGCTACCACTTCACGCGCCTGAACCAGCTGGCCCTGGAACACCTGCTGGGAGTGCGGGGGTGACGCTCGTCGCCGGGGTCGACTCCTCGACCCAGAGCTGCAAGGTCGTCATCCGCGACGCCGAGACGGGCCGGCTGGTACGGCAGGGCCGCGCCCCCCACCCCGACGGCACCGAGGTGCATCCCGCCCACTGGTGGGCCGCGCTCGTCGCCGCGATCGAGGAGGCGGGCGGGCTGGACGACGTGGCGGCCGTCGGCGTGGCGGGGCAGCAGCACGGCATGGTCTGCCTGGACGAGTCCGGAAATGTCGTGCGCGACGCGCTGCTGTGGAACGACACCCGCTCGGCCCGCGCCGCCGCCGACCTGGTGGCCGAACTCGGCGGGCCGCAGGCCTGGGCCGAGGCGGTGGGCAGCGTGCCGGTCGCGTCGTTCACGGTCACCAAGCTGCGCTGGCTGGCCGAGCACGAGCCGGACAGCGCCGCCCGCACCGCGGCGGTGTGCCTGCCGCACGACTGGCTGACCTGGCGGCTCCAGGGCGCGCTGCGCCACGCGGGCGCCGACCTGGCCGCCTGGCCGCAGGCCCCGGCGCCGCCGCTGGACCACCTCGTGACCGACCGCGGCGACGCCTCGGGCACCGGCTACTGGTCGCCCGTCACCGAGGCATACCGGCTCGACCTGCTCAAGGCAGCCTTCGGCGCGACACCGCTGCTGCCCCGGGTGCTGGGCCCGGCGGAGGCGGCGGGCGAGGCGGCCGGCGGCGTCCTGCTCGCGCCCGGGACGGGCGACAACATGGGCGCCGCCCTGGGCGTCGGGCTCGGGCCGGGCGAGGCGGTCGTGTCGATCGGGACCTCGGGGACGGCCTTCGCGGTGGCCGAGCGGCCCAGCCGTGACGCCTCCGGGATCGTGGCCGGGTTCGCCGACGCGACCGGCCGGTTCCTGCCCCTGGTGTGCACGCTCAACGCCGCGCGGGTGCTGGACGCGGCGGCCCGCGTCACCGGCGTGGACCTGGCCCGGCTGGACGAGCTCGCGCTCTCCGCCCCGGCCGGGGCCGGCGGGCTGGTGCTCGTGCCGTACCTGGAAGGCGAGCGGACCCCGAACCGGCCCGACGCCACCGGCGAGATCCACGGCCTGCGGCTGGCCACCGCCACCCCGGCCCACCTGGCCAGGGCGGCCGTGGAGGGCATGCTGTGCGGGCTGGCCGACGCGCTGGACGCCCTGGGCCTGGAGCCGGAGCGGGTGCTGCTGATCGGCGGCGGGGCGCGCTCGGAGGCGGTCAGGAGGATCGCTCCGACGGTCTTCGGCCGTCCGGTGACCGTGCCGCCGCCCGGGGAGTACGTCGCGGACGGGGCAGCCCGCCAGGCCGCCTGGGTCCTGTCCGGCGGGGCCGAGCCGCCCGCGTGGACGCTGGGCTCGTCGGAGGTCTACCAGGGCGATCCGGTCCCGGCGATCAGGGAACGCTACCGGTCGGTGACCTCGTTCTAGCTGCTCGGCGCCGCGGAACTCCGCGACGCCGAGCTTTTTCGACTCTTCTATTGGAATGAAACATTCCGTTCTGATAGGCTGTGCAGCAGAACGAAACATTCCGATCCCAAGCGAGGCACCGATGGCCGAGATCCGTCCCTTCCGCGTCGACATCCCGCAGGCCGACCTGGACGACCTGCGCGAGCGCCTGGCGCGCACCCGCTACACCGACCAGATCCCCGGCTCGGGCGACGACTACGGCGTCAGCGTCGACCGGGTCCGGCGCATGGTCGACCACTGGCGCGAGCACTTCGACTGGCGCGCACTGGAGGCCAGGCTCAACGCCTACCCACAGTTCACCACCGAGATCGACGGCCAGACCGTCCACTTCCTGCACGTCCGCTCGGCCCGCGAGGACGCCCTGCCGCTCGTCCTCACCCACGGCTGGCCGGGCACCGTGCTGGAGTTCCTCGACGTCATCGAGCCGCTGTCGCGGCACTTCCACCTGGTCATCCCCTCGGTGCCCGGCTTCGGCTTCTCCGGCCCCACCACCGAGCGCGGCTGGAACCACATCCGGGTCGCCAAGGCCTGGGCCGAGCTGATGCGCCGCCTGGGCTACGACCGGTACGGCGTGGCCGGCAACGACGGCGGCTCGATCATCTCCCCCACCGTGGGCCGGATCGACCCCGAGCACGTGGTCGGCGTGCACGTCACCCAGATCTTCTCCTTCCCCTCCGGCGACCCGGCCGAGTTCGAGGGCATGAGCGAGGAGGACCTTGGCAAGGTGCAGTTCCTGCAGTGGTTCTGGGAGAACATGGGCGCCTTCAACAAGATGCAGTCCCAGGCGCCGCAGCACCTCGCGCACGCCCTGGCCGACTCCCCCGCCGGGCTGCTGGGCTGGATGGGCCAGCTCATGGGCGAGGAGCTGGGCCTGGACTGGGTGGTGGGCAACATCGCCGTCCACTGGTTCTGCCGGACCGCCGGCTCCTCGGCGCGCTTCTACTACGAAAACGACAAGGCCGAGCCGTTCACCGAGCCGACGACGGTGCCGATCGGGCTGGCCAACTTCAAGGACGACTTCCAGTCCATCCGCCGCTTCGCCGAGCGCGACCACACGGCCATCGCGCAGTGGAACACCTACGACGTCGGCGGCCACTACGCCGCCCACGAGGTGCCCGACGTCTACGCGCAGGACGTCATCGGCTTCTTCGGCAAGCTGAGCTGATCTCCATCGGCAGGCCGGGGCGATCGCGGAAGGAAACTTTCCGCGATCGCCCGTAGTGTCGGGACCAACCAATCGAGGAGCGATGCCATGACCGACATCCGGCCCTTCACCGTCGACGTCCCCCAGGAGCAGCTGGACGACCTGCGCCGCCGCCTCCAGGCCACCCGCTGGCCGTCCCAGGTGCCGGGGGCGGGCTGGAGCCGCGGCGTGCCGCTGGAGTACCTCAAGGACCTGGCCGCCTACTGGGCCGACGGCTACGACTGGCGGGCGTGGGAGGCCAGGCTCAACGCCCATCCGCAGTTCACCACCGAGATCGACGGGCAGACCGTCCACTTCCTCCACGTCCGCTCCGCCCGCGAGGACGCCCTGCCGCTGCTGCTGGCGCACGGCTGGCCGGGCTCGGTCGTGGAGTTCCTGCCCGTCGTCGACCTGCTGTCGCCGCACTTCCACCTGGTCATCCCGTCGCACCCGAACTTCGGCTTCTCCGGCCCGGCCGGGGCCGGCTGGGACAGCCACCGCATCGCCCGGGCGTACGCGGTGCTGATGGAGCGCCTGGGCTATCACCGCTACGGCGCACAGGGCGGCGACTTCGGCGCCTTCGTCGCGCCCGACCTGGGCCGGGTCGCTCCGGACCGCGTGGTGGGCGTCCACGTCAACGCCGCCACCGCGGGATTCATCCCCTTCGGCGAGGCCGACACCGAGGGGCTGACCGAAGGCGAGCTCGCCCGCCTGGAGCGGATGAGCACGTTCCTGTCCACCGGCAACGGCTACTTCCAGATCCAGGCCACCAAGCCGCACACCATCGGTTTCGGCCTGGCCGACTCCCCCGCCGGGCTGCTGGCGTGGATCGGCGAGAAGCTGCACGACTGGGCCCACCCGGCCGGCTCCATCGACCGCGACCTCATGCTCACCAACGTGTCGGTCTACTGGCTGACCAACACGGGCGCCTCCTCGGCGCAGATGTACTACGAGAGCATGAACAGCCACAACTGGCCCACCCCCTCCAAGGTGCCGACCGCCGTGGCCAACTTCGCCGAGGACATCGCCATCCGCCGCTTCGCCGAGCCGCTGAACACCATCGTGCGCTGGACGGAGTTCGACCGTGGCGGGCACTTCGCCGCCATGGAGGCGCCCGACCTGCTGGCCCAGGACGTCGTCGAATTCTTCGCCGGCCTGCGCTGAACGCGGAAAGGTTCTTGCCGTATTAGCTCGTAGCGTGGCGGTGTCGAAAGGGCCTCAAGCCATGTCTCTCGTCACCGCCGCCACCGAGTGGGCGGCGGACCACGCCCGGCAGATCTGACCCCAACTACTGGAATAAATCATTCCGTTCTGATACTCTGAAACAGAACGAAGCATTCCGTTCTAGGAGATTCGATGACCGTCCTCGACGCCCGCCCGGTCGACACCCCGCCCGCCACAGAGCCCGCCGCCAAACCCGCCGCAGAACCCGCCCCCTACAAGTGGCGCTGGCCCGCCCTCGGCGTGATCCTCGCCGGCTCGGTGATGGAGCTGCTCGACGCCACCGTCACCAACATCGCCGGCCCCACCATCCGCGCCGACCTCGGCGGCGGTCCCGCGCTCCTGCAGTGGCTCGGCGCGGCCTACGTCCTGGCCATGACCGCCGGCCTGCTGACCGGCGGGCGCCTGGGCGACATCGTCGGACGCAAGCGGATGTTCCTCATCGGCATGGCCGGCTTCACGGTCGGCTCGCTGCTGTGCGCCGTCGCCGTCTCCCCCGAGACGGTCATCGCCGCACGCGTCCTGCAGGGCCTGTTCGGGGCCGCGATGATCCCACAGGGCATGGGCCTGATGAAGGAGATGTTCCCGCCCAAGGAACTGCAGGCCGCCTTCGGCATGTTCGGCCCGGTCATGGGCCTGGCCGCGGTGGGCGGGCCGATCCTGGCCGGCTGGCTGGTCCAGGCCGACCTGCTCGGCACCGGCTGGCGGATGATCTTCCTGATCAACCTGCCGGTCGGCCTGCTCGCGGCGCTGGCCGCCGCCCGCTTCCTGCCCGCCACCCGCCCCGCCGGCGGTGTGAAGCTGGACCTGCCCGGCACGCTGCTGGCCTCGCTGGGCACCGTGCTGATCGTCTTCCCGCTGGTCCAGGGCCGCGAGCACGGCTGGCCGGCCTGGTCGTTCGCGATGATGGCCGCCTCCCTCGTCACCTTCGCGCTCTTCGTCGTCTACGAGAAGCACCGCAAGGCGCACCACCTGGTCGCTCCGAGCCTGCTCCGCAAGCCCGCGTTCCTGTCGGGCCTGGCCGTCGGCGCCATCTACTTCGCGGCCTTCGGCGGTGTGTTCATGGTGATCGGGCTCTACACCCAGCTGGGCCTGGGCTTCTCCCCGCTGAAGGCGGCGCTGACCAGCGTGCCGTCCTCCCTGGGCATGATCCTCGGCATGGGCGCCGCGCAGGGGCTGGCCAGGCACGGCCGCCGGGTGCTGCTCGCCGGCGCCGTGGTGATGGGCCTGGCGACCACCGCCCTGCTCGTGGTGGCCGAGCCCGGCGTCTCGCCCTGGCAGCTGGCTCCGGCGCTGGCCTTCCTGGGCGTCGGCAGCGGCCTGGTCATGGGTCCCTACTTCGGCATCGTGATGGCCGCGGTCGACCCGGCCGAGACCGGCTCGGCCTCCGGCACGCTCACCGCGATCCAGCAGGTCGGCAACGCCCTCGGCCTGGCCGTCCTGGGCACGGTCTTCTTCGGCTCGGGCAGCGCCGAGATCACCTTCGGGGTCGCGGCCGGGATGACCGCGCTGGTGCTCGTGGTCGGCCTGCTGCTGCCCAAGCAGGCCAGGCAGGACGCCGGCTTCGCCCACTGACCCGACTTTGGTACCGGGCGGCAGGGGCCAAGGTTCGATGTGCCGAACCTTGGCCCCTGCCTACTGTCGCCCCATGACGCAGACGCTCACGCAGCGGGTCCACCAGGTCGACGCCGTCCGGGGCTTCGCGCTGGCGGGCATCCTCATCGCCAACATCGGCTTCTTCGCCGACCCCCGCCAGTCGGTGCTGGGCGCCGTGCCGGTCACCCACGACCCCGTCTCGTTCGTGGTGAATACGCTGGTCCTCAGCAAGTTCTACGTCATCTTCTCCTTCCTGTTCGGCTACTCGTTCACCCTCCAGATGCGGGCCGCCGAGCGTGACGGGGCGAGCGTCAAGGGCCGGACCCTGCGGCGCTGCCTGGGCCTGTTCGTCATCGGCCTGCTCCACGGGTTCCTGCTGTGGATCGGCGACATCCTCACCCTCTACGCGGCGCTCGGCGTCGTCCTGCTGCTGATGCGCAACGTCAGGCCGAAGACCGCGGTGATCATCGGCTCGGTGATCCTCGGCGTCATCGCCGCGGCCTTACTGCTGCTGGCCGCGCTCAGCACGCTGGACCCCGCCGCGGCCGCGCAACCGGCGGGCGACCCCGCCGAAGCGGACCGCGCCCTGCGCCTGGCCACCGGCGGCCCCCTCGGCTTCCTCCGCTTCCAGCTGGAGACCTATCCCGTGCTGGCGCTGTTCATCTGGGGCTTCCAGGGGCCGCCCGCGCTGGCGATGTTCCTGTTCGGCCTGGCCGCGGGCAAGGTCCGCCTGCTGGAGGACCGCGAACGCTGGGCCGCGCTGCTGCCCCGCGTCCAGGCCGTGGGCTTCACCGTCGGCCTGCCCTGCGCGGTGCTCTTCGCCTGGGGGACGCAGGGCCAGGGCCCGCTGGAGCTCGTGGGGCTCGGCCTCGGCACGATCACCTCGCCCCTGCTCGCCGCCGCCTACGTCGCCACCTTGCTCCGCCTGCCCGGCCTGTGGCCGGCCCTCGCGCCGGCCGGCCGCGTCGCCGCCTCCAACTACGTCGGCCAGTCGGTGCTGTGCTGCCTGGTCTTCACCGGGTACGGCCTGGCCCTGGGCGGCAGGCTGCCGCCCCTGGCCGTCATGGGCGTGGCCGCCTCGATCTACGCGGTCCTGCTGGTGCTGAGCGCCTGGTGGCTGCGCTCGCACCGCTACGGCCCCGTGGAGTGGGTCCTGCGCCGGATCACCCTGTGTTCTGAAGGCCGGCCGCCACGCCGTTGACCGACAGGAGCAGCAGCGTCGACAGGCGCTCGCGCTCGTGGTCCGACAGGTCCTCGGCGGTCCGCAGCCGCGTGAGGGCACGCAGCTGCAGGTGGGACAGGGCGTCCACGTAGGGGTCGCGGAGCTGGACCGCTCGCGACAGGACCCGGCGGTTCTCCAGCAGCCGGGTGTGGCCGGTGACCTTCAGCACCAGGCTCCTGGTCAGGTCGTACTCGCGCAGCACCTGCTCGGCGAAGTCGGGCCGGCCGCCCAGCGCGAGGTAGCGCTCGGCGATCGACCGGTCCGTCTTGGCCAGCGACATCTCGGCGTTGTCCAGCAGCGAGTTGAACAGCGGCCATTCGGCGTAGGCGGCCTGCAGCTCGGCCAGGTCCTCCACCGCCGCCAGGCCGCTGCCCAGGCCGTACCAGCCGGGCAGGTTGACCCGCGTCTGCGCCCAGGCGAACACCCACGGGATGGCGCGCAGGTCGTCCAGCGAGCGGGGCGCGCCGAGCCCGCGGCGGGGCGGGCGGGAGCCGATGCGCAGCGAGCCGATCTCCTCCAGCGGGCTGACCAGGGCGAACCATTCCGGGAAGCCGGGCGCCTCGGTCAGCGCCCGGTAGGCCTGCTCGGAGGCCGCGGCGACCTTCTCGGCCAGCCGGCCGAACCGTTCGGCGGCGGCCGCCGTGCGCTCGCTGACCACGGGCGAGGAGGCCAGCAGCACGGCGTTGGCGACCTGTTCCATGTGGCGGCGGGCGATGGCCAGGTGGCCGTACCGGGCGAAGATCACCTCGCCCTGTTCGGTGACCTTGAAGCGTCCGCCGACGCTTCCCGGGGCCTGGGCCAGCACGGCGCGGTTGGCCGGGCCGCCGCCGCGGCCCAGCGCGCCGCCCCGGCCGTGGAAGAGCCGGAGCGTGATCTTGTGCTTGGCGGCCCAGGCGGTCAGCCGCTCCTGGGCGCGGTACAGCTTGAAGGTCGCCGCCGTGGGGCCCAGCTCCTTGGCCGAGTCGGAGTAGCCGAGCATGATCTCCATGCGCCGGTCGTTGTCCGCGAGCCTGGCCTGTACCTGCGGGATCTCCAGCATGCCGGTCAGCACGGCGGTGGCGTTGTCCAGGTCGGCGCCGGACTCGAACAGCGGCACGACGTCCAGCACCGGGGGCCGGTCGACGTGGGAGGCCAGCTCGTAGACGGCGGCCACGTCGGCGGCGCCGCGGGTGAAGGAGACCACGTAGCGGGAGCAGGCGGTGACGCCGAAGCGTTCCTGGATCCAGCCGATGGTCCGGATCGTGGCCAGGACCTCCTCGGTGCGCTCCGACAGCGGGCCGCCCGCCCTGAGCTCCTCCAGCGCGGCGGCGTGGACCTGGGAGTGCTGGCGCACCTCCAGCTCGGCCAGGTGGAAGCCGAAGGTCTCCACCTGCCAGATGAGGTGCTGCAGCTCGCCGTACGCCTGCCGTACGGCTCCCGCCTGTTCCAGCGACTCCTGGGCCAGCCGCAGGTCGGCGAGCAGTTCGGCGGGCGAGCGGTAGGCCAGGTCGAGGTTGCGGGTGCGGGTGGCGGCGATGCGCGAGGCCACGAACAGCAGCCACTGCCGGTGCGGCTCCTGCGGCGAGCGGGTGGCCATCTCCGACACGGCGTCGGGGTTGGCGTCCTCGGCGGCGGCGATGGCAGCGCGCAGCCGCGCCGACGGCGGGGTGAACGTCGCGTTGGCGGTGAGCGTGCGGCCGATGCGGGTGCAGGCGGTCTCCAGCGCGGTCAGCACGTGGTCGGCCTGGATGAGCAGGGCCTCGCGGGTGACCTTGGCGGTGACGTAGGGGTTGCCGTCGCGGTCGCCGCCGATCCAGCTGCCGTAGCGGATGAACGGCCGGGCCAGCGGGGGCCGGGTGCCGGTGCCGGGCGCCAGGGCAGCGTCGAGCGACCGGTAGACCTGCGGCACGACGCGGAAGAGCGTCTCGTCGAAGGCGGCCATGGCGGTGCGGACCTCGTCCAGCGGGTCCAGCTTGGTGCTGCGCAGCTGGGCGGTGCGCCACAGCAGGTCGATCTCCTCCAGCAGGCGGCGCTCGCTCTCGGCGCGCTCGGAGGCGCCGCGCCCGGGGGTGTTGTACTCGGTCAGCTGGGCGCTGATGCGCTGGATCGCGGTGACGACGGCGCGCCTGCGCGCCTCGGTGGGGTGGGCGGTGAGGACGGGGTGCAGCTCCAGGCCCTCCACCAGCTCGGCGGCCCGCTCGGCGCCCAGCTCCTGGACGGCCTGCGCCAGCGATTCGGGCAGCACGGTGCCGCCGGCGTCGCGATCGCGGAGCGTCTTGATGCGGTAGTGCTCCTCGGCGAGGTTCGCCAGGTGGAAGTAGCAGGTGAACGCCCGCGCGATCTGCACCGCGCGGTCGATCTCCCAGGTGGCGACCATCCGGGCGATCTCGTCGGCCGAGGTCTCCCCTCTGCGCGCGGCGATGACCGCCTTGCGCAGCCGCTCGACGTCGTCGAGCAGGTCCTGGCCGCCCTGCTCGGCGATGACCTGCCCGAGCATCCTGCCGAGCAGCTTGACGTTCGCCCGAAGCTCGTCCGGCATCTCGGTGACGGCGCTGCTGCGCCCAACCGCCTGGTCAATCATGCTTCGAAGCGTAGCGACCGCTTCTCAGAACACGGATACGGGTCTCAGGTATTGGACACTCATGCGGGCTTGGTGACGGCGTCCAGGATCTCCGGCATCCGCATGCGGCCGATCTTCCCCGCGATCCGCTCGCCCACCAGGGTCGCCGCCACGCCGTACGGCAGGGCCAGCACGCTGAGCCAGCTCAGCCCGAGGATGACCGGCAGGACGACGGGCAGCGCGAGCAGGCCGGTGGCCATCATGGCGCCCATCGAGCCGAGGAAGGCCGTGCCGCCCTGGCCCGGCGCGGCGCCGGTGAAGGCGTTGAGCCGGTCGGGCACCGTGTAGGGGATGAGCACGCTGGTCACCGCGCCGGTGCCGAGGGCGATGCCGAACACGCCCCAGGCGGTGAGCATCCCGGCGAGGGAGGCGCCCAGGTCGCCGGCGAAGAACCCGGCGGCCAGGGCCAGCAGGGCGAGCAGCGGGACGGCGACCATGGACGCGGCCAGGTGGCGGCCGGCGAAGTCGCGGCGCAGGTCCTGCTCGGAGCCGTACACCACGGCGTTCATCCACAGCGAGCGGCCGTCGATGCCGTAGGCGTTGCTGAGCTGCGCGCCGATCATCGCGGCGCCCAGGCACGTGATGCCGATGACCACCGCGGGCTGGCCGCCGCCCTGGCCGCTCATGGAGAAGGCCAGCACGCCGGTGACCACGACGGACACCAGCCAGCCCACCCGGAAGCGGGGGTCGCGGCGGATGTAGCGGACCTCCTTGAACACCACCGCCGCCAGCGGCCCGTCGGGCAGCAGCCGGTCCAGGACGCCCTTGGACCTGCGCACCGAGGCGGCCCTCGTGGTGGCCTCGGGGGTGACGAGGGCCCGGTTGAGCGTCTTGATCCACAGCCAGGCCACCAGGACGACGGCGACGGCGACGACGGCCAACTCGCCCAGCGCGGTCAGGCCGCCGGCGGCCACGGCGTGCGCGGCCATGCCGGGCGGGGTCCACCGCAGGACGGCCGCCGCGTCCTTCAGCAACGCCGCCGGATCGCCGATGCCGCGGTTCACGACGAGGTTGGGCAGCTGGAACACCAGCACGAGCCCGATCGCCGCCACGGCCAGCGCGTCGCGCCCCCGCCGCGAGCGCAGGGCGCCCGACAGCGCGGTCGTGACGAGCCGGGACAGCACCAGGCACAGCGCGAACGCCAGCAGCACGGCCGGGATCCCGACGAGCACGCCGCTCCAGCCGCGGGGCAGCCCCACCAGCGATCCGGCCAGCGCCAAAAGCGTGGCCAGGGGCCACACGCCGGTGGCCGAGGAGGCGAACAGCCCCACGGCCAGCTCGCGCGTGCGCAGCGGGAACAGCGCCAGCCGCGCCGGGTCCAGCGTGTCGTCCAGCCCGAAGGACATCAGCGGGATGATCGCCCAGCCGACGGCGAAGGCGCTGTAGGCGACGATGCCCAGGTCCGTGGCGATGTCGGGACGGGCCAGCCGCAGCAGCGACATGAGCAGGAAGCCCAGCCCGCCCAGGAAGAGCGCGGCCAGCACGGAGAAGATGAAACCGATCTTGCGTTCGGTGGCGCCGCGCAGGTTGCCGCTGATCAGCCTGAGCTTCAGCTGCGCGAACAGCGCGAAGGTGCTCATGGCTTGGCTCCCAGCCAGCTCAGGCCCTCCTCGCCGTTGCCGCGGGCGCCGACGAGGTCCAGGAAGGCCTGGTTGAGGCTGCGCCCGGCGCGCACCTCGGCGATGGGGCCCTGGGCGACGATGTGGCCGCCGTTCATCACCGACACCCAGTCGCACAGCCGCTCGACCAGGTCCATGACGTGGCTGGAGAAGATCACGGTGGAGCCGGAGGCGGTGAAGCGCCGCAGCACCTCGGTCAGCGTGTTGGCGCTGACGGGGTCCACGCCCTCGAACGGCTCGTCGAGGAAGAGCACGGAGGGGTTGTGCAGCAGCGCCGCGGCCAGGCCGATCTTCTTGCGCATGCCGGTGGAGTAGTCGACGACGAGCTTGTCCGCCGCGTCGGTCAGGTCCATGACCTGCAGCAGCTCCTCGGCGCGGCGCTCGACCTCGGCCCTGGGAATGCCGCGCAGCCGCCCGTTGTAGATCAGCAGCTCGCGGCCCGACAGCCGCTCGAACAGCCGCAGGCCCTCGGGCAGGACGCCGATGCGGGCCTTGACCTGGACGGGGTCGCGCCAGACGTCGAAGCCGTCGACCTGGGCGGCGCCGCCGTCCGGCCGGAGCAGACCGGTGATCATGCTGAGCGTCGTGGTCTTGCCGGCGCCGTTGGGCCCGACCAGGCCGGCGAAGCTGCCCGCGGGCACCGCCAGGTCCACGCCTGCGACGGCCACCTGAGGTCCGAAACGTTTGAAGAGCCCGTGGGTGCGGACGGCGTCGGTCATGGTGGACAGCCTACGATCTCCTCCCTTTTATGGAACGGCCGGTGACGGCCGTTACCCTCTTCGCTATGAGCGCTGAGCCCATGCCAAAGGTTCCCGAGATCGACATCCACACCACCGCGGGGAAGATCGCCGATTTCGAGCGCCGCCTGGAGGAGGCGGTGCACGCGGGCTCCGCGGCAGCCGTCGAGAAGCAGCACGCCAAGGGCAAGATGACCGCCAGGGAGCGGGTCATGGCGCTGCTGGACGAGGGCTCGTTCGTGGAGTTCGACGAGCTGGCCCGGCACCGCTCGACCATGTTCGGGATGGAGAGGCGCCGGCCGTACAGCGACGGCGTCATCACCGGCTACGGCACCGTCGACGGCCGCCAGGTGTGCGTGTTCTCCCAGGACGTGACGGTCTTCGGCGGCTCGCTCGGCGAGGTCTACGGCGAGAAGATCGTCAAGGTCCAGGAGATGGCGCTCAAGACCGGCTGCCCGATCATCGGCATCAACGAGGGCGGCGGCGCGCGCATCCAGGAGGGCGTGGTCGCGCTCGGCCTGTACGCGGAGATCTTCAAGCGCAACGTGCACGCCTCCGGCGTGATCCCGCAGATCTCGCTCATCATGGGGGCCGCCGCGGGCGGGCACGTCTACTCACCCGCGCTGACCGACTTCATCGTGATGGTCGACCAGACCTCCCAGATGTTCATCACCGGCCCCGACGTGATCAAGACGGTGACCGGCGAGGAGGTCACCTTCGAGGAGCTCGGCGGCGCGCACACGCACAACACTAGGTCGGGCGTGGCCCACTACCAGGCCGCCGACGAGCACGACGCCCTGGAGTACGTCAAGGCGCTGCTGTCCTACCTGCCCTCCAACAACCTCGACGAGCCGCCCTCCTACGAGCCCGCGGCCGACATGGACCCCGATCCCGAGCTCGACACGCTCATCCCCGACTCGGCCAACCAGCCCTACGACATGCACCGGGTGATCGAGCACGTGCTGGACGACGGGGAGTTCCTGGAGGTCCACGCGCTGTTCGCGCCCAACATCATCGTGGGGTTCGGCCGGGTCGACGGGCAGTCGGTGGGCGTGGTGGCCAACCAGCCCATGCATTTCGCCGGATGTCTGGATATCAACGCATCCGAGAAGGCCGCCCGCTTTATCCGAACATGTGATGCATTCAATATCCCCATTCTTACTTTTGTCGATGTTCCGGGATTCCTCCCGGGGACCGATCAGGAATGGAACGGCATCATCCGGCGCGGCGCCAAGCTCCTGTACGCCTACGCCGAGGCGACCGTCCCGCTGGTCACGGTCATCACACGCAAGGCGTACGGCGGCGCCTACGACGTGATGGGCTCCAAGCACCTGGGCGCCGACATCAACCTGGCCTGGCCCACCGCCCAGATCGCGGTCATGGGCGCGCAGGGCGCGGTCAACATCCTCTACCGGCGCGAGCTGGCCGCCGCCGCCGACCCCGACGCCGAGCGGGCCAGGCTGGTCACCGAGTACGAGGACACGCTGGCCAACCCCTACATCGCCGCCGAGCGCGGCTACATCGACGCGGTGATCCGCCCGTCCGACACCCGGCCCCAGGTCGTCAGGGCGCTGCGCGCGCTGCGTAACAAGCGGGCGTCGCTGCCGCCCAAGAAGCACGGCAACATTCCGCTGTGAAGGGCGGCCGATGGCTGCGATGATGGAGCCCGGAGGCAGCGGATGGCGGAGTTGAGGATCATCAAGGGCGACGCGACGGCCGAGGAGGTCGCCGCGCTGGCGGTCGTTCTCTCGCTGCGCCGACAGGAGCCGGAGCCGCCGGCCGCCCCCTCGCGCGGGTCATGGCGGAGTCCGGCCAGAGCCATGCGTAAGCCGCTCTTCCCCGGGAAGTCGGCTTGGCGGGACAGTGCGCTGCCTAGATAGTGCCAAGAAACGGGTGTCAACTTCCCCGGGAGTTGGGACTATCTAGAAAAGTAGGCGTATATAGTCGGCCGATCAACTTAAGTGCGCGGCCCGGAGGACGACATGGCCATCCCAGACCTCACGCCGCATCCTGTCGCAGCGAAGTACGCCGTGCTCGTGGATGTCGGTTATCTGTACGCCGCGGCGGGCGAAGTGCTGCTGGGCGCCAAGGAGCGCAAGGAATACCGGGTGAAGGCGGATGAGCTCATCCAGGCTCTCCAAAAACATGCAGAGCAACGTATTTCCGGCGAACTACTGCGGATCTATTGGTATGACGCCGCCCGTGACCGTGTGCCCACCGTCGACCAGCGTGTCATCGCCCAGCTGCCCTGGGTCAAGGTACGGCTTGGCAACCTCAACGCCCGCGGCCAGCAGAAGGGCGTGGACGCCCAGATCAGGAGCGATCTGGAGGCGCTGGCCAGGCATCACGCGGTGACCGACACGATCCTGCTGGCGGGCGATGAGGACATGGTGCCCGCCGTGGAGGCCGCCCAGGCGTACGGCGTGCGGATCCACCTGTGGGGCGTCGAGCCGCCGTACGGCACCAACCAGGCCGAACGGCTGGTGTGGGAGGCCGACACCGTCGAGGTGATCTCCGCCGACTTCCTGCGTCCCTATTTCGACCGCGCGCCGCAGCCCCCCGTCCCCGTCGCCCCGCCGGCCACCACCCCCTCGCCCGCGCAGGTGTTCGCCGGCCGTACGGCCAAGCCGTCGCTCAAGCCCGGCCAGGTCGCCAAGCTGGGCCCCTCGCGCCCGCGCGTGGAGGAGGTGGGCGAGCACGTCGCGCAGAAGTGGATCCTCACCCGCGGCCGCGACAACATCCGCGACCTGCTGCCCGGTCCCATCCTGCCGACGGTCATCGACACCGAGCTGCTGATCGAGGCGGAGAAGGAGCTCGGCCACTCGCTGCGGCCCTACCCCGAGGCCAGGGTCTGGCTGCGCGACGGCTTCTGGGCGCGCGTCTACCGCGAGTTCGACCTGGGCGTGGGCATCTCCTCCAAGTGACCGGCCAGGCGCCCGGGCGGCACGAGGTCGGCCAGCGAGACGGCCAGCCACAGCTGCAGGCGGTGGTCGGGATCGGTGAGCGGGCGCCCTGACACGCGCTCGGCGGCGGCCAGCCGGCGCCGCAGCGTGTTGCGGTGCACGCCGAGCCGCCGGGCGGCGCTCTCCAGGTTCTCGCCCGCCTCCAGGTAGGCGCGGACGGAGGCGACCAGCCGGCCGCCGTGCCGGGCCTCGTGCTCGCGCAGCGGCCGCAGCACCGCGTCGGAGAAGCGCCTGGCGGCGCCGGGATCGACCGCGTCCCTGAGCAGCGCCCAGGGCTCCAGGTCGTCGACGTGGGTGTAGCCGTCGCCGCGGGCGGCCAGGGCGCTCGCGTGCCGTACCGCCGAGGGCAGCTCGTCCAGGTCCAGCGCGCGGCAGCCGCCGCCGGGCAGGCCCAGCCGCGCGCACAGCTCGCCGCCGCGCCGCCCTCCCCGCTCGGGCAGCACGAACAGCGTCCCCTCCGGCCGCGGGCAGACGAACGCCAGCTCCTCGGCGTCCGGGTCGGCCACGACGTCCTCCAGCGCCTCGACCGCGGCCTGCGCCGTCACCTCCGCCGCCACGACCACCACCTCGTACGGCGGAGCCGCCACCGCGCACAGCTCGCCCAGCTGGCGCGTGGACAGCCCGCCCTCCAGCACGGCGGCCAGCAGCGCGGCCCGCTGGGCGTGCGCCTTGGCCCGGCCGGCCCGCAGGCCGAGCAGCTCGATGGCCAGCAGGCAGGCGGCGTGGTTGGTGAGCATCCTGACGTGCCACTCCAGCGGCGAGGCGGTGCGCACGGCCAGCCAGCCGGTGGGCGGCCCGGCGAAGCCGAGGCTGTGGACCTGGACGGCGTGGACGCCGTCGTCCAGGACGCCGGAGCTGGGCCGGGCCGCGCTGCCGGCCGCCGCCTCGGCCGCCCTGGCGTGCCAGGGCCGCTCCCCCGCCGGGACCGCCGCCCGCGGCGCGTGGTGCTGGTCCAGCAGCAGGACCTCCCCGCCCGCGTGGTCGGCCAGGGCGCGCAGGATGCCCGCCGTGCCCGACAGCAGCGCGGCCCTGGCCATGGCCTCCTGGGCGGCCACCACGCGCCGCTCGCCGCGCACCCGCTCGTCGGCGTGCCAGCGGGCCACGGCCTCGGTGACGGCGATGAACGGGGTGAGGATCCGCAGGACCGGCAGGCCGCATTCCTCGGCCGCCTCCAGCACCTCCCCCGGCACCTCGGCGATGGCCTCCCCGAGCGCGAAGGCGAGCGCGGCGCAGCCGGAGGCGGCCAGCCGCTCGACGTAGGCTTTGCGCCCCTCGGCGTCGGCGGGCAGGCCCAGCCCGATCGTCATGACCAGCTCGCCGCCGCGCAGCCACGGCACCGGGTCGGTCAGCTCCGACACGTGCGCCCACCGCACCACGCGGGTCAGCCCGGCGCGCCCCGCGAGCAGGCGCATCCGCATGCCCGGCAGCGTCATGACCTGGCCGACCGTCAGCGCCACTGTCGTCTCCGAGCGGTGTGCATACCGCACTGTATTGCACCGCAGGTGGTGCGATCCGTCCCGGGCCCGGCGGCGCTGACCTGCGCTTATCGTCGTCGCACCCCCTGACATCCGGAGGACCCATGAACCGCGCCACCCGAGCGGCCGGCGCCGCCTTCGTCGGGACCACGATCGAGTGGTACGACTTCTACGTCTATGCCACGGCGGCCGCGCTCGTCTTCGACGACCTGTTCTTCCCCAACGCCTCCAGCCCCACCGTGGCGCTCCTGGCGTCCTTCGCCACCTACGCGGTCGGCTTCTTCGCCCGGCCGCTCGGCGGCGTCGTCTTCGGCCACTTCGGCGACCGCGTCGGCCGCAAGTCCGCCCTCGTCGTCACCCTCCTGATGATGGGCGTGGCCACCTTCGCGGTCGGCGTGCTGCCCACCTACGCCTCGATCGGCGCGCTCGCCCCGGTCCTGCTCGTGCTGCTCCGGTTCGTCCAGGGCCTGGCGGTCGGCGGCGAGTGGGGCGGGGCCGCGCTCATGGCCGTGGAGCACGCGCCCGCCGACCGCAGGACCTTCTACGGCGGCTTCGCCCAGCTCGGCAACCCGGCGGGCGCGCTGCTGGCCACCGGCGCGTTCAGCCTGATGAGCGCGCTGGGCGAGGACGCCCTGCACTCGTGGGGCTGGCGCGTGCCGTTCATCGTCTCGGCCGTGCTGGTCCTGGTCGGGCTGTTCATCCGGCTGCGGGTGGAGGAGTCGCCGGTCTTCGAGCAGACCGAGAAGACCGGCGTGCCGATCAAGGAGGTGTTCCGGGTGTCGTGGCGCTCGGTCCTGCTCGGCGTCGGCACCCTGCCCGTGGCCATCGGCGGCTACTACATCCTGACGACCTTCCTGCTGTCGTACGCCACGGGCGCCTCGGTCGGCGAGTCGGAGCAGATGATCCTCAACGGGCTGAGCTTCGCCGCGTTCGTCGAGCTGGTCGCCACGCTCGGCATCGCGTGGCTGGGCGACCGGCTCGGCAGCCGCAAGGTCGCCGTGTGGTTCCTCGTCGCCACCGCCGCGCTGGCCGTCCCGCAGTTCGCCGTGCTGGGCTCGCACAACGCCTTCCTGATCTTCCTGATGCTCGGCCTGATGCGCCTGGCCACCTCCGGCACCTACGGGCCGATGGCGGCGATCCTGGCCGAGATGTTCCCGCCGCAGGTCCGCTACACCGGCATCTCGCTCGCCTACCAGGGCGCGGGGGCGATCTTCGGCGGGCTGTCCCCGCTGGCCGCCACCGCCCTCGTCGGCGCGTTCGGCGGGGCCGCCTGGCCGGCCGTGGCGCTGCTGGTCGCGATGTGCGTGCTCAGCGTGGTCTGCCTGGCTGCGGCTCCCCGGTACCGCGACCCCGTCCCCGCCCCGGTCCACAGCCCGGTCGAGAACCCGATCTAGAAGGAGTGCCCCTTGTCCACCACCGTCATCACCGGCGGCAAGGTCCTGACCATGGATCCCGCGAACCCGGCCGCCGAGGCGCTGGCCGTGCGCGACGGCCGGATCCTGGCCGTCGGCCGCGAGCCGGACGTGCTCACCGCGGCCGGAGCGGGCGCCGAGGTCGTCGACGCGGGCGGGCGCAGCGTGCTTCCGGGGTTCGTCGACCCCCACAACCACCTGCTGTCCACCGCCGAGACGCTGGTGGCGGTGGACGTGCGCTACCCGGCCGTCGGCAGCGCCGCCGACCTGGTCGCCGCCGTCGCGGCGGAGGCGGCCAGGACCCCGGCCGGGCAGTGGATCCGCGCCTACGGCATGGACGACGCGAAGTTCCCCGGCGGCCGGCCCACCCGGCGGCAGCTCGACGAGGCCACCACCGACCATCCGGTGATCGTCTACCACGTCTCCGGGCACCAGGCGGTGGTCAACTCCGCGGCGCTGGCCTGGCGCGGCATCGGCGAGGACGTGGCCGACCCGCCGGGCGGCTCGTTCGTGCGCGACGAGGGCGGGCGCCTGACCGGCATGGTGCTGGACTCGGCGATGGAGCTGCTGCTGCCGGTGGCCGTGGACATCGGCTGCCACGGCCCCAACTTCCACGTCGACCTGCCCCGGGAGCAGCTGCGGTCCTGGCTGGAGGCGGCCGGGGAGACCTACCTGCGCGCCGGGGTGACCACCGTGTGCGACCCGCAGGTCTCGCGCCGGGAGCTGCTGGTCTACCGCTCGGCGTGGAACGCCGGGACGCTGCCGGTGCGCACGGTCGTCATGCCGCTGTCGCACATGCTGGACGAGCTGGCCGCCATCGGCCTGGCCGGGCCGTTCGGCGACGAGTGGCTGCGCTTCGGCGCGATGAAGTTCTACTGCGACGGCACCCTGCTGGGCGGCACCGCCATGTTCGAGGAGCCCTACGGCGAGGGCTTCACCGGCTCGCTCTACCACCGCCCCGAGGAGCTGGTGGAGCTGGTACGGCGGGCCGCCGCGGCAGGCTGGCAGGTCGGCATCCACACCCAGGGCGACCGGGCGATGGGCTACTCGCTGGAGGCGATCAGGGCCGCGGTCGCCGTCTCCGGCGACGACGCGCGCCCCCGCATCGAGCACTGCGGCCATCCCACGCCTGGCCAGGTCCAGGAGTTCGCCTCGCTCGGCGTCATCCCGGTCAACCAGCCGAACTTCCTGTTCGACAGCGGCGCCGACTTCGTGCGGCGGCTCGGCCCGAAGCGGGCGCACCGGCTGCAGCCGATCCGGGAGGAGCTGGATGCCGGGCTGCGTCCGGTGCTGTCCAGCGACTCGTTCGTCTCCTCGCTGCGGCCCATGGAGACCGTGGCCAACGCGGTGCGCCGCCGTACCAGGGAAGGCGACCCGATCGGGGCCGATCAGGCGATCACGCTGGAGGAGGCGCTGCGGGCGCACACGATCGACGCGGCACACGCCCTGCGGATGGAGGACCGGATCGGGTCGCTGACGCCCGGGAAGCTGGGCGACGTCGTGGTGCTCGACGCCGACGTCGCGAGCCTGCCCGCCGAGGCGCTGCCCGGCGTGGACGCCTGGCTCACCATGCTCGGCGGCCGGATCGTCTACCGCTCGGCGAGCAGCGCCTCGGCGACGGCCGTACGGGCGTAGAGGACGTAGCGGCCGGTGCGGTGGGCGGTGCACAGGCCGGCCCTGCGCAGCGCGGTCAGATGCTGGTTGGCGCCGGGCTCGGTCAGGCCGGTCCGGCGGGCCAGGTCGCGGGTGGAGGCGGGCTGGTCGAGCTCGGCCAGCAGCCGGGCGCGGGTCCTGCCCAGTACGGCGGCCAGCGCCCGCGGCGGCTCCACCTCCCGGCGCTCCCACAGCGTGGCCAGCCCGCGGGGCGGATAGCGGACCGTGGGCTGGTACGGCGGCGCGGTCACCGAGAAGATGCGCGGCCAGGTGAACACCGACGGCACCAGCAGCAGCCCGAGGCCGCGCAGCGGACGCTCCCCGTGGCAGTAGGCGCTGGGCAGGCGCAGCAGGTCGCCGTCCCAGCTGACGCCCGGGTCGAGCTCGGCGAGCATGTGGCGCAGGCCGTGCTCGGCGAGCGTTCGCGCCCGGTACAGCACGTCGCCCTCCAGCAGGGCGCCGATCCTGGACCAGTAGGGGGCGATGGCCGCCGCCCAGTAGGCGCGGATCTCCCCGGCCAGGCGTTCCAGGCCGCGCTCTGGGTCGTCGTGGAGGGCCCGCAGCCGCCCGGTGTGCCGCAGCCCGGTCTCCTCCAGGTCCTGCCGTACCAGGTGGGCGTGGGCGCGCAGCGTCGCCAGCTCCACCTCCAGGTCGGGCACCGAGGCGCTGGGCGGCGGGCAGACGAAGCCCACGATGGCGCGCGTCGGCACGGGGACCAGGTCCGACAGCAGCCGCCAGTCCACGTCGGCCAGGCGCCTGGCCACCTGCTCGGCCCACGGGCGCAGCAGCGCGTGGCCGGCCGGGTTCTTGACCACGCGGACGCTGGCGATCACCTCCCACAGCGGCGAGACGGCGAAGCGCGTGGTGGCGACGTCGTCGGTAGTGAACCTCAGCTCCAGCGGCATCGGATTAACGCCTCGCTTAATCTGTTCCGGTTCTCGCGGCCATTTCAGCATGGTTGGCGGCATGACGGCGACCCTCGAGACCCCGCTGCTGCGCGACGCGGACTTCCGCAACTTCTACGCCGCCTCGGCGGTGAGCCAGTTCGGCTCCCAGATCACCTACGTGGCGCTCCCCCTGCTGGCGGTGACCACCCTGCACGCCGGGCCGGCCGAGGTGGGCCTGCTCAGCTCGCTGACCACCATCACCGTGCTCGTCGTGGGCCTGCCGGCGGGCGCCTGGCTGGACCGGGTGCGGCGGCGCCCGGTGATGGTCGGCGCCGACCTGGCCCGCGCCCTCCTGCTCGCCTCGCTGCCGCTGGCCTGGTGGCAGGGCTGGCTGTCGATGTGGCAGCTGTACGGCGTGGCCATGGCCACCGGCATCGGGACGCTGTTCTTCGACGTGGCCTCGCACAGCGCGCTGCCGCACATCGTGGGGCGCGAGCGGCTCACGGCGGCCAACTCCATGCTCGTCGGCACCACCGCGGCCATGGACGTCTCCGGCAGGAGCTTCGCCGGCGTGCTGGTCGGCCTCGTCGGCGCGCCGCCGGCCGTCCTCGCCGACGTCGCCTCCTACCTGGCCTCCGCCGTGCTCCTCAGGCGCCTGCGCCGGCCCGAGCCGGACCCCGCTCCGTCGGCGTCCGGCGAGCGGCTCGGCGCCCAGATCGCGGAGGGCGTCCGGTTCATGGCCCGCCATCCCGTGCTGCGGCCCATCGCCGAGCAGGGGGCGCTGCACAACCTTGGCTACGTGCTCATGGCCGTGCTGCTGCCCGTGCTGGTGGTGCGGCAACTGGGGTACCCCGAGTGGGTGCTGGGCGTCTTCCTCGCGGTCGGGGGCGTGGGCATGCTCGCCGGCTCGGCCACCGCGCACCTGGTCGGCACGTGGCTGGGCCGGGGGCGGGCGGTGTGGGTGGTCAGCCTGACGACCATGCCGGCGGCGCCGGCCGTGCCACTGCTGGACCGGGGCGCGGGGATGTGGGTCGCGGCGCTGGGGTGGTTCGTGCTGACCTACCGGGCGGGGCTGAACAACGTGCTGCTCATCAGCTTCCGGCAGCGGGTCACGCCCGACGCGATGCTGGGGCGGATGAACGCCACGATGCGGCTGCTGTTCATGGGCGCCGTGGGCGTCGGGGGCCTGCTCGGCGGCCTGATCGGGGAGCTGTGGGGCGTGCGGGCGGCGCTGTGGGCGGGGGCGGCCGTGTGCGCGCTCAGCTGGCTGCCGATCTGGCGCTCGCCGATCCGCAGCGACGTCTGAAACCCGCCACTCGATGCCCTCTACCAGGTCGTTCGCCTGTCGGCGGTGAGGTCCGATTTCCGCCAGTGGAGCCGGGAACGGCCGCATAGAGTCGACGCATGACCGCTCAGGAGCTTGACTTCGAGGCCTGTTACCGGGCCGTCGCCGCCCGCGACGTCCGGTTCGACGGGCGGTTCTACACGGCGGTGAAGACGACGGGCATCTACTGCCGGCCGATCTGCCCGGCCCGCACCCCGGCCCCGCGCAACGTGCGCTTCTACCGGCACGCGGCTGCGGCCGAGGCGGCGGGCTTCCGCCCGTGCAAGCGGTGCCGCCCGGAGCTGTCCCCCGGAGACCCGGGGTGGGACGTGCGGGGCGACCTCGTGGGGCGGGCGCTGCGGCTCATCGACGACGGCGCGGCCGACGACGTCGGCGTCGCGGGACTGGCCCGCAGGCTGCACATCACCGAGCGGCATCTGCACCGGCTGTTCGTGGCCGAGCTGGGGGCCGGGCCGCTGGCGGTGGCCCGCACCAAGCGGCTGCTGCTGGCCAAGCAACTGCTGACGGAGACGGACCTGCCGGTCACCGACGTGGCCTTCGCGGCCGGCTTCGGCAGCGTCCGGCAGTTCAACGCGACCATGCGGGACACCTACGGCTTCACGCCCAGCGAGCTGCGCGCCACCGCCCGCGCCGTCTCCCCGGCCGCGGAGATCGGGGAGGCGGAGCCCGGCGTGCCGGGCGGCGCGAGCCTGCGGCTGCGGCTGCACCGGCGCGAGCCGTACGACGCGGAGGCCATCTTCGGCTTCCTGGCCGCCCGGGCGGTTCCCGGCCTGGAGGCGGCGAGCGTCCACGGCTACTCCCGGGCCGTGCCGGGCGGCGCCGTCACCCTCACCCCCCGGGACGGCCACGTCGTGCTCGACGTGTCCGTCGCCGACACCCGGCACCTGGCCAGGGTCGTCGCCCGCTGCCGCAGGCTGCTCGACCTGGACGCCGATCCCGTGGCCATCGCCGAGACGCTGGCCCAGACCTCCCTCGCGCCCCTGGTCGCCGCCCGTCCCGGGATGCGCGTGCCCGGCGCGTTCGACGGCTTCGAGCTGGCCGTACGCGCGATCGTGGGCCAGCAGGTCTCGGTCGCGGGAGCCAGGACCCTGCTCGGGCGCATCGTGCGGCGCGCGGGACGCCCGGCCGACACGCCGGGCGCCGCGGACGCCGGGCTGACGCACCTGTTCCCCACGGCGGCCGGCCTCGCCGAAGCCGACCTCGACGGCCTGGGGCTGACCGGCCGCCGGATCACGACGCTCAAGGTCCTCGCCGAGCGCGTCGCGAGCGGCGAGATCGACCTCGACGGCGGCCAGGACCCCGCCGAGGCGCGGGAGCGCCTGCTCGAGGTGCCGGGCATCGGCCCGTGGACGGCCGGCTACATCGCGCTGCGCTCGCTGCGCGACCCCGACGCCTGGCCCGACGGCGACCTCGTGCTGCGCAGGCGCATGGCCGCCCTGGACCTGACCGACGACGACATCGAACGGTGGCGGCCCTGGCGGGCCTACGCCGCCCTCTACCTCTGGAGCAGCTGACATGATCAAGGCAAGCGTCGAGACGACCCCCATCGGCCCCCTGTCCGTGCTGGAGCGCGACGGCGTGCTGGTGGCGGCGGGCTTCACCGCCGACCCGAAGGAGATGTTCATGCGGCTGTCGCCCGCGCTCCAGGCCGAGGGCCTGGAGGTGGTCGACGACCTGGGCGCGGCGTCCGCCGCCGTCCGCGCCTACTTCGCCGGCGACCTGGACGCCCTGGACGCCGTGCCGGTCGACCAGCCGGGCTCGGCCACGCGCAGGCGGCTCCACAAGGCGCTGCGCGAGGTGCGGGCGGGGACCACGGTGTCGTACGCGGAGCTGGCCGAGCGTGCCGGGCTGCCCAGGACGGCGGCCCGCGCGGCCGGCGGCGCCTGCGCGCAGAACCTGGTCGCCCCGTTCGTGCCCTGCCACCGCGTGCTGCCGTCCACCGGCGGGTTCGGCGGCTACTACTACGGCACCACGGTCAAGGAGTGGCTGCTGGCCCACGAGGGCGCCAGGCGCTAGCCGACGCCCGCCCGCGCGCCAGGCTCGGGCGCGCGGGCCGGCGACGGCGCCGAGCGGCGGGCCTGCCTCCCGGCCAGGCCCGCCGTCGCCAGTCCCACGAGCCCGAGCACGGCCGCCGTCCACGCCGGAGCGGTGTAGCCGAACCCGGCGTCGATGGTCAGGCCCGCCGCGAACGAGCCGAGCGCGTTGCCGACGTTGAACGCCCCGATGTTGGCCGCGGAGGCCAGGGTCGGCGCGCCGCCGGCCGCATCGAGCACGCGGGTCTGGAGCGGCGGCACGGTGGCGAAGGCGGCCACCCCGAACAGCGTGATCGCCACGACGAAGGCGACCTGGTGCGCCGTTGCCAGCGCCACGATCGCCGACAGGACGGCGAGCGTCCCGACCGAGCCGTAGACGGCCGGCATCACGGCCCGGTCGGCGAGGCGTCCGCCGACGAAGTTGCCGACGACGAGCCCGACGCCGAACAGCGCCATGACCACCGGCACCGCGCCCGGTGAGAAGCCGCCGGGGCCGGTCATCGTGGGCGCGACGAACGTGATCACCGCGAAGACCGGCGCGAAGCCGAACACCGTCATCGCCAGGGCCAGCCACACGCCGCCCTCGCGGAAGGTCGCCAGCTCCCGCAGCACGCCCGACCCGGCCGGACGCGGCTGCCGCGGCACGAGCGCGATCACGCCGAGCGCGGCCACCACGCCGATCGCGACCACGGCCCAGAACGTCGCGCGCCAGCCGTACCCCTGGCCGATCCACGTCCCCAGCGGCACGCCGAGCACGTTGGCCAGCGTCAGGCCGGTGAACATCAACGCGATGGCGCTGGCCCGCCTGCGCGGCTCGACCAGGTCGGCGGCGACCACCGAGCCCACGCCGAAGTACGCGCCGTGGGCGAAGGCGGCCAGGAAGCGCCCGGTCATGAGCACGCCGTACGACGGGGCGAGGGCGGACAGCAGGTTGCCGGCGACGAACAGGCCCATCAGGGCCAGCAGCATGGTCTTGCGCGACAGCCGCGCGCCCAGCATGGTCAGCGGCGGCCCGCCCACGGCCACGCCCAGGGCGTAGCCGGACACCAGCAGCCCGGCCGCCGGGATGGAGACGCCGAAGTCGCGGGCGATCTCCGGCAGCAGGCCGTTGATGATGAACTCCGTGGTGCCGATGCCGAAGGCGCTGATCGCGAGCGCGAACAGGGCGAGAGGCATAGAATTGCTCCCAAGAGACGTTAGTGAGCGTGAGAAATAATTGCAGACGCTCACTATATGAGCACACAAGTAGCTGGGAGGGCAAACCATGCCCATCGCCGACGACGCCGTCGAGGCGCGCGCCCAGGGCTGGCGCACCCTCGCGGCGCTGCACGCCAAGATCGAGGAACGGCTGGAGAGGGAGCTGCAGAAGGCGCACGACCTGAGCGTGAGCGAGTACACCGTGCTCGACGTGCTCGCCCGGCAGGACGGCTGGCACATGCGCATGCAGCAGCTGGCCCGCGCCGTCGTGCTGAGCCAGAGCGCCACCACGCGCCTGGTCACTCGGCTGGAGTCGCGCGGGCTGCTGCGGCGCTACCTGTGCGAGGACGACCGGCGCGGCATCTACTCCGAGGTCACCGATAAGGGGCGGGAACTGCTCGACGCCGCCCGGCCCACGCATGACGCGGTGCTGCGCGAGGTGCTCGACGAGGCCGCCCGCACCCCGGAGCTCGCGGCGCTCGCCGCGGCGATCGCCTAGAGGCGGCGGGGCTCGTAGCAGTCGTAGTTGCGCTGGGCGACGATCTTGCCGTCGCGGAAGTCGAGGAACGCCGCGATGTGGGCGCGCAGGACGTGGCCCGCCGGCAGCTCGCCCAGCGGGACGGCCAGGGTGCCGCGCCACTTGACCTCCAGCGCGACCTGGTCGCCGGCCGCGACCGCGTTGACGACCTCGAACACCTGGTCGCTGAGCACCCCGCGGCCCGCCTCGCCCGCCTTCAGCATGCCGGCCAGGTCGCGCACGTTGCCCTCGGGGAAGAGCGCGTTGGGCAGTTCGTGGTGCACGACGTCCTCGTGGAGGAACCGGGCGAGCTCCTCGCCGGCGGCGAAGCGGGAGACGGCCTCGTGGTAGCGGACGGCGATCTCGACGTTGGGGTGGGTCTGAAGGTTCGGCATATCGACAACCATAGTTGTACAACCATGGTTGTTCAATGCACGATGGGCTCCATGCAGCCCGTCGACGCTCGCGACCTGGACACCGGCACGCTGGCCCTGTTCCTCGGCACGGCCGCCGCCGCCGTCGTGCAGGACGACCTGGAGGCCGCCGGCTTCACCGGCCTGCGGCTCTCACACGGCTACCTCGTTCAGCACCTGGTCGAGAGCGAGCCGACGGTGGGCGAGCTCGCCGTCAAGCTGGAGGTGACGCAGCAGGGCGCGTCCAAGGCGGTGGCCGAGCTCGAACGCCTCGGCTACGCCGAGCGGTTCGCCGATCCCCGCGACGCCCGCGTCCGCCGGGTGCGCCTGACCTCGCGCGGCAGGGACGCGGTGGAGGCGGCCCGGCGCGCCCGGCGGTCCCTGGAGGAGCGCTTCCGGCGTCGCATCGGCGAGGACCAGCTGGGGGAGGCGCGTGCCGTCCTCGCGGACCTGCTCGACGAGCTGGGCGGCACCGGCGCCGTCCGCCGCCGCGAAGTCCGCCCGCCCCGCTGAGCCGCCCCGTGCCGGGGCCCGGTGCCGGGCCGCGCCCGTGGAAAGGTCCGCCTCAGCTCGCGGCCTTCTTGACGAGCTCGGCGATCCGTGCCTCGGCGTCGGCGGTCAGCTCCGTCAGAGCGTAGGCGGTCGGCCACATGGTGCCCTCATCGAGGTTCGCCGGGTCGTTGAAGCCGAGCGTGGCGTACCTCGTCTTGAACTTCTTCGCGGGCTGGAAGAAGCAGACGTTCTTGCCATTCTTGGCATAGGCGGGCATCCCGTACCAGAGCGTCGGCGACAGAGCCGGCGCGTTGGCCTTGACGATCTCATGGAGCCGCTCGGCGATGACGCGGTCCGCCTCCTCCATCTCGGCGATCTTCGCAAGCACCTCGCCCTCCGCGTCCGCCTTGGCCGCACGCGAGCCGCGCCGCGTGGACGCCTTCAGCTCCCGGGCGCGCTCCTTCATCGCGCTGCGTTCCTCGTCCGTGAACCCGTCGTACTTCTCCTCGGCCTTCTCCTTGGCCGCGCCGGTGGTCTTGACGGACGTCCGCGTGTCCTTCATGGCAAATTTCCTCTCATAACAGGTCTTAGGGGGATTCTTCGCAATTGATCGCTCGTCGCCCGGGTGAGAACGGCGACGGCATGATCCCGTACGGCGGTCAGCCGAGCCAGCGGCCGTCGCGCATGAGGTCGCGTCCCGGCAACTCGTTCGCCTCCCGCCAGGCCTGGATGCGCCGAGGCCGGATCAGGAAGTACTGGTAGGGCTCGTCGAGCTTGCGCGGGTCGAACCCGGTCTTGGCCGCGAACGAGTCACCCGTCCCCGGAGGCAGGTCGGCGAGGTCCACCGGCTCGGCGGTGCCGTCCACGACGACGACGTCGCGAGTCGGCCCGAGACCGAGCCGCACCCGGCCGTCCGCCAGCAGGTTGCGGCCGGTGACCGAGGCCCGGGGCGTCGAGATGAGGAACGCGGACCCGTCCCAGAGGTACGAGAGCGGGACGAGGTGGACGCCCGCGGGGCCCGACGTCGCGACCCAGAGATCGACGTCGTTCTCCAGCTTCGCGCGAGTGTCCCGCAGCCTCTCCTCCAGCTCACGGGGCGGCACGTCTGTCACGCTTCCTCCAGTCATGTCCGTCACGCTAGTTGCGGCTCCTTGACCTGCGCTTCTCGATTCCTGACCGGTCGGGTCACCTGCTTGGCCACGCACGGCGGCATCCCCACGGTCGCCCGCGCCGCCTCACGCCGGTACACGCTCGGCGGCACGCCCACCAGCTCGGTGAAGCGCGTGCTGAAGGTGCCCAGCGAGGAGCAGCCGACCGCGAAACACACCTCGGTGACGCTCAGGTCGCCCCGGCGCAGCAGCGCCATCGCGCGCTCGATGCGCCGGGTCATCAGATAGGAGTACGGCGACTCGCCGTAGGCGGCCCGGAACTGCCGGCTCAGATGCCCGGCCGACATGTGCACGCCGCGGGCCAGCGCCTCCACATCCAGCGGCTGCGCGTACTCCCGGTCGATCCGGTCGCGGACGCGGCGCAGCCGCGCGAGGTCCTTCAGGCGGTGCGCCTCGGTGAGCGCGCGCCCCCATGCGGGATGACACATGAAACGACTCCTTCCGGCTCAGCGAATCTCCTGGATGCGGACCAGGTTGCCCGCGGGGTCGCGGAAGGCGCAGTCGCGCACGCCGTACGGCTGCTCCATCGGCTCCTGGACGACCTCGGCGTCGCCGGCCTGCAGCTTCTCGAAGACGGCGTCGAGGTCCCGGGTGGCCAGCAGGATCCAGCCGTAGGTGCCCTTGGCCATCATCTCGGTGATGATGCGGCGCTCCTCCTCGGTGACGCCGGGGTCGGCGGCCGGCGGCGCGAGGAGGATGGACGTGCCGGGCTGGTTCTTGGGGCCGACCGTGATCCAGCGCATCTTGCCGTGTCCGACGTCGCTGCGCACCTCGAAGCCGAGGGTGTCGCGCCAGAAGGCCAGGGCGGCGTCCGGGTCGTCGTGCGGGAGGTAGCTGGTGTGGATGGTGATGTCCATGGCTGTCACGTTATCCACGGCTTCGTGACCAGTGCTTCTCGGATCCTGACCGGTCGGCTCTAGGGTCTGACCACGCTCTGGACCTCGCCCACCGGCACGTCTCGCGAGGCACCGACCTCGATCGGCGAGTAGGAGAACGGCACGACGTCGTCCTCGACCTCCACCGGCCACACCGTGGTGACCGTGAGCCGGTAGACCTGCCGGTCCCAGTCGACCGACGAGTGCAGGTACCGCACGCCGCAGGTGAAGGCCGCGCCCTTGCGGTACGGCGTGCCGCCCGCCCCGCACCGCTGGCGCACCTCGGCCCGGTCGGGCGTGGTGCCGGGATCGATCTTGACGCTGTCGAGGCGCGCGGTCACGGTGGCGCTCATGACGCCCGGCAGGGTGGCGGTGACCGAGCGGCGCGGCTCGCCGATGCCGGCGAGCCACACGTAGGTGGGCAGGTTGACGTAGCTCTTGGCGTCGGGGTTGAGCCTGATGCGCGGCTCCGGCACGGTCAGCGCGGCGCGGGCGATCTCCACGAGCTCGGCCAGCGTGATCCCGGCGGGCGGCGTGGCGCCTGGCGGCACCCACACGAACGGCTCGAGCCCCGCCCAGCAGGCGTGCCCGCGCGGGTCCGAGCCGTTGTAGGCGGGCGTCCACCAGCGGCCCTGACTGCCGGCCTTGTCCCTGAACTGCTTGAGGAACTTCTGGTATTGCTCCTCGGTGCCCTTGGGGTACTGGCGGAACCAGTAGGCCCGCAGGCTCTCCTGCGTCCTGAGCATGGAGGCGCCGTCGGGGCCGGGCTCGTACCAGCAGGGCCGCTTGATCCGGTAGCCGTCGCCCCTGCCGCCGCGCACCCCGTTGCCGGTGACGACGATGCTGGAGTTCTCCAGCTTGACGCCGGCCGTACGGTCGTCCTGGAATCCCTCGCCGCGCGGGCCGCCGGGATCGAGCACCAGCACAGCGGCTGTCAGAACGCGCAGCAGCATCAGGCACATCCCTTCAGGTCGTGACGGAAGTCCTTCACCCGCCAGACGCCGTCGCGGGCGCGGTGCAGCACTGCGGCCTGCAGGTAGGGGGCGTGGGCCCAGCTCGGGCGGCTCTCGCGGCCCCTCGGGGAGACCAGGCGGACGCCCGTCTCATCGACGCAGGCGTCGACCCGGGCGCCGTCGCCCATGACGGCGGTGACGCGCAGGGCGTAGAGGCGGGCGGAGCCCCTGACCTTGGCGCTCCCGAAGCCGCGCACCCAGGCGTGGGCCTGTCCGGTGGCGGGGGGTTCGACCATGTCGAGGTAGGTCTCGTCGCCGGACAGGACGGCGCGCCAGGAGCTGACGTACAGGTCGGTGAAGGCTTGGACCAGGGTGGTGTCGGTGCCGGCGGGCCACTCGATGCTGACCGACATTTCCGGATTTATCCGGATGGTCTCGATGGCGGGCGTGGCGCGGACGCTCGCCGAGGCGACGGGGGTCGCCTGGCTCGGCACGAACGGCGGGTCGGCGGCGGGCGCGCACCCGGCGGCGAGGAGGGCGGCGGCTGCTGCGACTCCGATCCGGGCGACTGGCCGGCCGTAGACGGCTGTCATGCGATGAGCGGCTCTCATGCGGTGGACGGCTGTCATGCGGTGGACTCCTTCACCATGTGGATCCGCCACGACGGCAGCAGCTCGTCGATCAGCGCCTCCGTCTCGGGGGCCAGGCCCCCGCCGTACGGGTGCGACGCCGACCGGCGCGCCAGCCCGTCGACGACGGCGCGCAGCTGCACCAGGTCGCCCGTCGCGTGCGTGGCCCGCAGCAGGTCGCGCCACAGGCTCTCGTCGTCGGCGGCCAGGAGCAGCCCCGCACGCGCCGCCGCCACCGCCTGCTCCGGCTCGCCCTGCGCCAGCCGTACCTCGCACAGCTGGTGTGCGGCGTCGGCAACCTCGGCCGCCACGTCGTACTCCAGCTCGTCGGCCGCCAGCCACGCATACCGGCCCGCCGGGCGCCCGGCCAGCAGCGGCCCCCTCACCAGCGCGAGGGCCCTTTCCAGCAGGACGGCCTGCGCCGCCGGGTCGCGGCGCGAGCGGCGCACGAGCTCGCGGAACAGCGCCCAGTCGGTGCGCACGCCCGGGCCGAGCCGCAGCCGTCCCGCGTCGTCCGCGAACAGGTGCTCGCGCCCGATCCACGCCATGACCCTGGCGATCGTGGCGTCCCTGATCATGGACTGCACGCCGCGAGGCCACAGCACGCCGCCCAGCACCACCGGATGGACGCCCCCCGGATGCGTGGCGAGATACACCAGCATCTCCGCGGCCAGCGCCATCCGGCCCTCCTCGAGCGGCTCCACGCCGACGATCTCAATCGGGCCGAGCATCCTGATCTCGACCTGCGGCGGCGTCGGCTCCGCCAGCGGCTCGGGCTCGGGGATCGCCTCGCCGTCCAGGCGTTCGGCGGTCGTGAACAGGTCGATCAGCGCCTGGTAGTGCCGCCGCGGCAGCAGCTGGGCGGTCACCTCCAGGCCGAGCTCGGCCAGCCTGGCCCGGCCGTCCTCGGTGATGTCGATCGTCCAGGTGGCGTGCGGGACGTCGCCCGCGACGACGTACCCGGCCGTGTCGCGCCTGGCCAGCAACGCCAGCCGGCGCGCCTCCTCCAGGGTCGGCGGGTGCGCGCACAGCAGGTAGTGGGCGTCGCGCGGGCGCCCGGTGACGCGGCCCCTCAGCACCTCCTCACGCGGCGCGGCCGTCGCCTCGAGCTCGGGCAGGATCTCCCCCAGACTGCCCACCGCCTTCACGCGGTGCGGCGCGATCGCGGTCAGCTCCTCGCCGAAACCGACCAGTGTGACGCGCATCCGGTCCGACCAGCGGTTGGTGGCCAGCTCGACGGCCAGCGCGGCGAGCGCCGCCGTCGTCTGGGGACCGCGGACGCTGACGATTCCCTGCGCCGCCTCCAGGTCGACGAGCACGCGCCCGTTGGCGTCGGTGCCCAGGGACACCAGGCCCGGGTACGGCGCGCCGCCCCGCTGGTCCTCCAGCAGCCGGCCCTCGTGCGCGGCCAGCCGCCAGATCTGGCCGCCGTCGAACGCGGTCCAGGGGCTCGGCGCGTCCTCGTCGGGCGGGTGGATCCACAGGTCGAGGGTCCTGGCCGACAGGTGGGCGGCGTAGACCGTGGGCGGGGTGCGGCCCCGCGCGGCCAGCTCGGCGCCCAGGACGCGCAGGCCGATGTCGAGCATCCTCGTGCCGGGGGCGTCGGCGCCGAGCCGCAGGGCCACCTCGGCCTTGGCGGCGTCGTCCCGTGGCCGTGCCAGGCGGCGGCCGGACACCCTGCGCCAGAGCTGATGGCGGCGGCGCCGGCCGAGGAGCACGAGCAGCCCGGCGGCGGCGAGGGAGGCTCCGGCGAGGTAGTCGACGAGGTCGAGGGCGGGGGTTGAGGCGTCTTCGTGGCCGGTGGCGGTCTGCCCGTTCCCGGCGCTGGGCGTGGGCGCGTCCTGGCCGCTCTGGGCGGGCACGTCCTTGCCGCTTTCGGCAGGCGTGCCTGGACGGCTCTTGGCGTCGGCCTGCCGGTGCTCGGGGCGGCGCTCTTCCTGCCGCTGTCCCCGCCCCTCCGGCGTACCGGCCTCGTGACGAGCACCCCGGTCGGCGCGGTCGGCCCGGTCGGCGCGCTCGGCCCGGTCGGCGCGGTCATCGCGTACGGCCGGGCCCTCCACCCCGGACCGCGCCTCACCCGGGACGCCCGGATGCCGCGCCAGGATCTCCGCCCGTCCCTGGTCGCGGGGCACGATGTGCACGTTGCGCGCGTCATCCGGCATGTCCAGCACCCAGCCCGGCCGGATCAGGTCCGCCATCTGCAGGCGCGATCCGTCGGGCTGCTCCTTGTGCTTGTTCAGCCGATAGATCTCCGGATAGCGCCGCCCGTCCCCCAGGCACTTCTCGGCGATCTCCCACAGGCTCTCGTGGTGGCGGCCGTGCGGCGGCTGCACCACGTACACCTTCTTGGTGGGCTTGACCGTCTCCAGCATCACCTCGGCGACCGGCGCGGCGTACACCGCGGGCTTGGCCTCGGGCGCCGCCGGGGTGCTCGCATGGGCGACCGGCGCGGCCACCGTACCCGCCGCGAACAGCACCAGCACGGCCGACACCAACCGGTTCGCCAGCGCCTGCGTGCCGCCGGACAGCGGCACGCGCGCGGGCATCCCCACCCGGCGCACGCCCGCGTACAGCTCCACGACCACGCACACCAGCAGCTGGAACCACGCCACCCAGACCAGCAGAACGAGCACCGCGACGATCGTGCTCGGCCCCACGCGGCTGGTCAGCAGGTCCAGGTCGAGCAGCTCGGGCGCGATCGGCGGCCCGGCGAGCCGCAGCAGGGCGTACGGCACGCCGCCCAGGAGCGCGAGCAGCACGGCGAGCGCGCCGAGCCCGGCGAACACGTCACCGGCCGTGCGCCGTTGCGGGATGCGCACCGGAGCCCTAGTCGGCATCGCCCTTCCTCCTTCGTCCAGCGTGTTGCGCGGTTCGCTTCGGCCGCCACCGAGTGGCGGGTTTCGGTCTGGCTCGCCGGTCACCTCGCGTCCGGTCCGGCGGTGGCCCGGCCCTCCATCCACGAGCCGGGAAAGCCGACCGCGCCCAGGAAGAACGCGGTCCACCGGACCCGCACCGTCACCGTGACCTCGGCTCCGCCCGCTCCCACCTCGCAGGTCCCGCCCTCGACCTCCCCCGCCGGGCCCGCTTCGGCGTGGCCGTACGTATCCATCACCTCCCAGGCCCTCGCGCACGCCTCGTCCTCGCCCAGCAGCCGGGCCTGCCCGGTGGCGCGCAGGTGCTCCACGTCGATGCGGTCGGCCGCCGCCCTGGCGGCCTGCTCGGCGACGTCCGAGGCGCGCAGCCGGGCGTTGATCGCCGCCCCGCCGTCCACGAGAAGCCCGGCGAGCAGGAACACCACGACCGAGAAGAGCACCGTGAACACCGACATCGACCCGCGTTCGCTCACTGGACCCTCCGGAACGTCTCCAGGGGGACCACCGCGGCGCCCGTCACGCGCTTGGTGGCGCCGAACCCCAGGAAGCTCAGGTCCAGCTCGCAGCTCACTTCGGCGTCGACCTGGCCGCCCGCCTGCCATGCCGAGCCGGCGAGCGAGACGTGGGGGGATTCGCACCGGCCGCGAAGGGCGTAGGCGGCGGTCTCCTGGGCGGCCGCCTCGGCGTCGCCCAGCGTCCGCTGCACCGACGCCGCCCTCGCGGCGTCCCTCGCCGCGGCGTTCACCTCCCCCTGGGCCTCCACGAGCCGCCCCGCCCCGACGAGGAACATCAGGAACAAGACGAAGAGGGGGGCCAGCATGACGGTCTCGACCGCCATCGACCCGCGCTCGCGCGCGCTCCGGCCTTCGGGCGCGGTACGGCTCTCGCATGCGCCATGGCGGCTTTCGGGTTCGCTTCGGCGGCGCCGTACCGCGGCGAGCTTTGCTCTCCTCACCCGCATCGCCCGCTCCCGTCGTCGGGCCTGAAGCACTCGACGGGGCCGCCCGATCGCGCCGTGACGGTGAAGGCCAGCTCGGGCAGCAAAGGGATGACCTGAACCGCGCTCCCGGACACCGTGACCCATCGCTCGTCGGCTCCGCGCGTCGTCGCGGTCGCCCGCGCGTCGGACAGCAGCCGCGGTCCCACGGCATGGACGAGGTCCATGGCCTTGGCTTCGGCGTCGGCCTCCCAGGAACCCGAGTCGACGGGCGCGGCCCGCGCCACGCGTGCGCCTTCACGGGCAGCCGCCTCGGCCACCTGCCGACCGTGGAACCACAGGGCGGCCTGCACGATGAGCAGCGAGACGGCCAGGATCACCGGCATGAGCAGAGCCAGCTCCACCACGGTGACCCCTCGCTCCCGCCCTCCCGACCGGCCCGGACGGCTCCTTTCCCGGCTCACTCGTCCCCGCCGCCGCCGAAGCTCTTCTGGATGTTCGCCTGCTCCTGCTCGACCAGCGTCTTGATGAGCGTCGCCAGCCCCAGGGCCACCCCGGCGATGACCGCCGTGATGATCACCCATTCGACTGCCGAGGCGCCGAGCGACGACGCGGTACGCGCCCTGTGCACCCGCACGCCGAGGTATGCGCGGACGTACTCGATCCAGGGATGGTTCATCACGACCCCAACATCTTCATCGCGGCTGGAAAACTGAGAAAGATCACAAACCCGGCGCACAGCAGCAGCTGCGCGACGAGCATGGACTGCGAACGCTCCCCCGCCCGCCCCTCGATCTCGGCGAGCTCGCGGCGGCGCAACGTGGCCGCGCGCGCGGCGAGCGAGGCGCGGACCTTGGCCCCGTCGTCGGCCACCAGCGCGAGGGCCGCCGACAGGTCGCGTAACTCGTCGACGTCGATCTCCTCGCCGAGCTGCCCGAGCGCCTGCCACGGGGTGATGCCGACGATCCGCGCCCCGGCCAGCGCCTCCTTGATGCGCTGCATCGCCCAGTTGGGCTGCTCGCCGCTCACCGACACCGCCATCAGCAGCGCCTCCGGCACGCCGCGCCCGCCCGCGAGGTTCATCGAGACCAGGTCGAGGAACGCCCCCACCGCGTGGCGGAAGTCCCGTCGCCTGGCCGCGGCGTCGCGCCGAACCTGCAGGTCGGGCAGGAAGAAGAACACCACGGCGCACGCCACGGCCGTCCAGAAGGGAAGCGCCGGAGACGTCCCCCAGCCCATGACCGCGAGCCATCCCGCCAGCACGGGAAACGCCAGCAACCCGGACACTCCCAGCAGGGCCTTGGTGGCCAGGAAGCCTTCGAACGACCGCCCGACGAGGGCGAGGTCGGCCTTGACCGATCGCGCCTCCCAGCCCCGCGCGCCGTACAGCCGCGCCAGCCGTACCCCCAGACTCCGGCGGAACGCGCCCACCTTCTCGTCGGGCGGGACCAGGCGCAGGCGCGGGCCGTCGTCCTGCCGTACCGCGTCCAGGGCGAGCAGCCGGGCCACCAGGCCGGGACGCGGCGGGAAGAGGGCACGGATCAGGACGAACAGCCCCAGTCCGAGGACGCCGCCGGAGATCGCCGTCTCAACCATGGTCGCCTCCGACGAGCAGACGGGTGGGTTTGTCGAAGCGGGCGAGCCGCCGCATCCAGGCGAACCCGGCGCCGAAGAGGCCCGCGACGACCACGAGCACGGCCTGGCCGAGCGAGGTGCGGTATTCGGCGACGTATCCGGGGTTCCAGACGACCAGGGCTCCGGCGAAGACCAGCGCCGTGATCACCACGATCTGCACGCTGCGCCTGGTCGAGCGGCGTTCGGCCTCGACGCGGCGCCGCATGTCGAGCTCCTCGCGCGCCGAGACCGCCAGGGCGCCCAGCACGTCGCGCAGGCCGGGGCCGCGCAGCTTGGCGTTGAGGATCAACGCGGCGATCACCAGGTCGGCTGAGGGGTCGTCGAGCTCATCGGCGAACAGCCGCAGCGCGTCGGGCAGCGCCATGCGCGTGTGGAGCCGGTCGACCAGGGCGCGCAGGTGCGGCTGCAGCATGGGCGAGGCCGCCCTGATCGAGGCGGGGATGGCCTGCTCCAGACCGGCCGCCCCGGCGATGGTGTCGCGCAGCGATTCGGTCCAGGCGGCCAGGCCCTCCAGGCGGCGCATCGCGGCGCGCTCCTCGGCGGCGCCTCCCGCCAGCCCCCGCCAGGCGAAGACGAGGAGCACCGCGCCGACCGCCGCGACGTACCAGCCCGTCGTGACCATCACGCCCGCCGCGGCGAGCGTCGCGATCGCCGTGCGGGTGCCCAGGAGCCGGGCCGGTTCCCGCCTGGGGCGCGAGGGCCGGGGCCGCATGCCGTACAGGGCCAGGAAGAACAGGAAGATCCCGGCGCCCGCGGCGGCGCCGGAGAGCAGGACCAGGGGGTCGAGGGTCACCATGCCACCGCTCCCGGGACGTAGCCGTGCGCGACCAGCTCTTCCAGGCACGAGACGGGCGCGTGCGGTACGGCGGAGCCGTCCGGCCCGGGGGCGAAGACCTCGCTCGACAGCACGCGGCCGTCGCATCCGGTGACCTCGCGCACGCTGGAGACGTAGCGGCGCAGGGTGCCGCCGCGTTCGTAGTCGTTGCGCTTCTCGATGAAGACCACGAAGTCGATCGCGCCGGCGATGAGCATGTGGGTGGCCTCGATCGGCAGGCGTTCCTGGGCCTGGAGGGCGTAGGTGGCGATGCGGTTGAAGACCTCCATGCTGGAGTTGGCGTGGATGGTCGACAGCGAGCCGTCGTTGCCCTGGGTCATCGCGTTGAGCATGGTGACGATCTCGTCGCCCAGCACCTCGCCGACGATGACGCGGCTGGGGTTCATGCGCAGGGATCTTCTGACCAGCTCGGCCATGGTGATCTCGCCCTGGCCCTCGGCGTTGGGGAGGCGCTGCTCGAAGGCGACGACGTTCGGGTGCAGCTCGGGGAACTGGTCCAGCCCTAGTTCGAGTGCGCGCTCGACGGTGATGAGGCGCTCGGACGGGGGGATCTCGTTGGCCAGGGCCCTGAGCAGGGTGGTCTTCCCGGCGTTGGTGGACCCGGCGATCATGATGTTCTTGCGGGCGGCCACCGCGCATTTCAGGAAATGTCCCAATTCGGGGCTGAGGGTGCCGTTGCCGACCAGGTCCGACAGGAACACCTTGCCCAGACGGGCCTTGCGGATGGACACCGCCGGCCTGATCGTCACGTCCATCACCGCCGACAGCCGGGACCCGTCGGGCAGGCGCAGGTCCAGCTGTGGGTTGGCGGTGTCGAAGGGCCGGGAGGACAGCCCCGAGTAGGCGGCGAGGATCTGGATCAGCTCGACCAGCTCCTCGTCGGAGTCGGCGACGGGCTCGCCCATCTCCTCGCGGCCGTCGGCGTAGCTCACGAACACCCGGTCGCAGCCGTTGATGTCGATGTTCTCGATCTCGGGGTCGTCGAGCAGCGGCTGGAGGCGGCCCACGCCGAACAGGGCGGCGTGGATCCCGGCCGCGAGGGCTTCCTCCTCCTCCATCGTCGGCGGGGTACGGCCCAGCCCGATCTCGCTGCGCGCGTGCTCCTCCAGGACGCGGGAGATCAGCGCCCGGGCGAACTGGCGCTCGTCCTCGCCCGTCATCGGCGGCAGGCCGTTGGCCGCGTCGAGGCGTCGCTGGTGGGCCAGGCGGTCGCCGACCTCCTGGCGGAAGCGCTTGACGAGGGCGTGGTCGATCATCCGAGCCTCCCGTGGAGCCGCCCGGCCAGCTCGCGTGCCGTACGGATCAGGAGAGAACGGTCCAGGCGGCCGCCCCACTGGCCGCGCAGCAGCTCGGCGCCCTTGGGGTCGTAGGCCAGTCCGTGGACGAAGTCCACGCCGGGGCCCAGGATCCTGCGCACCTCGTCGATGGACGCCCGGTACTGGCGGGGGTCGGCGATCACCACGACGCCCGTCGTCTCCGCCTTCGTCAGCGTGATCCGCTCGCGCAGATGCGCCACGTGGTCGAGGCTGGCCCTGGTGAAGAGCACCAGCATGCCCGCCTCGGCGATCAGGTCGGCGAGCTGCGGATGCGCCCCCAGCCGTCCGCAGTCGGCGAGCACGTCCGCGTCGGGCATGGTCGCGAAGGTCTTGCCCAGCGGCCCCCACAGCCAGCCGAGCCCCGTCGCCTGCTCGCCGTGGGTCAGCCCCACCAGCACGTCCAGCCCTCCCACGATCTTCTGCGTGTGCTCGTGGATCTGCACGGGCCGCAGGCCGCGCCGCGCGACGGCGCCCAGCGTGAGCAGGCCCTTGCCGGGGTTGAGCACGCCGCCGTCGAGCGCGGGCAGCCGGTAGGCCAGGTCGCCGCCCGCCGGGTCGCACTCGGCGAGCAGCACCGGACGCGGCCACACGGCGGCCAGCGCGGTCGCGGCGGTCGTGACGCCGGGCGCGCCCTTGTCGGCGGCCAGCACGATCAGCGCCACCTCAGCCCGCTCCCGGCAGCTCGGCCACGGCGATCTCGCCGGTGGAGGCGTGGGCGAGGACCTCGGGCGACACCGACGAGTCCACGATGATCGTCATCTGGCTGACGGCGCCCGTGCGGCTCGGCGGATCGACGTCGTGGACGAGCGCGCTCTGGGCGAGGACCCTGCCGGGCGTCTGGGCGGACCGGCCCGGCACGTAGACGACCTGGACCCGCGCCCCCTCGCGCAGGCCCGGAGGATACTGGCCGGGTTTGAGTGCCAGGCCGACCTTCGCCTTGCCTGGGCCCAGCTCCTGGCTCGCGGTCACCGTCATCTGGCTGGTGAGGAGCGTCCCGGGGAGGATCGTGGTCGCCGCGAAGGAGTGGACGACCTCCCCACGGCGCGACCACGGCACGTAGTCGATGCCCGTGTCGGCGATCTGGACCTCTTCCAGCGCGGCGTCGGTGAGGGGCCGGCCCGCGCCGATCTGCTGGGTGACCCTGATCGCGGAGACGCGCTCGCCGCTGCGCATGACGAGCAGGGTGCTCGCGAGCGCGCCGCCCAGGATGAGGAGGACGGCCAGGGCGGCCAGCGCCGGTTTCCGCTCGCGCGGCGGCACCGGAAGCTTGCGCGACGTGGGTCCGGACAGCGCACCGGCGGGCGCCGCCGCGTTCGCGGCGGGCTTTTCGCTTGTCCTCATGGGTGGGGGGCTCCCATTACTGAATTGTGGAATTCACGCCATTATGTGCATCCGATTGACGGGGTGGGGGTCGAATGCGGGGAACCATGCTCGTTTCGCAGGCGGCCCGTGTCAAACTGCGAGAGCTTTATACTTATTTCGCAGAGTTGATTGATGTTTCCCGATTTTTCGTGATAGGCGACACGAGGGTCACATCATTCTCTCTTTATTTCGGTTTTCTCTGCTTTATCGGACGGTTTGTCCGGCCACAGCCTGTTGAACTTGTTCAAAGTGTGCGATCATTGGGCCATGGCCAGGATCCCGGGCCGCCTCCGCCGTACCCTCCGGCCCCTCTTCGACCGCCTGCGGAGGCGCGGCGTCGAGCGCATCGTCGCCGCGCCCGCCACCGAGCGTGTCGTCGGGCGGCTCCACCGCGCGGCGGCCAACCTCGCCGAGGTGACGTCCGAGGTCAGCGCCTATGCGGAGCTGCTTGAGGAGAAGACGGGCGAGCTGCACGACCGCACGAGGGCGCGGAAGAAGGCCGCGGGCTGAGCCGGCCGCCTCACGAGGCCGCGTAGGAGTCGTTCGCCCAGGCAGGCCGAGGTGCTGAGGGGCCCCTCGGACAGCGGCTTGGCCTAACGCGTCGCCCACAGGTTGTCCACAGACCGGCGAGAACTGTCCACAGGAACACGGCCACTTTTCCACAGGCACGGCGGTTATCCACAGGCAGCGGATTTCATGCCGGTGCGGTCATTCGGCGGGCCTACCTTTGTCGCGGGCGTTACCTTGACCGTCGTCGCAACCGAGGGAGTCGGCACATGCGGATCATGCTCACCGTGCTCGATGAGCGCGGCGATCGTGACGTTGTCGTGGAAGGCGCGGAAACCGTCACCGTCGCGCAGGTCGCCGAGGCCCTTCAGGGCGAATCCGAACCGCTCGCCAAAGTGGTACGGCTCAGCCGCGCCCGCGCTCCTTACGGAATCGCCCGCCCAGACCGGTCACCGCATGACGACGCGACTCCGGACCAGGACCCCGCCTCCCCAGCCCAGGCACCGCATGGCCCCGCACGCCCCTTCCAGGCGCGGCCCGGTTTCACAACGTCAGCCACCCAGCCCCCGGCTCCCCCAAGCGCTGCGGACCGGCACTCCGTCACGACATCCGCCGCCGACCCGGCTCGCCCTGACGGCCTGGCGCCGGCAGGCCCCACGCTGTGGCGCAACGGGCACGAGCTGGACCCGCGTGCACCCGCCCGCGCCGTCCTGCGCGACGGCGACCGAGTGACGCTCCACGAGGCCCTGGCCGGTTCCACCGTGATCGACGAGCCGGGCGGCGTGGTGGAGGTCCGGGTCGTGGGCGGCCCGGGTTCTGGCGCCGTCCACCGGCTCGGCATCGGCATCCACGTCATCGGGTCCGACCCGGCGTGCGCGGTCGCCGTGCCAGACGCCTCCCTGGCCCCGGAGGCCGCCGTCCTGCGCGTCACGCCCGAGGCGATCACCGTCGAGCCCGTACGGCAGGCGCCGCCGGAGCCTGCCCTCAGGCCGAAGCTCAAGGGCAGATACGCCGAGGATGTCGCGGCGCTCCTCGAACGCGCGGAATCACGCTCCTTGGACCGCTCCACCCGACCTGGCGCCCTCGCGAACGCCACGCCGCGCCGTACGCCAGAGGACCACGAACCTCCCCCGGTGAGCCGTCACCCGACGCCGCTCCCGCCCGGGCACCGAGGCCGATCCGGCCCGGGCGTCCCCGGATCCCGAGCCCACCCAGAGACCCCCACGTCACATGACGAGCCCGGCCCGGCGCGCCACCACGCGACCCCGCGTGAGGTCGGCTCCGCCGCGCCCACCCCACCGGGGCGCGGACGCGAGAGCCCATGGGCGGGGCCCGCCTCCTCGATCGACCTGCTGCTGGACTTCCTCCCCTTGGAGGACCGGCGCGACTGGCCGGAAGGAAGCCTGCTGACCTGCGGCGCGTCCGTGCTCACGCTGGCCGCGATCGAGCCGCCGGACGCTCACCTGGCTCCCACCCCCGAAGGCGGCCTCGCCTACAACCGCCCGCCGCGGCTGCGCCGTCCCGAGACGCCGCGCCGGTTCGAACGCCCCAAGGAGCCGGGCCGGACGGAAGGCATCCGCCTGCAGCTGCTCGCGGCCGTGCTGCCCGCCCTCCTGGGCCTGGGTCTCGCGCTCGCTCTCCGGCAGTGGTACTTCCTGCTGATCGCCCTGATGACGCCGCTCATCATGATCGGCCAGTGGTGGAGCGACCGCAGGCACGGGCGCAGGCGGCACCGGCAGGCGCTCAAGGAGTACCAGTCCAGGCTCGAGACGTTCGAGCTAAGCGTCGAGGAGGCGAGGAGGCTCGACGAGCTGGCCCGCCGGGCGGACGCCCCCGACGCGGCCGAGCTCCTGCTGACCGCCACCGGTCCCCGCAGGCGGCTGTGGGAGCGCCGCATCCACGACGCCGACGCCCTTCGGCTGCGGGTGGGCCTGGCCGACCTGCCCGCCAACCTGGAGCTCGTCGAAGAGCAGGGCGCCCGCCTGGACCCGCCGACGTGCCGGGCCGTCCCTGTGACGCTGGCCATGCGCCGCCTGGGCGTGGCGGGCGTGACGGGACCCCGCGACACGTCCACGGCGCTCGCGAACTGGCTGATCGGCCAGGCCGCGATCCTGCACAGCCCACGCGACCTCGCCATCGTGGTGCTCTCCGCGCACGCGGACGGCGAGTCGCGCTGGGGCTGGGTGCGCTGGCTGCCGCACTGCGCGGCCCGCCACAGCGCCCTGTCGGCCGACGGCGCGGCACTCGTCGGCGCCGACCCCGAGACGGCGGCCCGCAGGATCGCCGAGCTCAACGCGCTCATCGACGAACGCCTGAACACCACGATCCCCGACCGCGGCAAGATCCCCACAGGCTGGGACGACCTGGGCGGCCCCGCCACCCCGACCGAACCGGCCTTCGCCCCCTACGACGCCCGCCCGTTCGACGTGCTGGTCGTCCTGGACGGCGCGCAGGTGCTGCGGTCCCTGCCCGGCATGCCGCAGGTGCTCCGCCAGGGTCCTCGCGCAGGGGTCTACACGCTCGCGGTCGACGACGACCAGCGTCTGCTTCCGGAAGAGTGCGCCACGGTGGCGGCCTGCGGTCACGACGGCCTGGTACGGCTCCGCGGCGGCGGCCTCGACGCGCTCGGCCCGGTCGTCGCCGACCAGGTCGCGCCGTCCTGGTGTGATCGTGTGGGCCGTGCGCTCGCCGCGATCCGGGACGTCAGCAGGGAGGACCAGGCGGCCGGCCTGCCCGAGTCCGTCCGCCTGCTCGACCTGCTGGGCATGACGGCACCCGGCGGCGCGGAGGTGGCGTCCCGCTGGAAGGAGCGCGGCACCACCTCGGCCCTGATCGGCGTGGGACCCGAAGGCCCCTTCGCCGTCGACCTCGGCCTGGACGGACCCCACGGGCTCATCGCGGGCACCACCGGCGCCGGCAAGTCGGAGCTGCTCCAGACGCTGATCTGCTCGCTGGCCGTCGCCAACCGCCCTGACCAGCTGACGTTCGTGCTGGTGGACTACAAGGGCGGCGCGGCGTTCAACGACTGTGTACGGCTCCCGCACACCGTGGGCATGGTCACCGACCTGGACGGCCACCTCACCCGTCGTGCGCTCGACTCGCTGGCCGCCGAGATCCGCCGCCGCGAACGCCTGCTGCTCGCCGCCGGGGCCAAGGATATCGACGACTATTGGGACAAGCTTCACCAAGCATCCGGGCCAGGCCCTTTCCCGCCACCCTCTGTCTCGGGTTCGCCTTACGGGCCTTCTGCACCGGTTCGCCCCTCGCCGCCCCGCTCGGGCCGCGCTCGTGCTTACGGGTCCGGCCATGCCGTCACATCGAAGGGCCAGGTCTCCGGTCACCGTTCGGGTGAGGAAGCAGGGATCGGCCCGCTTGAGGGTAATGTCGCGTTTGGGGATGCCGCCTTGGGGAGCCATGCCTCCCCGGCAGGCGACACCGTCCCCCGGAGGCGCCCTCCTTCCTGGGGTGACGGCTCCCGGCGGAGCGATGACGCCCTGGGAGGTGATGATTCCCCCAGCGGTGTGACGGTGCCAGGGGAGCGGGCTTTCCTTGAGAGCGAGGTGACATCGGCCAGGCGGGCGCTTGCGAGCGATGACGCCTTCGTGAGCTCGGCATTCAGCCCGCACCTAGCGACGTCCGGCCCAGGGCTCGGAACCTTCAGCTCTTGGCGTGGAGAGACCGACCCGCAGCTCGACTCGGCCGACCCACAGCCCGGACGGCTGCGACCTCTCCCCCGCCTCGTGCTGATCATCGACGAGTTCGCGGCGCTCGTCGCCGAACTCCCCGACTTCGTCACCGGGCTCGTCGACATCGCCAGGCGCGGCCGTTCCCTGGGCATCCACCTCATCCTGGCGACCCAGCGACCCGCCGGTGTGGTCACCGCCGACATCCAGGCCAACACCTCCCTGCGCATCGCCCTCCGCGTCACCGAACCTGCCGAGTCGGCCGACGTCATCGGGGTGGCCGACGCGGCGCACATCTCCCGCTCCACCCCGGGCCGGTGCTACGTCAGGTCGGGGGCTGCTCCCGCGACAGCCGTACAGGCCGCGAGAATCGGTGGCCGAAGCGTGACCGCGCAGTCCGGCGGCACCGTCCGGGTGTCCGAGCTGACGTGGCGCGGCCTCGGCAGGCCCCTTCCCCCCATGCAGGACAAGAGCGACGACTCGGGCACGAGCAACCTGGCGCTCCTCGTCGACGCGGTGGCCGAGGCGGCGCGACTCACCGGCGTGCCTGCCCAGCCGAGCCCATGGCTCGATCCCCTTCCCTCGCAGGTGGTCCTTGACGACCTCGTCGCCCCACGAGTCATCTCACCTGCGGGCGTCATGTCCACTGCCGGTGCCACACCCACGGCCGGTGCTGCCGTCACCGACGGCGCCCTCTCTGCCAGTGGCTCCCCCTCCGCCAGCGGTGCCACCTCCACCGACAGCCCCAGGGTTGGCACCAGCACCTCAGGCGGCCCGACACCCGCGCCCGTCCCTCTTACGGCACGCACGCCGTCTGGCGCACGCCCTGGCCACCGCTCCCCTGACGACCTTCACCCGCGCGACCAAGCCGACGCGAACCTCCTCGGTCCCGGCGGCTCATCCTCACCAAACCCGGCGTATCACCCGGAAGGCACCGAAGCCCCGAGTCATCACGAACAAGGGTCTGTGGCCATCGCGCCTCTCGCGTTCGGCGTCACGGACCTCCCCTGGGCGCAGGCTCGCCGCCCCCTCGTGCTCGACCTGGAGCACGGCGGTCACCTGCTCATCGCGGGAAGCGCCCGCACCGGCAGGTCAACGGCCCTGCGCACGATCGCGGGCGCCATCGCCGCCCGCACGTCTCCGGCCGACGTCCACCTTCACGCGATCGACTGCGGTTCCGGAGCGCTGCTGCCCCTCGTCGCTCTCCCCCACTGCGGCGCGGTCGTCACGCGGGACCAACTCGACCGCGTCGAACGCCTGCTGACCCGGCTGCGCGCGGAAGTAGGACGCCGCCAGCAGCTCCTCGCCGAAGCCGGTCATGCCTCGCTGGCCGAGTACCGCCGGGCGGGCAACCGCTTGCCCTGGCTGGTGCTCATGGTGGACCGGTGGGAGGGGTACGTGGCGGCCTTCGAGGGCTACGACTACGGCCGGCTCACGGAGAGCCTCCTCCACCTGCTGCGCGAAGGCGGGGCCGTGGGCCTGCGCGCCGTCGTGACCGGTGACAGATCGGCGCTGATCGGCCAGGTCTCGACCGTGTTCGACGAACGCCTCATCCTCCGCCTCGCCGACCCCAGCGACTACGGCCTCGCGGGCCTGCCGATCAAGGACCTTCCCTCGACCATGCCGCCCGGCCGCGCCGTGTCGATGGGCGAACACGGGATCGTCGAAAGCCAGGTCGCGCTCCTGGACCCTGACCCGTCCGGTCCGGCTCAGGTGGCCGCACTCCAGGCGCTGGCCCGCCTCGCCTGGGCTCCCGCCCATCAGGTAGCGCATGAGCCGGCACCGCCGGATGCAACGCTCGCGCGGAACCATGGGCGTGGCGCGAGAGGACCTGACGCCGCTGCGGAGACCGTGCGCGAGAAGAGGCATGGCGATCGCCATACCCGAGCCGACGCGGCACCCACCGCTTCAACCTACGAAACCGCGCCTCCATGCTCACCGGAGTCCCCGCCATCGCTGAAGCTCCACCGGTCGCCAGAGTCTCTTCCATGGCCAGAATCGGCGTCTCAGGGGTCGCCCGAGTCTCCTCCATCGACAGAGTCAGCGTTTCGGGTGCCGTCTGAGTCTCCTCCATCGCCGGAACCGGCGTCTCGGACGTCGCCGAGATCCCACATGGCCGGCTCCGGGCCCCCCACCGCCGGTCACCCAGGTGACCAGGGCGGACAGGACACACCCGCCCTGCCCCCTCGCACTTCCGTCGAGCCAGCCTCGGGCGCGGCACCCGGCCAGTACGGCATCGGCGGACATCGCGGGCGGGAGGATATGGACGCCGCGCACCGCCCCCAAGCGGACGAACCCCGCCACGATGCCCCAGCGTCCCGGCTCTTCGGGCGTTCGCGAACCGCGTCCGCGAACCGCAAGAGCGGCCGATCTCCTTGGGTGTGGGACGGCGAACCGCCCTTGCGGGTCGACGCGCTGCCCTCGCGGATCACGATGAGCCAGACCCTGGACCTCGACCCGGCCTTCGTGCCACCGTCCCCGTTGTGGGCGCTCATCGGAGCGGGCGGCGATGCGTTGACCCCCATGGGGCTGGACCTCCTCGCCCACGGTCCCGGCGCCGTCATCGCCGGACCGCCACGCTCCGGCCGCTCGTCGGCCCTGATGACCGCGGCCCTCTCGCTCATCGGCCAAGGCACGCCGGTCATCGTCGTCACGCCCCGGCGCAGCCCCCTGCGTGCTCTGGAGGGCGCGCATGCCGTACTGGACGGAGACGGCACCGTCCTCAGCATCCGCGCCATGGGATCGGCACCCAGCACGGCCAGCGGCAAGGCGGCTGGGCTCGCCGCGAGCGTCGTCGCAGACGAGAGCGCCCCCGGCAACGCCGCGACAAGCAACGAACACCCGCTCATGCACCGGGACGGTGACGCGGCGGCTCACGCCTCCCATGCCACCGGCGACTCCGCCATCGGCCACGAAGCGGATGCCTTCGCCGCCCAAGAGGCCGACCGGCCATACATCACAGGATCCGAGGCCGGCACAGGAGCCGGGGACGCTGGGGTTGTCTCGGGCCTCACGTTCGAGGGCATCGTGGCCCGGCTCGAACGCTACGTGGTGATCGTGGACGACGCCGAGCTGGTCGATCCCGACGGCTCGGTCGGGATGCTGCTCAGCGAGATCCTGCGCACCGGCAGGGACGGCGAGCACGGCCTGATCATCGCCGGAGCTACGGGCGACCTGGCCACCGCCTACCGGGGGTTCGTCGCCGAGGCGCGCAAGTCCCGTACGGGCCTGCTCCTCGCCGTCCAGAGCCCGGCGGACGGCGACCTCTTCACCGTACGGCTACCGCGGGGCACGGTCGGCGGCCCGCCGGGCCGTGGCCTGCTCGTCACCATGGGCACCCTGACGCCGATCCAAGCCGCGCTTCCCGACTAGCGATGTGAGGGCACGTCTCAGGTAGTCCGATCCGGTGCGTGTGCCGACCGCACTCGCGTACCGCATCGCGCGGCCGGCACACGCCATCCGAACAAAGGCCCGCGAGGGGGCGGCATCGAGAACCGCGCCGGGAACCTCGTCGCCGCGCCGCCCCGGCGCCGGTCGCGCCTTCAGCAAACGCCGAGCCCCTCACAGAGCGATACGGCCACGCACTTCACCGGAAGGCGGACACGTGCTCGGTCACCCACTGGGCGAACGTGCGTGCCGGGCGGCCGGTGACCTCCTCGACCGTGGGCAGCACGATCGACCCTTCCGCCGGCGGGTTGTTCTCCAACTCCATGGCGAAGTCGATGTACTCCTCCGGAAAGCCCGAAGCCCGCATCTCCTCCCTGGCCTCCGCCTCGGTCAAAGGCTCGAACTCAACGGGGCGGCCGATGGCCGTACCGATGACTGCCAGCTTGTCGGACAGGCTGAGCGCCTCGGGGCCGGTCAGGGCGTAGGCCTTGCCGGCGTGGCCGTCCCGCGTGAGGGCGACGGCGGCCACCGAGGCGATGTCGGCTTCGTGGACCATGGCGCTCAGGGCCCCGCCGTCGTACCGTCGCACCCGCCCCTCGGCCTTGATGGACTCGGCGTAGTCGAGCGCGTTGGCCATGAACTCCACCGGCCGCAGGTGGGTCCATCCCAGGTCGCTCTTGTCGAGCGCCTCCTCGACCGTGCTGGGATCCCAGCCGCCCAGGACCGTCACGCGCTGCACGCCGGCCTTCGCAGCGAGGTCGACGATCTCGTACCCGGTCCGCAGCGGCGTGCTGTCCGCGCCGTCGAAGGTGATGAGGTGGAGGCCGGTGACGCCGTCCAGCCAGGCCTCGACGGTGTGCGGCGCGGTCAGGTCGCCCTCGACGACCTCGACGCCGTCGGGGAGACCGGCGGCCGCGGGATTGCGCGTGAGGGCCCGGACGTGGTGGCCCTCGTGGACCAGCTGGTTGACGAGGTGGCGGCCGACGGTTCCCGTTGCTCCGGTCACGAGGATGGTCATGAATGCGTTCGCCTCTCCGAAGGGGCCTGTGAGGGATTCGAGAAGCACGCTATGAGCCATTGCGGACAAGGAGCTTCCGCATTGGAGAGGGAAGATCGCCAGATCCGCCCTGCCCGACTGGTCGCAGGCCCGGCCACATGACCGGGCCCCCGCGACGCCCTACTTCCGCACCGTCGCCTGGATCTCGTCCACCTGGATGCGAGCCGTCGTCGCCACCTCGCCAGGCGGCAGGTTGAACGCCGGTTCGCTGGTGACCGTCCAGTGCTGGGTCACGGTGATCGTGTACCGCCCGCCCAGCGACGACTTGCTGTACTTGATCCAGCACCCCGACGCCAGCGAGGCGCCCTTGTGGTACGGCGGGCACGTCGGCCCGTCCTTGACCTGTCCCGGACCGTTGGTCTTGATCTCCACGCGCGACGGCCTGGCGGTGATCGTCGCCCTCAGCTGCGGGAACCCGGCGACCTCGGCCGTGACGGACAGCGGCTCGACGGGCTGCACGCCGATCCAGGTCTCCAGCCCGACGTAGGAACGCCCGTCCGGCGGGTTGATCGTGATGACCGGCTCGGGAAGCGTCAGGTTCGCACGCGCGATCTTGGCCAGGTCCCACGGGTCGATGACCTGGTCGTTCTCCTGGACCGGCACCTGCAGGATGACCCGCCACTTGGGCTCGGTGCGCTGGTAGCAGGCCGCGCCCTCGGGCGTCTTGTCGTCCGTCAGCAGCCAGAAGATCTTGCCAGGCTCGTTCTCGTACTGCTTGTACTCGGCCAGCAGCTGGTTGACGATGTAGTCCACCAGGTCCCCGATGATCGGGAAGTTGGTGAAGACCTTCTGGATGCCGGTGAGCCAGTCCACCATCTCCTGGTAGGTGAACTTGGGCTCCCACCAGCACTTGGGCGGGTCGAAGTCGGGTGGCATGTGCACCTGGCCGCCGCTCTTGTGGCCGCTGCCGGAGACCCGCACCTGGGTCTCGATGTAGTACTGCCGGCCGTCGCCCCCGCCGCCGACGCCGGGGTCCGCCGTGGCGGGGACGGCGGCGAGGGACAGCAGGGCAACGATCGCCAACGCCAGCGTGAGCAGTCGCCGCGTCATCGGCACTCCTTAACCGTGGAGTCGGACAGGAACGCGCCGACTTTCCAGGCGCCCGCCGACCGTTCCATGAGGATTCGCATCTGGTACCGAGAGGTGGGGCGCTTGCCGAGGGTCCAGCGCTCCTGGCCGGTGGCCACCGACCGGGTGCCGAGCCTGGAGGCGTCGACGCAGGCGGTGAAGCCGAGCCTGGCGTCCTCGGCGAGCGTGATGTCGAGCTTGTGGACGCGCAGGACGCCGGTGGGCCGCACGCCCTGCTGGCGCCAGTCCACGACGACCTCGGGGAAGACGGTGAGCCCGCCGCCGAGGATGTCCTGGGTGGACAGGTAGTCCTGGTAGCGCCGGTCGCGTCCGTGGGTGGTGACCGCGTACCACCAGGCGCCCCAGAAGTCGCGGAAGGTCTGCACGGCCGCCTGGCCCTCACCGCTGTAGGAGGGGAAGACGACCTTGAAGTCCTTCGGGAAGGGGTAGCGCGCCACCGGCTTGGCCGGGGGCGACGAGGTGGCCGATGGCGTGGGCGTCGCGGGGGCCGAGGCCGCGGGGGAGGCCGGTTCGGGCGAGCGCTGCCGGCTCGCCCCGTTGAAGCCCGCGGAGGGGTCCGGCGTGGGACCGCAGGCGACCGCCGCCGACGCGGCCAACGCCACAAGGAGCCCACGGCGCCCCGCCGGAAGGGCGAGCCTCCGGCGTTCCCACAGGAAAACCTCCGCCCGGGAAGCCGAACCCGGCCCCGTCCGCGTAGCGTCGAACCCCACCGGCCTCACCCCGCCGCCCGTTCCGGAACGGCCGCCGACGGGAGCAGTTCCTCGATGAGCGCCTCCGTCTCCGGCACGAGCCTGCCCCAGTAGCGCGAGTTGGCCGCCCGCTGCCGGAGCGTGTCCACCCAGAACCGCAGCGTCGCGACGTCCCCGGTGGCGTGCGCCGCCCGCAGCAGGTCGCGCCACAGTGCCTCGTCGCCCTCCGACACCCGCAGCCCGGCCAGCACCGCGGTGATCGCCCCCTGCGGGTCGGAGGCCGCCATGCGCAGCTGCCACAGCCGGTGCGCCGCGTCCGACACGCGAGCGGTGACCTCGGACTCGACCGGGTCCCCGGCCAGCCACAGGTACCGCCCCTGCGGCCGGTCGGCCAGCAGCGGCCCGCGCACCAGGTTCAGCGCGTAGTCGAGGATCGCCGCCTCCTGCGTGGGATCCTGGCGCGCCACCCGCAGCAGCTCCTTGAAGATCTCCCAGTCGATCCTGACGTACGGCCCGAGATGCAGCCGCCCCTCCATGTCCAGGTAGAGGTTCGGCCGCCCGGTCGGGTCGTCGCCGAGCCAGTCGATGGCCCGGTCGATGACCGCGTCGCGGACGGACTCCTCGACCCCGCGCGGCCACAGCGCCCCCGCGAGCACCCGGGGGTGGACGCCGCCGGGGTGGGTGGCCAGGTACGCCACGAGCTCCTGGCACAGCGCGAGCCGTTCGGTCTCCATCGGGTGCATGGCCTGCACCTCGATCGGCCCCAGCACGCGGACGTCGGCCAGCAGCTGGAAGCCGGCCTGGAGCTGGTGCGCGGCGGGTCCGGCGGGCGAGGGGTCGGGCATCGGCTGGCCCTCGCGCCGCGCCGCGGTCCTGAACAGGTCGATGACCTGCTGGTACTGGTCGGCGGGCAGCAGCTGGGCCTTGACGTCGAAGCCGAGCGCCGGCAGCCGCGCCCGCCCCTCGGCGGTGACCTCCCACTGCCAGACCGCGCCCGGCGTGGACTCGCCGGCGACGATGTAGCCGGAGGCCAGGCGGGATCCGGTCCGCGCCAGCTCGGCCAGCCGTTGCGCCTCCTCGGGGGTGGGCGGGACCGCCGAGAGCAGGTAGGTGGGCATCCAGGCTTCGCCGTACTCGCCGCGGGCGCGGCCGGTGAGCACGGAGTCGGCGCCGACGGCGGCCAGCGCGTCGCGCACCTGCGCGGTGGCGGCCTCCAGCGCGGGCAGCGCCTCGGCGAGGCTGGCGGCGGCCGTGATGCGCTCGGGCGCGATGAGCGTGAGCTCGGCGCCGAAGCCGACGAGGACCAGGTTCATGTGGTCGGACCAGCGGTTGGTGGCCAGCTCGACGGCGACGGCCGCCAGCGCCGCCTCCGTGTACGGCCCGCGCAGGTTGATGATGCCGTGCGCCGCCTCGAGGTCGACGAGCACCCGGCCGCCCTCGTTGGCGCCGAGCGAGACGAGTCCCGGGTACGGCGCGAGCACGTCGGCCAGCGACCGTTCCGGCAGCCGCAGGCCGGCGGTGGCGTCCAGGCGCCACACCTGCCCGCCGTCGACGGCGACCCACGGCGCGGGGGCGTCCTTGTCGGCCGGGTGGATCCACAGGTCCAGGTGCGTCGGCGCGAGGAAGGCGCCGAAGACCGTGGGAGGGGTACGGCCGGCCGCGCCGAGCTGCTTGGCCAGGTGCCGCAGCCCCAGGTCGAGCAGCCGCGTGCCCTGGACGTCCGCGCCGAGCAGCATGGCCTTCTCGGCCAGCACGCCGGGACCGGTGGGCAGCGGCACGCGCCGCCCGAACGCCCTGCTCCACAGCTGCTCGCGCCGCCGCCTGCCGAGCGCGGCCAGCAGCCCGGCGGCGGCCAGCGAGGCGGCGGCCACGGCCTCGGGCAGCGCCTCGGACAGCGCGGACAGGTCCACTCCCTGGTCGGCCGCCGGCTGCTGGACCCGGTCCTGCCGGCTGGGCTGCGGGAGCTGGTCGGGGCGCACGTTCTGGGTCTGCTCGGGGTCGTACGCGCCGGTCTCGGGGCTGGCGTCGACCGACCGGGACGGGTCGCCCGCGCGGTCCTGCTTGACCTGGACGTCCTTGCTCTTGCCGTCGAGCTCGGCCGGCTTGCCGGGATGCCGCTCCAGCACGCTCTCGCGGTCCTCGTCCTCGTCGACGATGTGGACGTTGCGCGCGTCGTCGGGCATCTCCAGCACCCAGCCGGGCCTGATCAGGCTGGCGATGTGCAGCTTGGTCCCGTCGGGCTGCACCCGGTGCTTGTTCAGCTCGTAGATCTCGCGGTACCTGCGCCCCTCGCCCAGGCACTTCTCGGCGATCTCCCACAGGCTCTCGTGGTGGCGTCCCTCCGGCGGCTGGACGGTGTAGACCTTCTTGACCTTCTTCACCGGCGTGAGGGTCTCGGCCTCCTGGAGCTGCTGCGGCTGCGCGGTGGGCGGGCCGGCGTCCTGCGAGATCGCCGGTCCCGCCGCGCTGGAGACGGCCGTCGCCACCGGGGCGACCACGGCCGCGGCCGTGAACAGCAGCAGCGCGGCGGTCACCAGGCGGTGCGCGAGCGCCTGCGGGCCGCGCGCGAACGGCACCTGCGCGGGCACGCCCACCCGCCGGATGCCGGACCACAGCTCGACCGCGATGCAGACCACCAGCTGCAGCCAGGCCAGCCAGACCAGGACCACCAGCATGTCCAGGACGGTCTGGAAGTCGACCTGCCTGGTGAGCGCCTCCAGGCTGAGCCGTTCCGGCAGCGGGTTGCCGAAGAACTTGACCAGCGCGTACGGCACGCCGCCGACGAGCCCCAGCAGCGCGAGCACGGCGAGCACGCCCAGGAGGACGTCGGTCGCGGATCGCGAGTACGGTTGCCTTGCCATCGTCTGTCCCACCGTCTATCCCACGCCTGTTTCCGGCCCGGCCGTCACCTCGGCGGCCATCGTGCCCTGGTCGATCCCGATCACGGACAGGAAGAACGCGGTCCACCTGATCTCGACGGTGACGTCGACCCGGTTGCCGTTGCGCACGGCGCAGCTCTTCATCGTGGCCTTGGCCTCGGCGTGCGCGGTCACCACCCGTCTCGCCCGCGCGCAGGCCCGGCCCTCGTCGCGGATCCTGATGGTGCCGGTCTCCCGCAGGTGGTCCTCGTCGATGGTGTCGGCCGCGGCCCTGGCGCCCTGCTCGGCGATGTCTCCGGCGCGCAGCCGGGCGTTCATGGCGGCTCCGCCGTCCACGAGCAGCCCGGCCAGCAGGAAGATCGCCAGGGAGAAGACCACGACGAACACCGAGGTGCTGCCCCGGTCGGGTCTCGGCGCGGCGCGCATCAGTCGACCCTCCGGAACTGCTCCAGCGGCGCCACCGCGGTGGCGGTCATCTCCTTGCTGGCCGAGAAGCCGAACCCGGCCACGGCGCCCAGGTCGAGTTTGCATCTGACGCGGACGTGGACCTCGCCGCCCTCGGTCCAGTTGGAGCCGGCGAGGCTGACGACGGGCGAGGAGCACGAGTTGCCCAGCGACGCCCGGGCCGCGTCCGTGGCCGCCCGTTCGGCCGAGCCGAGGTTGCGCTGGACGGACGCGGCTCTGGCGGCGTCGCGGGCCGCGCCGTTCACCTCGCCCTGCGACTCGACGATCACCGCCGCGCCGACCAGGAAGAGGATGAACAGCAGGATGACCGGGGCGAGCAGCACGGTCTCGACGGCCATCGACCCGCGCTCGGCGATCTCCGCCGACGGCTCACGGCGCACGCCCGGCTCACTGCGAAAGCCTGCCGTACGGCACAGCGGCCTCATCCGCAGCCTCCCGAGCCGTCGTCGGGGCGGAAGCACTCGATGGGCCCGCCGAAGGTCGAGGTGATGCGGAAGCTCATGCCCGGCAGCAGCGGCACGGCGGCCACGGCGTCGCCCCGGACGGTCACGCCGCGATGGCTGCCGCGCTGCCAGGGCTGGACGCTGGCCTTGGTGAGGATCTGCGGTCCCATGGCGCCGATGATCGTGCGGGCCCGCTGCGTGGCCGCGCCCTGCCAGTCCCCCGCGCCCTCGCCCACCCCGGCGGCCCTGGCCACCCGGGCGCCCTCGCGGGCCGCGGCGTCGGCGACCTGGCGGGCGTGGAAGATCAGCGCGAACTGCACGATCAGGAGGATGACGATGAGCACGACCGGCATGAGGATGGCCAGCTCGACCACCGAGGCGCCGCGTTCCCGGGCACGCCGGGCCGCCGCCTCGCGCACGGGTAACGCGAGACGGCCGCGCGGGCGGGCGCCGGAGGTCACCACGGGTCTACGGGTTGCCGCCGTTGCCGCCGTTGCCCCCGCCGCCGAAGCCCTTCTCGATCTCGGCCTGCTTGTTCTTGACGAGGTTCTGGATGGCCAGGGCCAGCCCCATGGCGACACCGGCGATGATCGCCGTGATGATCACCCACTCCACGGCGGACGCGCCGCGGCTCGGGGCATTGCGCGCGCGTTCGATGCGCACGCCGAGCATGGCGCGGAAGTAGATGACTTCAGGCCAGTTGAGCGGATTCATCGGGACACGTCCCCTTTCATGATCCCAACATCTTCATGGCGGCTGGGAAGCTGAGGAAGATCAGGAAGCCCGCGCACAGCAGCAGCTGGGCGACGAGCATGGACTGGGAGCGCTCGCCGGCCTGGCCCTCGATCTCGGCCAGCTCGCGGCGGCGCATGGTCTCGGCGCGGGCGGCGAGCGACTGGCGCACCTTCGCGCCGTCCTCGGCGACCAGGCCGAGCGCGGAGGACAGGTCGCGCAGCTCGTCCAGGTCGACCTCCTCGCCGAGCTGGCCGAGCGCCTGCCAGGGGGTGATGCCGACGATGCGGGCGCTGGCCAGGGCGTCGCGGACGCGGGCCATGGCCCAGCCCTCGCCGACGGAGGAGGCCATCATGAGCGCCTCGGGGACGCCCCGGCCGCCGGCGAGGTTCATCGACACCAGGTCGAGGAAGGCGCCCACCGCGTGGCGGAAGTCCCGGCGCCTGGCGGCGGCGTCGCGCTTGAGCTGCAGGTCGGGAAGCAGGAAGAAGACCAGCGCGACGAGCAGGGCCGTCCAGACGGGCACCACGAGGTTGACGCCCCAGCCCATGAGCGAGATCCACCCGGCGACGAGCGGGGCGGCCAGCAGCCCGGCGGCGGCCAGCAGGCACTTGGTGGCCAGGAAGCCGTCCCAGGAGCGGCCGAGGAGCGCCAGGTCGGCCCGCTGGGAGCGCATCTCCCAGCCCCGGGCGGCGTAGAAGCGGCCCAGGCTCTCGCCGAGCCGCTGCTTGAACGGGCTGACCTCCTCGCGGGTGATGACGCTGACGGACACCGCCGACTCGCGGCGCAGGCCGTCGGTGGCCGACAGGCGGGCGGCCAGGCCGGGGCGCGCCGGGAACAGGGCCCGGGACAGGGTGAACAGGCCCAGGCCGATGAGGGCTCCGGCGAGGAGCGCGAGCGTCATCATGGGGCCTCCGCCCCCTGAGCGACGCGGGCGAGCAGCCGTTCCGGCTTGTGGTAGCGGGCCAGGCGGCGCATCCACGCGAAGCCCAGGCCGAACAGCCCCGCCACGACCAGCAGCACGATCTGCCCCAGCCAGCCCTGGTACTCCTGGACGTACGACGGGTTGAAGATCACCAGCAGGGCGGCGAACCCGACCGAGGCGCCCACGACGATCTGCACCGACCGCCGCGTCGAGCGCCGCTCGGCCTCGACCTTGCGCCGCACGTCCAGCTCCTCGCGAGCCGAGGCGGCCAGCGCCGTGAGCACCTCACGCAGGCCGGGGCCGCGCAGCTTGGCGTTGAGGATGAGGGCGGCGACGACCAGGTCGGCGGAGGGGTCGTTGAGCTCGTCGGCGAAGCGGTGCAGCGCGTCCGGCAGCGACATGCGCGTGTGGAGCCGGTCGACCAGGGCCCTGATGTGCGGCTGGAGGGTGGGCGCGGCGGCGCGGATGGAGGCGGGGATGGCCTGCTCCAGACCGGCGGCGCCGGCGATGGTGTCGCGCAGCGACTCGGTCCAGGCGGCCAGGGCCTCCAGGTTCCGCATGGCCATGCGTTCCTCGCGGGCGCCGCCGGCCAGGCTGTTCCAGCCGACGACCAGCAGGCCCGACCCGATCGCGATGACCGGCCAGCGCGTCAGCGCGAGCACGGCGACGGCGACGACCACGGCGACACCGAGCTTGGCCGACAGCTTGCGCAGCTGCTCCTTGCGCAGCCCGCCGGTCTTGGCCTGCGGGCGCGGCCGGGTGCCGCGGATGAACAGCCCGAGCAGGAACAGCCCGCCCGCGATGGCGGCGCCGCCCACGACCGACAGCATGAGGGTGTTCACCGCCACCCCCCGCCGTATCCGGGGTAGTAGCCGTGCTGGGCCAGGTCCTCGATGCACTGGATGGGAGCGTGCGGTACGGCGGAGCCGTCCGGTCCCGGCGCGAACACCTCGCTCGACAGCACGCGCCCGTCCACGCCGGTGACCTCGCGCACGCTGGAGACGTAGCGGCGCAGGCGCCCGCCCCTGCCGTAGTCGTTGCGCTTGGTGATGAAGACCACGAAGTCGATCGCGCCGGCGATGAGCATGTGGGTGGCCTCGATCGGCAGCCGTTCCTGGGCCTGGAGGGCGTAGGTGGCGATGCGGTTGAAGACCTCCATGCTGGAGTTGGCGTGGATGGTCGACAGGGAGCCGTCGTTGCCCTGGGTCATCGCGTTGAGCATGGTGACGATCTCGTCGCCCAGCACCTCGCCGACGATCACGCGGGAGGGGTTCATGCGCAGCGACCGCCGCACCAGCTCGGCCATGGTGATCTCGCCCTGGCCCTCGGCGTTGGGCAGGCGGTACTCGAAGGCGACGACGTTCGGGTGCAGCTCGGGGAACTGGTCCAGGCCCAGCTCCAGGGCCCGCTCGACGGTGATGAGGCGCTCGTTGGGCGGGATCTCGTTGGCCAGCGCGCGCAGCAGCGTCGTCTTCCCGGCGTTGGTGGACCCGGCGATCATGATGTTCTTGCGCGCGGCGACCGCCGCCTGGAGGAAGCGGCCCAGCTCGGGGCTGAGCGTGCCGTTGCCGATCAGGTCGGACAGGAACACCTTGCCCAGGCGCGCCCGGCGGATGGACAGCGCGGGCCGTACCGCCACGTCCATCACCGCCGACAGCCGGGAGCCGTCGGGCAGGCGCAGGTCGAGCTGCGGGTTGGCGGTGTCGAAGGGCCGGGAGGACAGTCCCGAGTAGGCGGCGAGGATCTGGATCAGCTCGATCAGCTCCTCGTCGGAGTCGGCGACGGGCTCGCCCATCTCCTCGCGGCCGTCGGCGTAGCTGATGAAGACCTTGTCGCAGCCGTTGATGTCGATGTTCTCGATCTCGGGGTTGTCCAGCAGCGGCTGGAGGCGGCCCACGCCGAACAGCGCGGCGTGGATCCCGGCCGCGAGGGCTTCCTCCTCCTCGGCGTTCGGCGGCGTGCGGCCGACGGCGATCTCGTTGCGCGCGTGCTCCTCCAGCACCTGCGCGATGAGCGCCCGGGCGAACTGCCGCTCGTCCTCGCCCGTCATCGGCGGCAGGCCGTTGGCCGCGTCCAGCCTGCGCTGGGTGGCCAGGCGGTCGCCGACCTCCTGGCGGAAACGCTTGACCAGAGAGTGATCGATCATGGCACCGCAACCCTCGCCAGGTGACCGGTGAGCGTCGTGGCCAGCTCGCGGGCCGAGCGGATGAGCAGCGTGCGGTCCAGGCGGCCGCCCCACTCGCCGCGCAGCAGCTCGGCGCCCTTGACGTCGTAGGCGATGCCGCCCAGCACCAGGTCCGGCAGCCCCGCCCCGCTCAGCACCCGCCGCACCTCGCCGATGGCCCTGCCGTACTCCTTGGGCTCGGCGATGACGGCCACGCCGAGCGGCGGCGGGGTGCGGGTGCGCTCGGCCAGCGCGGCGCCGAGGGAGGCGACGCGGTCGCGCAGGTGCGCCACCTGGTCCAGCTGCGGGCGGACCAGCAGGACGACCAGGTCGCAAGCGGCGAGCAGGCCGTGGAGCGGCGGGTAGGCGCCCAGCCGGCCGCAGTCCAGCACCACGTCGGTGTCGGGCAGCGCGCGCAGGGCCTGGGCGAGCGGGTCCCACAGCCAGGTCAGGCCCGCCGACTGCTCGGCGGCGGTGATGCCGAGCAGGACGTCCAGGCCGCCGATGAGCCGCTGGGTGTGTTCGAGCACCTGCTGCGGGCCCAGGCCCTTGCGGGCCGCGGCGCCCAGGCTGAGCAGGCCCTGCGTGGGGTTGAGCGGGCGGCCGTGCTCGCCGGGAAGGCGGTAGGCCAGGTCGCCGCCCGAGGGGTCGCACTCGGCGAGCATGGCGTTGCGCGGCCAGACCGCGGCCAGCGCGGTGGCCGCGGTGGTCACGCCGGGTGCGCCCTTGTCGGCCGCCAGAGCGATGAGCGCCATGCCTCAGCCGCCCTCCGTCGGGCTCGCGGTGCCCGTGGGCTGGTTCGTCGGCTGGTTCGTCGGCTTCGCGGTGGGCTTCTTGGTGGGCTTGACGGGCGTGCCGTCCGTCGGGGTGGGCTGCGGGGTGGGGGTGATCGCCGGAGCGGACGCCTCGCCGCCCTTGGCGCCCGGCAGGTACGCCAGGGCCACGCGGCCACCGGAGGCAGCGGCCGAGACGTTGGCCGCCGCGGCCTTGTCGATGACGATGTCGACCAGCGTCGTGCCGCCCTCGGACTCCCTGACGGACTGGACGGTCGCCCGGTCGGCGAGCACCTTGCCGGTGCCGACCGTGCCCTCCTCGCCGGAGACGTAGATCACCTGGACCCGCTGCCCGGCCGCCAGCATGCCGGGCACCTGGCCGGCCTTGAGCGACAGGCCCACCACGGCCTTGCCCGCGACCAGTGCCTCCGGCGCGTCGGCGGTCATGTCGGCGGTCAGCAGCGCGCCGGGCACGAGCTCGACCTTGGCGTACTTGGACAGGGCGATGTCGAGCTGCTGGGCCGGGATGTAGTCGAACTCGGTCTCCGCGGGGACCTGGACCTCCTGCAGGTCGGCGCGGACGATCTTCTGCCCGGCCGGGACGGTCCTGACGACCATGAGGGCCGGGACCCGGTTGCCCATCTGGATGACCAGGAAGGCGGTCAGCAGCGCGCCGCCGACGATGAGCAGGACGGCCAGCGCCGCGAGGGCGGGCTTGCGCTCGCGGGGAGCCGAGGGCAGCCTGCGGCCCGAGGCGGCGGGCGGCACGGGCCCTTGGTCAGCCAAACGTTGCGCCTCGGACCTGCGGAAGGACGACTGCTCGGTGACCTTCATCGACAGGTGCTCCAGTGGTGGGGGACGCCGGTGACGAAAACCGACAATACCGAGCCGAAGCTTCCGAAGTCACATAGACCGCAGAAACCCCACATGGCGCCTGGTTTACCAGCGGCGACCGGCGCGTGAACAGTTCGGGAAGGCCGGCACTGACCGCCAACTCCACCGATAATGTCGCCGAATGTTATGGAAGTGACATTCGATGAGTGAGTTCGTCGGGTTGAACACCGCCGCCGCCACCCGGTTGTGCGCGACGATGAAGTCGGCCGCCGACACCGCGAGCCGGTTGCGGCAGGCGCTGTCCGGCGGGATCGCCGCGGCGGGCGCGGCCTTTCCGTCCGGTGCCAAGGGCGCCGAGGTGGTCGGCCAGTGCGGGTCCTTCCTCACCGACTCCGAGCGCGACCTGAAGTGGCGCGTCCAGACCATCCAGTCGGTCCCCGGCGCCCGCCGTGTGAGCGACGACTTCAGGGTCGCCGAGTTCCCCTACGACAGCCAGGACGCCGCCCGGCGGGCCGGCGAGGCCGAGGGCCAGAAGATCAAGGACGCCTGGGCCGCCTACGAGAAGGACCAGAGTTACCACACCTTCGCCGACCTCGTCGAAGCGCTCAAGGCCGGCAAGGACCGCATGGGCGACCCGGCCTACGCCGCCGGGTTCCTCGGCAAGCTCACGCCCGGGACGTACCTCGACATCGTCGAGAAGTGGATGGAGTTCAACAAGGACAAGTACGGCAAGGGCCTCACGCCCAAGGAGATGGAGCGCTTCAGGGAGGACCTCGGCGGCCTCGCCCAGGCGCTCGCCTCGGCCGACACCGCCGGCCTGGTCCCTGACCTGCGCAAGTACCTGGTCGAGACCTCGGGCCCCGACGTCATGACCGCCCTGCTGGGGGCCGCGCCGCAGTCCAAGCAGTTCGTCGTCGAGGCCGGCCGGTACCTCGCGGCGGCCGTGACCGGGCACACCGGGCCCAACGACAACTGGCAGCTGTACTGGTTCTTCAAGGCGCTCGACGGCAACCCCGAAGCCTTCCAGGCGATCCTCGCCACCGACCAGCGGACCGCCGACCTGATCCTGCGCGGCGAGGTGCTGCACGAGGGCCGCCCGCCCGGCCTGGAAGCGCTGGTCACCGGCGCCATCGCCAAGGCGCTGGCGGGCGGCGTGCCCGGCGCCGACCGGCGCAAGGCGGTCGCGCACGTCGCCGGCGCCTACACCAAGGCCTTCGCCGACGACCCGGTGCTCAAGCAGGCCCTGGTCGACGCGCTGAAGCGGGAGCTGGGCGACCCCGCCACAGGCCGGGAGGCCTTCCAGGCCCTGGCCAAGGCGCTGGCCGCACGCGGCCTGAAACCGGAGGCGCTCAAGGACGCCGACATCAACGCCGTCGTCGCCGGGCACGCGGCCCGCTGGCTGCCCGAGATCGCCGGGCTCACCGCCTCGCGCAACGATCCGGAGCTCAAGGCGCTCGACCCCGGCAAGGGCTGGGACCGGCTCAGCGAGCAGGACCTGACCAACCTGTTCGCCGGGATCTTCCAGCGCGCCGAGGGCCGCCAGCCCCTCAGCGACGGCATGCGCCGGTTCCAGAACTCGCTCGACATGGGCGGCGGCGACCTCGACAACCCCGAGGACCGCAGGAAGTTCACGCACTCCATGGCCCAGATCGGCGCGCTGGGCGGCCTGATGGTCGGCGCGGTGCACGACATCGACCTGAGCGAGGAGGAGCGCCGCAAGCTGACCGTCGAGATGCTCGTCCTGCCCATCGACCTGGCCATCGGCCGCGCGGGCAAGCTGGTGCCCGGCGAGGTGTCGAGCACGGTGTGGAAGAACTTCCTGGAGAACGCCGCCAAGTGGCCGGTCGCCGGCAAGCTCGCCAAGGAGCTGGACAAGGAGGACAACTGGTTCTCCAAGCTCCCCGTCATCGGCGGCCTGTTCGGCGGCGGCGCCAACGGCGAGGCGAGTGACCTGGTCAAGGAGCTGACCGAGCAGCACATGAAGTCCTACGAGGACCGGCTCAAGGCCGCGGGCAGGCCGCCGCTCAGCCCCGACGACCGCGTGCTGCTCGAGAACGCCATCCAGGGCTTCTACCTGGAGACCGTCGTCAAGGCCCTCAAGAAGCGCGGAGGCTGACCGTGACCGACAAGGCCAAGCTCATCGCGGAGGCCGAGGAGAAGGAGGCGCTGGCCAGGAAGTTCGACGGCTGGGCCGGGCAGCTCGACGGGCTGCTGAAGGACGTGACCACCACGCCGGAGGGCGGGTGGGAGATCTGGACCGGACCGGCCGCCGACCGCTTCAAGGGCACGCTGAGGACGCAGCGCAACCAGCTCGGCGACCTGGCCGGCGCCTGCCGTACGACGGCCGAGAACCTGCGGCAGGAGGCCCGGCAGAGGCGGGAAGAGGCGGCCAAGCCCTGATCTTCCCTTTAGGGTGTCCGTGTGCCTCCCGACAGAGACAACGCGGAATTCGCCGGCATTGACCCTGTCCAGCTGAAGGGAATGATCGGCGACCTCGACGACGTCCGGTCGATGATCACGGCCAAGATCCCCGGCCTGCGGCACGACTTCGCCCGCGCCGGCCTGGACACCAAGCACATCGGCACCCTGGAAGGGGTCGCCCGGTGGATCGCCGGCGAGCTGCCGATGCTGCGGCGCCGCCAGTCGATGACCGAGCAGATCGCCAAGGAGCACGGCCAGTTCGGCTTCACCGGATCCATGGTGGAGTCCGAATGGGAGGGCCACTTCAAGAGCCCCGAGGAGGCGCGGGCCAAGGCCAAGGAACTGGCCGCCAAGTACCAGCACCCCGGCGAGTTCCCCGCCGACGTCTGGGAGCAGATCCGCAAGTACCAGTTCGACCCGGACTTCGCCGAGGCCTTCGCCAGGGAGCTCGGCCCTGACAAGCTCGGCTGGCTGGCCGGCCGGGCCAAGAGCGCCGAGAGCTGGGGCGACGACAAGGAGGCCGGGGAGGCCCGCTTCCAGGCCATCGCCAACATCCTGGCGGTGGCCAGCCACCGCGGCGTCATCGACGACAAGTGGCTCGACGGCTTCCACCCCGACGGCCGCGGCACCGACTACAACACCCTGGCCGCGCTGATGATGCACGGCACGTGGAACAAGGACACCCTGGTCAAGATCGGCAACCGGGCGCTCAAGATCGGCCAGCTGGGCGGCGGCAACTACACCACCGCCAAGATCCTCGACGCGATCGCCCGCAACCCGCTCGCCGCCCATGAGCTGTACAAGGCCAACTTCGACCAGATCAACGCCATGGCGTACGGCAAGCACATGGGGTGGATGAGCACCAGCGACCCCAAGCTGGGCGACCCGCTCGGCCGCTTCCTCAAGGCCGCCACGGTCGACGCCGCCGACGCCTTCGAGCGCATGCGCCCGCCCGGCGACGACAAGTGGAAGAACCCCGCCGACGAGCTGGCCATGCGGCTGTTTGACCACGTCGCCAAGAACCACTACGCCAAGTTCCCCTTCCAGGGTGTCGAGGACAACTACATCTCGATCATCGAGAAGTTCTTCGAGGGCACCTACATCGAGGAGCTCACCGGCGAAGGCGGCCTGACCTGGACAGACGCCGTCCAGATCACTGCGGGCGTGGTGGGCATCTTCGACCCGACGCCCATCTCCGACGGCATCGACGCGCTGATCTCGCTGGGCCGCGGCGACTGGAAGGGCGCGCTGCTGTCGGCGGTCGCATTCATCCCCTGGATCGGCGACGCCGCGGCCAAGCCAGTCAAGATCTTCAAGCGGCTGGTGGACTCCTACCCGGGCTTCAAGACCCTGCTGGGACTGGATCCCGCGCTGCTGAAGAAGATCGAGGAAAACCCGCTCGACCTGAGCAAGGACGAGATCGAGGCGCTCAAGAAGGGCCTGGAGAAGGCCAAGGGCGACATCGAGAACATCACCAAGATCGCCATTCAGCGGGGGCCGCAGCACGCCCTCGACGCGCTGACCATCGCCAACCGGATGCACGTGGACGCCGCCGCCATCTACGCCAAGAAACCCAAGTTCCTGGCCAAGGCCAAGAGCCTGCACCTGCCCACCGACGGACCGATCCCCTTCGTTCCGCCCAAGAACTGGCAGCCCAACAACCCGCAGAAGGCCACCGTCAACGGGCGCGAGGGCTTCGTCGACGCTTACGGCAACGTCTGGCACAAGGGCAGGGGCGTCGGCCAGACCAACTACGAGTGGGACGTGCAGACTCCGAACACTCCCCTGGGCAAGCTGACCGGTGACGGCAACCACCTCAACGTGGAGTGGGAGACGGGCCGGATCACCCACGGAAAGGCCAAGTGATGCGTGTTGTGATCACCGCCAATGTCGAGGCTCCGGAAGCGGTGACGCCGCTGCTGGAGGACCTGGGCGTGCCCGTGGCCGAGCGGTGGGAGGCGGTGCCGTACGAGAAGTTCCCCGGCACCTGGATGGTCACCAGCGTGCTGGTGAGGCTGCCGGACGGCGACGCCCGCGAGACCGTGCGGGAGCTGACCGGCCGGCTCGGCCTGGACGGGTGGGACGAGAGCGGCGACGAGGACAACGCCGACGCCGTCTGGAACCGCCGGGACACCGACCGCTACCAGGGTGTGCTGTGGCTGCTCGTCGAGGCCTCCCCCGATCCGGGCGGCGAGCCCGCCGAGCTCCAGGAGCTGACGCCGCTGCCGCCGGATCCGCCGCTCAGCGAGGCGGACGTGGCCGTCCTGATGACCTTCCTACGAGGGGACGACGATGGGCGACGTTGACAACCCCAAGTACGAGTACCTGAAGAACCTCCAGGAGCGGGTCCACAAGATCCAGGGCGAGATGGAGAAGAAGCTCAACAAGCCGGCCGCCGCCATGGACAGCGGCAAGGTGTGGACCAGCAAGACGGCCACCGCGTGGAAGGGCCGGCTCGACGAGAACGTCAGGGCCTACAACACCGCGCTGGGCGCCCTGGACGACGAGCTGTCGGCGGTGCTGGCGAGCACGCCGAGGAAGTGCTCGCAGGAGGAGGCCGACAAGTGGTACCGGGAGCTGAACGCCTACAACCGGACCATGAGGTTCCAGTGACGGCCGGGGGGCGCGGGCCGCCCGCCCCCTCAGCCCTCGTACGCCACGGTGATGGCGTGCAGGATGAGCCTCCATGCCTCGTAGGAGGGCAGCGCCGTCAGCCGCGCCCGCTCGCCGGTCTCGGTGAAGGCCCACAGCCCCGTGGCGCCCGCGTCGAGGACGAGCAGGCTGGGCCCGCCGGGATCGGTGGTCAGCCCCCACAGCAGCATCGGCTGCGCCCACAGCTCCGGGTCGACGCCGTCGGGGACGGGTTCGCGCGGGTCGACGAGCCGGCGCTGGAGGCTGGCGCCCGGCAGGTCGAGCTCGCCGGCGCGCTGCAGCCGCGGCCCCACGCCGAGCCACGCGCACGCCGCCACCGGAGTCCACGCCCGCTCGACGATCCGGACGGCGAACTCCCCGGGCGGCGGCTCGGCGAAGCCCGCGACCTGCTCGGCGGACACGCCGGGGCCGAGCGCGGGGCTGGGGCTCTCCACGATGACGGCGTGGGTGTCCCCCATCGCCGCGTACCAGCGGCGGCCCACGCGGCCCACCGCCGCCTCGATCTCCAGCCGCACCACGGGCTTGCGCAGCGTGTCGAGCGCGGGCCGGGCCTGCTCGGGGACCCGTCCGCGATCGTCGAGGAGGCCCGCCTCGCGCAGCCGCGCGTGCTGCTCGGCCAGGGCCGGGGACAGCTCCTGGGGGCGGAAGGGCTCGATCTCCGACTCCAGCAGCAGCTGGAGCCCGTCGTGGCTGAGGAGCAGCTGCTCAGTCATGGGGCACCCTCGCGGCCGGGCGCAGCCCGGAGACCATGTAGGCGAACGTCTGGGAGTGCGTCAGGTGGTCGGCGATGTCGCAGGTGCCGGAGAAGGCGGTCGCCACGCCGTCCGGGCCGACGAACCAGTACTGCTCCAGCGCCAGGGAGTACGGCCCGTTGCGGTGGGCGCTGAGGATCCGGCGGCCCGGCAGCCCCCACAGCTCGTAGTCGTCGATCGCGATCACCCTGAGGTCGGTGAGCGTGACCATCATGTTGCCGAGCACCGCCTCGCTGTAGGCGGCCAGCGAGTCGTGCGGCGCCAGGGCCTCCTCAACGTTCACCGTGACGTTGGCGGCGAACCCGTCGGGCCGCAGCGGCTGGCGCACCGCCAGCGGCACCCCGGGCAGGGCGAGGGTCTCCCACTCTGGCGGCTTGGGCACCGACACGCCGGTGACCTCGTCGGTGACGATCTCCCAGGGGCAGTCGGCCTGCCACTGCTCCACGGTCGCGTACATCTCGTTCATCCTTTGCGTTCCCTGAGCCAGCGCGGGCGCAGCGGCGGCGGGGTCCAGAACAGGAAGACGGTGCCGAGCGCGATCCCCGCCAGGCCGATCGCGCCGATCACCCGGCCGAGGCCCACGGCGCCCGCGTCGGCGATCAACGTGCCCACGCACAGCAGCTCGCCGCCCGCTCCCATCCACAGCAGCGCCAGCGGCGCGTAGAGGGCGTAGCCGGCGCGGCTCCAGTCGCGCCACCGGCCCGTGTGGGCCAGCCAGCCCGGCAGCACGAATCCCACGGCGAGAGCGGCCATCAACAGCGCGATGCTCATCCGAACAGTTTCTTCCCCAGCGCCTTGAGCCCGCGCCCCACCGCGGCGCCGGCCTTGCTGCCGACGAACGCGCCCACCGCGCCGCCCACCACGCCGCCGATGACGCCGCCGACGGGCCCGCCGATCATCGTGCCGGCGGTGGCGCCCCAGGCGGCGCCCTTGACGCCGAGGGCCCACGCCCCGGCGGCGGCCGGGCCGCCCTCGATCACCGCGTTGCCGGCGGCCCTGGCGAAGCGCTCGGCGCCGCCCATCTCCGGGTGGTACTGCTTGTCCTGCAGCCACTGGTTGTAGCCCGCGCCGTACACGGTCAGCCCGGCGCCGGCCCAGCCCAGGGTCTTGGAGGTGACCGAGGCCCACTTCGGCACGCGGTACTCGGGGACGTCCACGCGGACGCCGGGCCGCACGCCGCGCCAGCCGGGCGGCGGGTTGGTGGGAGCCGGCGGGATGCGCGGGTCCGCGGCGCTGCCGGAGGGGACGATCAGCCCGCTCGGCCGCCGCACCCACTGCTGGCCCTGGTGGGTGGTGATCTGGCCGGGCGCCGTGGGCAGGTTGTCCATGCGGGGGATGATCGGGATCGGCGCGTTGCTGCCGGGCCGCAGGACCGGGCTGCCCTTGTCGAACTTCTCCAGCAGGTAGGCGGCCACGCCGATGGGCACCGAGCCGAACTCGTCTGAGGTGACCACCTTCTGCCAGTCGGGGTCGGTGAAGTTGGCCATGTTGGGCATCCACCACTGCCAGGTGGTGAGCTCCTCGAGGGCCTTGACGTCGTCGACGTACTTGACCGCCTTGCGTACGGCCTCGCCGCCCTGTTCGGCCAGCGAACCGGCGACCTTCTTGGCCCGGCCGAGCGCGTCGGGAGCGCCCCCGACGAGGCCCGACACCCCGTCGATGAGGTGTTGCGCCTGGCGGCCCTTGGCGTCGACGTCGACGGCCGCCTTGGCCATCGCCTTGCCCATCTCCAAGACCTTGGCCGGGTCGATGACGCGCTCGCTCACATCTCCTCCCTGGCGGACAAAGATCCTGACAGTTTGCCACTATTTGAGTGGCAGATGACACAGGAGTGGCGAATGAAGGACAGCGAGAGGCTCCGGCTCGCCGCCGGGCGGCTGCGCGACCTGGCGGACAAGCTCGACGACCAGCCGGCCGCGATCAAGCGGGACTACCCCTACCAGACGCACTGGAAGGGGCCGGCCGCCGACACGTTCAACACCGCGCTGGAGACCGGCATCAAGGACCTCGCCGCGCTGGCCACGGACCTCCAGGAGTACGCCAAGAAGCTGGAGACCAAGGCCGGTCAGCTGGACGCGGAGGAGAAGAAACCCAAGTAGCGCTTTTAGGCGGGTTCTAAGCTTTGGTCCCATGATGCGCATCTCCCTCACGGCCCTCACCCGCCACGGGCCGCGGGACGTGGTCGCGCAGGCCGACGACGACGTCACGGCGGGCCGCCTCGCCGAGGTGCTCGGCGAGGCGCTCGGCGAGCCGCGCGCCCAGGTGGTGGCCCATCCCGCCTGGCAGAGCGGGCCGCTGCACCAGCAAGCCGGCCGGCTCGGCGGACTGTGGGTGAACGGCCGCGTCGTCGACCCGGCCGCCCCCGCGGGCTCGGTGCTGCGCGACGGCGACATCGTGGCCTTCGACGCCGCGGCCGCCGCCGCGACCCGCCGCGGCGAACCGTCGGGCGTGGTGGAGATCCGCCTGTCCAGCGGCCCGGCGGCCGGCGCCGTGCACCGGCTCGGCTTCGGCACCTACACCCTGGGCACCTCCCAGGGCTGCTCGATCCCGCTGGGCGACCCCAACACCGTGCCGCACGCCGCGTCGATCCACGTCACGGCCGCCGAGTGCATGGTGGAGCCCGCGCCAGGGGCGTACGTGCTGCTGGAGGGCCGGCAGCTGACCGGCCCGGTGCGGTGGGAGCCGGGCCAGGTGCTCATCACCGGCGCGTCCGTGATGACGCTGCGCGTGCCGGAGAACCCCGACGCGCACCTGACGCCGCTGCCCGACAACGCGGGCCTGGCCTACAACCGGCCGCCGCGGCTGGGCGGCCCGCCGCGGATGAAGCCCATCGAGGTGCCGATGGAGCCCGAGCGGCCCCAGCACCAGCGCATCCAGCTGCTGTCGAGCATGCTGTTCGGCGTGGGCGGCGTGGTCATGGCCATCGTCTTCAAGCAGCCGCTGTTCCTGCTCATGGCGCTGCTGACACCGCTCACCATGGTCGCCCAGAGCCTCAGCGACCGCCGGCACGGGCGCAAGTCCTACAAGAAGGCGATGCAGGAGTTCAAGCAGAAGCGCGACGCCTTCGCCGGGGCCCTGGAGCGGCTGCGGCTGGACGACCAGGCCGACCGCCGCCACGAGCTGCCCGACCCCGCCGAGGTGCTGCTGACCGCCACCGGGCCGCGGCGCAGGCTGTGGGAGCGGCGCATCCACGACGCCGACACGCTGCACCTGCGCGTCGGCGTCGCCGACCAGCCCTCGCTCATCGAGCTGCTCGTCGAGCACGGCAGCCGCCGCTCGGAGCGGGAGCTGCCCGCCGTACCGCTGTCGCACGCCGTCCCCGTGTCGGTGCCCATGCCGGAGGTCGGCGTGCTGGGCCTGACCGGGGCGCGCGCCACGTCCCGCGCGCTGGGCCGCTGGCTGGTGGCCCAGGCCGCCGCCCTGCACAGCCCCCGCGACCTGGCCATCGTCGTGCTCTCGGCGGACCATGAGGGCGAGGCCGGCTGGAACTGGGTGCGGTGGCTGCCGCACGCCGCACCGCGCGAGGGCGAGGAATGCCTGTCCATGGTCGGCTCCGACCCCGAGTCGGCCGCGCGGCGGGCCGTCGAGCTGGTCAACAAGATCCAGTCACGGCGGGCGGCCAAGAAGTCGTCGCTCGACTTCGGCGGCTTCGGCGGCCTGGGCCAGGACAAGCAGCAGGCCTTCGCCGGCTACGCCACCGAGCGCCCCTACAACGTCCTCGTCGTCCTGGACGGCGCCCGCGCCCTGCGCGGCCTGCCCGGCATGCCGCAGGTCCTCCAGCACGGCCCCACGGTCGGCGTCTACGCCGTCTGCATCGACGACGACGAGCGCCTGCTGCCGGAGGAGTGCACCACGGTCGCCGTGTGCGACCTGGACCGGCCGGCGTTCGTCCGGCTGCGCGGGGCCATCCAGACCGGCGACGTCATCGCCGACCAGGTCAACCCGAGCTGGTGCGACCGGCTCGGCCGGGCCATGGCGCCCCTGCGCGACGTCAGCCGCGAGGACGCCGACTCGGCCATCCCCGGCTCGGCCCGGCTGCTGGACCTGCTCGGCATGCCCGATCCGACGCCGGAGCAGATCCAGGGCTACTGGTCGCGCGGCCGTACCACCCGGGTCCCCATCGGCATCGGCGCCGAGGGCGTCTTCACGATCGACCTGCGCCTGGACGGCCCGCACGGCCTGGTCGCCGGCACCACCGGCGCCGGAAAGTCGGAGCTGCTGCAGTCGTTCATCGCCTCGCTGGCCGTCCACAACCGGCCCGACGAGCTGAACTTCGTGCTCATCGACTACAAGGGCGGCTCGGCCTTCAAGGACTGCGCCAAGCTCCCGCACACCGTCGGCATGGTCAGCGACCTGGACGGCCACCTCACCGAGCGGGCGCTGGAGTCGCTGGCCGCCGAGCTCAAGCGGCGCGAGCACATGCTGCTGGCCGCCGACGCCAAGGACATCGAGGACTACAACGACTACCGCGACCAGGGCAAGCCGCTGGAGCCCATGCCCAGGCTGCTGCTGATCATCGACGAGTTCGCGGCCATGGTCCAGGAGCTGCCCGACTTCATCGTCGGCCTGGTCGACATCGCCCGGCGGGGCCGCTCGCTGGGCGTCCACCTCATCCTGGCCACCCAGCGGCCCGGCGGCGTGGTCACCCCCGACATCGCCGCCAACACCAACCTGCGCATCGCCCTGCGGGTGACCAGCGGCGAGGAGTCGACCGACGTCATCAACTCCCCGGTCGCCGCGCAGATCTCCAAGACCACCCCCGGCCGCTGCTACGTGCGCTCGGGCGCCGCCTCGCTGCACGCGGTCCAGTCCGCCCGCATCGGCGGGCGGCGGCCGGGCCAGGGCTCGGCCAAGACCGAGTACATCGACATCAGGCCGATCAGCTGGGGACGGCTGGGCGTCCCGCTGCCCGGGCGGCAGGAGGACGAGGACGACGGCACGATGCTCACGGACCTGTCCGTGCTGGTCGACGTCATCGCCCGCACGGCCCGCGCCCTGGGCGTCGACCGGCAGCGCAGCCCCTGGCTGGAGCCGCTGCCCGACCAGCTCACCCTCGGCGAGCTGGAGCCGGTGGACTCCTGGACCAAGCTGCCGCTGGGCCTGGCCGACATCCCCTCGCTACAGATGCGGGCCACGGAGGTCTACGACGTCGCCTCCTCCGGGCACCTGCTCATCGCCGGGGCCGCCCGCACGGGACGCTCCACGGCGCTGCGCGCCCTGGCGGCGTCGGCCGCCCGCCAGGCCTCGCCGCGCGACCTGCACCTGTACGCCGTCGACTGCGGCAACAACGCGCTGCTCCCGCTCGTCGGCATGCCCCACACCGGCGCGGTGGTCGGCCGCGACTCGCCCGACCGGCTGACCCGGCTCACCGACCGGCTCCTCGGCGAGATCGGCAGGCGGCAGCAGTACCTGGCCGCCCAGGGCTTCGCCGACGTGACCGAGCAGCGCGCCGCCGCGCCGCCCGACGAGCGCCTGCCGTACCTGGTGGTGCTCTTCGACCGGTGGGAGGGCTTCTACGCGGCGTTCGAGTCGCACGACGGCGGCAGGCTCGTCGACCAGTGGCTGCAGATCCTCCAGGAGGGCGCGGGCGCGGGCGTCAAGGTCGTCATGTCCGGCGACCGCAGCACGCTCGTCGGGCGGATCTCCACGCTGTTCGACGACCGGCTGGTGCTCAAGCTGACGGACCCGACCGACTACAGCTACGTGGGCATCCGGGCCAAGGACGTGCCCGACCACTTCCCGCCCGGCCGGGCCTTCCGCGCCGCGGGCACGCTCCGCGAGGTCCAGGTGGGCCTGCTGACCGCCGACGCCGCCGGCACGGCCCAGGTCGCGGCCCTCCACCAGCTCGGCAGGGAGGCCAAGCTGCGGGCCGGCGACGTGCCGCGCCACCTGCGGCCCTTCCGCGTCGACGCGCTGCCCACCGCCGTGCGGCTGGAGGAGGCGCTCCAGCTGGCGGAGGAGCCGCTTCCGGCCGACGCCGTGCTGTTCGGCGTGGGCGGCGACACGCTCGGCGCGCGCTTCTTCCGGGTCGAGGAGCACGGCCCCGCGCTGGTGGTCGCCGGGCCGCCGAAGAGCGGCCGGTCCACCGCCCTGGTCACCATGGGCCAGTGGCTGGCCCGGCGGGGCTACTCCCTGGTCACGATCTCCCCGCGGCGCGGCCCGCTGCGCGAGCTCGGCGCGGCCTTCACCGGCGACTCCTCACCGCAGGAGGTGAAGGAGGCGTGCGCCGGGCGCTTCGCCCTGCTCGTGGACGACCTTGAGCTGCTGGGCAACGACAGCGAGCTGGCCGAGTGGCTCACCGACTTCGTCGGGGAGCTGCGCGACACCGGCAACATCGTCATCGCCGCCGGCAGCGCCGAGGACCTCGACTCGATGTACCGGGGGCCGATCGTGGCGATGAAGAAGGCGCGCAACGGGATCCTGCTGCGCCCCACCTCCACCAGCCAGGGCGACCTGCTGGGCGTACGGCTGCCGCGGAGCCTGGCGACCGGCGCCGGCCCGGTCGGGCGCGGGCTCATGGTGGTCGGCGGCACGTGGGAGCTGATCCAGGTGGCGAGTCCCTGAGTCGCCATGGGGGGCGATGGCGGCTCAGGGACTCAGATTCAGGGACTCAGATTCAGGGACTCAGATTCAGGGACTCAGATTCAGGGACTCAGGGCGTGGCTCTCAGTAGACGGACACGCCGTAGGCGTTGAGCGCCTTGACGACCGGCTGGAAGTAGGTCGTGCCACCCGAGCGGCAGTTGCCGCTGCCGCCCGAGGTCAGGCCGAGGGCGGTGGTGCCGGAGAACAGCGGGCCGCCGCTGTCGCCGGGCTCGGCGCAGACGGTGGTCCTGATCATCCCGTAGACGGTGCCCTGCGGGTAGTTGACCGTGGCGTTGAGCGCGGTGACGGTGCCGCCGTGCAGGCCGGTGGTGCTGCCGCTGCGCTGCACCGACTGGCCGACGTAGGCGTTGCCCGCGCCGGTGATGTCACGGGAGCTGCCGTTGTAGAGGTTCACGCTGCCCGGCTTGGCGATGCTCGTGTTGGTGTAGCGCACGATGCCGTAGTCGTTGCCGGGGAAGCTGCTGCCGGCCCTGGTGCCGAGCACCACCGTACGGGCCGAGTTGGCGTACCAGGTCGAGCCGATGTTGGTGCAGTGGCCGGCGGTCAGGAAGTAGTACGTGCTGCCGCTTCGCACGTTGAAGCCGAGGGAGCAGCGCGAGGAGCCGGTGTAGATGGCGTCGCCGCCCTGGATGAAGGGCTGGAGCACGCCGGGGTCGTTCTCCACCCGTACGGCCGGGCCCGCCTGCGCGCCGCGCATGGCGGATTCCTCGTCGTTGAGCTGCTTGGCGACCGACTGGATCCGCTGCAGCGCGCCGTGGGCGACGGTCGCGTCGGCCCAGACCACCACCTGGTTGGCGGCCGGGTCGACGGCCCACGCGGTGCCGGGGATCCGGGCCGCGTGGTCGAGGCGCTGCATGATCCGGTCGAGGTCGGCGCCGCTGCGGGCGACCTTCTTGGGTACGGCTCCCGCGTCGAGGACGGCCTGGGCGTCGGCGTCGTCGGTGATGGCGACGACCAGCTTGCCCTGCGCCGCGTCGAAGTAGGAGCCCGCGTCACGGGTGCCGAGCTGTTCGTCGAGCGTCGTGGCGGTCTGCGCCGGGTCGGCGGGGGTGGGGGACGCGTGGGCGGGGACGGCGATGAAGGCGCCGGTCAGGAGTCCGGAGGCGACGATCAGTCCAACGCGCCGGAGTAAGACGGTCATGTGCGACCCTCCTGGGGGGTGCCGGCCAGCCCCGATCGATGGCTGGCCACGGGGCGGATGTGAGAGCGGGTCATCTCTCACCCCGCAATATGAACAGAGCTGACGCTCCGCGCAAGACTTCGTTTACGTCATCTGTCAGACGTTATCCCCCCGCCGCCTCCCCCACGCTTGGCGCACAGAAAGGGGAGCCCTCCGGCGGAGGACTCCCCACGGGTCTTGACGAACGATCAGCCCGCGCCCGTGGCGGCGGCGATGGCCTCCTTGTTCTTGCGGATGCCGTCCTGGGCCTCCTCCAGGGCCTGCGCCACCTTGTCGAAGGAGGACTTGTAGGCCTCCCACGCGGACTTGAACTTGTCGGCGTTCGGACCGGACCAGGAGGCCGGGATCTTGGCAGCCTCGGCGTCGAGCGCCTTCTTGGCGTCCAGAACCGCGCCCGCCTGGGTCTTGAACGTGTTGGACATCTTCTCCATGTCCGGCAGAATGCCGCCGACCTTCTCGCCCATAGCTCTCCCCTTCAAGGTCTGTCTCGGGTACAGCGGTCAACACAATAGTCATGAATCACCACATGATGCAGTTTTTCCCCAAGAACCTCATGCATCACAAAGCCCCGGCGACCGCTCGGTGAAGTCAAGGGGTCGCCGGGGCTCGGGCAGGTCGTCAGCGGGTGGCCGACTCGATGTTGCCGCGATAGGTGTTGATGACCCGTGCGGCCTCGGCCAGCTCCTCGGACATGCGCTGGAAGGCCGCGCGGTAGTTCTGCCAGGCGCTGCCGAACCGCTCCGCCCCCGAGCCCGTCCAGGCGGTGCCGACCTTGGCGGCCTCACGGTCGAGCACGGCCATGGTCGCGCGCACGGCCTCCGACTGCTGGGTGAACTGCGTGGCCATCTGCTGCATCTCCGCGGGATTGCCACCGAGCAGGCCCTGGCTCATGCCGTACCTCCGAGGATCGACGTCTGCAAAGCGCCCTCACCATAGGCAGCCGCCACGGCCGTCGCCCGGCGATATACCGAGCGGCTATGGTCTTGCAGAGGATCATTCGGATCTAATGGGGAGCTTCCGTGCGCGAGGTTGTGGTGACCGGCGGCGGCACCGGCATCGGCTACGCGATCGCGGCGGCCTTCGCCGCCCTGGGCGATCACGTCACGATCACGGGCCGGCGCGAGCACGTCCTGCGGGAGGCCGCCGACCGGATCAAGGCGGACTGCGTGCCCTTCAACGCCGCCAGCCCGGTGGCCGTGAACGAGGCGCTGGACAAGCTGCCCCAACGGGTGGACGTGCTGGTCAACAACGCCGGCGGCAACACCAACCTGGACCGCGCCCAGCCCGCGGACCTGATGGAGGTGGCCGAGGCCTGGTGGGCCAACCTCAACGCCAACCTCCTGTCCGCCGTGCTCGTCACGACGGCGCTGACGCCCCGGCTGGCCGACGGCGCGCGTATCGTTTCCACCGGCTCGATCGCCGCCCGCGGCACCGGGTCCGGCTCGTACGGCGCGGCCAAGGCGGCGCTGGAGTCGTGGACCGCGGACCTGGCGGCCGAGCTGGGGCCGCGCGGCATCACCGCGAACGTGGTCTCCCCCGGCCTGGTGGTCGAGACGGAGTTCTTCCGCGGCCGGCTCACCGAGGAGGGCGTCCGCCGCCGCGTGGAGGGCACCCGCAACGGCCGCGCCGGCACGCCGGCCGACGTGGCCGAGACCGTGGTGTTCCTCGCCTCCCCCGGCGCCGGGCACCTGACCGGGCAGGTGATCCACGTCAACGGCGGGGCCTACCTCGGCCGGTAGCCGTCCCGACTCCTTAAACTCGATGCGGGTCAGCAGGAAGGGAAGACCGTGCAGAAGGTTCTGATCGCCAACCGTGGCGAGATCGCCGTCCGCGTCGCGCGTGCCTGCAAGGACGCCGGGATCGGCAGCGTGGCCGTCTACGCCGACCAGGACCTCGGCGCCCTGCACGTCAAGGTCGCCGACGAGGCCTACGCGCTGGGCGGGCAGACGCCCGCCGACACCTACCTCCACATCGGCAAGATCCTCGACGTCGCCGCCCGCTCCGGCGCCGACGCGGTCCACCCCGGCTACGGCTTCCTGGCCGAGAACGCCGACTTCGCCCAGGCCGTCATCGACGCCGGGCTGATCTGGATCGGCCCGCCCCCGGCGGCGATCGCCGCCCTGGGCGACAAGGTGCAGGCCCGCCACATCGCCCAGAAGGTCGGCGCGCCGCTGGTGGCCGGCACCCCCGACCCGGTGAGCGGGGTGGAGGAGGTCGTCGCCTTCGCCGAGCGGCACGGGCTGCCGATCGCCATCAAGGCCGCCTACGGCGGCGGCGGCCGCGGGCTGAAGGTGGCCCGCACCCTGGCCGAGATCCCCGACCTGTACGACAGCGCGGTGCGCGAGGCGGTGGCCGCCTTCGGCCGCGGCGAGTGCTTCGTCGAGCGCTACCTGGACAAGCCCCGGCACGTCGAGACCCAGTGCCTGGCCGACATGCACGGCAACGTCGTGGTGGTCAGCACCCGCGACTGCTCGTTGCAGCGCCGCCACCAGAAGCTGGTGGAGGAGGCGCCCGCCCCCTTCCTGACCGACGAGCAGATCGACCTGCTCTACCGCAGCTCCAAGGCCATCCTGAGGGAGGCGGGCTACGTCGGCGCCGGCACCTGCGAGTTCCTCGTGGGCCAGGACGGCACCGTCTCCTTCCTGGAGGTCAACACCCGCCTGCAGGTCGAGCACCCCGTCACCGAGGAGGTCTCCGGCATCGACCTGGTGCGGGAGATGTTCCGCATCGCCCAGGGCGAGCCGCTGGGCTACGACGACCCGCCGCTGCGCGGCCACTCCATCGAGTTCCGCATCAACGCCGAGGACGCCGGACGCAACTTCCTGCCCGCCCCCGGCACGCTGACCGCCATGCACGCCCCCGGCGGCCCCGGCGTGCGGCTCGACTCCGGCTACGACGCCGGGATGACCGTGCCCGGCGCCTTCGACTCGCTGGTGGCCAAGCTCATCGTCACCGGCCGCGACCGCAGGCAGGCGCTCGAGCGCTCCCGCCGGGCCCTCGCCGAGTTCCGCGTCGAGGGCATGCCGACCGTGCTGCCCTTCCACCGCCGGGTCGTGACCGACCCGGCGTTCACCGGCGAGCCGTTCACCGTGCACACCCGGTGGATCGAGACCGAGTTCGACAACACCATCGAGCCCTACGCCGGGCCGGTGGAGACCGCCGAGCCGGTCGAGCGGGAGCGGATCACCGTGGAGGTCGGCGGCAAGCGGCTGGAGGTCGTCCTCCCGGCCGGGCTGGGCACCGCCACCGCCGCTACGCCCAGAGCGAACAAGGCGCCCAAGCGCGGCGGCGGCTCCGCGAAGAAGCCCACCGCGGGCGGCGACGCCCTGATCAGCCCCATGCAGGGCACCATCGTCAAGATCGTGGCGGCCGACGGCGACACGGTTGCCGAGGGCGACACGGTGGTGGTGCTGGAGGCCATGAAGATGGAGCAGCCGCTGACGGCCCACAAGTCGGGCGTGATCACCGGCCTGACCGCCGCCGTCGGGCAGACCGTCACCGCCGGAGCGACTCTCTGCGAGATCAAGGACGCCTGACCGGCAGGCGGGTAGGTTCGTAGACAGAGGAACTTTGCCGACCGCTCATTCGTCCTGGAGGACGAAGGAGGCTTGCTGCCAATGACCCACTCGCTGCGCCGGGCAGGGGCCGCGCTCGTCGCGCTGCTCGCCGGGCTTTTCGCTGTGTTCGCTTTGTCGTCCGCGGCCCAGGCTGCCGCGCCACCCGATCCCAACGTGATCGTCTCGCACTGGAGGGGCGGCGACCCGCTGTACGTGGAGTCCGGTTCCCCGCTGACCTCCGAGCAGCAGAGCAAGCTCCGCGAGGAGCTGAACGACTCCAAGACGCCGGTCTACGTGGCGGCGCTGCCCAACGCCTCGGTGACCAACCCGAGCGAGTACATGATTTCGCTGGGCCGCGCCATGAAGGCCAGCGGCAAGGGCGGCAAGTACGCCGTCGCGGTGCTCGACGGCACGTCGCTGTTCGCCGGGATGAGCTTCGGCCGCTCCGGCATGGGCGGCCAGCTGGCCGACCTGTCCACCCGCAACAACGACGACGTCGTCACGGGCATGAGCGACTTCGTCGAGCGGGTGAACCTCGCGGCCGACGGCAAGCGCTCCGCCCTCGACTCCGGCCCCGTCGGCGGTGACGGCGGCGGCGCCGGCGCCCTGATCGCCCTGGGCGTGCTCGCCCTGGCCGGCGGCGGCGGTTACTTCCTCTACGCCAGGAACAAGAAGAAGAAGCGCCTGGAGCAGGAAGCCCGCGACCTGGCCGCGGTCAAGGCCACGGTCGAGGAGGACGTCACCAAGTTCGGCGAGGAGATCACCGCCCTCGACGCCGACGTCTCGCTCGCGGGCGCGGGCGGCCAGCACATCGAGGAGTGGCAGCAGGCCCTCGACGCCTACGAGAAGGCCAAGGCCCAGCTGGCCGCGGTGACCAAGGCCGACCAGATCCGCGAGGTCACCCAGACGCTGGAGGACGGCCGCTACGCGCTGGCCGTGGTGAAGGCCAAGGTCGGCAACCAGCCGATCCCCGAGCGGCGCGCGCCCTGCTTCTTCAACCCGCAGCACGGCCCGTCGGCGCGTGACGTGCGCTGGGCACCGCCCGGCGGCGTGGTGCGCGACGTGCCCGCCTGCGCCGCGGACGCCGAGGCCGTCGAGCGCGGCTTCGACCCGCAGGCGCGCGAGGTCATGGTCCACGGGCAGCGTGTGCCGTACTACAACGCGGGACCGGCCTACCAGCCCTACGCCTACGGCTACTACGGCGGCTTCGGCGACATCATGACCGGCATGTTCATCGGCACGATGATGGGCAGCATGCTCGGCGGCTGGGGCATGGGCGGCTATGGCGCCGGGTACGCGGAGGGCTACTCCGACGCGGGCGGCGGCGACTTCGGCGGAGGTGACTTCGGTGGCGGAGGCGACTTCGGCGGCTTCGGCGGAGGCGACTTCGGCGGCGGTGACTTCGGCGGCGGCGACTGGTAGAGCCTGACCGGCACGAGGCGGGCGCGCTCCCTGGCGGGGGCGCGCCCGTTCGTTTCCCGGGGCCGGCGGGAGAGGTTGTCCATACCGTTATGAAAGAGACTCTGAGCCACTACAGAGGTCGTGGAGCATCGCGATCGTCTCGATTTCACTAGTGAGGTGATTGTGAGTAAACGGCTGCTCCACAGCGCAGTGGCTGGAACGATCACGGCGATGGCGGTGCTGGGGGCGAACCTCCCCGCCGCGGCCGCCGACCCGGTCAAGCAGTTCGAGAAGCTCGCCGACGCCCACGCCTACACGGGGTTCGTCCCCGGGGCGTTACGGGCCGACGCCGCCGTCAAGGTCCTCGTGCAGACCGAGGGCGCGCCGACCGGCGAGGCCGCGGCCACCGCCGCCGAGCAGGGGGCGAGCCTCGACCGGCCGGACCACCGCGCGAAGCTCCGCCAGAGCCACGAAAGCGGCAAGAAGGCGGCCCAGGCGCTCGGCGGCAAGGTCACGGCCGAGTTAGGCCTTCAACGGCTTCGCGGCCGTCATGCCGGCCGCCAAGGTGCCGGAGCTCGCGAAGGCGGCGGGCGTCGTCGCCGTCCACCCGGCGCGCGTCTTCACCCGCGACAACGCCAACGCGGGCGTCTACGTCGGGGCCGATCAGGTCTGGCAGTACCTCGGCAAGACCGGCAAGGGCGTCAAGATCGCGATCATCGACAGCGGCGTCGACTACACCCACGCCGGCTTCGGCGGCTCCGGCAAGCCGGAGGACTTCAAGAACAACAACGGCACGGTCATCGAGCCCGGCACCTTCCCCACGGCCAAGGTGATCGGCGGCTACGACCTCGTGGGCGACGCCTACGACGCCGGCTCCGACGACCCGAACGTCAACACGCCCAAGCCCGACCCCGACCCGCTCGACTGCGACGGGCACGGCAGCCACGTCGCCGGCACGGCCGCCGGGTTCGGCGTCACGGCCGAGGGCGCCACCTACACCGGCCCCTACGACACGACCACCTACACCAAGAGCTTCCTCGTCCCGCCGGGCATGGCGCCCAACGCCTCGATCCTGGCCTACCGCGTCTTCGGCTGCTCGGGCTCGGCCAGCGAGGACGTCATCGTGGCGGCCATGGAGCAGGCGCTCAAGGACGGCGCGAAGATCGTCAACATGTCGCTCGGCTCGCCGTTCGGCCGGGAGGACGAGCCGTCGGCGCAGGCCGTACGGACCCTGACCAGGGCCGGTGTCACCGTGGTCGCCTCGGCCGGCAACAGCGGACCCAATGCCTACATCACCGGCGCGCCGGCGGTCGCGACGAGCGCGATCTCGGTCGCCGCGGTCGACGCGCAGGCGAGCTTCCCCGCCGCGACCCTCACGACCCCGTCGGGCGCCCTGTCGCTGATCAACGCCAACGGCGCGAAGCTGCCCGCCGGGCCGCTGCCGATCGCGGTGCTGCGCACCAGCTACCCCGACGGTCCCGTGGCGCTGGGCTGCACTCCCGAGGAGTACGCCGCCTACCCGGGCGGGGTCGCCGACAAGCTCGTGGTGACGCTGCGCGGCGTCTGCGCCCGCGTCAAGCGCGCCATCCTCGGACAGCAGGCGGGAGCCGCCGCGGTCGCCATGATCAACACCTCGGCCGGCTACCCGCCGTTCGAGGGCGAGATCACCTCCGACCCCGACACCGGCCAGCCGTACACGGTCACCATCCCGTTCCTCGGCTTCCAGATGGCCGACCGCGCCGCAGCCACCGCGCTCGACGGCCAGACCGGCACGCTGGCCGCGACCACGCTGCCCAACCCGGCCTACCGCGCCCAGGCGTCCTTCAGCTCCGGCGGCCCCGGCAACGTCGACAGCGCCTTCAAGCCCGACGTGTCCGCGCCCGGCGTGAGCGTGCTGTCCGTCGGCGTCGGCAGGGGCACCGGCGGGGCCACGATCTCCGGCACCTCCATGGCCGCGCCGACCACCTCGGGCGTGGCGGCCCTGGTCGCCGAGGCGCACCCGCGGTGGAAGCCCGGGCACATCAAGGCCGCCATCGTCAGCACGGCCGACGTCGCCAAGCTCACGCCGTACAACGCCCGGGTGGGCGGCTCGGGCGTCGTGAACGCCCGCGCGGCCGTCGAGACCAACGTCTTCGCGGGCACCCGCGGCGACGGCGGCAACCTGTCGTTCAAGTACCAGACGATCGGCGCCGACGGCTACCGCGCCACCCAGCCCGTCGAGATCGTCAACAAGGGGACGAGGTCCGTCACCTACAACCTGGCCGCCGCCTTCAACGGCGAGGCGTACGGCGCGACGGTCAGCGTCTCCCCCAGGACCGTCACCGTGCCGCGCGACTCCAGCAGGACCGTCCAGGTCACGCTGAGCATCTCCCCCGCCGCCGCGGCGGCGCTGCCCGGGGCCGAGGCGTCCAACTTCGGCGCCCTCACCCACATCCAGGGCGCGGTCACCGCCACGCCGAAGTCCTCCGTGCCGGGCGCGGGCCCGCTGCGGGTCGGCTTCCTGCTGGTGCCGGACGCGCTGGCCAAGGTTCGCGCCTCGCTGCGGTCGGTCGCCGCCGACGCGGCCACGGTACGGCTGGGCAACCGCGGCGTGCACGCCGGCAAGGCCGACGTCTACGCGCTCGGCCTGACCGACGAGGAGGACACGCCGGGCGCCGAGGGCGCCTCCGACATCGTGGCGGCGGGCGTCCAGACGCTGCCGGGCAGCGTGCTCGGCGGCTCGGAGGCGGACCGGTCGCTGGTGTTCGCGGTCAACACGGCCGGGCGCTGGTCGTCGGCCTCCACCGGGTCCTTCGAGATCGCGGTCGACGCGGGACGCGACGGCACGGTCGACGGCTACGTGGTCGGCCGCGACTACGGCGCCACGACTGCGGGCAGCTTCGACGGGCGGTTCGCGTCGTTCGTCTTCAACGCCTCGGGCACGCTGGTGGACGCCTACGCGGCCACCGCCCCGGCCAACGGCGGCACCGCCCTGCTGCCCGCCCTGGCCTCGACCCTGGGGATCTCCGAGAGCAAGCCGAGCTTCTCCTACACGGTGACGAGCTCGTCGGAGGTGCCGGGCAACCTGGTGGACACGACCGGCACGGCGGTGTTCGACGCCTTCCGGCCGCCGGTCGCCACGGGCCAGACGATCGACCTCGCGCCCGGCTCGGAGCAGACCGCGTCGCTCGCGATCGACCGCGGCGCCGCCGTCCCGGCTCTGGGCTGGCTGATCGTCGCGCTCGACAACCGCGGCGGCGGCCACGAAGCCGAACGCCTCACCCTGCCCCAACCCTGACCCGTACGGCCGGGCGGCTCCGGCCGCCTCGGCCCCGGGTTCGCACGGCCGCGGCCGGGATCCTTCCCGGCCGCGGCCGCCCCGTCACGGGCGGAAGGCCGGGCAGCGGGCCGGCGGGTCAGATGGCGGCGGCCGTCGGCTGCATGAGGCGGCGCGCGGCCTCGGTGATCGAGCCCGACAGCGAGGGGTACACCGCGAACGTGTGCGCCAGCTGGTCGACGGTCAGCCGCTGCTGCACCGCCACCGACACGGCCAGGATCAGCTCCGACGCCCGGGGCGCCACGATGACGCCGCCGAGCACGATCCCCGTGTGCGGGCGGCAGAACAGCTTGACGAAGCCGTCGTGGAAGCCCTGCATCTTGGCCCGCGCGTTCGTGGCCAGCGGCAGCTTGACCACGTTCGCCTCGATCTCGCCAGACTCGATCTGCCGCTGCGACACGCCGACGCTCGCGATCTCGGGATCGGTGAAGATGTTCGCCGCCACCGTGGCGAGCCGCAGCGGCTGGACGGCCTCGCCGAGCGCGTGCCAGACCGCGATGCGGCCCTGCATGGCGGCCACGGAGGCCAGCATCATCACGCCCGTGCAGTCGCCCGCGGCGTAGACGCCGGGCGCGGAGGTGCGCGAGACCTTGTCGACCTTGACGAACCCGTTGGCGTCGAGCTGCACGCCCGCCTCCTCCAGGCCGAGCCCGGCGGTGTTGGGCACCATGCCCACGGTCATCAGCGCGTGCGACCCCTCGGCGGTGCGGCCGTCCTCCAGCGTCACGACGACGCCGTCGGTGGTGCGCCGCACGGACTTGGCACGCGAGCGGGCCAGCAAGTTCATGCCGCGGCGGCGGTAGACCTCTTCGAGCACCTCGGCCGCGTCGGCGTCCTCGTTGGGCATCATGCGGTCGCGGCTGGACACCAGCGTGACCTCCGAGCCGAGCGAGCGGTAGGCGCCCGCGAACTCCGCGCCGGTCACGCCCGAGCCGATCACGATGAGGTGCTCGGGCAGCTCCTTGAGGTCGTACAGCTGCCGCCAGGTGAGGATGCGCTCGCCGTCGGGCTCGGACCCCTTGAGGATGCGCGGCGTGGCGCCGGTGGCGACCAGGACCACGTCGGCGCGGATCGTGCGGTCTCCGGCCCGCACCACCTGCGGGTCGACGAGCCGGCCGGGAGCCTTGACGATCTCCACGCCCTCGGCGGCGACGCGCGTGGCGATGTCGCTCGACTGCGCCTGGGCCAGCTCCTTGACGCGCTGGTTGACCAGCGGCAGGTCGACCTCGGCCGTGCCGACGTCGCCGTCGGGGCCGCCCGAGTAGTGGATGCCGAGCGAGGAAGCGTCGAGCAGGGCCTGCTTGCGGACCGAGGTCGCGATCAGCGTCTTGGACGGCACGCAGTCGGTCAGGACGCAGGCGCCGCCCGGCCCGTCCTGTTCGACCATGGTGACCTGAGCGCCCAGTTGGGCGGCGACCAGGGCCGCCTCGTAGCCGCCGGGTCCGCCGCCAATGATCACGATCCTTGTCACGTGTCCTATTCTCCCGCATCGGCCGAGCGGCAGGCCAAGCGGTACCCTAGGTGGCTATGCCGGTCTACGCCGCCTACGGCTCCAACATGGATCCCACCCAGATGGCCCTGCGCGCCCCGCACTCGCCGGTCAGGGGCACCGGCTGGCTGGCGGGCTGGCGGCTGACCTTCGGCGGGGAGGACCTCGGCTGGGAGGGCGCGCTGGCCACGATCGTGGAGGATCCCGGCGAGCAGGTGTTCGTGGTGCTCTACGACGTGCCGGAGTGGGACGAGGCCGAGCTCGACCAGTGGGAGGGTGCCACGCGCGGGCTCTATCACAAGATCCGCCTGCGCGTGCACACCCTCGACGGCGACGTGGTGGCCTGGTTCTACGTGCTCGACGGCTACGAGGGCGGCCTGCCCTCGGCCCGCTACCTGGGCATCCTGGCCGACGCGGCCGAGCAGGCCGGCGCGCCCGACGACTACGTCAAGGAGCTGCGCAACCGGCCCTGCAAGTGAGCGGGCGGGCGGTCAGCGCAGCCACTCCTCCAGGATCCGGACGACCTCCCGCGGCCGCTCCCCCAGCAGGAAGTGCCCGCCGCTCACCTCGGCGAAGTCCACCGACGCGGCGTAGTGGGCCCAGCCGCTGACCGACTCCGGCGGGCAGCCGGGATCGTCCCGTGAGGAGATCACCAGCATCCGCCGGTCCAGCGGGGGATCCTTCTCCGCCCGGTAGCCCGCCACCGCGGCGAAGTCGGCGCGGATCGCGGGCAGCAGCAGCTCCACCAGGTCCGGCAGGTCGGCCACCTCGGCGGGCACGCCGCCCATCCTGAGGACCTCGGCGGTGAACCGCTCGTCGGGCAGGCTCACATCCGGCGTGGCGACCGCGGTGTCCGGGGCCGGGCTCGACAGCGCCACCAGGGCCAGCGGCCGGTCCAGGCGGCGGGCCGCCTCGAAGGCGACGAACGCCCCCGAGCACTGGCCGACGAGCACCAGCGGCACGTCCTCCGGCATCGCGCGAGCGGCGGCCACGACGTCGCCGATCATCTCCTCCATGCCGGCGGGCGGGTCGTCGACGAAGCGGCTCTCCCGCCCGCCGAAGAGGACGGCGCCGACGCACCAGGTGTGCGGCGCGGCGTCGCGGAAGGGGTTGGCGACGGCGGCCCCTCCCCCGGCGTGCGGCACCACGAGCAGCCGCAGGTCCGGGTCGGCCGGCGGGTCTTCCGGCAGCACGATCATCGTGAGGTCTCCTGTACGGCGGAGCGGACGAGGTCGGTGAGACGGCCGGCGGTGGGCTTGCGGTACAGCTCGGCCAGGGAGATGCGCACGCCGTGCTCCTTCTTCAGCCAGCCGACGAGGCGGGCCATGGCCAGCGAGTCGCCGCCGGAGGCGAAGAAGTCGGCGTCGAGGTGGCGGGGCGGCCGGCCCAGCGCGGCCCGCCAGCCGTCGAAGGCGATCCGTTCCGGAGTGCCGGCAGGCGGCCCTTCCGCGGCGTTCGCTTCCGGGGTGCCGGCAGGCGGCCCTTCCGCGGTGGTCTCCTGCGCCGGTTCCGCGGGGGCGGGATGCCCCTGGGATTCCGTCGCCGGTGTCCCGGCGTCGGATGGCGCCTCGGCCGAGGCGGCCGGCCGCGCCACCCGTTCCAGCCCGGCCCGGTCCACCTTCCCGTTGGCGGTGATCGGGATTTCCGGCACGACCGCCCACAGGCTGGGCACCGCGTACCCCGGGAGCGTCCTGGCCGCCTCCGCGTGCACCTGCCGGACGAGGTCCGATGCGTCGGCGGGCCCGGCGGGGACGACGGCGGCCAGCAACCGCCGCGAGTCGGCGTCCGCGCCGACGGTCACCACGACGGCGTCGCGCACCCCGGGGTGTTCCAGCAGCGGCCGCACCACCTCCTCCAGCTCGATGCGGAAGCCCCGGATCTTCACCTGCTGGTCGCGCCGGCCCAGGTAGCGCCAGCGTCCCTGGCCGTCCAGCCGAACCAGGTCGCCGGTGCGGTACGTGCGCGCGCCGTCGCCGGGAGCCGCCAAGGAGAACGCCTCGTCCGGGCCGCCGAGGTAGCCCAGCGCGAGACCGCTGCCCGTGGCGTACAGCTCGCCGACGCCGCCGGGCGGCACGATCCGGCCGTCCGCGTCCAGCGCGATCGTCCCGGTGCCGGGGATGGCCGTGCCGATGGGCAGCGGATCGTCCACGTCGCTCTCGCTGTCGGCGTGGTAGACGGTGGTGAAGGTGGTGTTCTCGGTCGGGCCGTACCCGTTGGTGACGCGCAGCCCCGGCCGGCGCCGCAGCAGCGCGCGGACCTGGGCGGGCGGGACGACGTCCCCGCCGGTCAGGACCTGGCGCACGCGGCCGAAGGCCTCCGGCGCGAGGTCGGCCATGATGCGGAAGAGCCCGGCGGTCAGCCAGAGCACTGTGACGTCCCGCTCGGCGAGGAAGGCGGCCAGGTCGGGCGGGCTGGGCACGCCGGGCGGGTAGACCTCGACGCAGCCGCCGCCCGCCAGCGGTCCGAAGATCTCCAGCGTGGAGGCGTCGAAGGCGAGCGGCGCCAGCCGCAGCATGCGCTCGCCGGGCCCGCAGGGCGCCACCGGGTCCGGCCCGGCCACCAGCCGGGCGATCGCCCGGTGCGGCACCCGCACCCCCTTGGGCACGCCCGTGGAGCCGGAGGTGAAGGCCACGTACGCCACGTCGGACGGCTCGGCCCCCGCCTCAGGCGAAGGCGCCGGGGCGCAGGTGAAGGGGTCGAGCGGCGGCACGGCGGCACAGCCTTCCGGCGCCAGCGCGGCGAGGCGGGCCGCGACCGGCTCCGGCCCCACGACCGCGGCCGGCCGGGCGGTCTCGAGCATGGCCCGCAGCCGCGTCTCGGGCAGGCCGGGGTCGACGCCGACGTAGCCGGCTCCCAGCCGCAGCACGGCCAGCACCGCCACGATCTCGGCGGCGCTGCGCGGCTGGGCGATGGCCACGAGCTGCCCGGCCCGCACGCCGCGCGTGGCCAGCGCGTGCGCCTGCGCCTCGGCGGCCGCGACGAGCCGGGCGTAATCGAGCGTCCGCCCGTCGGCGTCGCGCACGGCCGGGGCGCCCGGGTGGCGGCGTGCCGTACCGGCCACCAGGCTCCACACGTCGGCGTCCACGTCACCGGGCGTGGAGCGGGCCGCCAGCAGCCGTCGGTGCTGGGCGGCCGACACGGTGCGGGCCTCGCCCAGCGGCCCGCCGGCCGCCAGCTCCACGAGTGCGGCGTCCAGCGAGTCCAGCAGGTCGGCCGCCTCGGCGGGGGTGAGGACGGCGCTGCCGTACTCCAGGACCAGCCGGGGACGCCCGCCGCCGCGCTGGAGAAACAGCGACAGCTCGAACGGCGCGCCGCCGCAGTGTCCCTCGTGCACGACGGCGTCGGTCTCGCCGAAGGAGACCCGTTCGGGCAGCAGCTCGTCGTGCACGCCGAGGACGGCCTGCACGAGCGGCGAGCGCGGGCCGCCGTGGGCGTTCAGGTGGTCCACCAACCGCTCGAAGGGCACCTCCTGGGCGGCCACCGCGTCGGCGAGGGCTTCGGCCACCGAGGCGATGTACTCGCCCGTGCCGCCCTTGTCGTCGATCACGCAGCGCACGGGCGCGACCCGGGAGCAGGCGGCGACCACCTCGGCCAGCTCCGGCGTCGGCCGGGCCGCGCCGGCCAGGCCGATCAGCACCTCCCGCCCGCCGGTGCGCCGCGCCAGAACCAGCGCGTAGGCGGCCAGGAGCACCACCGTGCCGGTGACGCCGTGGCGGCGGGCGGCCTCCCGCCACGCGGTCACGGCCTCGGGCGAGAGGGTGGCGGCGATCCGCACGCCGGTGCCGTCGTGCCGTGGCGACGGGCCGAGGTCGGTGGGCAGGTTCAGGCTGGTGGGCGCGCCCGCCAGCTGCTCGACGCGGCGCCGGGTGAGCTCCTCCAGCCGTCCGCTCTCGCTCAGTGCTTGGTGGCGGCGGGCGGCGAGCTCGGGGGAGGGGCCGGGCGAGTCGTCCGGCTCCCGGTACTGCCGGCCGAGCTCGCGCAGCAGCAGGCCGATGGCCCAGCCGTCCACCAGCGCGTGGTGGACCAGCAGGGACACCAGGTGCCAGGGCTCGCCGCCGTCCGGGCGCACCTCGGTGAGCGCGAAGACCACCGGCGGGCGGGCGAAGGGGTGCAGCAGCCGCGCGCCGGCCGCGCCGAGCTGCCGGTGCACCTGCTCGACCGGATCGACGCCGGGCGCGGGCCGGAGCACCTGGCGCAGGACGTACGGCCGGCCGCGCGGCAGGACCCTGCGGCGCGGCCCGGCCTCGCCGTCGGACGGCTCGAAGACGGTCCGCAAGGACTCGTGCCGGTCGACCAGCCGTTGCAGGGCGCCTCCGAGCCGCCCCTCATCCAGCAGGGCGGAGCTCCGCAGGGAGAACAGCAGGTGGTAGGCCGAGGACCAGCCGAGCGACTCGCCGAACAGGATGCCCTCCTGCGCGGGCAGCAACGGGCGGCCGCCGGGCGGCGGCTCCTGCCCGGCCGCGGACACCAGGGGGGCGGCCTCGGCCAGCACCTCGGCCAGGGGCCTGCGGCCGAGCAGGGCGGCCAGCTCAGGAACCCGGCCGGCCTGCCTGCCCGCCTCCGCGACCAGCGTCATGGCCAGCAGCGAGGTCCCGCCGAGCGCGGTGAAGGAGTGGACGGCCGCCTCGCGCGCCAGCTCCTCTTCTGGACGGCCGAGCAGCCGTGCGGCCAGCCCGATCATCGCGCCCGCCCGGACAGCAGCTCGAGCGTGCGCTGGACCAGGCCCTCGATGGTCGAGACCGCGTAGTGGTCGGTGCTGAACTTGATCGTGAAGGTCAGCGCGTCGTCGATGACGTCGCCTTCGAGCATGAGCCGGTAGGGCTCGGTCTGCGCCGGCGACCTCATCCCCCGCGGCGGCTGGGCGGCGGGACGCAGCCGGCTGGAGCGGCGCTCGTTGAGCCTGGCGAACTGGCCGCGGAAGTTCATGCGCACGAGGCTGGAGGGCAGGTCGCCCAGCGCCTTCCGGCCGCCGGTGAAGCGCAGCGCGTCGAAGGAGAACCGCTGCGCGGGCAGCCGCCGCAGGTCTTCCTGCGCCCGCTCCCACCAGGTCGCCGCGTCCCCGGCGCGGAAGACGATCGGATAGGTGGCCTGGAGGTAGCCGATGGTCCTGGTGAGGTCCGCGCCGAACTCGTCGCGTGCGTGGTGGTAGGCGTCCACGCTGAGCGCGGGCAGGTCGAAGCGCTCCATCACGGCGGTCGCGGCGGCCGCGGTGAGCAGCGCGTCCGCCCCCGCCGGGGCCTCCTCCAGCGTGCCGGACACGGTGGTCATGGTCGGGAGCGTGGCGGGGCCCGTCTTCTCGACCGGCACCGGGCTCACCCGATCCCAGGGCAGCCGCGCCCACGCCGCCTCCGCCTCCGCCGCCTGCGGCCCGTCCAGCCACCGCTGGACGGCCGCCGCGTGCTGCCTGGGCTGGACGGCGGGCGGCTCCCCTGCACGGCCGTCGAGCAGCAGTTCCTCCAGGTCGTCGGCCAGCACGGCCAGCGAGTAGCCGTCCAGGGTGAGGTGGTGCACGATCACCTGCAGCAGGCGCGGCCCCGGAACCCAGGCGGCGGACAGGACGACGCCCTTGGCCAGGTCGTGGCCGCGCTGCTGGGCGGCAAGCGCGGAACCCGCCTCGGCCTCTTCGACCTCCAGCACGGTGAGCGGCTCGCCCGGCACCTCGGGCAGCACGCGCGCCGTCGCGGAGGCCAGGTCGTAGGCGGTGCGCAGCGCCTCGTGCCGGTCGGCCAGCCGGCGCAGCGCCTCGGCGATCCCGCCGGGCTCCGGCCGCTCGTCGAGCTGGAAGATCCAGCCGAGGTTGAAGTGGTCGGGCTCGGCGAACCGGTTGGCCACCCACCGGGCCTGCGTCGGCAGCAGCGGCGCCGTCCCGGCGTCGGCGAGCGGCAGCCCGGCCCGCGCGTCGGGCGCGGGCCGCAACCGCTGGAGGATGCCGTCGAAGGTCCGGCCGAGCAGCACGTCCTTGGGCCCGACGGCCACGCCTTCGCGGCGCAGCCGGGAGACCATCCGCGCGATCAGCAGGGAGTCGCCGCCGGAGCCGAAGAAGTCGCTGCCGGGCTCGGGCTCGCGGCCCAGCGCCTCGCGCCAGGCGTGCCGCAGCCGGTCGGCCATGATCGCTGGGGTGCTGGTGTCGCTCATGTCAGCTCACTTTCCGGGACGTGGCAGGCATCGACCGGTCAGGTGGACGAGGTGGAGGAAGCGGTTGGTGGCCCGTACGGCGGGCCGTACGCCGGGGGCGGGCCGCGCGGCCTCCCGCAGCAGCTCGGGCAGCGGCAACGGGCGGGAGCAGCGGCCGGCGCCGAAGGCGTCGCGCACCGCGCGGCCGAACCCCTTGCTGTGGCGGTGGACGACGACCAGGGAGGGCACGAAGTGGACGGCGAGGTCGAGCTGGGCCAGGTTGTCCACGATCGAGTTGTCGCCGCCCGGGCCGGTGACGGACATGCCGCCCGCGGCCAGGAAGGCGTCGCACCAGATGGCGCTGTTGCCTCCGGCGAAGAAGGCGACCCGGGCGCCGGGGCGCAGGCCCCGGTAGCGCTGGTCGTAGCGGGCCTGGCGGGCCTGGGAGACCAGGCCGGAGTCGAACGGCAGCACCCGGCCGGTGATCCCGCCGCGCTCGGGGGTGAGCTCGCGGACGATCGTGGTGAGCCAGTCGGCCCTGGGCAGCGCGTCGTCGTCGAGGAAGCCGAGGATCGGGGAGCGGGCCTGTTCGGCGGCGAGCATGCGGGAGCGCATGGCGCCGAGCGAGACGGGGTTGCGGAGCACCCGGACCGGCAGCCCGGGCACCCGCGCCGCGTCGGTGATCCTCGGCCAGGATCCGTCGTCGACGACGATCACCTCGTGCAGCAGCGTGGTGTCGCACTCGGCCAGCGCGAGCAGGGTGCGCCGCAGGTCCCGGTAGCGGTCACGGCTGGGCACGATCACGGTGACGGGCGCGACCACTGGTGCCTCCAATCACGGCAGAGGGCAGGCCACGACGGCTCGTGCCCCACGGGCAGGTAGGTGCGGCGGATGGCGTGCGGCGCCCGCGTCCAGGGCACGGGGTCGGCCTTGACGGTGCCGAAGGCCAGCGTGTGCGGCGGCACCACGGGAGCCGTGGGCGGCAGGCCGTAGGGGTAGGCCAGCGGCGGCGCCTGCACGCCCAGCCGGTCCTCCAGGACGGCGAGCGAGCCGGTTATCTCGCGGCGTTGCTCGTCCGGCGGAAGCTCGGGCAGCTTGCGGTGGGTCAGGGTGTGCGAGCCGATCCGGTGGCCCGCCCGTCGCAGGTCGGCCAGCTCCGCCCAGGTGAGGGCGTCTCCTCCGGCGTCGGCGCGCTCGGCGATGACGAAGAACAGCGCCTTGACGCCCAGCTCGTCCAGGATCGGGACGGCGTGGTCCAGCGTGTCGCGGTGGCCGTCGTCGAAGGTGATGAGGACCGTGGGCCGGTCCGGGGGCGGACCGTCCAGCTCGGCGGGGTCCAGCGCCGGGCCGACGTGCTCCAGGACGGTCTCCAGGCCGTGCGCGAAGGCCCGCGGGGTCAGCGAGGTGTAGTGGTCCAGGTCGGGGTGGACGTGGTGGAAGTACAGCACGAGCGGCCAGCCGGGCGCCGAGCCCTGGACGGCGCGTGCCACCTGTTCGGGAACGGTCATGCCGTCACCCGCCAGCCGAGGGCGTCGGCGACGGCCGCCGCCACCGGGATGCCCTCCCGCTCCGCGCGGGCGGTGCTCATGGCCTCCTTCTGGTCGGGGAAGTACGGCATCGGCGGGTCCTCGTCGTAGCCGTCCACGACTGCCTGGCGCAGCTCGTCGATCAGCTTGTCCGCGGCCGGGAGCCCGAAGCCGTCGAGGGACAGGCCGACGAAGAGCTGGCTGCAGTTCATCGGCCGGTCGAGGTGCTTGCGCTGCTTGGCCACGCGCGGGCTGATCGTGTGCCCGCCGAGCATCCCGGCCAGCACCTCGGCCATGACGGTCACGCCGAGGCCCTTGTAGCCGCCGAAGACCGGCACCGAGCCGCCGCGTTCCAGGTCGGCCGGGTCGGTGGTGGGCCGTCCCGCGCGGTCCAGCAGCCAGTCGGGCGGGATGGTCCTGCCGCGGGCGGCGGCGTCGCGGATCTTGCCGAGCGCGACCACCCCGGTGGCGAAGTCCACCACGAACGGCTCCTCGCCGTCGGTGGGCGTGACGAGGCAGACCGCGTTGCTGCCGAGCGTGGGCCGGGCCGCTCCGGGCGCCGCCAGGCTGGGTCCCGAGATGTTGTACAGCAGGCCGACCACGCGGTGCCGCTGGAACGGCCACCGGTAGGCGGCCATCATGCCCACGTGGTTGTTGTTGCGGACCGCGACCGCCGCGACGCCGTGCCGCGACGCGGCCTCCGCGCACCACTCCGCGGCCCTGGCGGCGGCGACCTGGCCGAATCCGACGCGGGCGTCGACGACGGCCACCGCGCCCTGCTCGGTCACGACGGGCTCGGCGGCCGGGTCGATGCCGCCCGCCTCCACCCGCTGGAGGTAGGTGGGCAGCAGCCCCACGCCGTGCGAGTGGTGGCCCCGCACGTCGGCCTCGACGAGCACGTCGGCGACCAGGCGGGCGGTCTCGGGCGCGGCCCCGGCCGAGAGCAGGGCGTCGACCGCCCGCTCTCGCACCTCCGGGACGGGCAGGCGCAGCCCCTCGTCTTCCGGCTCCTCGGTCTCGGCCACGACGGTGCCGTTGACGAGGCGGAACACCTGATCGGCGAGCCGCCGCCCGTCCCTGGTCGCCTCCTTGCACAGCAACAGCGTGCTCTGGCCGGCCGCCTTGCGCCGCTCGACCAGCCTGGCGAGCCGCTCGTACGGCAGGCGGTCGGCGTCGTCCACGACCAGGGCCGTGCCCTTCACCTCGCCGAACCTGGCCCGCAGGTCGCCGCGCAGCACGGCCGCCAGCACGCTCTTGCCCGCTCCCTGCGCGGCGTGCACCAGCGCGGTGCTGCCGTCGGGCACTTCCAGGTCCAGGCCGCGCAGGACCACCTCCTCGTGGTGTCGCCGCCCGACCGTGACGACCAGGTCGCGAACGCTGAGCATCAGCCACTCACCTCCACGGGCTTCAGACGGGGATGGCGGACGGCGAGCCGCCCGCTGAGCAGCGCCGCCCCGCTGACGAGGAGCGACAGCACGAGCCAGCCGGCCCATCCGGCGTTGGTGAGCAGGAAGGTGATCAGCAGCGATCCGATCGCCTTCTCCGCGGCGTCGCCGAGCGCGTAGACCGCGAGGTAGCGCCCGCGCAGCCGCTCCGGGGCCAGGCCGGTGCAGACCGTCCACTCACCGGCGGAGGCCAGGAGCTCGGCGATGGTGTGCATCACGACGGCCACGGCCATGGCGGCGATCGCGACGGCGACGGAGGTGAAGTGCGCGAGGATGTAGGCCCCCGCCGCCGCCGCGAAGGCGAGCGCCGCCCGGCGGTAGGTGGGTCCCACGTCCGCCGGGCCCGCCAGCCCCTTGGCGGCCCGCACCTGGAACAGCACGACCATCACGGTGTTGGCCGTGAACAGCACGCCCGCCATGGCCTGCGGGACGCTGGTGTGCTCGACCAGCCACAGGGGCATGCCCACGAGGAACGCATGGGCGTGCAGCAGCACGACGCCGTTGAGCCCGGCCAGGCAGACGTAACGCCAGTCGGCCAGCACCTCGCGGTAGCCGGTCCCGGCCTCGGCGTCGTCCTTGGCGGGTGGCCTGACCGCGGGCACGGCGATCGTCGCCACGAGCACGGCGGCGGTGGCGAAGGTCAGCGCGTCGAGAGCGATCGCGACGAGGTAGGCCTCGCGGGTGCCGATGGCCAGCACCCCCGCCGCGAGCAGGCCGCCCACGCCGTATCCCGCGTTGCGGACGGACCGGTTGAAGGCCATCAGCTTGCTGCGCGCCTCGCCCTCGGCGATCTGCGCCATGAAGGCCTGCTTGACGGGCCGTCCCGCGGTGTCGGCCAGCTGTGCCAGCACCACGGCCGGGATGAGCAGCGCCACGCCGTCCACCACGAGATAGCCGGCGGTGCCGGCCGCGGCGCAGGCGAAGGCGGTGATCGCGGTCGGCTTGACCCCCAGCCGGTCGACGAGGGCCCCGACCACGGGCACCAGCGCCACTCCGGTGATGCCCGCGACGCTCATCGCGAGGCCCACCATGACCGGAGGCAGCTTGACGACCTGAGTGAAGTAGATGATGCCGAGCGGCAGCATCAGGCCGGTGCCGAGGGAGTCGACCACGGCTCCCCACGCCCACCGCCTGACCGCCGGGATGTCCGGAAGCCCCGCCAACCGGAGCGGTAAACCGGCCATCTCACCACTCCGCCGGCACGCTCGGGTCCCTCTGGATGAACTCGAGCCGGTTGCCGACGTTGTCGTGGGCGTAGAAGCGCCGGTGGCCGGGGAAGTTGTCGTCCCACACGACCTTCACCCCGTTGTCCTCCAGATGCTTGGCCAGCTCGTCCAGGCCGTCGACGCGGATGCCGGGATGGGCCTTCCTGGCGGGGCGGAAGTCCTCCTCCACACCGAGGTGGATCTCCAGCGAGTCGGCACGCACCCACAGCCCGCCGCGAGCCGCCAGCACCGGCGGCTTGGCGATCTCGGCCATGCCCAGGAGGCCGACGTAGAAGGCACGGCACTCGTCCTCGCTGCCCGCCGGGATCGCCAGCTGGACATGGTGCAGGCTGTAGCCGTACGGCGACTCGTGGTCGGGGCCGTAGCCTTGCGCGGAGACGCTCATCGGTCACACTCCATTTCGCACAGGGTTCGCCACACGTCGGCGACCTCGTCGGGGGTTTCGTAGTCGTCGCGTCCTGAGGGCCGCAGGCCGGTCAGGTAGGGGGCGAGGTCCAGTCCGGTGAACTCGCTGAGCCGCCGGGTGGCCTTGCCGGCGCACAGCGCGTGGTAGCCCACGACCATCAACCGCTCCTCGGCCAGCCCGCCGGCCAGCTCCAGCCAGCCGCGATGCCAGGCCGCCCACTTGGCGTACGCGCCGGGCCTGGTCACGGGCTTCCACGGGCGGTCTCCCGGCCACCTGAGCACCGACTCGGCGACCGCCTCGGGATGCCGCACCAGGAGCACCAGGCGGGCCGACGGCACGGCGGCGAGCAGGGCGGGCAGGTCCATGAGGTACTCGTTGTACTTGTCGCCCCACAGCGGCCAGGGGGCGTAGCTGTCGGCGATCACCCGGGCGACCAGGGACGGGGCGGCTCCGCCGTACCCCTGGGCGACCTCGGCGGCCACGCGCCTGAGCACCTGCTCGACGTGCGCGAGCCACCGGTCGCTCCCCTCGCCGCCGGGCGGCTTGCGGGCGAGCGCGTGAAGGATCTCGTCCGCGCGGAAGTGCCTGCCCCGCAGGTCGGCCTCGGTGCACCAGCGTGGCAGCAGGTACGGCAGCTTGCCGTTGACGGTGAACAGGCCGCCCGCGCCGGCGTAGGCGCGGCTGAGGGCGTGGGCCAGCGCCGTGGTGCCCGACCGCTGGGCGCCGAGCAGGAGCAGGGGCGCCGTCATGTAGCCACCAGCTGCTTGAGCAGGGCCATGCACTCGACGCTCGCCGGGTATCCGCCCTCGCTGAACTCCTCGCCCCACGGCTCGTCGCGCTGGCGCTGCGTGAGGACCCGGCCGTGCCGCCAGTGCGTCTCCAGCGACAGCCAGCCGGTGTAGCCGTCCTCGGCGAGGGTGGCCGTGATCTCCCGCCACGGCAGGTCGCCGTCGCCCAGCCTGACGTAGCCGGTGGTGCCCTTGGGGTCCTTCACGTGCACGTGGCCGATCAGCTCGCGGCCGATGCGGTACTCCTTGGGGAACGGCTCCGGCTCCCACCCGCTGAACACGCTGTTGCCCGGGTCCCACAGGATGCCCAGGTCGTCGCGTCCGGTCTGCTCCAGGAACGCCATGGTCAGGGCGACGGTGGGGGTGTTGGTCCGCGTGCCGGTCTCCACCAGCAGCCGCGTGCCGTCCAGGGGGAGGCCGTGGAGGACTTCGCGGGCCGCGGCCGCCGCCGTTCCCGGATCGGGCTCGCCGTCCCGGTAGAACGTGAAGATCCGGACATGTGGCGCTTTGAGGATCTTCGCCTGCTCGACGGCCCGCAGGAGCAGGGCTCGCGCCGCCTCGATCTCGTCGTCGGTCCTCGGCACCGCGTGCTTCAGCGCCGGCGGGCAGAACCCCGCCACCTCCAGCCCGTGCCCGTCCAGCACGCGCCGGATCTCGCGGAGCCGCTCGTCGCTCAGCCGGTGCGGCGGGACGCCGTCGACCGACCGCACCTCCACCCCCTCGAACCCGGCGTCCCGTACGGCTCGCGCCGTCGTGATCAGGTCCTGGTGGATCTCGTCGCCGATGATGGACAAGCGCATGGCAGTGCCTTCCAGGCTCGGGCTAACACCGACAGATCGTGCTCGGGCGTCCCGGCGCGCGACTCCACCGTCACGTCCACGCCGACTTCCGCGAACAGGTGCGACCAGCTCAGGTCCTCCTCGGCCAGCGGGCGGTGCCGGCCGCCCGCTCCGAAGCCCTTGACCTGGACGGCACGCGCCAGCGGGGCGAGGTACGCCAGGTCCGCCTCGACGTCGCGGGAGATCTCGTGCAGGCCCAGGTTGTCGATCACCAGGCGGGTGCCGTGGCGGGAGCACAGCTCGGCCAGCTCCTTCGGGCCCGCGCCGCCCCGATGGGTCTCGACCAGGACGTCGGCGGCCGTTCTGGTGCCGGTCAGCGCGGCCAGCTGCTCACGGGCGCGGCGGGAGGCCGACGCTCCCCGCGCCGCGAAGACCTTCACCGGCAGGCCCTCGAAGCGGCGGGCGATGTCGCTCACCGCGGCCGGCTGCTCCGGGTCCTCGCCCAGCACCACCGACAGTCCCACGAAGGCGACGGCCAGGCCGCCCAGCGCCGCGACGCCGTCCCGTTCCCAGGCGTGTCCCTTGCCGGCGCGCAGGTCCACCACGGTCCCGCCGAGGGAGCGGGTGAAGGCGGCCAGCTCGGCGGCCGTCATCGCGGGAACGGTTCCGGAGGACAGCCCGAGCCTGACGGTGGGTCCGGCGTTCACCGCTCCCCCGCCCTGCGCACCTCGTCCAGCACGGCGACGACGTCCCGGCTGGGTTCCAGCGCGCACCTTCCTGGCGCGCCGGCGAACTCCTCGTACACGCGCGTCCGGAGCTCGGCCGTCGGCGCCGCGGGGAAGTCGGTGACCCGCTGCCCGTCCTGCAGCCGGACGGCGCCGTCCCTGATCTCGAGCCGCCTGCCGCCCTCCCCCGCCAGCACCAGATGCTCGGCCCGCGCGTCGACGTCGGCCGCCACCGTGAACGCCAGCGTGGCGCCCGACTCGAACAGGATCGTCCCGGCGGTGCGGACGTCTATGCCCGGCGCGCACTCCCGATAATGGCCGATCTCGACCCGCTCGACCTTTCCCAGCAATTGACACGCGATGTCAAGATAATGAACGCCCAGGTGCGCGGTAATCCCCCCGAGCGCCTGCCCCGGATCTCCCCGCCATCCACTGAAATGTTTATCCGAGCGCGGCCTGCTGACCACGAGCGTGCCGGTCGAGCCGCCATTCCAGCCTTCGACGGCCTCGTCCGGTAATCGATATCTGTGTTGCAGCATGACGGTCACCCTGCCGGGTGCACGAGCGAGCCTTTCGAATTCCTCAAGCGACATCGCCGGAGGCTTTTCCAGCAGGACGGCTTTGCCCGCCGCCAGGGCCTGGAGCGCCATCTCGGCGCGTCTACCAGGAGGAATGCACAGCGCGACGCCGTCGACATCCGGATCGGCGAGAATATCGCTCCATGATGCGGCCCGCTCATAGGGGCCGGCGTCGACGTTTTCATCGGGCTCGACAATCGCCCGCACACGCACTTTCTCTGTCCGCTCTATCGCCGCCGCGTGCTGGCGCCCCGCCCGCCCATATCCCACGATGACAACGTGCACGATACCCCCAGCGGATAACTGGAATGCCTCAGCACCATACGACCTGTCGGAATTTTCAGTCAAGGTCTGGGCCCACCCGTCCACCTTTTGGTCGTATTGAACACAACCGACACAACAAGTAGGCTTTACAGCATTACTATTCGTCCCGGTCGCGGACCCGCCCTGCGACTCTCCGCACGGGCTGCCGATCCGCGAGCCGGCCACCGGGCCAGCCACCGGGCCGGCCACCGGGCCGGCCACCAGGCCGGCCACCAGGCGACCGGTGACGAGTCCCGAAAAAGTGTGAAGAGAGTTCGCGGCTGCGACGGAATAGAGGTGTAGCCCACAGAAGGGACACCGCTCGCATGCCCGCACCGCCGGACGCGCCCGTGGTACCCGATGACGCCACCCTCATCGAGCAGTCATGGCGCCGGCCGGAGTCGTTCGCGATGCTCTACGACCGCTACTTCGGCGAGATCCACCGCTACGTCGCCGGCCGGCTCGGCACCCAGATCGCCGACGACCTGGCCGCGGAGACGTTCCTGGTGGCGTTCAGGAAACGGCACACGTTCGACCCCGCGCAGGGATCGGTGCGGCCCTGGCTGTACGGCATCGCCACCAACCTCCTCGCCCAGCACCGGCGCGAGGAGACCCGGCGCCTCGCGGCGTTCCAGCGAACGCCGGCCGCCGAGGCGGCGGACGACGGGCACGAGGACCGGGTGGCGGCCAGGATCTCCGCCGCGAGCGCACAGGGGCGGCTCGCGGCGGCGCTGCGGCGCCTGTCCGACGGCGATCGCGACGTGCTCCTGCTGGTGGCCCTCGCCGACCTGAACTACGAGGAGGTCGCGCAGACGCTCGGCATCCCGGTGGGGACCGTCGGCTCCCGGCTCAACCGGGTGCGCAGGAAGCTCCGCAGGGCGCTGGGCGGCGTCAATCCGCTGATCGGAGGGTTCGATGGATGAGCTCGACGGCCGCCCGGCCGACGCCGCCGAGATGGCGGCCGTACGCGCGTTGCTCGCCACGCCCGACCCCTCCCCCGAGGCCGTCGACTCGGGACGCGCCCGGCTGCTGGCCGCGCTGGCGGCGCCCGCCGAGGACGACGTCGTGACGCCCGCCGTACCGTACGGAGACGCGGTCACAGGCGGGCGACGGCGGGCGGGCCGGGGGCGGTCACAGGCGGGCGGGGGGGGGGGGGGGGGCGGTGGCGGGCGTCGCTGCGCAACGGGCTCCTCGGGGCGACGGCGGCGGTCGCGGCGGCGGTCGCCCTGGTGTCGTCGGACTCGCTCGTCCGCATCTCGCCCGCTCCCGCCGTCTCCGCCATGGGCACCCCGGACGCGCGGCGGATCCTGCTCGCCGCGGCCGAGGCCATGGCCGCGGAGCCGGCCGACGGCGCCCACTGGCGCACCCGGGTGGTCTCGGGCCGGCTGATGCTGTCCCCGGACGCCCGCTACGTCATCCTGCGCCGCTCCACCCGGGAGATCTGGCTCGCCAGGCAGGAGCCGGGACGGGATCGGTGGACCGGGCGGTACCTCGGCGCCGAGCCCGCGACCCCCGAGGACGTCGCGGCGTGGCAGGCCGCCGGATCGCCGGCGACCTGGCGGTATCCCGCCGGCACCGCCGGACCGGCGCTCGTGGAGGCGGCGCCGGGCGAGCCGCGGCAGGGGCCGCACCGGGTGGGATGGCGCGACGCGGACGGCATCCTGACCAAGCACCTGGTCAGCTGGAAGGCGCTCGGCACGATCCCGGCCGACCCCGCCCGGCTGCGCGCGTTCCTCGTGGAGCACATCGCGCGGGAGAACGGCGCCTACATCGGCCGGCGGATGGAGGCGGACCTGCGCCGGGCCTGCCTGGAGATCATCGCCAGGCTGCCGGTCCCGCCCGGCGTGCGCGCCTCGGCGTACCAGATCCTGGCCTCGCTGCCGGGGATGAGGGCCGAGGGGAAGGTCACCGATCCGCTCGGCCGTACCGGGCAGGGGTTGAGCTACCAGGTCGTCCAGGACGGCCAGGTCACGCGGGAGCGGCTGGTGATCGACCCGGAGAGCGGGCTGCCGCTGGCCGAGGAGAGCCGACGGGCCGCCCGGACCGCCGACGGGCGGGACGTGGAGGTCGGCTCCTTCACGGCGTACGAGGAGATCGGCTGGACCGACGACCGGCCGCCCACTGACTGACACCTACGGGACGGAGCTCGACGATGGCTGATGCCGGCATGCGCGGATACACGCTGGAGCAGGTGCGCGCGCAGACCTACAAGGCACGGGACGCCTGGTGGACGGTGCTCCTGGTCGATCCCTTAGCCGGGCGTCTGGTCGTCTTCCTGGCCAACAGGACCGCCGTCACGCCCAACCAGATCACGGGAGCGGCCTTCTGCGTGGGCCTCGGATCCGCCGCCTGCTTCCTCATGGGCGGGTGGACCTGGCTCGCCGCCGGGGCCGTCCTCTACCACCTGAGCTTCGTGCTGGACTGCCTGGACGGCAAGATCGCCCGGCTCAAGGGCACCGGCACGCTGCTGGGCGGCTGGCTCGACTACGTGCTCGACCGGATCAGAGTGCTCGCCTGCGCGCTGGCGCTGATGTGGGGACAGTTCCGGGCCACGGGCGAGGAGCTCTACCTCGTTCTCGGCATCGTGGTCGTGTTCCTGGACATGCTGCGGTACGTGGACGCGCTGCAGGTGGCCAAGGTGCGGCGGCAGATGCGCCGCCGGCTGGCCGAGGCGATCGCGGACGCCGGGGAACCCGACACCGGAGAACCCGAAGCCGGAGAGCCCGGCGCCGTGCCCACCGCCGCCCTCCAGCAGCACGTCCACCGCCATCTCGCCTGGTACGTCCCGATCCGCGACTGGCTGCGCGACCGGCGCATCAGACCTCACCTCGTCAGCGGCATCGAGTTCCAGATGGCCGTGTTCATCGTCGGCCCGCTCACCGGCCTGATCGCCCCGGTGACCATCGGCACGGCGGTGCTGCTGCTGGCCTTCGAAGCCGCGATCATGTTCAAGCTCTGGCTGTCGTTCCGCGATCTGGACGCGGAGCTGGCCAGGATCCGCTCCCGCGCCACCCTGGCAGGCCGCCTGACGGCGCCTCACGCCAGGGGCTGATCCTTGGTCTCCCGCAACGCGAAGACGTAGACCAGGGTGGAGACGAGCGCCAGGGCGGACATGTACCAGGGGAAGAGCTCCGGCCTGCCGATGTCCTTCATCCACGTCCCGATGAGCGGCGCCGTACCGCCGAAAAGAGCCACCGTGAGCGAGTACGGCGCGCCCGCTCCCGCCGCCCGGACATGGGTCGGGAACAGCTCGGAGTTCACCGCCGCCGAGATGGCGGTGAACCCGCCGAGGAACACCATGCCGATGAGCTGGATGACCAGCAGGACGGCGAAGGAGTCGGTCAGCAGCGCCAGCAACGGCACCGGCAGCAGGGTGAAGCCGAGCCCGAAGGCGATGAGCAGCGGCCGGCGCCCGACCCGGTCGGACAGCATCCCGAGCAGCGGCTGCAGGACCATGAAGAAGACCAGCGAGATCGTGCCGATGGTCAGCGAGTCGGCCTTGTCGAACCTCACGGTCAGCTGGGCGTACGTGGGCAGGAACGTCGTCCAGGTGTAGTACGCGACGGTGCCCGCGATGGTGATCCCCACGATGAGCGCCGCCTGCCGCGGGTAGTGGCGCACGAAGTCGAACAGGCCGGGCCGCCTGGCCGTCCCCTTCTGGATCTCCTCGGCCACGGCCGAGGTCTCGTCGGCGCCGCGGCGGATCCACAGACCCACCAGGCTGATCAGTGCGCCGATCGCGAAGGGAATGCGCCAGCCGTAGGAGTTCATGGCGGCTTCGGACAGCATGGCGGCCAGCAGGGCGGCCAGGCCGGAGGCGAGGAGCTGGCCGATGGTCGTGCTGACGTACTGGAAGCTCGAGAACAGCCCCCGGCGGCCGGGCGGCGCGGACTCCACGAGGAACGTGGTGGCCGCCGCGAACTCCCCGCCCACCGACAGGCCCTGGATCAGGCGGGCGAGGGTCAGGACGATCGGCGCGAGGACGCCCGCCGCCTCGTACGTCGGGGTGACCGCCAGGAGCAGCGATCCCACGCCCATCAGCACGATCGTGAACGTCATCGCGGCCTTGCGGCCGAAACGGTCGGCGAACGCGCCCACCAGCAGCCCGCCGAGCGGGCGCATGAAGAAGCCCACCGCGAAGACGGCGAACGCGCTCAGCACCGGCACCAGGCTGTTGTCGGCCGCCGCGGGGAAGACCTGCGTCGAGAAGTAGATCGCCAGGAAGCTGTAGGTGTACCAGTCGAACCACTCCACGACGTTGCCGACGCTGGCCGCGACGAGCTGGCGCACGCGGCTGCGCGGTATCCCGACGGGCGACTGCGCGATGGTCACGAGGGGCTCCTTTGCTCAAGGGGGCGAGATGGCTTACTCTGCAACCGGACGACCGAAACAGTCAAATTTCAGCTAATACGTTTACGATTCCGACACGGGAGCGACGCTTCGTGGACGTTCTGGACCGGCGCCTGGTCGCGGCCCTCCAGGTCAGCCCCCGCGCCTCGTGGGGCGAGATCGCGCGGGCGGTCGGCGAGCACGAGCGCACGGTCGCCCGGCGGCTGCAGCGCCTGCTGGCCGACGGCGATGTCCGCGTCACCGCCATCTACGACGACCTGCGCTCGGGCCTGGGCCATCCCGTGCACCTGCACGTCCAGGTCCGTCCCGGTACGGCGGGCCGGGTCGCCGAGGCGCTGGCCGGCCGGGCCGACACCCGCTCGGTGTACGCGGTGACGGGCGCCGCCGACATCGGCTGCGAGCTCGTCGCCCCCACCCGGCAGTCGCTCCACGACATCCTCACCGTGGAGATCCCGGCCATCGAGGGCGTGACGCAGACCCAGACCCAGGTCGTCCTGCACACCTTCCGCACGGTGGCCGAGTGGCACGCGCCGTACCTCACCTCAGAAGAGGTCGCCGCGCTGCGGCCCCCGCTCCCCGTCGAGCCGCTGCCGGACTGCGACGACCTGTCGCCGCTGGACCGCGACGTCGCGGCGCTGCTGGTCGAGGACGGCAGGATCGGCTTCACCGCCATCGCCGAGCGGCTCGGCGTCTCCGTGCCCACCGCGCGCCGCCGGGTCGCCTCGCTGCTGGAGCGCCGCGTCCTGCTGCCCCGCGCCGAGGTGGAGCCGGCGCTGCTCGGCCTGGAGGTGGAGGCCCAGCTGTGGCTGTCGGTCCGGCCGCACGGGCTGGACCGGGTGGGGCAGACCCTCGCGGCCCACCCCGGCGTGCGGTACTGTGCCGCGACGTCGGGGACCCGCACCATGATCATCCAGGTGGCGGCGGCCCACGAGGCCGAGCTGTACCGCTTCCTGACCGGCGTCGTCGGCCCCCTCGACGACGTCGCCGACGTCGACGTCACCCTCATCACCCGCGCCTACAAGCGCGGCCACCTGCGCAAGTCCGGCCTGCGAACCATCGTGGAGAAGTCATGACCAACGCCGAGAACGAAGTCGCCGACCTGTGCGTCGAGCTGATCCGTGTCGACACCAGCAACTACGGCGACGGCAGCGGGCCCGGGGAGCGGGCGGCCGCCGAGGTCGTCATGGCCAGGCTGGCCGAGGTCGGGATCGAGGCGCACTACAGCGAGAGCGCCGACCGGCGCGGCAACGTCGTGACCCGCATCGAGGGCACCGACCCCAGCCTGCCCGCCCTGCTCGTGCACGGCCACCTCGACGTCGTGCCCGCCGACGCGGCCGACTGGAGCGTGCACCCCTTCGCCGGGGAGGTCCGCGACGGCTACATCTGGGGCCGCGGCGCGGTGGACATGAAGGACATGGACGCCATGATGCTGGCCGTCCTGCGGCAGATGGTCACCGAGGGCCGCCGGCCGCGCCGCGACATCGTCTTCGCCTGGCTGGCCGACGAGGAGGCCGGCGGCGAGCACGGCGCCAAGTACCTGGCCAGGCGCCACCCCGAGCTGTTCGAGGGCGTCACCGAGGCGATCAGCGAGGTCGGCGGCTACTCCCTGGAGGTCGACCCGGGCCTGCGGCTGTACCTCATCGAGACGGCCCAGAAGGGCCTGGCCTGGATGCGCCTGGTCGCCGAGGGCACGGCGGGGCACGGCTCGATGCTCAACGCCGACAACGCCGTCACCGAGGTCGCCAAGGCCGTGGCCCGCATCGGCGCCCACGAGTGGCCGCTCACCTACACCCCGACCGTACGCACCTTCCTCACCGAGGTCGCCGACGCCTTCGGCCTGCCGTTCGACCCCGAGGACCCGCGGCCGCTGCTGGACCGGCTCGGGCCGCTGGTGCGGTTCGTGGGCGCCACGCTGCGCCACACCGCCAACCCCACGCAGCTGAACGCCGGCTACAAGTCCAACGTCATCCCCGGCAGGGCCGAGGCCGTCATCGACGGGCGCTTCCTGCCCGGTCTGGAGGAGGACTTCTTCAAGACGATCGACTCGCTGCTCGGCGAGCGCGTGCGGCGCGAGTTCGTCCACCACGACATCGCCCTGGAGACGACGTTCGACGGCGCCCTCGTCGAGGCCATGATCGCCGCACTGAAGGCCGAGGACCCCACCGCGCGGGCCGTGCCGTACTGCATGTCGGGCGGCACCGACAACAAGACCTTCTTCGCCGACCTGGGCATCCGGGGCTTCGGCTTCGTGCCGCTGCGGCTGCCCGCCGACATGGACTTCGCGGCCATGTTCCACGGCGTGGACGAGCGCGTGCCGGTCGAGTCGCTGCAGTTCGGTGTGAGGGTGCTGAACAGGCTGCTCCTAAACTACTGAAGGTGAGCACCGATCCCTACATCCTCGCCCAGGAGGCCGCGAAGGCGCTGAAGAGCGCCACCGGCCTCGAGTCCTTCGACGTCGCCCTCGTCATGGGCTCCGGGTGGGTGCCCGCGGCCGACGCGATCGGGCAGACCCTGAGCGAGATCCCGGTCACCGAGCTGCCCGGCTTCGCCCCGCCCGCCGTGGCGGGGCACGCGGGCCGCGTCCGCGTCACGCGCACCGAGGCGGGCCGCCACGCGCTGATCTTCCTGGGCCGCACGCACCTGTACGAGGGCCGCGGCGTCGACCCGGTCGTCCACGGCGTGCGGACGGCGGTCGCGGCGGGCGCGCGGACGATCGTGCTCACCAACGCGGCCGGCGGCCTGCGCCCCGAGCACCAGAACATCGGCGACCCGGTGCTGATCAGCGACCACATCAACCTGACCGGCGCCAACCCCATCACCGGCGCGACCTTCATCGACCTGACCGAGGTCTACTCCAAGCGGCTGCGGGCGCTGGTGCGCGAGATCGACCCGTCCATCGGCGAGGGCGTCTACGTCGCCTTCCGCGGGCCCACCTACGAGACGCCCGCCGAGATCCGCATGCTGCGCACGCTCGGCGGCGACCTGGTGGGCATGTCCACGGTCCTGGAGGCCGTGGCCGCCCGCGAGGCCGGAGCCGAGGTGCTGGGCCTGTCGCTGGTCACCAATCCGGGCGCCGGCCTGGTGGGCGAGCCGCTCAACCACGAGGAGGTCCTGGAGGTCGGCCGCGCCACCGCCACGCGCATGGGCGTGCTGCTCGCCAAGGTGGTCGACAGGCTGTGAAGGAAACCGCGCTGGAGTGGCTGGCCCAGGATCCCGACCCCGAGACCCGCGCCGAGCTGTCGGCGCTGCTCGACGACCCCGAGGCGCTGCGTGAGCGGTTCGGGGCCAAGCTGGAGTTCGGCACGGCGGGGCTGCGCGGCGAGCTGGGCGCGGGGCCCAACCGGATGAACCGCGTGACGGTCATGCGCGCCGCCGCCGCCCTGGCCGCCGTGCTGGGGCCCGGCAAGCACGTGGTCATCGGCTACGACGCCCGGCACAAGTCCGACGTCTTCGCCCGCGACACCGCCGCCGTGCTCACCGGCGCGGGGCTGCGCGCCAGCCTGCTGCCCCGGCCGCTGCCCACGCCCGTGCTGGCCTTCGCCGTACGGCACCTGCGCGCCGACGCCGGCGTGACGGTGACGGCCAGCCACAACCCGCCCAGGGACAACGGCTACAAGGTCTACTGGCACGACGGCTCGCAGATCGTGCCGCCGGTCGACGCCCGGATCAGCGCCGCCATCGACGCCGTGGGCCGGGTGGACCGGCTGCCGCTCGGCAAGGAGTACGACGTGCTCGGCGAGTCCGTCGTCGATGCCTACCTGCGGGCCGTGACGCGGCTGCCGCTGGGCGACGCCCGCGAGCTGCGCGTCGCCTACACCCCGCTGCACGGCGTGGGGGCGGCGGTGCTGGAGCGGGCCTTCCTCACCGCCGGGTTCGACGCGCCGGCCATGGTCGAGGAGCAGCGCGAGCCCGATCCCGACTTCCCGACCGTGTCCTTCCCCAACCCGGAGGAGCCCGGCGCCATGGACCTGGCCTTCGAGCTGGCCGGGAAGATCGGCGCCGACCTCGTGCTGGCCAACGACCCCGACGCCGACCGCTGCGCGGTGGGCGTGCCGCTGGGCGACGGCTCCTTCCGCATGCTGACCGGCGACGAGGTCGGCGGGCTGCTGGCCGAGCACGTGCTGAGCCACACCTCGGGCGACTGCCTGGTGGCCACCACGATCGTGTCCTCCTCGCTACTGAGCAAGATCGCCGACGAGTACGGCGTGCGGTACGCCGAGACCCTGACCGGCTTCAAGTGGATCATGCGGGCCGGCGAGGGGCTCGTCTACGGCTACGAGGAGGCCCTGGGCTACAGCGTCGGCTCCGACGAGGGGCTGCCGGTGCGCGACAAGGACGGCATCGGCGCGGCCCTGACGGTCGCGGCCATCGCCGCCGAGGCCAAGCGGTCCGGGCGCACGCTGCTCGACCTGCTCGACGACCAGGCCCGCCGGTACGGCCTGCACGCCACCTCCCAGCTGTCGGTCCGCGTCGAGGACCTGTCGCTGATCGCGCGGGCGATGACCCGGCTGCGCGCCCACCCGCCGGTGTCGCTGGGCGGGCGCGCCGTCGAGTCGGTGGACGACCTGGCCACGGGCGTGGGCGGGCTGCCGCCGACCGAGGGGCTGCGCTACCGGCTGGCCGGCGGCGCCCGCGTGGTGGTCCGGCCGTCGGGCACCGAGCCGAAGCTCAAGTGCTACCTGGAGGTCGTCGTCTCCGGCGTCCCGGCGCAGGCCCGGGAGCAGGCGGCGCGGGAGCTGGAGGCGCTCAAGGCCGACCTCAGGGCCGCGCTGGGTCTTTGAGCCGGAACAGCAGCTGGGTGTCCCAGTTGTTCGGGTCGGGCTCCTGTCCCGGGTGGGTGTGGTAGACCTCCAGGCGGCAGCCCCAGCGCTCGCCGTCCGGCGTCTGCTCCATGTCCCAGCTCAGCCCGCGCCCGGCCACCCAGGCGTGCATCTCGTCGATGACGTCCCCGAGCTGGTCGGGGTGCCCGTGATGGGTGTGGGTGACGTACCTGCCCGCCGGCAGCACGCCGGGCGTGATCTCGCCCTCGCCGTCGACCCGGCCCGTGGTCGGGAACCCGGCCTCGACCACGAGCTCGCGTTCCATGTCGATCAGGTGGTAGCGCAGGAACGGCGGCCCGGCGATCTCGACGCCGTTGGCGGCCATCCAGCCGGCGATCTCGGGGATGCGGTCGGCGATCTTGCCGAACGTGGTCATGGTGATCGAGGCGGTGATCCCCACGTACGGCTGCGCTTGTCGCTCAATGATGTCCATGAAGGGTGTACGGCCCGGCCGCGCGGAACTCATCGAAGAGCGGGAAGATTCTTTCGGCGTCGAGGAACGTGGTGGTCCCGGAGACCAGGCCGCTGCGGGTCTCGACCATGAGGAGTGCGAAGGGGCGCCCGTCCGGGTGGAACTGGCCGAAGACCGGCGAGCCGTTGGCCCGGGCCGGGACCAGGCGGGCGTCGCGGCACGGCGCGTCGGAGTGCAGGAGGACGGCCCTGATGTGCTCCCGGCCGCGCAGCCACCAGGTGAACGGCGGCATGGACGTGGTGGCGTCCTCGTGCAGCAGGGCGACCAGGCGGTCCACGTCGTGGCGCTGGAAGGCGTCGACGTAGCGGGCGACCAGGGCCTCGTCCACCGGCTCGGCCGGCCCTGTGGCGGGCAGGGCGGCCCGGGCGCGCTGGAGGGCGCTGTTGACCGCCGCCACGCTGGCGCCGAGCAGGGCGGCCGTCTCCGCCGCCGACCACTTCAGCACCTCGCGCAGGATCAGCACGGCCCGCTGCCGGGGCGGGAGGTGCTGCAGGGCGGCGACGAACGCCAGCCGTACCGACTCCCGGGAGACCGCGAGCTCGGCCGGGTCCAGGAGCGCGTCCGGGATGGGCAGCACCCAGGCGGTCTCGGGCAGGGGAGCACCGATGTCGGGGCCGGGGCGGGCGGCGGGGGCGAGGTCCACGGGCCGGGCCCGGCGCCGCGCGCCGCGGAGCATGTCGAGGCAGACGTTCGTGGCGATGCGGAACAGCCACGTGCGGATCGAGGCCCGGCTCTCGTCGAAGGCCGCCAGGTGCCGCCAAGCCTTGACGAGCGTCTCCTGCACCGCGTCCTCGGCCTCGAACGGCGAGCCGAGCATGCGGTAGCAGTACCCCGTCAGCTCGGCCCGGTGCCGCTCCAGCTCGTCCATCACGCCTTGACTATCTCGATCTGCAGCTCGTGCACCCACTGCGCCCGGTCCGGCGGGCAGTGCAGGGACACCTCCCTGGCCAGGCCCACGGACCGGTAGCCGTTGTCCTCGATCCAGTGGGCCAGCGTCTGGAAGGTCTGGCCGACCTCCTCCATGGGACCGCGGTGGATGGCCGTGGCGGCCGTCCGGATCATGGGCAGGGTCCGCATCTCCACCCCCGCGCCCCGCGGCGGCTCGGCGGCCACCGGGAAGCCCGCGTGGATCAGCACGGTCCCGTCGTCCTGCTGCTCGTAGTCGGCGATGCCCGGGCCGGCGAGGCCCACTCCGCGCTCGTCGAGGCGGCGGCAGAGCTCCTGGAACAACGGGCCGATCACCGGGCCGACGTCCTCGGTCTCGTAGCTGCGGGCGGTGGCGCTCAGCCCGGCCACGCGGACCGGCGGGACGGTCTTGACGACGACTTCCACGCTCTGGAGGGCCCCTTCCGTCTCGATCATCCGGAGCCTCGCCTCCACCCCGCGCAGCCTCGCCAGGTCGGCGTCGATCTGCGCCTCCAGCTGGGCGCGGCGCAGCCGTACCATGCCGTGCAGCTCCTCGGCACTGATCTTGTCGTCGAGGATCGCGGCGACCTGTTCGAGCGTGAAGCCCAGGTCCTTCAGCGCGACGATGCGGTTGAGCCGGGCCAGCTGGGCGGCGTGGTAGGAGCGGTAGCCGGTCACGGGGTCGACGCGGGCCGGACGTAGCAGGCCGATGGCGTCGTAGTGGCGCAGCATGCGCACCGACACCAGGCCCATCCTGGCGAAGTCTCCGATGCTGAACATGGCGTCTCCAGGTGTAGGGCCTCACACGGTGTCAGGGTCAACAGTGTCTGGGTCAACACCCTAGCTACCGAACGCCCGTTAGGTGTAGGATTCGCTGGACCGAACGTTCGGTAGGTGCTCGGTGGGTGCAATGCTGACGACGACCGATCCCGCGCTGCGGATCAAGAGCGCGGCCGTGTTGATGTTCGCCCAGCGCGGGTACGCGGCGACGAGCATCCGCGACCTCGCCAAAGCGGTCAACATGACCAACGCCGGGATATATCACCATGTGGCGAGCAAGGAGGCTCTGCTCGCCGGCCTCATGCGCGAGGGACACGCCGGCCTCATCGAGACCACGCACCGGCTGCTCGACGGCGTCGACCGGCCCCGCGACCGCCTGGCGCTGCTGATCGGCTCGCTCACCGCGATCCACGCCCTCAACCCGATGACGACCCGCGTCATGGACGGCGAGCTGCGCTCCCTCACCCCGGGATCGGGCGCGCACGACGAGATCATCGCGCTGCGCGACGCCTACGAGGGCATCTGGCGCGACACCATCGCCGAGGGCGTGGCCAGGGGCGCGTTCATCGTCGCCAACCAGAAGCTGAGCCGGCTGGCGCTGATGTCGATGTGCACCGGGACCAGCGAGTGGTACCGCCCGGACGGCGAGTCCCCGCTGGAGGAGGTGTGCGCCGAGTTCGTCGGCATCGGGCTGACCGCCGTCAACGCCGATCCGGCCAGCCGCATCCCCCATCTGGACCTGTCCCTTCTGCCGATCTACCCGTGGGAGCCGCGATGACCGTCCCCGAGCTCATCCGACAGGCCGCCGACCGGTACGGCCGGCGGGAGTTCCTGCGCTTCCCCGGCGAGTCGCTGAGCTTCGCCGAGGTGGACGCGCGAAGCGACCGCATGGCGCGGGCGCTGGCCGGCCGGGGGGTACGGCCCGGCGACCGGGTGGCGGTGATGCTGGACAACGTGCCCGGCTGGCCGCTCAGCTGGATCGCGATCCTCAAGGCAGGGGCGATCACGGTTCCGATCAACGTGCGCTACCGGGCGGCGGACCTGTCCTTCGTGCTGCGGGACTCGGGGGCGGTGGCGGTGATCACCTCGCCGGAGTACGCGCCGCTGGTGGAGGAGGTGGGCGGCCGGGTCTGGCTGCTGGACTCCTTGACCGGCCCGGACTCGCCGGACTCGGGCGGCTTCGCCGTACCCGCAAAGCCCGATGATGTCGCGAATTTTCAGTACACGTCGGGCACCACGGGGTTCCCGAAGGCCTGCATGCTGACCCACGAGTACTGGATCGACAACGCCCGCCTGACCGCCGACGCGGTGGGGCTGCGCGACGACGACGTCATGATCATCGCGCAGGCGTTCTCCTACATGGACCCGCAGTGGACGTCGCTGATGTGCGCGGTCGGCGGCATCCCGATCGTGGTCCTGCCCCGCTTCTCCGCCTCCGGCTTCTGGCGCTCGGTCCGCGAGCACGGGGCGACCCTCACCTACGTGCTGGGCACCATGCCTTTGCTGCTGTACAAGCAGCCGCCCGACCCGCTGGACCGCGACAACCGCATGCGGCTGGTCCTGTGCTCCGGCATCCAGCCCGACCTGCACCGCGCCTTCGAGGAACGCTGGGGCGCGCCCTGGCGCGAGCTGTACGGCTCGACCGAGACCGGGCTGGACCTCATGACCGCCCCCGACGCGGTCGACACGGTCGGCACGGGCGCGCTCGGCCACCCGCCGCCCGGCAAGGAGGTCAAGGTCCTGCCGGAGACGGGCGAGATCGTCGTGCGCGGGCGGCCCATGATGAAGGGCTACTGGAACCGGCCCGACCCGTTCCGCGACGGCTGGTACCACACCGGCGACCTGGGCTTCGTCGACTCGGCCGGCTACATCCACCACGCCGGGCGGCTGAAGGACATGGTACGGCGGGGCGGCGAGAACATCTCGTGCGCGGAGGTCGAGAGCGTGCTCGCGCAGCATCCGGCCGTGCTGTCCGTCGCGCTCGTCCCGATTCCCGACGAGCTGTGGGGCGAGCTGCCCAAGGCGTTCATCCAGCTGCGGCCGGGGCACGAGCCGACGCTGGAGACGGCGCTGAGCGTGACCGCCCATGCGCGGGAACGGCTGGCGCGGTTCAAGGTGCCGGCCTTCGTGGAGTTCGTGGAAGGCTTCCAGCTCACGCCGTCGGCCCGCATCGAGAAGCGCCACCTGCTGCGGCCGGGCAAGGACCAGCGGGCGGACGCCTTCGACGTGCAGAGCTGACCCGCCTCCCGGCTACCCCTTGATGACCGCCTTCGACCTACCGGGGAGGACCCGATGATCGACGTGACCCTACGGGACGAGGTCACGGTGGTGACGCTCCAGCGGCCCGCCAAACTCAACGCGCTCACCTCCGCCATGCGCCGCGAGCTCGCCTCGGCCGTCCGGGGGGCGGCGGGGCGCGGCATCGTGGTGACCGGCGCGGGCCGGGCCTTCTGCGCCGGGGAGGACCTGGTGGAGGCGCGCGGCCGCTCGCTGGTGGAAGAGGTCGAGACCTTCCACGACCTCACCCGCTCGGTGCTGGAGACGCGGATCCCCGTCGTGGCGGCGATCAACGGGCTGGCGGTCGGCGGCGCGGCGGAATGGACCTTCTGCTTCGACGCGCGGATCGGGACGCCCTCGGCCGAGTATTTCCTGCCGGAGAACGGCATCGGCCTGTCGATCTCGAACGCCTCAAGCCTGCTCCTCCCTCGCCTGGTCGGCGGCGGCCGCGCCCTGCGGATGGTCCTCGACAGCGCGCGCCTCAGCGCCACGCAGGCCCTCGAAGCCGGCCTGCTCGACGAGATCGTGCCGCCGGACGCGCTGCTGGACGCCGCCCTCGCGCGCATCCACCGCTGGACCGCGCCGGGAGCGGCCACCGCGGTTCACCTGTCTTTGCTGCGCCCGTCCCTGGAGGAAGTGGAGCGGGCCTTCGCCGCCGAGACGGAAGCGGCGAAGGCGGTCGAGGAGAGCGGCATCGCGAAGGCCGGCATGGAGCGCTTCGCCAACCGCCGTCGCTGAGCACTGCCTGGTCGCCTGGTACGGCGAAGACAACCAATGTTGGCTGTACCAAAGGAGATACAGCCAAATTTGGCTCAACCAAAGGTGGATGAGCCAAATTTGGTTGCCAGGAGGGCGATGGGCAGGTTCATCGGGCGGCGCAACGAGCTGGAAAAGCTGACCAAGCTCTTCCGCCGGGTCGCCGCGGGAGGAAGGACCGATCGGCCCGGCAGAGCCGTCCTGATGCGCGGGCGGCGGCGAGTCGGCAAGTCGCGGCTGGCCGAGGAGTTCGTGAGCAGGATGCGGGTGCCCTCGTTCTTCTTCACCGCCGCGCGGGAGCCGCTCGAGGAGCAGCTGAGGGTCTTCGTCGCCGACGCCGCCCTGTCCGGCCTGCCCGGCTCCCAGCTGTTCGCCGACGTGCGCGCCACCTCATGGGACAGCGCGCTGAGCCTGCTCGTCCGGGCACTCCCTCAGGACTCGCCGAGCATCGTCGTCATCGACGAGCTGCCGTACATGATCGAAAGCGATCCGCACCTGGAGGGCCGCCTGCAACGGTGGCTCGACCGGGAGCTGTCGCGCCTGCCCGTGCTCCTGATCCTGATCGGCTCCGACCTGTCCGTCATGGAGGCGATCAACCAGTACGACAGGCCGTTCCACATGCGCGCCACGGAGATGGTCGTCTCCCCGCTGACCCCGCACGACATCAAGCACATGCTCGGCCTGGATGCGGCCACGGCGATCGACGCCCATCTCGTCACCGGTGGCCTGCCGTTGACGTGCGAGGAGTGGCCCTCCGGCGCCTCGCTGTGGGACTACCTCGAGGAGGCGGTGACGGACTCCTCGTCGGCGCTGGTGATCAGCGGGGAGCGGACTCTTGCCGCGGAGTTCCCGGCGGACGCGCACGCCCGCGTGCTCCTCAAGGCCCTGGGCGCGGGAGAGCGATCGTACTCGTCGCTGGAGCGCGCGTCGGGCGGCATGCCGGGGACGACGTTGCAGCGGGCGCTCCAGATCCTCATCGAGAAGCGGGTGGTGGTGCCGGAGCTCCCGCTGTCCACCAGGCCGTCACGGGAACGGCGTTATCACCTCGCCGACCCGCATCTGAGGTTCTGGCTGGCCTTCATCGGGCCGCACATGGCGGAGATCGAAAGAGGCCGTGGCGACCTCGTGATGCGGCGGCTGCGCCAGTCCTGGACCGCGTGGCGTGGCATGGCCGTCGAGCCGCTCGTCCGGGAGTCCCTGCGCCGCATGGACGGCATGCCGGAGGAGACCGGCGCCATCGGGAGCTACTGGACCAGAAGCAACAACCCCCAGATTGATCTGGTGGGCGCCGACCGGGAGCCGGTGGCCAAGAGGATCACGATGGCAGGCTCGATCAAGTGGCTGGAGGATCGGCCCTTCGACGACCACGACCTGGCCGAGCTCATCGTCCATCGGTCCAAGCTGCCCGGCGCCGACACCGCCACGCCGATGATCGCGGTGTCCCGGGGCGGCTGCACCGCCCAGGGCATCCGGCACATCTCGCCCGACGAGCTGGTGGATGCCTGGGCATGAGCGGGCCGCAGCACAGCCTTGGCAAGGCGCAGCGGGCCGTCCTGGACACGCTTTCGTCAACCGCGCCAGATCCGGGGGCATGGAACATCACAACGCGCTGAGCAAGCGCACCCCGTCATGGTGCCGTACGGCCGGCGCCTGATCGCTCCTCATGGCGTCAAGAACGCGGACGGCGAACGCCTCGGATGCCAGCTCGCGAACCTCATCGGCGGTGACCCAGCGGAAGGCGCGGGCCTCGTCGGTCTCGGCGAGCCGACCACCCACGATCTTGCAGCGGAAGACCAGGGCCACGATGCCGCGCGCCATGTTCTTGTAGACCCCAGTGAGAGCAACAGGCTCCACCTTGAGGCCAGTCTCCTCCTCTACCTCCCGAAGCAGGCCGGTGGTGATGTCCTCGTCAAGCTCCAAGATCCCGCCGGGCGCTTCCCAGTGGCCGTTGTCGCGGCGCTGGGTGAGCAGGGCACGCCCCTGATCGTCGATGATCACACCGGCGACGCTGACGGAGTGGGCGCTGGGGCGGTCCATAGGGATGTCTCCCGCTTCGGTAGAAGCTAGCCTCGACTGTAGTAGACGTATGTACGAGTTGAGGAGTTGGCCGGTGGCCACATCGCTGACTTTGCCGGATCTGGACCCGACAAGCGACCGGGCCGTGTTCCGCCAGATCGCCGATCACATCCGGCAGGCGATTGAGCGCGGCCAACTCCGCGAGGGTGACAAGGTGCCCTCGGAAGCTCAGCTCATGCAACACTACGGCGTCGCGCGCATGACGATCCGCCATGCTCTGCAAGTCCTCCAGAGCGAGGGCCTGACCGTGGCCGAGCACGGGCGGGGCGTCTTCGTGCGCTCGCACCCTCCGATGCGGCGGCTGGCCTCCGACCGGTTCGCGCGCCGGCATCGCGAGCAAGGCAAGGCCGCGTTCATCGCCGAGACGGAGGATGCGGGCGGTAAGCCGTCTGTGGACTCCATCAAGATCGATGAGGTGAAGCCTCCGGTGGAGATCGCAGAGCGCCTGAGTCTCGGCCCCAATGATCGGGTGATTGCCCGATCGCGACGCTACTTGATCAACGGTCAACCCGTGGAAACGGCGATCTCGTACGTCCCGATGGAGATCGCCAAGGACACGAAGATCATGGAGCCGGACTCGGGCCCCGGCGGGATCTACGCGCGCATCGAAGAGAAGGGCTACCGGCTCGATCATTTCGTGGAGGACATCAAGTGCCGGATGCCGCTGCGCGATGAGGCGCGGGCACTGAAGCTCGCTCCCGGTGTGCCGGTGTTTCACCTCGTGCGTACGGCTTACGCGGCGGATGGCACGCCGGTAGAGGTATGCGACACCGTCATGTCGGGAGACGCCTACGTGCTGTCCTACGAATTGCCTGCTCGATAGGGCTTTACAAGCTCATCTAGAGGAGTATAAAAGAATCAAGCATCTCCTCTATGCGAGTAGACGTCTAGGAGAGATTGGCCTGAGGTGCCGCAGAGGTGCCCGGTGTATGTGACCGCTCCTCCTGATGATCCGCAGGCGGCGGCTCGGCAGGTGCGGGCCTGGACGAAGCTGATCGGGCCGTTCACTGCGGTGGTGTGGGAGGTGGAGTGATGTACGTGCTGCCGATGCGGCTGCCTTCGGGTGGAGGTCGCCCCAGTGCGGAGTATGTGCGGGCGTGCGTCGTTTCGTTCTTCGGCTCCTGGGAGAACGCGCTGCGCAGTGAGGACGGCAGGGCGGTGATCGCTCGCTACATCGCCCCGCCTGACGGCCTCGACCCCTGAGACGGGGCGCGATGGTGCGGCAGATCCCCACGCCGGACCTCCTCCGGGATCTCCGGTGACCGTCCGTCGCGCCCGTGGTGGCACGGCAGCGCGAGTGCTTCCCGCCCTCCGGGTGGTGGGAAGAGACTGCCAACACTCGCGCTGCCGTAGCCCTCTGCAAGGCCAGCCGAGGAAGCGAGGAAGGCGCGCAGTGACGCGAGAGAGGAGGGAACGCCATGCATGAACTGATCGTGAGCCCGTTCATGGGTGAGTACGTGGTGCTGCGGCCGGGCAGTCCCGGCGGGCTGCGCATCTCCCCGGCGAAGTATCAGGAGGTCGCCGCGCAGGCGGGTTCGGGTGGAACGACGCCGGTCTGGCTGGCGGAGGCGGCCGGGAAGCTGTGGGGTGTGGAGCTGGCCGGGATGCCGGTTGGCCGGGCCGTGCTGGTGCGCGTGCCGTCCTCGCTGGAGTTCGTCCGCGCGACGTATGAGCTGAACCTTGGCTGCAACTACGACTGCGAACACTGCTACCTCGGGCTGAAGCGGTTCGAGGAGCTGAGCTGGCCCGAGCGGGAGAAGCTGCTGTACATCCTGCGCGATGCGGGAGTGCTGTGGCTGCAGCTGACGGGCGGCGAACCGATGATCGACAAGCTGTTCCCGGAGGTCTACGGCCTGGGTTACGAGCTGGGCATGATGCTGAGCATCCTGTCCAACGGCTCCCGGCTGGCCAATGCGAAGATCCTGGAGCTGCTGACGACGCATCGGCCGCACGACATCACGGTCAGCGTGTACGGCGCGAGCGAGGCGAGTTACGACGGGCTGACGCGCCGACCGGGGGCGTTCAAGAAGTTCGTCAAGGGCGTGAGCGCGGCGGTGGAGGCGGGGCTGCCGCTGAAGTTCAGCCTGATCGTGACCAATCACAACGCTCACGAGCTTGAGCAGATGGAGGCCATGGCGCACAGGTGGGGCGTGCCGTACGTGTCGTATGTGAACATGAGTCCGACGATCTACGGGGGCGCGGAGACCCTTCCGGCTCAGTCCCTGAAACACTTGCGAGCTCGCAAGCCGTTCACCGGCTGCCATGCGGGTCACACCTTCTTCCACGTCGATCCGTTCGGGCGGGCGAGCATCTGCAAGATCGGGAGAGAACCCAGCGTGCCCCTGATGGCGGAAGGCGTCGAAGGGCTGTCGCGGCTCGGAGAGATCGCCGACTCGCTGCTTGTGCGGCAGGGCGGGTGTACGGGGTGTTCGCTCAGCGCCTCGTGCGGGACGTGCATGCCCTTGGTGACGCTGTACCGCAAGGCCAAGTCTCCGCTGAGCCGCTACTGCCAACACCGAGAACGAGAGGAGGTGAACAGCTGAGATGTCAACGGTCTGGGTGGAGCTTGGACCTCGGCCGACTCCGGCACCCGAGATCGAGGTGATCGCGGATCTGGAAGTGCTGCTTGGTCCCAACAAGTGCTCCTGTTCGGCGGGCGATGACCAGCCGTATTGATCCTCGGTGCCGCGAGTCCGGCGAGATGGTGCCGGGCTCGCGGCGGAGGATGATCACGATGAGACCGGGGCGCAGGATGGAGGCGATGTGGAGCGAACGCACTGGGAGGAGTTGCCGGCCGAGACCCGTGGGGCGATTGAGCGTCTTGCCGGGCCGATCACGACGGCGGCCACGGTCGAGGAGGGGATGAACTCACAGATAGCGCTGGTGGCCCTGTCCGGCTTCGGACGAATCTTCATCAAGGGCATCCGGTCTGACGACCCGCGCGCCCGGATGCAGCGCATGGAAGCGATGATCAACCCGTTCGTCCGGCACATCTCCCCGCGCCTGCTCTGGCAGACCACGGCGGGCGGATGGGAGCTGCTGGGGTTTGAGTACGCCGGAGGGGAACACGCGGACTATGGCCCGGGATCGGCGGATCTGCCGCTGGTCATCGAGGTGATGGAGGAACTGCAAGGGATGCGGTGTCCGGGCCTGCCCTTGAAGACGGCCGAGCAGCGATGGGCGGGCTATGTCGGCAGCTCGGCGGAGCTGGAGCACTTTCGCGGGGAAACGCTGCTGCACACCGACTACAACCCGTGCAACGTCCTGGTGGGCGCGCGGGCAACGTTGATTGATTGGGCGTGGCCGACGCGGGGTGCGGCCTGGATAGATCCGGCGTGCTGGGTGCTGCGTCTGGTGGCGCAAGGTCAGACGCCTGCGGAGGCGGAGTCCTGGGCGGGGCGGGTCGGCTCGTGGCGGGAAGCAAGCGCTGAGGGGATTGACGCATTCGCGCGGGCGAGCGTGCGGCTGTGGGATGAGATCGCGGCTGCCGATCCGCAGCCGTGGAAGACGGGGATGGCGCTCGCGGCGCGGGAGTGGTGTTCGTATCGCGGTAGCGGGCCGCCGGCATGAGGCCGGGCTACCCCACCACCGCGACGACGATCATCACCAGCGCCAGCCCGACCGCGACCAGGGAGTCGGGCGCCCATCGCACGCTCACCTGGCCCCGCTCCCGCGTGGCCCGCCGGGCCGCCTGAGCGCGCTCGGTGATCTGCTCAGCCACCCAGTCGGCGTGCGTCTTCCCCGCCAGCGCCTCGGCCGCCAGCTGCTCGCCCCGGCTGCGCGCCTGCTTGGGCACGGCCTGGCGCTGGGCCTTGGCCCGCTCGCGCGAGGAGGCCATCGGAGTCCACAGCCGCATCTGGTGGCCTTCGCCGTACTCCACCGAGATGGCGTGCGACGCCCGCGCCTCGCCGACGGCGGACCAGGGGGCGACGATCGTGCGCAGCGGGTTGCGCACCCGCAGCGCCTCCTCGGTGAACACCGTCGCCGGACGCAGGCCGGTGATGTAGACCACCACCGTGATCACGGCCAGGACGGCCGCCGCGACGAGCGTGCTCTTGCCGGTGTAGTGCGCGGTCAGGTCCCAGACGTTGAAGGCGGCGAACGCCATCCACACCCAGGCGATCGCGAAGGCTCCGGTGGAGCGGTAGGTCTGCTTCATGTCCGCCACTTCAGCTGCGCGAAGCCCGGCTTGATGACGCCGTTGATGAGCGAGAGCCGCTCGTCGAAGGGGATGAACGCCGACTTCATCGCGTTGATCGTGAACCACTGCAGGTCGTCCCAGCCGTAGCCGAAGGCCTCGACGAGCTTGGCGAACTCCCGCGACAGCGTCGTGGCGCTCATCAGCCGGTTGTCGGTGTTGACGGTGACGCGGAAGTTGAGGCGGCGCAGCAGGCCGATGGGGTGCTCGGCGATCGAGGGCGCGGCTCCGGTCTGCAGGTTGGAGGTCGGGCACATCTCCAGCGGGATGCGCTTGTCGCGCACGTAGGCGGCCAGCCTGCCGAGCTTGGTGCCGTCCTCGGAGATGTCGTCGATGATGCGCACGCCGTGGCCAAGCCGGTCGGCGCCGCACCACTGGATGGCCTGCCAGATCGACGGCAGCCCGAACGCCTCGCCCGCGTGGATGGTGAAGTGCGCGTTCTCCCGCTGGAGATACTCGAACGCATCCAGGTGGCGGGTGGGCGGGTAGCCCGCCTCGGCGCCGGCGATGTCGAAGCCGACCACGCCGACGTCGCGGTAGCGGACCGCGAGCTCGGCGATCTCCATCGAGCGGGCCTTGTGCCGCATCGCGGTCAGCAGCGTGCCGACGCGGATGTCGCGGCCTCGCGAGCCGAGCTCGAAGCCCTCCAGGACCGCCTCGACGACCTGGTCGAGGCTCAGGCCCGCGGCGGTGTGCTGCTCCGGCGCGTAGCGCACCTCCGCGTAGACCACGCCGTCGGCCGCCAGGTCCTCCGCGCACTCGGCGGCGACTCTGACCAGCGCCTCGCGCGTCTGCATCACGCCGACGGTGTGGTCGAAGGTCTCCAGGTAGCGCTCCAGCGACCCGGAGTCCGCCGCCTCCTCGAACCATTGGCGCAGGTTGTCGGGGTCGGTGGTGGGCAGGCGGCCGTAGCCGCTCTCGCGCGCCAGGTCGACGATCGTCTCCGGGCGCAGACCGCCGTCCAGATGGTCGTGCAGGAGCACCTTCGGCGCCCGCCGGATCTCCTCGAGTGTGGGTCGCTGGCTCATCTGGCCATGATAAGTCCTGGAAAACCGTGGTCCCGGAGCCGCCGCGAGCCCTGTGGAAAACCTAGTCGCGGTTGGCCGTCTCGGGCGAGAAGGCGGGCAGGCACACGGCGACGTACTCCGCGCCCTCCGGCCCGCTCGAGTACCGCACCTTCTCCCCCGGCGAGGTGACGATCGACTGCCCCGCCGAGACCTCCGTGACGCCCTCGGCGTGTTCCACGATGACGCTTCCCCGCAGCACGACGGTGTACTCGGTGAACGACGGCGTCTGGGCGGGCTCCTCCCACCCGGGCGGCGCGACCATGTGCGCGATGGAGATGGACTCGTCGCCGCTGTTGACGCGCCCGACGTGCTCCTCGATCACCTTGCCGCCGGGCACCGGGATCCGGGTCGCCCCTTCGATCTTTCTCACCACGCCATCAGTGTCCCACGTCGACCACGAGCCGGTCGGGGCCGGTCAGCTCGCGCACCCGGAACCCGGCACGCCGGTCGAGCGCCAGCCCGACGCCGACGTAGGCCTCGAAGTCGCCGGTCCGCACGACGCTGCGGACGTTGCCCAGGTCCGCCTTGAAGATCGGGCCGCCCGGCCAGGTGGGCTCGCCGTCGTCGGTGTGGGCGTTGGCGGGGTGCAGCCTGATGTGCAGGTACGCCCCGGCGGGCACCTCCAGCTCGCGCCCGGAGCCGTCCTCGACGAACTCCTCGACCCACTCGACGGTGTAGCCGGGGACCTCGCCGCGGAAGTCGATGACGACCCGGTCGAAGCCGTCGTGCCTGGCGAAGCGGACGTCCGTGAGGAGCGCGGGCTCGCCGCCGCGCGTCACCTTGACCTCCTTGGTGCTGGTGGGCACGGGGAGGGCCGCGGGCGAGGGCCTGGCGGGGTCGGCCGGGGTGGAGCCCTCGGCCGTGGCTGGTGCGGGCGCCGTGGCGGTCGCGGAGGAGGTGCCGGTCGTGCCGCCGGGTCCCGCCGTGCCGCACCCGGCCAGTACGGCGAGGCCGACGAGGCCAACGAGACCGGCGACGGCGCCGGCGATGCGTGAATGCCGCATGGCCCGTAGATTCCCACTCCCCTTCCGCGCATGCGGCGCGTATGCCAAGACAGCTATGAGCTTCCGGCTCTGGATCTTGCGGATACCGCCCCTCTACTGTGATCTCCTCACAAGGAGGGCAAAGTGGGTGATTCCCATGGTTTTTCGCGCTTCGTCGCGGACCATGCCGACCGGTTGGCGCGCACGGCGTACGTCCTGACGGGCGACGCCGCCCAGGCGCGCGACCTGGCCAGGCGGGCGCTGGCGGCCGTGGGCCGCCAGTGGCCGGCGCTGCGCTGGAATCGGCCGGGCGAGGCAGCCTTCCGTGAGCTGTACCACCCGTTTCTGGAGGGCGCGCCCGGAGCCCTGCCCGTGCCGGGGTTGTCCCGGCGCGGCTGGGCGGCGGTCGTGGCCCTGTTCCACGACGGCCACCATGAGCTGATCGCCGCCCGCCTGTGCGGGCTGTCCGTGCCCGACCTTCACGTCGAGGTCTCCCAGGCGCTGTTCCACCTGCGTCGCGCCCGCCCGGAGCTCTTCGCCGACGCCGCGGGGCAGCCCGGCGCGGTACGGCCGGCCGTACCGGAGGAGCCCCGGCAGACGGGATGGGCCGCGCCCTGGGACGCCCCCGCGCAACGGCCGGCCGAGCCTCCGGCGGACACCGGCCCCGGCCTGCGCGCCGCGCTCGCCGCGTATGCCGCCGACGCGCCGCTGCTCCAGGATGCCTTCGATCTGGTCCTGGAGGTGGAACGACGACGGCGTGCCAGGACCGCGAAGCTCGCCGCGGTCATCGCCGTCACGGCGGCGGCCCTCGTGACCGGCCTGGTCTACGGCGTCAGCGCGCTGGGCGAAGCCGTCGCCGCCCGGCAGGAGCGGGCCGGCGAGTCCTCGACGTCCTACGACGAGTACATGGAGGACGAAGACGGCCTCTGGGCATACGCCGAGGAGGAGCCCGTGCCCGACGCGGCCCTCACCAGGCTCCCCGAGCCGGTCAAGTACGCCTACCAGGGCTGGTGCAGGGAGCGTCCCGATCCCCGCAACCCGCCGCCCTGCCTGCAGTGGCGGGTGGTGACCGGGTCGGGCAAGGAGTGGCGAATCGCCGGAGCCCAGGCCGGCGTGCCGGAGGGCGCCAAGGAGTCGTTGCCCTTCACGGTGAGCCAGGACGGCTGGCGGATCGCCTACGTCCGCTCGGAGGACTTCCGCTACATCGTCCACGACCTGCGGACCGGCACGCAGAAGGCCATCGAGGTCGCGCACGAGGGCATGGAGCCGCGCCTGCACGCCTCGCCCAACGGCCGCTTCTTCGCCGTCACCTTCGGCGTCCCGGAGAACGCCAGGGGCGCGATGCTCGACTTCGAGACCGGCCGGAGTCTCCAGTCGATCGGCGGCGACATCCTGGCGATCAGGAACGACGGCTGGCGCGTGGTCCGCACGAAGCGCGAGGTCACCAACGTGCCCGGCTTCGCCGTTCTGACCCATCTCGGCCTGGAAGGTCCTGACGGCCGGATCCACCGGGCCTTCCGCGTCGACGCCGGCATGCTGGACTACGGCTGCGCGATCTCGCCGAACGGCCGGGCTCTGGCCATGGTCACCAGGGACCTCAAGCTCGTGAAGATGGACCTGCGCACCGGTCTGGTCTCGGGGGAGCGGGAGAACGCCGAAGACGCCGTCTCGGTCGAGCGCTGGGACCGGCATGGGGTGCTCCTGCGCGTCTGGGGGGAGGACGACGGCGTCTACCTGGACTACGAGTCCGAAGGTCACGGCTACCAAAATGCGGGCCAGTGCTCCGGCCTTCAGGCCGGGG
>NZ_MSZZ01000043.1 GCF_002093975.1 Thermoactinospora rubra
CACCCCCGGCCTGAAGGCCGGAGCACTGGCCCGCATTTTGGTAGCTCGATCAGCGGGGATACGGCAGTCTCGACCCCCTGGATCAGGTCAGGAATAGTCGGGATGATCGGCTCGCCGGCGGATGCCGAATCCGGGCTGAAGCATAGGTCGAACGTGAACGAGAACTTCATGGAGACGAGATCATTCGGATGCCGCGCTGCTGCGCCAACGCGGAAAATTACCGCACCGTCAGAGAGCGGATACTGGCGGTCTGCAGGGGCCATCTGAACCACTGGAGCCTCGACGACCTTGCCACTCCGGGGCAGCTTCGCGGATAGGTGGAGGTTGAAGCTTCGATGTGACGCCCCTACGGGCACGATCATGTGGTGCTTGTCCTCGATGTCGAGGTCATGGAGAAGGGCGAATCTGTCGTCGCCGCCGCGATACGGCTTGATCGTGTTATCGACCAAGTCGAATACCTGCGCCGAAGCGCCACGCAAGCTCGATCGCACACGACGGTAGTGCTGCGGATCCTTGCCGATGGGGAAATACGTTTTCCTGTCTGGAGTGTGTCCGTTCGCCCGCACGAGGTGCCAGGCGATGTGATCGAGAGCCGAGCGGGCGTTATGGACGGCGTCACCGAGGGCGAGACTGAGGTCGTCGGGTGGCTCCTCCTTGATCTTGACGACATAGATCAGGTCGCCGGTCTCCTGGTCTTCGGCGTCGAACACCTCGAACGGTTCGCGTGCAAGGAAATCGGCGATGTGCTGTTGGAGCGCGGCCGTGTGGCGGTGTGCCTGCCGGAATTTCGCTCGAATCTGTCCCGATGGCGTCAAAGTATCCCCCTCTGGTCAACATGCTTACCGTAGGGGAAATCGGTGCGAAGCGTGACGGAATTTCGACGTCTTGTCCCGGCACCGCCGCGATCACACCAGGCATCATGGAGACGTGGACCTGGCCGTACGCACCGAGCTCTGGACCGTCGAGGACGCCGCACGCGAACTCCACCCCAAGATGACCGTCGCCCAGGTCCGCGCACTCATCACCCTCGCCGACATCCCGTCCATCGGAAATCGGCCACCCGGACCGTACGGTGGCCGACCAGCCAAGGTGTACGACGGCGAGCAACTACGCAAAGCGCACGCTGTCATAGCCCGATTGTTGATCGCGCAAGCAGGTTTGTGAGAAACTCTCCGTTAGGAGACGTGTCTCCACAGTCACGGCATGGCTGGTCGGGACACGGCAAGGCCAGGCACGGCGAAAGAAAGCCCGGTACATGCAACCGGGCTTTTCGCATGTCAGGAGGTTGCCATGAGCCGATTCACCAAGGCATGGCTCATCTGGCTCGGCGTCACCCTCGGCGGCTTCGGCGTTATCGAAGGCCTGGCACTCGCCTCCGGCGACATGGACGCCACCCTGTCAGGGCATCTCCGCCTCTGGCTCGGACTCGACCCCGGCAAGCCGTGGGGAATCGCCGGCGGCATCGCATTCCTCGCCGGCCTGGTCTGGCTCGGCTGGCACATCGTGTTCGACCGCGACCGCTAGACCCTGACAGCGGCGGGAGGTGAACGTCATCTCCCACCGCAAGAACAACCCGTCGCGCCTGTGCTGTGCCGAATGGGGTTTAGGCTGCACCGACCACGGCGGCAAGCGGCACCGCTGCGTGAGGGCCTGGCGACACCGCGGGCCGCACGAATGCGGCTGCTTCGCGACCGGCTGACGGAGGACCCATGCCACGCAGCAAGGGACGCGGCGGCCGGCCCTGGCGGCGTATCCGGGCGCAGATCCTCGCCGCCTCCCAGACCTGCTGGATATGCGGGCACGGCGGCGCGGACACCGTCGACCACGTCATCCCGCTCACCCTCGGCGGCGCCCCGCTCGACCCCGCCAACCTACGGCCTGCACACGGAGTCAAGGGCTGCCCCGTGTGCAGGCGCAAGTGCAACAGCAGCAAGGGCAACAAGACCGCACTCCCTGCGCCTCGCACATCCCGAGCCTGGTAATGCTGTACGTCATCACCGGGCCACCCGCGGCCGGCAAAACCACTTGGGTGCGGGAGCGCGCCAAGCCGGGCGACGTCGTCATCGACTACGACGCGATCGCCGCCGCCCTCACCATCCGGGCCCCATCACACGGGCACGCCCGCATCATCCGCGACATCGCCTACCGAGCCAGAGCCGCAGCCATCCAGGAAGCGCTCAAGCACACCACCGACGTGGACGTGTACCTCATCCACACGCTGCCGCCCGCCGACGCCCTGGCCAAGTACGAAGAGCACAACGCTCAGATCGTCACCGTCGACCCTGGTCGAGACGTCGTCATGCAGCGCATCACCGAACAGAGAACACGCTCCATGGTCGCCGTCGCAGAGCGCTGGTACGCAGCCGCACGTCACGCTACGCAACCAGCCCAGAGACGATCACGACACTGGTAACGCAGAGTCATCACCACGACTGTCACTCACAGTGATGATCCAGATCGAAGCAGTGCGCAGCGCCCCAAGCGCACCGCCGGGCACGAGCATTACCCCAGGTCATAGGCCCAGGGAAGGGGGGTTGCAGAGTTGATCATCAACGCATGGGTGACCCCAAACCCAGTCGCCCATTTCTCTCCCCGCTACGGAAAGTAATCGCCCTCAAGGTCGCTACTCACAGTGATGGATGGGGCGTCACGCTGCGTGAGGAGGTTTCGGTGACTCCTCGTAGTCGGTCGCGGAAGGTGCTCGAGGTGGCGGTCCGTGCGGACCTGGAGCGCTGGGGGATCGCAGAGGACACCGGGCTGGCGGCGAGCGCGCTGGACCTGGCGGCACGCCTGAGCGTCCCGGACATCCGGCCGGCCGCGGCGAGCATGCTGCATGCGCAGTTGCGGGCGACGCTCGCCGAGTTGGCGAAGCTGGCCAAGCCGGAGGCGGAGAGCGGCGACCCGGTGGATGAGCTGCAGAAGCGGCGCGAGGACCGCCGGAAGGGCGCGTGAACGGCGCGCTGGCGCTTGGGGTGCAGACCCCGCGGATCGTTTCGATCCCGCCGTACCAGTCGTCGGCTGGCCAGGAAGCGATCGATCTGTGCGCACAGATCGGGCTAGTGCTCGACCCGTGGCAGCAGTTCATCATGCACCACAGCCTCGGGGAACGCGACAACGGCCGGTGGGCGGCGTTCGAGGTCGGCATCGTTGTCAGCAGGCAAAACGGCAAGGACTCGGTCTTCGAGGCACGCGAGCTCGCGGGATTGTTTCTTTTCGGCGAGAAATTGCTTTTGCATTCCACTCACGAATTTAAAACGACGCTTGAGCATTTTCGCCGAGTGCTTTTCTGGCTGGAGAACGTGGACACGCTGCGCCGTCGGGTGAGGCGGATCCGCACCTCGCATGGCGAGGAGTGCGTGGAGCTGCTGACGGGCCAGCGGCTGCGGTTCGTGGCGCGCACGACCGGCTCGGGCCGCGGCTTCAGTGGCGACTGCGTGATCCTCAACGAGGCGTTCAACCTGCCCGAGGTCGCCGTCGACGCGCTGATGCCGACGCTTTCGGCGCGGCCGAATCCGCAGCTGTGGTACGGCTCGAGCCCGGGTGACAAGGACATCGCGCCGTGCGAGCAGCTCGCACGGGTGCGGCGGCGTGGCATCAAGGGTGATGACCCGTCGCTGGCGTACTTCGAGTGGTCGATCGAGCCTCACACGCCCGAGTGCGGCGAGGGGTGCACCGAGCATGACGATCCTGCGGATCCGGCGTCCTGGGCGAAGGCGAACCCTGCGCTCGGGATCCGCATCAGTCAGGAGCATGTGGCCCGGGAGCACGCCTCGATGGGGGCGAAGGGCTTCCTGCGCGAGCGCCTGGGCGTGGGGAACTGGCCGACGGATGCGGCGGACCAGTGGGCGGTCATCCCGGAGCCGCGGTGGCGGGCCGTGGCGGACGAACAGTCCGAGCCCGTCGGCCGGGTGGCGTTCGCCATCCACGTGAGCCCGGACAGGTCGTGGGCGGCGATCGCGACGGCGGGCCGGCGTGCTGACGGGCTGACGCATGTTGAAGTGGTCGATCACCGGCCGGGCACGGGCTGGGTGCCGGAGCGGGCCAAGACCCTCGTCGAGCGGTGGGATCCGTGCGCGCTGGTGGTGGACGCCGGTTCGCCGGCGGGCTCGCTGATCGCGCCGCTGGAGGAGCTCGGGCTGGAGGTCGTGAAGCCGACGGCGCGCGAGGTCGGGCACGCGTTCGGCCAGCTGATCGACGGGGTGATGCCCGAGGAGGGCGAGCCGACCATCCGCGTGCTCCCGCACCCGGCGCTGGACGCGGCGGTGGCCGCCGCGGTGACGCGGCCGCTGGGTGATGCGCGGGCGTGGGACAGCAAGGCCGCGAGCGCGGATATCTCGCCGCTCGTGGCCGCAACCCTCGCCGCGTGGGGGTTCGCAACCAGGGGTCATGTCGAGGAAGACGCACCGCCGAACCTGTGGTGAAGGAGATCGTGTGGCCGACAACCTGATCGAAACCGCTGGGTTCGGGCTGCTGATCGCGTTCGCCTACTTCGTGTGGCCGCCCGCGGCACTGTTGGTGGCCGGGCTGGTGTTGCTGCTGGTGGCCAACGTGCGCAGCGCACGGAAGGCCAAGCGGGAGGGCAACGCGGGGCACGGCTTCGTCGAGCGGCTCCTCCGTACCTGGCTGGCGGCGAAGGCTGAGCAGAAGTGACGATCCTGCGCGGTCTGGCGGAGCTGCGGTCGCCGGAGAATCCGGCGGTGCCGCTGACGTCGGCGACGTTGCTGGACTGGATGGGTGGCCCGCGCACCGCGTCCGGGAAGCGGGTGACGGAGAAGGGTGCGCTCGCGTTCTCGGCGGTCTTCCGATGCACGGCGCTGATCTCTGGCGTGAGCTCGGCGCTTCCGCTGCACGTCTACCGCGACGGGACGCATACGCGTGTGGCGTCGCAGCTGCTGCGGAATCCGCATCCTGAGCTGACGGCGCTCGAGGTGTGGCGGCTGACGTTCGTGCATCGGTGTCTGTGGGGCAACGCGTATGTGCAGAAGCTGCGTGATGGTGGCGGTCGGGTTCGGGAGCTGTGGCCGATCACGCCGGACCGGGTGCGGGTGGAGCGGTTCCGGCCGACGGAGGCGAATCCGAGCGGGAAGCTGTTCGACGTCACCGACGACTGGGGCACGCAGCACATCCTGACGCCGCGCGAGGTCCTGCACCTGCCCGGCATGGGCTACGACGGGGTGTGCGGCGTCTCTCCGGTGCGGGCTGCGGCTCAGGCGATCGGCCTGGGGTTGGCCGCGGAGGAGTATGGGGCGAAGTTGTTCGGTAGCGGCAACCTCATGTCGGGCATTCTGCAGACCGAGCAGCGGCTCACCCCCGACCAGGCCGACGCGCTCAAGCAGCGGTGGAAGGCCAAGATGTCTGGCCTGGACAAGGCCCACGACGTCGCGGTGCTCGACTCGGGCGCCAGCTTCAAGCCGGTGTCCCTGCCGGCGAAGGACTCCCAGTTCCTGGAGTCGCGGCTGTTTGAGGTGGAGGAGATCGCCCGCTGGTTCGGTGTACCGCACTTCCTGATGGGCCTCACGGCCAAGTCCACCTCGTGGGGGACGGGGTTGGAGCAGCAGGCGATCGGCTGGACCAAGTTCGACTTGCAGCCGACGTGGCTGGCGCCGACCGAGCAGCGCATCACCAAGGAGCTGCTGGGCGCGGGTGTGGAGGCCCGTTACAAGGTTGAGGGGCTGCTGCGGGGTGACAGCCGGGCGCGGGCGGAGTTCTACCGGGTGATGCGCGAGGTGGGCGCGTTCTCCGCGAACGACATCCGCGATCTTGAGGATCTGCCGCCGATTCCGGAGGGCGACACCTACCTCCAGCCGCTCAACATGGCGCCGCTCGGCAGCGACCCCACCAACGACGATCCGGACGACGAGCCTGTTGATGATGAGGAAGGCGAGGACGGCGAATGACGCTGACCGTGACCACCGAGGAGCGCCGTCGCCTCGCTCTGACGGCGACCGGCGCCGAGCTGCGCGCCGATGACGCCGGGACCGAGCGGTTCGTCGGCCTGGCCAGCCCGTTCAACGTGCGGGCGCCGATCGGCAACCCCAAGACCTGGGGGTTCTTCGAGGAGTTCATGCCGGGCTGCTTCACCAAGACCCTGCAGGAGGGGGATCAGCGGATGCTGATCGACCACGACTCCTACTACGTGGTCTCCCGCGTGTCGGCTGACACGCTGAAGCTCGCCCAGTCGGCGCGCGGCCTGGAGGTCGACAGCGCTCTGGACGACGAGCTGTCGTACGTGCGGGACCTGAAGGCCAACCTGCGCAACGGCAACATCACGGGCATGTCCATCGGCTTCTACGTCGTCAAGGACACCTGGACGATGATCGAGGTCGAGGAGGAAGGCGACGACGGCAAGGTTCGAGTCTACCAGGCGGAGCTGCGCACCGTTCAGGAGGTGCGGCTCATCGAGGTCTCCGCGGTCACCTTCCCGGCCTTCGTCGACACCGAGGCCGAGCTGAAGAGCGTGGCGTCGGCTCTCGCGTTGCGGGCCGACGTCGGCGCGATCGAGCGTCGCGCCGCCTACCGTCCCGAGCTTCGGGACTTGCTGCAGGTCGTCACACGCGAGCCGGGTGAGTCCACTCGCGCTGACGAGACCACCGAGCCGGAGCACCCCACTCGGCGGCATCTCGACACGGTCGACCTGGCGATGCGGGGCCTTGCCGCCCGCTACGGGCTGAAGCACCCCGCCTGACCCAACACGATCACGACCCCGCACCCGACGTGCGGGCTGTCGGTATGCCCTCGAAAGGGGAATCCGGATGAGCGATCAGCTCAAGCGGCTCATTGACGAGCAGAACGCCGTCTGGCAGCGGATGAACGACATCCGCGCCGCCGCCGAGTCCGAGAACCGCGACCTGACCGCCGAGGAGCGGGCCAACTGGGATGCCGCCGAGGCGCGCCTGACCGAGGTGTCGGGCGACATCGAGCGGCTGGAGCGGTTCACCAAGCTCGACAAGGTGGACCGCTCCCAGGTCGTCGTCGCCGGTGGCGGTGAGGACCATCAGGACGCGACGGCTGAGCGGGACAAGCGGTACGCCGAGGCGTTCAACACCTACCTGCGCCGCGGCATGAGCGCCCTGACGGGTGAGGATCAGCAGCTGCTGATGCAGCGGTTCGAGGCTCGCGACCAGGGCGCCGCCAACGACACGCTGGGCGGCTATCTGGTGCCCGAGGGGTTCCGCAACATCGTCACCGAGACGATGAAGGCGTACGGCGGTCTGCTCGCCGTGTGCACGGTCATCACCACCTCGACGGGTGCGGATCTGCCGTGGCCGACCAACGACGACACCGGCAACGAGGGCGAGTTCCTCGCGGAGAACACCCAGCTGGGCAGCCAGGACGTCACCTTCGGTCAGCGCAAGCTGCAGGCTCACACGGTCAACAGCAAGATCGTGCGTGTGGCGATCCAGCTGCTGCAGGACTCGGCGTTCGATCTGGACACGTGGCTGCCGCGCAAGCTCGGTGAGCGGATCGGCCGCCGCGCTGCCCGGGCGTTCACCCAGGGCACTGGCATCGACCAGCCCGAGGGCATCACGCAGAACGTGGCCACGGGCGCCACCGGCACCGGCACCATCGCGTCGGGTACGGCGTACGCCTACAACGACCTGGTGGACCTGGAGCACTCCGTCGACCCGGCCTATCGGGCGCGGGCGCGGTATGTGCTGCACGACAGCGCGCTCAAGCACATCCGCAAACTCAAGGACAGCCAGGGCCGTCCGCTGTGGGTGCCGATCCCGGCGCCGGGCTTCCCGCCCACGATCAACGGCTACGAGTACACCGTCGACAACTCGATGCCCGCGGTCGCCGTGAACTCCAAGAGCGTCGCGTTCGGCGACTTCCAGGCCGGTTACGTCGTGCGCCAGGTGCAGGGTATCCAGGCGCTCCGGCTCACCGAGCGGTACGCCGACTTCCTGCAGGTCGGGTTCCTCGGCTTCTCCCGGCTGGACGGCAAGGTCGACGACGCTTCGGCCCTCCGCATCCTCGTCTCGCCGGCGTCCTAAGGAGATCCGTCGTGAAGGACCTGTACAACAACGCCCTTTCTCGCCACAGCGTGGCTGTGGCCAACCGCACCAACGGCACCGTCAGCGGCACCGGCGTGGACCGTGCCCAGTTCGGCAACATGGCCAACGCCGTCATGATCGTCGCCGTGGCGGGCGCGATCACCGACGGCACCCACGCTGTCAATGTCCAGGAGTCCGACGACAACAGCACCTGGGCCGATGCCCCGGCGTCGGCTCTGCTGGGTACGGAGCCGTCGTTCACGTCCGCGAACGCCAACAGCACCGCCGACGTCGGGTACATCGGCACCAAGCGCTACGTGCGCGCTCAGGTGGTGACCACGGGCGCTACCACCGGCGGCGCGGTCGGCGCGGTGGTGATCCTGGGCGATCCGCGGAACGCGCCGGTGGCGAGGTCCTGATGCCTCGGGTGCGGATCCTGGATGCGATCAGGTTCACCAGCTACGAGCACAAGCCGGGCGACCTGGTGGACCTGCCCGGGGACATCGCCGCCACCTGGTGCCACAACGGGCTTGCTGAGCTGGTGCGGTCGGATCGTGCTGAGGCGCCCGAGGCTAGCGAGCCGGCGCAGGAGACGACGGCCACCAAGTCCCGCGCGTCACGCGCACGCAAGTCTGACTAAGTCGTCGCAGGAGGCCGCCCCGTCTTGGGGTGGCCTCCTCGCTGTGCCTGGGAGGTGGCATGCCCTTCAATCTGACCAGCCAGAACAACGCCCTGAAGTCGGGTACGGGCGGCGGGATCGCGGGCGCGATCACGCACATCGGCGTGCATACGCTGACCGATCCCGGCACGGGTGCCAACGCCAGCGCCGGCGAGGTATCTGGTGGCAGCCCCGCCTACGCCCGGCAGGCGGTCGCCTGGGGTACGCCGGGTACGCCCGGGCCGGGTCAGGTGTCCAACACGGGGGCGTTGACGTTCGACATCCCCGCCGGCTCCACTGTCGGGTTCCTCACCTTCTGGAACGCTGCGACCGGCAACAGCAACAACTATCTGGGGTACGCGCCGATCAACGGCACGGTGAAGGGGTTCTTCTCGGTCGACACGACGCTGGCGAACGATGCGCTGCTGTCGGTGGCGCACGGCCTCGCCGACGGCGACCGGGTCCAGTTGTTCAACACGTTCGCCGAGTCGCTGCCGACCGGGTTGACGGAGGGTGCCCTCTACTACGTGGTGAACTCCACGGCCAACAGTTTCAAGGTGTCCACCACCTCCGGCGGTGCGCCTGTGGACATCACCGCGTTGGGCGGCGGTGAGGGCTTCTTCCAGAAGATCGTGCCCGAGGTGTATGCGTCGCAGGGGCAGCTCACGGTCGCCGCTGGTGCGATCGTGCTGGACGCGACCGGCATTTAGCCTGCCGTGGCGATTGGGTTTCGGTCCGCCAGTGGGGCGACATCCGGGTTCGGCGCCAACACTTCGCTGGAGGTGCCGGCCCCGCCTGGGGTGGCCGTCAACGATGTGCTGTTCGCCGTGATCACGAACGTGACGGCGGTCGGCGGCGACATCACGCAGACGGAGCCCTCCGGCTGGTCGCTGGTGCGCGGCGATCATGACCCGGGATCGGGTGCGACCGGTGTCCGTGTCAACTGCTGGATGCACGTGGTTGGTGATTCTCCGCCGTCCTCGTACATCTGGACGGTGAGCGCCGGGACCGAGCTGGTCGGCAGCATCTGTGCCTACACGGGCGGTCGTGCGCGGCCATGCCGCGACCGGCAACGGCACGGCCACCACGCCCCGTCCGCTGGACCCCTCCGACGGGGCCGCCTCGTTCATCGCGAAGGTCGTCTCCTCCACTCCAGCCTCGGCTGGGACGCCGGTCACCTTGGTGGCGGACACCTTCAACATCCGCGGCGGGCTCGAGGAGGTCTACCCGGAGGTGATGCGGCCGAAGGCCGCGCAACCCGACGGCACGATCTGCGTGCGCCTGCTGACGGCGCTGGCGGACGACGCGGTGTTCTCCGGGACGATCTGGGTGCGAGAGCTGTGATCGATGCCGCTGTTCGGGCCTGGCCCTCTGCCGCCGCGACGCTCGCGCCGACGCATCATCTGGACGCTCCCGGGAGGTGTCGTGGCTGATAGCGCCGTCCCGATCACGCCGGGCAGCGGGGCGAACATCGACACGTACGCCGTGGCCGGTGGCGACCATCAGCAGATCGTGCGGGAGGCTCGCGCCACCGCGGTGACCACGAACACGTGGACGGTGTCGACGACCGCCTCGACGGGCCAGATCCCTGCTGATGCGGGGCGGGTGGCGGTGGCTATGGTGAGTCTCGCATCGGCTCGCGTGTACCTGCGGTTCGACTCGACGGCGCCGACCGCGAGCAGCCACCACTGGTATCTGGACCCTGGCGATCGGTATGAGGTGCCCGCCGAGATGACCACGCTGGCCATCAGCATGCTGGGGGCGTCCGGCGGGGGCACGATCGTCTCGACTCTGGCGACGGCGAGCTGACCATGGGTGTTTCACCGGGTCCCCTGCGGCAGGTGCCGGACTACTGGAACGTGTTCGGCCACAGCTACCTCATCTTCACAGTCGGGACCCTGTGGCAAACCGGGAGGGCTGACGCGATCTTCCGTGGCTCGATGGACATCGAGCACAACAACTGGAGGAACTACGCCTCAACAGGGGCAATGCTCACACAGGAAGGGCGTCAGCACGGCGGTTACGCCCGCGTGCTGCAGGAGGTCACCAGGAGCCAGCGGACCGCGCCCTACGCCGCTGACGGCGGCGCGGCGGTGCTGTGCTACGGCATCAACGACATGGGCAACAAGGGCGTCACGACGCAGCTGCGGACCGCCTTCCAGCATGCGCTGCGGACCTGCATCTCCCGCTGGCGGGCCAGCAGCATCCGGGAGAACAACTACAACCTGGGCACGTCGCCGGGCCAGATCAGCTACGGTGCCGGGTTCACCGAGTCCGGCGGCACATCGGAGTTCTCGTCCGGCACGTCCATCCACCGCGCGACCTCGACGACGAACGCGACGATCACGATCACGCTGCCTAGTGATTACGGCGGCGAGCCGGTCGTGGTCTGCTGGGTGGGCGCCGCGGGAGCGTTCGGCGCAACGATCACTTTCAGTGGCACCGCTGGCGTCACCGGTACGTTGTCGACGTCGAACATCATGCCGTCCGGGTCGCATTGCCCGGTTGTGCGGCGGATCACGAACCTGACCGCGGCGAATGCGGGCCAGACCATCGTCATGACCGCGACCAGCATCGACGCGTCGGGCGCGGCCGAGTTCGATTGCTGGTGGATCGAGGCGACGAATCCACCTCCGGTGATCGTGTGCAACATCGCGCGGCTGACGGCGGCCGGGTATGCCTCCTACCCGAATACGGTCACGGATGCAGACGTGGCCACCTGGAACCAGGCGATCGCGGACGTTGTCGCCGAGTTCGACGGCATGGTGCAGATCGCGGACTTGGACGCGGCGCTCAACAAGGACGCCTCCCTGATCTTCACCGACGGCGTACATCCGAACGAGTTCGGCGCCGCGCGCATCGCCGATGCGTTGCTGGCCGCCACGAAGCGGCTCACCCCGACCACCAGCCTGGGGAACGCAGCGCACCTCAACGTGTCTGCCCCCCGCTCCGGGCAGCTGCTCCGGCCTCGCCTGTCCGGGCATTGGTACACCGCCGACAGTGCAGGCATCGGCGCCACCTACACGGCGGTGGCGGGCGACATGTTCGCCCTGCCGATCCAGGTGACCGGCTCACGCGAGCGCTGGATCCGGTTCGCGGTGGAGGCGATCGCGAGCGTGACGGGCACGAGCATCCGGTGGGGCATCTACGACGACATCGGCGCCAGCGGATACCCGATGTGTCTCGTGACTGAGCCCACCGCCTCGGGGGCGTTCACCATCACCACCGGCGCCGGGGTGAAGATGTCGCCCGCGTCCGGCACCGGCAGCCTCAACCAGCCGCTGGATCCTGGCGTCTACTGGCTGGTGATCAAGTTCACCGCCGTGGGCACCTCGCACACGTTCCGCACGTTGAAGGGCCCGTCGCTGCTGCTGCCGAACCTGTCCACGGGCGGCGCCGGGTCCATCACCCCGTCCGGGTGGAAACTCACCGGCCAAGGCACCGGCGTACTACCCGCTACCTTCCCGGCCGGGGCGGCACTGTCGGACAACTGCCCATACGTCGGCGTCCTGATCAACTAGCCGAGGGGGCGCGGTGCCGATCCTGCTGCTGCCGCGCTCCAGCACCACCGGACCCGGCGTCGCCGCCACAGGTCGCGCCTATGCCGCGCTGGCGGGCCAGGCGACGGTCGGCAAGCGGGTGGCAGTCTCGTGCCACGCGCAGCTGGCGCTGGCTGGCGTCGCCTCGACACGGAAGCAGGGGGCAGCGACCGCGCGTGGGCATGCGGCGCTGACCGCCACGTCCACCCCGCGGAAGGCGGCACACGCGACGTCGGCGGCCGCCGTGGCAGCGGCTGGGCTCGCTACGGCGGCCAAACGCGGCCTGGCGACTAGCTCGGCGCCGATGGGGCTGTCGGCGACTGCGGTGGCCGTACGGCGAGCTGTCGGGGCCGTCACAGCGCCGGTCGCCGCGGTCGGCACGGTGACCGTCCGGAAGGCGGCCACACCTGCCGTACGGGGCGTTCTGGCCGCCGCCGCGACCGCTGGCGGACGTAAGGCTGGTGCGGGGTCAGGTCGCGCCGCGCTGGCGGCGGCGGCCACCGCAGCCGGGCGCAAGACCGCCCCCGCGACTGGCCGTGCATGCCAGACGCTGGTCTCCTTCGCCTCCGGCAGGCGGGCGGCAGCGGCGGCCGGACAGGCTCACCTCGCCCTGGCCGGACATGCCAGCGTGGCCAAGACGGCGCCGGCGGTCGTGGCCGGGCAGCTGGTGCTCGCCGCGGCGAGCAGCGCCCGCAAGACGACGTCGGCCGCGGGGTTCGCCCCTGTCGTGCTGGTCGGCTGGCAGACGCAGACCTACGTGCGGGCGGTCATCGCCACCGCGGCGTTGTGCTGTGCGGCCACCGCCGCCGCAGTGCGCCGCACGGCCGCCTCCGGCGCGGGCGTCGTCCTGCTGTATCCGGCGGCGGCTGGCCGTCCGGTACGGCACGCCGTCGCCAGCGCGCCGCTGGCCGTCGTTGGGCAGGCGACGGGCAGGCGCCGCGCCTCGGTTGCCGGCCGCGGGGTTCTGGCGCTGGCAGCCGCCGGCACTGGCCGCCGTACCGCAGCTGTGAGCGGGCAGGCGCATCTGCTGCTGGCCGCCTACACGATGCCGACGGCCGCCAACGCTCCGGCGCGGCTGTCGCCGTCCGCGGGGTCTGCTGTCCGCTTGTCGCTGTCGGCCGCGTCAGCGATGCAGGTGGCGGGCCGGTCGGAGCTGCTGTCGACGTTGTCGGCCTCGTCCCATCCGCTGATCGAACTGGGAGGGAGGTCGGGATGACGTTCGCCTTTGGCGCCGCGGCGCGGTTGTCGACCGAAGTGCGCGTCAACGGCACGCTCACCAACGCGACGACGATCTCGTTGACGATTCTTCGCCCAGACGGCACGACGGACGGGCCGTTTACGCCAGTCAACGATGGCATCGGGCTCTACCACTACGACTACACCTCGGCGCAGGCTGGGCGGCACATCGCCCGGTGGACCACGACAGGGCCGGTCGGTGCGGACGAGGAGTCCTTCGATGTCGCCGCCCAGTGGGCGGAGGCGGGAGTCATTAGCCTCGTCGCGGCGAAGAAACAGCTGAACATCGACCTGTCGGACACCGAAGACGACGAGGAGATCCAGGACTACCTGCGCAGCGTGACGGAGATCTGTGAGCGCTACGTCGGGGCGCTGGTGCGCCGCACGGTGGTCGAGAAGCATGCGGGCGGGTATGCACTGGCACTCAATCACGCCCCCGTGCTGTCGCTGACCTCGGTGGTGGCGATCGAATCGGGCGGCGTGGACCAGGCCGTGGCTGATCTCGACCTGGATGGGCCGACCGGGATCGTTCAGCGCAAAGACGGCGGCTTCATGTGCGGACCGTTCCGTGTGACGTATGTGCCGGGCCGGTTGGAGATCCCACCGCACGTCTCGCAGGCGGCGAAGATCCTGTTGCAGCACATGTGGGAAACCCAGCGCGGCACCATGGGCGGGGTCCGCGTCGGCGGCAGCGACGAGGTGTACGACCCGCGGTTCGGGTTCACGATCCCCCGCCGTGCCGTGGAGCTGCTCGGCGATCAGCCACCGGGGATCGCATGACCGAGACGCGCGTCCCGGCCATCATCAACGCCCTGGTGACGCTGCTCAGCGCCGACCCGGGACTGGCCGGGAAGGTCGTCGACGGGCCGCCGGTGACGAACGATCCGCTGAATGAGGCGGTGTTCATCGGCTACGACGGCAACCCGGAGGGTGACGGGCAGGCTGCCGAGTCCACCCAGGAGTGGGCGGGGATCGGCCAGAGGAAGCGCGACGAGACCGTGCAGATCACATGCGCGGTGGTCGTGTGGCGCGGCAGCACGAAGGTCCAGCCGGTACGGCAGCGCGTGTATGAGCTGCTCGGCGAGGTGGGCGAGGTGCTGCGCGCGGATCCGTCGCTGGGGTTGCCGCCGCCGACGCTGGCGGAGATGGCGTCAGGTCAGCTGTTCCAGTCGCAGCGGCAGTCGGGGATCGAGTGCCGGATTCCGTTCGTGGTCGCGGTCAAGACGCGCGTGTGAGAGGGAGGGGCCTGGTGGCCAGGTTCAAGAACGTCAGCGGCGAAGATCGCCGTGTCGGCCGGGTCGACGGGCCGCTGGTGAAGGCGGACGAGGTCGCCACGGTCGACGGTGAGGTGACCGAGGAGCTGGAGGACGCGTACGTCGTCGGCTCGGGGGATGAGGCGCGGGCCTGGCCGAAGGCCACGTGGCTGCTGCTGGACGAGCCCAAGAAGAAGGGTGACTGATCATGCCGACCGGTACCGGCCTTGACGCACAGCTGGGCTTCGCCGCGGAGTCCACCGTGGGGACCGCGGTGACGGTCACCAAGTTCGTCGAGTTCAACAACGAAAAGCTCGCGTGGAAGCCGACCTTCGTCGAACCGACGGGCCTCCGGGTGGGCCGTAAGTACAAGCGAGCCTCCCGCCTGGTGCAGTCCCGCAAGACGGTCGAGGGCTCGCTGGAGCTGGAGTGGGCGACCAAGGGCATGGGCTTGCTCGTCGCCCACATGCTGGGCTCGACCGGCGCGCCGCAGCAGATCGCCGCCACGTCGGCCTACAAGCAGATCCACACGCCGGGCGGGTTCGTCGGCAAGAGCCTGACGATCCAGGTGGGCCGGCCGGAGCCGTCGGGGACGGTGCGGGCGCACACGTACTCCGGCTGCAAGTTCAAGGGCTGGGAGTTCAAGCTCTCCGACAGTGAGATCGCCACCCTCAGCCTGGAGGTCGATGGATGGGACGAGTCGACGGCGACCGCGCTGGCGACCGCGTCCTTCGTCGCTGGCGCCGAGGTCTGGAACTTCCAGCAAGCGGTCCTCAAGCTGGGCGGCACCGCGTCGACCGCGTCGGGTGAGATGAGCATCACCGGCGGCACCGCCGTGACGACCATCATCAAGGAAATCTCGATCAAGGGCGAGAACCCGCTGGCGACCGAGCGGTACGGCATCGGCAACAGCGGGGTCAAAAGGGAGCAGTTGGAGAACGACACCCCGACGATCACCGGGTCGCTGACGGCGGAGTTCAATCGCACCGAGCTGTATGACTTGATGAAGAACAACACCACCACGGCGATCGAGCTCGCCTTGACGGGTGCGGCGATCCCCTCTGGCGGTGGCAACAACTTCTTCCTCAGCTTCATCATGCCGGCCTGCAAGCTGAAGGAAGCGTCTCCCACGGTCGAGGGGCCGGATGTGGTGCAGATGACCACCAGCTTCGAGGCCTACGACGACGAGGTGAACGCGCCGATCCAGATCAAGATCGTGTCGACGGACACGGCGCTGTAAGTGGTCGACGTTCGCATCACCGGCTCCGAGCAGCTCGGCGACCTGGCCAAGCGCCTCAAGGGTGCGGGCGATCAGGGCAAGGGGCTGCGTAAGGAGCTGCTGAAAGCGATCCGGACGGCCGCGCGGCCGGCGTTGCAGGACACGCGTCGGGCGGTGCGCACCATCCCGGTGACCGGGTCGCGTGGCGGTGGCCGCAAGCAGCGGGAGACCAAGGCGTTCCGGGACCGGTTCGACAGGGTTCTCGACCGGGCCAGCGATGACGAGCTCGGCTCCGATGAGCTCGAAGCACAGGAAGCGAAGATCCAGGACCGTGCCCGGCGGGGCTCCGGCCTGCGGGACACGATCGCCCGGTCCCTGCGCCTGGTGACCAAGACGGGCAGCCGGTCGGCGCGGGTGCGAATCGAGGTCGATGCCTCCAAGATGCCGCAGGACCAGCGCACATTGCCGAGGCATCTCGACTCGGAGAAGGGCTGGCGGCACCCCGTGTTCGGCAACCGCAAGAAGTGGGTGCACCAGCGCGGCCAGCCCTGGTTCGAGGTGACCATCCGCCGGCACGCCCCGAAGGTGCGCAACGACATCCTCAAGGCGATGGACGACATCGCCGACAAGATCGAAGGATAGGCATGCAGAAGATCACCATCGGCGATGAGAGCGTCGAGCTGGACATCGCCCACCTGCCGCTGCACGAGGGCATCGCCCTGCAGAGGGCAACCGGGTGGCGGATCAAGGAGCTCGGCGAGGCGTGCGCCGCGGGCGACCTGGTTGCCATCGCCGCGCTGGCGTGGCTGGCGCTGCGCCGGATGGGCAAGGACGTGACGTTCGCCGATATCGAGTCGGGTGCCTATCCGATCGACCTGGCGTCGATCAACGTCGAGGTGCTGGACGAGCCGAGCCCTCCCTCCGGCGGCGAGGCGAAGACCTCGCCGCCAAACGCCTGAGATATCTCGCGCCGCTGGCGTACCACTTCGGGGTGCGCCCGTGGGAGACGCGGTTGCTCAGCGAGCAGGAGTTTGAGCTGCTGTGCACAGCTGTCGATGAACTGAATAGGCAGGCCAAGGCCTGAGTCGCGCCAGGGGGGTGTCCGATGACCACCTCCATGGGGTTCGACATCTTCGCGCGGGATCACGCCTCCAGGACGTTCGACCAGGTCGGCGACCGAGCCGAGCGGCTCGGTCGCCGCCTGGACGACGTCGGCAAGTCCAGTTCCAGCCTCCGCGGCGAGTTCGACGGGCTCGGCAACACCCTGTCCGGGCTCGGCGGTGGTCTCTCCGGGCTCGGCGGCCGCCTGGGCGACCTCGGTGGCCACCTCTCTGCGCTGGGTGGCCGCGCTGCCAGCATCGGCGGCCACCTGTCAGACCTGGGCGACCGCATGGGCAGGCTGTCATCGTCGGCCGCGTCGATGGGCACGAGCGTGCTCGCGGCATCGGTCAAGCTCGGGACGTTCGCCGGTGCCGCGGCTACGGCCGCCACGAATGTCGCCGGTCTGGTGGCAGCGCTCGCCCCGGCGGCGGGCGCGCTGGCGGCGCTTCCTGGCGCGGTACTGCTGGGCGCCGGCGCCCTGGGCACTCTCAAGCTCGCGCTGCGGGGTGTCGCCGAAGGCTTCGCCGACGCCATCAGCGGCGACTACGAGCGGTTCGTCAACAGCACGGCGGATCTGTCCGAGGCGGCAGCGGCGGTCGGCCTCGAGCTGTTCCAGATGGCGCCCGCCTTCCAGGGGATCAAGTACGAGGTCCAGGACGCCGTCTTCGAGCCGCTGATCGGCCAGATGTGGAGCCTGCTCCCGGCGATCAACGCAATCGACGACGGCATGGTGGGCGTCGCCGAGCAGTTCGGCCAGGCGGCGCTGCAGCTGGTGGAGTTCGCCCGGGCGGCCGACACCGTCCGCGCCATCGAGGCGGTCTTCGCCTCGCTGCGCAGCACCATCTCCGACCTTCTGCCCGCGTTGCAGCCGCTCCTGGCCGGCTTCCGCGACCTGGGCGTGGTCGGTGCTGGATTCTTGTCCGGGCTTGCTCCCGGCATCGCCGATGTGGCCGCCAAGTTCGGCACGTTCCTGTCCACCGCGGCCGCGTCCGGCCGCGCCTTGGATTGGATGCAGGAAGCCGTCGAGGTGTTCCGGCAGCTTGGGGCGATCGTCGCCGACGTCGGCGGCATCCTCAACGCGGTCTTCACCGCCTTGGAGACCGCAGGTGGGAACGCGCTGGGCATCCTCGGCGAGCTGCTCGACAGCCTGCACGCCTTCCTGGACTCCGCTCGCGGTCAGGAGATCCTGGTCGCGGTCTTCGAGGCGCTGCACGAGGTGGCGGCGGCGTTCCTGCCGGTCATCAGGGCCATCGGTGATGCGGTGCTGCAGCTCGCGCCCGGCGTCGCCGACCTGGCTACCGCGGTCGGTCCGGTGCTGACGGCGGCGATCCGCGCGGTGGCGCCCGCGCTGGCGGCGATGGTTCCGGGCGTCGTGGCGGCGATCGGCGGCATCCAGGCCGCTGTCGAGGCGCTCGCTCCGGCGCTCTTGCCGCTGGGACGGGCGATCGGCGAGGCGTTCGCTACCGTCCAGCCGCTGATCGCCGAGCTCGGGCCTGCCATCGCCGCTGTGCTGCCTGGGGTGCAGGCGCTGCTGGCAGGGTTCGCGGAAGGCCTCGCAGCTCTCGCCCCGGCTCTGGCGCCTCTCGGTCGGGCGATCGGCGCGGTGATGGCCGCCGTGGCGCCGTTGCTGCCGATCGTCGGCGAGCTGGTGGCGCTGATCGCCACGTCGCTGGCCGCCGGGGTGCAGCAGGCGCTGCCGTCGCTGCGTCTCCTGGTGCAGATCGTCGGCCAGGCGCTGCAGAAGCTGGCGCCGCTGATCCCGCTGGTCGTGGACTTCGCTGCGACGCTGCTCGGCACGCTGGTGCCTGCCCTAGTACCGGTGGCGCAGGCGATCGGCCAGACGCTCAGCCTGCTGAGGCCGCTGTTCGTCGGGATTGGGCAGGCGATCGCGGCCGCGCTTCCCGGCATCCAGGACTTCGTGCAGGCGTTCGTCGTGGGCCTGTCCAAGCTGGCGCCGGCCCTGGCGCCGATCGGTCAGGCCATCGGCGGGATCTTCTCGGCGCTCGCGCCGCTCCTGCCGATCCTGGGGGAGCTGGCCGCGCTGATCGCGACCTCGCTCGCCTCGGGCGTGCAGGCGATCTTGCCGTCTATCCAGCTGCTCGTGGCCAGCTTCGGCCGGGCGCTGCAGGCCCTCGCCCCGGTGATCCCCTTGCTGGTGCAGCTCGCCGCCACGATCATCAACAGCTTGGTGCCCGCGCTGGCGCCGCTGCTGCCGCAGATCGCCCAGCTGATCACACAGCTGGTCCAGGGGCTCGTGCCCGCGGTCATGCCGTTGATCCCGATCATCGCTGAGCTGGCCGGCATCGTCGGCCAGAACCTGGTCACGATCCTCGCCGCCCTAGTCCAGGCGATCACCCCAGTCCTGCCCCACCTCAGCGAGATGGCACAGATCATCGGGAACGCCCTGCTAGAGGCCATGAGGGCGATCTCGCCGTTCCTGCCGGAGATCGCCTCGGCGCTGTTGTCGTGGCTACCAGCGCTGGCGCCGCTGCTGCCGGTCTTGGGCCAGTTGGCGGCCGACCTGCTGCCGATGTGGGTGGACCTGGTGCGCCAGCTCGCGCCCTTGTTGCCGCCGCTCATCCGGGCGGGCATCGAGATGACGCAGGCGTGGCTGCCGCTGGTGCCCGTCCTGGCCGACCTGATCGTGAAGCTGACCCCGTTCCTGACGCTGTTTGCCCAGATCGGGACGTCGATCGCCGTTCATCTCCTGCCGGTGCTGACCCGCTTCATGCAGGTCGTAGCGGACGTCGTGGAGAAGGTCGTCGGCGGATTCCAGTGGCTCTACGACCGCCTGGTCGGACATTCGATCATCCCGGACCTGGTGAACGGCATCGGCCGGTGGATCTCCCAGTTGCCGGAGATGTTCGCCCGCTGGGTGGGGCAGGCCAAGGACTGGGCTGTGGCGAAGTTCGGCGAGCTCGTCAGCTGGGTTGCCGGGCTGCCGGGCCGCATCGTCGGCGCCCTGGGCGACCTGGGGGGCCTGCTGCGGGACTCCGGCGCGCGGATCATCCAGGGCCTGATCGACGGCCTGTGGAGCAAGTTCAACGACCTGTGGAACACCGCCGTCGACATCCTGAACAGGATCCGCAGCCTGTTCCCGTTCAGCCCGGCGAAGGAGGGCCCGTTCAGCGGCAAAGGCTGGACGCTGTTCTCCGGCCTGTCGATCGGCGAGGACATGGCGCGAGGCCTGGCCGCCACCCGAGACAAGGTGGCCCGCGCAGCCGAGGGGCTCATGGGGGCGGCGTCCATGTCGCTCACACCCACCCTCACGGTCGGCGGCGGAGCCGGCATGGTGCCGATCACCCCGCAGGGCGGCGCGACCATCAACCTGCACTTCCCGGGCCAGCCGCTGGTCAGCCGGGATGAGATCTTCCGGATGGTCATCGAGGCGGTCAACGAGGCCAACAAACGCGGCTTCAACCTCGGCGCGATGGGAGCCTCGGCGTGACGATGCCGGACGTGCGCGCCGAGATCGCGTTCGTGCGGGACGGCGCCGGCTGGCCGCTGTGGCGGGACGTCTCAGCGGACGTGGAGTGGTGGCAGGGCGTGCGCATCTCCCGCCGCCGCAGCCACGAGCTGGACGAGGTGCAGCCGGGCACCATGTCGCTGACACTCACCAACACCGACGGCCGCTACACCGCAGGCAACACCGCCTCGCCGTACTACCCGAACGTGCGCATCAACCGTCCGATCCGGATCCGGGCCCGCTGGCCGTCCTCGATCAACCGGCTGCTCAAGGGGCAGGCAGAGGCGACCAACGCGGCCCTGTTCTCCACCAACAACGGCACGCTGGCCACCTCGGCGACCGCCCCCGCAGGGCAGACCAGCAGCATCCGCTGGTCGTCCGCCTCCTGGGCGTCCGGCGACATCATGCGGCTCGGCGTGAACTCGACGGCCACGCCCACCGAGGAGGCGCTGGAGGTCACGCCGGGCGCCACCTATGCAGTGTCGTGCCAGGCTCGCCGCGAGACCAACGCGGTGTCGGCGGCGATCCGGGTCCGCTGGTTCACTGCGGACGGCGCGTTCATCTCCGACGTGTTCGGCAGCACGGTCACGTTGACGACCAGCTTCCAGCCGGTGACCTTCGTCGGGGCGGCGCCGGCCAATGCGGTGTTCGCCCGCGTCTTCCTGACGACGCAGTCGGCCGCCACCTCGGCGGCGATCCTCAGCTCGGCGTGGCAGTTCGAGCAAGCCGCGTCCCCTTCGTCCTGGGTGAGCCCCGGAATCGAGTACATGCGGTTCGTCGGCTACGTGGATCGCTGGCCGCACTCGTGGGACAACGGCGTCCTCGGCCGGGTAAGCATCACGGCGACGGACCGGCAGAAGCTGTTCTCCCGCCAGCTGCTCGGCTCCACGCCGCTCACGGACAACCAGCTGTCGGGCGCCCGCGCGGCCGCACTGCTGACGGCGGCCGGGGTGACGACCATGACCGTCGACCCTGGCGTCTCGACGCTCGGGCTGTCGGGCAACGAGGCGACACAGAACATCCAGCAGCTGCTGCGTACCACCGCCACCTCGGAGGCTGGCCTGTTCTTCGTCGGCCGCGACGGCGTGCCGGTCTTCCAGGACCGCAGCAAGCGGCAGCGGCCCTCCACCGTCGTGCTGACGGTCAACGCCGACCAGTGCGGCCCGGACCTCCACTTCGTGGTCGACGACGCGCTGCTCATCAACGACGCCACCGTGCTGGCCGACAACGGCAGCAGCGCCACGGCGACGGACTCGGCGAGCATCACCGAGTACGGCCGCTACAGCCGCCGCATGGACACCGTGCTCGTGCCTGGCGAGATCACCGACCGCGCCGCCTACCTGCTGTTCCGCTACAAGGAACCGGCGCCGCGCGCCGGTCAGATCTCCATCGAGGCCCGTTCGCAGCCCGCCCTGTGGCCAGCCCTGCTCGGGTCAGAGATCGGGCAGCGAATCCAGGTCACCAACCTGCCGAGCAACGCTCCCAGCGGGACCTTGGACCTGTGGATCGAGGGCGTCCAGGACTTCATCACCGATGAAACGTGGACATTCACCTTCGACCCGTCGCCAGCCTCGACGACCGTGGCGTTCATCCTCGACGACCCCACCTACGGCCTGCTCGACTTCAACGTCCTGGGATGGTGACGCATGACCGTGCGCGCTCCGCTGCGGTTCGCCGCGCAGGCGCTCCCCTCACCGGCACCGATCACGCGGTGGGAGCACTTCTGGGACTTCCTCGATTCCAACCGGGCCGCCTACGGTAAGCCGCTGGTGCCGCGGCCGACCGGCCACAACCCGACCATGCGGGCTTACGCGCGGGTGGATGAGGGTCGCTGGATCGCCGACTGCCCATGGGGGTGCGGGGCTGCGTTCAATCTCCCGGCCGGGGCCGACTCGATGTGGTGCACGGAATGCGCAGGCGGCGGCTGGGGGCACACGGCGGCACTGATGTGGCCGAAGTCGATGGACAAGCTCACGGCCAACCTGGAGTCGCTGCCGGCGATGCTCCAGTTCTGGCCGTGCACCTCGTGCCGGGGCCGGCTGGCCGACGGCAAGCGGCTGTGCGACACCTGCCGCGGTATGCAAGGCGAGGCGGTGTAGATGGCCACCATCCCGTCGCCGCGCACGTGGACGGTCGGTGAGCTGGTGACGGCGGCGAAGATGAACGCCGACCTGCGCGACGGATTGAACTTCCTCCTCGCTCCGCCGCTGGCGGCGCTGCGGAAATCGGTGAACCAGTTGATCCCTCAGACCTCGCCTACCGAGGTTACGTGGGATGTCGAGGATATCGACCGTGACGGCGGGCACAGCAACGTCACCAATCCCAGCAGGTATACGGCGCAAACGGCGGGTTGGTATCAGGTGAGTGTCACCATCCTCTGGGACATCTCACTATCGAGCGAGCGGGTGCTAGATATGACCCGTAGCGTAACGTCGCCGACGAGTTTGGTGCTGGACCGGCAGCCGGGCTCGAATGTCTGCATGGGCGGGCAGATCACATGGTTCGCGGGCGTCGGCGAGTATATGCGAGCGTTTGTTACCACGTTTGCGGCTGGGACGCAGCATGTCTCGAGTATCGGCAGCCGGATGGAAGTCCGGTGGGTGTCGATCACGTAAGCCGGTGAGCGTTGCTCAGTATCCGGGCTGGCCGTACTGCGGAGGGTAGGGCGGCTGCTGAATCTGCTGGACCGGCACCGTGCGGGTGACCCGCCAGCCGATGAACGTCACGGGGATGGCCACCAGCAGCCAGAAGCCGATGGTGAGGAACGTCAGCCACGAGTGCAGGAAGATCCACAGGCAGGCGTGAACGCCGAAGGTGACCGGGTTGAAGCCGCGTTCCTTGACGGTGACCGTCTGCACCGGCCCGTAGTGGGGGCCGGAGGCGGGTAGGTACGGCTGGCCGTACGGGGCCGGAACCTGCGGCTGTGGCTGGTAGTGCCCGTAGGGTTCGCTCGGTGGCTGCTGTGGGTGGCCCATGGACCTCTCCTGATCGTGGCTGGGACTGTACGACGCCTCAACCATCCCTCTGGTTTACCGGCTGTGCATGTCCGATCGCGGCCACATGTGTGTGACTCGATGCTGCACGTCGGAGTCGGGTCAGGTTCAACCTGACCCTGGATCGCTCGAAAGCCCCATCCTGACACCAAGGAGTGCTGTGACGATGCCCGCCGATGAGCCGACGCTGGGCGAGGTTGCCCGCACCCTTGCGCGGTTCGCGGACGACACCAGATCACGCTTCGCCGAGCTCAACACAGCCATCGGCCTCATGGTCACCCGAGACCTTTATGAGGCCCACCGGGCTGCCATGCAGGAGGACATCCGCGAGCTCCATGCGCAACTGAAGGCGGAACGGGACGCCCGCGCCGCGGACGAGAAAGCCGACCGGGACAGCCGGGCCGCGGACCGGCGCATGATCCAGGGTGCGCTCATCGCCGCCGGCCTCTCGCTCGTCGTCACCGTGGTCGCCGCCGCGCTGGTCTTGGCGCTGGGGCTCAAGCCGTAGGAGGCAGGTATGGCCATCGACCTGATCACCCGGGAGGAGTGGCGGGCCCGGGCGCCTCGTGGCCGCTACGACGAGATCTCGCGCACTCGCGGCGTGAAGGTGCACTACACCGGTGGCCGGGTGGATCCGGCGCTCGTTGAGGATCATGACCTGTGCGTGGCGCTGGTCCGGTCGATCCAGAAGCACCACATGGACGGGAACGGCTGGATAGACATCGGCTACTCGCTGATCGCCTGTAGCCACCGGAAGGTGTTCGAGGGCCGTGGCCTTCACCGGCTCCCGGCCGCCAACGGGCCCGGGTTGAACGCGGGCCACTATGCCGTGCTCGGGCTGGTCGGTAATTCCGGTCTCACGGTGCCGCCGGACGGGCTGCTGCACGGCCTGCGTGACGCGATCGACTACCTGCGCGCGGGGGGCGACGCCGGTCCGGAGATCCTCGGGCACCGCGACGGCTACTCGACGGACTGCCCGGGCGAGGCGCTGTACGGCTGGGTGAAGCGTGGAGCGCCGCGGCCGGGCGGCGGCGCGCCTGCCGTACGGGCGCCGGCCTTCCCCGGCCGCCTGCTGAGGTACCCGCCCACGATGTACGGCGGCGACGTGTACGCCTGGCAGGCACAGATGCGGGACCGCGGCTGGGATCTAATCCCTGACGGGGTGTACGGCCCGCGGTCGGCGGAGGTGTGCCGCCTCTTCCAGCTCGACTCGACGGCGCACGGCTGGCCGCTGGTCGCTGATTCGATCGTCGGTCCGGCGACGTGGCGGGCGGCGTGGGAGCGTCCGATCACCTGAGCTTTTCCCGCCTGGCCAGGCATACCGCCTGGCAGGTCCAAGAATCCGACCTCCGAGGAGGGGTCATGCTCGCATCCATCATCCGTACCGTCGTGCCGGTGATCGTCGGCGTGCTGCTGGGCTGGGCGGCCAAGGTCGGCCTGGACCTGCCCGAGGGGCCCGTCACGCAGCTGGTCACCATCGTCATCACGGGGGCGTACTACGCGCTGGCCCGGTGGGTGGAATCCTGGTGGCCGGCGGCTGGCCGGATCCTGCTGGCGGCCGGGCTGACGAAGAAGCAGCCGAGCTACGACGTGGCGGCATGATCGCCCTGTAGTCTGACCGCAGAGCGGCTGGTGGCAAGAGGTCCAGGGGGCTTCTTCCCAACGGATAGCTGGCCGCTCATGGGCTTCAACCACCCCGGTTGAGTGCGCCGTAGGCGCTGGCCGCAAGGCCAAGGGGTATGCACAAGGCCCCGGTCCTCCCCCACGGGAGGGCCGGGGCCTCTTCTTCGTGGCGCGGCGGCCCGCCTGGGAAGCGTCTGCCGCCGCGCCTGCTCGTGGGCAGAGATCATCCGCCGTGTCAGGGTATGTCCTATGGGCCTATTAGCCAATAGAGGGACTGGCCTATAGGGCTGATGGCATGATCCCGTGCCGATCGACCGCCGCTCGTACGTGCCGGCCTACCGCCAGGTCGCCGATGACCTGCGCGAGCGCATCCGCCACGGGGAGCTCGCCCCGGGCCAGCAGCTGCCGGGCGAGGACCGTCTGGCCAGCCAGTACGACGTCGGCAAGGACACGATCCGGGACGCGCTCCAGGTTCTGCGGACCGAGGGCTTGATCCGCACCGTGTGGCGGCGCGGCTCCTGGGTGCGTGCGCAGCCGACGCGGTCCCGCATGGAGGTGCGAGGCCCGGCGCGCGTGTCGGCCCGCATGCCGACGCCGGAGGAGCGGCAGGAGCACGATCTGGACGAGGGCGTGCCGGTCCTCGTCGTGGAGCGGGACGGCCGCGTGGAGGTGCTGCCGTCGGACCGCGTCGAGCTGGATCTGCCGGGAGCTCACGAGGCATAGGCGTGTTCCACGAATTTGTGCTTGAAGGCGAGTTCACGCCATAGCTCGTAGGTATCGGCGTACCGGCCGCGCGCGGCCTCGAAGTAGCGGCCGTTCGCGTAGCGGAGCAGGAAGTACTGGCCGCCCTCGCAGCAGAACTCGTACTCGAAATACGGCGAATTCTCCCGCACCCGCAGCACGCCCCCGTTCGGCTGGTACGGCTCCCACAGGATTGACGGCAGCGGCACGGACGGTGGAGGAGCATGCCCGTCCGTGCCGCCGCGCGGGCGCACGGACCCGGTGCCGTGCGCGGGCGCGACAGCGGGCGTCTGGGAACGTCTGCCGCTGCCGCGCCGGCTCATGGCCGCGCCGATTCGCGGTCGGCCAGCATGGCGCGCTGCTCCTGTTCGCGGATCAGCCGATGCAGGGCTGCCTCGGTGTCGGCCTCGACCGTCCGGCAGGCGCCCTCACGCTCGGCGGCCCGGCTGAACGGGCGGTGGCGGGTCGCCCAGTAGCGTCCGGTGTCCGATCTCCACCGCGACCAGGCGGGGGTGTCCGGCGACGCGGTGCGCAGGTTGGCGCGCAGCTCAGCCAGGCTCGCGGCAGCGTGGCACGCGGGACCGAGGTTGGCCGACCATCCCGTCGAGGTGCGGGTGAAGCGCCAGCCGGGGAACTCCCGCTGAGCCTCGCGGACAAGCCGGTCCATGACGACGTCGTCGTTGTCAGGAGCTGCTGTCATGGCCGGATCGTACGCCGGTCAAGCGGCGTCGGACCGAACACCCGGCCGCGAACTCTGTGTTCGCGGCGGGGGACTGGCGGTTCGCTCAGACGAGGATGTGGTGACGCTCGGCGAGGTAGCGCACCTCGGGTGCCCACGACGGCCGCGCCCGGCGGGCCAGGGAGCGCACCATCTCCCGCAGCAGCCGCTTGTGATCCAGCTCCTCCGGGCACTCCCGTTCGATGCGCATCAGGTACACCAGGCTCGCGGCGTCGTCGCCCAGGTCCTCGCAGGCGCGGGCGACCTGGCTCAGGTGAGTGGTGCGCCGCTCGATGCTCGGCGTCCGGGTCAGGTCGATCTCGTCGGCGACCCGGATCGCCGCCTCGGGCTGCCGCGCCTCGCATTCGACGCTGACCATGTGGATCGCGACGTTCGTGGCTCCGAAGGCCAGCCCGAAGTGGTTGGCGCCCTCCTCGACCCGCCGGGCCAGGGTCAGCGCCTCCCCGCGCAGCACCTCGCGGCCTGCCTGATCGTCGCCGGAGCGGGTCAGCGCGATCGACGCCATCAGGTGCAGCGCGCCGTACACCGACAGGTGCCGCTCGTCGCCGTCGCCGAGCGCGGGCGCGAACCGCTCCATCCCGTGCCGGGCGACGTCGTAGGCGACCTCGTGCATGTCGTCCGACAGCATGGACTGGCCCAGGTTCCAATGCGCCCAGGCGATCATGAGAGGGTCTTCGGTCTCCTCGGCGTAGCGCATCGCCCGGTCGGCCGCCAGGTGCGCCAGGTCCACCCGTCCCAGATGCTTGAGCACGCCCCGGGCCAGGATGTAGGCGTCGGCGGCGATCCGGCACGCGGCCCGGCGCCGTTCCGGCCAGCCGCCGGCCACCAGGACGAGCCGCTCGGCGTCGCCGATCAGCGACGGCAGGCTGCGCATGAGGAGGGAGTACTTGTGGGGCGAGGTGAACCAGGCGTCGCGGGCCGCGCCGATGCGCTCGGCGAGCTGGTCGGCGTCGGGCGGTTCGGCGTCGGGCGTGAGGGTCTTGTAGGTGAACATGGCGCGTTCGACGTCGCCGATCTGCGGGCGGCCCGGCTCGTGGGAGTCGCGGGGACTCTCGCCCAGCAGCACGGCGGACCGCACGCCCAGGACCTTGGCGATCTCGCGGAGCATCGGCAGCGACGGGGTGCGCTTGCCCTGCTCGATCAACTCGATGTGCCGGACGCTGCACCCGACCTGAGTGGCCAGGGCGGTGGTGCTCATGCCGCGCCACTCACGCTGAAGTCTGATCATGTGGCCCGTGCTAATCTCGCTCATAAGGCCCCGCACCTCCTGGATTCTCATCATCAGGGTACGTGCGGGGCCTTCGCCGTGTCAGCCGACGTCCGGGATCGGGGTAGGGAGCGTGAATGTGACCGCACGGTCGAGGTGCTGGCTGGGAGGCCGTTCCTGCCCCGACCGTGCGGTCACCCTCGCCTGCCGAGATCCACTCACCTACTGGACCCGGTGAGTTGGAACGGTAACGCTGGCAAGCCCGCAGGTCACCCCCAAGTGGAGAACATTCCGCCTGCGGGGGAGAAAAGCGCACCCGGAGTGGAAACGAAAACGCTCCCACCACCCCTGAACGGGATTCGGTGGGAGCGTTCGGTCCGTCTACGCCTCGGCGGAGGGATCGTCGACCCTCCACGAGATCACCCGGTTGGGGTGGTCGGGGAGAACCGAGCGAGCCCAGCCGAAGGCTGCCTCCTTGTCGCCGACCGGGACGGCTGTGGTGAAGAACTCCGGCGGCGTGCTCAGGTCCGGGCGCGGGTACGTGAGCCACCGTCGCAACGCCCAGCCGCCGTTCTCGGCGTGCAGGTGCCAGCGCATCTCGGGGACGTCCGGCTCAGGGAAGATCCGCCGCCAGACGTTGCCGAGGCGGGCGCGGGCGACCACGAGCGCACGCTCCCAGCGGTTCTCCGGAAGCGGTGCGTAGGCGAACCACGGGCCGGGATCGCGGGGTGTGATCGCTGTCATCGGAACCTCCTCGAAGATCCCCGGCGGCATCGCCGCTCTGGGCGTCGATGGCACCTTGGCCGCCGGGACGATCTTCTATTCGCAGGTCACGTAGGACCTGACCTCCGGCGGGTCGGCACGGTACTCGCGACCCTTGCTGTCCTGTCCGGTCACCACGATACGAGTCCGCCACCATCCCGGGATACAGACCGTGAAGGTGAGCGCGTACAGACGGGTGTCCTCCTTCGGGGGAATCCCCGGGAACTCGTCGGAGATCATCTCGCGCCAGCGGCCGGACTGCGTGAGCTTCCGGTCCAGCGCGATCCGCATGTGGTGACTGCGAGGGCGGACGTCGCAGCGCGCCTCGACGATGGTGTGCACCCATGCGTGATGGGGCTCATCCTCCGGGATGTAGCTGGTGGGCGGGGTGCGCACGCGCTGGACGCACCCGAAGTGGGGCAGGCCGGTCGGCCTGCAGTCGGCCGCCATGGTCGCCAGGCAGACGACGGCGAGGGTTGCGCCACTGAGCACACGGTGTTGGATGGACATAGGTCCCTGACCTCCTCATCAGGTCGGTGGACTCAGGCCCCGGGAAGGTGTTGGCGCACGCGACCCGGGGCCGCCTGGTGGGGGGGATCTAGCGGTTGGCGGCGCGCCGGTCGGGCAGACCCGCGCGGTCAAGGCGCGCCTGGCGGCGCTCTCGGAGGGACACGACGCCGAGGCGCTCCCGCTCGGCGGCCAGCAGAGCGCGGCCCTTGGCGGCACGCTGGAAGATCGCCTCGCGCGAGATGCCGAGGATCTTCGCCAGCTCGGCGTAGGAGTACCCGGCCGGGCCGGGCCGCTCCTGGTTGACGGCGATCGCGATGTTGGCCGCGTCGCGCAGCTGGTCACGCAGCGCCTCGACGTGGACGAGCCCGGCCGGATCGTCGGCGAGCCGGGCGGCGAGGGCGGCGATGACGCGGTGGAGGAAGGCGACGTATTCCTCGGTCTCGACGATGCTCTTGGTGCGCTTGCGGCGCTGGGGGGTGGCCATGGGTCCGGTCACCGCCCGTTCGCCGGTTCGGTGTGAAGCTCAGCTTCACAGGCGGGGGTGTGAAGCTGAGCTTCACGCTCGGCGGGCGTCCGGGCCTTCCTGGTCGCGCGGTCCTCGGCGAGCGCGTCGAGTGCCCGGTCGATCGCGTCGGGGGCGTCGTAGACGAGCCACCCGAGCACGAAGAACGCCTCGTGAGGGGTGAGGTTCGCGGCGTCGAGGCGCGCGCCGACCTGCCTGCCCGCGCGAAGACGGTCGCGCTGCTCGCGCGATGCATCGCCGGTCACAGCTCGCCGCCCAGCATCAGCTCGCTGGACCGGCCCGGCCCCTCGTACAGGTCCGGGACGTAGGTGGCGCCGTACGTGCCCGCGATGCCGCGCGCCAGCGCCTCGACGGTGACGTCGTAACCCCATGAGACGTGCTCGGCGGCGTGCGCGTCGGTGGCGTTGCACACCTTGGCCAGGCGGCCGGCGTGCCGCTCGACGATCACGAGGGTGGCGTTGTCGGGCAGCTCGGTGCCGCGCCGCAGCTCGGGCGTGATCGGCTCGACGGTGATCGAGTGGGGCACGTGCGCCAGGTCGAAGCGGAAGGTCGGGTCGGCGACGGGCCAGCCGGTCGCGATCTCGCGGCCGTAGAGCGCCTGGTGGGCGAGGGCGTGGGCGACTTGGTCGCCGAGCTCGTTGCGGTCGAGGAGGTGCCGGTGGAGCTGGGGCGCTGCGGTCTTAAGCCGCTGGTACTCGGCGGCGTCGGCCATGGGGGGAAGCATCGCGATCCTCTCGTCGGTCAACGAGAGTTATGCTGACCGAGAAAGAGCTTCCTGTTCATCAAAGTGGCCGTGACCTCGCTGGAGCCGTTGCAGGTGTCCTTCGGCCGGATGGCGATCGGGGCGGCCGTGCTGCTGCTCGCGACGCTGCTGAGCGGCAAGGCGCTGCCGCGCGACCCGAGCCTGTGGGCGCACTTCCAGGTCGTGTCGATCTTCGCGACGAGCGTGCCGTTCACCCTCTTCGCGTACGGCGAGCAGTACGTCTCCTCGGTGGTCGCGGCGATCTGGAACGCCACCACACCTTTGTGCACGCTGGTGTTCACGATGACCCTGCGCGCCGAGAAGGCCACGCCCGGCCGCCTCGCGGGGCTGGGCCTGGGCTTCGCGGGCGTGATGGTGGTGCTGGGCGTCTGGCAGCCCATGGCGGGCGGCCAGCTGGAGGGCAGCCTGGCCTGCTTCGGCGCGGCCCTCAGCTACGGCGTGGGCGGGGCGTACCTGGGCCGGTTCCTCACCGGCAGGCGCACCGAGGCGCCGGTCGCGCTGGCGGCCGGGCAGCTGCTCAGCGGCACGGTCCAGATCGGCGCGGTCACCGTGCTCGTCGGCGTGCCGCTGGTCGACACGGGCGCGCCCGCCGCGGCCTGGTGGAGCCTGCTGGCGCTGGGCGGGCTCGGCACCGGGCTGGCGTACCTGCTGCTGTACTGGGTCCAGGCGCGGGCCGGAGTGACGACGACCTCGACGGTCACCTACCTGCTGCCGGTGGTGGCCGCGCTGTCCGGCGTGGCGGTGCTGGGGGAGAGCCTGTCGTGGAACCAACCGGTGGGGGCGCTGGTCATCCTGGCCGCCATCGCGCTCACGCAGGGCGGGTTCCGGCTGGGACGGCGGCGCCAGGCCGTACCGGCGGCTTAGACGATCAGTCCTCGGCGGCGGGAGGGCGGCGCTTGCGGCGGCCCGCCACCAGCGTGTCGCCGGGCGCGGGCTTGCTCTCCGGCAGCGGATGGGGCGCCGTGTCCTCCAGCGAGGAGTCCGCGGGCGGCTGCTCCTGGCGGGGCTTGTCCGGTGCGGGCTTGCGCGGCTCGCGCCGGGACGGCTCGGGCGCGGCCGGCTCGGATGCGGGCGCCTCGGACGCGGCCGGCTGGGGCGCGGTTCGCTGCTCGCCGGGGTCGCGCAGCGACTCGATGACCCGCTCGGCGTCGCGGTCGGCGGCGAACTCGGCCTCCGCCTCCGATTCCCTGCGACGGATCACCACCATGTGGTCGACCGATATCCGCCCGGCCCCGACGACCGCGAGGAGCACGGTCGCCGCGCCCAGCAGGATGATCTCGTTGACGCCGACCGGATTGAGCGGCCTGGCCATGACGAAGACCGCGAGGAACTCCAGGAACAGCACCAGGCCGGTCACCGACACCACCAGCCCGGCGATCAGGAGGGCCCCGCCGACCAGCTCGGTCATCATCGTCACGGTGGCCCACGCGCGCGGGATGGGCGCGCCCTGCGTGGCGAACTTCGCGGTCGTGGCGTTGAGGCCGTCTTCGAGCTTCCGCCAGCCGTTCGCGAAGACGATCCCGCCGACCCCTAATCGGGCCACGAGTGCGGCGAGATCGTAGAGGGCTCGTCTCACGGTCACGTTCCTGCCCCTATCCGGTTGTCTCAATCACGTCGAAGCAGCATCGCGACGGCCACGGCGGTGGCCGCCAGCAGGACGACGCTGACCGCGACGGTGGTGTGCAGCGCGTTGACGAACGCCCAGCGGGCCTCGCGCACCAGCACCGCGCCGCTCGCGCCGCCCACCTCGTGAGCGACGTGCGCGGCGCTGGCCAGGGACTGCCTGGCCTGCGCCATCCCGCTCTCGGGCACGCCGGGCACGGACGGCAGCGCCGGGGCGTAGGCGATGGTGGTGATCGTGCCGAGCACGGCCACGCCCATGCCCGCGCCCAGCTCGTAGGCGGTCTCCTCGATGGCCGCCGCGCCGCCCGCGCGCCACTCCGGCACCGACGACATGATCGTGTCGGACGCGGCGAGCAGCGCGACCTGGACGCCGAAGCCGATGCCGACGAAGCAGCACGCGAGCACGAACGAGTGGCTCTCCACCCCCCAGGTCAGCGTGGGCGTCAACGACAGGGCGACCAGGCCGAGCCCGCCGCTCATGGTGGCGCGCAGGCCCAGCCGGGGCAGCAGGTGCGCGGCGGCCAGCCCGCCGCAGACGGCCGCCAGCACCAGCGGCAGCATGCGGAAGGCGGCGCGCAGCGGGCTGTCGCCGAGGACCAACTGCAGGTACTGGGCCAGCATGAGCTGCAGCCCCACCAGCGCGAACACGCCCAGCAGCACGCCGGCCACGCCGGTGGTGAACGCGCGGCTGCGGAACAGCTCCAGGTCCAGCAGCGGTACGGCCAGCGCCCGCTGCCGCCGGACGAACCACACCAGCAGCGCCACCCCGGCGGCGAGCACGGCCAGCGACGCCCCGACCGGGAGGAGGTGGCCGGAGCCCGCCTCCTTCAGCCCGAAGGCCACGGCCAGGATGCCCAGCACCGACAGCACCGCGCTCAGCGTGTCCCAGGAGTGGCGCTCGCGCCGCTCGCAGCCGGGCAGCAGCCGGGCGGCGGCCGGCAGCAGGGCGAGCAGGATCGGCACGTTGACCAGGAAGACCGCGCCCCACCACAGGCCGACGAGCAGGGCGCCGACTAGCGGTCCGACGGCCGCGCCGGCGGCGGCCACGGCGCTCCACACGCCCAGCGCGATCGCCCGCTCGCGGCGGTCGGAGAAGACCTGCCGGATGATCGACAGCGTGGCCGGCATGATCATGGCGCCGCCGACGCCGAGCAGGGCGCGGGCCGCGATGAGCGTGGCCGCGTTCGGGGCGAACGCGGCCGAGGCCGAGGCGATCCCGAACACCGCCAGCCCGGCCAGCACCAGGCGTCTTCTGCCGTAGCGGTCGCCGAGCGCGCCGAACAGGATCAGCAGCGGCGCCACGACCAGGGAGTAGGCGTCGATGATCCACAGCAGCTGGACCGACGACGGCTCCAGCGCCGCGGTCAGCGCCGGGACGGCGATGTGCAGCACCGTGGCGTCGACGGTGATGAGGAGGAGGCTGACGCAGAGCACGACCAGGACGGCCCACCGGTTGCCCTGGTGCGGCTGGGGGAGGCTGCGCGCCTTGGGGGCTGGAGCGGTGACCGTCACAGGCCCGCCTGCCCGCTGGGATGAGTCTGTGTCGGGGTGCATACGCATGTCATGGCCCGGCGGACACGTCGAGGCCGGGCGGCTTCCGCCCGGCCGGCTCTCATCGAGCTCATCCGCTCCGGCATGCCGGGAAGCTTAGGCGATACTCCATGCTCTTCACAGCCGTATCGAGCCATACCCCTCTCTAGTGAGATACAGGGATATATCAGGATCTAGGCACTGCCGGGGCTCCGGCTGATCATGGAACCATGGGCGGGAGCGAGGAGGGGGACCAGCCGGAGACGTCCGGGGCATGGTGCGCGGAGGCCGCCCGCCACCTCGACGCCGGCCGCCTGGAGGCCGCGCTGAAGGCGGCACGGGCCGCCGCCGAACTCGACCCCGGCGACGAGTGGGCCCACCGGCTGCTCAGCCTCGCCCACACCCGTCTGGGCCGCTTCGCCGAGGCGCTGGAGGAGGCCGAGGAGGCGGTACGGCTCGCGCCCGGCTCATGGACCGCTCGCTTACGCCTGTCGGAGGCGGCCCACCGGGTGCCGGGCCGCTGGGCCCAGGCGGTCGAGCAGGCCGAGCTCGCGGCCCGCTTCGCCCCCGACGAGCCGGAACCCGTGGTACGGCAGGGCGACCTCGCTCTGGCGCGCGGCGACCACCGGCGGGCGATCCAGACCTATGAGCGGGCGCTGGCGCTCCTCGGCGAACCGGAAAACCACGACGGCGCGGTCCGGGGAGCGGCGGCGCAGGCGCGTGTCAACCTGGGCCTGGCCCTGTTGCGGTGGGACCGCTTCCGGGCGCACCACGACCCCGCCTGGCCGGTCGACCCGCGCGAGACCGGCCGGGCGCGCCGGGCCCTGGACGTCTGGGCGCGTCAGGTGCGTCTGCTCCTCGCCGCCGCCACGGTCGCCGTCGCGCTCGCCGCGCTGGGCCTCGACGCGGGCGCCCAGGCCAGGGCCGCCGGTCTGGGAGCGCTCCTCCTCCTGGTCCCGCTCACCGTCAGGCAGGCACGCCGCGTCCGGGCCTGGCGGTACGTCCCGGCCATGCTCGGACGCGACCCCTGGCTGGGCGCCGCGATCGTCTCCACGGCCCTGTCGATCGCCGCCTTCGCCGCCTGGCTGGTCCTCCCCGCGCTGCACACCGCCCCCCTCGCCCCCGTGCTGGACCCCGTGTGGGCGGGGCTGGCCGGGATCGTGGTGCTGGGCTGGCCCGCCCTGGCACTGCTCCGCCTGCTGACCGACGTCTGGCGCGGCCGTCCCGTCAAGGCGCTGGGCCAGTTCGCCCGTGCGGCCGGCGAGCGCCTGGCCCGCAGGAACGCCACGGTCACCCGCTGGATCCTCCTCGGCCGGGCGTGGTCGGCCCAGCTCGCGCTGGGCGCCACGGCCGCCGCCCTCGACCCTCGCGGCGCGGTGCTGGAGCTCGCGGTGCCGTACGTCCTGGCACGCTCCAGCAGGGGAACGGGCGGCGACAGGTGGCTGGCCGCCGCGTTCGTCCTGCTGGGCGTGTCGGCGGCCGGGTGCGCCGCGGGCGGGCTGTCGGGCTGGGCGTGGGGCTGGCGCGTGGGCCTGGCGGGCAAGGCGGCGGTGGTGGCGGTCTTCGCCGTGCGCGCGGTCCTGGCCTGGTGGCGCGGCGCGCCCGGCCCGTGGCGGGCGTCGCTGCTGATGTGCGAGGACCTGCTGACCGGCGAGGCGCACCCTCCCGTGGGTCTGGGACCGGAGGTGCGGCAGGCGTTCGCGTACGCCAGGGGAGTGGCCCTGGCGTACGGCGACGCGCGGGGGCCGAGGGTGTCCGGCGCCGTCACCGCCCTCAGCACGAGCGGCGAGCTGCGGCTCATCGTGGAGGAAGATGTGTGGGCGGCGGTGGAGCGCGACCCGCGCGTCACGGTGTTCGCCGCCGACACGATGCGCACGAGGCATTGGGTGGAGGTGCGCGGCGTCGCCTGGCCGGACGGCGACGTGCTGCGGGTGACGCCCCGCCGGGTGCTCGAAGGCGAGTTCCCGGGACGCCACCAACGCCGCTAGACCGCTCCGGAACACCGGATCGCCGATTTCCACGGGCTTCCCGGGCCGGGGTCGTAGGCCACGGCCCCGCCGTACGGTATAACCGGGGGCGGACGCGAGGAGGGTATTGGACGTGGCGCCGAAACTCGCGAGTGACGCAGCCGGTTGCGCGAAGGGCGCGGCTCGCTCTGGACTGAGGAGCGGTTCGGGCGCTCCAGCGCCCGGAGCGCGACGAGGGAAGAGTGAGCCTTGAGGGCGCCCGGAGCCGTCGCGCCGGAGGCGCGACCATGAACACAGAGCCCGAAGCTCGTCGCGCCAGAGGCGCGACCATGAGCAGGGAGCGGTTCGAGCGGGTCCGGCTGCGCTACTTCGGGCTTCCGCCGGCGGTGCGCCGCGTCATGTACGTCGCCGTGCTGGTCATTGCGGTGGGTGTGGGCGCCGCGCTCGGCTGGCAGCTGTTGCAGACCTTCCTCCTCACCCTCCTCGCGCTCGCCTTCCTGGCCCTGACCCTGCGCTTCCCGCGCGCCGCGGCCACCGTCCTGGTCGTGGCCGGGTGGGGCGCGCTGCTGGGCGTGATGGTGCAGGAGCCGGCCGCGCTGACCCTGATGGCGCTGCTCGGGCTGCTCACCGCCGTCGCCGCGCACCTCATCCGCTGGGTGCCGCCCTGGCTCACCACGCTCATGGCCCTGCTGCCCGCCGGCGTGCTGGCCACCGCCCTCGCCCCGCTGCTGGGCACGGGCGTGGTGTGGGTGGCGTACGGCGTGGCCGCCGCGGTGCTGGTCTACCGCTTCGTCGTGGCCCGCAGGGTGAAGGCCGAGCTGACCGCCGAGGAGGCGGCGGCGATGGGCGGCCGGGTGCCCGTCCGGGTGCGAGAGGGCCGCCCGGAGACCGCGCGGGACCACGCCCCGCAGCCGCCGGAGATCTCGGTCGAGGACGCCCTGGGCGAGCTGGACGCCATGATCGGCCTGGCGCCCGTCAAGGAGCAGGTCCGCTCGATCGCCGCCTCCATCGAGGCCTCCCGGCTGCGCGCCGAGGCCGGGTACGCGGCCGAGCGGCCGATGCGGCACTTCGTGTTCGTGGGCCCGCCGGGCACGGGCAAGACCAGCGTCGCCCGCACGGTCGCCAAGATCTTCTATGCGTTCGGGCTGCTGGAGACCCCGTTCGTGGTGGAGGCGCAGCGGGCCGACCTGGTCGGCGAGTACCTGGGCGCGACCGCGATCAAGACCAACGAGCTGGTGGACCGGGCGCTGGGCGGCGTGCTGTTCATCGACGAGGCCTACGGCCTGGTCAACGCCTCCGACGGGCAGCCGGACAGGTTCGGCGCGGAAGCCGTCCAGACCCTGCTGAAACGGGCCGAGGACGACCGCGACCGGGTCGTGATCATCCTGGCCGGCTACGAGCAGGAGATGACCTCCTTCCTGGCGTCCAACCCGGGGCTGTCGAGCAGGTTCGCCACGCGCGTGCGCTTCCCGAGCTACTCGCCGCAGGAGCTGCTGGAGATCACCGACGTGCTGCAGGCCAGGCGCGGCGACCGCATGACGCCCGACGCCAGGAGCGCGCTGCTGGGCCTGTACGAGGACATCCAGCGCCGGGGGCTGGTCGACGAGCTGGGCAACGCCCGGTTCGCGCGCAGCCTCACCGAGGCCGCCGCGCAGGCCAGGGACGTGCGGGTGGTCGGCGCCGGAGGCACGCCCACCACCGAGGACCTGGTGACCACCACGCTCGCCGACGTGACCAAGGCGTTCGAGGAGCTGACCGCGCGTTTCCGCGGCTACCAGGCCACGCCGTCGCTGGAGGAGGCGCTGGCCGACCTCGACGCCATGGCCGGGCTGGAGCCGGTCAAGCGGCAGATCCACGCCATCGCCGCGCAGCTCAAGGTGGCCCGCCTGCGGCAGGAGCGAGGGCTGCCCACGCCGACGCCCATGCGGCACTTCGTGTTCGTGGGCCCGCCGGGCACCGGCAAGACCACCGTGGCCCGCATCCTGGGCCGCATCTTCGCCGCGCTCGGCCTGCTGGCCCGGCCCGACGTGGTGGAGGCGCAGCGGGCCGACTTGGTCGGCCAGCACCTGGGCGCGACCGCGATCAAGACCAACGAGCTGGTGGACCGGGCGCTGGGCGGCGTGCTGTTCATCGACGAGGCCTACAGCCTGGTCAATCCCGGGTACGCCGGAGGCGACGCGTTCGGCGCGGAAGCCGTACAGACCCTCCTGAAACGGGCCGAGGACGACCGCGACCGGCTGGTCATCGTGCTGGCCGGTTACGAGCGCGAGATGGACTCGTTCCTGGCCTCCAACCCGGGCCTGGCCAGCCGGTTCAGCCAGCGCGTGCGCTTCCCCAGCTACTCGCCGCAGGAGCTGTCGCGGATCGCCGTGCTGCTGGCCGCCAGGTCGGGCGACCGTTTCGAGGAGGCCGCGCTCGACTACATGGGGCGTATCTTCGAGCAGGTCTGCGAGGAGCGGCTGATCGACGGGCTGGGCAACGGCCGGTTCGCGCGCTCGCTGCTCGAGCGGGCGGCCATGCGCCGCGACGTGCGGCTGGCCGCGCTGGAGGCGCCCGCCAGCGCCGCCGAGCTGACCACCATCACGCTGCAGGACGTGCGCGCCGCCGTCGACGAGCTGTCCTGACCGCGCCTTCTCGACCCCGCTTTCTTGACCGCGCCTTGGGCGCCCGCCGTGCCCCGATGAAGACGCTCTGTAGCACGATGACTACGGAATGCTTTATGCCGGGGAAAGCGGAGGAACGGTGCGGAGGTTCCTGGTCATCGCCCTGGCCGTGGCGCCGCTGCTGGCGGGCTGCGGCCTCATCCCCGGCGGCGGGGGAGAGGCCGTCAAGGCCCACGACCTCAACGTCGTCGCCCGCGACCGGGTCAGGGAGGGCGGCACGCTGCGCTGGGGCATCGCCACCTTCCCCACCCAGTGGAACGCCAACCACGTCGACGGCGACTCCGCCACGGTCAGGACCGTCGTCGACGCGCTCATGCCCGCGCCGTTCCGTTCCGACGAGCGGGGCCGCGTCAGCCCCGACGCCGACTACGTCCTGCGGGAGGCGGTGACCGCCGTCCACCCCAGGCAGACCGTCACGCTGCGGCTCAACCCCGAGGCCAGGTGGTCCGACGGCACGCCGATCACCTGGGAGGACTACCGGGCGCAGTGGCGGGCCATGACAGGCCCCGCCTACCGGGCGTCGAGCACCACCGGCTACCAGGACATCCAGAGCGTGGCCAGGGGCCGGGACGAGCACGAGGTCGTCATCACCTTCGGGCGCCGCTTCGCCGACTGGCGGTCGCTGTTCCGTCCGCTGTACCCCAGGAGCGCCAACGCCTCGCCCGCCGCCTTCGCGACCGCCTGGCTCGACAGGATCCCCGTCACCGCCGGGCCGTTCAAGGTCGAGTCCATCGACACCCTGGCCAGGATCGTCACGCTCGTCCGCGACGACGCCTGGTGGGGCGACAGGGCCAGGCTCGACCGGATCGTCTACCGGGCGATGGGGAGGCAGGCGCTGGCCGGCGCGTTCGCCGCCGGCGAGATCGACGTCTTCGACGTGGCCCCCTCCGCCGCCGACTACGTGCGCGTGAAGGCGATCCCGGGAGCCGTCGTACGGCGCGCGGCCGGTCCCGGCTTCCGCCACCTCACGCTCAACGGCCGCAGCCCGATCCTGTCCGATCCGCGGGTCCGCCGGGCGGTGGCGATGGCCGTCGACCGCCAGGCCGTCGCCCAGGCCGGGCTGCGCGGCCTGGACTGGCCCGGCACGGTGCCGAACAACCACTTCTTCATGGGCGTGCAGCACGGCTACCAGGACAACGCCGGCGCCCTGGGCGTCCACGACGCCGCCGGGGCCGCGGCCCTCCTGGAGGAGGCCGGGTGGCGGGCGGCGGGGCAGACCCGGAGGAAGGACGGCAAGGAGCTGGTCCTGCGGTTCGTGCTGCCGGCGGGGTCGCCGCAGGCCGAGTCGGAGGGCACGCTGCTGCGGCACATGCTCGGCCGGGTGGGGATCGGGCTCACGCTGCACCCCGTGCCGAGCGGCGACTTCTTCGCCCGGCACGTCATCCCCGGCGACTACGACCTGGCCACCTTCTCCTACGCGGCCACGCCGTTCCCCGTCTCCGGCTCCTACGGCGTCTACGCCGGCGCCGCCGGCGGACGCTGGCACGCCAACCTCGGCCGGATCGGCTCGCCCGAGATCGACATGGCTCTGCGGGCGGCGGCGGCCGAGCTGGATCCCGAGCTGGCGCGCGACCACGCCAACGTCGCCGACCGGCTGATCTGGGAGGCGGTCAACGTCATCCCGCTGTACCAGCGGCCGCAGCTCGTCGCGGTCAGGCCGGCCCTGGCCAACATCGGGGCCCGCGGCCTGCGCGACCTGAGATACCAGGACATCGGCTTCACCGGCTGAGGCTTTCCGGCCCTCTCGCGGGCCGCGGTGTTGTCGGGGCCGTGGTGTAGAAAGGCGGCTGTGACGATGCGCCTGACCTGGTCCCAGATCCTCGCCTGGCGGTTGCGCCGCCACCACGTGACCGGCGCCGACGCCTCCGACGCCGTCGCGGTGGCGCGGCGGCTGTGCGGGGTGCAGGCGCAGGTCGCCTCCTCGGCCCGGCTGGCGGTCGCCGTGCGCGGCGCCGACCCCGCCGGCGTCGACCGGGCGCTGTGGCACGACCGCACGCTGGCGAAGACCTGGCTGATGCGCGGCACCCTCCACCTGGTCCCCGCCGACGAGCTGGCCGATTACTGCGCCGCCCTGGCCACGCTGCGCTTCTGGGAGAAGGGCTCCTGGCAGCGCGGCCACGGCGTCACCGCCGAGGAGATCGGCAAGATCATCGAGGCGGTGCCGCAAGCCCTGGCCGGCCGCGTGCTGACGCGCGAGGAGCTGGTCGACTCCGTCGTCGAGGTGACCGGCGACCGCCACCTGCGTGAGCCGCTCACCTCGGGCTGGGGCGCGCTGCTCAAGCCGCTCAGCCGCCTGGGCGAGCTGTGCTCCGGCCCGCCCCGCGACGGCAGGGTCACCTTCACCTCGCCCCGGGAGTGGCTGCCCGGCTGGCCCGCCGAGCCGCCCGGCTTCCAGGAGGCCGGCGTACGGCTCGCCCGCGCCTTCCTGTCGGTCCACGGCCCGGCCACGCCCGAGGTGTTCGACGCCTGGCTGTTCGGCGGCGTCGCGCGCAAGGCCGTGCTCAGGGGCTGGTTCCGCGCCCTGGAGCCGGAGCTGACCGAGGTGGAGGCCGACGACGGGCAGCGCCTGCTGGCCCTCACCGCCCACCTGGACGAGCTGGCGGGCACCGCGCCCGCCGAGGAGGTCCACCTGCTGCCCGGCTTCGACCAGTACATCCTGGCCGCCCCGCGCACCCTCGAGCCCCTTCTCCCCGCCGCCGCCAGGCCCAAGGTGAGCCGCCAGGCCGGCTGGATCTCGCCCGTGGTCGTCCATCGGGGCCGCGTCGTGGGCGTGTGGGAGGCCAAGGACGGCAGGGTCGGGCTCGACCTGCTGGAGGAGGTGCCGCAAGACCGGCTGGCGGCGGCCGTGGCACGTGTGGAGGCGCTTCTGGAGAGCTGACGGGGCCAGAGCTGACGGGCCCATGGCAGACTCGCCCGCATGAAGCGCCCGTTCCAGCAAGTCGACGTGTTCACCGCCGTGCCGTACCTGGGCAACCCGCTCGCCGTCGTGCTCGACGCCGAGGGGCTGGGCACCGAGGAGATGCAGCGGTTCGCCAGGTGGACGAACCTGTCAGAGACGACCTTCGTGCTCCCGCCCACGCGGGAGGGCGCCGACTACCGGGTGAGGATCTTCACCCCGCAGGAGGAGCTGCCGTTCGCCGGGCATCCGACGCTCGGCACCTGCCACGCCTGGCTCGCGGGCCGCGGCACCGACGCCGAGGAGATCGTGCAGGAGTGCGGGGTGGGGCTCGTGCGCGTGCGCCGCACCGGCACCGGGCTGGCCTTCGCCGCGCCGCCGCTGCTGCGCGAGGGCCCGGTGGAGGAGGACCTGGTCAGGCGGGTCGCCGGCGGGCTCGGCGTCGACCGGTCGGCCATCGTGGACGTCGCGTGGGCCGACAACGGGCCCGGCTGGATCGCGGTGCTGCTCGGCAGCGCCGAGGAGGTGCTCGCCCTCAGGCCGGGCTCGCTCGGCGAGCTGAAGGTGGGCGTGGCCGGGCCGTACCCGCCGGGGTCCGAGCACGCCTTCGAGGTGCGCGCCTTCTTCAACAAGGGCGACCAGACCGCCGAGGACCCGGTGACCGGCAGCCTCAACGCCGCGCTGGCGCTGTGGCTGCTCGGCACCGGCAGGGCGGCCGCGCCGTACGTCGCCGCTCAGGGCGCCGCTCTGGGCCGGGCGGGGCGGGTGAGCGTCTCCCGCGACGCCGACGGCACCGTCTGGGTCGGCGGCGACGTCGTCACCTGCGTCGCGGGAGAGGTCGAGCTCTAGGCGCCCCAGGCCTCCAGCTCGTAGACCCGGGCGGCGGGGTCGCCGGTCTGGGCCGGCTTGGTGATGGAGAGCCGGACGTGGCGGGCGGTGACCGACACCGGATGCGTGGTCGTCCCCGACGTATTGCCGGTCACCGTCACCGCCGTGGTCCACGCATCGGAGGTGGAGGAGCGGACCTGGATGGTGAAGTCCCGGGTGTTCCAGCTCGGCGACTCGCCGCCGGCCTGGGCGTGCTTGACGACGAAGCGCGTGATCGAGCGGGCCGAGCCGAGGTCGACCTCGAGCCACTTGGCCGTGGTGAGCGTGCACCACTTGTCGGTGGTGCCGCCGTTCACGCTGCCGTTGACCGCCTTGGCGGGGCCCTCGTCGGCGTTGCACTGGCCCGAGGCACTGGCGGGGCGGTTGAGCGCGAGGTTGCTCTCGGCCGGGCCGTCCGCCCAGCGCACCGTCGTGGTGGCGGCGCCCGACCGGCCGCCCTCCGCCGACACCGCCAGGACCTCCAGCGTGGTGGCGGTCTCGCTGCCTACGCGCTCCAGGCGCGGGACGAAGTAGGCGTCGTTGGGGGTGCCGCCGAGGAAGGTCCGGGTTCCGTCGGGGTTGCGCCGGTAGAGCTCGTAGTGGTGGGCCGGGCCGCCGCCGGTCCACGCCAGGCGGAGCGACTTGACCGTGGGGGACACCTCGGCCGAGCCCAGCACGGTCAGCCCGGAGGGCGTGGCGGGCGTGTCGACGGCGCCGTCGTACACGGCCAGCCGGCCCACCCTGACGTCGGCCCTGGCACCGGCGGGACCCGCCACCTGCAGGCCGATCTGCGCGATCGTCTTGCCGGCGTGGGCCGACAGGTCCAGCGTCTTTCGCTCCCACCCGCTGCCCGAGGTGGCCCCCAGGTCGAGGGCGATGAAGGTCGTCGGCGCGTCGGTGAAGGCCACGGCGGCCTTGAGGTGCGTGGGCCCGGCGGCGGGTGTCTTGACCACGACCGACAGCTTGGTGCCCGCGGCCACCGGCAGGCGCGTCTGGTACAGGCGCACGGTGTTGACCGCGTCCAGCACGCCGGTCAGCCGCAGCGACGAGCCGCCCTCGTAGGCGTCGCCGAAGTCGATGGAGGGGGCGACCTTGGCGCCGGTGGAGGTGACGACCCATCGGTAGGTGGGCGGCACGTCCTGCAGCGACAGGTTGTTCCAGCCGCCGGTGGCCACCCGGGCGCCGCCGACGTTGTAGAAGTCGCCGTGCCCGGCGTTGAAGGAGGTCAGGAACGGCTTAGCCGTGACGGGTGTGGCCTCGGCGATGTAGGTGGCCAGCCCCTTCCACGAGGAGGAGGTGGCGGTGTCGGACGGGTCGCCGTTGGCGCCCACCCAGTAGCGGGAGTCCTTGGCGTAGAAGTCGGCGCGGCCGGTGGAGGACTTCCACGTCCACTCGGGCCGGTAGATGCCCAGCGAGGTGACGTGCGGCTTGCCGGGCGGGAACAGCGCGTTCCACGACACGTTCGTGCCCGAGCCGTTGGCCTCGGTGTCGATGCCGGTGAACAGGTCGTACTCGCTGCGGCCCAGGTCGCGGGCCAGGTCGCGGGAGGAGGTCAGGTCGGCGGCGGTCCAGTTGAAGTTGAGGAACATGGAGTTCGACGCCTGGAAGAAGGAGTCGTTGGCGCCGGTCAGCGCGTCCTGCCAGGAGATGGAGCCGGACTCGGTCATCGCGTCGTACCACATCACCTCCATGCCCTTGGCGCGCAGGTAGGCGATGACGTTGCGCATCTCGGCGGCGAGCGCGGCGTCGCCGCCCGCGGTCTCCTGGTTGACGAACCAGCCCTCGAACCCGTAGTGCCTGGCCGCCTCGACCAGCTTGTCGGCCACTGGGTAGGCCGAGCCGTCCTTCTGGACGAAGTCGCGGACCCACTGGAGCTGCCCGCCGTACGCGGTGGGCGGGAAGAACACCGTGCCGTAGACCTTGACGCCGTTGCGGTGCGCCGCGTCGATCACCGTGGGGTTGGGCGTCAGGATCAGGCCCTCGCCCGCCGAGCCGCCCCAGAAGACCAGCGTGTCGACGTACTGCCAGTACTGGAAGGCGTAGTAGTTCGCGTCGGGCGCTCCCTGGGAGGGGTTGCCCGAGGTGGGGGCGAAGGACACGAGCGAGGCGATCCGCCCCTCGCCCGCGCGGGCGTCGGCGTTGGCCTTGAGCGCGGGGTCCTGGCGGCGGGGCTGGAGCGGCACGCGCGAGCGGTTGAAGCGGGCGTCGGGGTCGCTCGCCGGGTTCCAGGACAGGATCGTGCCGGGGTACCAGTAGGAGGCGTACGGCTGGCCGCCCGGCTCGGCGTGCGCGGGCTCGGCGTGCGCGGGCTCGGCGTGCGCGGGCACAGCCGCCACCAGGGCAGCCACCAGCAGGGATAACGCGGCTAACACTCTCATGTCTGCTCCTGCAGGACGGTGTCGATCCCCCGAGCTTGGAGATAGGCCTCGTCGCCGGCCCGGCGGGCGGTGACGACGGCGACGGGTCCGCTGCGGCGCCGCCGGACCCACGCGCCGTGGAACGCGCTGCCCGGGGCGACCTCGGCGCGGCGCTCCGGCTCGGCGCGCAGGTCCGCCGGGCACACCAGCGCGGGCCGGGTCCGCGGCACGGCGCGTGCGGCCCTGACGTGGGCCTCCAGCTCCTTGGCGGCCGGCTTGGCCTGGTGGTCCACGGTGAACAGGCCCAGGTCGTACTCCCGCTCGGGGAAGTCGGCCAGGCCGCGGTCCAGGTCGTGGGAGCACCACCAGGTCACGCCCCACAGGGCCGGGTTCTGCCCGACCGCCTCCAGCAGCCCCCTGGTGTACGGCGCGGCGTCGTCGGCGCCGACGTCGGGCCGGGGCGCGCCGACCTCCTGCAGCCAGACGGGGCGGGCGGGATCGGTCGCGGTGGCGGCCGCCAGCTCCACGAGATAGTCGGCGTGCGTGAGCGTCGCCGGGCCGAGGGGGCCGTCGATGGCGGACACCCCGTTGAACACCCAGGAGTGGACGGTGGTCAGGTCACCCAGGTCCACGTTGTCGGCCGGGTGGAAGGGGTGGGCCGGGTCGTACCACGTGGCGTCGTAGAGCGAGTGGAGCGTGAGGAGGTGGGGCGCGGCGGCGCGGGCCACGTCGAGGAGCTCGGCGGCCCACCGCCGCGACGCGCCGGAGTCGGTCGGGTTGTGCGGCCAGAGGTTGTTCACCTCGTTGCCCAGCGTGACGGCGAAGACGTTGTCCTTGGCGGCCACCTCGCGGGTGAGCACGTCCACGTAGGTCGCGATGCCCTGCCGTACCGCCTCGTCGGTGAAGACGCTGCGCCCGTGGTGGGTGAGCACCCACGAGGGCAGGAAGTCGAAGCTCGACAGGTGGCCCTGGAGCAGGTCGACCGCGACGGACAGGCCGAACTCGGCGGCCACGTCGACGAGGGTCAGCAGGTCGTCCACGGCGCGCCGGCGGATGAGCGTCCGGTTGGGCTGGATCCACGGCCAGACGGGGAAGACGCGCACGTGGTCCAGGCCGATCCCGGCCAGGTCGGCCAGGTCGCGCCGGGCGTCGTCGGCCGAGAAGTCGAGCCAGCTGTAGAACCAGCCCCGGGAGGGCACGTAGTTGGCGCCGTAACGGACGGAACGGGGTGGGAACACATGGCCTCCGGGCTCGAAGCGGTCCCGGTGAGCCTAAACCGATTTAGCGACGCCTGCCAAGCCCGGTCCGTTTCCGGCCCGCCTGCCAGACCCCGGCAGGCGGACCCGGCGGCTCGACCCGTCAGCCGGACCGGCGCGGCACCGCGGTGCTCTCCCTGACGGTCAGCCGGGGCGTCGGGGTCTTGACGTTGCGCGGCCGGCCCGGGTCGGCGACGGTCTCCAGCAGCGTCACGGCCACCTGCTCGCCCAGCGCGAAGGTGTCGCGCGACAGGGCGGTCAGCGCCGGGTGCACGATCCTGGCCAGGACCGAGTCGTCGAAGGCGACGATGGACAGCTCCCGCGGCACCGCCACGCCCATCTCGGCGGCCACGCCCAGGCCCGCCACGGCCATCACGTCGCTGTCGTAGACGATCGCCGTGGGCCGGTCGACGCGCGACAGCAGCGCCCTGGTGGCCGCCGCGCCCTCGGCGTCGCTGAAGTCGGTGGGGAGCGAGACCACCTCGCCCAGCCCCAGCCGGCGCGAGGAGTCGCGCAGCGCGCGGATCCGGCGCTGCGTGTGGCGGAACTCCGGCAGGCCGGCGACGTGCGCGATGCGCTCGTGCCCGAGCGCGGCCAGGTAGTCGGCGATCGACAGCATCGCCTCGCGGTCGTCGGCCCACACGCTCGACAGCGACCCGTGCCGTCCCGGGCCGCCGAGCACCACCGACGGCACGCCCAGCTCCTCCAGCACCTCGACGCGCGGATCCCTGGTCTGCAGGTCGACGAGGATGAAGCCGTCCACGCGATGCTCGGAGGCCCACTGCCGGTAGACGGCGATCTCGGCGTCGGTGTCCTCCACGATCAGCAGGTGCAGCGCGACGCCCTGGGCCGACAGCCCCGCCTGCAGCCCCGACAGCAGCTGGGCGAAGAACGGCTCCACGCCGATCGTGCGCGCCGGCCGGGCGATGACCAGCCCCGCCGCCTGGGCCCTGGCGCCCACCAGCGCGCGGGCGGCGCTGTGCGGGCGCCAGTTCATCTCCTCGGCGACCCGCAGGATCAACGCCCGGGTGGCCTCGCTCACGCCGGGACGCCCGTTGAGCGCGAAGGACACCGCCCCCTTCGACACTCCGGCCCGTCGGGCGATGTCGGCGATCGTCGGTCGCGCCACGGCTTGGACTCCTCTCCCACTTGACACACGAGTCTAGTGGGTAGATAGTCCGCAGAACTAGAACGGTTTAGCAAGGCGGCGGGAGTATCGGATGCGAAGGTACTGGGCTGTGCTCGCCCTGGCGGCGCTGGCGATCGCGGGATGCGGGCTGAGTTCGGAGACGCCGCGGCAGGAGTCCGCGCCGGCGGCCTCCGGACCGGCCAAGGGCAAGGTGACGTTGCAGACGTGGGCGCTGAAGCCCAAGTTCACCGACTACGTTCAGGGCGTCATCGACGCCTTCGAGAAGCAGAACCCCGGCGTCGAGGTCGAGTGGCTCGACCAGCCGGGCGACGGCTACTCGGAGAAGGTGCTCAGCCAGGCGGCCGGCGGCACGCTGCCCGACGTCGTCAACCTGCCGCCGGACTTCGCGCTGCCGCTGGCCCGGCAGGGGCTGCTCCTCGACGTGGAGAAGGCCGACCCCAAGCTGGCCGACGAGTACGTCACCGGCGGGATCGACGCCTACCGCTTCGCCGGCCTGACCGGGGTCTTCGGCTACCCGTGGTACCTCAACACCGACGTCAACTACTGGAACTCCGAGCTGCTCGCCAAGTACGGCCTGGACCCCGGCAAGCCGCCCGCCGACCTCGACGAGCTCATCGAGCAGGCCCGGATCCTCAAGGACAAGTCCGGGGGCAAGGTCTACCTGATGAGCCGCAAGCCCGGGCTGGGCGACTTCGCCGACGTCGGCGCCAAGATCCTCGCCGACGACGGCAAGAGCTTCGTCTTCAACACCCCGGAGGCGGCGGCGCTGCTCGACAAGTACCGCGCCGCCTACAAGGAGGGGCTGCTGCCCAAGGACGTCCTGACGGACGCCTACGCGGGCAACGCCAAGCTCTTCGCCGAGGGCCGGGTGGCCTGGACCACCGGCGGCGCCAACTACATCGACAGCCTCAAGACCGACAACCCCACGCTGGCCCCCAAGGTCGTGCCGTCGGCGGCGATGGGCACGCCGCCGCTGTACGTGCAGGGCGTGTCGGTGTCGGCCAAGAGCCGAAGCCCGCAAGCCGCGATCGCCCTGGCCCGCTTTTTGACCAACGCCGAGAACCAGGCCGCCTTCGCGCACCTGACCAGCATCTTCCCCAGCACGAAGGCGTCGGCTGGCGACCCGTTCTTCAGCAAGAGCGACGGCACCAACGCCGGCGACGCCAAGGTCATCGCCTTCACCTCGCTGGCCAAGGCCAAGATGCTCCAGCCGGTGCAGTTCAACGACGCCATGAGGAAGGTCATGGAGCAGCAGATCGCCCTGGCCGTCGCCGGTGAGACCTCCGCCAAGGAGGCGCTCGACACCGCCGTGACCAAGCTCAACGAGCTGCTCAACCAGTGACCGCGGGACACGGCACCCTCGGGCGCGCCCGCGGGGACGCGGGCTCGGGGCGGCATGTCCGCCCCGAGCCGGTCCCCCGGCCGGGGAGGAAGCCCGTAGCCAACCAGAGGTGGTTCACCCCGTGGCTGCTCGTCGCCCCGGCCGCGATCTGGCTGGCGGTGTTCAACGTCTGGCCGTCGATCAACACGGTGGTCCTGGCCTTCACCAACGCCAAGCCGATCGGCGGCGGCCACTTCACCGGGCCGGCCAACTTCCGGCGGGCGCTGAACGACGACCAGCTGGCCGACGCGCTGCTCAACAGCGTGGTGTTCATGCTGGTGTGCCTGCCGCTGCTGACGTTCCTGCCGCTGCTGCTGGCCGTCCTCGTGGAGAAGAGGCTGCCGGGCATCACCTTCTTCCGCACCGCGTTCTACACGCCGGTCATCGCCTCCGCGGTCGTGGTGGCGGTGATCTGGGGGTGGCTGCTCAACGAGCAGGGCATGATCAACGGCATCGCGCGGCAGCTGAAGATCATCCAGGAGCCGCTGCCGTTCCTCACCGACCGCTGGCTGCTGCTGTTCAGCGCCATCAGCCTGACGGTCTGGAAGGGGCTGGGCTACTACATGATCATCTATCTGTCGGCGCTCGGCAACGTCCGCCGCGAGCTGCATGAGGCCGCCGCCGTCGACGGCGCCGGCCCGGTGCGCCGGTTCTTCGCGATCACGGTGCCGGGCGTGCGCAACACGATGCTGCTGATCTCCGTGCTGATCTCGGTCTCCGCGCTGCGCACCTTCACCGAGCTGTACGTGCTGTCCAAAGGCACCGGCGGCCCGGGCGGGCGCGACATGTCGGTGGTCATGCTCATCCAGATGTACAGCCGCGGTTTCACCGGTCACCTGGGCTACGCCTCGGCGCTGAGCATCCTGCTGTTCGTGCTCACGATCGGGCCGATGCTCCTGCTGCTGCGGCTCAACAGGAAGGAGGCGTGATGAAGCCCGGTGAGAGGGTGTTGCGCTACGTCCTGCTCCTGCTCGTGCTGGTGATCTCCATCGGGCCGTTCCTGTGGCAGCTGTCCACCTCGCTCAAGAGCATGCGGGAGGACATCTACACGCTCACCCCGCGGTTCATCCCGGAGCATCCGACCTTCGAGAACTACGTGAAGGTCGCCGAGACCATCCCGGTGTGGGCCTACGCCGGCAACTCGCTCGTCGTCGCCGTGATCGTCGTGGGCGGCAACGCGATCGGCGCCACGCTGGCCGGCTTCGCGCTGGCCAGGCTCCGCTTCCGCGGGGGGAAGCTGCTGCTGGGCGCCTTCCTGGCCACGCTCGTGCTGCCCGGCGAGGTCACGATCATCTCCCAGTACGTCACCATCCGCAGCCTCGGCCTGGCCGACACCCTCCTCGGCGTCGCCCTGCCCGGCGCGATCGGGATGCTCAACGTGCTGCTGATGCGGACGGCCTTCGCCGCGATCCCCAGGGAGATGGACGAGGCCGCGATCGTCGACGGCGCCAACGCCTGGCAACGCCTGGTCCGCATCGGCCTGCCCAACGTCCGCGGCATGCTCAGCGTCATCGTCATCTTCGCCTTCATCGGGGCGTGGGACGACTTCCTGTGGCCGCTCATCGTCCTCAACGACCCCGACAAGTTCACGCTGACGGTCGGCCTGCAGTACCTCAACGGCACCTTCAGCGCCAACCCCCGGCTGATCGCGGCGGGCACCATGATCGCCTTCATCCCGATCGTGATCGTGTTCGCCGTGCTCCAGCGCTTCTTCTTCCGCGGCGTGGAGGAGGGCGCGATCAAGGGCTGAGTCATCCCGCCCTGAGCCCGGCCTCCCGGGACAGGAACTCCTCCACGAACCGGGTGGTGTGCCGGCCCTCGGCGAACTCCGGCTGGGCCAGCAGCCGGCGCAGCAGCGGGATGGTCGTCGCCACCCCCGCTCCCTCGACCGCGAACTCCGCGAGCGCCCGATCCGCCCTGGCGATCGCCTCCGCCCGCGTGGGCGCCCACACGACGAGCTTGGCGATGAGCGAGTCGTAGGTGGGCGGGACCATGTCGCCCTGGCTGAAGCCCGAGTCGACGCGCACGCCCGGCCCGCCCGGCGGGCGGAAGACGGCCAGCCGTCCCGGCGTGGGGCGGAAGCCGGCGTCGGGGTCCTCGGCGTTGACCCGGCACTCGATGGCCGCGCCCGCGAGCTCGACCTGGTCCTGGGTGAAGGACAGCGGCTCGCCCGCGGCCACCCGGATCTGCTCGCGGACGATGTCGACGCCGGTGAGCATCTCGGTCACCGGATGCTCCACCTGGATCCGGGCGTTGATCTCCATGAACGTGGCCCGGCCCGCCGCGTCGACGAGGAACTCCATCGTCCCGGCGCCCGTGTAGCCCACGTGGCGCGCGCCCGCCACGGCGTACTCGCCCAGCGCCGCGCGGACGCCGTCCGGCAGCACGGGCGAGGGCGCCTCCTCCACGAGCTTCTGGTTGCGGCGCTGCAGGGAGCAGTCGCGCTCGCCGAGGTGCAGGACCGTGCCGTGCTCGTCGCCCAGGAGCTGGACCTCCACGTGCCGCGCGACCGGGATGTAGCGCTCCAGGTAGACCTCTCCGTTGCCGAAGACCTGCCGGGCGAACGCCGTGGTGCGCCGGTAGACGTCCTTGAGCTCCGCCCGGTCGCGCGCCACCTCGATGCCGCGCCCGCCGCCGCCCGCCGCGGCCTTGACGATGACGGGGTAGCCGATCCGCGCGGCCACCTGCTCGGCGTCGGACAGCGAGGCCACCGCGCCGTCGCTGCCGGGCAGCACGGGCAGCCCCGCCTCCGCCATCAGCGAGCGGACGCGGGCCTTGTCGCCGACGCAGTCCATCACCTCCGGGCGCGGCCCGATGAAGGTGATCCCGTTGTCCGCGCAGATCCGGGCGAAGTCGGCGTCCTCCGAGAGGAACCCGTATCCGGGATGGATCGCGTCGGCGCCCGTCTGCAGGGCGGCCTCGATGACGGCCGGCGCGTACAGGTAGCTGCGCCGCGCCTGGGCGGGCCCGATGTGGACCGCCTCGTCGGCGTAGGCGGCGAACCGCGCGTCCCGGTCCGCCGTGGAGTACACGGCGACGGTGGGGATGCCCATCTCGCGGCAGGTGCGGGCGACGCGCAGGGCGATCTCGCCGCGGTTGGCGATGAGGATCTTGCGGAAGCTCATGGGCCGTCCACCCGGATCCTGACCAGCACCTGGCCGTACTCGACCGGTTCCGCGTCCGCCACCGCCACCTCGGCGACCTGCCCGGCCCGGTCGGCCTTGACGGGGTTCATCAGCTTCATCGCCTCCACGATGCCGATGGTCTGGCCCTCGCTCACCCGGTCGCCGACCTCGACGAACGGCGGCGCGCCTGGCTCGGGCGCCATGTAGAAGGTGCCGACGAGCGGCGCGGTGACCTCCACCAGGGAGGGGTCGGGCGCGGCCTCGACCGGTTGCGCGGGCTGCGCCGTCTGCACGATCTGTCCGGCCGGGACGGCCTCGGCGGCCGGGGCCGCCCAGCTGATCTTCAGGGCGCACTCGCCCAGCCGGAGGGACACGCTCGCGACCGGCCCGGGGACGGTCTTGACGATGGTGGCGGCCTCCTCGCGGAGCAGCCGCATGGCGGCGTGCTCCCGGTCGTCGGCGTGCCGCCCGGCCGCCTGCTCATCCACCCTCGGTCACCCCCAGCCCGCGGAACCGCTCGTAGCGGTGCTTGCGCAGCTCGTCCCCGCTGAGCCCGGACAGCTCGCGCAGCGCCTGGAGCAGGGCCGCCTTCAGGTACCCGGCCGCCTCCTGGGGCGCGACCTGCGCGCCGCCGGCGGGTTCGGGCACCACGCCGTCCACCACGCCGAGCGCGAGCAGCTCGGGCGCGGTGATCCGCAGCGCCCCGGCCATCTGAGGCCCCCTGGACGGGTCGCCGTGCAGGATGGTGGAGCAGCTCTCCGGGCTGATCACGGAGTAGACGGCGTTCCCGAGCATGAGCACCCGGTTGGCCACCGCCAGGGCGAGCGCGCCGCCACTGCCGCCCTCGCCGACGATCACGGAGACCACCGGCACCGACAGCCGGGACATGCCGGCCAGGCACTCCGAGATCGCCCACGACTGGCCGCGGTCCTCGGCCCGGATGCCGGGCGCGGCCCCCTGGGTGTCGACGAGCGTCACCACCGGCAGGCCGAGCCGGTCGGCCAGCCGCATGAGCCGCAGCGCCTTGCGGTACCCCTCCGGGTGCGCCAGGCCGAAGTTCCTGGCGACGAGCTCCTCGGTGTCGTGGCCCTTCTGGTGGCCGACGACCATGACGGGCACGTCGTCGAGCAGGGCGGGCCCGCCGACGATCGCCGGGTCGTCGCCCTCCAGCCTGTCGCCGTGCAGTTCCACGAAGTCCGTGCACATCTGCCAGATGTAGTCCAGCGTCGTGGGCCGCCGGACGTCGCGGGCCACGCGCAGCGTCTCGTACGGCGTGAGCACGCCCGCCAGCTCGGCCGGATCGCGGACCAGCACCTCCTGGCCGCCGGCCGGGCCGTGCTCCCCGGGCGCGGTGACCGCCAGCAGCCTGGCCAGCAGCGGCCGCAACCCGTCGCGGGCCTCCACCCGGTCGAGCATGCCGCGGCCCTTGAGGTACTCGGCGCTCTGGAACCCGGCCGGCAGCCTCTCCCGCGTCGCGGCGGCGATCACCCGCGGCCCGGCGAAGCCGATCAGCGCGCCCCGCTCGGCGACGAGCACGTCCCCCAGCGTGGCGAAGGAGGCCGTCACCCCGCCGAAGGTCGGATCGGTCAGCACGCACACGCTCAGCACGCCCTCCTCGCGCAGGGCCTGCATCGCCTGGGCCGTCTTGGCCATCTGCATGAGCGACAGGCTGCCCTCCTGCATGCGGGCGCCGCCCGAGGCGATGGCCAGGATCAGCGGCGTGCGCTCGCGCAGCGCAAGCTCGCAGGCCCGGGTGACCGCCTCGCCGACCGCCGAGCCCATGCTGCCGCCGAGGAAGGCGAAGTCCATCACGGCCACGACGACGGGCCGGCCGCCCACGGTGGCCCTGCCGTACAGGACGGCGTCCTCCAGCCCGGTACGGCGGCGCGCCTGCTCCAGCCGCTCGGGGTAGGGCCGGGAGTCGGCGAAGCCGAGCGGGTCGCCGCCGCGGACCTGCGGCGCGGGGACGAAGGAGCCGTCGTCGACGAGCGTGGCCAGGCGCTGCCCGGCGCCGAGGCGGTGGTGGTGGCCGCAGTCGGGGCAGACGTGCCGCGCCCGCTCCAGCCGGGGCCGGTAGACGATGGCCGAGCAGGCCGGGCACAGCTCCCAGCCGACGTCCCGCGAGGCGGGCGGGGAGATCGTCACCTGGCGCCCCCCTCCGGGGTCCAGTGGTAGAACGGCCGGGCCACGGCGTCGGCCGGGCTGCGCCAGGTGGCCGGGTCGTAGGGGGTGACGTAGGCGCCGAGTTCCTTGCTGAGCCGCTGGAAGTCGTCGCGATCCCGGGCGGCGGCCAGCGCCTCCCGGGCGCCGCCCGCGAACTCCACGTGGTGGAAGTACAGGTCCCGGTAGGTGAACAGATCGCGGCGCGTCACCCCCAGCGCGTGGGGCAACTCGCCGGAGTCGGACTCGGCGAACAAGCGGGCGACCTCGCCGGACCCGCCGGGGGCGAGGCGGGCGACGATGAGGATCCGGTCGGGCACGAGGCTCTCCTCCGTGTGCGAGCGGTCGGTTGCTGTCACCGTAGGAACCGCGCCGGAGGATGTCGCCCGCCGGCGGCATGAACCCGCCCCTCCCCCCGCGGGGCGAGGGCTCAGCCCGCCGGGTGACCGGGCACCAGGCCGTTCTCGTAGGCGTAGATCACCACCTGGACCCGGTCCCGCACGCCGAGCTTCTGGTACAGGTGCTGGATGTGGGACTTGACCGTGCTGTCGCCGACGACGAGGGCGCGGGCGATCTCGTCGTTGGTGTAGCCGCGCACGAGCAGGCGGAAGACGTCCCTCTCCCGTTCGGTGAGCCGGTCCAGGTCGGGCGCCGCGACGGTGGCGACGGGCTGCCTGGCGAACTGGTCGATGAGCCTGCGGGTCACCGAGGGGGACAGCAGGGCGTCGCCGTCGGCGGCGTGCCGTACCGCCTCGGTCAGCCGCTCGACGGGAGCGGTCTTGAGGATGAAGCCGCTGGCTCCGTTGCGCAGGCCCTCGAAGACGTACTCGTCCTGGTCGTAGATGGTCAGGATGACCACCTTGGCGGGATGCTCGGCGCAGATCCGCCGGGTGGCGGCCAGGCCGTCCATGACCGGCATGTTGATGTCCATGAGCACCACGTCGGGGCGCAGCTCCCGCACGGCCCTGACCGCCTCCAGCCCGTCGGCGGCCTCGCCCACGACCTCGATGTCCTGCGCCTGGCCGAAGGTGGCGCACAGGCCGCTGCGGATGAGCGGCTGGTCGTCGGCGATCAGCACGCGGATCTTTCGCAAGCGTCCTCCTCGGGAAGCCGGTCCGGCGCCAGGGGGATGATCGTTCTGGTCACGAACCTGCCGCCGGGCCGGGGACCGCAGTGGAGGCGCCCGCCGTGGACGGCGACGCGCTCGCGCAGGCCGGCCAGGCCCGACCCGCCGAGCCCGCGCGGGGACCCCTCCGGCGCGCCGGGCCGGTTGGTCACCGAGACGCTGAGGTCGGGGCCGAAGTCGACCTCGAGCGCGATCTCCTGGCTGCCGTGCCGCAGCGCGTTGGTGAGGGCCTCCTGGGCGACGCGGTAGGCGGTGTGGGCGACGTCGGCCGGGACGCGATGCTCGCCGGCCACGTTGGACAGGCGGACCGCCACGCCGGGCGCGGGAAGGCGGCCCGCCATCTCCACCAGCCGGGCCGACAGCAGGAAGGGGCGCCCCTTCCGGGCCTCCTCCCCCGGAGGGAGGCCGCGCGCCCCGTCCGAGCGCAGGACGCCGAGCGTCTCGCGCAGGTCGGCGAGGGTGGCCTGGGCGGTGTCGTCGATGAGCGCGGCCAGGCGCCGGTCGGTCCCCTCCACCGGCGAGGCGAGCAGGCCGCGGGCGTGCATGGCCAGGACGACCAGGCCGTGGCCCACGCCGTCGTGCAGGTTGAGCGCGATGCGCCGCCGTTCCTTCACCACGGCGACGGCCCTGGTCCTGGCCAGGATCCCCGGTGCGATGGCCAGACCCCCGAGGGCGATCAGCAGTCCGCCGGCGAGGGCGGGCGGGAGGACGTATAACCAGGACTCGAGCAAAGATGAGCAGTACTTCGGAAAAAGTCCCTCTATCTGATGATTTTCCCCCATGTGCAGGGATCTTAGTCGTGAAATGGACGGCTTCTCAAGAGAAATGTATGCGGCGTCACAGCGACGTCTAAGGGCGGTAACTCTTCGCTTTTCAACCAGTTCAGGCGGCCGAGATGTAGCACGTCGGCGCCGCCATGGCAAGGTTTCACCGCGTCTCCACAGAGCTCTCTAAGAAATCGTTTACCCCGATTCACCGGCGCCCGGCCGTTACGGGACGGCAAACTTTTCGCCACTTGCCGGAATTCCCGAAAAATACCGCCGGACCGGATTTCACTCGGTCGGAGGAGCCGTCCCGCGGCCGGGGGAGAGGCAGGTTCGCCCCGGTGACGGAAGACACCGGACCCCCTTCCGAACAGGCTGATGGGGGAGGCGGCCGAGGGCCGCCGGGAGCAGAGGGAGTCCGATGCAGCGATACGCGATCACCTTCGAGATCAAGCCAGGCTCCGAGGCCGCGGTCCGGGAACTGCTGTCCAGCTACGAGCCGCCGGAGTGGGTGACCGCTGACGGCACCCGGCTGCTCAGCACCTCGATCTTCATGAAGGGCACCACCGTCGTCCGCGTCATGGAGATCGACGGCAGCCTGCCCGGCGTGATGGCCCACCTGGCCAGGCAGCCGAGCATCCAGAAGCTGGAGCGCGAGCTCGACGCGCACCTGGCGGTGCCGCGCGACATGAGCTCGCCGGAGGGCGCCAGGGCGTTCTTCCTGTCGGCGATGATGGACCACGTCACCACGCGGGTGGCCGGCCACGCGGAGGCCGCCCGATGAGCGCCCCCGTCTTCCTCGTCACCGGCGCCACCGGCCAGCTCGGCGGCGCCGTGGTGGAGCAGCTCGGCGGACGCGGCGACCGGCTGCTGCTGGTCGCCAGGGACAAGGACCGGCTCGCCGACCTGGAGGCCGAGTTCGGCGCCGAGGGCAGGCTCGAGACGCTGGCCGCCGACGTGTCCGACCCCGAGGAGGCCCGCCGCGCCGCCGCCGAGGCGGTCGGCCGCTTCGGCCGGCTGGACGGGCTCGTCCACCTGGTCGGCGGCTTCCGCGCCGGACCACTGTTCCTCACCGGCCCCGACGTCTACGAGCAGATGCTGCGCGACAACTTCCTGTCCGCGGTCACCGCCACCCAGGGCGTCCTGCCGCACCTGGGGGAGGGCGCCCGGCTGGTGTACTTCGGCACCCCGCTGGCCGAGGTGCCGCTGCCGGGGCTGTCGGCCTACGCCGCGGCCAAGGCGGCGCTCGTCACCTGGGTCAAGTCCGTCGCGCACGAGCTCAAGCGCAAGGGCATCCACGCCAACGCGGTCGTCATGACCATGGCGGACACGCCCGACAAGCGCCGGGAGCGGCCGCACATGAACTTCGACCACACCGTCACGCCCGAGCTGGTCGCCAGGGTCGTGGGCTTCCTGACCGGCCCGGGCTCCGACGGCCTGTACGGCTGCGCCGTACCCGTGCTGGGCCGCTTCGAGTTCACCTCGGAGCTGGGCGGGCCGCCCCCGGGGGTGGGTGGTCCCCGGTGAAGGCCCGGATCGTCTTCCTCATCAAGGTCCCGCAGCACCGGCAGGAGGACTTCCTGGCCGCCTACGAGAAGATCAGGTACGAGGTCGCCCGCGGCGTGCCCGGCCACCTGAGGGACCAGGTCTGCCGGTCGGCCGCCGACCCCGAGCAGTGGCTGATCACCAGCGAGTGGCGCGACCTGGCCGACTTCCTGGCATGGGAGGCCGGCGAGGAGCACAGGCAGCTCGTCCGGCCGATGCGCGAGTGCATCACCGAGGCCAGATCCCTGCGGTTCGTCGTGCACGCCGAGACCGCCGCGGACGGGACGTGAGCAAGCCCAGGGTGCTCGTCGTGGGCGGCGGCATCGGCGGGCTGGCCGCGGCCCTGGCCCTCCGGAACGCCGGCGCGTCGGTCACGGTGTGCGAGCGCGCCGCCGAGCCCCGGGCGGCCCGGGCCGGGCACGGCCTGGTGCTGTGGCACAACGCCGTGCTCGCCCTGCGCCGCCTCGGCCTGGACCGCGAGATCCAGAAGATCGGTTACGAGCTCCACCGGCACGTGTTCCGCGACCGGCGGGGCCGCGCGATGGCCGACTGGTCCATGGCCCGCATGGCCCGGCGGTTCGACGCGCCCGTCTACAGCGTGAGCCGGCCGGAGCTGCACCGGGTGCTGTCCGAGCGGGTCGGCGGCGACCTGGCGCGGGGCTTCCGCTGCACCGGGCTGGCCGCCGACCGCGACGGGGTCACGGTCCTGTTCGCCGACGGCCGGGAGATCCGCGCCGACGCCGTGGTCGGCGCCGACGGGCTGCGCTCGGCGGTCCGGGCCGCGCTGCGCCCGTACGAGCCGCCGCCCAGGTACGCCGGCTTCACCGCCTTCCAGGGCGTGATCAGGCTGCCCGGGCACGGCGTCCCCGAGCACACCTTCCTCAGCACCTGGGGCCGGGGCCGGTGGTTCGTGTGCTATCCGCTCCCCGGCGACCAGGTCTACTGGGACGGCGTGCTCGGCGACCGCGTCGACGCGCCGCTCGGCATGACCACCGCCGCGCTGCTGGAGCGCGAGTTCGGCGGCTGGCCGGAGCCGATACCGCGGCTGATCGCCGCGACCGGCGAGCGGGCCCTCAGCCCGGTGCACATCTTCGACCGGCCGCCCCTGCGGCGGTGGAGCCACGGCCGGGTGACCCTGCTGGGGGACGCCGCCCACCCGATGACGTTCAACCTCGGCCAGGGCGCCGGGCAGGCGATCGAGGACGCGGTCGTGCTCGGCCAGGTCTTCGACCCCGCCGACCCGGCCGGCTCGCTGGCCGCCTACGAGGCCCGCCGGGTGGACCGCACGGCCCGCCTGGCCCGCAGGTCCAGGGCCAACGGCGAGCTGACCCGCTGGAGCCACCCCGTCGCGGTCGCCGCCAGGAACGCCTTCATGCGCGCCACCTTCGACCGGCTCGTCTACCGCAAGACCTACCAGCTCACGATGGCGATCGACTGGAGTGACCCATGACCCCACCCACGGGCCTGCCGAGCGGCGTCAGCCGTACCGCCGTGCTCATCGCGCAGGCCAGGCAGGCCGAGAGCGACCGCCCCGACCGGCTCTTCCACGACCCCCTGGCCGGGCCGCTGGCCGACGCCGCCGGACGCATCCCCCAGGTCAGCGAGGCGGGCCGGCGGGCCGCCGACCACTTCGTGCTGCGCACCCGCTTCTTCGACGACCGGCTCCTGGAGGCGGCCCAGGCGGGCCTGCGCCAGGTGGTGCTGCTCGCGGCCGGCCTGGACACCAGGGCGTTCCGGCTCGGCTGGCCCGCGGGCACGCGCCTGTTCGAGGTCGACCTGCCCGAGCTGGTCGCCTTCAAGGAGAAGGCGCTGGCCGACCTCGGCGCCCAGCCGGCGTGCGGCCGCACGGTCGTGGCCGCCGACCTGCGCGAGGACTGGCCCGCCGCCCTGCGCGAGGCCGGCTTCGACCCCGCGGCCCCCACCGCGTGGCTGGTGGAGGGCGTGCTGATGTACCTCACCCCCGAGGACGGAGAGCGGATCCTCGACCGGGTGCGGGAGCTGTCCGCGCCCGGCAGCCGGCTGGCCGCCGAACACGTCAACCGCGCCTACATCGACCTGCCGCAGATGGCTCCGGCCATGGGCAGGCTCGCGGCCACCCGCGCCGCCTGGCTGTCGTCGGTGGAGGACCCGCAGGAGTGGCTCTCGCCGTACGGCTGGCGCGCCCAGGTGACGCACCAGGCCGACCTCGCCCGCCGGTTCGGCCGCCCGGTGCCGGCCATGGCCGACCCCGAGATCGTCGGATCCGCCCGGATCTGGCTCGTCCACGCAGTCCGCTAGCAAGGAGCTGACCACCATGACCTTCACCGACGACACCGTGCGCGACCTGCTGATCTCCGTCGGCCTCGACCGTGAGTCCGCCGGGGAGGCGTGGGAGCGCAGCTTCGAGGAGCTGGGCCTGGACTCCCTGGCCCGGGTGGAGATCGCCACCAGGATCCAGGACCGCTTCGGCGTGGACGTCGAGGCGGACCTGACCGCCGAGGCCACCCCGGCCACGCTGAAGAAGCTGGTCGCCGAGCGCCTGAACGGGAGCGCGGCCCGATGATCGGACACACCGACAACGCCGTCGAGATCGACGCGCCCACCGGCTTCGTCTGGGACCAGACCAACGACGTGAGCGCCTGGCCGGAGCTGTTCTCCGAGTACGCCAAGGCCGAGATCCTCGCCGAGACCGACACCTCCGTGACCTTCCGCCTCACCATGCACCCCGACGAGCAGGGCCGCGTCTGGTCGTGGGTGTCGGAACGCCACTGGGACCGCGACACCTGGACGGTCCGCGCCCGGCGCGTGGAGACCGGCCCGTTCGAGTTCATGAACATCACCTGGACCTACGAGGAGCTGGCGCCCGACCGCACCAGGATGCGCTGGGTGCAGGACTTCCACATGAAGCCGGACGCCCCGCTCGACACCGCGGCGATGACCGACCGCATCAACGCCAACACCCTGGTGCAGATGTCGCTCATCAAGGAGAAGGTGGAAAAGCGCCGCCGGGAGGTCATCGGCTTCCACGACGTGCCGAGCAACCGCAGGCGCGGCGGCGACCTGCGCACCCTGGTCTCGCCGGCCACGCGCGGGTCCAGCTCCGGGTTCTGCGGCGCCGTACGGCTCGCGCCCGGCGAGAAGGTCTCGGAGCACTACCACCCGTACTCCGAGGAGTTCCTCTTCGTGGCCCGCGGCACGCTGCGGATCGACCTGGACGGCGAGCCCGTCACGGCCGGCGCGGAGCAGGCCCTGCTCATCCCGCGCAACGTCCGGCACCGCCTGACCAACGTCGGCGAGGAGGAGGCGCTGGCGGTCTTCCACCTCGGCCCGCTGGCGCCGCGGCCCGAGCTCGGGCACGTCGACACCGAGCCCTACCCCGAGCAGGTGAGCGCGTGAGGAGGGCCGTCGTCACCGGCGTGGGCGTGATCGCGCCGGGCGGGGTCGGCCGCGAGGAGTTCTGGGGCCGGATCGTGGACGGCAAGCCCGCGATCCGCAGGATCAGCGTCTTCGACCCCTCGCGGTTCCGCTCCCAGATCGCGGCCGAGGTGGACTTCGACCCCGCGGCGCACGGCCTGACCCCGCGCGAGATCCGGCGCATGGACAGGTTCGTCCAGATGGCCGTGGTCTGCGCCGACGAGGCGGTCCGCGACGCCGGCCTGGAACCGGAGGCGGTGGACCGCGAGCGGATGGGCGTGAGCCTCGGCTCGGCCGTGGGCGCGACCATCACGCTGGAGGAGGAGTACGTGGTCGCCAGCGACGGCGGCCGAGACTGGGTCGTGGACGACCGCCACCTGCGGCCCTTCCTCTACCAGGCGCTCGTCCCCTCCAGCGCGGCCACCGAGCTCGCGGTCAGGTTCGGCGCGCAGGGACCGGCCGCGGTGGTCTCCACCGGCTGCACCTCCGGCATCGACTCGATCGGCCGGGCCTACCGGCTGATCCAGGACGGCGAGGCCGACGTCGTGATCGCGGGGGCGTCGGACGCGCCGATCTCGCCCATCACCGTGGCCTGCTTCGACGCCATCCGCGCCACCAGCCCCGACAACGACGAGCCCGAGCAGGCCTCCAGGCCCTTCGACGCCGGGCGCAAGGGGTTCGTGCTGGGCGAGGGCGCGGCGGTGCTGGTCGTGGAGGAGCTGGAGCACGCCAGGCGGCGCGGGGCGCGGATCTACTGCGAGGTCACCGGCTACGCGGCGCGGGCGAACGGGTTCCACATGACCGGCCTGCGGCCGGACGGCTACGAGCTGGGCGAGGCCGTCAAGGACGCGATGGCCCAGGCCCGCCTGGAGCCGGAGGACCTCGGCTACATCAGCGCCCACGGCTCGGGCACCAAGCAGAACGACCGGCACGAGACCGCCGCCTACAAGCGCGCCCTGGGCGAGGCGGCGCGCGGCGTCCCGATCAGCTCCATCAAGTCGGTCGTCGGCCACTCGCTCGGCGCGATCGGCTCGATCGAGATGGCGGCCTGCGCGCTGGTCCTCCAGCGGGGCGTGGTGCCGCCCACGGCCAACCTGACCACGCCGGACCCCGAGTGCGACCTGGACTACACGCCGCTGGTCGCCCGGGAGGTGTCCGCGCGGCACGCGCTGTCGGCGGGCAGCGGGTTCGGCGGCTTCCAGTCGGCGATGGTGTTCTCCGCGTTGGGAGACAGCAGAGCGGGAGGCGGCGCATGAGCCGGCGCGCGGTGATCACCGGGCTCGGCGTGGTCGCCCCCACGGGGATCGGCGTCGTCGAGCACTGGGAGAACTCCCTGTCCGGCCGCCCGGGCATCGGGCCCATCGCGTCGTTCGACGCGGGCGGCTCGCCCATCCGGTGGGCCGGCCAGGTGCCGGACTTCGACGAGAAGGCGTTCGTGGACGGCAAGCTGCTGGTGCAGACCGACCGCTGGACCTGGTTCGCCTTCGCCGCCGCCCAGCTCGCGCTGGCCGACGCCGCGCTGGACCCGTCGCTGGCCGATCCCTTCGAGCTGTCGGTGGTGACCGCCAGCGCGTCGGGCGGCAACGCCTTCGGCCAGCGGGAGATCCAGGCGCTGTGGAGCCAGGGCTCGCGGGCGGTGAGCGCCTACCAGTCCATCGGCTGGTTCTACGCCGCCAGCAGCGGCCAGCTGTCCATCAGGCACCAGCTCAAGGGCGCGTGCGGGGTGCTGGTCGCCGACGCGGCGGGCGGCGTCGACGCGCTCGCCGAGGCCGCGCGGCTCATCCGCCGCGGCACCGGGGCGGTGGTGACCGGCGGCACGGAGGCGCCGCTGTCGCCGTACGCGCTGGCCTGCCAGGCCAGCGAGGCGACGGTCAGCCGGGACGGCCGCTACCGGCCCTTCTCTCCCGACGCCGCAGGGTACGTCCCCGGCGAGGGCGGCGCGATCCTCGTCGTGGAGGAGCGCGAGCGGGCGCTGGAGCGGGGCGCGCCCACGGTCTACGCCGAGATCGCCGGGACCTCCTCCACGCACGACGCCCACCACGTCACCGACCCCGCGCCCGGCCACCGGCAGTACGCGCGCGCCATGCGCGAGGCCGTCGCCCGGGCCGGCCTCACCCCCGCCGACATCGGCGTGGTCTTCGCCGACGGCGCCGGCGACCCGGTGCGGGACCGGCAGGAGGCCGCGGCCATCGAGGAGGTCTTCGGCCCCGGCCGGGTGCCGGTCACCGTCCCCAAGACGATGACCGGCCGCCTGTACTCCGGCGGCGCGGCCCTCGACCTGGCGTGGGCGGCGCTGGCCCTGGCCGACGGCGTGCTGCCGCCGACGGTCGGCGTCGAGGGGGACGTGCCGGGCCTGGACCTGGTACGGCAGGCCAGGACGGTGGACGGCCTGTCGGCGGCGCTGGTCCTCGCCCGGGGCGCCGGCGGCTTCAACTCCGCCGCGGTCCTGACCAAGGTCTGATCCTTCCTCGAAGCAGGGGGTACGGCTCGCATGCCGTACCCCCTGCTTTTTCATATGGTCAGCCGACGGGCTCCGGGGCCGGGGCCGGCTCGGGCGCCTCCTTCCGCAGCGGCGAGGGCCGCACCCGCAGGACGGCCGCCGCCCAGCCGGGCAGCCACCAGTTCCAGCGGCCCATCATCGCCACCACGGCCGGGACCAGCACGCCCCGGATCAGCGTGGCGTCCAGCAGAATGCCCAGCGCCAGGCCGCTGGCGAAGACCTTGACGTCCAGCTCCGGCGTCATGGCCAGGGCGGCGAAGGAGATGAACAGGATCAGCGCCGCCGAGGTGACCAGCCGTCCGGTCCTGCCGACCCCCTCGATCACGGCCCGGCGCGTGGTGCCGCCGCGGTCGTACTCCTCCCGCATGCGCGCCAGGATGAACACCTCGTAGTCCATGCTCAGGCCGTACAGGAAGGCGAAGATCGTCAACGGCACGAACTCGCCGATCGATCCGGTGGGCTGGATGTCCAGCAGTTCCCTCGTGCCCCAGCCGTACTGCCACAGCAGCACCATCGCGCCGATCACCGCGCCCAGCGACAGCAGGTTGAGCGCGATCGCCTTGAGCGGCAGCAGCAGCGACCGGAACGCGCGGGCCAGCATGACGAAGGTGACCAGCGCGATCAGGCCCAGCATCCACGGGAAGGCGCCGTAGGTCTGGGACTGGAAGTCCATGCTCTGCGCCGCGTTGCCGCCCACCTTGACGGTGTCCGGCACGGCCTGGCGGATCCGGGTGATGGTCGCCTCGCCCGCGGCGGTGCCGTTCTCGGCGACGGGCAGCACGGACACCACGGCGGTGCCCTGGCGCCGCCAGGTGGGCGAGTCGGGCGCGAGCACGGTGGCCACGCCCTCGATCCGCCTGATCCGCTCGACGGCCGCGGCCGCATCGCCGGTCACCAGCACGTCGATGGGCGTGATGACGCCGGCCGGGACGCCGGCGCGGTGCAGCGCCGCCACGCCCTCGTGGCCGGGGCCGCCGGCGCGCAGGTGACGGCTCTCCGGCAGGCCCAGGTTGACGCCGAGGGCGGTCCAGGTCAGCGCCAGCAGCAGGCCGCCGGAGACCAGCGCGGCGGGCCGGCGCAGCCGCACCACGCCGCGGGCCCACGCCGACCAGGCACGCCCGGCCCTGGCCTCGCTCTGGAAGCGCGCCCCCTCGCCGCGCCGCCGGTCCAGCCGCTGCCCGGCGAGGGCGAGCAGGACCGGCAGGACCATGAGGGTGGCCGCCACGCTGACCGCGGTGATGATCATCCCCGCGATGCCGAGGCTGCGCAGGAACGGCACCGGCAGCACCACCATCGTGACCAGGCCGATGGCCACCGCGACGCCGCTGAACAGCACGGCGCGGCCCGCCCCGGCCATCGCCCGGTGCACCGCCTCGTCCCCGCGGTGGCCGGCCGCCTGCTCCTCCCGCCAGCGGGCCACCAGCAGCAGCGAGTAGTCCACCGCGATGCCCAGGCCCAGCAGCGGCATCGTGGTCAGCGCGACGTCGTGGACCGTCATCACCAGCGTCAGCAGCAGGATCGCGATGAACGAGACGAAGACGGCCAGCACCGAGATGAGGATCGGCACGAAGGCCAGCGCCGACCGGAACACCAGCAGCAGCACGACCACCGCGGCCAGCACGCCGATGCCGATCTTGCTCGGGACGTCCACGCCGCCCGCCTCCACGCTCGGCGCGAGGGTGTCCAGGCCGGTGACGTGGACCGTGCTGCCGGGCGGCAGGTGCGGCCGCATCGCCGCGACGATGACCGGGCTCTCGTCCGGCGTCTCGCCCAGGCCGCCGCCGGGCGGGCTGCCGTCGGAGTAGGTGCCGGGGAACACCAGGCCGAAGGTGGTGCGGCCGTCGGCCCCGACCAGCCGCGGGTCGCCGGTGTCGGCGTAGGAGACCACGCGGGACTTGGGCAGCTTCGCCGAGACGGCGGCGAAGGCCGCGCCGATCGCCTCCTTGGCGCCTTGCGCCGTGCTGCCCTCCGGGAGCACCACGACGGGGACGAACGGCCGCTGGTAGCCGCCGTTGCCGTAGATCCTGACGATCTCCTGGTTGGCCTCGAAGGCCGGCATGCCGGGATGGGCGTACTCCTCCGACAGCCGTTGGATCGCTATGGGGGTGGCCCCCATGCCGATGAGGAACGCCACCAGGGCCAGCAACGTGACCATGCCCTTGCGGCGCAGCACGAAGGCAGACAGTCTCTCCATACGGCCCAGTGGAGCAAAGCGATCTCCAGCGGCCGTGTGACCGGCCTTAAGCCCTCGTGTGAGTCGGGCAATTCACAGAGTTCCCTATGGGCCGTTCAAGATCTTCCGGGTCAGACTAGACGGGTGACCCGGATTCTTGTCGTGGACGACGAACCCTATCTCGCCGATCTCGTCGCCACCGCCCTGCGGTATGAGGGGTTCGAGACGGCCACCGCCTCCTCGGGGGCCGAGGCGGTCTCGGCGACCGAGGCCTGCAAGCCCGACCTGATCGTCCTGGACGTGATGCTGCCCGACATCCTCGGCACCGAGGTCTGCCGCCGCATCCGCGCCTCGGGATCGGATGTGCCGGTGGTCTTCCTGACGGCCATGGACGCGACCGAGGACAAGATCAGCGGACTGACCGTCGGCGGGGACGACTACGTGACCAAGCCGTTCAGCCTGGAGGAGCTGATCGCCCGGGTGCGCGCGGTGCTGCGCAGGACCAAGCGGGCCGGGGACGACTCCGGCACGCTGGCCTTCGCCGACCTCGTCATCGACGAGGACGCCTACGAGGTACGGCGGGGCGGCGTCCTGCTCGACCTCACCCCGACGGAGTTCAAGCTGCTGCGCTTCCTGCTGACCAACGCCGGCAAGGTGATGTCCAAGCGCCAGATCCTCGACCACGTCTGGGAGTACGACTTCGGCGGCAACGACGGCGTCGTCCAGACCTACATCAGCTACCTGCGGCGCAAGGTCGACTTCGCCGGCCCGCCCCTGATCCACACCGTCCCCCGCGTCGGCTACGTCCTGCGCCTGCCCAGGGAAGCCTGATGTCGCTGCGCGTCCGCCTCGTGCTCACGGTCGTCGGCCTGCTGGCCCTGGCCCTGGCCCTGGCCGGCGGCGCCACCTTCGGCGCCATCCAGGACTGGCGCGGCCCCGGCGGCTCCCGGCTGCTGGCCCTGACCAGCGAGGAGCAGCTGCTGGCCGCCGCCGACGAGCTGACCCGGCGGGTCGCCCTCGTCATGATCGGCACCTCGGGCTTCGCGCTGGCCGGGCTGACCCTGCTGGCCCTGCTCCTGATCCGCCGCGACCTGCGCCCCCTGGACCGGATCGTGGACACCGCGACCGCCATCGGCGCCGGCGACCTCGGCCGCCGCATCGAGACGGCGCCGCCGGACACCGAGGTGGGCCGGCTCGGCGCGGCGCTCAACGCCATGCTCGGCCAGATCGAGAGCGCCTTCCGGGAGCGCGAGGCCTCCCAGGACCGCCTGCGCCGCTTCGTCGCCGACGCCTCCCACGAGCTGCGCACCCCGATCGCCACCATCCGCGGCTACGCCGAGCTGTTCCGCCGCGGCGCCGCCACCCGCCGGGACGACCTGGAGAAGGCCATGCGCCGCATCGAGTCCGAGGCCGCGCGCATGGGCTCGCTGGTGGAGGAGCTGCTGCTGCTGGCCCGCCTGGACCAGGGCCGGCCGCTGGAGCGCCGCCCGGTGGCGCTGGACGCGCTGGCCGCCGACGCGGTCGCCGACACGCTGGCGATCGAGCCGGACCGCCCGCTCACGCTGGCGTGCGACGGCCCGGTGGAGGTCGTGGGCGACGCGGCCAAGCTCCGCCAGGCGGTGGGCAACCTGCTGGTCAACGTGCTCCACCACACGCCACGCGGAACGCCCGCCACCGTCCGCGTCACCGCCTCCGGCGGCCGGGCCGTGGTGGAGGTCGCCGACCAGGGCCCCGGCCTCACCGACGAGCAGCGCTCGCTGGTCTTCGAGCGCTTCTACCGCGGCGACCACGGCCACGGCGACCGCAGGGCGCAGGGCGGCGCGGGACTGGGCCTGTCCATCGTCGCCGCGGTGGCCGCCGCGCACGGGGGAGAGGCGTCGGTGAGCTCGGCCCCCGGCGGGGGCGCGGCCTTCCGGATCATCCTGCCGCTGGAGCGGTGATCCGGAAGGCCGCGGGCCCGATCACCGGGCCCGATCACCGGGCCCGATCACCGGTGGCCGGGCCGTACCAGGGCGAACCGCACCCGGTCGCCCGGCCGCAGCTGGGCCGCGACGGCCAGGTCCGCGGCGAGCACCACCCCGATGACCGGGTAGCCCCCGGTGGGCGGGTGGTCGGCCAGGAAGACGATCGGCTGGCCGCTCGGCGGCACCTGGATGGCGCCCGTCACCATCCCCTCGCTCGGCAGCTCGCCCTCGCGTGCCCGCTTCAGCTCGCGCCCGCGCAGCCGCACGCCCACCCGGTTGCTGTCCTGGCTCACCTCGTACGGCTCGGCGCACAGCCCGTGCGGCGCGTCGGGGGAGAACCAGTCGTCGCGCGGCCCCGGCAGGAAGCGCAGCACGGGCTCGCCGGGGATGCCGACCGGCGCCAGGTCCACCGGCGGCGGCTCCAGCCCCGCCGCCGGGCCCACCTCCAGCGTCGTGCCCGGCCGCAGGGGCGGCGGCCCCAGCCCGGACAGGGAGTCGGTCGAGCGGCTGCCGAGCACGGGCTCCACCGCGATCCCGCCCCGCACCGCCAGGTAGGTGCGCAGGCCGCCGGCGGGCGTCCCGAACCGCAGCTCCGTCCCGGCCCCGGCCCAGAACGGCGCGTTCATGCCCGCCCCGGCGCAGCGGCTCCTGATCGGGCAGGGCGCGCCCGTGACGGCCACCCAGGCCCCGGCGTGGAAGCGCAGCACCGCCCCGCCGAAGGTCAGCTCCAGGCCCGCCGCGCCCTCCGGGTTGCCGACGAGCCGGTTGGCCAGCCGCAGGCTCGCCTGGTCCGCCGCGCCGGACCGCGGCACCCCCAGGTGCGCATACCCGGGGCGGCCCAGGTCCTGCACCGTGGTGTACGGCCCGGCCGCCAGGATCTCGATCATGCGGCCTCGAATCGCACTCGCATGCCCGGGCGGAACAGCGATGGCGGATCGGCGCGCACGTCCCACACCCGCACGTCGGTCCGCCCGAGCAGCCGCCAGCCGCCGGGGGAGGCGCTGGGGTAGACGGCCGAGTACGGCCCGGCGATCGCGACGGACCCGGCGGGCACCGAGGTGCGCGGCGTGTCGAGCCGGGGCACGTGCAGGACGGGGTCGAGCCCGGTCAGGTAGGCGAACCCGGGCGCGAAGCCGAGCCAGCCCACCACGAGGTCGCTGCCGACATGGCGGGCGATCACCTCCTCGACGGAGATCCCGGCCAGCTCCGCGACCGGCTCCAGGTCCGCCCCGTCGTACCGGACCGGGATGACGACGGCCTCCTCGCCGGGGCCTCTTCGCGGCCCACCGACCCCCGTCGCTCCCGGCATGCCCGTCCCGGCGGCCCCAGGCGTGCCCGCTTCTTCCCGCGCCCCTTCTTTCCCCCCTGGTCCCGCACCCGTGCGGCCGGAGGTCGCGCCGACTCCCGCACGCGCGTCGGCGAGCATCGCCTCCAGCACCGCACGCAACCGCCCGGCATCCATCCCCGGCGCCACGACGAGCACCGTCTCCGGCCCCGGCACGATCTCCTCCACCCCGGCCGGCCGCGCGCCGCGCAGCAGCGCGTCGAGACGGTGCGACACCTCCAGCGCCCCCGTCTCGACCAGCAGCCCGTGCTCCCCGGCCAGACGGATCATGCGAACGCCTGAAGGGTCACGCCCGCCTCGACCAGCGCGTCACGGACCCCGCGCGCGAGCCGTACGGCATCCGGCGTGTCCCCGTGCACGCAGATCGACCGGGCCGTGACCGGGACCTGCGTGCCGTCCACGGCCGTGACGGTGTGCTCGACCGCCATCCTCACGGCGCGGGCCGCCACCTCCGCCGGGTCGTGGACGACCGCCCCGGGCTCCCGCCGCGGCACCAGCGTCCCCCCGGCTGTGTAGGCCCGGTCGGCGAACGCCTCGCACACCGTGGTGATCCCCTCGGCGGCGGCCGCCTCGTGCACGGCCGAGCCGGGAAGCGTGAGGACGGGCAGCGACCGGTCATAGTCCGCGACCGCGTCGATCACGGCCGCGGCCTGGACGGGGTCGCGGACGATCCGGTTGTACAGCGCGCCGTGCGGCTTGACGTAGGCGACGCGCCCGCCCATGGCCCGCGCGATGCCGTCGACGGCCGCCAGCTGGTAGAGCACCTCGGCGCACAGCTCCTCGGGCTCCAGGTCCATCTCCCGGCGGCCGAAGTGCGCCAGGTCGCGGTAGGACACCTGGGCGCCGATGGCCACCCCGCGGTCGACCGCCGCCGCGCAGGTGCGCCGGATCGTCACCGGGTCGCCGGCGTGGAACCCGCACGCCACGTTCGCGCTGGTGACGATGTCGAGCAACGCCATGTCGTCGCCGAGCCGCCAGATGCCGAAGCCCTCGCCCAGGTCGGCGTTGAGGTCGATCACCATGGACCCATCCTCCCTCTGCCTAGCGCGGCGCGACGAAGAGGGTCTGGGTCGCCACGCCGACCTCGCCCAGCTCGTCATACAGCGTGGACCGGGTCAGACCGCGCCCGGCCGGGCCGATGACGGTGGCCGCGTCCATGCACGTCCACTCGCCGGCCGGCGCGCGGAACAGCGAGATCGTCAGGTCGACGTTGACGAACAGGTGGGTGGCGAAGTCGATCACGCCGCTCACGCCGTTGCCGCTGTCGGCCAGCAGCGCCAGGCTCTCCAGCGGGCTGGCCGGCTCGCCGTCCACCAGCGGCACCCGTGGCCGGCCCCAGACCACGGCCGGGCCGTACTCGTCGGGCGAGCCGGAGACGAAGCGCACGTCCATGGCTCTGCCGTACCCGAAGCCGGTGGAGAACCACGTGTCGGGGCCGGGCGGCGGGATCGGCGCGGGCGGGCCGGGCAGCGGGGTCGCCGGGGTGTCGCTCTCGCGGATGCGCCAGGCGGTGGCGCGGACGTACTCGCGGCCGCCGCAGGACACCGAGGCGGCCAGGCACTGGACGCGCTTGCCGTCGCGCACGACCTCGGCGCGGACCTCCAGCTCGCCGACGGGCACAGGCCCGAAGACGTCGGCGGCCAGCCGCGACAGCGCCAGCCCGGGGCGCGGCGCGGTCTGCTCCAGCTCGTGGACGATCAGGGCCGTCACGGGGCCCATGTGCTGCGTCGCGGGGTCCCACGGGCCCTGCGTGTGCTCCGAGGCCAGGTAGCGGCCCGCGGACAGCCGCTCGTACATCGCCATGGCACTAGATTTCATCAGGGATCTCGGCGATGTCGTCCAGGGCCGCCGCCAGCTCCTCGGGATCGCCGCCGATGCGCTCGACGATCTCGATGAGCACGTGCAGCACCTCGTCGCGGTCGTGGCCGAGGTCGAGCAGGCGCTGGGCGGCCTCCCACAGCTCCGGCGGGTCGCCGTCCCACAGCCGGGTGGCGATCTCCTCGTGCCAGGCCAGGTGCTGCTCGTCGACCGCGCCGCCGTGGTCGAGCTCCAGCAGCGTGCGCCGGTCGGCCGGGTCGGCGGGGTTGAGCGTGTCGAGCAGGACCCCGCCGCGCTCGCCCTGCAGCAGCGGGAAGGCGAAGACGCGGCGCGCCAGCGCCGACAGGTCCCCGTCGGGCAGCAGGCGCTCCAGCAGGGAGCGGTCCAGGCCGAAGGACGTCGGGTCGCGGTAGGCCTCGGGGAACTTGGCGGTCGCCTCCCACACGCCGTCGAGCGTGGCCTTGAGTCCCTCGTCCGGCAGGCCCGTCTTGCGTGCGGCGAAGCGGGCCCAGGCGGCCAGCACGTGCGGCATGGCCTCCTGCTCGGCGGGGCTGAGCATCACCTTGCGCGGCAGCCAGTCCAGCAGGAAGGTCTCGCACTTGGTCGGGCTGACCCGCAGCGGGCGGCTGAAGTCCTGGTCGCAGCCGTAGTCGATGATGTGGTCGGCGCAGCGGGAGGCGGCCGACCTGTCCGACAGGTGCTCGGCCTCGTCGGAGGCCAGGAACTCGGCGGCGAGCATGGCGCGCCGCTCGCGGCTGTAGGGGGCCTCGCTGTGCAGGGGAGCGGGCCGCTTGCGGCCGGGGGGCAGCGCCTTGAGCCGGGCGCGGGCGAAGGCGTGGTAGGCGCTGTAGCTGTCGCTGACCGGAGGCGGGGTCTTGGGCGCCCGCTTGCCGCCGCGCTGGCGCGGCCCCAGGTCCTGGGCGCCGAGGGTGGCCTTCATGGCCGACTCCAGCAGCGCGCGGGCCTGCTGCGGCTCGATCTCCTCGAAGATCAGCATCGGGTTGGCGTCGGCCTCCGCCCGCGCCTGCTCCAGCAGCTTGTCCACCTCGGAGGAGACCCATGCGTCGCGCGCCATGCCGCGCATGTTGTAGTCGACCACCAGCACCAGCGCGTGCCTGTCCTGCGCCGCCTGCTCCTCGTGCGGCGAGCCGCGGTAGGCGAAGGTGCACACGACCGTGTCCTGGTCGCCGTAGGCGTCGCGCGAGACGTAGCAGCCCGTCGGCTTGACCGCGCCCACCCGGTCGGCCCAGCCCGGCCTGGCCACGCCCGACTCCATCATCGCCAGCGCGGCGCCCTCCGCCTTGGCGCCCTGCCGCGCCGTACCGAGATAGGCCAGGCAGATCAGCAGCGTGAGCGACGCGGGCGTGCCCGCCTTGGCGGCGTAGTCGACCAGCCCCTCGCCGAGGACCTGCTCGACGTCGCCGCCCTTGACCCGCCTGCCCCACCAGGCGCCGACCATGTCGGAGACCATCAGCTCCGCGTCCAGAGGACTGCGCACGGCCAGCAGTTCGCGCGCCGCCTGCAGCATTTCCTTGAACACGTCGTCAGGATTGGTTCGGTGTCGGCGCACGCCCTCACTCTCTCGCATGGCAGGTCCGTTGTCGCGTCCAGGGCGGACGCCCGGAAAGGGTCGATCCTCGCTTTCTCCACCCGAGCCGGGGCGCTCGGGTGAAATCGGTGCTGCGACAGATGCTATCGGGCCGTGCGGGGCGGCGGCGCTGAGTTGACGATGGCGAGCAGGTGCTCGCGGGCGATGCGCTCGATGACCTCGGCGGTCGCCTCGATGCCGAGATGCTCGGCGCAAGCGCAAACGTCGGCCACGCAGCGATCAATGGTCTCGACGGGCACGGTCAGGAACTCTTCGGCCAAGCGGAGACTGACTGGCTCCCGGAGGTAACGGATGGCCAGAGCGAGCATGGTGGCGTTCCTCTGCGGACCTAGGGCCAGGCTTGCGCTCCCATTCCATCCCTTATCGGGCAGGTGTCAAGCCCCTGCGACGCCTGTCTTCCCTTCACCGCCGAACTCCGTCAGGTCTTTCGTGGGAAGCTGGAGCCATGCGCATCCAGATCGCCCAGCGGGCCGAGGCCGACGACCTGCTCGGCCGCAGCCCGCTCGCCCTGCTGGTCGGCATGCTGCTCGACCAGCAGATCCCCCTGGAGTGGGCCTTCACCGGTCCCCACACCATCTCCGAGCGGCTAGGGCACGACCTGACGGCCGAGGAGCTGGCCTCCTACGACCCCCAGGCCTTCGCCGAGCTGCTGTCGCGCAAGCCCGCCGTCCACCGCTACCCCAAGTCGATGGCCGAGCGGATCCAGCGACTCGCCGCCTATCTGGTCGAGCACTACGATGGTCGGCCGGAGCGGATCTGGGAGGGCGTGGCCGACGGCAAGGAGCTGCTGCGCCGCCTGCAGGAGCTACCCGGGTACGGCAAGCAGAAGGCACAGATCTTCCTGGCGTTGCTCGGCAAGCAACTGGGGGTCCGGCCACCCGGATGGCGCGAGGCGGCGGGGCCGTACGGTGAGGAGGGGTCCTACCGGTCGGTGGCCGACGTGGTCGACCCCGAGAGCCTTGTCAAGGTCAGGGAGACAAAGCAGGCTGCGAAGAAAGCCGCGAAGTAGGCTGATTTGACAGTATGCGTTGACGCTGATGACGACCTGGTGGCGGCGGGGGCTTCCGTCCGCACCCGACCATCGCCGATGATGTACAGCAGAATCCGGTCGCCCGGAGCTGCGCTACGCCGATACAAGTTTTTGGAGATGTGCCGCGTGGGAGACCCTGGCACGCGACGGAGGTGCCGAGCATGAGCGCCGAGACCTCCGTTCCCCGTCCCCGGGAGTCGGGTGTGGACATCTCAGACTCCGCCCTGCTGAAGGGCCTGCTGTCCGAAGCGGAGTTCGCCTTCGCCTTCTTCGACGCCGAGGGCCGCGTCCACCGGGCGAACGACGTGTTCGCCGACGTCGTGAGCGTGCCCCTGGACCGCCTGGTCGGCAGGCGGCCGATGGAGGCGCTTCCCGCGGACCTGAGCCAGCTCATCACGCATGCCGTACAGGCCGTGATCGAGACCGACGCCCCCGTCACCGAGGGGCGCGTGCGCGTGCGCTCGGCCGACGGCGACACCCGGCACTGGTCGCTGTCGTTCTCGCCGGTCCACGACGAGGACGGCGCGCTGCGGGCCGTGGCGCTGGTCGGCACCGACGTGACCGAGAGCAGGCAGACCGAGGAGGAGCTGCGCCGCAGCGAGGAGCGCTACCGCTCGCTGGTGGAGGCGCAGTCGCAGCTGGTGTGGATCACCTCGCCCACGGGCGCGGTGATCGAGGACGCGCCGCAGTGGCGTGCCATCACCGGCCAGGGCCTGGAGGAGTACCTCGCGCACGGCTGGCTCGACGCCGTCCACCCGGAGGACCGCCGGCAGACCGAGGAGGCGTGGCGGGAGGCCCTGCGCGGGCGGACCATGTTCGAGTGGAACTACCGCGTGCGCACGCGGGCCAGCGGTTACCGCTACTTCGAGGTGCGCGCGGTGCCGATCATCCGGCACGGCCGGGTCGTGGAGTGGGTCGGCGCCAACACCGACGTCACGCCGCAGAAGGAGGCCGAGGAGATGCGCGGCCGGCTGACCGACCAGCTCGGCGCCGCCGCCCTGCGCACCGCCCGGCTCCAGGGCGCCACGGCCCAGCTGGCCGAGGCGCTGACCGTCGAGCAGGTGGTCCAGGTCATCATCGACGTGGGCCGTACGGCTCTGGCCGCCGACCGCTCGGCCGTGGCGCTGCTCGACCACGAGCGCGCGTCGCTGAAGCTGATCAACGGCGAGGGCATCCCGGAGATCCCCGGCGCGCCGGGCGAGGAGATCCCGCTGTCGCACGCCAGCGTGATGACGATGGCGGTCAACAGCCGCCGCCCGGTCTTCGCCGAGTCGCCCGAGAGCCTCAAGGAGCAGCTGCTGGAGGCGGGGGGCGACGAGGAGGGGCTCAACGCCTACCTGGCCAACAGCGACGAGCGGGCCTGGGTGGGCCTGCCGCTGCTGGCTGCGGGCCGGGCGCTGGGCGCGCTGCGCTTCTCCTTCACCCGGCCGCAGAAGATCTCCCAGGAGGACGGCGTCTTCCTGGAGGCGCTGGCCGGCCAGTGCGCGCTGGCCGTCGAGCGCGCCACCCTGTTCGAGCGCGAGCACAAGACCGCCGAGACGCTCCAGCGCAGCCTGCTGCCCGACCGCCTGCCGGTGGTCAAGGGGCTGACGCTGGCCCAGCGTTTCCGCTCCGGCAGCCGCCACGTGCAGGTCGGCGGCGACTGGTACGACGCTTTCGTGCTGCAGGACGGCCGGGTGGCCGCCGTCGTGGGCGACGTCATGGGCAAGGGCGTCAAGGCGGCCGCCGGGATGGGCCGCATCCGCAACGCCATGCGGGCGCTCGCGCTGACCAACCCGCCGCCCGCCTCGGTGCTCACCGGCCTGGACCGGGTCTTCGAGGCGACCGAGGAGGAAGAGCAGGTCACCACCCTGGCCTACATGGTCGTCGAGCCGGGCACCGGCGAGGGCACGCTGGCGCTGGCCGGGCATCCGCCGCCCGTGCTGGTCTCGCCCCAGGGCCGGGCCGTGCTGTGCGACGCCGAGCCCGGCACCCCGCTGGGCTGGTCCACCTCCCGGCGGCAGTTCAGGTTCGTGGTGCCGCCCGGCCACACGGCGGTGCTGTACTCAGACGGGCTCGTGGAGAACCGGAAACGCGGCCTCGATGCGGGACTCGCGGAGCTTTGCTCGGTTGTGACCGAAGCTCCACCAGAAGTGGTGACAAATCCGCATATGTTGCTCGATTTCCTGGTAGATCGAATGCTGTCGGGGTATGAGCAGGACGATGACGTGACCGTGCTCGCGATCCACGTCCCTCCTGCCACGAAGAGTGACGGAATGAAACAGTCATAAGGGTTGCTTTCGGATATCAGTGCCCCGCTTCCGTACGCACTACTGTCCCGGTCGGCCTAGGGTGGAGGTCAACCGCCGGGAGGTGGCCGTATGGAGGGCTGGGTCGTGTCAGAATGCTGGATGGCCCGTCGCACTCCGCACGGCCTTCGCATCCAAGAGAGGCAACAGCCCCCCAGCGGGCACCTGGGTCCATTTGTCGCCACGCGTTCGTTCGAGAGGTGTTCGTGTCGCCTGCAAGTTCGACTCGCTCGAAGCCATCTGAGCTGAACGAGCCCGTCATTCAGCGACTGCTCGAGCGTGGGCGCTCGCAGGGTTACCTCGAGTCTGAGGATGTCCGCAAGGCCTTCGAGGAGGCGGACATCCCCATGTCGCACGCCGCCGCGTTCTTGCGGAACCTGAGCAAGGAGGGCGTGACCGTGGTGGTGACCGCCGCGGACTCGGCGGCGCCGAAGAAGTCTCGCGGTCCAGCAAAGCGCCGCACAGCTGCCCCCGTCAAGACAAAGACCGCGGCGGCCGCCAAGGAGCAGCAGCCCGACACCGTCACGGCGGTCGTCGCCGCCGACGACCCCGCCGACCCCGCGGCCAAGCCCGAGGCTCCGGCTCCGAGGAAGAAGGCCGCCGCGAAGAAGTCCGCGCCCGCCAAGAAGGCCGCTCCCGCGGCCGCCGCCGTGCCCGCCGCCGAGGCTGAGGCGGCCGCGCCGCCGGCCGCCAAGGCCGCCGACCCCGTCGACGTGGAAGTCGAGGACGACATCGACCTCGAGGCCGACGTCGACCTCGAGGACCTCGAGGACCTGGAGGTCGACGACGAGGTCGTGGTCGAGGAGGAGATCGAGGAGGAGCCCGAGGTCGAGGAGGAGCCCAAGGTCGAGGCCGTCGAGGAGAAGAGCGACGACGAGGTCCTCATCCTCTCCGACGACGACGACGACGCGCCGGTGGCCCAGGTGGCCGCCGCGGGTGCCACCGCCGACCCGGTCAAGGACTACCTCAAGCAGATCGGCAAGGTCCCCCTGCTCAACGCCGAGCAGGAGGTCGAGCTGGCCAAGCGCATCGAGGCCGGGCTGTTCGCCGAGGAGCAGCTCAGCAGCGAGGGCGACAAGCTGCCTCCCGACGTCCGCGCCGAGCTGGAGTGGATCGCCGAGGACGGCCGCCGGGCCAAGAACCACCTGCTGGAGGCCAACCTCCGCCTGGTGGTGTCGCTGGCCAAGCGCTACACCGGCCGCGGCATGCTCTTCCTGGACCTTATCCAGGAGGGCAACCTGGGCCTGATCCGCGCGGTGGAGAAGTTCGACTACACCAAGGGCTACAAGTTCTCCACCTACGCCACGTGGTGGATCCGGCAGGCGATCACGCGCGCCATGGCCGACCAGGCGCGGACCATCCGCATCCCGGTCCACATGGTCGAGGTGATCAACAAGCTGGCCCGCGTCCAGCGGCAGATGCTGCAGGACCTCGGCCGCGAGCCCACGCCGGAGGAGCTGGCCCGCGAGCTGGACATGACGCCCGAGAAGGTCGTCGAGGTCCAGAAGTACGGCCGCGAGCCCATCTCGCTGCACACCCCCCTCGGCGAGGAGGGCGACAGCGAGTTCGGCGACCTCATCGAGGACTCCGAGGCCATCGTGCCGGCCGACGCCGTCAGCTTCACGCTGCTGCAGGAGCAGCTGCACTCGGTTCTCGACACGCTGTCGGAGCGCGAGGCGGGCGTGGTGTCGATGCGGTTCGGCCTCACCGACGGGCAGCCGAAGACGCTGGACGAGATCGGCAAGGTCTACGGCGTGACCCGCGAGCGGATCCGCCAGATCGAGTCCAAGACCATGTCCAAGCTGCGTCACCCGTCGCGGTCCCAGGTGCTGCGCGACTACCTCGACTGAGGAAACCATCCATCAATGGCTCTGACCTGGAGAAACCCGGGTCAGAGCCATTCCGTTTGTCTGGCACAAGGCTCAGAGTCGAGATATCGGGCATGGCTCCCGAAGACCTGCCCGCCCTCCTCGACTCCTGGCTGCTCCACCTCCGGGCGGAGCGCAAGAGCGCCCAGACGCTCAAGACCTACGGCGACGGCGTCCGCGCGTTTCTCCGCTGGAGCGAGCGCACCGGCACGCCGCCGACGCTGGACCGGCCGACCGTGAACCGCTTCGTGTCCGACCTGATCGACAGCGGCGCGGAAGCGACGACGGCCCGCTCCCGCCAGCTCTCGTTGCGCGGTTCTCCGCGTGGCTCGCCGACGAGGGCGAGATCCCGCGTGACGAGTTGGTCAGCCTCAAGCCGCCGAAGCTCGACCAGAAGATCACGCCGGTCCTGTCCGACGATCAGATCAAGGCGTGCGCCGGTCCCGACATGTGGGACCGGCGGGGTGAGGCGATCGTCCGGCTCATGGTGGAAACCGGCGCGCGTGCCGGGGAGATCGTCGGCATGATGCTCGACGACATCGACCTCAAGACCGGCATGGCGACCGTACGCCGGGGCAAGGGCGGGAAGGGACGCCGCGTCCCGTTCAGCCCGCAGACCGGCCGCGCGCTGGATCGCTACCTTCGCGCCCGCCGTACGCATCGGCTCGCCAGCACGCCCGTGCTGTGGCTGGGAGACCGGGGCAAGACGTTCAGCTATGACGGCCTGTACAGCACGCTCCGCCACCGTGCCGACCGCGCGGGCATCCCGGACTTCCACCCGCACATGATGCGGCACACGGCCGCCTCACGCTGGCTCGCCGCCGGGGGCAGCGAAGGCGGTCTCATGGCGGTCGCCGGATGGTCCCGCCGCGAGATGATCGACCGCTACACGCGGGCGACCTCCGAGCGGCGTGCCGCCGACGAAGCGCGTGCGCTCAACCTGGCGACCTCTGACGCCCGCCCGCATCACGAAGCCCCCGAGTGCTCGGGGGCTTCGTGATGCGCTCGGCTACCGTCGCGCGGGGTCAGCCGGTCGGCTTGTCGCGATCGTTGATCTTCGCCATCCGGTCGCGATACCAGGTCCCACGAACGTTGCCGCCCTGCCTGCCGGGACTCAACCTGATGATCGCGTCTCCGCCCTCCTCGCCGCCGTCGAGCGCCGCGATCACGAACGGCGCTTCGCTCACACGGATCTCAATCTCGCCGTTGCTGTAGGCCGTGACCGCGATCGTCCCGCCGTCGTCGAGCGTGATCGTCTTCTCGTCGGTGGCCGTGAGCGGGGGCGTCTCGGGTCGCGCGTCATACGCCTGTTGTACGACGGCCCGCCGACGTCGGCCACCGATTCCGCACGCCCGCGCTTCACGCCACGTAGCGTCACGCCCGCGCAAGACTCACGGGCAAGACTCAACCGGCCGCTACGGATGACATGCAGACCACACACGCGCGTACGCGCGCGAGGATCATGGCCCTTGAGCGCGTACCCTTGCCCCCGGAGGTGGTTACCGTGAGCAACCAGCACGAACGCCACGCGGCCTGCCGGGAGCGGTGGAACGCCTCCTTTCGGAGGCGCGGGGCTCAGTCCGTTTCGACCTCGATCGTGCCGGGCGCGAGCCGTACGGCGTAGTCGAGGCTTTCGAGCACCTTGGCCAGCTCCTCGGGCGTCGCCGGGTCCTGGCCGCTCTCCAGCAGCGCCCGGGCGATCCGGCCGCGTGTCGCCTTGGCCATGTGGCTGACGACCCTGCCGTCCTTCAGCACCCGTACGGCGACGCCGCGCCCGCCGGGCCTCCAGGCGGCGGCGTAGGCGGCCGAGCGCATGTCGACGGCCAGGCCGGGGAGGGGGTCGAGCACGGTGGTGAGAGCGGGACGCCAGAAGGCCGCCAGGCCTCCCAGCGGCGGCAGCGCGACGCCCATGGACAGGCGGTAGGGCGGGATGCGGTCGGTGATCCTGACGACGCCCCACAGGCCGGAAAAGATCAGCACCTCCCGCTCGGCGCGTGCGCGGGCCTCGGGGCTCAGCGTCGCCAGGCCGAGGTTGTCGTAGAGGACGCCGGTGTACAGCTCAGCCGCGGGCAGGGTGGGGGCCTGGCCGATGGCGAGGTTCTTGGCGAGCTCGTCGCGCTGTCCGGGGCTCAGGCCGAGGATGTCGAGGGCGTCGCGCCGCCTGGAGGCCTTGAGGAGGGCGTTGAGGACGCGCCGGCGGGGCTTGGCGAGGCTCGGGAAGGACAGCTCGCCCAGGCTCGGACCGTTCCCCTGGGCGGCCTTGCCCTCGGACGGCGGGAGCAGGATCAGCATGGTGCCGCAGCTTATCGCGGGCGCGTTCCGGCAGGGCCGTCACGTGGGCGAACGGGGCCGTCGTGGGGAGTGGGAGGAGCGAGGCCGGTGAGGCATCGCCTGATGCCCGGCCCCGGGAACGAAGGCATGCGACAAAGCGGACGCGACGGCCTCCCGGCCTCGGGAAGGCCGGGAAGCCGCCGCGTCCGGCATATGGTCGGCTGGGCCGGCTGAGCTCAGCGCTCGTTGTCGGTCGCGGTGGCCGGCGTCTTGCTCAGCTTGGCGGACTCGTCGAGAATCTCCGCGCCCTTCTCGCGCAGGGCGGCTATGTGCTGGCGACCGTGGTGGGCGCAGAACAGCAATTCCCCACCCACGGGCAGGGTGGCACGGATGTAGGCCTGGGCGCCGCAGCGGTCGCAGCGGTCCAGAGCCGTCAACGGCTTGGCGGGGGCGAGTGCTCCAGTCACGTATCGCCTTTCGGGTCATCCCCGCCTGGACGGGGATCTGGCGTCAGTCACTTGGGACAACATCTAACCCGAAGCAGACGTTCCCAATCACCCCCTGGATACGCCCAGAGCGGAATGTGTCCAAAAGTAATGAGGACCATGCCGTTGGTCATGGCAAACGTGACCCAGTGGCAAGCTTGTACCCGGTGGACCGGGAAGGACGGTAGGCTACGCACAGGTGTTCGATCCCTGGGACTGAGGGGGACGGAGTGACGGTTGCGGAGGCGGGTTACACAGCTCGTCACCTGTCGGTGCTTGAGGGCCTCGAAGCGGTCCGCAAGCGGCCGGGCATGTACATCGGGTCCACCGACAGCCGCGGCCTCATGCACTGCCTTTGGGAGATCGTGGACAACGGCGTCGACGAGGCGCTGGCGGGTCACTGCACCCGCATCGAGGTCGAGCTCTACGACGACGGCTCGGTCGAGGTGCGCGACAACGGCCGCGGCATCCCGGTCGACATCGAGCCCAAGAGCGGCCTGCCGGGCGTGGAGCTCGTCTACACCAAGCTCCACGCGGGCGGCAAGTTCGGCACGGGGTCCTACACCGCCTCCGGCGGCCTTCACGGCGTGGGCGCCTCGGTGGTCAACGCCCTATCGGCCCGCCTCGACGTCGAGGTCGACCGCGACGGCCGCACGCACCTGATCAGCTTCCGGCGCGGCGTGCCCGGCGTCTTCGACGGCGAGGGGCCCACCGCCAAGTTCAAGAAGAAGTCCGGCCTGCGCGACGGCGGCAAGGTGGCCAAGAAGGTCACCGGCACCCGCGTGCGATTCTGGGCCGACCGGCAGATCTTCCTGCCCGACGCCGAGGTGTCGATCGACGAGATCCACGTACGGCTGCGCCAGACGGCGTTCCTCGTGCCCGGGCTCACGCTGGCGCTGATCCACGAGGGCAAGACCGAGGAGTTCCGCTTCGAAGGCGGCATCTCGGAGTTCACCGAGTTCCTCGCCCGCGACGAGCCGGTCTGCGACGTGCTGCGGCTGCAGGGCGTGGGCCACTTCCACGAGACCGTGCCCGTCCTCGACGACCAGGGCCACATGACGCCCACCGAGGTGGAGCGGGAGCTCACCGTCGACGTGGCGCTGCGCTGGGGCAAGGGCTACGACACGACGGTCCGCTCCTTCGTCAACGTCATCGCCACCCCCAAGGGCGGCACCCACATCGCCGGCTTCGAGCGCGGCCTGGTCCGCACGATCAACGAGCAGCTGCGCGAGACCCGCCTGCTGAAGAACGGCGACGACCCGGTCACCAAGGAGGACATCCTCGAGGGCCTGACGGCCGTGGTGACCGTCCGGGTGCCGGAGCCGCAGTTCGAGGGCCAGACCAAGGAGGTCCTCGGCACCTCGGCCGCCACCCGCATCGTCTCCCACGTGGTCTCGCGGGAGCTCAAGGCGCTGTTCGCGAACCCGCCCCGTGGCTTCAAGCAGCCGCTGCGCGCGGTCCTGGAGAAGATCGTCGCGGCCGCCAAGGCCCGCATCGCCGCCCGCGAGCACCGCGACAACCAGCGCCGCAAGAGCGCCCTGGAGAACTCCGCGCTGCCCGCCAAGCTCGTCGACTGCCGCAGCGACGACGTCGACCGCAGCGAGCTGTTCATCGTCGAGGGCGACTCGGCCCTCGGCACGGCCAAGCTCGCCCGCGACTCGGAGTTCCAGGCGCTGCTGCCCATCCGCGGCAAGATCCTCAACGTCCAGAAGGCCTCGGTCTCCGACATGCTCAAGAACGCCGAGTGCGCCGCCATCATCCAGGTCGTCGGCGCGGGCTCGGGCCGTTCCTTCGACATCGACTCGGCGCGCTACGGCAAGATCATCCTGATGGCCGACGCCGACGTCGACGGCGCCCACATCCGCTGCCTGCTGCTGACGCTGTTCCACCGCTACATGCGGCCCCTGGTGGAGGCCGGTCGCGTCTTCGCCGCCGTCCCGCCCCTCCACCGCATCGAGCTGACCAACCCGGGCCGGGGCCAGAGCAAATACATCTACTGCTACTCCGACGCGGAGCTCCACAAGGTCCTGCGCGACCTGGAGCGCCGCGGCAAGCGCTGGAAGGACCCGGTCCAGCGCTACAAGGGCCTGGGCGAGATGGACGCGGACCAGCTGGCGGAAACGACGATGGACCCGCGCCACCGCATCCTGCGCCGGGTGCGCATCGAGGACGCCGAGGCGGCGGAGAGCATCTTCAACCTGCTGATGGGAAGCGATGTGGCGCCCCGCCGGGAGTTCATCGTGAAAAGCGCCGCCGAGGTCGACCGGGACCACATCGACGCCTAACACCGGTAGCCGAGCCGGTCGAGCAGCGAATACATCCCGCCCCGGCTGAGTCTCGCCCGCGTGCGGGGGCCGCTTCATGTCTTCGCGTGCGGGCGATCGGTCTTGTCCGCGTGTGTGATCTCCAGAGTTCGTCCTCTTTGTCCGCGGGTGTGAGCGACCGGGGTTTGTCCTCGCGCCCGTCACACGGCGCAGCCCTCACCCGTCGGCATGCCGCGCGCCTGCTCGACCCACCGTGAAACGCCCTGGGCGCCCGAGCTCTCGGCCAAGCCCGTCGCCTCGTCGGGCAGCCGCAGCGCCTCTTCCCGATCGCCGCGGATGTGCGCGGACGCCGCGAGGTTCGCCGCGGCCCCTGCCGTGAACCCCAGCTCGCGGCGCAGCCGTACCGACTCCTCCAACTGGTCGCGCGCCAGGTCGGCCTCGACGGGCTCCAGCTCAAGCATGGCGGTGTCGTCGGCGGCAGGGCCGCCGCGCGTTCATGCCGGTCATCGGTGGTCCTCCGCCCGCTCTCGCGCCCGCCGTACGGCGAGGCGAACCCGAACCGGCCCTTCGGGAGACAGTGGGGTGACCCGCACGCGAGACGAAGGAGACACGTGAGTGCCGTGGAAGCGACGGACCTGGACGACGCCGAACTGATCAGCAGATCGCGGGACGATCCCGAGCAGTTCGCCGAGCTGTTCGACCGGCACGCCAGGCAGATCCACCGCTATGCCGCCAGACGCCTCGGCACCCAGGCGGCCGACGACATCGTGGCCGAGACGTTCCTGACGGCCTTCCGGCGGCGCGACTCCTACGACCCGGCGCACAAGCTCGCCAGGCCGTGGCTGTACGGCATCGCCACGACGCTCATCGCCCGGCACCGGCGCGACGAGGAGCGGTTCTTGCGGGCGCTGGAACGGACGGGGATCGACCCGCTGCCGGCGCCGATGGCCGACGAGGTGGTGGAGCGCGTCGCGGCGCAGGGGCAGGAGCGGCGGCTGGCGGGGGCGCTGGCGCGGCTGTCCAAGAAGGAGCGGGACGTCCTTCTGCTGATCGCCTGGGCGGATCTGAGCTACGAGGAGGCCGCCCAGGCGCTGGGGATCCCGGTGGGAACCGTGCGCTCCCGCCTGCACCGGGCGCGCAGGACGATCAGGACGACGATGGGGGAGGGGAGCCGATGGACGAGCTGACCGCGGTTCGGCGGTTGCGTGAGCACATCCCGGCCATGACGCCGGAGGCGGAGGAGGCGGCCAGGACCCGGCTGCTCGCGGCTGTCCGGGACAAGCCCGGGCTCGCGGCCGCTTGGGACAAGCCCAGACCGGCGAGGCCGAGACTGCGGTGGCGTCTGGCGGTGGCCGCCGCGCTGGCCGTCCTGGTCGGGACCGGGATCGTCGTGACGCGCGGCCGGCCGGACATCGCGCCGGTGGCGGGCGTGCGGGAACTGGGGGAGCGGGCCGCCAGGGCCGCGGAGCGAGGCCCGTCGCCGATCGCCCACCCTGATCAGTGGTACTACGTCAAGGAACTCCAGGCGTCCCCGGCCAGGGGCGGCTACGGCTACGCCCGCGACCTGCACAGGCGCGAGATCTTCGAGCAGTGGATCAGCGTGGACGGCAAGCGGGTGGCCTGGGAGCAGGGCAGCGGCGGGCTCCTGATCCAGGGCACCCATCCCGGCATCGGCGCCGCCGAGCTGGCCCGGGAGCCGGTCACGCCCGAGACGGTGCTCGACAGGATCAGGCAGGCCCTGGCCGACGTGCCAGAGCAGGCGGAGTTCTCCGAGGACCAGCGGCTCTTCCAGGCGATCTACCAGCTCATGGGCGAGCAGATGTTGCCGCCCGAGGTCCGCTCGGCGCTGTTCCGCGCGCTGCCGACGATTCCCGGCGTCACGGTGACCCACGATGTGCCGGACGCGGACGGCAGGCGCGGCATCGCCTTCAGCCGCGCCGACGGCTGGGCGCGCTACGACCTCATCCTCGACCCGTCCGACTACAGCTTCCTGGGCACGTACGGCGTGGCCGTGAGCGACCGCACGTTCCACCCGGTCAACGTGGGGCCCGTGCACGTGAAGGCGGGCACGCCGCTGACGTGGAGCGCGCGCCTCGACATCCAGATCGTGGACAAGGCGGGCGAACGCCCCTAACGGAACAGCGCGCTGTAGCCGTTGAGGGCCGGCTGCCCGCCGAGATGCGCGTACAGCACGGTCGAGCCGGGCTCGATCTCGCCGGAGGTCACCAGGTCGATGAGGCCCGCCATCGACTTGCCCTCGTACACCGGATCGGTGATCATCCCCTCCAGCCGGGCCGCGAGCCGCATCGCCTCCAGCGTCCGCTCGTCGGGTATCCCGTACACGCCGGCGTGGTAGCGCTCGTCGAGCACCACGTCGGCGTCGGCGACGGCGGTCCCGATCAGGGAGGCGGTGTGGCGGGCGATGCGCAGGACCTGCTCCCGCGTCTCGCGCGGCTTGGCGGAGGCGTCGATGCCGATGACGCGGCGCGGCCGGTCCTGCCCCGCAAATCCCGCGACCATCCCGGCCTGGGTGCTGCCCGTCACCGAGCACACGATGACCGTGTCGAAGAAGACGCCCAGCTCACGCTCCTGCCGGGCCACCTCCTCCGCCCACCGGGCGAAGCCGAGCCCGCCGAGCGGGTGGTCGGAGGCGCCGGCTGGGATGGCGTACGGCTTGCCGCCCCGCTCGGTCACCTCGGCCAGCGCCCGCTCCCAGCTCTCCTTGATCCCGATGCCGAACTCCGCGCTCACCAGCCGCACGTCGGCGCCGAGCAGCCGCGACAGCAGGATGTTGCCGACGCGGTCGTAGACGGAGTCCGGCCAGTCCACCCAGCTCTCCTGGACCAGGACGCAGCCCAGCCCCAGCCGGGCGGCCACCGCGGCGACCTGGCGGGTGTGGTTGGACTGCACGCCGCCGATGGACACCAGCGTGTCGCAGCCCTGCTCCAGGGCGTCGGCGACCAGGTACTCCAGCTTGCGCGTCTTGTTGCCGCCATAGGCGAGGCCCGAGTTGCAGTCCTCCCGTTTGGCCCAGATCCGGACGGCGCCGCCCAGGTGCTCGGTCAGGCGCGGCAACGGGTGGACCGGCGAGGGGCCGAACAGCAGCTCCTGCCGCGGAAAGTCGATCATCGGTCCTCCTGGGTACGGCGGGGCCCGGCTCACCCATCGTGCCTCACGGCCGTCAGACGTCCACGGGCAGGAGCCTCCCCGATCGCACGTCGTAGATCGCGCCGCCGACCGGGATGCCCGCGGGCAGGAACGGGCTCGTGCGGATGCGCGTCAGGTCGCGCCGCAGAGCGGCGTCCTGGTCGGGCACGGTGTGGAACTCCAGGCTCCGCGTGTCCACGCCCCTGTCCAAGGTGATCTTGTGCACGTCCGCGTCGGTCACCTTGGTCACGCCACAGTCGGTGTGCGGCATCACCAGCACGCGATCCACGCCGAGCAGGTAGACGGCCAGGATCAGCGTGCGCAAGACGTCGTCGGTCACGCGGGCGCCGGCGTTTCGCAGGATCTTGGCGTCGCCGGGCTTGAGCCCCAGTGCCGCCAGCGGGTCGATGCGGGAGTCCATGCAGGTCACCACGGCCAGGCCGCGGGCCGCACGGCCGGTCAGGGCCGAGCCGCCGAAGTCTCGCGCGTAGTCCGCGTTGGCGGCCAGCAGGTCGTCGAATGCGGTCATGGGAACGATGATGTCCCATGCCCGTTTCCAACAGGTTTCCGGGGGCCCGACTTCGCCAAGGTCCCACCACGGGACGTCACAATGGGTGAAGATATGTTGCCGTGAGTAGAAGTCAATCGCTGGCCGAATATCTTCGCGCCCAGGCTTGGCGGCGGCTGGACCGCGTCGAGCGGGGCGACAACGGCATGAACGCCCGCTGCGCGCTCGCACTGCTCGACGCCGCCGCCTACGCCGCCGACCTGCCCGAGGACGACCCGCTGATCGACAGGCTCCAGAGCGCCGGCTGCTTCGGCCCCCTCGGGGAGTTCGAGCCCGGCGAGCCGGGCCGCAGGCTCGTCAGGGACTGGACGGGCGGCGAGCCCGCCGAGCTCTTGCTGGCCCTGTCACGCGGGCTCGTTGCCCGGCTTCCACTTGATGCCGCAGCCGAGTGAGGGGCGCTGCTCGGCCTCGACCGGCCGCCCGGCGAGCACGGCGTCGATCGCCGCGCGCAGCGACGAGCCGGTGACCGGGACGTCGTTGCGGGGCCGGGCGCCGTCGAACTCGCCCCGGTAGGCGAGCTTGAGGTCCGCGTCGTAGAGGAAGAAGTCGGGCGTGCAGGCCGCGCGGTAGGCCTTGGCGACCTCCTGCGTCTCGTCGATCAGGTAGGGGAAGCGGAAACCCGCGCGCTTGGCCTGCTCGGTGAGGTGTGCCACGTCGTCCTCGGGGTAGCGGTCGACATCGTTGCTGCAGATGCCGACGATCGACACCGTGTCGGCGTAGTCGGCCGACAGGGCGCCGAGCCCCTGCTCGATGTGGCGGACGTACGGGCAGTGGTTGGACAGGAAGATCACCAGCGTGGCCGGGCGCCCCTTGAGGTCGGCGAGCGAGACGGTGCCGCCCTCGATGTCCGTGAGGCGGAAGTCGGGGGCGGGAGTGCCCAAGGGGACCATGAACGAGTTGACTGCCATGGAAGGAGTCAATCATGCCAGGGATCGCACGCTTCCGGTCGACCGTCCTCGACTGCCCCGACGCGCGCGGGCTGGCCCGCTTCTACTCCGAGCTTCTGGGGTGGCCGATCACGCAGGACGACGACGGCTGGGTCGTGATCTCCGACGGCGGCTCGCCGATGCGCGTGGCCTTCCAGCAGATCGCCGACTACCGCCCGCCCACCTGGCCCGAGATCGAGCGGCCCCAGCAGTTCCACATCGACGTGACCGTCGACGACCTGGACGCGGCCGAGAAGCGGGTGCTGGCCCTGGGGGCGCGCAAGCACGAGTTCCAGCCCAGCAAGGAAGGCGACTTCCGCGTGTTCCTGGACCCCGCCGGGCACCCGTTCTGCCTGTGCGTGGACCTGTGAGGCCCGCCCCGGGCCGCCGGGACGGGCCTCACTCCGAAAAGGTCCAGCCTGAGCGCTACACGGCCTGGGCCAGCAGGTCCACCGCCTTCCTCAGGTGACCGAGCGCCAGCTCGTGGTCGGCCCGCGCCTGCAGGTCCGGCCGCTTGCCGCCCGCCTGCGCCACGTCCCTGGCCACGGAGACCAGCGCGTCGTCCTGCGCGTAGGTGTCGCTGCGTGACTTCTCCAGCAGCGCCGCCGCGACGCCCAGCGCACGGAGCACGGCCCGCGTGTCGCGCACCGAGCCGTCGTCGTTCCAGTTGCGCCCGAGCAGCGCCACCGACAGCGTCGCCGCCGCGGCCTTCGCCGGCCCGTCACCCTTGGCCAGCTGGTCCCTCACGGCCTTGAGCCGGTCGCGGGCCGGGTCGGTGCGCAGGCCCCAGCCGTAGGGGAACAGCGGGTCGTAGGCCGCGTCGCCGACGTTGATCGGCAGCTGGTCCACGCCGCGGAACCAGGTGAAGGGCAGCCTTCCCGTGTACGGCACGGCCCCGAAGAGCGGATCGGCCACGCCGTCGCCCTCGGTGCCCGGCAGCCACGACGCCACGATCGCCTCGATGCCGGAGATGTCGCCCAGCACCATCGGCCGCCCCGACACGACCAGCACGACGCACTTCAGCGCGCCGCAGACCTTGTCGATCGCCTGCCGGTCCGCGGCCGACAGGTCCAGGGTGCGGCCCTGCCGTCCCACGTCGCCGAAGCCCTCGGCGTACGGCTTCTCGCCCACCACGACGACGCCCACGTCGTGCCCGGCGGTCGGCGCGGAGGCGTCGGGGGAGTGGGTGACGCCGGCGGCGCGCTTCCTGATCGCCTGCAGGATCGTCGTGCCCGGGGTGATCGGCCCCGAGGAGCCCTGCCAGGTGATGGTCCAGCCGCCCGACTGGTTGCCGATGTCGTCGGCGTTGGACCCGGCCACGTAGATCCTGGCGTCCTTCGACAGCGGCAGCAGCCCGCCGTCGTTCTTGAGCAGGACCTGCGACTTGGCGGCAGCCGTACGGGCCACCTGGCGGTGCTGCGGCGAGCCGACCCGGTCCAGCTCGGAGCGGTCGGCGAAGGGCCGCTCGAACAGGCCCAGGCGGAACTTCTGGGTGAGGATCCTGGCCACCGCGTCGTCGACGCGCCGCATGGCGACCCGTCCGGCCTGCACCTCCGCCGTCAGCGTGCCGACGAACTCGGGATAGGCGTACGGCACCATGATCATGTCGAGCCCGGCGTTGATCGAGGTGCGCACGTCGCTCGCGTAGTCGCCGGGGATCTGGTCGATGGCCTGCCAGTCGCTGATGAGGAAGCCCTTGAACCCGAGCCGGCCCTTGAGCACGTCGGTGAGCAGCTCTCGGTGCGCGTGCATCTTGGTGTCGCCGACGCTGGAGAACGACGGCATGATCGAGCCCACGCCGCGCCTGACGGCGGCCTCGTAGGGCGGCAGGTGGACCTGCTCCAGCTCCTCCCGCGTGCCGCGGAAGACGCCCTGGTCGATCGTGTAGTCGCCGGTCGTGGAGGAGCCGAACTCGGTGCCGCCGTCGGCCACGTAGTGCTTGGCCGTGGCCAGCACGCCGTTGTCCTGCAGGCCGTCGATGACGGAGGTCATCCTGACCACCAGCGCCGGGTCCTCGGAGAAGGACTCATAGGCGCGTCCCCAGCGGTCGTCGCGCGAGACGCACACGCACGGCGCGAAGTCCCACGGGATGCCGGTGGCCTTCACCTCGCTCGCGGTGACCTTCCCCTGCTGCTCCACCAGGCCGGGGTCGCGGGTGGCGCCCATGCCGACGTTGTGCGGGAAGATCGTCGCGCCGACCACGTTGTTGTGGCCGTGCACCGCGTCCACGCCGTAGATGAGCGGGATCTGCAGCCGGGTCTGCAGGGCGCGCAGCTGGAAGCCGTCGACCATGTCGGCCCACGCCTCGGGGGTGTTCCGCGGCGGGGTCGAGCCGCCGCCCGACAGCAGCGAGCCGAGCAGGTAGGTGGCGATGTCGTCCGGCTTGGCCAGCGCGCCGCGCTCGGCCTGCGTCATCTGGCCCACCTTCTCGGCCAGCGTCATCCGGCTGAGCAGGTCGGCCACGCGCTCCTTGACCGGCCTGGTCTTGTCCAGGTACGGCAGGCCGTGCGCGTTGATCACGACGGCCGGTTCGTCCTGCGGCGGCGTGACGCCCTCGCCGTCGAGCAGGATCGGGACGGTCTCGGCGACCTCGGCCTGCCCGTCGCGCCTGGTCGTGACCGTGAAGGACTTGGCGGTGCCGGAGGCCGTTCCGGCGAGGAAGGTCAGCGTGCCCTCGACGGGGGCGTAGTCGGCGCCGGCGGTGGCCGTGCCCTCGCCGGTGCGGTAGCGGACGGTCACGTCCGAGGCCAGCGGGGCGCCCGTCGCCGTGGAGACGCTCACGCGCACCTCCGCCGAGCCGGCCTCGTCCACCAGGTAGACGGGCTTGTCGGTGGCGAGCCGGGCCGGTCGGGGCGGCGCCGTGCCGTACACCTGCACGTCGTCCCACAGCAGGGTGCCACTGGCGCCGGCGGGCAGGCGCATGGAGTAGCCCCACATGGCGACCAGGTCGAGCTGGCCGTCGGCGGGCGCGCCGCCGGGCTGGTAGTCGGCGCGGCGTTTGAAGTCGCTGAACCTGGTCTGAACCTGCTTCCATCCGGCGGTGTCGTCGACGAAGGACGACTCGAACAGCTCGCTGGCGGCCGCGCTGCCGCCGCCGTCCTTGACCTCGAAGAAGATCCGCTGGCCCGAGCCGGTGCCCTTGACCCAGAAGGAGAACCCCTCGTACGGGCTCCAGTCCTGGGCGGCGGTCAGGTCGTGCGACCAGCCGCCCCACTGGCCGACCGTGTAGTCGACCTTGAGAACCCGGCCCTGGCGTTCGGCGTCGGGAACGATCGTCAGCCTGGGCGTGGAGGCGGCGTCGTTGCCCCAGGCGGCCACGCCGGCGGGGAGGTCGGCGGACTCGAAGTCGGTGACGGTGAGGGGAGCCGCCGTCGCCGCGGCCGGTGGCGCGACGAGGGCGGAGGCTAAGAGGGCGAGCACGCAGGCGAGGATGCGGGGGGTCGCTCGGGGGATCACCATGCCTCCTATGCGTCTTTGCGGTGTTTATCGTGCAGAGAGCGCTCTCTGTCAACCCTCGCGTACGGCTCGCCCGGAGTGGTTGGACCGCTTGCGAGGCGGAGGAGGCGGCCGTGACCAGGGCCGCGACGCATCGACGAGCGCCGGTGGAGGCCGTGAAAGAGCGTGAAAGAAGCCGGTGACGAGGCGCCCGGAATCCGCGCCGGTGCGGGCCGCTCGGAAGGGACACGCCTCAGGCGGAACGTCCTGTCGGCAGCACGGCGGCCTCAACACGGCGACGGCTTTCCGGCGGCGGGCACGCCGCGGGGGATCCCCCAGACGAGGATCCCCCGCAGCCCGGGCGTCTCAGAACACCCAGACGTCTCAGAACAGCTGAGGCTCCTCCTCGGCCGAGCCGCCCCCGTCGCCGGCCGCCGTCTCGCCGGCCCCGGCGCCACCCGCCGGGGCGCTCGCCAGCGCTCCGCCGACGGCCCCGATGGTGTGCGTCAGCCGCATCCCGGACCCGTCGCGACGGCCCAGCTCCTCCGGCAGCGGGACGGGCTTGCCCGTCGACGAGACCGCCTTGGCGGGGGCCGGACCGGCCCAGGCCAGCAGGAGCACGTCCTCGCCCTTGAGGAAACGCTGCGCCCGGACGCCGCCCGTGGCGCGGCCCTTGGGCGGGAAGTCCGCGTAGTCGGAGACCTTGCCGCCGCCGACCTGGGTGCCCGGCAGGGCGGTGGAGGAGCCCGCGACCGTCACGACGTGCGCCGGGCGGGAGGGGTCGACGGAGCCGAAGAAGATCACCTGGGCGCCGCCGTCGAGCCGGATGCCGGCCACGCCGCCCGCCGGGCGCCCCTGCGGGCGCACCAAGGACGCGGGGAAGCGCAGCAGCTGCGCGTCGGAGGTGATGAACACCAGGTCGTGGTCCTCCGACTCGAGCTCCACGGCGCCCACGACGCTGTCGCCGTCCTTCAGCGTGATGACCTCGAAGTCGTCGCGGTTCACCGGATAGTCGGGGACCACACGTTTGACCACGCCCTGGGCGGTGCCCAGGGCGATGCCGGGGCCGTCGGGGTCGAGGGAGCTCAGCCCGACGACCTTCTCGTCGTGGCCGAGCGCGACGTATTCGGAGACCGGATGCCCGCCCGACAGCGACGGCGGGTTGGCCGACGGCGGCAGCGTCGGCAGGTCGAGCACCGAGACCCGGATCGCCCGGCCCTGCGAGGTGACCACGGCCACCTCGCCGCGCGCCGTGGTCCGCACGGCCGCCACCAGGACGTCGTGCGCGGCCCGCTCGCCCTCCCCGGCCAGCGGCGAGGCGTCGGCGGTGCGGGCCAGCAGGCCGGTGGACGACAGCAGCACCAGGCACGGGTCGTCGGCCACCTCGAGCGACACCACCGCGGGCCGCGTCGCGCCGGAGGACTCCAGCAGCACGGTACGGCGCGGCGTGCCGTACTTCTTGGCCACCTCCGCCAGCTCGGCCGACACGACCTGGCGCAGCCGCGCGTCGGAGGACAGGATCTCGGTCAGCTCCGCGATCTCGTCGGTGAGCTGCTGCTTCTCCCGCTCCAGCTCCAGCTTGTCGTACTTGGTCAGGCGGCGCAGCGGCGTGTCGAGGATGTAGGAGGCCTGGATCTCCGACAGGTCGAAGACGTCCATGAGCCGCTGCCGCGCCTGCGCGGAGTCGTCGGAGGACCGGATGACCTGGATGACCTCGTCGATGTTGAGCAGCGCGACGATGAGGCCGTCGACCAGGTGCAGGCGCTCGGCCCGCTTGCGGCGCCGGAACTCCGACCGGCGGCGCACCACCTCGAGCCGGTGGTCGACGTAGACCTGCAGCAGCTCCTTCAGCCCCAGCGTGCGCGGCTCGCCGTCGACGAGCGCCACGTTGTTGATGCCGAAGGTCTCCTCCATCGGCGTGAGCCGGTAGAGCTCCTCCAGCACCGCCTCGGGCACGAAGCCGTTCTTGAGCTCGATGACCAGGCGCAGGCCCTTGTGCCGGTCGGTGAGGTCCTTCAGGTCGGAGATGCCCTGGAGCTTCTTGGCGGTCACCAGCTCCTTGATCTTGGCGACCACCCGCTCGGGGCCGACGTTGAAGGGCAGCTCGGTGACGACGATGCCCTTGCGCCGCGGCGTGATCTGCTCGATGGTGCACTTGGCCCGCATGCGGAAGGTGCCGCGGCCGGTCTCGTAGGCGTCGCGGATGCCCTCCAGCCCGATGATCAGCCCGCCCGTCGGCAGGTCGGGGCCGGGGACGAAGCGCATCAGGTCGTCCAGCGAGGCGTCGGGCTTCTTGATGAGGTGGCGGGCGGCCGCGATGACCTCGGTGAGGTTGTGGGGCGCCATGTTGGTCGCCATGCCGACCGCGATGCCCGTGGTGCCGTTGACCAGCAGGTTGGGGAACGCCGAGGGCAGGACCGTGGGCTCGGTCTCCTGCCCGTCGTAGTTGGGCTTGAAGTCGACCGTGTCCTCCTGGATGGACTCGGTCATCAGCAGCGCCGCCGGGGCCAGCCTGGCCTCGGTGTAGCGCATCGCCGCCGGCAGGTCGTCGGGCGAGCCGAAGTTGCCGTGCCCGTCGATCAACGGCAGGCGCATGGAGAACGGCTGCGCGAGCCGTACCAGGGCGTCGTAGATGGCGCTGTCGCCGTGGGGGTGGAGCTTGCCCATGACGTCGCCGACCACACGCGAGGACTTGACGTGCCCGCGGTCGTGGCGCAGGCCCATCTCGTTCATCGAGTAGAGGATGCGCCGCTGCACCGGCTTCAGGCCGTCGCGCGCGTCGGGCAGGGCGCGCTGGTAGATGACGGAGTAGGCGTACTCGAGGAAGCTGGTGCGCATCTCCGTGGAGACGTCGATGTCGACGATCCGCTCCTCGAAGTCCTCGGGCGGGGGTGTGGTCGTGCGTCGGGCCATGTCGAACATTGTGCCGAATGGCGGGGGTGCTCGCGACCGCTCGGCCTTATGTGCGGCTTGGCCGGAAAATCGGCGGCGCCGCCGCCGCTAGAGGCGGCCGGCGCCGGGCCAGACGCCCGGGGTCGTGCCGGAGTCGAGGTCGCCGGGCTCGTTGCGCCTCTCGTCGTAGACGCGGAAGCCGCGGGCCTGGTAGTTGGCCAGCGCCGCGGGCCCGTCGAGGGAGCAGGTGTGGAGCCAGACCCGCTTGGTGGCGGGCAGGTGCGGCCAGCGCTCGGCCAGGTCCCAGGCGCGGGCCGTACCGGCCGACAGCAGGTGGCCGCCGGCCCCGCCGCCCATCGCGAACCGCAGCAGGCCGAAGCAGGCGATCTCGACGTCGCCGTCGCCGTCGGTCTGGAGCTCGACGTAGCCGGCGGGTGTGCCGCGGTGCCACGCCACCCACGTCTCGACGCCCGGGCGTTCCAGATACGCCTGCCACTGGGCGTAGGTCCAGGGCAGCCGGTCGGTCCACTGCCAGTCGCCGCCCACGGCCGTGTAGAGGAACCGGCTGAACTCCGGGCAGGGCACCTCCGCGCGCACGATGTCGACCGCTAGGCGCGGCGGTCCGGCCGGGCGCAGGTCGGCTGGGGAGGTCTGTTCGAGATACCAGGTGGTGACGTCCATCGCGGGGTCCACTATGCCATCCCCTCGACTTGACCAAGCAATTGCTTGGGACATACGGTCCGTGGAGGACATCCCTGGAGGCGTCATGATCGAGTTCCATCCCGTCACCAAGCACATCGGCGCCGAGGTGACCGGAGTCGACCTGCGCAAGCCGCTGTCGCAGGAAGAGGTCGCCACCCTCCGCGAGGGCTGGCTGAAGCACCTGGTGCTGTTCTTCCGCGACCAGCACATCGACGACGAGCAGCACGTCCAGTTCGCGCTGAACTTCGGCACGCTCAACCACCCGGCGTTCAAGCGCGACAGCGACAGCCCCGTCCACGTGCTCGACCAGACCGACCCGAAGGGGGAGGGCGGTGACGAGTGGCACAGCGACAACACCTTCGAGCCGGTCCCGCCCATGGGCTCGCTCCTGCGCTGCGTGCAGCTGCCCAGCGTGGGCGGCGACACGCTGTGGGCGAACACCTACCTCGCCTACGAGTCGCTGTCCAAGCCGATCCAGCGCCTGTGCGACGAGCTGACCGCCGTCCACGACATCACCAACTCGATGAAGAAGGCGATCGCCAAGGGGCACCCGTTCAACCTGGAGGAGGTGCAGCGCAAGTGGCCGCCGATCGAGCGGCCGGTCATCCGGGTGCACGCCGAGACCGGGCGGAAGGCGCTGTTCGTCAACAGGGCGTCCACGACCAGGCTCGTCGGCCTGTCCGACCGGGAGAACGAGGCGCTGCTGCCGCTGCTGATCGACCACATCCGCTCGCCGGAGTACCAGGTGCGGCTGCGCTGGCGCCCCGGCACGCTGGCCTTCTGGGACAACCGGTCCACCCAGCACTACGCGGTGGCCGACTACACCGAACGGCGCCGCATGCACCGCGTGACCATCAACGCCTTCCCCGAGCACGCCGACCCGCGATAGCCGCCTCCCGTACGGCGGAGCGGAAACGGTCGGTGAAACCTGGTAACAAGGAGGGCATGTTCGACGCCTCCGACGTCACCGCGCTCCGAGACGAGGCCGAAGGGCGGCTGCGAGCGCTCGCCGGCGAGCACGCGCGGCTGCGCGACGACCAGTGGGCCGCCATCAGCGCCCTCGTCGTCGACCGGCGGCGCGTGCTCGTCGTCCAGCGCACCGGCTGGGGCAAGTCGGCGGTCTACTTCGTCGCCACGGCGCTGCTGCGCGACCTCGGCGAGGGGCCCACGGTGATCGTCTCGCCGCTGCTGGCGCTGATGCGCAACCAGATCGCCGCCGCCGAGCGCGCGGGCATCCGCGCGGTCACCGTCAACTCGGCCAACCCCGAGGAGTGGGAGCAGATCTACGAGCAGGTGGCCGACGGCCTGGTCGACGTGCTGCTCGTCAGCCCCGAGCGGCTCAACAACCCCGACTTCCGCGACAACGTCCTGCCCGAGCTGGCCGACAGCGCCGGGCTGGTCGTGGTCGACGAGGCCCACTGCATCTCCGACTGGGGCCACGACTTCCGCCCCGACTACCGCCGCCTGGCCCGGCTGGTCGAGGAGCTGCCGCCGGGCGTGCCGGTGCTGGCCACGACCGCGACGGCCAACGCCAGGGTCACCCGCGACGTGGCCGAGCAGCTGGGCGACGACACGCTCGTGCTGCGCGGGCCGCTGGAGCGCGACAGCCTCCACCTCAGCGTCGTCCGGCTGGCCTCCCCCGAGCAGCGCCTGGCCTGGCTGGCACAGGCCCTCCGCGAGCTCCCCGGCTCCGGCATCGTCTACACCCTCACCGTCGCCGCCGCCCAGGAGATCGCCGCCTACCTGCGCGACCAGGGCCACGAGGTGCGGGCCTACTCCGGCCAGACCGACCCGGCCGAACGGCTGGAGGCCGAGGAGGCCCTGCTCGGCAACAAGATCAAGGCGCTCGTCGCGACGAGCGCGCTCGGCATGGGCTTCGACAAGCCCGACCTGGGCTTCGTCGTCCACGTCGGCGCGCCGCAGTCCCCGGTCGCCTACTACCAGCAGGTCGGCCGGGCTGGGCGTGGCGTGGAGCGCGCCGAGGTGATCCTGCTGCCGGGCGCCGAGGACCGGGAGATCTGGGCCTACTTCGCCTCGCTCGCCTTCCCGCCCGAGCCCGTCGTGCGCGCCACGCTGGCCGCGCTGGCCGAGGGCGGCGTGCTGTCCACCCCGGCGCTGGAGGCCAGGGTCGACCTCAGCCGCACCCGCCTGGAGATGATGCTCAAGGTGCTCGACGTCGACGGCGCGGTGCGGCGCGTGAAGGGCGGCTGGGAGGCGACCGGCCAGGAGTGGGTCTACGACGCCGACCGCTACTCGCGCATCGCGGCCGAGCGCAAGGCCGAGCAGGAGGCGATGCTCGGCTATCTGACCACCACCGAGTGCCGCGAGGTCTACCTGCGGCGCTGCCTCGACGACGAGACGGCCACGCCCTGCGGCCGGTGCGACAACTGCACCGGCGCCCACCGCTCCACCGAGGTCGCCGCCGACGCGCTGCGCGGCGCCGCCGAACGGCTCGCCCGGCCGGGCGTGGAGATCGAGGCGCGCCGCCAGTGGCCGACCGGCCTGCCCGACCTGTCCGGCCGCATCAAGCCCGAGCTGGGCGCCGAGCCGGGCCGTGCCCTGGGCCGCCTGACCGACATCGGCTGGGGCGTGCGGCTGCGCGAGCTGTTCCAGGGCGCCGACGGACCGATCCCCGAGGAGATGTTCAAGGGCGTGGTGCAGGTGCTGGCCTCCTGGGGCTGGCGGGAGCGTCCCGTGGCCGTGGTCAACGTGCCTTCGGCGTCCCGCCCGCTGCTGGTCCGCAGCCTGGCCGAACGGCTGGCCCAGGTGGGGCGGCTGGCCTACCTGGGCGAGCTGGGCTACCGCACCGGGCCGCCGGGCAGCCAGTTCAACAGCGCCAAGCGGGTGCAGGCCGTCCGCGCCACCCTCGCCATGCCGCGCGACCTCGGCGGCAAGATCGCGGCGTGCGGCGGCCCGGTGCTTCTCGTGGACGACAGGGTCGACACCGGCTGGACGATGACGCTGGGCGCCGCGCTGGTACGGCACGCCGGAGCGCCGTCGGTGCTTCCCTTCGCGCTCGCCACGGTGTCCTAGACGCCTAGCGAGACACCCCCGCGGTGAGCAGGTCGTAGCCCTGGAACTGCGGGCTGACGTGCACGTTCGTCACGGCCTCACCCCGCAGCAGCGCGGCCTTGGGCCAGACCATCGGCACCAGCAGCGCCTGCTCCAGCACCGTCCGCTCGACCCGGCCCCAGATCTCCGCCCGGCGGCCCGCGTCCAGCTCGGCGTTGGCCTGGTCGACGAGCCGGTCCACCTCCGGCAGCCGCACCGACACGTTCACCGACGTGCCCTCCTCGAGGATCAGCCTGCTGTCCACGAGCGAGGACAGGAACGACTCCGCCTCCAGCCAGTCGGGCGCCCACCGGCCGGCGACCAGCCCGACCTTGGCCGTCCTGAGGTATGCGGGGTTGCCCGCGTACTTGGTGAAATAGTCCGCCAGACTCGCGGACCTCAGCGTCACCCGGATGCCGGCGGCCTCCAGCGACCGCTGGACCGCCTGGGCGGCGGCCGTCTCCGCCGGCGTGTCCCGGTGCAGCATGGTCGCCTCGAAGCCGCCCGGCCTGCCGCACTTGGCCAGGTCCTCCCGCGCCGCCGCCAGGTCCCTGGGATACAGGTCGAGCCTGCGGTACCCCGGCATGGTCGGCGGCAGCAGGCCGGTGGCGACCTCCCCGTACGGCGGGCCGTACGCCTGCCGGACGGCGGCGCGGTCGAGCGCCCGCGCGACCGCCCTGCGGCAGTCGGCGGAGTCGAAGGGCGGCACCTGCGGGTTCAGCGCCAGGTAGCGCAGCTGGGTGACGATCCCGACGTCGACGCGGCCCCGCAGGGACGGGTCGGCGGTCGCCCTGGCGGCCTGGTCGGCCGACAGCGCGGGACCGATGTCGTACACCCCGCGCGCCACCCCGTCCTCGGCGGCCCGGAAGGTGAACTCGTAGGCGTCGGGCAGCGCCCTGCGCACGGGGTCGGTGGCCGGGTCCCAGTGGGGGTTGCGCTTCAGCGTGAGCCGCTGCTCGCCGACCTCGTCGAACTGGTAGGGGCCCGAGGACAGCACGGCGGTGCCGTACCGCGCGCCGGTCTCCTTGGCCATGGTCCTGAGCACGGCGTGCTTGACGTCGCGGGAGGTGATGGGGGTGCCGTCCTGGTACTTCAGCCCCGCGCGCAGGCGGTAGGTCCAGGTCCGGCCGCCGTCGCTCGGCGTGCCGAGCGATTCGGCCAGGTCGGGGACCAGCTCGGCGCCGCGTGCCCCCGGCTCGGGCCGGAACGTCGTCAGCGACCTGCCATAGAGGCGGACCAGGTTCCACATGTCGGGGTTGTACATGACGCCCGGGTCCAGCGAGTCCGGCTCGCCCAGGATGCCCATCCGCAGTACGCCGCCCCTCTGCCCGGACGGGTTGACGACCCGGGTGAAGGCCGAGCCGTCTCCGCCGGTGGCGGTGGGCGTGGCCGCCGCGGCCCCTTGAGGGGCCGGTCGCGGCCACAGCCAGACGGCGACGCCCACGACGGCCGCCAGGGCGACCGCGCCCAGAGTGATCGCCAGCCCCCGCCGCCGCCTCCCGCCCGACGACGCCGTCCCCGGCGTCACCGGCCCCGCGTACGGCGGCGCCGTGCCCAGGGGCGGTGCCGTGCCCAGGGGCGGCGTCGTGCCGGACGGCGGCCCCGGCAGGCGTAACAGCTCGGTCACCAGCTGCTCGGCCGTCGGCCGGGCCCGCGGATCCTTGTGCAACGCCGCCCGCAGCAGCGGCGCCAGCTCGCCCGGCACCCCGCTCAGGTCCGGATCGTAGGCCAGGATCCTGTGCATCACCACCGGCAGCGGCCCCGTCCCGAACGCCGGCCGCCCCGTCGCCGCGAACACCATGGTCCCCGCCCACGCGAAGACGTCCGCCGGCTGCCCGCCCTGGCCGTGGAACTGCTCGGGCGACATGTACGCCGGGGTCCCCACCACGCTGGTGGTGAGCGATTGGCTGACGTCGAGCGCCCGCGCGATCCCGAAGTCGATCACCCGTGGTCCTTCGGACGACAGCAGCACGTTGGACGGCTTGAAGTCGCGGTGTACGACGCCCGCCCGGTGGATCGCCGCCAGCGCGGTCGCGGTCGCCACGGCCAGCCGTACCAGACCGGGACCCCGCATCGGCCCGTGCGCCTGCAGCGACGGCCCGTCGACGAACTCGCTGACGATGTACGGCCGGCCGTCCATGGCCCCGATGTCCAGCACGCGGGCCGTGCAGAACTCGGCCACCCGGCGCGACGCCTCCGCCTCGCGGTGGAAGCGGCGCAGCGCGGCGGGGTCGTCCGCGAACCGGGCGTGCAGCAGCTTGACCGCGACCCGCTCGCCTGAGGGCGACACCCCGCCGTAGACCGTCCCCTGGCCGCCCTCGCCCAGGAAACCGGTCAGGCGGTAGCCGCCGACGGCGGCGGGATCTCCCGGCCGGAGCGGGCGCACGCCTTACAGGCGGGGCCGGGCGCCGAGGTGGCTGATCGCCTTGGCGGCCAGGCGGCAGCCCGCGGCCAGCGACTCGGCCGGCGGCTTGCCGGCCAGCCACGGCGGCAGGAAGCCGGCGACGAAGGCGTCGCCGGCGCCGGTGCCGTCGACCACGCGCTCGACGGGCTCGGCGGGGACGCGGACGGCCTCGCTGCGCCCGTTGGCGAACCACAGCGCGCCGTCCTTGTTCATCTTGATGACGACCTGCGGGAACCACGCGGCCAGCACCTTGGCGGCCGCCTCGGGCTCGTCGCGGCCGGTGAGGATCTTCGCCTGGTCGGTGTTGGCGAACAGCAGCTTGGCGCCGTTGGTCCACTCCAGGAACGGCTCGGCTCCGGTGCGCTCCAGCGGCGCGGCGGAGGCGCAGTCGACCGAGATGGACATCCCGGCCCGGCGGGCCATCTCCAGCGCCGCGAAGCCCGCCTCGCGCGAGCCCTCATTGATGATCGTGTAGCCGGACAGGTGGAGGTGGGCGCCCTGGGTGAACAGGTCGCGCGGCAGGTCGTCGGGCGACAGCGCGGCGTTGGCGCCCGGGTCGGACAGCATGGTGCGCTCGCCCTTGTGGGTGACCAGGACGACGCAGGTGCCGGTGGGCCGCTCGGGGTCCATGACGAGCCGGGCGTCGACGCCGTAGCCCATCAGCTCCATGTCGCGGTTGCGGCCCGTGATGTCGGCGCCGCGGCGGCCGATGAAGGCCACCTCGGTCCCCTCGACGGCCAGCCAGGAGGAGATGTTGGCCCCCGAGCCGCCGCCGTGCATCGTGACCGTCGCCGGAGTGTCACTCGCCCGGGCAAGCGCATACCGGGCGCGCGCCACCGCGTCGGTCATGAGATCGCCCACCACGACGACCCGCGTCATGATGCCACCACCTTGCTGCCTTCAAGAACGAGCCTGGCCAGGCTAAAAACTAACAGCTTCGGGGCGGCCCGTGGGGGAGAGAGCGCGACGCGGGTGGAGTCGATGCACAAGCGTTGCCCAAGAGCAGGTGCGCCTGGGGTCCAGGGTTACGCTCGGGGGTGTGGAGGCACACCACCAGGCCCACGGACAGGCTCAGGGGCAGGCGCGCTATCCCGCCCACTGGGAGGCCGACGTCGTCCTGGCCGACGGCGGCACCGCGCACGTCCGGCCGATCAAGCCGGACGACGCCGACAGGCTGCGCGCCTTCTACTCCCGGCTGTCCGACGAGTCGATCTATTTCCGCTTCTTCGGCCCGCGGCCCAAGCTGTCGGACCGCGAGGTCACGTGGTTCACCAACGTGGACTACTCCGACCGGGTCGCGCTGATCGCCACGATCGGCACCGAGATGGTGGCCGTCATCCGCTACGACCGCATCGGCCCGTCCGAGGCGGAGGTGGCGTTCCTGGTCGAGGACGCCCACCAGGGCCGCGGCGTGGCCTCGGTGCTGCTGGAGCACCTGGCGGCCACGGCGCGGGAGAACGGCATCGGCCGGTTCGTCGCCGACGTGCTCCCGGCGAACATGAAGATGATGGCGGTGCTGCGCCAGGCCGGCTACACGGCCGAGAGCCGCTTCGCCGACGGCGTGGTCCGCATGACGCTCGATCTGACCCCCACCGAGACCTCCGCCGAGGTCACCGCCGCCCGCGAGCACCGCGCCGAGTCCCGCTCGATCGCCCGGCTGCTCACCCCGGGCTCGGTGGCGGTCATCGGCGCCTCCCGCGAGCCCGGCGGCGTCGGCCAGACCGTGCTGCGCAACCTGCTGGCCGCGGACTTCACCGGCCCCGTCTACCCCGTCCACCGCGAGGTGCGCGCGGTCGCCGGCGTGCGCGCCTACCCCAGCGTGACCGCGATCGACGACCAGGTGGACCTGGCCGTGGTCGCCGTCCCGGCCGACAGCGTCATCGACGTGGTCAAGGAGTGCGCCGAGAAGGGCGTGCACGGCCTGGTCGTGGTCTCCTCGGGGTTCGGCGAGACCGGCCCGGCCGGCAAGGCCAGGCAGGACGAGCTGGCCAGCCTCGCCAGGGCGTACGGCATGCGCGTGGTCGGCCCCAACTGCCTGGGCATCGCCAACACCGACCCTGCGGTCCGGCTCAACGCCACGCTCGCGGCGACCGTCCCCGGCCGCGGCCGGGTCGGGTTCTTCAGCCAGTCCGGCGCGCTCGGCACCGCGCTGCTCCAGCGGGTCGCCCAGCGCGGGATGGGCATCTCGTCGTTCGTGTCGGCGGGCAACAGGGCCGACGTGTCGGGCAACGACCTGCTGCAGTACTGGGAGCAGGACCCGGCGACCGAGGTGATCCTGCTGTACCTGGAGTCGCTGGGCAACCCGCGCAAGTTCACCCGGCTGGCCCGGCGCATCTCCAAGCGCAAGCCGATCGTCGTGGTCAAGAGCCTCGGCATGCCCAAGTCGCACTCCGCCGCCGAACTGGGCCTGCCCGACACCGCGCTCAGCTCGCTGTTCGAGCAGGCCGGGGTGATCCGCGTCGACGACCTGTTCCAGCTGTTCGACGTCGGCCAGCTGCTGGCCGCCCAGCCGCTGCCCAAGGGGCCGCGGGTGGGCCTGGTCACCAACTCCGACGCGCTGGGCCTGCTGGCCGTCCACGCCTGCGCCGGAGCCGGGCTGGACCCGCGCCCGCCCGCGAACCTGGGCGCCGCCGCCGGGGCCGCCGAGTTCGGCACGGCGCTGGCCGACCTGCTGGCCTCCGACGAGGTCGACGCGGCGGTGGTCATCTACATGCCGCCCATCCCGGTGCGGTCCGACGAGGTGGCCGCCGAGCTGGTGCGGGTCGCCGAGGGGAGCGGCAAGCCGGTCCTGACCACGTTCGAGGGCCACCACGGCATGCACCCGGCGCTGGGCCCGCTGCCGTCCTACGCCGCGCCGGAGGAGGCCGTGCGGGCGCTGGCCAAGGTCGTCCGCTACGCAGCCTGGCGGGACCGCCCGGCCGCCGTCCCGCCGGAGCTGGACGACGCCGACACCGGCCGGGCGCGGCGGATCGTCGAGGCGGCGCTGGACGGCGCGGACTCGACGGTCGAGATCGACGCGGCCGACCTGCTGGCCTGCTACGGCCTGACGGTCTGGCCGGCCGAGCCGGTCTCCTCGCCGGAGGAGGCGGTCTTCGAGGCCGAACGGCTGGGCTGGCCCGTGGTGCTCAAGGTGGCCGGCCGCGAGGCGTCCCGCCGGGCGGGCACCGTACGGCTGGGCCTGTCGGGGCCGGACAGCGTGCGGCACGCCTACGAGGAGTTCACCGCGCGGTTCGGCGCGGACGTGCAGCTGGCCGTCCAGCGCATGGCGCCGCAGCCGGCCGTGCCGACCGTGGTCAGCACGATCGAGGACCCGGCCTTCGGCCCCGTGGTGTCCTTCGGCCTGGGCGAGGTCACCGCGCGGCTCCTGGCCGACGAGGGCTTCCGCCTCGCCCCGCTGACGAGGGAGGACGCGGCGGGACTGGTCCGGTCCATCAGGGCCGCGCCGCTGCTGTTCGGCGAGTACGGCTACCCGCCCGTGGCGGTCGGCGAGCTGGAGGACCTGCTGGTGCGGGTCGGGCGGCTGGCCCACGACCTGCCGGAGGTCGCCCGGCTGGAGCTGGACCAGGTGCTGGTGGGGGAGTCGGAGGTCGTCGTGCTGGCCTCGCGTGCGGTGCTGCGCACGCCGCAGGCCCCCCGCCCCGACGCCGGGCCGCGCCGCCTGGTGTGACCGCCGACGCGGGGGCGGGCCGCCGCCCGTCCCCGCGGCGAGGCTGCGCCGTACGGCTCAGCGGGCGGTCCTCGGGGTGGCCGGCGCGGTCGCCGGGGTGCGGCCCTTGGCCTTCGTGCTCGCGGCCTGGGCCGGAGTCGTGGCCACCGCCGGGGTCGCGGACGGCTTCCGCGATGCTGTCGCCGGTGGCTTCGGGAGCGGGTCCGCGGACGAGCTCGCCGGGGGAGCGGCGGGCGGGTTCTGCGTCTGGGCGGGCAGGGTGCCCACCGGCGGGTTCGCGGGCGTGCTCGGGGAGCCGCTCGTCGCCGGGGTCGCGGACGGCTTCGACTCCGTGCTCGCCGGCGGGTTCGTGATCGTGCCGGTGGGCGGGTTCGTCACCGTGTTCGTCGGCGTGTTCGTCGGCGTGTTCGTCGGCGTGTTCGCGGGCGTGCCCGTAGGCGGGTTCGTCACCGTGTCGGCGGGCACGCCCGCGTCGCTATTCCGGTGCACCTTGTCGCTTTTGCCCGGCTTTTTGCCCTTGCTTGCCTGGTCGCCCTTGCCACCCTTGCCGCCCTTGCCCGGCTGGTTGACCTTGCCCGTTTCGGTGCCCCCGTCCGCCGCGCCGATGGTCCCGCTGGCGACGAACGTCAACGTCCCGCCCTTCGGAACCCTGACCTTCAGGTCCATGTTCCCCGTGCCCTTGGCCGCCGGGCACTTCGCGCCGCCCGCGCTGGTGCACGTCCATTTGACGTCCCCCCACGAGGAGGGCCACACGACGCTGAGCTTGGCCTCCCCCACGTCGCGGGGGCCGTTGTTGATCAGCTGGATCGTGTAGGTGAACGACTTGTTGTGAATGGACAGGTAATGTTCGGAGGAAACGCCGTCTCCCGATGAGAACGACATGTCGGGCGTCCCCCACGCCTCCAGCCCCTTCACGGAGACCGTTGCCGGCTCGCAGTCGAACGCCTCGCGGGGCATGGGCGTGACCAGCGGCGAGATGCCCCACATCAGGCACGGCGTGCGCGAGTCCGGGACGTCGTCCACAGGTGTGGCGGCGGACACGGCGGGGAATGTCGCCGTGTAGCCGAGCATGGCCGTCGCGGCCAGAGCCGTGGCGAGAGCGTTGCGCGCCGAGCGCTTCCTTGTCATTGCTTCCCCCGATTCGGCGGTTTTGTGAATGGGTTTCTGCGCCGGAAAGCGGCGTCGTTAGCGATAGCCGCAAGCGTCCGTTCACAAACCGGCGCCAGGCCAGGAAAAGGTAATTCCTGCCGCGCCTTGGCCTTCATATTTCGACATCACCGGCCAATCGAAATATGGCGGGAAATGGTTCGTATGTCGCCTCGGGTATGAGATCTGTGCGCGCGGCTGGCAGGATGGACCCATGAGGGAAACCCGAGTCTCAGCCGCGGGTCTGCGCGAAGCGATCGAGCGCAGCGGCTACTACCCCGACCTCGTCACCGATGCGGTCGAATCCGCGCTGGGCAAGGAAGCCGTGTCCGCCTTCGTGGTCCACCACGAGGCCACCTTCGACCCGGCCATGGAGGTGCGCAGGCACGTCACCGTCCTGGTGCTGACCGCGACCAGGCTGCTGGTGTGCCACACCGACGAGCACCCGGCCGTCGAGGGGGTCTCGACCTCGCACGCCTCGACCACGACCGAGGCCGTCCGCCTGAACCGCATCCAGTCCGTGGCCGTCACCCGCGTCGTGCCCGACCCGGCCTCCTACGTGCCGGGCGTCGCGCCCACCGAGGTGACGCTCACCATCGGCTGGGGCGGCGTCTCCCACGTCGACCTGGAGCCCGCCACCTGCGGCGACGAGAACTGCGAGGCCGACCACGGCTACACCGGCGCCATCACCGCCGACGACCTGTCGCTGCGGGTCAGCGAGGCGGCCGACGGCCCGGAGGCGGTCGCCCACATCCTCGCCTTCGCCAAGTCGCTGTCGGAGGCCACGGCCCGCGCCGCCGCCTGACGCTCTCCGCGTCACCCCCTCGCCACCCTCGCACCGCCTTCCGCCCAGGGGTGGGAAGCTGGAATCCGCCCACTCCCACCCCCTGGAGACCCCATGAACAGACCCCACGCGCCCCTGGTGCCCGGCTACGGCGGATCCTCGCTCGCCGATCTCCCAGGCTCCGTGCTGGCGGCGCTCGGCGCGCCCGAGCACAACACCCTGGGCCTGGAACCGGCGGAGCGGGTCTGCCTCTTCCTGGTCGACGGCCTGGGCGCCGCCCTGCTGCGCGCCCATCCCGAGCGCGCGCCGTTCCTGTCCGGTACGGCCGGCCGTACCCTCACGGCGGGCTTCCCCGCGACCACGGTGACCAGCCTGTGCTCGCTCGGCACCGGGATGCCGCCGGGCGAGCACGGCATGCTGGGCATGATCCTGGCCGTGCCCGGCACCGGGCACCTGTTCAACTGCCTGCGCTGGACCCTGCCCGACGGGCTCGTCATGGACCCGGAGACCTGGCAGCCCGCGGCGACCGTCTACCAGCGGGCGGCCGGGGCCGGAATCCGGGCCGGCTACGTGGGACCCGCCGAGTTCGAGGACACCGGGCTGACGCGGGCGGTCTACCGAGGGGTGCGCTACCTGGCGGCCGAGAGCGCGGACGAGCGCGTGGCGGTGGCCCTGGCGGCGCTGGCCGAGCCCAGGTCCTTCGTGGTCGTCTACTACGGCGACCTCGACAAGACGGGCCACCTGGCCGGCTGGGGCGGCGAGGAGTGGCTCGACCAGCTGGAGATCGTCGACCGCATGGCCGAACGGCTCGCGCGGTCCCTGCCGCCGGGGTCGGCCCTCTACGTGACGGCCGACCACGGCATGGTCAACGCCGGGGAGAAGGTCGACGCCGAGAGCGAGCCGGCGCTGCGCGAGGGCGTGGCCATGCTGGGCGGCGAGGCCCGCGCCCGCCACGTCTACGCCGCGCCGGGCGCCGCGGGCGACGTGCTCGCCGCCTGGCGGGAGACCCTGGACGGCAAGGCGTGGGTCGTCTCCAGGCAGGAGGCCGTGGAGTCCGGCTGGTTCGGCCCGCGGGTACGATCGGCATGGCTCGCCCGCATCGGCGACGTGCTGGCGGTGCCCCACGGCGACCTGGTCGTCACCGCGTCGCGGAGCCACCCGCACGAGGCGCAGTTCGTCGGCTACCACGGGTCGATGACGGCCGCCGAACAGACCGTCCCTCTCCTGGAAGTGAGCACCCGATGAGCCCGGCGCTGATCACCCCCGAAGAGCTCGACGCCCTCGGCGAGGCGACCGTGCTGGACGTGCGCTGGCGGCTGGGCGGACCGCCGGGCGCCGAGGCCTACCGCGAGGGGCACCTGCCCGGCGCCGTGTTCTGCGACCTCGACGCCGACTTGGCCGCCCCGCCCGGACCGGCCGGCCGGCATCCGCTGCCGGAGGCGGGGGCGTTCCAGGAGGCGATGCGCCGGCTGGGGGTCCGCGGGTCGCGCACGGTCGTGGTCTACGACGATGCCGACTCCACGGCCGCCGCCCGCGCGTGGTGGACGCTGCGCTACTTCGGCCACCCGGACGTCAGGGTGCTCGACGGCGGGCTGCGCGCCTGGGTGGCCGCCGGGTTGCCGCTGACCAAGGAGACGCCCCCGGTCGCGCCGGGCGACTTCGTGGCCCGGCCGGGCGGGATGCCGGTGCTGGACGCCGACGGGGCCGCCGCCCTGGCGCGTGACGGGGTGCTGCTGGACGCGCGCGCCGCCGAGCGCTACCGGGGCGAGGTGGAGCCGATCGACCCGGTCGCCGGCCACATCCCGGGTGCGGTGAGCGCGCCCACCACGGGCAACGTCGACGCCGAGGGCCGCTTCCTGCCGCCCGCCCGGCTGCGGTCCCGCTTCGCCTCGCTGGGCGTGGGCGAGGGCGTGCGCGCCGGCGCCTACTGCGGCTCCGGCGTGACCGCCGCGCACGAGGTGCTGGCCCTGCACCTGGCAGGGGTGCCCGCCGCGCTCTATGTGGGGTCGTGGTCCAACTGGGTGGCCGACCCGGCCAGGCCGGTGGAGAGGGGCTGATCGCCCGCCCCGAAGCAGGCGAAGCCCAGCGCGCCGGTCTTGACCGCGGCCTCGGCCAGGGCCTCGGCCGGTGGGCGGCCGAGCGCCAGCAGGGCGTGGAAGGCCCGCATGAGATCGGCGGTCTCCTCGTCGGGCACGGGCACCAGCCCGGCGACCACGCAGCCCGCGCCCCGCGAGAGGAACGTCCCCGCCAGGCCCAGCGGCGCCCCCTCCGCCGGGATCCGCGCCATGCCGGTGTCGCAGGCCGACAGGACCACGAGCCGGGGCGCGCGGTCCAGGGAGAGCAGGTCGTAGGCCATCAGCGCGCCGTCGTCCAGCGCCACGGACGACAGCAGCGGGCTGCGCGCGTCGAACACGCCGTGCGCCGCCAGATGCACCACATCCGCCTGTCCGAGGGCGCCCAGCACCTCCGCCCGCCGGGCCGCGACCCGCCGGGTACGGCGGTGCGTCTCCAGCACGGCCCGCACCTCCCCGGCCGCATGCCGGAGGCCGGGCCCGTCGCAGGCCGCCACCAGGGGTGGCCTGCTGCAGGGCGGACGCCTCGCCGCATGCCAGGCCCTCGCGCTCGCGGCGACGCTCACCGGCCGCCCCCGCAGGCACGGCAGGGCGGCCCACGGCACGCTGTGCAGCGGCCCGGCCGGCACGATCACCATCGGCCGGTCGCCCGCCCGTCCGGCCGGCTCTCTCATCACCAGCCGCTCAAGCTCCCCGGCCGCGGCCGTCACGTCCCGCGTGCGGTACGGCGCGGCGCCCCCGTCGCCCATCGTGAGCCGGCGCAGCGCGTACCGCAGGCGGATCACCGCCTCGGCGGCCGGCCGTACCGGGCAGAGCCGATGGAGCGCGACGCCCCGGTCGTCGGCCAGCAACGCCAGCAGCCGGTCGCCGTCGGCCACGAACTCCACGAGCACCGCCCCGCCCAGCGCCGCCCGCAGCTCCGCCAGCGCCACCACCTCGGCGCTCCCGGTGGCCGCCAGCGCCCGCCAGCGTTCGGCCCAGCCGTACACCTCCCCGGGCGCGCCCCCGGCCACCGCCCGGCGCAGCCCGAACGCGGCCAGGCGCTCTCCCTCGCGGGCCGCGTGGGCGCGCAGCGTCGGGTCCCCGAGCGCGGCCGCCTGCCGTCCGACCAGGGAAAGGCCTTCCATAGCCGATCGCAGCGCGCGGGCGTGGTCGCCGTCCAGGACGGCACGCAGGGCCAGCGCGTGGCAGCTGATCACCGTGGCGTCCCGCGGCACCCGGGCCAGCTGTTGCCTGGCCGTGTCCTGGCTGCCCAGGGCGAGGGCGGTCTCCGCGGCGGCCAGGCGCAACGCCGCGGCGCCCGGCGCGCCGGACGGCCCGCGCTCCAGCCGGTCCGCGCACTCGGCGAGGCCGGCGAGCAGCCCGGGCGTCGCGGGCTCCAGCTCCGCCCTCGCCCGCATGATCACCTCGTCGGCCAGCGGCGCCCACGCGGCGCGGTCCTGCGCGAGGAGCTCGGCCCTGGCGCGCTCGGCCGTCTCGACCGCCCGGCGGGCGTCGCCGGCCAGCAGCTCCACCTGCGCCAGCTTCAGCCGCGCCTCGGCCAGCGCCACCCGCGCGCCGGAGGCCTCCAGGTCGGGTACGGCCTGCCGCAGCAGCGTCCGCGCCTCGCCCGGCAGGCGGGCGGCCAGGAGCGCTCCGGCGAAGTCGGTGCGCATCGTGGCCAGGCGCTCGGGGAAGCCGAAGAGCGTCTCCTGGGAGGCGCGGTAATGGGCGAAGGCGGCCGCGATGTCGCCCTGCCGTACGGCCATGAAGGGCAGGTTGGCGGCGGCCAGGCGAGCCAGGTGGTCGAGACCGGCTTCGCGCGCTATGTCCAGGCATCGGGTGACGTCGTCCATGGCCTGCGCCCACTCGCCCCGGTAGGCGTGCACCAGGCCCCGGTTGAGCAGGCCGCCGGCGAGGAAGCGGCGATCGTCCGCCGCGCCGGCGCCCGCGTCCAGCGCCTCGATCGCGCGGTCGCACGCCGCCACCGCGTCGTCGTAGCGTCCCAGGTGGGCCAGGGCCACGGCGCGCTGGGTGTCGAGCTTGGCCCGGTCGCCCGGCGCGAGGGCGGGACGGGCCAGGGCGGCGATCCGCAGGGCCTGGAGGGGATGGCCGCGCTCGGTCCGCACGGTCACCAGCGACAGGCGCGCCTGCGCCACGCGGGCGGGCGGCGCGCCGGGGAGGGCGATGGCGCGGCGCAGGAAGTGCTCGGCGGCCGGGAGATCGCCCAGCTCGCGCGCGGCCAGCGCCATCGCGCGCAAGGCCACGGCCGCGGCCTCGACCGCCGCGGGTGGGGCGGCCGGGGGCTCGCCGTCGTGGTGGTGGCCGGCCGCCGGGCGGAGGATCGGCCGGTGCCGGCCGACGCCCTGCCGTTCGGCGACGGCCAGCACCGCCCGTCCCACCGCCAGGGCCCGCGCGGGGTCCACGACGGACTGGAGCACCGCCGCCTCCGCCGCGCCCACCAGCCCGTCCTCCGGCACGAGGAACGTGTGCTCCTCCGCCGGGGGAGCGTCGGCCGTGGCGCCGAGCTCACGGTCCTCGCCGAGGCCCGCGAGCACCGCGGCTACGGGGCCGAGGGCGCGGGCGGCCGTCTCATCCAGGGTCACGCGGCTCGTCCCTCCGGATGTGAGTGGACAAAGATCGACTCCCCGAGCCGGGGCCGGCTCGGGGAGTCAGTCGATGCCGTCAGGCGCGGATCCTGATCCACGCCGTGACGACGGGCGCCTCACCAGGGCGATGGCACTTCAGGCTGAACCAGCCGGGCGGTAGCCCGGTCGCCGTGAAGTGGCCGTCGGGGGCCACCTCACGGCGCAGGGTCAGCTGCATGGTTCGCACGTCGACGTGGCCACCGAGGCCGAGGGGAGGGGTGACCTGCCCGGCCAGGTCGATCAGTCCGTCGTCCACCGAGACCTCCACGTCGACCGTGAGGCCTGGTGCGGCGAAGCGGACCAATCGCTGCCCGTCGTCCCCGCGGACGGCGCGAGTTGCGTCGCACGCCACGGGGTAGGCGATTTCGGCGTCGGGAACCCGGAGGGCGTAGGCCTCCTTCGCTGCGGCAGCCACATGGTCTGGGACCGAATCGTGACCCGCGCCGAGACGGAGAGCTGCCAGCAGATACTCATCAAGGGTCATGGCACCTTTTCCTCTAAGGAGAACATGGTGCGCAGCTTCTGAAGACAGCGGGCTCGTGTTGGACCGACACTCCCCCGCGGAACGCCCAGCCGCACGGCTGCCTGCTGCGTGCCGGCCGCGGTCGCGACCAATTGAAGGAGCGTGCGACATGGCTCCGGCAACTGAGTGACGAACTGCCAGAGCCTGCGAACCGAGTCGGCCTCCAAGAAGGCCGCCTCCGGGTCTGGTTCGCATGGCGCTTCTGAGGCAGGGAGCGTCATCGGTCCCTTCCTCAGAATAAGGAGAGCCTCGCGCCGCGTTGTGGTGGCCAACCAGGCCCCTACGCCGGAAGGGTTCCTGATCCGGCCGAGGTTCTCCAGCAACCGGAGCCAGGCGCCCTGAACGGCGTCTGCGGCGTCGCTCTCGCCCAGCCCCAGTGCTCGCGCTGCCGCCCACATCCTCGGGCCGTACATGGCCACGAGCTTGGACCACGCGGACTCGTCTCCGTCCGCGGCGGCCTGGAGCAACAGCGCCACATCAGTCATCGAACACATGGGGCGGACGCCCCCGCCTTCCGGCGGGGGAGGACGCCCCTCCCTCCTTCGGTCCTGTCAGTGGGGTCGGCTATGTTGATCACAATCGCAGTCCGGCACGACGTCGGGCCGGGCGGCGCAAGGGGTTCCGGATCGTCGGGCTTCGGGGACGGCAGGGGGATATGCGCCGCGGGTCGCGGAACGTGAGCGAGGTGAGGATCCCGAAGGGGGATCGGGGGCGACGGCCGGCGCGGGCCCATCGCGGCTCCGACCGCCGTGCCGAGGCCCAGATCGCCCGGCTTGTGGCCGGGCTGGAGCACAAGGCGTTCGGCAGGGTGGTCGAGGCCGATCGCGCGTACCCGAGCCAGCGGCGCCCGGCATGCGGGGCCGTGGATGCGAGGGCGCACGAAAGCCAGGCCGTCTTCGCCTGCCGATCTTGCGGATACGCCGGCGACGCCGGCGCGAACGCGGCCCGCGACGTCAAGCCGGCGGCAGGGTGTGCCGTGTCTGCGTGGGAAGGGCCACGCGATGGCGGGCCGGTGCACCGCGAACCTCAACCTGTCCTCCTCTCCGTGTGGGCCGGCGGGTGGGAATCCCCCTCGTTCACGAGGGGGAGGACGGCAACGCCTCACCTCTCGGAAGCCGGCCGGACGGGCGGGGCCGCCTCCTTCGGCACGGCGCCTCCGGGCAACCGGCTCCGAGGGTGCCAGGAGGGAGGTGCCACCCTTGGCTGTCACCGGCGCCTCTGGCCTTGCGTAACGAGATCGGAACCGTGCGTAACTCTACAGATTCGCCGGGACGACAGCGCCCAGATCAGGAATTTGTCGGGACCCGAGGACGGCGGTCGCCGCCTCCCTGGGCGGCCGGTCTCCCGCGGCCTCGGCGATCGCCCCGCTGACCAGCGCCGTCGCGAAGGACGTGCCGCTCCACAGGGCGTAGCCGGCGAAGTCCTCGCGCTGCGGGAAGCTGGAGGCGAGCCACTCGCCGCGGGCCCAGGCATCCACCCAGGGGCCGTGGGCGGAGAAGGGCGCCCGGCGCTCCCCGGCGGCGTCCAGCGCGCCCACGGCGATCACGCCGGGCAGGGCGGCGGGCCAGAAGGGCCGGTCGGAGGCGGTGTTGCCGGCGCAGGCGACCACGACCGTCTCGCCGCCGAACGCCCCCGCGGCGTCGGCCATCAGCACCGGGGGCCGGTCGTCGAAGGTGTGGCAGCCGAAGGACAGGTTCAGCACCTGGGGCGGGCGCTCGCGCAGCCGGTGCAGGGCGCGCACGACCCCGGCCTCGTCGCCGAGCCCGTCGCCGTCCAGCACCCGCACCACGCGCAGGGAGATCTCGGGGGCGCGCTGGAGCAGCAGCCCGGCGATGAACGTGCCGTGTCCCGCCTGGGGGCCCTCCACGGCCTCGGCGGCGGTGCCGCCGTGCTCGCCGTACCACTGGCTGCCCGCCCACCAGGGGTGCTCGGCCACGCCGGTGTCGAGCACCCCCACGGTCACGCCGGAGCGCTCGCGGCCGATCCTGGCCTTGACCGGCTCGGCCGGGAACGGCCGGGACGCGGGCCCGCCGAAGAACAGCGGCTGACCGGCCAGCACGTGGTTGGGGGAGGCCCGGAAGCCCTGCTCGCGCAGCTCCAAGGCCAGCTCGCACGGGTCGACGCCCGCGGACAGGTGGATCACGCACACCCCGTCGGCCTCGGCGAGGGCCTGGGTCCAGCGCGACACGGCCGACACGGCGCCCCGGTCGGTCAGGAGCTGGCCGGGCCTGATCAGCGCCCGGCCGACGGCTTGCACGTCCATGACCTGTATCTTTCCGTGCCGGTGGCCGTGTCACATGCCACACGCGCAACAACTTGGTATGGCCCCCCTCTGGTGTCAGATGGCGACCGAGGGTAGTCTCTCCCTAGTCACTTGTGATCATCCCGGGTGCGAGGCCGTTGGGGAAGGCGCACCTCGTACCGAAACGGGAGGTCCGGTGTCTGCTCGTGGCGTGCTGTACGTCCACTCGGCTCAGCCCGCGCTGTGCCCTCATATCGAATGGGCGGTGGCGGGCGTCCTTGGCGTGCCCGTGAACCTGACGTGGACTCCCCAACCGGCGGCGCCCAACTCCGTGAGAGCCCAGGCGGAGTGGGAAGGGCGGCCCGGCGTGGCGGCGGCGATCGCCTCCTCGCTCATGGGATGGCAGCGCATCCGCTTCGAGGTGACCGAAGACCCCTCGCCGGGCTATGACGGCTCGCGCTACGCCTACACGCCGAGCCTGGGCGCCTTCCACGCGGTCGTGGGCGCCAACGGCGACATCATGATCCCCGAGGACCGGCTGCGCGCGGTCATGCTCATGGCCGCGCAGGGGCGGTGCGTGCTGGAGGAGGAGCTGGACAAGCTGCTGGGCCGGGCTTGGGACGAGGAGCTGGAGCCGTTCCGCTACGCGGGCGACGGCGCGCCGGTGCGCTGGCTGCACGCCGCCGTGTGAGCGGGTGGGCGGGCCGTACGGCAGAGCCCCGCGCCGTCGTGCTCGGCGCGGGGCTCTGTGTCTTGGGGCGTCTCCTCCCGGAAGGACGGGCTACAGCGGGATGTTGCCGTGGGCGCCGCGGGCCGGGGTGGCCTGGGCCAGCACCTTGGCGATCGCGCCGCGCGTCTTGGAGGGGCTGACGACCTCGTCGACGACCCCCAGGTCCTGGGCGCGCGACAGGCCGCCAGCGAGCTTCTCGTGCTCCTCGGCCAGGCGCTGCTCCAGCTCGGCGCGCTCCTCCTCCGGCGCCGCCGCCAGCTCGCGCCGCTTGAGGATGCGCACCGCGGCCACTGCGCCCATGACCGCGATCTCGGTCGTCGGCCAGGCGAACACCTTGGTGGCGCCCAGCGCCCGCGAGTTCATCGCGATGTAGGCCCCGCCGTACGCCTTGCGGGTCACGAGGGTGACGCGCGGCACGGACGCCTCGGCGAAGGCGTGCAGGAGCTTGGCGCCCCGCCGTACCACGCCGTCGTGCTCCTGCTGGACGCCCGGCAGGTACCCGGGCACGTCCACCAGCACGACCAGCGGCACCCCGAAGGCATCGCACATGCGGACGAAACGGGCGGCCTTCTCGGCGGAGGCGGAGTCGAGGCAGCCGCCCAGGCGCATCGGGTTGTTGGCGATCACGCCGACCGTGCGCCCGCCGAGGCGGCCCAGCGAGGTGACGATGTTGGGCGCCCACTTGGGGTGCAGCTCGATGCCCGGCTCGTCCAGCAGGCCGTTGACCAGCGGCTTGACGTCGTAGGCGCGGCGCGGCGAGTCGGGCAGGAAGGAGGAGAAGTCGACCTCCTCGACCTCGCCCGCCCGCACCTGGCCCTGGTGGCCGAGCAGCACCGACAGCTGGCGCGCCTTGACGTAGGCGGCGGTCTCGGTCTTGGTGACGATGTGGACCACGCCGCTGCGCTTGCTGTGCGGCTCGGGGCCGCCCAGGGAGGCGGCGTCCACGTCCTCGCCCGTGACGCTGCGCACCACGTCGGGGCCGGTGACGAAGATCCGGCCGGAGTCGGCCAGGATCACGATGTCGGTCAGCGCCGGGCCGTACGCCGCCCCGCCGGCCGCCGGGCCGACGACCACGGAGATCTGCGGGACGACGCCCGACGCCTTCGTCATGGCCGCGAAGACGCGGCCGACGGCGTGCAGCGACTCGACGCCTTCGGCGAGCCGCGCACCGCCGGAGTGCCAGATCCCGATGATCGGCACCCGCTCGCGGACGGCCACGTCGTAGGCGTGGACGATGTGCTCGCAGCCCTCGCTGCCCATCGCCCCGCCCTGGACGCGGGCGTCGCTGCAGAAGGCCACCACGGGCACGCCCTCCACGCGGCCCATGGCGGCGTAGACGCCGCTCTTGTCCTCCGGAGTGATCAGCCGCACCGAGCCCTCGTCGAGCAGCGCGGCGAGCCTGACGAGGGGATCCCGGGGATCGGCGGGCTCCTGCTCGGCAGCCCGTGCCACGGTCTCGTTGTCGACTACGGTCATCGAAGCTCCTTGAGAAGCGGACGTCGGACCTGAGGATCCGGAGGGGGTACGGCGGGCGCCGCGGAGATCACCTAGACCCCCACGAAGACGACGGACACGTTGTGGCCACCGAAGCCGAAGGAGTTGTTGACGGCGGCCACGTCGCCGGCGGGCAGCTCGCGGTTCTCGCCGTAGACGAGGTCCACCTCGATGCCGTCGTCCAGGTCGTGCACGTTGATGGTGGCCGGGACGACGCGGTCCTGCAGCGCTTTGACGGTGAAGACCGACTCGATGCCGCCCGCGCCGCCCAGCAGGTGACCCGTCATGGACTTGGTCGAGGTGACCAGCGGGTGGGTGCCGATGGCCTTGGCCACCGCCTGCACCTCGATGACGTCGCCGGCCGGCGTGGAGGTGGCGTGGGCGTTGACGTGCTTGACGTCCTGGCCGGTGATCCCGGCGTCGGTCAGCGCCTGAGTCATCGCGTTGATGACGCCGCGGCCCTCCGGCTCGGGCTGGGTGATGTGGTGGGAGTCCGCCGAGTAGCCCACCCCGGCGGCGTAGGCGTAGATGCGCGCGCCGCGGGCCCTGGCGTGCTCCTCCGACTCCAGCACGACGATCCCGGCGCCCTCGCCCAGCACGAACCCGTCGCGGCTGCGGTCCCAGGGACGGGAGGCGCCCTTCGGGTCGTCGTTGCGCGTGGACATGGCACGCGCGGCGGCGAAGGCCGCCATGTTGAGCGGATGGATGGCCGCCTCGGTGCCGCCCGCCACGACCACGTCGGCGCGGCCGGAGCGGATCATCTCCATCGCCTGGCCGATGGCCTCGGCGCCGGAGGCGCAGGCCGACACGGTCGCGTGGACCCCGGCCATGGCGCCCAGGTCCAGGCCGATCCAGGCGGCCGGGCCGTTGGGCATGAGCATCGGCACGGTGAAGGGCGACAGGCGGTTCCAGCCCTTCTCCTTGAACGTGTCGTAGGCCGACAGCGTGGTGGTGATGCCGCCGATGCCGCTGGAGACCACCACGCCCAGCCGCTCAGGGGCGACCTCCGGCTTGCCCGCGTCGGCCCACGCCTCGCGCGAGGCGATGAGCGCGAACTGCTCGCTGCGGTCGAGGCGGCGGGCCTCGGGCCGCGGCAGCACCTCGGCCGGGTCGACGGCGGCCTTGCCCGCGAACGTCACGGGGACGCTGTCGACCCAGTCCTCGGTCAGGGTGTCGACCCCGGACTGACCGGCGAGGAGCGCCGACCAGGTCGAGGTCACGTCTCCACCCAGGGGCGTCGTCGCGCCGAGCCCGGTGACGACGACTCGTGCCCGGTTAGCACTCACGTGTTTACGCTCCTTGCTGATCAGGAAACGGGACAGGTCAGGCGTTGATGAAGTTGATGACGTCCTTGACCGTCTTGAGGTTCTTGAGCTGGTCGTCGGGGATCTCGACGCCGAACTCGTCCTGGGCGGCCACGGCGATCTCGACCATCGACAGGGAGTCGATGTCGAGGTCGTCGACGAAGCTCTTGTCCGGGGTGACCTCCGACGCCGGAATCCCGGTGATCTCGTTGATGATCTTGCCGAGACCCTCGAGGATCTCCTGCTCGCTGAATGCCATGTCGGTGGTTCTCCTTTGGTTTCTTCTGGGTTCCGTACGGCTGGGCCGTACGAGCCGGTCGCGTACGGCTGAGCCGTACAAGCCTAGGGAATCTCGATCACTTGCCCGGCATAGGTGAGGCCGGCGCCGAAGCCCAGTAGCAGCGCCAGCCCGCCGGAGGGCACCTCGCCGCGCTCGATCATGCGGGAGAGGGCCAGCGGGATGGAGGCGGCCGAGGTGTTGCCGGCCAGCACGATGTCGCGGGCGACGGCGGCCTTCTCGGCGCCCAGCTTGCGGGCGATCGCCTCGACGATGCGCAGGTTGGCCTGGTGCGGGACGAAGGCGCTCAGCTCGGCGGGATCCACGCCGGCCCGCTCGCACGCCTCCTTGGCCACCGGGTGCAGCGCGGTGGTGGCCCACCGGAAGACGGTCTGGCCCTCCTGGTAGAGGAAGGAGGAGCGGTCCTTGACGTAGATGGCGTCGGCCTTGTCGCCGGCGCTGCCCCACACGACCGGGCCGATGCCGGGGGTCTCGGAGGGGCCCACGACCGCGGCGCCGGCGCCGTCGGCGAAGATCACGGCGGTGGCGCGGTCGGTCCAGTCGACCCACTGCGACAGCTTCTCGGCCCCGATGACCAGCACGTGGCGGGCGGCGCCGCCGCGCACGGCCGCACTGGCGGTGGCCAGGGCGTAGCAGAACCCGGCGCAGGCCGCGTTGACGTCGAAGGCGCCGGGGGCGTGGATGCCCAGGCGGTGCGCCACGGAGGCGGAGACGTTGGGGATCTGCGTCTCGGGCGTGCAGGTGGCCACGATGACCAGGTCGATGTCGCCGGCCGACAGCCCGCTGGCGGCCAGCGCCTTGCCGCCGGCCTGGACGGCCATGTCGGTCACGGACTCCCCGGCCGGGGCGATCCGGCGCTCCTTGATGCCGACGCGCGACTGGATCCACTCGTCGTTGGTGTCCATGGTCTCGGCGAGGTCGTCGTTGGTGACGACCTTGGACGGCTGGTAGCCGCCGAAGGCCAGCACCCTCGCCCCGGGGGCGACGTCGGGAATCCTCACTGGGCCAGCTCCTTCGCCGCTTCGAGGTCGTCGGGGGTCTTCAGCGCCACGGTGCGCACGCCCGGCAGGCCGCGCCTGGCCAGGCCGGTCAGGGTGCCGCCGGGCACCAGCTCGATCATGCGGTCGACGCCGAGGGAGGCCATCGTCTCCATGCACAGGTCCCAGCGGACCGGGTTGCTGACCTGGTCGACCAGGCGGGCGACGAACTCGGCGCCGCCGGCGACGACCTGGCCGTCCTTGTTGGACAGCAGCTTCACGTCCGGGTCGGCCGGCTTGAGGTTGGCCGTCGCCTGGCGCAGCTCGGTCACGGCCGGCGCCATGTGCTCGGTGTGGAAGGCGCCGGCGACCGACAGCGGGATGAGCCGTGCCCGCGCGGGCGGCTCGGCCTTGAAGGCCGCCAGCTGGGCCAGCGTGCCGCCGGCGACGATCTGGCCGGCGCCGTTGATGTTGGCCGGGGTCAGGCCGTGCTTGTCGATGGACTCCAGCACGTCGACGCCGCCCAGGACGGCGGTCATGCCGGTCTCGGTGATCGCGGCGGCCCTGGCCATGGCCCGTCCGCGCTCGCGCACCAGGGCCAGCGCCTCCTCGGTGGTCAGCACCCCGGCGAGCGCGGCGGCGGCCAGCTCGCCGACGCTGTGCCCGGCCACCACGTCGGGGGTCACGCCCAGCGCCTCGGCGGAGGCCAGCGCGGCGGCCACGAGCAGGGGCTGGGCGACAGCCGTGTCGCGGATCTCCTCCGCGCCGGCGGTCGTGCCGTAGGCGATGAGGTCGAGTTCGACGATGTCCGACCACGCCCGCAGGCGGTCGGCGAAGCCCGGCAGGTCGAGCCACGGACTGAGGAAGCCTGGGGTCTGGGCGCCTTGGCCCGGAGCGACGATGACGAGCACGAATTCCACGATGCCCTGTAGGAGTCCGACACGAGGATAATGATCCGCACGAACTTGGGGCGGGAGAGTTTGTGAGAAACCTCCAATGGGGGTTTCGCGCCCGTTACGTTAGGGCTCGCCAGGTTTCGGCGGATTCCGAAAGGCGCCCCAGGATCAGCCCGACCTGGAGGGTGAAGGCGGACCTGCCCTCGGTCGGCTGGTACCCGGTCAGTTCGGTGATCTTCTTGAGCCGGTAGCGGACCGTGTTGGGGTGGACGAACAGCAGCCGGGCGGTGGCCTCCAGCGAGGTGCCCTGCTCCAGGTAGGTGGCCAGCGTGTCGAGCAGCGGGGTGCCGGCCAGCGGCTGGTAGACGGTCTCGACCAGCTGGGCCCTGGCGTCCTCGTCGCCGTCGAGCGCCCGCTCGGCCAGCAGGTCCTCGGCGTGGACCGGCCGGGGCGCGTCGGGCCAGCCGGAGGAGGCCTTCAGCCCCGCGATGGCCGCCCGCGCCGAGCGGGTGGCGGCGTGCAGGTCGGGCACCTCGGGGCCGATGACGATCGGGCCCGGGCCGAACTGCCGCACCACGTGCCTGGCGGCGTCGTTGACGCTGCCCGCGCCGCCCACGATGACGATGAGCCGGTCGGCCTGGACGCCGGCCAGCAGGTCGAGCCCGATGCGGCGGCCCCGCTCGCGCAGCCCGTCGATCACCGCCCGGGGGTCGTCGTCGGGGGCGTGCCCGGCGATGACGACGACCGGCGAGGAGGTCCAGCCCAGCGCCGCCGCCCACGAGTGCAGCCCGTCGTCCACCTCGCCCCGTACGAGCGCGTCGACGATCAGCGCCTCCAGCCGGGCGTCCCAGGCGCCGCGCACCTCGGCCTCGCGGGCGTAGACCTGCGCGGCGGCGAAGGCGACGTCGCGCGTGTAGCGCAGCATGGCCTGCTCCAGCTGGTCCCGCCCGCCGGGCGCGGCCAGCTCGTCGACCTGCGCCTCGACCACCTCGACCACGACGCGCACGATGTCGACGGTCTGCTGCAGGGAGATGGAGCGCTTCAGCTCGCGCGGCGCGGTGCCGAAGAACTCGATGCTGGGCGTGGGCCGGTCGTCGCCGGCGTGCTGGAACCACTCCACGAACGCCGCGATGCCCGCCTGCGCCACCAGGCCCACCCAGGAGCGGTCCTCGGCGCTGAGCGCGCGGAACCACGGCAGCCGCTCTTCCATGCGGGCCATGGCCGCCGTTCCCAACGCGCCCATCGCCCGCTCCAGCCGCGTGGTCGTCTCCTCGCGGATCCGCTCCTCGTGCTCCTTCACGCCTCTAGAGTGCCAGGCCCTCCGGCATGCGCCAGACGCAGGTCGGCAGGCGAGGGCGTCAGATCACCGCCACGGCCGTGATGACGCCGATGGCCAGGTGCGTGACCGCCAGCACGCGGGTGCCGGGCTGCAGCTCCGGCTCCTTGACCAGCTCGCGCACCGAGATGCCGACCAGCCGGTCGAACACCAGCATCGCGACGGTCTGCACGGCGATGCCGACCAGGCCGAAGACCGCCGTGGCCGTCAGCCCCTCGGCCAGGCGCCCGCCGGAGGCCCAGATGGAGGCGGCCACGATGAGGCCGATCGCGGCCAGGCCGCTGCTGGTCAGCAGCGTGGCGTTGGGGTTGCGCTCGGTCTTGATGATCGAGCTCAGCCGGCCCGGGATGGCCAGGTCGATCACGTAGAAGCCGACGATCAGCAGGATCACGCCGACGGCGGCGTAGGCGGCGATGGCGCCCGCGCCGCGGGCCAGGGTCTCCAGGAGGGTCATCATTGCTCGATTCGGTGAGGGACGAAGGACGAGGTGTCGTCAGTGATCAAACCAGTGGTCTCGCGGATTCCCAAGCCCGCCGACTCGTCGCCCACCAGCCAGGCGCCCAGCACCGGCCGCTGGCCGTCGAAGTCGGGCAGCGGCTCGAAGGCCTGGAAGACGTGGCCCTCCGCGCCGTACTCGCCCGGCGTGTCCTGCGTGCCGTACGGCGTGACGATCCTCATGGAGGCGCCCTCGCGGCCCAGGAGCGGCTTGACGATGTAGGAGGACAGCTCGCGCGGCCCGTCGAGGTAGGCCGGCAGCAGGCTGGGATGGCCGGGATACATCTCCCACAGCACCGCCAGCAGCGCCTTGTTGGACAGCAGCGTCTTCCACAGCGGCTCGATCCACGTGGTGGAGGCCGCGTGCCGTACGGCGTGGCCGCCGAACTCGTCGGCGAGCATCCACTCCCACGGGTACAGCTTGAACGCCGACCTGATGACGCGGCCCTCCAGGTCGACGAAGCGGCGGTTGAGGCCGTCCCAGCCGATGTCCTCCATGGCGATCGCCACGGTCGTCAGCCCGGCCTGCTCGGCGGTCTCCTGCATGTAGGCGAGCGTCATCGCCTCCTCGCCCGTCTCGTCCATGCTCGTCCAGGCGAAGTGCGTGGGCCCGGTCGGCAGCGTCAGCTCGCGCCAGCGGTCGACGAGGCGTTCGTGCAGCGAGTTCCACTGGTCGTCGCCGGGGAAGCGGTCCTGCAGCCAGTACCACTGCACGACCGACGACTCCACCAGCGAGGTCGGGGTGTCGGCGTTGTACTCCAGCAGCCGGGCCGGGCCCGTGCCGTCGTAGCGCAGGTCGAAGCGGCCGTAGACGTGCGGGTCGCGGCGCTCCCACGACCGGGCGACCTCCGCCCACGCCCACTGCGGGAGGGCGAAGTCGGCGAAGCGCTCCTTGGCGATGACGTGCTCGACGGCCGCCAGGCACATCCGGTGCAGCTCCTCCACCTGCTCCTCCAGGGCGAGGACCTCCTCCATGGAGAACAGGTAGTGGACCGACTCGTCCCAGTACGGCCGGGCCGTGCCCGCCGGGTGGGCGGCCCGGTGGTAGGCCAGCCCCTGGCTCTCGATGATCTGCTCCCAGCCGTCGCGGGGAGCGCTGGTGTGTCTGCGCATCAGCTGCCCACTGTGGTGCGGTTGCCGAACCCGTCCCTGACGATCCTGCCCGTGCGGCTCAGCTCGTCGCCGCCGCGGGTGACGATCCAGGCGTCCCTGGGCCGGGTCGTCGTCCCGCGGTGGATCTGCCTGCCGGCGATCCTCCTGCCGCCGTAGTACCACATGTACGCCGAGTGCTTGCCGGCACCGTCGCACTCGTCGTCGGGCGCGACCAGGTAGACCCCGTCGTCCTCGCTGTCGCGGACCACGCACGTGGCGACGACCTCGTCGATCTCACCGGTCTCGTCGGTCTCGTCCTCGCCGGGGTAGGCGACGGGCGGCTGCTCGGTGACGGTCTGCCGCTCGGGCTGGTACTCGGCCCCGGTCGAACAGGCGGCGAGCACGACCGACGACAGCGCCGCCAGCGCGCCCACGCCGACCGCGCGCGAGGATAAGCGTCTCAACATCCACCCCCTCGATTGCGTGCCTTCGCTTGCGGCCAGCACAGCATCGGCCGATTGCAGAACGATCAACTTCCGCCGGACCCGCGCCCGCCGAAGCCGCCGCGCTGGATCTCCTTGCCGCCGCGGCTGGTGATGGTGACGTCGCCGGGCCGGATCGTGGTGCCGCTCATGACCCTGGAGCCGACGCGCTTGCCGCCGTAGTACCACAGGAAGGCGCCGCGGGGCCCGTGGTAGCCGTCGTCGCAGTAGTCGTCGTCGACCACGACGTAGGAGCCGTCGGCGAGCTGGGTGGTGGTGTCGACGCAGTCTGCGACGACCTCGTCGTCGTCGAACACCGCCGCGCAGTACGCGATCATCAAAGTCCCCACGGCCCCGACTGCCAGCAGCCGGACGGCCTTGGACGCCTTGCGTTTCGGCGGGAGAGGGGTGCGCCCCTTCGCGGGTGGTGTCATCGCGCTCCTGACGGGTGTGGCCGGTCAGCCTATCAACGTGCGGCGGACGTGCTTGGTGCCCGCCGCCTGACCACCGCCTGGCCATTCTCACCGGCCGGTCAAGGGATTCTGTCGGTGGCGGCGCGTAGCCTGCCGATTGTGAACCGTACAGATCGGCTGTACGCGCTGGTCGAAGACCTGCGCGCGATCGCCCCGCGCTACCGCTCGGCCCGCGAGCTGGCGCGGCGGTTCGAGGTGAGCGTGCGCACCATCGAGCGCGACATCGCCGCGCTCCAGGAGTCGGGCGTGCCCATCTACGCCGAGCCCGGGCGCAGGGGCGGCTACGCCATCGACAAGGAGATGTCGCTGCCGCCGCTGAACTTCACGCCCACCGAGGCGGTCGCCATCGCCATCGCCCTGAGCCGGGCCGGCGACCAGCCCTTCGGCGCGCAGGCCCGCAGCGCGCTGCGCAAGGTCGTGGCGGCCATGCCGGGGCGGGAGGGCGAGCTGGCCAGGGAGCTGGCGCGCCGCGTCCAGCTCATGACCCCGGCCGAGCCCGCCGAGCCCGCCCAGCCGCTCGGCTCGGCCGGGGTGTCGCGGGCCATCGAGGAGGCGCTGCTCAGGCGGCGGGTGCTGAAGCTGGAGTATGCCGACAGGCACGGCGTGCTGACCATGCGCGACGTCGAGCCGGGGGTGTTCCTCGGCGGGCGTGGCGGCTTCTGGTATCTCGTGGCCTGGTGCCGCCTGCGCGACGACGTGCGGGTCTTCCGCCTCGACCGCATCACCTCCGCCACGGTGACCGCCGAGCGCTGCCCTGACCGGCCGCTGGAGAGGTTCGTGACCGATGTGCCCGAGGTGATCATCCAGGGGGCGATTCTCGATTAGTCCATCGAAAACACCGACATAGTGTTGTCGCCTGACCGTCATACCGTACTTGTGTTCGACAAACGGAGGAACGGCAATGCACAACACCGTCACGTGGTTCGAGATCGCGACCGACGACCCCGCCGGGGCCGAGCGCTTCTACGGCGGCCTGTTCGGGTGGAGCTTCGCGCACGACGAGGGGCCGCTGGACTACCGGCTCATCGGCTACCCGGGGGCGCAGGCGCCGGCCGGCGGGCTGTTCAACACCAAGGGGGAGTTCCCCAACCACGCGATCTTCCATGTCGAGGTCGCCGACGTCGAGGCCGCCTGCCGCCAGACGGAGGAGCTCGGCGGCAAGGTCGTCACCAAGGTCATCGACGACGGCATGGGCACCGACTTCGCGTACCTCACCGACACCTCGGGCAACCTGTTCGGGGTCTTCCGCCGCCGCGGCTGACGCGGCGGCGCCTCGACGTGCGGGTCCAGGGCCTTCCGGCCACTTCCCAGCCGGCCGGCTCCCGGGCCCGCCCGGGCCGCCCTTCCTCGGCGGCCACGTCGTCCCGGGCTCGCCGCCGACCGCCGAGCGGCGGCGCGCCCGGGCGCCGGCGGGAACCCTCGCAAGGGCGTCACAGGGCCGTGGCGGCCAGCCAGCGCTCCAGCAGCTCCCGGTCCCCGAACACCGTCACCGCCTCCGGCCCCAGCCTGCCGTACACCACCAGCAGCAGGTCCGCCACCGGCCCGCGCAGCGCGACGTCGCCCTTGGCGTGGCCGCGGCGCCAGGAGTAGGCGGGCGGCATGGTGACCGTCCACTCGCCCTCGGCGTCGGTGGCGTGCAGGTGCAGGGTCTGCCCGTGCGACTCGAAGTCCGCCAGCCGGGAGGAGATGCTGCGGGCATGGGGCAGGTTCGCGAGGAACTCCTCGATGCCGTCGGCCGCCAGCGCGGGGGCGATGGCCGGCGACAGGCCCAGGGCCAGCTCCACGTCCGCCCGGTGCACCCTCGTCTCGAACAGCATGCGGCGCGCCCAGAAGCGCTGGTGCTGGTCCTCTCCCCAGGCCCACACGGGCTCGTCGGGGTCCGCCGCCCGCAGCGTGGCCACCAGCGCCTCGCCGCCCGAGCGCAGCCACTCCACGAGGTCGCCCTCGGGCGAGGCGGCCACCTCCCGGATGGGCACCCGGGCCGAGGCTCGCGTGCCGACGATCCGCTCGGCCCACCGGTGCGCGACGCCGACGTGCCACACCAGGTCGCCCAGGGTCCATCCCGGGCAGGTCGGCACGGGTGCGGCGAGGTCGGCCCCCGACACCAGATCCGCGAGCGCCTTGATCTCCCCGGCGACGGCCGAGCAGTACGCCTGATGATCCATCATGGCCAGAGCGTAGCCCCGCGGGCTGCTCAGGAGCAGGTCGTGCCTTCCGCCGGCAGCTTGCCCTGCAGCAGGTAGCCGTTCACCGTGGAGATGACGCACTGGTTGCCCGAGACGTAGGCGCCGTGGCCCTGGCCCTCGTAGGTGACCAGCACCCCGGTCTTGAGCTGCTCGGTCAGCTTGGGCGCCCACTCGTACGGCGTGGCGGGGTCGTTCTTGCCGCCCACCACCACGATCGGGGCCGAGCCGTCGGCGTCGACGCGCTTGGCCTCGTCGCTGCCGGGCACCGGCCACATGGCGCACGTGAACCCGGAGCCCGCGTTGCCGAACAGCGGCGAGATCTCCATCGCCTTCTCCTGGGTGCGCCGCAGCGCGGCCTCGTCGGGCCGCTCGGCGTTGTCGACGCAGGTGATCGCCGGGAAGGAGGTCATCGAGGTGTCGTAGGTGCCGTCCTCGGAGCGCCCGACGTAGATGTCGGCCAGGTACATCAGCCCGCCGCCCTCGCCCTCGGAGGCCTGGGCCAGCGCCTCCTCCAGCAGCGGCCAGCTGTACTGCGAATACAGCGCGGACGCCAGGCCGGTGCTGGCCAGCCCCTGGGTCAGCTCGCGGTCGCGGACCTTGAGCGGCTTGTCGACGAGCGACGTCATGAGCGCCTTGACCTTCTTGTCGGCCTCCTCGACGGTCTTGCCCAGCCGGCAGCCGTCCTGGACGCACGATTTGAGGAAGGTCTCGTAGACCTTCTGGAAGCCCTCGGTCTGGACGATCGTGCGCTCCTCGAAGCTGACGGCGGGGTCGAGGGGGGCGTCCAGGACCATGCGGCCGACCTTGTCCGGGAACAGCGTGGCGTAGACGCCGCCGAGTTGCGTGCCGTACGACATGCCGAAGTAGTTGAGCTTCTGGTCGCCCAGCGCCGCGCGCAGCACGTCCATGTCCCTGGCGGCGTTCACCGTGCCGACATAGGGCAGGATCTTGCCGGAGTCGCGTCGGCACAGCTCGACGAACTCCTTGGTGGCGGCCAGCGAGCGCTTCCAGGTCTCCTCGGTGTCGGGCAGGGTGTTGAGCGCCATGAACTCGTCGAGCTCCTTGCCGCTGCCGCAGCGCACGCCGGAGCTGCGCTGGACGCCGCGCGGGTCGAAGCTCACCAGGTCGTAGCGCGTGCCCAGGGAGGCGAACGCCTTGGCGGCCTGGGCCAGCGTGTCCACGCCCGAGGCGCCGGGCCCGCCGAAGTTGAACACCAGGGAGCCCAGGCGATTGGCCTTGTCGGTCGCCGCGATCTTGATCAGCGCCAGCTCGATGCTCTCGCCGCCGGGTTTGGCGTAGTCCAGCGGCACGGTCAGCTTGCCGCAGCGCAGGGACGGATCCGGTTTGGCGGTCGCCTGCTCGCCGGGCCGTTGGATGTCCGTGCACGGGCCCCAGGCGATCTTCTGGGGCGGCGGCTCGGTGGTGGGCCCGGTGACGGGCCGCGTCGTCTGGGCGGCCGGCGACGGCGGCGTGGCCCCGCCGTCGCCGCCGCATGCGGTCAACGTCACGGCGAGTGTGACGAGCGCGAGCTCTCGGCGCATATGGTCATCCCCTCTCAGGGGGAGTGCTGCCCAGGATATGTGATCAGTTATCGGGGAGGCGGCGAGCACCCCTCCAGAACTCGCCGCCTCATCCGGGAAGACTCCCCACCCTGCAGGCTATGACGCCGATTCGCCGTGGGAATTCTCCCGGCCGGAAGGTCACACGCCCATGGACTCGGCGTCGTTGCTCTCCGCTCCGCCCGCCTCGGTCACGCCGTTCTTCAGGTGGTACTTCGCGATGGCCTCGCGCAGCACCTCGGACTTGAGCTCGCCCTGCCGTACCAGCATGGTGAGCACGGCCAGCGTGATGGAGGCCGCGTCGACGTGGAAGTGGCGGCGCAGCGCCGAGCGGGTGTCGGACAGGCCGAACCCGTCGGTGCCCAGGGAGGTCCACTCGCCCGGCACCCACTGGGCGATCTGGTCGGGGACCGCCTTCATGTAGTCGCTGACGCCCACGAACGGCCCGCTCGCCTTCCGCAGCACCTGCGTGACGTACGGCACGCGCGGCTCGGAGTCGGGGTTGAGCAGGTTGTGCTCCTCGCAGGCCAGCGCCTCCCTGCGCAGCTCCGACCACGAGGTGGCCGACCACACGTCGGCCGAGACGCCCCAGTCGTCGGCCAGCATGCGCTGGGCCTCCAGCGCCCACGGCCCGGCCACGCCGGAGGCCAGGATGTTGGCCTTGGGGCCCGGCTTGTCGGAGGGGGCGAACAGGTACAGGCCCTTCAGCAGGCCCTCGACGTCGAGGCCGGCCGGCTCGGCGGGCTGGACGTACGGCTCGTTGTAGACCGTCAGGTAGTAGAAGACGTTCTCCGGCTGCTCGCCGTACATCCGCCGCAGCCCGTCCTTGACGATGTAGGCGGTCTCGAACGCCCACGACGGGTCGTAGGCGATGGCCGCCGGGTTCGTCGAGGCGATGAGCGGCGTGTGGCCGTCCTCGTGCTGCAGGCCCTCGCCGTTCAGCGTGGTGCGGCCCGCGGTGGCGCCCAGCAGGAAGCCGCGCGCCATCTGGTCGGCGGCCTGCCACATCTGGTCGCCGGTGCGCTGCCAGCCGAACATCGAGTAGAAGATGTAGACCGGGATCATGTGCTCGCCGTGGGTGGCGTAGGTGCTGCCCGCGGCGGTGAAGGAGGCCATGGAGCCCGCCTCGCTGATGCCCTCGTGCAGGATCTGGCCCTCGGTCGACTCCTTGTAGGACAGCAGCAGGTCCCGGTCGACGGCCTCGTAGGTCTGGCCGTGCGGCGAGTAGATCTTCGCGCTCGGGAACATGGAGTCCATGCCGAACGTGCGGGCCTCGTCGGGGATGATCGGCACGAACCGGTGGCCGATCTCCTTGTCGCGCATGAGGTCCTTGAGCAGGCGCACGAAGGCCATGGTGGTGGCCACCTGCTGCTTGCCCGAGCCCTTGGAGAACTGCTTGTAGACCTCGTCGCCGGGCAGCTTCAGCGGCTTGGCGCGAACGACCCGCTTGGGCAGCACGCCGCCCAGGGCCGCGCGCCGCTCCATCATGTACTGGATCTCCTCGTCGTCCTCGCCCGGGTGGTAGTAGGGCGGCAGGTCCGCCTCCAGCGCGGAGTCGGGGATCGGCAGGTAGAGCCGGTCGCGGAACTCCTTCAGCTCGGCCTTGGTGAGCTTCTTCATCTGGTGGGTGGCGTTGCGCGCCTCGAAGTCCTTGCCCAGGGTCCAGCCCTTGATGGTCTGGGCCAGGATCACCGTCGGCTGGCCGACGTGCTCGCGGGCCGCCTTGAAGGCCGCGTAGATCTTGCGGTAGTCGTGGCCGCCGCGGCTCAGGCGCCTGATGTCCTCATCCGACAGGTGCTCGACCATCTTGCGCAGGCGCGGGTCGGAGCCGAAGAAGTGCTCGCGGATGTAGGCGCCCGACTCCACCGCGTAGGTCTGGAACTGGCCGTCGGGGGTGATGTTCATCTGGTTGACCAGCACGCCGTCGACGTCGGCGGCCAGCAGCGGGTCCCAGTCGCGGCCCCAGATGACCTTGATGACGTTCCAGCCGGCGCCGCGGAAGAACGACTCCAGCTCCTGGATGATCTTGCCGTTGCCGCGCACCGGGCCGTCGAGCCGCTGCAGGTTGCAGTTGATGACGAAGGTGAGGTTGTCGAGCTCCTCGCGGGCGGCCAGGCCGATCGCGCCCAGCGACTCGGGCTCGTCCATCTCGCCGTCGCCCAGGAACGCCCACACGTGGCTGCGGCTGGTGTCCTTGATCTTGCGGTTGAGCAGGTAGCGGTTGAAGCGCGCCTGGTAGATCGCGCCGATCGGGCCCAGGCCCATGGAGACCGTCGGGAACTCCCAGAAGTCGGGCATCAGGCGCGGGTGCGGGTAGGAGGGCAGGCCGTGGAAGCCGTGCGACAGCTCCTGGCGGAAGGCGTCGAGTTGCGCCTCGTTGAGGCGGCCCTCCAGGTAGGCGCGGGCGTAGATGCCGGGCGCGGCGTGGCCCTGGATGAAGACCTGGTCGCCCGACTCGCCGTGGTCCTTGCCGCGGAAGAAGTGGTTGAAGCCCACCTCGTACAGCGAGGCGGCCGAGGCGTAGGTGGCGATGTGGCCGCCCACGTTGGTGCGCGCGTTCGCGCGGGAGACCATCACCGCCGCGTTCCATCTGATGTAGGCGCGGATGCGCCGCTCCACGTGCTCGTCGCCGGGGAACCACGGCTCCCGCTCCGGCGGGATCGTGTTGATGTAGTCGGTGCTGCGCAGACCCGGCACGCCCACCTGGTGCTCCCGCGCGCGCTCGAGCAGGCGGAGCATCAGGTAGCGGGCGCGGGTGCGGCCCTCGGTCTTCACGACGTTGTCGAGAGACTCGAGCCACTCGTTGGTCTCGCTGGGGTCGACATCAGGCAGCTGGCTGGGTAGGCCGTCGCTGATGATCGAGAAACGCTGGCGTCCGGAAGCCACTGGGTCTCGCCTTCCGAGGTGGACTGATGTCTGGTCTGGGGTCTCGCCTTCCATCCTGGTCCGTCGGGCCCGAAAGTGCATCTCTACTCTTCGGTAACCAGAACGTCCCTGCTGGCAGGGCCGGTTCCGTGGCCTAGACCACCGATGGTAGGACGAATCCCCGCAAAGGTTACACGTAGCCCTTCATTTAACAAGACTAGAAAACGTACGAAATTTCGCACCCCTCCTTGAGGGTCCCCCGACGCGGGGATGACCAACCCGCTCCCGCGCGATGCGCCGCTGCGCCCACGGCGAAACCCCGGCGGCATGAGACGACCGATCCTAGCCGCCCTCCTGCCGGCGCCCACCGCGCGTGATCCCCGGTGGCGGGAGACGTCCTCTCCTGCCTGGCATCTGGGGAGCAGCCCTTTCCCCCGGTTTTGGCGGGTGGGGTCTTTTCCTCCGGCGCGAGCCGTACCACATTGGAGCTATGAACGCGACGGTTGGAGACCGGCTTCTGGTGCACGGGCACGTCGTCGGACAGAAGGACCGGTCGGGAGAGATCATCGAAATCCGCGGGCCCAACGGCGGCCCGCCGTACGTGGTCAGATTCGACGACGGTCACACCGGGCTGGTGTATCCAGGCCCGGACGCGGTGATCCAGCCCAAGTAAGATCTCTCGTGTGAGATCAGAGGTCTTCACGCTGACCACGGGCTCGAGCGAGACGGTGCACGACATCACCGCCCGCTGCGAGCAGTTCGCCCGTGAGGCCGGAGGGGACGGGCTGCTGCACGTCTTCGTCCCGCACGCGACGGCCGGCGTGGCGCTGATCGAACTCGGCGCGGGCAGCGACGACGATCTGCTGTCCGCGCTGAGTGACCTGCTCCCGGCCGACGACCGCTGGCGCCACCGCCACGGCTCCCGAGGACACGGCAGGTCGCATGTCATGCCCGCGTTCATCCCCCCTTACGCGACCGTCCCCGTCCTCGGCGGGCGGCTCGCCCTCGGCACGTGGCAGTCCATCGCCGTGGTCGACCTGAACGTCGACAACGCGCAACGTCAGGTCAGGTTGTCGTTCATCGGCGGTTGACCGTTGACGACTGAGGGTCACAGCGTGTGGACTGTCCCGAAGCGACAACCGCACACCAGGAGGGATACAAGTGAGCGCGACCGCGGGTCAGGCGCAGGGCGAGCGCGGCCTGGCCGAACGGCTCGGCCTCAAGCCGGGTCAGGTGGTGCAGGAGATCGGCTGGGACGAGGACGTCGACGAGGAGCTTCGCGCGTCCATCGAGGACCTGACCGGCAACGAGCTTCTCGACGAGGACACCGACGACGTCGTCGACGTGGTGCTGCTGTGGTGGCGTGACGGCGACGGTGACCTCTTCGACGCTCTCAGCGACGCCATGCGAGGTCTCGCCGAGGGCGGCCAGATCTGGCTGCTGACCCCCAAGGCCGGCAGAGACGGCCACGTGGAGCCGAGCGACATCGGGGAGGACGCCGCGACCGCGGGACTGTCCCAGACCAGCAGCATCTCGGCCGCGCCCGACTGGTCGGGCACGCGGCTGGTCGCTCCGAAGGGGCGGCGCTGACCCCGCCTGCCGTCGGCTCTCTCGCTCCCGACTTCGAGCTGAAGGACCAGCACGGCGTGCCCGTGCGGCTGTCGAGCCTGCGCGGCAGGCGTGTCGTGCTGGTCTTCTTCCCGCTGGCCTTCAGCGGCATCTGCCAGAGCGAGATGGCGGCGCTGCGGTCCTTCTCCGCCGCGCACGTGCTCGGCGTCTCGGTGGACTCCATGTTCACCTTGCGTGCGTGGGCGGATCAGGAGGGCTACGACTTCCCGCTCCTCTCTGATTTCTGGCCACATGGACAGGTCGCGCAGGCGTACGGTGTGTTCGATGATGTGAGGGGGTTCGCCCTGCGGGGGACCTTCATCATCGACGGCGACGGCGCGATCATGTGGTCGATCGTGAACCCGGTCTCCGCACCGCGCGACGTCGCCGACTATCTCCAAGTCCTGTCGTCGTAACCTCGGAGGATGTCATGCCCTGCTATCGCTGCGGGGCCCGGCAGACCGACCCCGTCCGCGGCGCGTCCCCGTGGCGGCGCGGGGTCCGCCGCGAGGTCCAGGTGCTCATCTGCCCGGACTGCCAGCGGCACCACGACCTCGACCTCGACACCTGCGAGTCGTGCGGCTCCACCTCGCTCATCTGCCGGCTGGGCGAGGTCGAGTGCCGTTCCTGCGGCGCCGTACGGCAGGCCGCGGCGGCCCGCGAGCTGGTCACCACCGTGCCGGGGCTGTCGGCGGAGGTCGAGGCGGCCCTGAACCGGGTGCTCGGCCGGTCCTGATGGGGGTCCCGATGGCGGTTGTGCGACTCTCCTGACTAATCCTGACATGCGCTATCGTTCCGTGGCGTGAGCTCGTTCGTTGTCGCACTCGACGTCGGTGGCACGTCCATGAAGGGCGGCCTGGTCAGCGATGGCGGCGTCGTGCTGCTGAGCGAGCGGCGGCCCACCCCGCGCGCCGACGGCCCCGAGGCGGTCGTCGAGGCGATCCGCGCCTTCGTCGGCGACCTGGCCGCCTCCGGCGACGGCACGCCCGCCGGCGTCGGCGTGGCCGTCCCCGGGCTCGTCACCCCCGCCACGGCGGTCTACTCGGCCAACATCGGCTGGCGCGACGTGCCCGCCTCCGCCTTCACCGCCCTGGACGTGCCCGTCATGCTCGGGCACGACGTCCAGACCGGCGGCCTGGCGGAAAGCGTCCTGGGCGCCGGCCGTGGCGTCTCCGACTTCCTCTTCCTGCCCATCGGCACCGGCATCGCGGGCGCCATGATCGTCCGCGGCGCGCCGTACGGCGGAGCCTCCGGCTGGGGCGGCGAGATCGGCCACATCCCGGTCTTCCCCGACGGCGAACCCTGCGCGTGCGGCCAGCTGGGATGCCTGGAGACCTACGCCTCGGCCGCCTCGGTCGGGCGGCGCTACAGCCTGCGGTCGGGGATCCCCGACGTCCGCGCAGAACAGGTGGTCACCTCCGACGACCCGATCGCGATCGAGGTGTGGGACGAGGCCGTCGAGGCGCTGTCACTGGCTCTGGCGACCTACACGCTGCTGCTCGACCCCTCGCTCATCGTCCTGGGCGGCGGCCTGGCGGAGGCCGGTCCGGCGTTGTTCGACCCGGTGCGGACGCGGCTGGTCAAGCGCCTGGCGTTCCGCGACGCGCCGCCTCTGGTGCCCGCGGCCCTGGGCGTGGACGCGGGGATGCTGGGGGCCGCGCTGCTGGGCTGGCGCGCCGCGGGACGACCCGAGCTCGGGCCTTCGTGGAAAGCGGATGTGCGATCCGCGCCTTCGGTGTCGTAAGGTGTAGTGCCTGTCCGGGCGGTTAGCTCAGCGGTAGAGCACTCGCCTTACAAGCGAGGGGTCACTGGTTCGAACCCAGTACCGCCCACCTGCGAAAAGAGGCCCCGCAGCGATCTTGCTACGGGGCTTCGTGCCATTAACGTGCCATTAGCTCTTGCTGATCATGGCGTCTATCGCGTTGACGATCTTCCGGTCAGCTTCGGTCGTGCTGTGCTGGTAGATCAGCGCCGCGCGTACCAAGGGCGGCGCTGCGCGCCGCCACCCGCCCGCGCGGGCGGTCAGGGCGCACAGACGGACCCTCTCCTCGCGGGGCATCTCGGATCACCCGAAGTACGGTATGCGGACCGCGCGAAGGTCAAAGAGGACGCCTTCGGCGGGGACTCGGCTCCGGGAAGATCGCACGGGGAGAAGCGGGCAGGTCTGCGCATCACATATCAACGGTTGATCGCTCGTGAGCGGCGAGTTCTTCCGGGGTGCCGACGAAGGCAGGGCCGCAATCGGAGGGAAGGCGTTCCACTACCATCGCGACGGCTTCTGCCGGTGTCGTCGCAGGTCCTACTGTCTCGCCACGATGAGGACCCAACACCATGTAGCCGCCTTCCGGAGCGGGTGCGATGTATGGGATGTCCCATGTCCATCGAGGACTTGTGCACCGGCTGAAGTGAAGTTCTCCCATGCCTGTCCAGGGAAACAGCTGCCGCAGGCGGGGCTCGGCGTAGGCCGCGTCCAACAGCTCGGGGCGTACACGTCCGTCAGCGCGAACTTCCCGCCAACCAGCCTCGACAATGGCCGTGCTCGGTCGGAGGGCGTTCATGGTGACATCATGCACGTCGGGCGCCATTGGCGTGCCATTAGGCGAGGGAAGACGGCTGACGTGCGATGACCCCAGAGCATAGGAGAGCTGCACCAAGAGGCGTGATCGCCATGCCATTAGCGTGCCATTAGAGCACGCCCGAGACGCCATCGGTGGAGCACTGTCCGAGGTCGGCCCGCAGGTCAACGCGCTAGCCAGAGCAATCTTGACTCCTTACAAGCGAGGGGTCACTGGTTCGAACCCCAGTACCGCCCACCTGCGAAAAGACCCCGTCTCCGATCTTGGAAACGGGGTCTGGGTGACTAAGCGAGTGACTATCCCCGAAGATCTTGCCTATCGCCGCAGCTCCCTGCATGATCACCGGCCGGATTTGGTGCCGGCAGACGGTCTCGGTGACCACCGTGTTGGTGTGGCCGACCAGGCGCGAGATGTCCTCGATCGGGACACCCGAGTCCGAGAGCAGAGACACGAAGCTGTGCCGCAGCTCGAGCGGTGACCAGTCCTTGCCGGTGAGCTTGGTCGCGTCGACCACCTTGCGGAAGTCCCGCCGGACGTTGTGGGCCGTGACCGGCGTTCCGGTCTTGGCGCAGAAGCCGGACGGGTACCAGCAGTGGAAGCCGGAGCTGACCCCTCGGTCGGGACACGAGATCGGGCGGCTGTGCGGGGGTGGCGGAGGAGAGGGCCCCGCACTCAAGTGGGGTACGGCGGGGCGGATGCGGCATGCTTCCCGCCACCCGGAGGCAGGAAGATCACCGCGCCGCCGTACCCGCCAAGGGCGCGATGGGGCGGGGATGGGGCATTCTCGCGCGGGGATGTGCCGTCCCATCGCGCCCCGTCTCAGGGGTCGAGGCCGTCCGGTGGGGCGAGGTAGCGGGCGAGCACCGCGGCCGTCCGGACTGGCCAGGGCGTTCTCCCAGGAGCCGTAGAAGGCGACCAGCAGTCCCGGACGTATTGCGGGCTGGGCGAACCACTGGCCAGGGAGAACAGGACCGGCACCGCGTACATCAGGAGCCACCCCCTGCCCCTGGAGCGGCACCGCAAGGGGAGGTGTGGCCCGCAGGTCTCGATACCGGAACGCGATACGGCGCGCGGCACGGCTCGGCTCGCGGGCCGGATGCCAGGCGTAGACCGGCCGCTTACGCCGCCCGTCCCAGCCGGAGCGCCACCAGATGTGTTCGCCGTCGCACCAAGGCCACCAGCCCGGCCCAGACGGAGATCGCGGCCAGGCCGTACCCGTCGGTGACGTCCGCCTCGATGCCAAGGTCGTGCAAGGCGGACCGTAACGCGGCGGCGGCCTCAACCGCCGCGGAGGCGAGAGCGGTCGCATAGGCCGCTGGCGCCCGGATGTCGTGCCCCGATCTCCTACGGTTGGCCATGGGTCAGGACCTCGATTCCTGATCAAGGGACCCGTACGGCGGAGCGAACGCCTGCGGGTCCCGCCTTGTGGCGTCGGTCTCATCACATCCCGTCAAGGCCGTGCACGGTCAGTGCGAGCGGGGGAGACTGGGGGAGACGCACGCCTGGGCCGCACGCCTGCGTGCCGAGCGGCGAGAGCGCCTGTGGACTCAGCGGGATCTGGCCAGGCGGCTGGCCGAGGTCGCGGCGGATCACCTCCGGTTGCCCGAGCGTGAGTCCCTGATCCGGATGATCAAGGATTGGGAAGCCGGACGGCACCAGCCGAAGGACCCCTACCGGCTCCTGCTGTGCCGCGTGTTCGACGCCAGCGAGGCCGAGCTGTTCCAGACGCCCCAGGACGCACCGGCCGCCGACCCGGATGAGGTGCTTGCACGGTTGCTCGGTGACGGTGAACGCCTCACCCCTCATGTCAGCCGCGGCGGCCGGCGGCTGGGGAAGAGCGCGGCCGCGGATCTGTCCGCACGGGTTCACGGCCTGCGCCTGGCCGACGATGTGATCGCGGGCAAGGATCTGATCCGGCCCGCCTTCCGGGAGCTGGACAACGCCGTGCGCCTCTACCGGGGGAGCAGCTTCACCGCGGAGATGGGGCGCGGCCTGCTGGTCGGCATCGGTGAGCTTGCGCAGATCGCGGGATGGATCGCCGGCGACGCCGGAGCGCACGAGCAGGCGGCCCGCACCTACCGCTTGGGGATCGGCGCGGCCCGCACGGAAAGGCCGTCCGCTCATCGGTGCCATGCGCTACGTGCATAAGGGGCGCCACCCGCGATTTCTCCAGGATGTTCGCGGAGAAGCCAGTACTCGAAGGAGGGGATGTGCTGGCGTGACGAGCAGGAAGGCGTGCAGTACTCGGAATCGGCACGCCTGCTTCGGGAGACGTCGCTGGGCATCGAATCCATCGCCACGAGGGTTGGTCACCGCGACGAACGCGCTTTCCATCATGCGTTCCGGCGACAGGCCGGCCACGGGCCCCGGTCGTTTCCGTAAGGAACACGTTGCCTGAGAAGTTCCTGACCTGCCGCACCCGGCGAACCCCAGCCATGATCGCAGGCTGGCGTTCGCCGGGTGCGGTGGCTACCGACGGTCAGCTGCAGTCGGGGATGACCACCCCGTTGATGTCCTTGGCCGTGTCGTTGCCCCAGCGGCTCAGGTAATACGCCGATACGAACGAGCGCCCCTTGCCTCCTGAGTTGACCGCGTCCAGATCGGTCAGCAGCCACCAGTGGTTGTAATTGCCCAAACCGTCCCTGACCTCCCTCCCCCACTTCTTGCAGAAGACGTAGTTCCTCGCCTGATAGAGAGTGCCCTGCGGTGTGGCGCCGCTCAAAGGTCCCGAGTAGCCGGTCGCATTGGCGAAGGTGTCCACCCAGTATGATCCGCTGCTCTTGCCGGTGCAGTCGGGGATGACCACCCCGTTGTTGTCCTTGGCCACGTCGTTGCCCCAGCGGCTCAGATAGTACGCGGAGATCCAGGAGCGACCGCTCCCTCCGGGATAGACGTGGTCCAGGTCGGTCAGCAGCCACCAGCTGTTGTAGTTACCCGCGGTGTCGCGGACCACATCGCCCCGCTTCTTGCAGAACACGTAGTTCGTTGCTCGATAGAGCAAGCCCTGTGACGGGCACTTCCCGACGCAGGATGTCCACGGATACCCGTTCGCTGTGGCGAAGGTGTCCACCCAATACTTGCCCGGCGAGGGGCTGGCCGTGGGCTTGGGTGTCGGTGTCGGTGTCGGTGTCGGGGTCGGGGTCGGAGTCGGGGTTGGTGTCGGGGTCGATCCCAAGGCGGCCACATCGAGCCGCAGCCGCGGAGTGACACCGCCCGGATAGCTGATCACCTTGCCGGACGACTTGAGCTTCGCTTCCAGCTCTGCCACCCCCAACGCTGGAAACGCCTGACGCAGTACGGCGAAGGCGCCGGAAACGTGAGGTGCAGCCATGGAGGTACCACTAAGCGACCCCCACCGCCCGCCGGGCAGCGCGGAAACGATTCCGGTGCCCGGTGCGAGCACGTCAAGCAGGGGCCCGCGGTTGCTGAAGCTCGACAGCGCGTCGGTGTCGGTGGTGCTGCCCACCGCGATCGCCGAGGAGACGCAGGCCGGCGCGCTGACCGCGTCGCCGTACCCGTTGTTGCCTGCCGCCACCACGGTGGCCACCCCGCTGGCCCGGAGGTTGTCGATCGCGGGTGCGAGCGGGTCGGTGTCACAGGCGGTGGTGTGGTGGCCGAGACCGACGCTGAGATTGGCCGCCGCGATCGGCATCCCAGAATCGCGGAGCGCCTGTACCTTTTCCAGCGCCGCCAGCTGGGCACTGACGAAGCTCAGCACGCAGGGAGCGCCACCGGGGCCGCAGAAGTCCTCCGAGTCGAACTTGCTGAAGATCTGCATCGCGACGATGTTCGCCTCCGGTGCGACACCGTGCCCCGGCGCGCCCGGAACGCCGGCGCCGCCCGCGATGATCCCGGCCACGTGCGTCCCATGGGCACAGTCCAGCGCCGCGCACGGCCCCTGCTCGGCGTCAGCCGATCCCGCGCCCTCCTGCGCCTCGGCACCGTTGGGACAGAGGCTGGAGGCGCCGTACTCCGGATCGGCGGGCGAGAAGCACGCCTCCGCGAGCACCCGGCCACCGAAGAAGGGGTGCCGCACCGCGACCCCGGTGTCCAGTACGGCTACCGCGGCCCCTCTGCCGGTGAGCCCCGCCGTACGGGTCCGGTCGGCGCCGACGATGGGGATGCTCTGGGCGAGCATGGGCGGCGACGGCCGATCCTCGACGACGCTCACCACCCCAGGCTGCTCGGCCAGCCGGTCGAGCCCGGCCTGGTCCACTCGTAATACCACCATCGGCAGCCGTGAGTAGCGCTGGAGCACTGGAGCGGACCCGCTCGCCGCGGGCAGATCGGCGGTGGATTCGGTCGTCACGATCACCCGGACGGCGCCGCCCCCCGACAACCGTTTGGCCAGTCCCGGCTCCACGTGCGGAAGCTGGACCTCGGCTGTCGCCACTCCGGTCAATGCCATCGCGGCGACAGCGGATAAGGCCGCCAGTGCAACAGGCCATTTCTTCTTCACGGGTGTTTCCTGTCGATAAGAGTCAGATAAGAGTCATCTGAGCCACAGCCACAGTGCGCCTGCCTGGAGCGCGCCACAGCCGACCAGAAAGGCCGTCAGCGCTTCTCCTTCCAGCGCATCGAGTGGAGGCACGAGCACGATGAGGGAAGACGGCAGCGTGAGCACGAACAGGACGATGCCGGGACCGATCGGCGCGCCGTACTTGAGGGAAACGAAATGGGTGATGCCGGCCGCGACCAGCACGAGCCCCAGATAGGCACCGGAGATGACAAGCTCTTTGCTCACAGTTCCCCCATCCGTGAAGGGGCAGGCCCCGGCGAAGGGCCTGCCCCTGGTTGCCTAACGAGTCGCGTACGCGCCGTTCTTCGGATTGCCGAAGCGCACGGCGCCGCGGTAGACCCAGGCGATCGCGCGGCAGTAGGCCCTGCGCGCGCCGTACGCGGAGCAGGTCCAGTCACGCAGGGTCACGTAGAACAGGTCGTCCACGGGCGACTTGTGCCAGCGGTCGAGGTAGTAGCGGTAGAGCTTGTAGGTGTTGCCGATCAGCCCGTAGCCGTAGTCGTGCATGTCACAGGCCGCGACGAAGTCGAACCCGGCGGGCCGGTCGGGCGCTCTGGTGCAGTGGTCGAACAGGACGCCCACGACCCACCGGCGGGTGGGCAGCTGCCGCCAGTACGGCTTGCGCCAGCCGTAGTGTGCCACCCAGGCCGAACAGCCGCTCTTGGTGTACCAGAGCCATGTCGCGGCGGACGAGCAGTAGCTGGGGTAGGCCTGCGCCGAGACGGAGCCGTCGGGCTGGAACTCCGTCGAGGGCGGGGCTATGGCGCCGGGATCGGCGAGGCTCGGCGCACCGCTGGGCGGGCTGTCGGGCGAGTCGGGCGCGTCAGGCAGGCTGCCGGGGCCGGTGGGGGTGGCGGTCGGCGCGGCCGAGTCGCCGGCGTAGTTCAGGTCCCAGCCGCCCTTGCTGAGGGAGGAGAGCGTGGAGACGCGGCCCACGGTGTCGTAGGCGTAGGTGGCCTGGAGGCTGACGCTGGGGGCGGTGACGGTACGCAGGTAGCCGGCGGTGTCGTAGGCGTACCTCGCGACCACCTCCGGTGCGTTGGAGCCGGTCGCGAGCGAGATCTCCTTGACACGTCCGGCGTAGTCGCCGAAGCCCGCCGAGGTGGCGGTCGTCGCCGTGGCATAGGCGAAGGTGAGCACGCTCTGCGGCGTTTCCCCGGCGGCCGGTTCCGTCACGGTGGCGACCCGGCCCAGGCGGTCGTAGCCGACGGTGGCGGTGCCGTGCGCCGTGTTGCCCACGCCGGTCACCCGCCAGGAGGCGGCATCCGACGTCACCCGGGCCCAGGTGTAGGTGAGGCTGATGTCGGCAGCGGCGGCGACGGTGCCGTCGGGCTTGACGAACGAGTCGTCACCGTCGGCTGGCGCGCCGAGGTCCATGGCGGGGGTCTCGGTGATCGTGGTGTGCAAGGCGCCGAGAGCGGAGTCCCAGCGGGTGGTCTCGGTGAGCTTGCCACCATCGGCGGCCTCGAACTTGCGCACGCCGCCACCCATGGGCAGGGCGGCACTGCTCTTGAGGTCGTACTGGATGGAGCCGGGCAGGCCCACCTCGGTGACAACGATGGAGTCGCCATGGACGCTGAGCGAACGGCTGGTCGCGCCACCGAGGAACTCCGCCGACCAGCCGGGACCGAAGACCGCCAGGTCGGCCCGTGCGGACGGCACCGACTCCGGCCGCGCGAGGGTCCCGGCCACGGCGGTCACCGTGTGCCTGCGCCCGATCGCCCCCTCGGTGACGTCGGTTTCGGCGAATTCGAAGCTTTGGTCGTCGAGGATGAACTGGCCGGGACCGATCTGCTGGACCGTGCCGGCGGCCGGATCGGCGGCAGCCGTCGGAATGGCGATGGTGAGGGGGAGTACGGTCACCGCGGCCGCCAGGCCGATCGATAACAGGCGAATTCTCTTGATGAGCATGCGTGGGTCGCCTCTTGTCATTGATGGGGAGAGACGACGTCACCTTCACTGATGCCGCCTTCATTGCGCCTTCGTCGCGCCTCCATCGATTTCACGGGACGCAACCGTGGGCGTCGCCCGCGGCGACATCGAGACGTTGTTACACACGCGCTCGTAGCGGCAATCCGGCGTGCCGAAGTCGAACTTCTCGACGGCAGGGAGCGGGAGTGTCAAGAAAAGGGTGTAACTAGATCTTGATGGGTTT